>NZ_CP114978.1:0-1438458 GCF_027498035.1 Pseudoxanthomonas sp.
CTTGAACAGGCCATACAGCACGCCGCAGGCCACGATCGTCACCCCGATCACCGCCATGTATCCAAACCGCGTGTGCAGCTCGGGCATGTTGTCGAAGTTCATGCCGTACCAGCTGGTGATCAGCGTGGGCGCGGCCAGCAGGGCGGCCCAGGCGCCCAGGCGCTTGACCGTTTCGCCCTGGCCCAGGGTGACCAGCGACAGGTTGACGCTGAGCGCGGTGCCCAGCATCTCGCGCAGCGTGTCGATGCCGTCGTTGACCCGCAGCGCGTGGTCGTGGACATCGCGCATGTACAGGCGGATTTCCTCGGGCACCAGCGGGCTCTGGGTGCGCACCAGGTGGTTCAGCACGTCCTGCAACGGGCCGACTGCCACGCGCATCAGGGTGAGCTCGCGCTTGAGGTCGTACAGGCGCCGCACCACGGCGCCCTTGTAGGTCTCGGAGAAGATGTCGCGTTCCAGCGAGAACAGCGTGTTGCGCGATTCCTCGATGATCGGCAGGTAGTTGTCGACGATGAAGTCCAGCACGGTGTACAGGCAGAAGGCCGGCCCGAGCTGCAGCAGGTCCGGTTCGCGCTCGATCCGCAGCCGCGCCGGCGTGTAGGACAGCGAGGCGCCATGGCGCACGGTGATCAGGTAGCGCTGGCCCAGGAAGGCCTGGGTCTCGCCGTAGCGGATCTTTTCGTCGATGACCTGCACGGTGTGCATGGCCAGGAACAGCGACTGGCCATAGGCCTCCAGCTTGGGGCGTTGGTGCGCCTTGCTGGCGTCTTCGATGGCCAGGTCGTGCAGGCAGAACTCCTCCTGCAGCTTCAGCAGGACGTCCTGGTGCGGTTCGTATAACCCGACCCAGACGAAGGAGCCATCGTCGGTCGCCAGCACGTCGCTGATCTGGTCCAGGGTCAGGTCGCGCCGCTTGCCGCTCTGGTCGTACGAGGCGCAGGTGATGACGCAGGCGGGGTTGCCTGGAGAGGACGGGGGTTGCGGAGGAAGGGGGGCGGAAGGGGTGTTCGAAGGCAACAGGCTCATGCCGCGCATCGTGCGCCAGCGCCGGTGAACCCGGCAACCCGCGCATGGCCACGTTCCAGGCGGCCGATCGGGTCGCATGACTACCGGCACATCCGCTATACCGGACTTCGCACTAGTATCGTCTTCAACCTAGTGGCAGGGGGCCGGCAATGGGCGATCCAGAGACCCAACTCAAGAAGTTCCAGAAGGAGCTCAGCGCCGGCACGGTCTCGCTGGCGCTGCTCGCGGTGCTGGCCCAGGCCGGGGAACCGCTCTACGGGTATCTGATCGCCAAGCGCATGGAGCTGCTGGGCGAAGGGGTGTTGTCGGGCAAGCAGAGCGCGTTGTATCCGGTGCTGCGCAACCTGGAGGGCGCCGGCCTGCTGGACAGCCATGTGGAACCATCGGCGTCAGGTCCGCCCAGGCGCTATTACCGCATCACCGAGCCGGGGCGCGAAACCCTGACGCAATGGGCCGCCGCCTGGCGTGCCACCCGCGATTCCGTTGACACCGTCCTGAGGGGGACCACCGCATGAACGCACAAGGTTTGCCCACCACCATCCCCGAATACCTGGAACAGCTGCGGGCGGCGCTGAAGGGTGCTGACCCGGCCATGATCCAGGACGCGTTGTACGACGCCGAGGAATACCTGCGCTCGGAACTGGGCGAACAGGCCGGCAAGACCGAGGCCGAGGTCATCGCTTCGGTCGCCGGCAGCTACGGCGCGCCGGAAGAAGTGGCCGACATCTATCGCCAGACCGAAGTCACGGTGACCCGCGCGCTGCGCGCGCCGCCGCCGCCGCCACGGCGTTCGTCCATCGGCAAGTTCTTCGGCGTCGCGGCAGACCCGCGTACCTATGGCGCGCTGTTCTACATGCTGCTGTCGATGATCACCGGCACGTTCTACTTCACCTGGGTCGTGACTGGCGCATCCATCTCGCTGGGCACGTTGATCCTGATCATCGGTCTACCGCTGCTGGTGCTGTTCTTCGGCTCCATCCGGGTGCTGTCGCTGGTGGAAGGCCGCATCGTCGAGGCGCTGCTGGGCCAGCGTATGCCGCGCCGTCCGCTTTACACGCAGCGCGACCGGCCGTGGCTGTCGCGCATCGGCGACATGTTCACCGACCGCCGCACCTGGAGCACGATGCTGTACCTGCTGCTGATGCTGCCGCTGGGCATCGTGTACTTCACCCTGGCCACCATCCTGCTGTCGGCTTCGCTGGGCATGCTGGCCGCGCCGCTGCTGTACTTCTGGGACGATTCGCATGTATGGGTGGACGGGGTCAGCGTGACCATCAGCAACGCCTGGGCGATTCCATTGGTGACCTTCGCTGGGCTGATCCTGCTGTTCGTCACCTTGCACCTGGCCCGCGCTATCGGCCACATGCACGGCTGGCTGGCCAAGCAGCTGCTGGTGCGTTCGCCGGTGGTGTGATGTCGTAGCCCGGGTAAGGCCAACGGCCGCACCTGGGATCACGCGGGGGCTGCTTACCACCCGGGCTACGGTCTAGGCCGCCATCAACAAAAACCCGCCAGTCACGGCGGGTTTTTTGTTGATGCGGCTGAAGCGGATCAGGCGTTGTACTTGGCGAAGAATGCCTTGACGTCCGGATACACCTCGTCGCGCCAGCGGCGGCCGCTGAAGATGCCGTAATGGCCGGCGCCCTTGACCGTGATGTGCTTGCGCTTGGCTTTCGGGATGCCGGTGCACAGCGCTTGGGCCGCCTTGGTCTGGCCCAGCCCGGCGATGTCGTCCAGCTCGCCTTCGATGCTCAGCAGCGCGGTACGGCTGATCGCGGCCGGATTGACCCGCTCACCGCCGATGTCCCACTCCCCGCGAGGCAGCAGGAATTCCTGGAACACGATCCGGATGGTGTCCAGGTAGAACTCGGCAGGCATGTCCAGCACGGCGTTGTATTCGTCGTAGAACCGGCGATGCGCGTCGGCATCGTCCAGGTCGCCCTTGACCAGGTCGGCGTAGAAATCCCAGTGCGACATGAAATGCCGGTTGGGATTCATCGCGATGAATCCGGCATGCTGCAGGAAGCCCGGATAGACCTCACGCCCGTGGCCGGGATAGTTCACGGGTACGGTGTGGATGACGTTGTTCTCGAACCACGACAGCGGGTTCTGCGTGGCCAGGTCGTTGACCTGGGTCGGGCTGACGCGCGCATCGATCGGCCCACCCATCATCACCAACGAGCGCGGCGTGGTTTCGCCGGCGGCGGCCATCAGCGACACCGCCGCCAGCACCGGCACGGTCGGCTGGCACACGCTCATCACGTGCAGCTGGTCGGCGCCGATGTGGCGGATGAAGTCCTGGATGTAGGCGACGTAATCCTCCAGTCCGAAACCGCCTTCCTCCACCGGCACCAGGCGCGCGTCGATCCACTCGGTCACGTAGACCTTGTGGTCGCGCAGCAGGGTGCGCACGGTATCGCGCAGCAACGTGGCGTGGTGGCCGGACAGCGGCGCCACCACCAGCACGGTCGGTTGGAGCTTGAGTTTTTCGATATAGGCCTGGTCATCGGTGAAGCGCTTGAAGCGCAGCAGCCGGCAGAACGGCTTGGTCAGCACTTCCTGCTCGATCACCGGCACGGTGCGGCCTTCGGCCTCGACTTCCGGGATGTCCCAGTCGGGCTTTTCGTAGTCCTTGCCCAGGCGGTGCATCAGCTCGTTGTAGGCCGAGATGCGCTGCGCGCCAGGCAGGTTGGACAACCAACTGTTGGGATCGGAAAACGCACGCGAGCTGGCGTCGGCCAGATGCACCCACGGGGCCATCCATTGGCGGCCCATTTCATGCCACTGGTAAAGCATCATATGTAGAAGCCGTTACAGAACAGGCGGTTGCCGCGGCGCAGCATATCCGAACGCGACGGATCTGACGTGAATTCGCCATTTCCTTTCCCTTTTCCGGTGCGTCGTCGAGCGACAACGCCTCGGGGAGTCGGGATCACGCGGTGGTTTCCAGTGCCGCGGCCTCGTCGGCCAGGCCTGGCCCCAGCCAGCAGTGCGAGCCGGCTGGCTTGAAACCGACCTTGCCCAGCTGCCGGCGGTACCAGGCGGCGGGTCGCGGCTTGAAGTCGTCGTGGTCGCCTTCGAATGCGTCCTGCGCGGTGAAGGTTTCCAGGAACGCCACGCCGCCGCACAGCTCGCCCAGGCCTTGCAGGCCGCGCTTGAGTTCGGCATCGGGCACGTAATGCAGTACGTCGGCGCAGACCAGCAGGTCGACCGGCGCTGTTGGGCGCAGCCACTGGAAATCGCCGAACGTCGCGTGATGCAGGTTGCGCCGCGTCCCGAAACGCTGGACCGCGTAGATGCTGCTGTCGAAGCCCAGGTACTGCACCTTGGGACGCAGCTTCAGCAGCGGCGCGCGCCAGGCGCCTTCGCCGCAGCCGATGTCCAGCACCGTGCGCACCGGTCGTTCCAGCCAGTATTCGGCGCAGGCCACGGCCAGGGCCACCTTGCGGGCCAGGCGCGCGGGGCCGCCGATGTCGCCCTGGCGGTACCAGCGCTGGAAATAGTCGTGGTCGTACTGCTTGTCCAAGATGCGTCGCCGGGGAGGGATGGGGGACAATGATCGCCTTACCGCAGCTGTGCGCGCCACGGAGTGAAGTTCCATGCAGGCCTATTTCTGGGTGAAGACCTTCCATCTGCTGTTCGTCATCGCGTGGATGGCGGCGGTCTTCTACCTGCCGCGGATCCTGGTGAACATCGCTGAAAGCAAGGGCCAGCCGGACGTGCAGGCCCGCCTGGAACTGATGGGCCGGCGGCTGTACCGCTTCGGCCATGTGATGTTCGGGATCGCGGTGATCTTCGGCCTGGTGCTGTGGCTGGGGTACCACTTCATCCCGGATTTCCCGACGATGGTCGGCGGCCGCGCAGGCTGGCTGCACGCCAAGCTGGGACTGGTGGTGCTGATCCTGGCGCACTTCATCGTGACCGGGCGCTGGCTCAAGGGCTTGGCCAGGGGCAAGGCGCTGCCATCGGGCAAGGCGCTGCCATCGGGCAAGGCGCTGCGCTGGTTCAACGAGGTGCCAGTGGTCCTGCTGGTGGTGATTGTGTATCTGGTGTTGGCGAAGCCGTTCTGACTTTTCGCTGTGCTTTCGTTTTTCTGGAAGCAAGGCAAGAGCTTTCGCACGGCTCCGCCGCACGAGCTACTTTTGTCTTGGCAAAAGTAGCCAAAACCGTGGGCGCCGACACTCGCCGATGCTGCGCATCGGTGCCCTGTGCTCCTCGTCTGATCGGGCACGGCGCCCAAACTCGCTACGCTCAAACAAGGGCGCCTCTTCGGCCCGATCAGCCTGCGGTGCTCAGCTCGCTTTGAAGGCGCTGAAGATCAAGATCTGAGCAACGGCAACGGCAACGGCACAGGAGCAGCCGAGCAAGCTCGGCGCTACGAGTCATGTGTTCTTTCAGATGGTCGCGATGCGGCTCTTGTAGAGCGGAGCTTGCTCCGCTGCCTTTGCTTTTGGCTTTCAGATCTGCGGCTGTTGAAAAGCGCCTCTTTGCCTATCTTTCCTGCATGAGCAAGAAAGGAGGTCGTGCCGCGAAGTGGCGCGGTTTTCAACGGCGAAGTCGGTAAAGCTCTTGCTTCATGGAGGATGAGCCGCAGAAACAAGTGAGTTCTAACGAGCAGAGGCAAGGCGCGCATCAATGCGCGCTTACCACCTCAGCACCTCACTCCACTTCAAACGTCTTCGACACCGGCAACTCCACCGGCACGCCGTTGGCATCGCAGGTGCCTGCCACGCACAGTCGCTCACGCAGCTTTGGGGTGGCTTGCACGATCAGGTGGTAGATCGTGTTCTGCTCGACCGTGCCGTGGAAGGACTGGCTGCCCGGGCCGGTGGCCCAGATGCCGACGTCATCGCCGCCGTGGGTCTCGGACTTCAGCGGGATCATGCTTTCCTGCAGGTAGTCCGGTGCCTCGGTGTCGACATTGGTCAGGTCGGGGCGGCCGGTGGAAGGCTGCACGTCGGACGGCTCGTGCGGGGTGTGCTTCGGGCCCTGCGGCTGGGTGTTGCTGGCGCCGGGATAACCGGGGCCGTTGGCGTAGCTGAGCGTGGTGTAGGTCATGCCGGTCTGGTCGCGCGCGTATTGCGTGCGGTCGCCGTCTTCGCCACCCAGGCCGCGGACCTTGCCCAGGATCGGGTTGCCGCGCACCGGATAGCCGACGAAATTCAACGAATGCGAATGGTCGGCGGTGACGATGATCAGCGTGTCCGGCGGCGCGGTCTGCACCGCGGTGCGCACGGCATCGGACAGGGCGATGGTTTCATCCAGCGCACGGAAGGCGTTGCCGTTGTGGTTGGCGTGGTCGATGCGGCCGCCCTCGATCATCAGGGCGAAGCCTTCCGGTCTGCTGGACAGGGTATTGATCGCAGTGGCGGTCAGCTCGGCAAGGCTCGGCTCGCCTTTCGGCGTGCGGTTGCGGTCGTGGTCGAACTGCATGTGGTCCGGTTCGAACAGGCCGAGCAGCGCCGGGGCGTCCTTGGCCGCTTCCAGTTCTTCGGTATTCCACACGTAGACGCCGCCCGGATGGGCCTGTTTCCACTCGGCCACCAGGTCGCGGCCGTCCAGGCGCAGGCCGACCTTGTCGTCGTATTCGGGATCGCGCTCGGTCGCAGGCTGGAATTCGCTGCGGCCACCGCCAAGGGCGACCAGCGGGCCGCGGCCGAAGCGGGCATCGGTCAACAGTTGCTGGGCGATGTCGGTGCAGCCGGCGGTCTTGGCGGACTCGGGCAGGTCTGCGTCGTTTTCCCAGTTGCGTTCGGGCGTACGGGCGTAGGTGGCGGCGGGCGTGGCATGGGTCAGGCGCGCGGTGGTGACGATGCCGGTGGCCATGCCGGCGCTGTCGGCCAGTTGCAGCCAGGTCAGCAGGCCCTTGTTCAAGCTGTCGGCGCAGTCGTCGCGGGTGCCGGCGCTGACGCCGATGGCGCCCATGTGCGACTTCACGCCGGTCATGATCGCGGTCATGGTGCCGGCCGAATCCGGCGTCTGCGAATCGGTGTTGTAGGTCTTGCTGAGCGCGGTGGCGGGGAAGCCTTCCCAGCTCAGCGCGTTTTCTTCGCCCGAGCTGCCCTTGCGCTGGCCTTCCAGGATGCGCGCGGCGGCCACGGTGGTCAGGCTCATGCCATCGCCCAGGAACAGGATCACGTTGCGGGCCTTGCCGGCCATCGCGCCGTTGCTGGCGGCCCGGGCGGCGCCGCTGCGGTACCACCACTGTGGGGTTTCGCCCTGCGGGTGGGCGACGCTGGGCACTTCGACCCGTGGCGCGGCCGCGGAGGTGGACGACGGCGCTGAGGTCGCGCACCCGGCCAGCAGGGTGACGGTCAGGGCGGTGGCGATGCGGGTGGCTTGACGCATGCGGGGAGCGGGTTCCAGTGGAGTCGACCGCCGATTATGCGCAGCCCCTGCGGCAGTCCCATGACGGCTGTCGACGATGTCATCGACACGGGCCGGCGTCCGATGTCCCGTCACTGGTCCGCCGGGTTCCACGCCGGGCGTCGCCATGGCCCGGTGCCTGGGCTAAGGTGCGGTCTTGATTGTCATGTTGGGCAAGGTGCTTCAATGAAACTCGTACAGGCGTGGCTGAAGATCCCGTTCTGGCAGCGTGTGGTGGCCGGCTTTGTGCTGGGCGCGCTGGCCGGCTGGGCATTCGGGCCGAATGCGGAAATCTGGTTCGGGCCGCTGGGCGACCTGTACGTCACCCTGATCAAGATGATCGCGATCCCGCTGGTGTTCTTCGCGGTGATCAATGCGATCTCGGCCTTGAGCGGGCAGAAGTCGATTGCAGCGCTGGGTGCGCGCACCTTTGGCTGGTTCGTCATCACGGCCTGCCTGGCGGTGGGCATCGGTTTGCTGGTAGGCACGGTGATGAAGCCAGGCACCGGCGCGTTGAGCATCGCCATCGATACGGCCTGGAAGCCGCGTGACGTGCCCAGCCCGATCAAGGTGCTGCTGGACGTGGTGCCGTCCAATCCGTTCTACGCGCTGACCGGCATCGGCACCAAGACCAACGCCGCAGGTGAAACCGTGCTGGCCGCCGGTCGCGGTTCGATCCTGCCGGTGATCTTCTTCGCCGCGCTGCTCGGCTTTGCGATGGTCAAGCTGGGTGACCGCGTGGCCGAGGCGCGCAAGCTCACCGCACAGATGAGCGAGATCATGATTCAGGTGACGCGCTTCGTGCTGGAGGTCACGCCGATCGGCACCTTCGGCCTGATCGCCGCACTGGTTGGTGCCTACGGTTTCGAGAAACTGCTGCCATTGGGCAACTTCGTGCTGGCGCTGTACATCGCCTGTGCGCTGCACATCGTCATCGTCTATGGCGGCCTGTTGATTGCCCACGGACTGAATCCGCTGAAGTTCTTCCGCGGCGCCGCGCCGGGCATGCAGGTGGCGTTCGTCAGTTCGTCCAGCTTCGCCGCGATGCCGGTGGCGTTGCGTTCGATCACCCACAACCTGGGCGTCAACAAGGATTACGCGTCCTTCGCCGTGCCGCTGGGCGCCAGCATCAAGATGGATGGCTGCGGGGCGATCTATCCGGCGCTGTGCGCGATCTTCATTTCGCAGTACACCGGCGTGCCGTTGAGCGGCAACCAGTACTTCATCGTGCTGATCGCCTCGGTGCTGGGCAGCTTTGGTACCGCTGGCGTGCCGGGCACCGCGGTGGTGATGGCCACGGTGGTGCTGACCGCTGCCGGCCTGCCGCTGGAAACCATCGGCTACCTGTACGCCATCGACCGCATCCTGGACATGATGCGCACCCTGACCAACGTTACCGGGCAGATGCTGGTGCCGGTGCTGGTCGCGCGCGAGACCGGCATGCTGGACAAGCAGGTCTACGATGCGGCGCCGACCAATGTCGGCGTGGAGCAGGTGATCGAGCGCTAGTGCAGCGACACCTTTGAATCGGCAGAAATGAAAACGGCGTGCCTTCATCGGCGCGCCGTTTCTACATGGGAGCGGTCGTGCGTCTTTTGTAGAGCGGAGCTTGCTCCGCTCTACAGGCGTGTCTTCTCCGCTGCCAGTTGCGCGTCGAATTTCTTCTCCGCTGCATCGGCGTATGCCGTGCAGGTCATCGGCTTGGGATGCGGGTTGGCTGTGTCGGCGTAGTCCCAGCCGCTGGCATCGGCGTGCGGGGTGACCAGCAGGTCGCAGGGCAGGGCGCGCACGGTGGCGAAACTACCGCGGAACATCTCCACCAGATGCGGAATGCGCGGATTGTCGGCGAGCGTGTAGCCCGGCGCGCTCAGGCTATCGACGTAAGCGATGCGCACCGGCTTGCCCTGCCAGGTGTCGGTCCAGGTCCAGCTCATGCTGCCGGGCGTATGCCCGGGGGTGAAATGCACGGCCAGCGCGGTGCTGCCCAGCGTGACCACTTCCCCATCCTGGACGATGCGCGCCGGCGTCACCGGCGGATAGAGCATGTCGTCGCCGAAGTGGATGTCGCCGCTGCCGCCATGTTCCAGCAGGATGGCCGATTCGGCATTGCTCACCAGAGTGGCGCCGGTCGCGCGCTGCAGTGCGGCCAGCGGCCCGGCGTGATCGGCATGGGCGTGGCTGTGCAGGATCAGGCGTACATCGCTGGGCTTCACGCCAAGTCTGGCCAGGTTCGCCAGCACCAGCTGGCCAGCCTGCGGCATGCCGCCATCGATCAGGATCGCGCCGGCGTCGGTCTTGATCAGCAGCGATGAAATGCGCGCGGTCCCGACCTGCCACACATGGTCGCTGATCTGTACCGGCGCCACCGGCGTGAGCCACGCGGGATCCACGTGATATGCGGTCAGTTGCGGCAGGGGCTGCACGGCCTGCGCGCTGCAGGACAGGCATAGCGAAGCCAGGATGGGAGGCAGCAGGGCAGGGCGCATGGAGGCGGGTTCCGGTTGACGTCGTGGCGTGGATTGTCGCCGCCACGGCGTTCGTCTGCCCATGATGGGCGACCCGGAAGATGCGGCACTGGCGTGTGCGCAGGATAGAGAAACGGCCGCTTGCGCGGCCGGTCCCGTGGGATGTGGGTGGGGCGTTTTCAGACTTCCAGGCGTGGTGTCGCCATGCGCGTGGCGGCCAGTGCCAGCGGGATCGGCAGCAGCAGGCTGGCCACCGTCACCCAGGCTGGGAAGGGAATCAGTGCCGCCAGCCCGACCACGCCCAGCATTACCGCTGCGCCGACAGTGATCGCGGCACCACCGCGATTGGCGCGCGCGGTCAGCGCGGCAGACCCGCCGCCGATCAGGCCCGCGAGCGCCCAGCCGCCGACGACGCAGGCCAGCGCCTCGCGCGGTGCATTGGTCGCGTAGTCGGCAAGATTGAAGACCGTGTAGAAGTCCGAGCTCTTCGGCAGCCGGTACAGGTGCTGGTAACCGTAATACGCACCGGCAACGACGGCCGCAGCCAGCACGATGCCAAGCACGATACCCATGAGCGTACGCATGACGCATTCATTCCATTGAGTTGGAGGCGCGCAGGATCGCGCGAAAGCGCACGGTACCGCAACTCAGATCAGGGCTCCGGCCAGCCATCACTGCGGCTTGCGCCATCACCATTGGCTCCCGGCATCGGCGCCATGGTCCGATCATTCGGGCAGGCGCGTGGCTTCTCGTGGTTGCTCGATGGGCCTCGACCTGACGATCAAGGCCATCGGCCAAGCCGCGGCAAGGCAACGCGCTTTGGGCATTGAGCGGCCAAAAATAAATGCTTCGCGATGCAGTTGTTTGGGGGCGAACACTTTCGTAACACCGCCGCCGCGCTGTATGCGTTTCGATACACCACCTCGCCCAGGGCAAGACCCTTGCCTGGCCTCGCCAATACGGACTTTCCGCGGGCCCGCCTGTATCGAATGGGTTACAGCGCGCCCTGGGCTGTTATGGCTTGTTCAAATCTAATTGATTGATTCAAAAAGATAAATTAGTTGGCACGACATCTGCTCCAGCCCCATGCATGGCAACCGGGGAAGGACGATGGGACAGAGCACCCTAGGAAGGATTCGGCAGGCCCCACCACTGGTGTTGATCATCCTGCTTGGCGTCAGCGCCCCGGGCGAGGCCTCTGATGCGCGCCGAGGCGTGCAGGCCAACCCGGGTGAGATCGTCCTGCTGCGTGATGTTTCCGCACGGCCGGCGTATCGGCCTGCGCCGCCGGGCGTGGCGCTGATCGTGGACCCATCCCCGCAGCAGGCGTTGTCCGGCGCCCTCGGCACGCGAGGCCGTTCGGAACTGGGAGAGCTGTCGGATGAGGAGTACGCCGCGTTCGATGCTGGCGCGGCCGGCGGACCACAGGCGCAGGGCCAGACCACGGTTGAACGCATGACCCAGCAGAGCCTGTCTGGTTCGTTGGGTGGTCTGGCCAGTCGCGACAGTGGCGGCAATACGGTCAACCAGATGGTGGGCGGCGTCACCGGGTCGCTGGGCAATACCACTCGTGGGATCGCAGACCAGGTGACGGGCGCGCTTTCGCAGTTCCCGGGCATGGGCGGCGCCGCTGGCGGCGCGCCGGCCGGGGGAAATTGAGCGTGCTCATCGCCTTCGCCCGCATCGCCGCAATGGCCTGCACGCTGCTGCTGGCCATGCCATTGGCACATGCACAGGCTGCGGATGACTACGGCCAGATGCTGGCCTACCTCACCGACAGCCGCCTCGACGGCCAGGCGCTGAGCGATGCCAGTGGCGCGATCGCCGTGAACATCGCCGCGGGCGACGCCAACCTGCAGGCCAACCTGCGCAGCATCGCGCGCGGGCAGCGCGCCGATGCGCAGGTCGATGCGCGACAGCTTGTGGCCGACGACCGCGACATCGGCGATGGCCCGATGCACGCCACCGCCAGCATCGGCGGCAACGCACTCAACGGCGCCAACGGGCTGGTGTCGATCAATCAGGCCAGTGGTTCGGGCAATACCGAACTCAACGTCGTGACGGCGGCGCTGGCCGAACGGGGCATACGCGAAACGTCGGACGAGGCACTGGCCTTGCCCGTGCGCGACGCGTCGGCAGGGGAGCGATCTTCCCAGGGCACCAGCGGGCCGGCCGGCTCGCGCAGGGTCGCGGTGGAATCCACGGCGCTGCAAGGGTTCACGGGAGTGTTGCAACTCAACCAGATCGCGGGGTCAGGCAATACCACCAGCAATCAACTCGGAATTTCGGTGCAAGCCACGCCGTGAGCACAACCACCTAGTCACGAGTCTAGAGAGAGAACCATCATGAATGCGAATCTGAAATGGACGACGCTCGCCGTAGCACTGGCCGTGGTCACTGCAAGCGGTTCGGTTGCTGCGCAGGAAGGCGGCCGGCAGCGCGGCGACAGTAACAGGCACGACGTCAACGTCAGCATGGAGAGGGACCAGAAGCTGAAGACGGACATCAAACTCTCCGGCGATCCCGAAGTCACCGGCACCATCGATATCGACTCGGCGGCCATGGCGGTCATCGACAATCGCCAGAGCACCAGCGACAACGGCGCCGAGAACTACCTGCTGACCAACGACGCCAGCATCACCGACGACGTCGGGTCTGGTGCCTCGGGCAACCTTCAGTTCAATACCGCGGCCGGTGACAACAACGCGCAGGACAATGCGGCCGCGCTGTCGGCGGCCGATGCCAGCTTCAGCTTCGGCATGGCGGACGCGGAGGTGTTCGTCAACCAGGCCGGTGCGTCCAACGTGACCCTCAACCAGGGCGTCGCCAACAGCGCGTCGATCGATAGCAATGCCTTCGCCAACGCCGCCGGCAACATCGGCGTCAACGTGACGTCCGGCAACAACAACATGCAGAAAAACGCGTTGTCGGCCTCGGTCGCGACCTCGGCGGTTGCCCAGTCCAGCGTCAGCTCGAACCAGATCTCCTCGGGCAACATGGTGTCCAACGCCGGCGTCGTGCAGGAAGTCACGAGCTCGGTCGACGTGGCGCTCAGCGGCACGGTGGATGGTTACACCCTGGGCTATGGCTACGGCGGCTATGAGGGCACGACCTCGGGCACCACCACCAGCGAGGGCATGTCCTACCAGGCCAACAACTTCTACCCGGATAACTGGAGTGGCGACACGCATCCCAGCGGCAGCCAGACCGGCCACAGCGACTGGGATGCCGATACCCAGGGCGCCATCGCCAACCCGAACCGTCCCGGCGTGGGCGGCATCGCGTTCGACAACAGTTCCGAAGGCAGCTACGAGGGCAGCGAGTCCGGCGAGCTGGGCTTCATCGAACTGGGCTATGCCGAACTGGATGCGAACCTGACCGGCACGGTGACGACCACCGACTGGATCGTGCAGAACGCAACCAACACCGCTTCGTTGTCCGGCAGTGCCTTCTCCGGCGCCTCCGGCAACATCGGGGTGAACGTGTCGGCCGGTACCGGCAACCTGCAGGCCAACAGCCTGGCAATGGCGGTGGCGCAACCTTCCACCGGTAGCGGGAGCGGCAGCGAGTAACAAGGGCCGCAACTGGCCTGATGGCCAACGTGGCGGGTCCGGACGTTGCATCGCTTCCCGGTTCGGACCGAACCCCGCCCATGTCTGGGGCGGGGTTCTTCCTCTTTCGCGAACAGGACCTGGGCATGATCCGGACACTCGCGGTGTGCTGTGTGGTGTTGACGCTCGTCGGCGGTGCGGCGCCGGTTGATGCGGGTGGCGTCAGTTTCAGCGGCGTGCTCCCCAATGGGGCGCCGTATGAAAGCGATGTGCTGAGCATGCGCGAGGCACGTTTCCGCCACATCGTGCGCCAGCACACCGACTACAGCTGCGGCGCGGCGGCGCTGGCCACCATCCTCCGGTATGGCTATCGGCTGGACGCGGACGAGAACACCGTGATCCATGGGCTGATGGGCGTTTCGGATCAGGCGATCGTGGCGCAGCGCGGATTCTCGCTGCTGGACATCAAGCGCTACGTCGAATCGCTGGGCATGCGTGGCCGCGGGTATCGCGTCGACCAGGAGCGCCTGCGCTCACTGCGGGTGCCCGGATTGGTGCTGATGGACGTGCGCGGGTTCCGTCATTTCGTGGTGCTCAAGCAGATCGTCGGCGATGACGTCGAACTGGCCGATCCGATCCTGGGCAATCGCACCATCAGCATGCAGGAGTTCGATCAGGTGTGGCCGACCAAGGCGGTCTTCATCGTGATCGGGAGCGATTTCGATCGCAACACGGTGCTGCTCGAGCGCACCGGCAAGGCCAGCGCGCGTGCGCTGTACGGGCGACAGGGGCCAATCACCGACGCGGAACTGCTCGATTTCGGGTTTACCCACGCCGATCTTTTCTAGGAGTGCCAGTCATGAAGATTCATGGGGTAGCGGCGCTGGGCATGGCGCTGGTGGGCGCACAGTTCGCCGCCAAGGCCTATGCCGACGAACCCGTGCAGCAGGAAGAGGCGTCGAGCCAGCGGCCGGGAATCACCGAAATTTCCGACGAAGAACTGGATGGCATGCGCGGTCGTTACACGGTCGATGACGGCAGCGTGGCCTGGTTCGGCGTGACGATGAATTCTAGCTGGCAGAGCGATACCGGCCAGGTCCTGCAGAGCGCGTTGAAGATCGGCATGGACTTCAGCGATGGCAAGCAGCGACCCGTGGTGACGTTCGAACCCGTGGTCAGCATCACCGCGAGCGATGCGCCAACCGTGCTCGCCGACACGGCGCCGTCAGTGCGCCACGTCGTCAACGGCGCAGGCCTGGCCAACGCCAACGGCATGGTGCAGAGCGTGCAGGTGGCGGGCGACGACAACAGCGCGGCCAACGTGACCAGCCTGCGCGTGCTCGAAGGCGGAAGCATCCCGCTTGTCGATGCCGGTGCTGGCGTCCTGGGTCATGGGGCTTCGGCCACCGTCGCAGCCCATCGCAATGGTGCGTTGGCGCAGGCCGGCATCGATGGCGGCGCGGCGCGGGTGCTGCTGCAGATCGAAGGCGCCGGTGCGGTCCAGCAGTGGGTCGGCAACGGCAGCATGGGGCAGACCATCCAGCTCGGCGGGTATCACCAGAACATCAGCAACTCCATGGAGTTGACCCTGATCCGGCAGTCGGCCAGCGCCGGTGGCGCGCTGATGCAGAACGTGGCGCAGGCCATCGGTTTCAGCCGTGGCGTCACGCCTTCGAATTTCTGACCGCCTTACGCATGGACTTCGCACTCAGCAGGATGGGGATCATGGAACGCAAGTCATCGGGATGGATTCATGGCCTTGGCGTAACGATGACGGGAGGCCTGCTGGCGGCCCTGCCGTTTGGCGTACAGGCGCAGCAAGTGACCGCACCGGCTGAACCGCTTGATGCGGCGCAGGCCGAGCCCAGTCCGGGCGAGGTGCAGTCCATGCGTCAACAGTTGGAGCAGATCAAGGCCAGTTACGCGCAGGAGATCCGACGCCTGCGCGAGTTGGACATGCAGATGCAGGCCCTGCAGGCCAAGGTCAACGGCAAGCTGCCACCGGCCTCGACGGTGGACCCATCGGCCATCGCCAGGAACGAGCCGCTGCCGGCCGCGGCCACGCGCACGGATCAGATTGCGCCATCGCGACCGGCCGATGGCAACTACGCGGGGACTGCCGAGGACGCCGCCAAGGCCAGGGAGGCTGTGCGCAGCGTCGCCGATGTCAAGCAGCAGAACCAGGCGCTGTTCAATCAACGCCTGACCATCGAGAACAGCATCAGCTACAACCGCTATGACCGGAAGCAGTTCACGCTCAATGGCTTCCTGGCGCTGGATGCGATCTTCCTGGGCAACATCGCGATCGAGAACGTGGAGTCGGACACGCTGACCTACAACATGGCGGCGCGCTGGGGCGTCAGCCCCCGGCTGACGTTGAACCTGGATGTGCCGTACCTGGGTCGCAAGACCGTCTACCAGAAGGGCGGGGCGGGTGGATCGGCCGCCGCCATCGCGCAGGAGGAAACCACCGGCACGGGCCTGGGCGACGTGGCCCTCAGTGCCAATTACAAGCTGTTTGGCGAGCATGGGCGCTGGCCCGAGACCGTACTCACCGCCGGCATCACTGCGCCGACAGGGCGCGAGCCCTACGGCATTCCATGGAAGGTGCTGGAGCGCGACGACGATCAGTTCATCCGCTTTGCCGTTCCCGAGGAGCAGCCGACGGGCAACGGCGTGTGGCAGGCCACGGTGGGGCTGTCAGCGGTCAAGACCGCCGACCCTGCAATCCTGTTCGCCAACCTCGGTGCGACCTATTCGTTCAACCGCGACTTCGACGATATCGACAGCAATCCGGACACGACCAACCCCGGCAGCGTGAAGCTTGGCAACTCCTACTACTTCGGTGCGGGCGTGGCCTTTGCCTTCAATGAGCGGACCAGCCTGAGCATGTCCTTGACCGAGCGCTTCAGTGCGCGTGCCAAGACGCGCTATGACGGGACGCCGTGGGTCAAGGTGATCGGCAGCGATGCCAATGCGGCGGCCTTCAACCTGGGCGTGACCTACGCCTTGAACCAGAAGACCACGCTGGTGACGCTGCTCGGGATCGGCCTGACTCCGGACGCACCTGACTTCAGCCTGGCCATCAAGGTGCCTTATACGCTGTAGGCACCTGCAGGCGCACGCCTGCGGTGTGCGTGGCGCCGCCTTGCGGCCGCGCTGGGCGAAGGCCGTGCCGCGGTGGGCGCGGCGCACTCAGCGCATCTGTTCGACGTGCAGCCCATGTTTGTGCAACAGGCGGTAGAGCGTCACGCGGGACACCTGCAGGCGGCGCGCGGTCTGGCTGACGTTGAAGCCGCATTCGCGCAGCATCCCCATGACTGCCGTGCGTTCGGCGCAACCGCGCGTGTCGTGCAACGGCGGCGCGAGGCCGCAAGGCGCGACACCGTCGAGTTCCAGGTCGCGCGCAGTGAGCAGCTCGCGATCGGCCATCACGGCGGCGCGCTGGATCCGGTTGATCAGTTCGCGCACGTTGCCGGGCCAGGCGAACGCACGCATCGCCCGGCGTGCGCCGTTGTCGAAGGAGCGCGCGCGGATGGGGTTGTGCTCGCGGAAGCGGTCCAGGAAATGCTGTGCCATCAGCTCGATGTCTTCACCGCGGTCGGCCAGCAGCGGCATCTGCAGGCGCAGGACATTGAGGCGATAGAACAGGTCGCTGCGGAAGCGTCCAGCTTCCACCGCCTGCTCCAGGTCGACGTGGGTGGCGGCCAGGATGCGCACATCGACCTTGATCGGCTGATTGCTGCCCACGCGTTCCAGGGTTCCTTCCTGCAGTACGCGCAGCAGGTTGGTCTGCGCTTCCAGCGGAAGATCGCCGATCTCGTCCAGGAACACGCTGCCGCCGTTGGCCGATTCGAACAGGCCCAGTCGGCGCGTGGCTGCGCCGGTGAACGCGCCGCGCTCGTGGCCGAACAGCTCGGACTGCACCAGGCTGGGAGGCAGGGCGCCGCAGTTGAGCGGCGCAAAGGGATGATCGCGACGTGGCGACAGCGCGTGCAGCGCACGCGCGGCGACCTCCTTGCCGGTGCCCGTGGCACCGGTCACCAGCACCGGTAGATTGACTGGTGCGTATTTGTAGATGTTGGTGCACACCTGCAGCATCGGTGGACTCTGGCCGACGAGGACGTTGAGCCTTGGTCGCTCGGGGTGATCGCTGGAAGCGATGTGCTCCAGCAGATTGGCCAGCTCAAGCGGCGTGGAAAAGCTTCCCTGGCAGTGCCGGAGCAGGTCACGCACCTGTGGGTCCGGCGTCACGTTGTCGTCGATGGCCGCAAGCAGGGTCAGGTAGGGGTGTTCGTTGGTGATCTGTTGCAGTGCCTCCAGCTTGGGCTGGTCGCTGTTCCGCAGGTCCAGCAGGCCCAGGACCTGTTCGCCCTTGCGGATGCCGACGTTGTGCCCGGTGGTGAGTTCGGTGACGCGCAGATACCAGCCACTGGCTGCCAGTATTCCGCGTTCATCCGGGGTGGGCGTGCCAAACCAGACCACGCAACATTTCGGATTCTCCAAGTGCGCCATGTCATCCCTCCCAGGAGTGCGTGGCTCATTGATGTCCCCCCTTGGTGCGCAGATCCTATGCTTCCCTCCGAAGAAGGGTGATTACTGTCGCGGTACCACTTGCGCCACGGCTCGCTGTCTCTGGTGCTCCTTCCAACAACGCGGTCTGCGGATCAACCGTCCAGGGCAATGTCACTGCCGGGCATACTGATCGTCCCCAGCCGGAGATTTCCATGCGCGGTGAGCAACGTGAACTGGTTTTTCGATTCCTGGCCGAGCCCAAGGACGTCAATTACGGCGGCAAGGTGCACGGCGGGGTGGTGATGCGCTGGATCGACCAGGTGGGCTATGCCGCGGCGGTCGGCTGGAGTGGCGCTTACAGCGTGACCGTGGCGGTGGGCGGGATCCGCTTCGTCGCCCCGATCCGTATCGGCGACCTGGTGACCGTCACCGCCAAGCTGGTCCACACCGGCACCAGCAGCATGCATTTCGCCGTCGACGTGCGCGCGCGTGATATTGGGCTGGATGGCCACGACGCTGCCAGCCGCCTGTGCACGCATTGCGTGATCGTGTTCGTGGCCATGGACCAGGCCGAAGGCAAGCCGACGGCGGTGCCGGCATGGACACCGACCAACGACGAGGACCATCGCCTGGCCGAGTACGCGATGAAGGTGATGGAACTGAGCAAGGGCATCGAGCAGACCGTGGCAGCCTTCCATGCCGAAGCGACCTGAGCCGCGTTGAACTTCGTCCATGAAGAACGGCAGGACAGCCGTTTTTCACGGCGAAGCCGCCCCGCAGGTGGTGCACAGCGACGTGCGCCATGAAAAAACGGCAGGACAGCCGTTTTTCACGGCGAAGCCGCCCAGTAGGTGGTGTACAGCGACATGGGCCATGAAAAAACGGCAGGACAGCCGTTTTTCAGGGCAAAGCCGCCCCGCAGGTGGGCACAGCGACATGGGCCATGAAAAAACGGCAGGACAGCCGTTTTTCACGGCGAAGCCGCCCGAAGGGTGGCGCACAGGGATGTGCGCCATGAAAAAGCCGGCGCATGCGCCGGCTTTTCTGTCTGCGGAAGTTGCGCGTGCCTACATCGTCAACGCGGCGGGCCTGCATGAAGCGGCCGCCCCAGTAGCCGGAGGTCAGCGTATCGACGCGGACATCCTTGCCGGTGCTGGGGGAATGCAGGAAGCGGCCTTCGCCCACGTAGATGCCCACGTGGTTGACGCGGCCGCGCACGCCGAAGAACACCAGATCGCCCTGGCGCAGTTCGTCACGGCTCTTGATCAGTTCGGCGTTGTCATTGGCGGCCATGTCGCGTGAGACGCGCGGCAGGTCCACGCCCAGTGCGGTGCGGAACACGTAGCCGACCAGGCCGCTGCAATCCAGGCCGCTGTCCGGATCGGTGCCGCCCCAGCGGTACGGCGTGCCCAGCAGGGTCAGGGCGCGCTGCAGGACGCTCTGGATCTTGCCGATATCCGATTCCTGCGCAGTGGCTGCGCCGGTCAGGTTGTAGTTGCTCAGCAGGCGGCTCAGGTCGCCAGCCAGCATCGCCGAGCGGTCCATCACCGGCACCGTGTCGGTGGCGGCCAGTCGCGGCAGCAGGGCGGTCAGGGTGGCGGCGGCGGCCTGGGTGGCCTTGTCGCGCAGGCTGGCGCTGCTGGTGGTCGCGGCCAGGGTCGAAGGAGCCGCGGCAGCCGGCACCAGCGCGGACGCCGGAATGGCGATGGCCAGCGGTGCCGAAGTGGCCGGCACGATGGCCTGGCCGGCGGGAATGACGGCGGAATTGGGGGTGATCGTGGTCGGGATGCCGGTGGCGACGGTGGTCGCGACCGGGCTGGTCACCGTGGCGACGTCACTGGAAACGGCCTGGGCGACCTGCGGCTGCGCGGCGTCCTGGGCCATCGCCATCGGCGATGCGGACATGCCCAGCAGGGCCAGGATGAGGAGGTGAAGCGAACCGCGACGGAGTCGGCGGGTGGTGAGCGGCTGGCCTGTCGGCAGGTCGTCGATCGTCACGGGCAGGTGAAGGTTTCGCGGCGGAGCATGGAGTCTGCCGTTAGACCTCGGTGAATATGTTCAAATTTCATTAGGAATTCGTTGCGTGGCACCGGACCGCAGTCACACTTATGGAATCACGTTTAATTAACAACGCGCCGGGCGCCTGTGTAATGGTCCCGCCAATAGGGTCCGTCCAGATGGTCCAGCCGGACCGTGCCACCGGTGCTTGGGGCGTGGACGAAGCGCCCTTCGCCCACATAGATGCCGACATGGCTGACGTTGCCGCGGGTGCCGAAGAACACCAGGTCGGCCGGGGCCAGGCGATTTTCGGCGATCTTCGGCCCCTGGACCTGGGCCAGTTCGCGCGAGGTCCGCGGCAAGCGCAGGTCGAGCATGTCGCGGTAGACGTAGGTCACCAGCCCGCTGCAGTCGAACCCGGAGTCGGGCGTGTTGCCGCCGTAGCGATACGGCGTGCCGACCAGGCCCAGGGCGCGCATCAGCACGCTGTTGACCGATGCCGGGTCGCTGACCTGGACCGTCGGCCAGGCCTTGGTGGACGTTGGCGGAGCCGGCTTGCGGACCATGCCGCGTTCGCTGCCGCAGCCGGCCAGCAGCAGGCTCAGGCCCAGCAGGAGGCAGGCCGCGGCGCGGGCGACTGGCAAGCACCGGGACGAGCCGGGATAATGGGCGGTCTTCATCGCGGCCAATGTTGACCGCACGCCCTGCGGCAGACAAGCCGCGTTCCAGCCGCAAGCCGCGGCCCATCCAAGAGTTTTCAATGAAAATCGCCAAAGACAGCGTCGTGCGTTTCCACTACACCGTTTCCGAAGTCGGCTCCGAGCCGCTGGAAACCTCGAAGGACCGCGAGCCGCTGGCGATCCTGGTTGGCCACGGCAACATCATCCCGGGCCTGGAGAACGCGATGATGGACAAGGAAGCCGGCGAGAGCTTCGGCGTGGACGTCGGTGCGGCCGAAGCCTATGGCGAGCGCCGTGACGGCCTGACCCAGCGCGTGCCGAAGAAGCATTTCGGCGCCCAGAAGCTGGCGCCCGGCCAGCAGGTCGTGCTGCAGACCAACTTCGGCCCGCGCGCGGTGACCATCCAGAAGATCGGCATGAGCGTGGTCGACGTCGACCTGAACCATCCGATGGCCGGCAAGGACCTGCATTTCGACGTGGAAGTGATTGAAGTGCGCGAAGCCAGCGCCGAAGAGCTGGAGCACGGTCACGTGCACGGCGACGGCGGCGTCGAACACTGATCGGCATCCTGCCGGATGCAACGGGCGGCCCGCAGATGCGGGCCGTCTTTGTTTGGGGCACCTGCGATGCGGGGTGACGCGCGCGGGCCGGGCTCGGCCGAGCCCCTGGCGCCAGCGGTGCGCGTGGCTGCAATGGACGTGCTGCGTGGCCTGGCCCTGCTCGGCATCCTGCTGATGAACCTGGAAGGCTTCGCCGGGCCACCGGCAGTGATGGGTGCCGGTATCGACCCGGCGCTGCATGGCCTGGATCGCTGGGCCGATGCGGCGATCTACGTGTTGGTGCAGGGCAAGTTCATCGCGCTGTTCTCGCTGTTGTTCGGCGCCGGCTTCGCGGTGATGGCCGGGCGGGCGGAGCGCGAGGGCTGGGCGCTGGGATGGGTGTGGTGGCGGCGCTGCATCGGCCTGCTGCTGATCGGCCTGACCCATGCGTTGCTGGTGTGGTCGGGCGATGTGCTGGTGTCCTACGCGCTATGCGGCCTTGTGTTGCTGGCGTTCCGCGAGGTGCTGGGCGGGGTGTTGGCATGCGTGGGTGTTGCGCTGTTTCTGGTGCCGCCTGGCATCTCGCTGCTGGTGGGCCTGGGTGAAACGGCCATGGCCAGTGATCCGGCCTGGCAGCAGGCGCTGCAGGAGCAGGCTGCGCATATGGCCGCGCTCGCGACGGCGCAGGCCCAGGTGTACGGGCAAGGGGATTTCACCGCTGCCACGCTGCAGCGCCTGCGCGACCTGGGCGAAGCCCTGAGCGTGCTGCCGATGACCGGCGCACAGGTGCTGGGATTGTTCATGGTGGGTACGTGGCTGGGTCCGGTGTTGGCCCAGCCCGCACGGCATGCGCGCGGGCTGGCCTGGATGCGATGCGGTGCATGGCCGCTGGGACTGGTGCTGATGCTGGGGTCGGTGTGGCTGGCGCCGTGGATCGCGCCGGGCCGTGCCGACCTGCGCGTCGGCCTGGCGGCAGCGATGGCGGCTGCTTCCAGCTTGCCGCTGTGCCTGGGCTATGTCGGCTGGGCGGTGCGCTGGCTCGAAGGGCGCGCCTTCCTCCCGATCGCGAACCTGCTGGCCGGTGCGGGACGCCTAGCGCTGAGCAATTACCTGTTGCAGTCGCTGGTCTGCACATGGGTGTTCTACGGCTACGGACTGGGGGCGTTCGGCCTGGAGCGCCGATGGCAGGTGCCATTCGCACTGGTCGTGTTCGGGCTGCAGCTGCTGCTGAGTCGATGGTGGCTGGCGCGTCACCGGCTTGGGCCGGTGGAATGGATGCTGCGTGCCTTCACCTATGCACGCCTGCCGTCGCGTCGCGTGGCCGGATGAAGGACTTGGCGAGCCGCGTCATTACCTGAGGAAGGCAGCCAGTCACGGCATGCTGTGCGGCAGAGGCGGGCGTGGCATCCCTATCATGGATGACTGACCTCGTTATCGGGCCATCGTCCTGATTGGTCTGGATTCCGGAATGGAGCGATTCGCATGTCCCAGCACGGCAACGGCAAGTACGACCTGATTGTGGTCGGTGGTGGTTCCGGTGGATTGGCGGGCGCATTCCGCGCGGCCGAATACGGTGCCAGCGTCGCCATCCTGGAGCCCAATGAGCTGGGCGGAACCTGCGTCAACGTCGGTTGCGTGCCGAAGAAGGCGATGTGGCTGGCGGCCGAGGTGGCCCGGCACGTGGGCATGGCGCGCGACATGGGTTTCCGCGTGGATGGCGGGCGACTGGATTGGCAGGAGTTCCTGGTCCACCGCCAGCGCTATATCACCGGCATCCATGACAGCTACCGCCGGCGCCTGGCCAAGGCCAACATCACGCGCATTCCCGCCCGCGGCACCCTGGTGCCCGGCGGGGTGCAGTGCGATGACGGCCTGGATCTGAAAGCGCGACATATCCTGGTCGCGACCGGTGGGCACCCGGTGCGGCCCGACATCCCCGGCGCAGAGCTGGGCATCGATTCCGATGGTTTCTTCAACCTGCGCGCGGCACCGGCGCGGGTAGCGATCATCGGCGGCGGCTACATCGCGGTGGAACTGGCCGGGGTACTGCAGGCGCTGGGCAGCCAGGTCGAAGTGTTCGTGCGCGGGCCGTGCCTGTTGCAGTCCTTCGACCGCAGCCTGACCCTGCAACTGGCCGAAAACCTGCATCAGCAGGGCATCCGCCTGTTCTTCGACACCACGGTCACCGCGCTGGAGAAGCACGACGAACAGACGCGCGTGATCACCAATGGCGGCCCGGCGCCGGAGGACTTCGACTGCGTGATCTTCGCGACCGGGCGCGTGCCCAACACGCATGCACTCGGGCTGGAAGCGCTGGGCGTAAAGACCGGGGCCGGCGGCTATATCCAGGTCGATCCGTTCCAGGACACCAATGTCGAAGGCATCCATGCGGTCGGCGATGTCACCGATGTGGGCGTGGAGCTGACGCCGGTGGCGATTGCAGCTGCGCGTCGATTGATGGATCGCCTGTTCGGCGGTCAGCCGAAGGCGCGGTTGGACTACGCCAACATCCCCAGCGTGGTGTTCTCGCACCCGCCGATGGGCAGCGTGGGCCTGAGCGAAAAAGAGGCGCGCGCCCAACATGGTGACGACGCGGTGCAGGTGTTCTCCACCACCTTCCGGCCAATGCTTTACGCGTTGGCCGATGCCCTGCAGTACAGCTTGTTCAGGCTGGTCTGCGTGGGCGAGGAGAAGCGCGTGGTCGGGGTGCACCTGATGGGCGAGAACGCCGACGAGATCCTGCAGGGGTTCGCCGTGGCGCTGAAGCTGGGCGCCACCCTGGATGACCTGCACGACACCGTGGCGATCCATCCGACCAGCGCCGAGGAACTGGTGCTGTTGCGTTAGGCGGTGCGGATCATGCTGAAAAGCCCGACGCCAGCGCGCCGGGCCAGCACTGCTGGAATGAAGAAGGGCCGCATCGCTGCGGCCCTTCTCACTGTTGCGTCTTGCGGGTCTGCCTGCGGGTCAGTGGCCGCCGGCCGCGGCTGCGCCGCCCTTGGCCGCGAACGGCGGCTTGGCGAACCACACGAACACGATCACCAGCAGGAAGATCCAGCCCAGCAGATGGAAGACTTCATTGAAGCCGATCTGCGAGGCCTGCTGGCCGATCATCTGGTTGAGCATCACCGCGCCGGTCTGCGGATCGCCGTGGCCGAGCTGATGGACGGTCTGCTGCATGGCCGGGTCGTAGGCGCTGATGTTTTCGGTCAGCTCCGCGTGGTGCACGGTAATGCGGCGGTTCCAGATCCAGGTGGTCAGCGACGCGGCGAAACTGCCGCCCAGCGTACGCACGAAGGTCGCCAGGCCGGAGCCTGCGGCGATCTCATGCGGCGCAAGGTCCGACAGCAGGATCGTCAGCACCGGCATGAAGAACAGCGCCACGCCCAGGCCCTGCATCAGCTGCACCTCGGCCACGCGGCCGAAGTCCACGTCCAGGTTGAAACCCGAACGCAGGAAGCTGGTGCTGGCCATCACGAAAAAAGCGAAGGTGGCCAGCATGCGCAGGTCAAAACGGGAGGCGTACTTGCCCACGAACGGCGTCAGCAGCACCGGCAGGATGCCCAGCGGTGCGGAGGCAAAGCCTGCCCAGAGCGCCGTGTAGCCCATGTTCCGCTGCAGCCACAGCGGCACCAGCAGGCCGATGGCGAAGAACGCCGCGTAGCCGAATACCATCGCCAGCGTGCCGGCCGCGAAGTTGCGGTGGCGGAACAGGCGCAGGTCGACGATCGGGTCCTTCTCGGTCAGTTCCCAGATCACGAACACGGTCAGCGCGACCGCGGCCACGATGGTCAGGATCACGATCTTGTGCGAGTTGAACCAATCTTCGTCGTTGCCCAGGTCCAGCATGACCTGCAACGCGCCCACGCCCAGGACCAGCGTGGCCAGGCCGATGTAGTCCATCTTCGGCGTCTGCAGCTTTTCCGGACGGCCCTTCATCTGCCGGCCGACCACGATGCTGGCGAAGATGCCGATGGGGATGTTGATGAAGAAGATCCATTCCCAGCTGTAGTTGTCGGTGATCCAGCCGCCCAGGATCGGCCCGGCGATCGGCGCGACCACCGTCACCATCGCCAGCAGCGCGATGGCCTGCCCGCGTTTGGCGGGGGGGTAGATCGAGATCAACAACGCCTGGGTGACCGGATACATCGGGCCGGCCACGAAGCCCTGCAGTGCACGCGCCAGCACCAGCAGGCCCATGCTGTTGGCCAGGCCACACAGCAGCGAGGCCACCACGAAGGCCAGCGTGGCCCAGGTGAACAGCTTCACTTCGCCAAAGCGGCGGGTCATGTAGCCGGTCAGCGGCAGCGCGATGGCATTGCTGACCGCGAACGAGGTGATGACCCAGGTGGCTTGGTTGGAACTGGCGCCCAGGTTGCCCGAGATGGTGGGCAGCGAGACGTTGGCGATGGTCGTGTCCAGCACCTGCATGAACGAAGCAAGTGCCAGGCCGACCGTGGCCAGCGCCATGTTCGGCGGCCGGAACGGCTGGGCCGCCGCCGGCTGTTGGGCGGCCGGTGGGCCGCCTGCGTCTTCGGCGATGGTGGACATCAGTGTGTGCTCAGTTCTGCTTGGTCGGCGCGGGCAGGTTCTGCTCGATGATCGAGGTGATCAGCTGGTTGGCATCGGCCAGCTGCTTCTCGTAGGCCGTGGTGGTCATCAGCGGCTTGCTGCCGGCGGTGCGTGCCGGGGCCAGCACCGGGCCGTCCTGGTCGTGCAGTTCCACGTCCACGTCCATGCTCAGGCCGATGCGCAGCGGGTGGGTTTCAAGCTGCTTGGGGTCCAGGGTAATTTTGACCGGCAGGCGCTGCACGATCTTGATCCAGTTGCCACTGGCGTTCTGCGCCGGCAGCAGCGAGAACGCGCTGCCCGTGCCCAGGCCCAGGCTGTCCACCTTGCCGTCGTAGGTCACGTCGCTGCCGTACAGGTCGGCATGCACCTTGACCTTCTGGCCGATGCGCATCTTGCCCAGCTGGGTTTCCTTGAAATTGGCTTCCACCCACACCTGGTCGATCGGCACGATGGTCATCAGCGTGGTGCCTGGTTGGACCTGCTGGCCCAGCTGTACGCGGCGCTGGGCCACATAGCCGGAGACCGGCGCGACGATGGCCGCGCGCTGCACGTTCAAATAGGCCTGGCGCAGCTGCGAGGCGGCTGCTTCGACCTGCGGCGACTTGCTGACGGTGGTGGCATCGACCAGCGCACGGCTGCGCTGCAAGGTGCCGCGCGAACCGCCCAGGGCCGCTTCGGCCGAGGCCAGCAGGTCGCGGGCGTGGGCCAGTTCTTCGCGCGAGACCGCGCCGGTGGCCACCAGGCCTTCACGACGCTTGACGTCGGCGCGGGCCTGGTCGACGGCCACCTGGCGGGCGAGCAGGTCCGATTCACTGGATGCGACGTTGCTGAAAAGACCACGCACCTGGCGGACCGTGCCGGCCAGGTTGGCGACGGCCTGGTCGTAGCTGACCTGGGCGTCGTTGGGGTCCAGGTGGACCAGCGCCTGGCCGGCTTCCACGCGCATGCCGTCGTCGGCGTCGATGCTGACCACGGTGCCCGTGGTCTGCGGCACGATCGAGACGATGTTGCCGTCCACGTACGCGTCGTCGGTGCCCTGGTGCCAGCGGCCGTACATCAGCTCATAGGCGGTCCAGGCGACGCCGGCGACGATCACCACCAGGAGCAGGATCAGCAGCGCGCGCTTGCGGTTGTTCTTTTGCGGCGGGGTGCCGGCCGCGGGAGTTTGGGTCTGCGTGTTCATGGGGTGGCTTCGGCGGTCATGGTGGAAGAGGGAGCGGTCAGCTGCAGGCCACCGCCGAGTGCCTGGTCCAGATCGACCACGGCGGCGTAGCGCTGCGCATGCAGGCCGGCCAGTTGCTGTTCAAGCTGAAGGAGCGGGCGCTGGGCGCTGAGGACATCCAGCTGGGTGCCCAGGCCGGCGCTGTAGCGGCTGTTGGCCAGGTCGAAGGCCTTGCGCGCGGCATCGCGCGCCTGGGTGACCGACTCGGTCTGCGCATCCAGCGAACGTGCGCTCTGTACGGCATCGGCGACTTCGTGCATCGCACCGACCAGGGCGCCGTTGTAGCTGGCCACGGCCAGGTCGTACTGCGCGTCGGCGTTGTCCAGGTTGGCGCGCAGGCGGCCGCCATCGAAGATCGGCAGGCTGATCGCCGGGCCACCCAGGCCCAGTGCCGCGTCGCTGTCGAACAGGTCCGAAAGGTGCGCCGAGGCCAGGCCGGCGATGACGTTGAGGTTCACGCTGGGCTTGAACGCGGCCTTGCGGGCATCGATGCCGCGGTTGGCGGCCTCGACGCGCCAGCGCGCAGCGACCACATCGGCGCGGTGGCCGAGCAGTTCGCTGGGCAGCACGCCCGGGACCGCCGGTGCCGGGGCTTCAAGCAGCTTGGGCTGGGTGATGGACAGGCCGCGGTCCGGGCCTTTGCCGACCAGCGCGGCCAGCGCGTTGCGCAGCGAGTCGATCTGCTGCTGGGCGGCCTGTTCCTGCTGGCGGGCGCTAGCGATGGTGGATTCGGCCTGGCGCAGCTGCAGGGTGTTGTCCAGGCCGGCCTCGACGCGCTGCTGGCTGAGGTCGCGCAGATGGCTTGAGCGCTGCTGTTCGCGGCGGGCGACCTCCTGCGTTTCATAGGCCTGCGACAGCATGATGTAGCTGCGGGCGATATTGGCCGATAGGGTCAGGCGCGCGGCCTGTGCATCGACCTGCGCCGCCTTGGCCTGGCCGACCGCCGATTCCCAGCTGGCGCGCTGGCCGCCCCACAGGTCGGGCGCCCACTTGAAGTTGAGCATCAGCACGTCGGTCCACATCACGTCGCCGCCGAACTCGTCGCCAACCAGGCCTTTGGGCAGCTGTGCCCCGGCGTATTGGCCCGACGCCTCCAGCGTCGGCTTGCGTTGCGCGTCGGCCAGCCCGGCTTGGGCCTGGGCCTGGCGCAGGCGCGCGTCGGCCGCGGCCAGTGAGGGGCTGCCGGCCAGGGCTTCCTGGATCAGGCTGTCCAGCTGGGGGTCGCCCAGCGTGTTCCACCAGTCCTGGGTCGGGAAGGCGGCGGCGCTGAGGGCGTCATCGCCCAGGGTTTGCTGGGCGGTGAGGGTGTCGGCGTCGAGCAGCTGGCCATTCGTGCTAAGGCCGTGGCTGCTCGCGCAGCCGACCAGGACGAGGGCGCAGGCCAACGACACGGTAAGCCTGCCGGGCAGGCGCGTGGAAACAGGCGTGGACATGGTCAAACGGTCTCGGAAGTGAGGTTGTCGCGGGCCTGCTCAAGCAGGCGCATCAGTTGGCTGACGTCGGCTTCGGTCATCCCGACGGTGGCGTGCTTGAGTACGCGCTGGCCGCACAGGTTGGTGTCTTTCCAGATGGCGGTGCCGGCATCGGTCAGGTGGATGTGCAGCGCGCGGCGGTCACCGGGATCGGCCTGGCGCACGACCAGGCCGCGCGATTCCAGGCGGTCGAGCAGGCGGGTCATCGCGCCGGGATGGACTTCGGCGGCGCGGGCCAGCTCGGTGACGCTGGCCATGCCGTCGGCCAGCTTCTTGATGGTGACGAACTGGCTGAAGGTCAGGTCATGGCCGGCGGCGACCAGTTCCTTCTCCATGTTGGCCCAGATCGCATCGCGGACCTGGCGGATCAGCAGGCCGAGCGAGGAGCCGCTGGCGGGAGCGCAGATGGAGGCAGGTACTTTCATGGCGCGGCATGATCGTCGCCATGGAAATAATTGTCAATGCAAATATTGTTTCAGCAATGGAATGACCTATTCTGTCATTCCGCTGACGGAACGGTCAGCCCGTGGCGCGATGCAGGTCAGCTCCAGGACCGCCTTGCTTCCGAAAAAAGCCAGCAACAACAGGGCCATCGCGACCAATGTCCAACGCACGGCCTTGGCGCCGCGCCAGCCGCGTCGCCAGCGGCCCAGTAGCAGTCCGCCGAAGACCAGCCACGACAGCACGCTCAGCACCGTCTTGTGGATCAGGTGCTGGGCGAACAGGTTCTCCACGAAAAGCGTGCCGGTCAGCAGGGTCGCGGTCAGCAGGGCAAAGCCGACCGCGATCGTGCGGAACAGCAGGGTTTCCAGCTCCGTCATCGGTGGCAGGGCGCGCAGCCAGGTATGGAATTCGCGCCGGCGCAGGGCGCGTTCCTGCACCCACAGCATGACTGCCAGCAGCGCGGCCACCGCCAGCGTGGCGTAGGCCAGTAGTGCCATCCAGGCATGCAGCTGCAGGCGCCAGTCCAGGCCTGTCGAAGGACGGTGTCCATAGCCGTGGTAGGTCGCCAGCAGTGCTGCCGCCAATGGGAAGGCGACCACGCCGACCGTGGCCATGCGCCCGCGCGCGCCGACCACGGCGGTCATGCTAGCCATGCCCAGGCTCACCAGCGACAGCGCCGAGAAGAAATGCATGTCCGGCCCGCCCGGCGTGCGCCAGGCGATCCATAGGTGGTAGCCGGCGTGCAGCGCGATGGCGGCCAGCGCCGGCCAGCGCCAGGTCCGCGACGGGCCCAGGGCGTCACGGCCGACCGCGCGCACCAGCAGTACGGTCGCCAGCAGGTAGAAGGCAATGGCAGGAAGGATGAAACCCATGCGTAGAAGTGTCGCACGCGGCCGCGCTTGGCGAGAACCATTCCTAGTTGCACGATGAAGAAAACGCGCCCGGATATACTGCGCGCCCGCTTTGCCATCACGTCGGTCCACCCCATGTTCGAATCCCTGACCCAGCGCCTGTCCGGCACCATGGAGCGGCTGCGCGGCCGCGGTCGCCTGACCGAGGAAAACATCCGCGAGGCCACCCGCGAGGTGCGCATCGCCCTGCTGGAAGCCGACGTCGCGCTGCCGGTCGTGCAGGCGCTGGTCGAGCGCATCAAGGTGCGTGCGGTCGGCCAGGAAGTACTCAAGTCGCTGACCCCCGGCCAGGCCTTGATCAAGGTGGTGCGCGACGAGCTGACCGCGGTCATGGGCTCGGCCGCCACCGACCTGAACCTCAACGTGCCGGCGCCGGCGGTGATCCTGATGGCCGGCCTGCAGGGTGCGGGCAAGACCACGACTGTGGCCAAGCTGGCCAAGCACCTCAAGGAAAAGCGCAAGAAGAAGGTGATGGTGGTCAGCGCCGACGTCTACCGTCCGGCCGCCATCGAACAGCTGAAAGCGCTGGCCGAGCAGGTCGACGTGCTGTTTTTCCCCTCGACCGCCGACCAGAAGCCCGAAGCCATCGTCCGCGCCGCCATCGAGGACGCGCGCAAGTCCTACGCCGATGTGCTGATCGTCGATACCGCCGGTCGCCTGGCCATCGACGAGGCGATGATGGCCGAGATCAAGGCGCTGCATGCTGCGGTCAAGCCGGTTGAAACCCTGTTCGTGGTCGACTCGATGACCGGCCAGGACGCGGCCACCACGGCCAAGGCCTTCTCCGAAGCGCTGCCGCTGACCGGCGTCGTGCTGACCAAGACCGACGGTGACGCCCGTGGCGGCGCCGCGCTGTCGGTGCGCTACATCACCGGCAAGCCGATCAAGTTCATTGGTGTGGGCGAAAAGCCCGATGGCCTGGACGTGTTCCACCCCGAGCGCGTGGCCGGTCGGATCCTGGACATGGGCGACGTGCTGTCGCTGGTGGAGCAGGTCGAAGGCCAGGTCGACAAGGACAAGGCCCAGAAGCTGGCCGAGAAGGTCGCCAAGGGCAAGAAATTCGACCTCAACGACATGCGCGACCAGCTTGAGCAGATGCAGAACATGGGTGGCATCGGCGCGCTGATGGAAAAACTGCCCGGCCTGGGCCAGGTGCCCGATCAGCTCAAGCAGCAGGTCGCCGGCAACAAGGAAGTGCCGCGCATGATCGCGATCATCGGTTCGATGACCAAGAAGGAGCGCCGCAACCCGGGGCTGCTCAATGGCTCGCGCCGTGCCCGCATCGCCAAGGGTTCCGGTACCCAGCCGTCCGACGTGAACAAGCTGATGAAGCAGTTCACCCAGATGGAAAAGATGATGAGCAAGCTCGGCCGCGGCGGCATGAAAGGCATGATGCGCGGCATGAAGGGAATGATGGGCGCCATGGGTGGCGGCCGCGGCGGCATGCCGTTCCGTTGATCGACTGATGGTCTCGGCTGCGCGCCTGCGATCGGAAGCCTTTTGTGCACGTTTCGGCGTGCGCCTGCCGGTATTGCTTGCACCAATGGCTGGTGCCTGCCCGGTGCCACTGTCGGCCGCCGTGGCCAACGCGGGCGGCATGGGCGGGATGGGCGCGGTCCTGTCCACGCCGGCTGATATCGAAACCTGGTTGGCTGATTTCCGCCGGCAGAGCGACGGGCCCGCCCAGGTCAATCTGTGGGTGCCCGATCCACCACCGGTGCGCGATGCGGTTGCCGAGGCGGCCGTGCGCGAATTTCTCGGCGACTGGGGGCCTGAAGTTCCTGTGTCCGCGGGCGATGCGGGGCCGGCCGATTTCCAGCAGCAGTTCGATGCCTGCATCGCGGCCAGGCCGCGGGTGCTGTCCACCATCATGGGTGTGTTGACCCCGGCGCAGGTCCAGTCGCTGAAGAGTGCTGACATTGCCTGGTTCGCCTGCGCCACCACGCTGGCCGAGGCGCGTGCCGCACAGGACGCTGGTGCCGATGCGGTCGTGGCGCAGGGCTTTGAAGCCGGTGGGCATCGCGGTGCCTTCAACGCGGCCGATGCCGAGCGCCAGCTGGTCGGCCTGTTTGCGCTGCTGCCACGATTGGCCGATGCGCTGTCGATTCCGGTGATCGCTGCTGGCGGCATTGCCGACGGGCGCGGGATCGCGGCAGCGCTGACCCTGGGTGCCAGTGCGGTGCAGATCGGGACCGCTTTCCTGCGCGCACCGGAAGCTGCGATTGCGCCGGCCTGGGCGCGGGCGCTGGCGCAGACCGAACCGCAGGACACCTGGCCGACGCGGGGCTTTTCCGGGCGTCTTGGGCGTGCGGTCGCGACGCTTTACGTGCGCGCGCTGGCCGCGCCGGGCGCGGTGCTGGCCGCGCCCTATCCCGTGCAGCGCGGCCTGACCGCGGCGATGCGCAAGCAGGCCGCGGCAGACGATCGGATCGATGCGATGCAGGCCTGGGCCGGGCAGTCGGCGTGGATGGCAAAGGCGCGTCCCGCGGCCGATCTGCTGCAGGACTGGTGGACCCAGGCCGACGCACTGCTGTGAGTGTGCCGGCGCTGTATTGCGGCGCACGTCCGGCCGATGCCGAGGACCTGCGTGCACTCGCGCTGCTGAGCTACGGGCACTTCACCGCGATGCGCGTGCGCGATGGCGCCGTTCAGGGCCTGGACCTGCATCTGGCGCGACTGCGCGACGGACATGCTGCGCTGTTCGATGCCGTGCTGGACGAGCCTGCGCTGCGCAACGACCTGCGTGCGGTGCTGGCCGGGCAGGGCGACGCATCGGTGCGGATCACCGGTTTCGCGCGCGACTTCGATTACCGCGATCCGCTGAAGGTCGTGCAGCCGGAGTGGCTGATCTCGGTCGGGACTGCCGCCCCTGCAGCCGGCGCGGCGCCGATGGCGTTGAAGAGCTTTTCGTTCGTGCGGCCATTGCCGCAGATCAAGCATGTGGCGATGTTGCCGCTGTTCCACTATCGGCGCGAAGCCCGCAGGGCGGGCTGCGATGACGCGTTGTTCGTTGCGGGCGCGCTCCCGGCCAGCCCAGTCATCGAAGGATCGGTCTGGAACATCGGCTTCTGGGACGGGGCCGTGGTGCACTGGCCAGAAGGCCCGGCCCTGCGCGGCACCTGCGAGGGCCTGCTGCAGCGCGGATTCGAGGCGCTTGGCGTTCCGCAGCGCACCGGGATGGTGAACCTGGAGCGTGCCAGAACCCTGTCGGCCTTCACCGCCAATGCCAATGGCTGCGGCAGCGTGGCCTCCATCGATGGCGTGTCGTTGCCACGCGCGCCGGCGCTGCAGGGCCTGCTGGATCAGGCGCTGGCCACCCAGGCCTGGGTCCGGATCTAGGTCTGGATAAGGGGTTTTCTGAACCGGCAGAGTTTGCGTGCGGCCCGCAGCCCGCTATAATCGCCGGCTTACCGCGCCATCCTGGCGACTGGGCAACACCGAGAAAGACATCATGGTCAAGATCCGCCTTACCCGTGGCGGCGCCAAGAAGCGCCCCTTCTACCACATCATCGTCACCGACGTGCGCAGCGCGCGCGACGGCCGCAACATCGAGCGCGTGGGTTACTACAACCCGGTCGCCCAGGGTGCCGAGCCGCGCATCGTGCTGGACAAGGCCCGTGTCGACCATTGGGTCAGCAAGGGTGCGCAGCTGACCGACAAGGTCCGCAACCTGTACAAGGAAGCGGGCAAGCTCGACACCGCGCAGGCTTCGGCCTGATCGCGCCTCGGCCGCGCCCCGCGCGCGGCCGGAGTTTCTCATGACAGAGAACACGACGCGCCGCATTCTGCTGGGCAGGGTGGTCGGCGCGTTTGGCGTGCGCGGCCAGGTCAAGATCGAATCCTGGACCGAGCCGCGTGAAGCCATCTTCCGCTACCAGCCTTGGACCTTGCGCGATGCTGCTGGCAACACGCGCGAATTCACTGGCGCGCGTGGCAAGAATTCCGGCAAGCACTTGATCGCCGATTTCCCCGGCGTGGTCGACCGCGATGCGGTGGATGCGCTGGTGGGCCTGGAGATCTCGGTGCCGCGCAGCGCGCTGCCGCCGCCGAAGCCCGACGAATATTACTGGGTCGATCTGGAAGGCCTACGCGTGATCAATGCCGATGGCCGCGATTTCGGCACGGTCTCGCACCTGTTCTCGACCGGCGCCAATGATGTGCTGGTGGCCAAGGGTGACAAGGAGCGGTTGATTCCGTTCGTCGAGCCAGAGTTCATCACCAAGGTGGATTTCGAAGCCGGCATCGTCGGCGTGGACTGGGATCCGGATTTCTGACCTGATGGCGGGCCTCCGGGTTCGCCATCCTGTTGTTGTTTCCTCCTGCGACCACGTCCTACGGCCTGTCCATGCGCATCGACGTCATCAGCCTGTTTCCTGAATTCATCGACCAGAGCACCGGCTTTGGCGTGGTCGGGCGGGCGCGCGAACGCGAACTGCTGCAGCTGCAGGGCTGGAATCCGCGCGATTACGCCACCGGCAACTACCGTCGTGTCGACGACCGCCCATTCGGCGGCGGGCCGGGCATGGTCATGCTGATCGAGCCGTTGCGGGCCTGCCTGGATGCGGCGCGCGTGGCGGATGTCGCACCGGCGCCGGTGGTCTATCTCACACCACAGGGGCGGCCGCTGACCCAGGCGCGGGTGCGTGCGCTGGCCGCGCTGCCGCGCATGATCCTGCTGTGTGGTCGCTATGAAGGCGTCGACGAGCGCTTCCTGGCGCACGAAGTCGACGAGGAAATCTCCATCGGCGACTACGTGCTGTCAGGTGGCGAACTGGCAGCAGCAGTGCTGATCGACGCGGTGACGCGCCTGCAGGATGGCGCCCTCAACGATGCCGACTCGGCCGCCCAGGACAGCTTCGAAGGCGAGGGCGGGCTGCTGGATTGTCCGCACTTCACCCATCCGGCCAGCCATGCCTGGGGCGAGGTGCCTGACGTGCTGCGTTCGGGCAACCACGCGGCGATCGCGCGCTGGCGCAGGCAGCAATCGCTGGGCCGGACCTGGCTGCGCCGGCCGGACCTGCTGGACGAGGCCAGCCTGTCCAAGGCCGACCGCAAGCTGCTGGAGGCGTTCCGGGCTGAGCAGGCCGATGACGGGTCGGCCGGTCAGCGCTAGCCACGGCGGAGAATTTGTCTATAATGCGCAGTTCCCGTGGCCGGCTCGGCCTGCGGGGACCCCATAAGAACGAACGTGCGGCGTAATCCTGCGACTGCATCAGTGCCAGCTGTCGATCTCCGACACGCCCACCTACACAGATAATCGGTGCCACCATGAGCAAGTTGAACAAGTCCATCATCGCGGAATTCGAAGCCGCCCAGATCACCCGCGAGCTGCCGCAGTTCAGCCAGGGCGACACCGTCATCGTCAACGTGAAGGTGAAGGAAGGTAACCGCGAGCGCGTGCAGGCATACGAAGGCGTGGTCATCGGCAAGAAGAACGCCGGCCTGAACTCGGCTTTCACCGTCCGCAAGATCTCGCACGGCTTCGGCGTCGAGCGCGTCTTCCAGACCCACAGCGCCACCATCGACTCGGTCGAAGTGAAGCGTCGCGGCAAGGTCCGCGCCGGCAAGCTGTACTACCTGCGTGGTCTGCAGGGCAAGGCTGCCCGCATCAAGGAAGACCTGGCTGCCGCTGCGCAGGCCAAGGCTGCCCGCCTGGCTGCTGCTGCCGCTGCGGAGTAAGTCCAACGCCAGGCGTCGCGCAAGCGGCGCTGCGTTATGCTCGAAACCCGGCCATGTGCCGGGTTTCTTGTTTTCATGGGTCAGGTGATTGCTGGCGATGCGCGCCTGATCTGCTCAACGGATGAGGTGATGCGATGTCGATGGTGCGGATCGGGTTGAAGATGCTGTGTGGCCTGCTGGTGCTGTCTGCTGGAGGTTGCGCCAGTTCTGCTGGCCTGGATGGGTCCAACGTTTCGCTGGCCTGCCAGCAGCAGGCGCGCGATGCGGCCGAACAGCCGCCCTTTCCCAAGCAGTTGCGTGATGGCAAGCACGGCGCCGAGTTGGAACAGGGCATCCGGGATACCCGGATGTCCAGGGCCTGCCAGCAGGAGGTCGACCAGCACGCCGAGGTCACGTTCCGGACCGGTTCCGGCACCTAGTCGAGTCACCAGCGCGGCCATGGCCGCTCGCCCCCGCTTGAAGGAGTGAAGGATGAAACTGCCCTTGATTGCCCTGGCCTGTGGCCTGATGTTGTCGGCCTGCGCCAGCGATACCCGCCGCTATGACGCAGAGGTGCGCCCGGCGGACCGCCCGGAATGCCAGGTGGCTTCGTCGTCCTCAGCCGAGGCGCTGGCCCGCTCCAATGCTGGTTCCATGGTGCGTGATCCCTGCCATCCGGACGAACCGCTGCAACTGTCCGGCGGCAGGCAGGACACCATCAAGCCCGATTTCTCAGGAAAACATGACTGACCCCGTTGTCGCGCAAACCGTTCGCCTGGATGTCTGGCTGTGGGCGGCGCGTTTCTTCAAGACCCGCGTGCTGGCCAAGGATGCGGTGACGCTGGGCAAGGTGGAAGTCGATGGCCAGCGGGCCAAGCCGGCGCGCACGGTGCGGCTGGGCGATGCCCTGCAGGTGCAGCGTGGCGACGAGCGCTTTGAGCTGGTGGTGCTGGGTTTGTCCGACCAGCGTGGCCCGGCGCCGATGGCGCAGGCGCTGTACAGCGAAAGCGAAGCCTCGCGCCAGCGGCGCGCGGAAGTGCGCGCCACGCGTGCGGCCGAACGCACCGGCTATCGCGCGCCGGAGACCAAACCAGACAAGCGTGCGCGCCGCCTGATCCAGGCGCTGGGTGATATCGACGCGTTCTGACGCGCGTTGTTTGAAGCGCGCCCGGTCAGGCGCGTTGCAGGGCATCGTCCGGTTTGCAGTCCGGATCGGCGGGGTCGGCCACCGGTGACGGAGGCGTTGCCGGTACTTCCGATGGCACCGCGATCGCGCGCGTATCGGCAGCGCCCATGCGCGCCTTGCGCCAGCCGCCCCAGCGGTAATACGCCATCGCCATCAACATCGAGCACAACGAGCTGACCGGGAAGCTCCACCACACCGCGTCGGCGCCCAGCGTGGGTTGCAGCAGGTTGGCGAACGGCACGCGGATGCCCCACAGCGCGATCACCAGCATGATGATCGGCGGGATCACCGCGCCGGTGGAGCGCACGACGCCCGACAGCACGAACATCACCCCGAAGAACAGGAACGACCAGATCGCGATGTGGTTGATGTGGCGTGCGATTTCGTGGGCGGCGCTGGCCGAATCCAGAAACAGCGAGAGCGTCCAGCGGTCCAGCAGGATCAGTGGCAGGATCAAGGCGCCGGTCATCAGGAAGTTGAACAGCACGCCGGTGCGCGCGGTGGCATCGACCCGGTCCCAATGCCCTGCGCCCACGTTCTGGGCCGCCATCGTCGAGGCAGCGGCGGCCACTGCCATGGCGGGCATCTGCACGTAGTTCCAGATCTGCAGCGCCGCACCATAGGCGGCCACGGTATCGGTGCCGAAGCGGTTGACCAGGGTCATCATCGCGATCATCGCCATGGACACCAGCACCATCTGCAGGCCCATTGGTACGCCTTTGGTGATCAGGGTGCGCAACACGGCGAGATCGGGGACGAACAGGCGCATGTCCTTGCGCCCCAGCCACAGGACGTGGCGCTTGTGGCGCATGTAGAACAGCAGGCCAAGCAGCGCGATGCCCTGCGCAAGCAAGGTGGCCCAGGCCGAGCCGGCGATGCCCAGCTTGGGGAACGGGCCAATGCCGAAGATCAGCAATGGGTTGAAGGCGATGTCCAGCACCACCGATACCAGCAGGAAGCGGAACGGCGTCTTTGAATCACCTGCGCCACGCAACGCCGCCGACAGGAACGTGAAGGCGTACATCAGCGGCATGGCCAGGAAGATCACCCGCAGGTATGCCTCGGCCAAGGGGAGCAGTTCGGCAGGTGTCGCCATCGCGGCCAGCAGGTGCCTGGCCAGCCAGACGCCGCAGCTGGCAATCACGATCGACAAGCCGATGAAGAAGCTGGCGCTGCTGCCCATGACCTTGCGGGCCTGGGCGATGTTGCCGGCACCGATCGCCTGGCCGATCAGGATGGTGGCGGCCATGCCGATGCCGAAGACCGAGCCCAGCAGGAAGAACATGATGTTGTTGGCATTGGCGATGGCGGCCAATGACGATTCGCCCAGGAACCTGCCAACCCAGATCGCGTTGACCGAGCCGTTGAGCGACTGGGCGATGTTGCCGCCCAGGATCGGCAGCGAGAACAGCAGCAGGTTGCGGCCGATCGGACCTTCAGTGAGCGAACGGGTAGGGCGTGCGGGCATCGGGAGGGCCACGGAATAAAGGCCGGCACCGTAGCACTGGATGACGCCGCCGTCAGGTCACGATCACGCCGTTGGCAATGGCGTGGCGGGCAGGGCGCGTCGCCACTGGCGCAGGCCCATCGCTGCCAGGCCGACGAACCCCAGGTACAGCGCGGCCGTGACGTCGAGCGACTTGTACGCGTACAGGCCGGTGTAGATCACATCGACCACGATCCACAGCCACCACGCCGCGACATGGCGCCGGCCCTGCCACCACTGTGCGACCAGGCTGAAAGCGGTCAGCGCCGCATCCAGCCAGGGCAGGGCGGCATCGGTCCAGCTGTGCATTGCCGTGCCGAGCGTGATCGCAAGTACCACGCCGACCGACAGGTCACGCAGCATCGCGCCGCGCGCCAGCGGTGCGACTTCAACCAGGCCATCCTGGCCCAGGTGGGATTTCCAGCGCCACCAGCCGTACAGGATGAAACCGGCGAACGCGCCCTGTAGCAGGACGTCCGAGTACAGCTTGGCCTCGACGAACACGCTCGCATACAGCGCGACTGAAACCAGCCCGATCGGCCAGCCCAGCAGGTGCCGGCGCGCGGTCAGCCAGACGGCAGCGACGCTGACGATGGCGGCGATCCATTCCAGGGTTTCGGCATTCATAGCGCGTAGGTCACCGACAGGCGGGCCATGCGCGGCGCACCGGGGAACAGGTAATAGTCACCGCCGCTGCTGCCGGTGTCGCGCCAGTAGAAGTGGTTGAACACGTTGTCCACCGATAGCCGCCAGGTCAGTGCGTGGCCACGCACGTCGCTGCGCACACGCACGCCGGCATCGAACACGCTGTACGCCGGTACGCGCGTGCGGCCATCGGCCGTGGCGACGTTGGGCGCGGCGTAGCGCCAGCCACCGCTGACCGTCCAGGCCGGTGCGAACGGCAGCTGGTAATCGGCCTGCACGCTGGCGCGCGCCTTGGGGATGTTGATCAGCTGATGGCCTTCGTAGGCAGGCGTGCCTGTATCTTCGGCGCGCGCGCGCAGTACGCTGGCGCTGGCGGTGAGCTGCAGGTGTTCGCCCAACTTGCCGTTGGCGGTCAGCTCCAGGCCGGTGTGCACCTGCCTGCCCTGCTGGACGAAGGTGTAGCCGGCGTCGCTGTCGTCGGGCATCGCGTACTGGAACGGCTGCGCGATGTGGAACAGGGCGACACCCAGGTTGAGCGAGGCGGTCGGCGCGAACTTCACCCCGACCTCGGTCTGGCGCGACAGCAACGGCGGCAGGAAGCTATCGGCATTCGAGGTCCAGTACGGCGCCTCCTGCCCCAGCGACAGGCCCTTGCTGTAACTCACGTATGCATTGAGCTGGTCGTTCACCTGCCACAGCAGTGCGGTCTGTGGCAGGAACTTGCTCAGCTGGGTCTTGCGTTCGCGCACCCCGTCGCTGTCATTGGCGATCTCTTCCAGGTGCACGAAACGCCCACCCGCCAGCCACTGCCCGCCGTTGCCAAAGCTGATGCGGTCCAGTGCGAACACCGCGCGCTGCCTGTCGTCCAGGCGACGCGCCGAGGCGCCGGGCTCGTTGCTCGACGGCGCGAACACCGGCACCTGCGCATCGTAGATGTTGGCGGTGCCGACGTAGTCGTAGACATCCTTGCGCCGGTCGACCGTGCGGCGGTAGCCATCCACGCCAACGGTCAGCTGGTGGGTCAATGCGCCGGTGTCGAAGCTGCCCTGCAGCTGCGCGCGCAGTTCATCGTTGACACGCGTGTCGTCCGGGCTGCGGTAGTCGTAGATGTCGTAGTCGCCGTTGGGCGCGAAGTAGTTGCCCGGCGAGCTGCCATCGGCGCATTGCGCGGCGTAGGAGCAACCGTAGGCGAAGGCCACGTTGTCATCGATCACGCTGCGGCTGTGGCCCAGCGCCACGCTGCCCTGCCAGGTGTCGTTGAAGCGATAGCTGTAGCGCGCGGTCAGGTTGGTCGACTGGATCGCCACAGGCTGCTGCCACGGCTGGTAGCCAAGCATCACGGTGCGACTGGCGTTGCTGGGCACCGTGTCGCCACCCAGCAGCTGGTAGCCGGAGACCGAGTTCTGCGCGCTGGTCTGGTAGCTGCCATCCAGCTCCAGCTTGGCCTTGTCGCTGATCAGCCAGTCCGCCGCCAGCGCGTAGAAATTGCGTCGGCCATCGGCGTGTTCGATGTAGGAGTGGGTGTCCTCCCAGGCCGTGTTGAGGCGCAGGCCGAAGGTCGGGGTCAGCCAGCGGCCGACATCCAGCGCGGTGTAGCGCGAGCCGTGCGAATCGGTGCCGACGGTGAGTTCCTGCACGCGCATCGGGCGCTTGGTGACGTAGTTGATGATGCCGCCGGGCGCCATGATGCCGGCGGTCAGGCCGGCTTCGCCCTTGAGGATTTCCACCTGCTGGATGTTCTCCAGTGCCAACCGCTGTTCACCGGCGATGGTCAGGTCGTTGAGGCGGTAGCCGGTGGCCAGGTCCAGTGGAAAGCCGCGGATGGCCACGTTCTGGTAATAGCCCACCGCTGCATAGCTGTCGCCCAGCGAGGCATCGTTGTAGGCCACTTCGCTCAGGGACCGCGGCTGGCGGTTGTCCAGCAACGTGCGATCCAGCACGTTGACCGAGGCCGGGGTGTCCTTCCAGCTGCCGGGGCCGAAGCTGCCCAGCTGGCTGTTCGGTGCGGTCTGGCGCGTGTCGGCCTGGCCCTGGACGCGCACCGCGGCCAGGTCGGTGGCCGAAGACTTGGCCGCCTGTGCATCGTCATCGGCCTGCTGCGCGTGGAGCGGCAGGGCAGTGCACAACAGGGAGGTCAGCAACAGGGTGGAGCGGGAGCGGTTCATGTCGATTCGTCACCAAGGCAATGGCTCAAGGACGAAGCGACGGCGCACCGCCACTTCGCCTTCGATAGGCGACATCGGGGGTGCTGCTCAAAGCTCCCTACGCCGGTACAAACCGGATCAGGTTCCAAGGGACTCTCTCAGCCTGGCAACGCCAGGCACCCCCGCTTCAGGCCGGCATTTGACACCATTTCGCCAGGATTTGCACACCCCGCCTTTTCAGGCTACTGCGTGCAGCGCCTGCAGCAAGGCCTGGCCGGGTGCGCTGGAGAACCAGCGCGCATGGCCCAGCAGGAAGGTGTCGTAGGCCACGTCCGCGTTGGCCGGGGAGCGGGTGATGGACTGGAAATACTCGACTTCCGACAACGCGAAATCCACGTGCACCAGCGGCAGCAGGTCGGCCAGCAGGTGCACGCGTGCGGGCGCCAGCGGCAGCACATCGCGATAGCCTTCCAGGAGCGCCAGGGCGGTGTCGATGTGGACCGCGCCCATGCCGTCTTCCAGCGCAAGCCAGGCGACCGCATTGCGTTCGATGGCTGTGGCCAGGTCGAACAAGGCGCTGGTCGGCGAGGCCAGGCCGAAGTCCAGCACGGTGCTGATGCCCATGGCCTCGCCGCGCGGTTGCCACAGCAAGTTCGAGACATGCCAGTCGTTGTGTGCCCACAGCCGAGGCTCGCCGCGCAGGCGTTCGGCCAGGCCTGCATGCAAGGGCAGCAGCATGCGTTGGAAGTCTTCGATCCAGTCGCGTCGATCCAGGTCTTCGGCCAGGCCGGGACGCCCGGCGAGCTGGGCTTGCAGTGCGGCGATGGGATCGTCGGCGCGGATCAGGTCATCACGGGCGACCAGCAGGTGCGTGCTGCGCTGGGGCGCATGGTGGCCCGCAGCGGCAACGTGTAACCGCGCCAGCATCGCCCCGGCTTCGCGGGCCTGATCCAAGGCGGTGAGCGGCGTCCAGGAGGGCGTTTCGCGATACAGATCTTCGCCTTCGCCAGCGCCGTGGATTTCATAGGTCCACGCGCCCAGTGCGGCCGCCGTGCGGCCATGGCGGTCGGCGAAGACCTCGGCGACCGGCAACCCGTTGCGGGCCAGGTGCGCAATAAAGCGATGCTCTTCTTCCAGCTGTGCGGGTGTGCGCACGCTGTGGTGGTGTCGCTTGATGAAGATGCGGCCTTGCGCGGTGTCGACCAGTGCGGCTGCCGACAGCGGGCGCGGGCTATGCCAGGCCAGCTGCCAGTCGCCGGACCATTGCCGATAGCCGGACAGCAGTTGGCTGATCTCATCCTCGCGCAGCGGTGGCCAGTCGGCGGCCACTTCATCGGGGCCGACGCCGTGCACGCGGTGGCTGGATTCGGTCATGGCGAAGTGCGCGGCGACATGGGCGCGTATTGTGCGACAACGGCGCCACTGGGGCGCCGTTGTCGTGCTGCCTGCAGGATCGCTTACTTCAGGTCGAAGCGATCCAGCTCCATCACCTTGGCCCAGGCCGCGACGAAGTCCTGCATGAACTTGCCCTGCGCATCGCTGCTGGCGTAGACCTCGGCCACCGACCGCAGGATCGCGTTGGAACCGAATACCAGGTCCACGCGCGTGCCGGTCCACCTGGCCGCGCCGCCGTTGCGGCTGCTGCCGGCAAAGGTGGTGCGCGACGCCGGCTTCCACTCGGTGCCCATGTCCAGCAGGTTGACGAAGAAGTCGTTGGTCAACGCGCCGGGCCGGTCGGTGAACACGCCATGCTTGGCTTCGTCCACGTTCGCGCCCAGCACGCGCAGGCCGCCGACCAGCACGGTCATCTCCGGCGCGGTCAGGGTGAGCAGCTGCGCCTTGTCGATCAGCAGTGCCTCGGCCGGCACGCTGAAGTGGCCCTTGAGGTAGTTGCGGAAGCCATCGGCGACCGGTTCCAGCACACCGACCGATTCGACATCGGTCTGTTCCTGCGAGGCATCGGCGCGGCCCGGCGTGAACGGCACGGTGACCACCTGGCCCGCGGCCTTGGCCGCCTGCTCGACACCGACCGCGCCGGCCAGCACGATCAGGTCGGCCAGCGAGACCTGCTTGCCTCCGGTGTTGAAGTCCTTCTGGATGCTTTCCAGCGCGGACAGCACCTTGGCCAGCTTGGCCGGCTCGTTGACGGCCCAGTCCTTCTGCGGCGCCAGGCGGATGCGCGCGCCGTTGGCACCGCCGCGCTTGTCCGATCCGCGGAAGGTCGAAGCTGATGCCCATGCGGTGGACACCAACTGGCTGACCGACAAACCGGCCGCGGCGATCTTCTGCTTGAGCGCGGCGATATCGGCAGCGTCGATCAGCGCGTGTTCGACCGCCGGAATCGGGTCCTGCCAGATCAGCACTTCGGCCGGCACTTCCGGGCCCAGGTAGCGCGCGCGTGGCCCCATGTCGCGGTGGGTCAGCTTGAACCACGCGCGGGCGAAGGCATCGGCCAATTGGTCGGGGTTTTCCAGGAACCGGCGGGAGATTTTTTCGTAGGCCGGATCGAAGCGCAGCGACAGGTCGGTGGTGAGCATGGTCGGCAGGCGCTTGCCGTTGCCGTGCGGGTCCGGGATCACCGCATCGGCGCCCTTGGCCTGCCACTGGTGCGCGCCGGCTGGGCTCTTGACCAGCTCCCATTCGAAGCCGAACAGGTGTTCGAAGAAGTCATGGCTCCACTGGGCCGGGGTCTTGGTCCAGGTGACTTCCAGGCCGCTGGTGATCGCATCGCTGCCGCTGCCGCTGCCGAAGCCGCTCTTCCAGCCCAGGCCCTGCTGGTCCAGGTCGGCCGCTTCGGGTTCCGCGCCCACGTTGTCGGCCGGGCCTGCGCCGTGGGTCTTGCCGAAGCTGTGGCCACCGGCAATCAGGGCGACGCTCTCTTCGTCGTTCATGGCCATGCGGGCGAACGTATCGCGGATGTCGTAAGCCGCTTTCAGCGGATCGGGGTTGCCGTCCGGACCTTCCGGGTTGACGTAGATCAGGCCCATCTGCACGGCGGCCAGCGGGTTTTCCAGGGTGCGCGAATGGACGTCGCCATCGGCGTTGTCGTCGGCCGACAGCACCGCTGCGTCACCCGGCTTGACCACGCCTTCCGAACCATGGGCATAGCGCACGTCGCCGCCAAGCCAGGTGGTTTCGTTACCCCAGTACACGTCCTGGTCTGGTTCCCAGGTGTCCTCGCGGCCGCCGGCAAAACCGAAGGTCTTGAAGCCCATCGATTCCAGCGCGACGTTGCCGGTCAGGATCAGCAGGTCGGCCCAGGAGATCTTCTGCCCGTACTTCTGCTTGATCGGCCACAGCAGGCGGCGCGACTTGTCGATGTTGACGTTGTCCGGCCAGCTGTTGAGTGGCGCGAAACGCTGCTGCCCGCGGCTACCGCCGCCGCGCCCGTCGGCGGTGCGGTAGGTGCCCGCGCTGTGCCAGGCCATGCGGATGAACTGCGGGCCGTAATGGCCGAAGTCCGCTGGCCACCAGGGTTGCGAATCGGTCATCAATGCACGCAGGTCGGCTTTCAACGCGTCGTAATCGAGCTTCTTGAATTCCTCGGCGTAGTTGAAGCTCTTGCCCAGTGGATCGGACTTGGACGAATGCTGGTTGAGCAGGTCCACCCGCAGCTGCTTTGGCCACCAGTCGGTGTTGGTGGTGCCGCCGCCGGCGTTGTGGTTGAAGGGGCACTTGGCTTCGGTGTTCATCGGTCGCTACCTTTGTCGTAAGCACTGGGTGGCTGCCCGTCCTGCAGGAGGGCGGGCGCGAGTGTGGGGGTTGGAAAGCGCAGGCTTCTAGAACGAATGCGACATGCCCGGCCGTGGATGGACGGGCATGCAATGCACTTCACCCGCATCAGCGGTCGGGAATGCCGACGCGGGTTGCCAGGACGTTGCCGGCCGCTGCCGGAAGAGGTTCGCGCTGCTTGCTCATGGGCGGGCTCGCTGTGGCGGGTGAGCCCTCACCTTAGGCAAGGCCGATGACAAAGGAAAATCGAAAAATGCACCGGTTTTGATAGCGACTGGCTATCAGCGCAGGTCAGTGCTTGCCGAACAGGCTGCCGCCCAGTTTCATCAGGTCGCCGACATCCAGGTCGCCATCGCCGTCCTGGTCGAGGACCTTGCCGAGCAGGCCACCGGCAATGCCGCCGGACTGCTGCGCCTGCGCATGTTCCTGTCCCAGCGCCTGCCCCAGCTGAGCTGGATTGGCGTTATCGCCGCCGCCAAGGAAGCGCTGCGCCAGGAACGACAGCACGATGGGCGCGAGCATCTGCAGCAGCTGGCCGGCCTTGTCGCCGCCCAGGCCGGTGGCCTGGCCCAGGCCTGCGGCCGCGGTGGGCGCACTGTTGCCGAACACATGGCCCAGGATGCCGGCCCCATCGGTTTGCGGGGTCGTCGCCTGTGATCCGCCGCCCAGCACCGAACCGAGCAGGCCACCAAGGTCGAAGCCGTTGCCGGATGCGGATGACGCGTGATCGCGCTGCAGTGCACCGAGCAGTGCTTCGGCGCCATTGGGTTGCTGGGTGTTGCGGCCCAGCGCGCCGAGCAGCAGCGGCAGCGCCGCACCGATCGCCGACTGGGTCTGCTGGGGATCGGTGCCCAGCTGCGCGGACATCTGCTGCACCGGAGCGCCCTGCAGTTGCTGGAACAGGGCGCCGGCCATGCCGGAGAGTGACTCGTTCATGCGGGCGATTCCTTGGGGTTCGGAGGAATCCGGAATCTACCGGAAAGTGCATTGCACGAGGGTCAATGCGCGAAGTGCCCTGACGCGGGTCGGCGAGTGGCCGATGACGGCTGGACCCTTCTATCCTGTCGCGATGTCTCAACGCGCCACACGTTTGTTGCAGTTGCTCGAAGCCCTGGGTGGCCGGCGTCGTCCGGTGGCCGGTGCACGTCTTGCCGAGGAGCTCGGTGTCAGCCTGCGCACGCTGTACCGCGACATCGCCACGCTGCGCACGCAGGGCGCCGACATCCTGGGAGATCCGGGCGTGGGCTACGTGTTGCGGCCGGGCTTTTTGCTGCCGCCGCTCAATTTCAGCGAGGACGAACTGGAAGCCCTGGCGCTGGGCGCGCGCTGGGTCACGCGCCAGCCTGATCTGGCACTTGCACAGGCTGCCGAGCGCGCGATGGCGCGTATCGGTGCGACGCTGCCGACGACGACACGCCTGTCGATTGAAACCAGCGGACTGCTGGTGCCGCAACCGCGCCAGCCGCTGCCGGATGCGCCATGGCTACCGGTGCTGCGCCATGGCATCCGCCTGGAGCACGTGTTGCGCATGGATTACGCCGATGGCGCCGGCCACCCGACCCAGCGGCTGATCTGGCCGTTCGCGATGGCATTCATGGAGGGGCTGGGGATATTGGCGGCGTGGTGTGAGCTGCGCCGGGATTTCCGGCATTTTCGCGCCGATCGCGTGTGTGCGCTGGTCGATACCGGCGAGCGCTATCCCTCGCGCCGGCACCTGCTGATCAAGCGCTGGCAAGCGGCCACTGGCCACGGCAACGACTCCTGACAGAAGCTGTCAGCAGGGCAGGCCGATACTGGCAGCACATCCACCACGGAAGCCGATGCCATGACCGAAAACCTGACCGAAGCCCTGATCCTTTACACCCATCCGATGTCGCGTGGCCGCGTCGCACGCTGGATGATCGAAGAGACCGGCCTGCCCTACGAAGCAAGGATCGTCGACTACGGCACCGGCATGAAGTCGCCCGACTACCTGGCGATCAATCCGATGGGCAAGGTCCCGGCGCTGCGCCACGGCGATGCGGTCGTGACCGAGAACGCCGCCATCTGCGCCTACCTGGCCGAACTGGTGCCCGAGCGCCGGTTGGCGCCGCCGGAGGATTCACCCGAGCGCGCCGCGTATTTCCGCTGGCTGTTCTTCATGGCCGGCCCGGTCGAAGCGCTGCTCACGGCCAAGGACGCCGGTGCGCTCGGCAAGCCATCCACCGCCGGCTACGGCAGCGAGGACGACCTGCTGCGCACGCTGGAACAGGCGGTGGAAGGCCGCACTTATCTGGCGGGCGAACGCTTCACCGCAGTCGACCTGTACGTAGCCGCATGCCTGGGTTACTACATGCGCATCGGTGCGTTGGCGCCGCGCCCGGCCTTCGTCGCGTTTGCCCAGGCGCACATGTCGCGCCCGGCCGCGTTGCGGGCGATGGAGATCGACAACGCGCTGGTGCCGCAGCATTCGAATCCGAACATGCCAGCGGCCGCGGCTGCGTAATGCTTGTAGGAATCGCCTTGGCAACGATGGGGCGCTCCAAGTGAAATCCCGTCGTCGCCCAAGCTCCGCTCTACAAGGAGGTTGTGGCGAGATTTGAGGAGACGGTTGCTCCCACCACGTGCTGTTACAGCAGCGCCTTGAGCCGATACAACGCTTCGAGCGCCTGCTTCGGCGTCAGGTCATCCGGGTCGAGCGCAACCAGCGCCTGCTGCGCCGCCGATGGTGCAGCGGCGAACAGGCCGAACTGCTGTGGCGCATCCAGCGCGGCGGGTGCCATCTTCGACGCCTGGGTGTCGCCGCCGCGCTGCTCCAGTTCGGCCAGGCGACGGCGCGCCTGCGACAGCGTGGTGCGCGGCAGGCCGGCCAGGGCGGCGACCTGCAGGCCGAAGCTGCGATCGGCTGCGCCGTCCTTCACCGCATGCATGAACACCAGCGCGTCGCCGTGTTCGACCGCATCCAGGTGCACGTTGGCAATCCCGCTCGGGCCACCTTCCACGGTCTCGCCGGCGAGCGAGGTCAGCTCGAAATAATGCGTGGCGAACAACGTGTAGCAGCGGTTGACCGCAGCCAGATGGCGCGCGACCGCATCGGCCAGGGCCAGGCCATCGTAGGTCGAGGTGCCACGGCCGATCTCGTCCATCAGCACCAGCGATTGCGCAGTGGCGTGATGCAGGATGTAGCTGGTCTCGGCCATTTCCACCATGAAGGTGGACTGGCCCTTGGCCAGGTCATCACCTGCGCCGATGCGGGTCAGGATGCGGTCGATCGGGCCGATCTGCGCACGTGAGGCCGGCACGAAGCTGCCGATATGCGCCAGCAACACGATCAACGCGTTCTGGCGCATGTAGGTCGATTTACCACCCATGTTCGGGCCGGTGATGACCAGCATCCGGCGCGCAGCCGAGGTATCGCTCCCGTCCAGGCGCAGGTCGTTGGGTTCGAAGGGTTCCTTGCGCACCGCTTCGACCACCGGATGGCGGCCGCGCTCGATCAGCAGGCAGGGTGCGTCGGACAGCTCGGGCTGGGTCCAGTCCAACTGCTGGGCGCGTTCGGCGAAGGCGCACAGCACATCCAGTTCGCTCAAGGCCAACGCGCAGCGCTTGAGTGGCTCGATCACCGCGTTGAGTTCGTCCAGCAGCGCTTCGTACAGCACGCGCTCGCGCGACAGGGCGCGTTCGCGCGCGGACAGCACCTTGTCTTCGAAGGTCTTGAGTTCTTCGGTGATGTAGCGCTCGGCGTTGGTCAGGGTCTGGCGGCGCGTGTAGTGCACCGGTGCCTTGTCCGACTGGCCCTTGCTGATCTCGATGTAATAGCCGTGGACGCGGTTGTAGCCGACCTTCAAGGTCGCAATGCCGCTGGACGCGCGCTCGCGCGTTTCCAGGTCGATCAGGAACTGGTCGGCGTTGGTGGACAGCTGGCGCAGTTCGTCCAGTTCGGCATCGAAGCCGCTGGCCAGCACGCCACCATCGGTGAGCTTGAGCGGTGGCTGTTCGGCCACGGCGGTGATGAGCAGGTGCGCGGTGGCGTCGTGTTCGCCCATCGACGCGGCCAGCGCGGCCAGGCGCGGCGAATCCAGCGGGCCCAGCAGTTCGCGCAGGCGCGGCAGCAGCGCCAGGCTGTTGCGCAGCGTGGACATGTCGCGCGGCCGTGCCGAGCGCAGGGCGACGCGGGTGAGGATGCGTTCGACATCGCCGAACGCGCGGAAGGCATCGCGCAAGTTTGCATCGGTGCCGCGTTCGATCAACGTGGCGACCGCATGGTGGCGCTGGTTCAACACGGCGCGGTCGCGCAACGGGCGATGCAGCCAACGGCGCAGCAGGCGCCCGCCCATCGGCGTGACCGTGCTGTCCAGGATGCCGAGCAGCGTGTGGCGGGTGTCGCCGTCCACGCGGGTATCGAGTTCCAGATGACGGCGCGTGGCCGCGTTCATCGAGATCGCTTCGCCCGACGGCTCCAGCGCGATTGCGCTCAGGTGCGGCAGCTGCGATTTCTGGGTTTCTTCCACGTAGCCCAGCAGCGCGCCGGCAGCGGCGATGGCCTGCGGTTTGTCTTCGATGCCGAAGCCGGTGAGATCGTGCAGCTTGAAGAACTGCAGCAGCTGGCGACGGCCGCTGTCGGCATCGAACAACCACGGCGCGCGGCGGCGTGCGCCGGTGCGCGTGGCCAGGAACGCCGGCCAGCCTTCTTCGTCAGGGACCAGCAGTTCGGCCGGCTCCAGGCGCGCGAGTTCGGCTTCCAGTGCGTCTTCCGAATCGACTTCATTGACCAGGAAACGGCCGCCGGCCAGGTCGGCCCAGGCCAGGCCGTAGCCGCTCTTGCCGCGCGACACCGCCATCAGCAGCGTGTCGCGGCGCTCGTTGAGCAGCGCCTCGTCGGTGACCGTGCCGGGCGTGACGATGCGCACCACCTTGCGTTCGACCAGGCCCTTGGAGGTGGCGGGATCGCCGATCTGCTCGCAGATGGCGACCGATTCGCCCAGCGCTACCAGCCGCGCCAGATAGCCTTCGTAGGCATGCACCGGGACCCCGGCCATCGGGATCGGGGCGCCGCTGGAGCTGCCACGCTGGGTCAGGGTGATGTCGAGCAGGCGCGCGGCCTTGCGCGCGTCGTCATAGAACAGTTCGTAGAAATCCCCCATGCGGAAGAACAGCAGCAGATCCGGGTACTCGGACTTGGCTGCGAAGAACTGCTTCATGAAAGGGGTGTGTTCGGACGACGCGGACTTGGACATCGGTGGGGCAGGTTGGGGCGACCGCAGATTGTAAGCGGTGCCGCGCGGCCGGCCCGGGTGAGCGGGCCGGCGTTGATGTCAATGCGGCGGGTGGCGCGGCGGCAGCTGCGCGCCGGGCAGGTCAGGCCAGCAGTTCGAAGGTCGCGTGCAGGCCGTCGACTTCGGCCGAGGGGGCGACCCACAGGTCGAACACGCCGGCTTCAACCGTCGGCTTGAGGTCCTGGCCGATGAACAGCAGGTCTTCGCGGCGCAGGCTGAAGGTGACGTCGGCGCTGGCGCCGGGTTCCAGCGCGACCTTTTTGAAGTCCTTCAACTCCTGCTTCGGGCGGGTGATGCTGGCGACGCGGTCGTGGATGTAGAGCTGCACGACTTCCTCGGCCGCGCGGCTGCCACGGTTGTGGACGGTGGCGCGGATGGTCAGCGCGCCGTCGGCGGCCAGGCGGGCATCACCGATGTCCAGCGCGCCGTATTCGACCTGGCCGTAGGTCAGGCCGTGGCCGAACGGAAACAACGCTGAATTGGGCGAGGTCATGTAGCGGGTCTTGAACGCGGTGAGCTTTTCCGGATGCGGATCGGGGCGGCCGGTGATCTTGTGGTCGTAGTAATAGGGTGCCTGGCCCGATTCGCGCGGGAAGCTCACCGGCAGGCGCCCGGACGGGCCGGTCTTGCCGAACAGCACATCGGCCAGGCCCAGCCCGGAACTCGAGCCCAGGTACCACGCGACCAGCACGGCCTTGGCCTGTGGCACCAGGTCGCCCAGTGCCAGCGCGCGGCCGTTGCTGAGCACCACCACGACCGGCTTGCCGGTGGCGGCGACGGCTTCCAGCAGCGCCTGCTGGACCCTGGGCACGGTAATGGAGGTGCGCGAACGTGCCTCGCCCGAATCGTCGCGCGATTCGCCGATGGCCATGACCACCACGTCGGCCGCGTTCGCTGCCTGGGCCGCAGCCTGCACGCCACCGGGCAATGGTCCGGCGTAGCCGCAACCGGCCGTCACGGTCAGCTGCGCGGCATCGGCCATGGCCTGCTTCATGCCGGTGGCCAGGTCGCTGGCCGAATCGTCACCGTTGAACAGCGTCCACGGCCCCTTGGTGCTGTCCCAGTCCTGCGCCAGCGGGCCGATCAGGGCGATACGCTGGCCGCTGGTGCGCAGCGGCAGCACGTCGCCGTCGTTCTTCAGCAGCACCACGGACTTGCTGGCGGCTTCGCGTGCAAGCGCCAGGGTTTCGGGCAGGCGCTGGCGCGAGGGCGCGTGGGGCTTGATCCGGCGGAACGGGTCGTCGAACAGCCCCAGCTGCGCCTTGAGCTGCAGCACCCGGCGCACCGAGGCATCGATCACGGCCATCGGTACGTCGCCGCTTTCCACCAGTTCGGGCAGGTGTTTGAAGTACAGGCCGCTCTGCATGCTCATGTCCACGCCGGCCAGGATCGCCAGGCGCGTGGCATCGCGGCCGTCGCGGGCGAAACCGTGCGCGATCAGTTCCTCGTCGCCGGTGTAGTCGGATACCACCACGCCGCGGAAATCCCATTCGCCGCGCAGCACGTCGTCCAGCAGCCACTTGTTGGCCGTGGCGGGAATCCCGGAGATCTCGTTGAACGAGGCCATCGTGGTCATCGCGCCGGCGTCGAACCCGGACTGGAACGGCGGGAAATAGGTCTGCCGCAGCACGCGCTCGGATACGTCGGTGGTGTTGTAGTCCAGGCCACCTTCGGCCGCGCCATACGCGCAGAAATGCTTGGGACAGGCGACCACGGCTTCCGGATCGGCCAGGCCCCTGTCGCCCTGGAAGCCGCGCACGCGCGCGTCGGCCATGCGCTTGCCCAGCAGCACGTCTTCGCCACTGCCTTCCACGCCGCGGCCCCAGCGGGCGTCGCGGGCGATGTCCACCATTGGCGCGAAAGTCCAGTCGATGCCGACCGCCGAGGCTTCCAGCGCCGCGGCGCGCGCGGTGCGCCGGGCCAGGTCCGGTTCGAAACTGGCCGATTCGCCCAGTGGCACCGGGAACACGGTGGTGAAGCCATGGATTACATCGGCGGCGAACAGCATCGGGATCTTCAGCCGGCCCTGCATGGCGGCCTTCTGCAGGCGCTCGTGATAAAGCACGTTCGAGCTGTTGAACACGCCGGTGAGCTGGCCGGCCTTGGCGGCGGCGATCTGCGCGGACACCGCGCCGGTGGAGGTGATCGGATTGGCTGCGGCGGCCGCGCCGTTCTGCATGGCTGCGCCGAACAGGGTCAGCTGACCGGCTTTCTCCTGCAGGGTCATCCGGTCGATCAGGTCTTCGATGAAGGCCGGTGCCTTGGCCTTGCTCCGGCCCAACGCCAGGCCCATCGGGACCTGCGAGAGCAGGGTGGCTGCGCCGGTTGCGACCAGGAGCTGTCGCCGTGTGATGCCGCGTGTCTTCATTCCCGATCCCCTTCCGATCGCCTGTTGTTGGGCCGCCAGCAGGCGGCATCGAGGGAGGAATGTAAACGATTACACGCAGGGCGCACGCCGCACTGCAAGAAGAGCCCCGGGCAGGGCGGCCGCAGCGATCTGGGATACTGGTCCGGCCCCCACCGCATGTGCGAACCGATGTCCCCCACCGATGCCGATCTCGAACAGCTGGCCATTTCCGTCGGCCAGCAGCTCAACGCCCAGCGTGACAGGCTGGTCACCGCCGAAAGCTGTACCGGTGGCTGGATCGCCAAGGCGATGACCGACATCGCCGGCTCGTCGGACTGGTTTGACTGCGGCATGGCCGCCTACAGCTACGAGGCCAAGCAGGCGCTGCTGGGTGTGCGCCCGCAGACCCTGGAAACCTTTGGCGCGGTCAGCCGCGAGACGGTGATCGAGATGGTCTCCGGCGCGCTGGTCAACTCCGGCGCCAGCGTGGCGGTGGCCGTGACCGGCATCGCCGGGCCGGGCGGTGGCAGCGCGGATAAACCGGTCGGCACGGTCTGGGTCGGCTGGAAACGCCGCGGCGGCTACGCCCGCGCCGAGGTCTTCCACTTCGACGGCGACCGCGATGCGGTGCGCCGGCAGACCGTGGCGGCCGCGTTGCAGGGCCTGATCGACGGCTGAGCAGGTGTCTTTGCGGCAAATGCTTGCGCACTCACTTCGTTAGTAGTAATACTACTAACCATGCAACTCACCGACACCCAGCAGGCCATCCTGGCCATGATCGCCGAACGGCTCGAAGCCGAAGGCATGCCGCCGTCGCAGACCGAGATCGCTCGCGCGCTGGGGTTCAAGGGCGTGCGGGCCGCGCAATACCACTTGGAAGCGCTGGAAGCCGCGGGCGCCATCGAACGCATCCCGGGCCGGGCGCGCGGCATCCGCATCCTGCATGCACCGCAGCCGGCGCAGGCCTCGATCAGTTTCGTCGCCGCCAATGACGAATCCGCGCTGCGCCTGCCGGTGCTGGGTCGGGTCGCGGCCGGCGCGCCGATCGGTGCCGATGCCGACCACCACGACTACGTGGTGCTGGATCGGGTGTTCTTCTCGCCTTCGCCGGATTACCTGCTGAAGGTGAAGGGCGATTCGATGCGTGACGAGGGCATCTTCGACGGCGACCTGATCGGCGTGCATCGCACCCGCGACGCGCGCAGCGGCCAGATCGTGGTGGCACGGATCGATGAGGAAATCACGGTCAAGCTGCTGAAGATCGGCCGCGATTCGATCCGGCTGTTGCCACGCAACCCTGACTATTCGCCGATCGATGTGCGCCCGGGGCAGGACTTCGCCATCGAAGGGCTGTACTGCGGCCTGGTGCGGCCGAATCGATGAAATCCGCTGCGGCTCCAGAGTTTTCCGACACCCCGCCGTGGCTTTACCCGCTGGTTCCGTTTTACCGGTCTGACTAATTTCTGGGTGTGGTCGGCGCGGTCTCAGCCTGTGCGATCCCCCACCGCTAGATTGCTTTCCAACAACTCTTCACTACTTAGAACATCACCCCTTTGAGGACACCGAAAATGGACGAGAACAAGAAGCGCGCCCTGGCCGCCGCCCTGACCCAGATCGAGCGCCAGTTCGGCAAGGGCTCGGTGATGCGCATGGGTGACCGCGTGATCGAAGCGACCGAAGTCGTGCCGACCGGTTCGCTGATGCTGGACATCGCGCTGGGCATCGGCGGCCTGCCCAAGGGCCGCGTGGTCGAGATCTACGGGCCGGAATCCTCGGGCAAGACCACCCTGACCCTGCAGGCCATCGCGCAGTGCCAGAAGCTGGGCGGCACCGCGGCCTTCATCGACGCCGAGCACGCATTGGACCCGGTCTATGCCGCCAAGCTGGGCGTCAACGTCGACGACCTGCTGCTGTCACAGCCGGATACCGGCGAGCAGGCCTTGGAAATCGCCGACATGCTGGTGCGTTCGAACTCGGTGGACATCGTGGTCATCGACTCGGTTGCCGCGCTGACCCCGAAGGCTGAAATCGAAGGCGAAATGGGCGACCAGCTGCCCGGCCTGCAGGCCCGCCTGATGAGCCAGGCGCTGCGCAAGCTGACCGGCAACATCAAGCGCTCCAACACCCTGGTGATCTTCATCAACCAGCTGCGCATGAAGATCGGCGTGATGATGCCGGGCCAGAGCCCGGAAGTGACCACCGGCGGCAACGCGCTGAAGTTCTACGCCTCGGTCCGCCTGGATATCCGCCGCATCGGCGCGATCAAGAAGGGCGACGAGATCATCGGCAACCAGACCCGCATCAAGGTCGTCAAGAACAAGATGGCGCCCCCGTTCAAGCAGGTCGTCACCGAGATCCTGTACGGCGAAGGCATCAGCCGCGAGGGCGAGCTGATCGACATGGGCGTGGAAGCCAAGCTGGTCGACAAGGCGGGCGCCTGGTACAGCTACGGCACCGAGCGCATTGGCCAGGGCAAGGACAACTCCCGTACCTACCTGCGCGAGAACCCGGCCGTGGCTGCCAAGTTGGAAGCCGAGCTGCGCGAGAAGTTCCAGCCCGCCGAAGTCGCCGGTCGCGAGAACGACGAAGGCGATGACGACTGAGTTCATCCGTTCCGCGCAGGTCGGTGCTGCTGTCAGTGGCGGGGCCGGCCTGCGGGGAGCGATGAGTGTCGGGAGGTGGCGCCGGGGCAGGTGCTGCCTCCCGTTTTTATTTCCGGAAGCCGGTCAGGCTCCCGGCGGTTGGGAGAACGCTGGTGGAAACCCCTGAAGACCAGGCGCCGGAGACCAGGCGCCGCCGCCGTCCCGAGCCAACCCCGGTCCAGCGGGCGCTCTCGTTGCTGGTCCGGCGTGAACACTCGCGCAAGGAGCTGACCCGCAAGCTGACCGCCCGCGGCATCGAGGCCGATGCGGCTTCTGCCGCAGTCGAGCGTCTGGCCGGCGAGGGTTGGCAGGACGACGTACGCTTCGCCGAAATGCTGGTCCGCAGCCGGGTGGGGTCGGGTTACGGCCCACGCTACATCCAGGTCGAACTGGAAACCCATGGCCTGTCCGCGGCCCAGGTGACCGCGGCGCTGGCCACGTTCGAGGGCGACTGGCGCGAGTTGGCCCGCGATCTGGTCGTGCGCCGTTTCGGCCCCGATCGGCTGGTGGAGTTGGCGGCCCAGCGCAAGGCGGCCGACCTGCTGATGCGCCGCGGCTTCGACGGGGACGCCATTCGCGCGGTCCTGCGCGGGCTGCCGGAGGACTGAGCAGGCCCGGGTTTGTTACCCTTTGCGGCTCAAGGTTGTCCGTGACGGGCTGCATCCGCATGTAAGGGGGATCGCGGCCCGTTTTGCCAGCCGCTCGCCCAACGCAAGCTCCCACATGACCGCCTCGACTTTCAGCAGCAACCAGGTCCGCCAGGACTTCCTCGATTTCTTCAGCAGCAAGGGTCACACCATCGTGCCCTCGGCGCCGCTGGTACCGGGCAACGACCCGACCCTGCTGTTCACCAACTCGGGCATGGTCCAGTTCAAGGACACTTTCCTGGGCGCGGAAAAGCGCAGCTACGTGCGCGCGGCCGACGTGCAACGCTGCCTGCGGGCCGGCGGCAAGCACAACGACCTGGATGCGGTCGGCTATACCGCCCGTCACCACACCTTCTTCGAGATGCTGGGCAACTGGTCCTTTGGCGACTACTTCAAGAAGGAAGCCATTGCCTGGGCGTGGGAGCTGCTGACCGAGGTCTGGAAGCTGCCGGCCGAGCGCCTGCTGGTCACCGTCTACCACACCGATGACGAGGCCTACGCGCTGTGGCACGACATGATCGGGATTCCGTCCGAGCGGATCGTGCGGATCGGCGACAACAAGGGCGCTCCGTACGCGTCGGACAACTTCTGGCAGATGGCCGACACCGGTCCCTGCGGCCCGTGCACCGAGATTTTCTACGACCACGGTCCTGAAATCGCCGGTGGTCCCCCGGGCTCGCCCGACGAGGACGGCGATCGCTTCATCGAGATCTGGAACCTGGTGTTCATGCAGTTCGACCGCCAGCCTGATGGCTCGCTGGTGCCTTTGCCGGCGCCATGCGTAGATACGGGCATGGGCATGGAGCGCCTGGTCGCGGTGCTGCAGCACGTGCACAGCAATTATGAAATCGACCTGTTCCAGGCCTTGATCAAGGAGGTCGGGCGCCTGACCGGCACGGCCGACCTGGAAAACAAGTCGTTGCGGGTGATCGCCGACCATATCCGCGCCTGCTCGTTCCTGATCGTCGATGGCGTGCTGCCCTCCAATGAAGGCCGCGGCTATGTGCTGCGCCGGATCATCCGCCGCGCCCTGCGCCATGGCTGGATGCTGGGCGTGCGCCAGCCGTTCTTCTCCCAACTGGTGCCGACGCTGTCGGCGCTGATGGGCGATGCGTATCCGGAACTGCCGGCCAAGCTGGATCTGGTCGAGCGCGCGCTGAAGGCCGAGGAAGAGCGCTTCGCCGAAACCCTCGATGCCGGCATGCGCATCTTCGAAGACGTCGCCGCGCGTGCCGAGGGCACGACGATTCCAGGCGTGGATGCGTTCCGCCTGTACGACACCTACGGTTTCCCGGTCGACCTGACCGCGGATATCGCCCGCGAGCGCGGCATGGACGTGGACATGGCCGGCTTCGATGCGGCCATGGAGCAGCAGCGCCAGACCGCACGTGCCGCTGGCAAGTTCGCCTCCGGCGCCGGCTTGCCGGCCGATCTGGTGGCCCAGCTCAAGCCGACCGGGTTCCTGGGCTACGACAGCCTGCAGGCCGAAAGCCTGGCCGTGGTCGCGCTGTTGCGCGACGGTCGTCCGGTCCAGCGCCTGGAAGCGGGCGAGCAGGGCGTGGTCTTGCTGGATCGCACGCCGTTCTACGCCGAATCGGGCGGGCAGGTTGGTGACACCGGCACGTTGCGTGGCACCGCCAGCGTGTTCGAGGTCAGCGATACCGTGAAGCTTGCCGGCCAGTTCCATGGCCACGTTGGCCAGCTCGCCGAAGGCGCACTGGCGGTCGGCGATGTGCTGTCGGCCGATGTAGACGGCCAGCGCCGCGGCGCGACGATCCTCAACCACTCGGCCACCCATCTGTTGCACGCGGCCCTGCGTTCGCTGCTGGGCACGCATGTCCAGCAGAAGGGCTCATTGGTGGCGCCGGATCGGTTGCGCTTCGACTTCTCGCACTTCCAGCCGGTCTCGCCGGAGGAACTGGCCGAGATCGAGCGTCGGGTCAATGCGGAAGTCCGGCGCAACCACGGGGTCGAGATCCATCACATGGCCATGCAGGAGGCGCTGGATTTCGGTGCGATGGCGCTGTTCGGTGAAAAGTACGGCGAGAACGTACGCGTGCTGCGCATGGGCGATACCTCGACCGAACTGTGTGGCGGCACCCATGTGCAGCGCACCGGTGACATCGGCTTGTTCAAGATCGTCAGCGAGAGCGGCGTGTCTTCCGGCGTCCGCCGCATCGAGGCCGTAACCGGTCAAGGTGCGCTGGACTACGTGGGCACCGAAGAGCAGCGCCTGCACGAAGCGGCGGGCCTGCTGGGCGGTAGCGCCGCCGAAGTGGTCGAGAAGATCCGCCAGCTCACCGATCGCCAGAAAAAGCTGGAGCGCGAACTGGAAAGCCTCAAGGCCAAGGCGGCCTCTGGCGCCACGGCCGACCTCGCCGGTCAGGCGGTGGATGTGGCCGGCGTCAAGGTGCTTGCGGTGCGTCTGGAGGGCTTCGATGCCAAGGCGCTGCGCGATGCCGTCGATCGCCTGAAGCAGCAGCTGGGTGATTCGGTGATCGTGCTGGCCGGTACCGATGCCGGCAAGGCTGCGCTGGTTTCAGGCGTGAACGGGAGCGCAATGGGTCGGGTCAAGGCCGGGGAACTGTTGGGTCATGTCGCCAGTCAGATCGGGGGCAAGGGCGGCGGTCGCCCGGATCTCGCCCAGGGTGGTGGTGAGGACGGGCCCGCCCTTGCTTTGGCGCTCGAGGGGATCGCGGCGTGGGTTGCGCAACGACTTGTTGCCTGAAATAGCCCGCCGATCCCTTGCGGCCTGGCATGGCCGGTCGCTACCATGTTTCACGTCTATGAACCTATCTGGAAGTGTTCTGGCAATGACGGGTGCCAAACGCTTCTGCCGGCTTTACGCTAGCCGGATTACGGAGAAATGAAATGCTGATTTTGACCCGCCGTGTCGGCGAAACCCTGATGATCGGAGATTCGGTCTCAGTCACCGTCCTCGGCGTGAAAGGCAACCAGGTGCGCATCGGCATCACGGCGCCCAAGGATGTCGCGGTCCACCGCGAAGAGATCTACCAGCGTATCCAGCGCGGTGAAGAAGCCGGCTCTGCGGCCGAGCATGTGGAAAGCAGTTCTTCGAACTGACGATTTTATTTGCCGTGGACGCATTCAGCCGGTATCCTTGCTGGCTGCTGCGTAGCACTACGGAGCAGTGTTGATTGGAGTGGTGCCCGAGCGGCTGAAGGGGCTCCCCTGCTAAGGGAGTATAGGGTCAAAAGCTCTATCGAGGGTTCGAATCCCTCCCACTCCGCCAAAGCAAAAACCCGCCTTTTCGGCGGGTTTTTTGCGTCTGCGCGAACGAATATCAGTCGGCGTTGCGTGCGCCCTGGTGGAGGCGCGCCGGGTTGGCGTTCGGCCTGCGCGCGATGACTTCTAGAGAGTGAGGGTGCTTCGATTCGTGCGACGTGGGTGCGGTGCTTTCATGTGCCTGTCGTGCCGATCGCAGATGGGTGGCTCTCGCCTGCGGCATTGAGAGGTGATGTTGAAAACGCAGGCAACAAAAAAGCCAGCAATGAATGCTGGCTTCTTCGTGTTTATCGCATGGTGCGCCCGGAGAGATTCGAACTCCCGACCGCCTGGTTCGTAGCCAGGTACTCTATCCAGCTGAGCTACGGGCGCCTTGCGAGGAGCGAAATTATGGTGATGAAGAGGTTTCGCGTCAACACCTTTTGTGAATTTTTTTTGTAGCGCTGTTTTCCCGGTTGATTCAACGCGCTGCTGGCGGAAGCGAGGACTGGTTGCAGCCGCGTCATCATGCGTCCGCTGCGAAGCCTGCCGCTTCAAACCTTGTAGTAGTCGCGGTACCAGGTGACGAAGCGCGCGATGCCGGTCTGGATCGGCGTGGAAGGCGCGTAGCCCACGTCGCGCTGCAGGGCGCTGACATCGGCGAAGGTATCGGGCACATCGCCTGGTTGCAGCGGCAGCAGGCGACGCTGCGCTTTCTTTCCGAGTGCGTCTTCCAGTACTTCGATGTAGTCCAGCAACTGCACCGGTGCGTTGTTGCCGATGTTGTAGACGCGGTAGGGCGCATCGGACGTAGCCGGGTTGGGTACCAGCGGATCGTAAAGTGGGTCGGGGCCGGGCACATGATCGAGCGTGCGGATCACGCCTTCGACGATGTCGTCGATGTAGGTGAAGTCGCGCGTGTGCTGGCCGTTGTTGAACAAATCGATCGGTTCGCCGGCCAGGATGCGCTGGGTGAACTGGAACAGCGCCATGTCCGGTCGTCCCCACGGGCCATACACGGTGAAAAAGCGCAGGCCCGTGGTCGGCAGGCGATACAGGTGGCTGTAGGTATGGGCCATCAGTTCGTTGGCCTTCTTGCTGGCCGCATACAGGCTCAGTGGGTGGTCGACGCTGTCTTCCACGGCGAAGGGTAGTTTGCGGTTGCCGCCATAGACCGAGCTCGAAGAGGCATAGACCAGATGCTCGACGCCGCGATGGCGGCAGGCTTCCAGCAGATTCATAAAGCCGACGAGGTTGCTTTCCACGTAGGCATGCGGATTCTGCAGCGAGTAGCGCACGCCGGCCTGCGCAGCCAGGTTGACCACGCGCTGTGGCGCGAAGCCGTCGAATGCCGCCTCAAGCGCGGCGCGGTCTTCCAAGCCGGCCCGTATCAGCGAGAAGCCGGGTTGGCCTTCCAGGCGCTGCAGGCGCGCTTCCTTCAGTGAAGGATCGTAGTAGTCGTTGACGTTGTCGTAGCCCAGGACGATGTCGCCGCGTTCCAGCAGGCGCTCGCTCAGTCGTGAGCCAATGAAGCCGGCGGCGCCGGTGACAAGGATCTTCATGGTGTGTTCTCTTGCAATTAATTGGTAAGGGGAATTGCGCGCCTTAAAGGCGGTCGTCGACATCGAGACGGAGCAGGGCGCGCTGCACGTCGAACAGGGCCGCCTGTGGCTTTGCGAATGCGCGAATGCCGGCGCTGCCCAGCGCGATGAACTGACGGTGTGCCACGGCAAGGATCACGGCGTCGTAGTGGCCTGCTTCAGGGGTTTGAACCAGTGCCAGTCCATATTCGTGGCGGGCTTCGTCGGCGTTGACCCACGGATCGTGGACGTCGACCTGCACGCTGTACTGGCGCAGCTCGTGCACGATATCGACCACCTTGGTATTGCGCAGGTCCGGGCAGTCCTGTTTGAACGCCAGCCCCAGGATCAGTACACGCGCGCCGGAGATCGGCTGGCCGCGTCGGGCCATCAGCTTGATGGCGCGCTGGGCGACATGTGCGCCCATGCCGTCGTTGATGCGCCGGCCTGCCAGGATCACTTCCGGGTGATGGCCGACCTGCTGGGCCTTGTGGGTCAGGTAATACGGATCGACGCCGATGCAATGCCCGCCGACCAGGCCGGGCTTGAAGCGCAGGAAGTTCCACTTGGTGCCGGCTGCTTCCAGCACATCGCCGGTGTCGATGCCCAGGCGATGGAACAGCAGCGCCAGCTCGTTGACCAGGGCGATGTTGACGTCGCGCTGGGTGTTTTCGATGACCTTGGCGGCTTCGGCGACGCGGATGCTGGGCGCGCAGTGGGTGCCGGCCTTCACGATGCCGCGATAGAGCGCATCGACGCGTTCGGCGGCTTCCGGGGTGGAGCCGGAGGTCACCTTGACGATGGTTTCCAGCCGGTGCTCGCGGTCACCAGGATTGATGCGCTCGGGGCTGTAGCCGGCGTGGAAATCCCGGTTGAACACCAGGCCCGACTCGGCCTCGATGATCGGGATGCAGAATTCCTCGGTCGCGCCCGGGTAGACGGTGGATTCGAAGATCGCCAGGCCGCCTTGCTTGATGGCGCGCCCGACGGTACGGCTGGCCGCTTCAAGCGCGCTCAGATCCGGACGCTTGTAGTCATCGACCGGGGTCGGGACGGTGACGATGAAAACGTCGCAGCCCGAGAGCAATGCGGCTTCGTCGGTGAAGGTCAGCCGCGCCGCCGCTGCCAGTTCGTCAGCGGACATTTCCAGGGTGTGATCCTGGTGCGCCTGCAGCGCGCCGACACGTTCCCGGTTGATGTCGAAACCGATCGTGTCATGGGTCCTACCAAACGCGACCGCCAGGGGCAGCCCGACATAGCCAAGGCCGACGATGGCGATCCTGGGTGTGCTGGAATTTGCTTGCGACATCGAATCCGGATTCCTTGCGATGGGTAGCGGCTGGCCGGGTGGGCCAGCGCAATAGCATCGCATTGCCATCGATCCGCGGCGACGACGCGGGACGTTGGGTTGCGCTTCCCGTCAGCGCAGCCGCGCCGCCAGTGCCTCGGCCACGCGCTGCGGGCGTTGCATCCAGGCGAAATGATCGGCCTTGGCGCCCAGGGTGTCCGAGTCGAGGAGCGTGGCTGGTTCGGTCGTCACCGCGAACTTGTCGGTCAGGCCCGCCAGTGACGTGGTTGGTGCGAACCAGTCCTGGGTGAGTACGACGCTGTTCACTGGTAGCGACAGCTGTGACAGTGCCTGCTCCAGGTCGGTTCTCATTCCCTGGCCCGCATAGCGCCCACTCAGGCCCACACGTGACCAGTCGTTGATCAGTCCGCGCGCTTCGTTGCCACCAAACCCGATGCGACGGCCGGGTAGGGTGCCATTGCGCCGGGCCAGCCAACCCATGAAACGGTACGCCAGCGGCAGCAGCAGGCCGCGTGGCGCGGGGAAGCGGCGCCAGTCCGGCGTGCCACTGGCGACCAGCCAAAGCGCATTCAGCTGTGAAGGCGCGAGCGCGGCGAGACAGGCGGCGAGCTGACCGCCCAGGCTGTGCCCGCCGACGATGCGATGCGGGACTTCCAGCGCGCGCTGCATGGCCTGCAGGCTGACCGGCAGGTCCAGTTCCAGCAGCTCGCGATAGCCCCAGTTGCAGCTGCGCGATGCACGCCAGCTGCTGCTGCCATGGCCGCGGGCCTCATGCAGGAACACGGCGATGCCGAGCGTCTGCAGGGCTTCGGCGAAAGGCAGGTAATGGCGTGCCGCCACGCCCAGCGCGGGCAGCCACAGCAGGCTGGCGCGCGGGCGTTCGGGAATGCGGTGCAGCAGTGTCCAGGCATGGCCGTCCGTGGCCTGCAGCTGGAGTTCGCCCACTTCGGCCGGACTAGTCATGGCGATCAAAACGGGCCACGTGGATGGCGCCGCCACGCGGGCTTGCCTGTGCCTGCGCTGGCAGGCCCGCGCGCGGGGTCACAGCACTTCAGAAGCGTAATCGGCCAGGCGCGAACGCTCGCCGCGGCGTAGGGTGATGTGCGCGCTGTGCGCCCAGCCCTTGAAGCGATCCACCGCGTAGGTCAGGCCCGAGGTCGTCTCGGTCAGGTATGGCGTGTCGATCTGCTCCACGTTGCCCAGGCACACGATCTTGGTGCCGGGGCCTGCGCGGGTGATCAGGGTCTTCATCTGCTTGGGCGTGAGGTTCTGCGCCTCGTCCAGGATCAGGTAGCGCGACAGGAACGTACGTCCGCGCATGAAGTTCATCGAGCGGATCTTGATGCGGCTGGCCAGCAGGTCGTTGGTCGCCTGGCGGCCCCAGGTGCCGCCTTCCTGGTTGTGGGTGAGCACTTCCAGGTTGTCGGTCAATGCACCCATCCAAGGCGTCATCTTTTCTTCCTCGGTGCCGGGCAGGAAGCCGATGTCCTCGCCGACGCTGACCGTGGCGCGGGTCATGATGATCTCGCGATAGCGCTGCTGGTCCATGGTCTGGGCCAGGCCGGCGGCCAGCGCCAGCAGGGTCTTGCCGGTGCCGGCAGTGCCGAGCAGGCTGACGAAATCAATCTCCGGGTCCATCAGCGCGTTGAGCGCGAAGTTCTGCTCGCGGTTGCGCGCGCTGATGCCCCATACCGCGTGCTGGCCACTACGGAAGTCATCGACCAGGGTCAGCGTGGCCTTGCCGTCGGCATTGACCTTGGCCACGCGCAGCTCGACTTCGTCCTCGCCGGGCAGGTACAGGTACTGGTTGGGATGCCAGTCCTCTTCGTCGGCCATGGCCACTTCATAGCTGGTGCGGCCGCTCTTGTCGTTCCAGGACTTCAGGTCGCCCTGATGGCGGTGCCAGAAGTCTTCCGGCAGCGGCGTGGCGCCGGTGTAGAGCAGGCTGAAATCGTCCAGCGCCCGGTCGTTCTCGTAGTCCTCGGCGACGATGCCGCTGATCGAGGCCTTGATCCGCAGGTTGATGTCCTTGGACACCAGGATCACCGGCGTGCCGGGGTGTTCCTCGTGCAGTTGCAGGACCGCGGCCAGGATCTTGTTGTCCGGTGCGATCGCACCGAAGGTGCGGCCCGGATCGACCGGCTTGAGCTGGAAATGCAGCTGGCCGATCTGGCCGGGCTGCTTGAGGTTCAGGCCCTTGGGGTGGAGAAGGGTGATGCCCAGCGAAATACGTTCCGCATCGGCGCCGACGATCAGTTCGTTGAGGAAGCGGCTGACCTGGCGTGCGTTGCGACTGACTTCGGACATGCCCTTCTTGGCATTGTCCAGTTCCTCGATCACCTGCATGGGCAGGAACACGTCGTGCTCTTCGAACTTGAACAGCGCGGTCGGGTCGTGCATCAGCACGTTGGTGTCCAGCACGTAGATGCGCTTGCTTCGGGTCATCGGCATTTCCTGGTGGGCGGACAGCAGCAGGCCACCGCGCCCGCATCAGCGGGGCAGTGGAGGTAAAGGCAAACGTGAGGTGTCACTGGGAGCGTGCGGCCTTGAGCGTGTCGAGCACGGCCTGGGCGTGGCCGGCGACCTTGACCTTGCGCCATTCGGACGCGATGCGCGAATCAGGCGAGATCAGGAAGGTGCTGCGTTCGATGCCCAGCACCTGGCGCCCGTACATGTTCTTTTCCTTGATCACGTCGAAGGCCTTGCACAGCGCTTCGTCGGCATCGCTGATCAGCGGGAAGTTGAATCCCTGCTTGGCGCAGAAGTTGTCGTGCGACTTGACCGAATCGCGCGAGACGCCCAGCACCTGCGCATCAAGCGCGGCAAATTCCGGTAGCAGCGCGTTGAAGTCGATGCCTTCGGTGGTGCAGCCGGGCGTGCTGTCCTTCGGATAGAAGTACAGCACCAGCCAATGGCCGGCTTGTTCGGCGAGGGTCGTGGAGGTGCCGCCGGACAGGGACAGCGGCAGTTTCAGGGTGGACTTCGGAAGCGCTTTGGCGGTGGTTGCCGTCATCGTCAGAACTTCATCGGGTCCATGATCGCGTCCAGGTTCAGATGGTCGCAGAATTCGAGGAAGTCGTCGCGCAGTGCGGCGATATGCATGTCGGCCGGGATGCCGATGGTGACCTGGGCCGAGAACATCTCCGCACCGGTCTGCATCGCGCGGTAGCGCGTGGACTGCAGGTTTTCGATGGTGATGCCCTGGCGGTCGAAGAAATCGGACAGCTGGAACAGGATGCCCGGCTTGTCGGCGGCCACCACTTCGACGATGTAGGGCAGCAGGTTGGATTGCACGACCTTGGCACCGGTGCGGTACCAGATCAGTTTCAGCCCTTCTTCGCGCTCCAGCCGGGTCAGCATGGCTTCCAGCTTGGCCACCGCGTCCCAGGAACCGGTGGCCAACGCCGTCACCGACACGTCGCGGCCGACCGTGGACAGGCGCGCATCGACCAGATTGCAGCCCGAATCGGCGATCCGACGCGTCACCCCCAGCAACGGCGACTCCGGATGCGTCGTATAGGCGTTGATCAGGAGGTGGTTTTCGTTCGGCGAGGGCCGGGGCGTGGAGTCGGTCAAAGGGGCTTCCGGCATTACAGCGAGTCTGAATGGCGCCCGGGACGGGGCCTGTGGTGCGCGGCCAGCATACTTGCCCGCGCTTTCGCGCCGCAAGTAACATCGCTGCCCGTGCGCGGCATTCCGCGCGTATCACCCCTTACAGGCCTCGTTTGTCTCTTTCCGGCTGCATCACCGCTTTGGCCACGCCGTTTTCCGGCAGTGGCGCCCTTGACCTGGATGCCTGGCACGACCTGCTCAAACAGCAGTTGCGCGGTGGCATCCAGGGCTTGGTGGTGGCTGGCTCCACCGGTGAAGCCGCTGCGCTATCGGACGACGAGTACCGCGGCCTGATTGGCGAGGCCGTCCGCTGTGTCGGTGGTGCGGTACCGGTCCTGGCCGGGACCGGCCAGATGAACACGGCCAAGACCATCGAACAGACCCGCCTGGCTGCTTCGGCCGGTGCGCAGTTCGCCCTGGTGGTGACGCCGCCGTACGTGCGCGCCACCCAGGCTGGGCTGATCGCGCATTTTCGCGCCGTCGCCGACGAGGGTGGCTTGCCGGTGGTGCTCTATAACGTGCCGGTCCGCACCGGGTGCGACCTGCTGCCCGACACCGTGGCTGCGTTGGTCGACCACCCTGGCATTGTTGGCATCAAGGAGGCGCGCAGCGAGCCCGAGCGCATGACCGCGCTGCTGGCGCTGCGTCGCGACGGGTTTGCCGTGCTCAGCGGTGATGATGGCACCGCCAGCCGCGCCATGCTGCTCGGCGCCGATGGCATGATTTCGGTCGGTTCCAACGCCATGCCGGTGGCGTTCCGCCGTCTGTGCGATCTTTCGCGCACCGGCAAGGCGGCGCTGGCGACCGAATGGGACGCCCAGCTCGCCGAGTTCTATACTTTTTTCGGTATCGAGCCCAATCCGATCCCGGTCAAGGCGCTGCTGCAGCGCCTGGGTTTCGGCCAGGGCTTGCGCCTGCCGCTGTTGCCGCTGTCGCAGGTGCATGCTGAACTCGCCGACCGCCTGGCAGCGCAGCTTGCAATACTCGAAGAACAATCCAGCCGCGAACCACTCGCGGCCTGATTTCAATGGTCCAAATTGAGAATGGAGATTCATCCAATGCGTTTTTCCCGTGTTTCGCGTGTCGTTGTGCCGGTTGTGCTGGCGATGTCCATCGTCGGCCTGTCTGGCTGCAAGTGGTTCCACAAGGGGCCCAAGGGCGACTACGCGCTGGAAGCGCAGGCCCGTCCGCTGGAAGTCCCGCCGGATCTGAACGTGCCCAGCACCGCCGGTGCCATGCAGGTGCCGGCCGTGGCCACCGGTGGTGCCGCAGGCGCTGGCCAGCAGGCCGCGCCGGCGTCCAACACGTCGGGCTTCAACGTCGCCGGCAAGCGTGACGAAGTGTTCACCAAGCTCGGCGTGGCCCTGGGCGGCGTCGATGGCCTGACCATCGCCAGCAGCGCGCAGTTGCTGGGCAGCTACGACGTGTCCTACCAGGGCGTGAGCTTCCTGGTCCGCGTGTCGGAAATCGCCTCGGGCACCTACGTGTCGGCGGTCGATCCGCGCGGCGTGCCGGCCAATGGCCCGGAATCCACGCGCCTGATGGCCGAGCTGAAGAACAAGCTCGGCGGGACCTGATCGCCCGGGCGGTCTGCAGGAACGAAAAAGGCGCCATCGGCGCCTTTTTCTTTGGGTGTCACTGCTGGCCCGGCGCCCAGCGCCGAATCGGGGGAGGGCCTCAGCGCTGCAGCAGCGGCAGCTTGTCGGTCTTGCCTTCCCAGTCGGCCGCATCGGGAAGTGGGTCCTTGCGCACGGTGATCACTGGCCAGGCCTTGGCCAGTTCGGCGTTGAGCGCCACGTAGGCTTCCTGGCCGGCTGGTACGTCGTCTTCCGGGTAGATCGCGTTGATCGGGCACTCCGGCTCGCACAGGGTGCAGTCAATGCACTCGTCCGGGTCGATCACCAGGAAGTTCGGGCCTTCATGGAAGCAGTCCACCGGGCACACCTCGACGCAGTCGGTGTATTTGCACTTGATGCAGGCCTCGGTGACGACGAAGGGCATGGCGGTCTTCCGGTGTTGCGGACAAGGGGACTGCGCATTCTATAGGAAGCGCCCGGGGCGGTCCCTGGCCGGGCACGGTTGCCAGCAAAGGCGCCGCAAACGAAAAGACCCGGCGCTGGCCGGGTCTGATCAGTTCCAAGCAGGAAGTGGTGGTGCTCCCTAGGGAATTCGAATCCCTATTTTAGCCTTGAGAGGGCCACGTCCTAACCGTTAGACGAAGGGAGCGTTTGGGCCACGACTGCTTAGCTGGTTAGTATATCGGCAGCTTGGCCCCCCGGCAATCGGGTCGGCCGCTCAAAAACCAACGGAAGCCGCAATCATCACCGCCGAACTCCAGCCCATCGTCATTCCCCGCGCAGACCATACGATCTCGCGCCGGGATATCAGTCCCAACGCCTTGCGCGTGCTGTACCGCCTGCGAGACGCCGGCTTCTCGGCCTATCTGGTGGGTGGCGCCGTGCGCGACCTGCTGGTCGGCCAGCATCCTAAGGATTTCGACGTGGCCACCGACGCCACGCCCGAACAGGTCAAGCAGCAGTTCCGCAACTGCCGCCTGATCGGCCGCCGGTTCCGCCTGGCGCATGTCGTGTTCGGCCGCGAGATCATCGAAGTCGCCACCTTCCGCGCCAATAGCGACGACGGCAGCGGCGACCGCGAGACACACGAAGATGGCCGCCTGCTGCGCGACAACGTCTACGGCACGATCGAAGACGACGCGATCCGCCGCGACTTCACCGCCAACGCGCTGTATTACGCGATCGAGGATTTCTCGGTGCGCGACTACTGCGGTGGCTTCGAGGACGTGCAGGCCCGGCGCATGAAGCTGATTGGCGATCCCGAGCAGCGTTATCGCGAAGATCCGGTGCGCATGCTGCGCGCCGTGCGCCTGGCGGCCAAGCTCGGTTTCACCATCGATGGCCCGTCGGCCGAGCCGATCCCGGTGCTGGCGCCGCTGCTGGCCGAGGCTGCGCCAGCGCGCCTGTTCGAAGAAGTGCTGAAGCTGTTCCTGTCCGGCAATGCGGTGGCCAGCTTCGAGGGCCTGGAGCGCACTGGCCTGCTGACCGTGCTGCTGCCGGAAAGTGCCGCCGCGCTCAAATCCAACCGCAGCGGCGCCCTGCGCCGGATGGTGCTGGAAGGCCTGGCTGGGACAGACCGGCGCGTGGCCAATGACGAACCCGTCTCGCCTGCGTTCCTGTTCGCGTTGCTGCTGTGGCCGGCCTACTGCAAGGCGCTGATCGGGCTGCAGGCGCAGGGCACCCATCCGGAAGAAGCTGCGCGCCGCGCCGCCGACCGGGTCACCGTGCACCAGCTGACCACGATTGCCTTGCCGCGCCGGTTCTCGCTGCCGATGCAGGAAATCTGGCTGCTGCAGTCGCGCTTCTCGCAGCGCCAGCGCAAGCGCGTGACGCGCCTGCTGACCCACCCGCGTTTCCGCGCCGCGTTCGATTTCCTGGTGCTGCGCCAGTCGGCCTCGCCCGATCATGCTGCCGATGTCGCGTTCTGGACCCAGGCCCAGACCCAGACCAGCGAGGAGCTGTCCGAAGCGCTGGGCGTGGATGTGCCGGGTGACAGCTACACCGATGAGGATGCGGTGCCGTCCAAGCGTCGCCGCCGGCGTCGCCGCCGCAGCGGCGCGTCAGGCGCCAGCGGGGAATGACCGTGGCGGTCACCGCCTGCATCGGCCTGGGGGCGAACCTGGGCGATGCGGCGGGCACGCTGCGTGCCGCGTTCGACGCCATCGGCAAGCTGCCGGACACCACGCTGGTGGCAACTTCGCCCCTGTACGTGACGCCGGCCTGGGGCGTGGAAGCACAGCCGGACTTCATCAATGCCGCCGCGCGCGTGGACACTACGCTGGACGCGCTGGCATTACTGGATGCGCTGCTGGAGATCGAGCGCCAGTTCGGCCGTGACCGCAGCCGCGAGCAGCGCTGGGGGCCGCGGACGCTGGACCTGGACCTGCTGCTTTACGGCGAGGCGGTGATCGAACTGCCAGGCCTGCAGGTGCCGCACCCACGCCTGCACGAGCGCGCCTTTGCGCTGGTGCCGCTGGCTGACGTGGCATCGGAACTGCGCATCGCCGGCCATGGCACGGTGCGAGAAGCTGCATTCCGCGTGGGGCATGACGCCATCCGCGCGTTATGAGTGGATAATGATTGGCTATGAGCACGCACGCCGACAGCAAGCCCTGGACCGTTCCCGCCCTGCGCCAAGCCAAGCAGGACGGCCGCAAGCTGGTCATGTTGACCTGCTACGACTTTGGTTTCGCCAAGACCCTGGATGCCGCCGGCATCGATCTGATCCTGATCGGTGACTCGCTGGGCATGGTGGTGCAGGGCCACGATTCCACCCTGCCGGTGACGGTCGAGGCGATGGTCTACCACACGCGCATCGTGGCCCGCGGGCTGGAGCGTGCGCTGCTGGTGGCCGACCTGCCGTTCCAGGCCGACGCCACGCGCGAACGTGCATTGGCCGCGTCCACCCAGTTGCTGCAGGTGGGGGCGGAGATGGTCAAGATCGAAGGCGCCGGCCACAAGCTCGAGGTGATCCGCTTCCTGACTGAACGCGACATCCCGGTGTGCTCGCACCTGGGCTTGACCCCGCAGTCGGTGCTGTCCTTCGGCGGCTACCGCGTGCAGGGTCGCGAAGAGGCCGCAGCTGAAAAGCTCGTTGCCGATGCGATCGCCGTGGCCAAGGCGGGTGCGACGCTGCTGGTGCTGGAGTGCGTGCCCTCGGCGCTGGCCGCGCGGATCACCGCCGCGGTGGACATTCCCACCATCGGCATTGGCGCCGGCCCGGACTGCGATGGCCAGGTGCTGGTGCTGCACGACCTGCTGGGCCTGGAGATGGGCCACCGCCGGCCCAAGTTCGTCAAGGATTTCCTGGCCGAAGGCGGCTCCGTTGCCGGTGCCGCACGGACCTATGCCGAGGCCGTCCGTGACGGCAGTTTCCCCGACGCGGAGCATTCGTATTGAACGCGCTCGCTTCAGTGACCGATGCGCGCGGGAAGGGCGCCACCATGATTGAAACCATTACCGAGCTGGACGCCCTGCGCGCGCGCGTGGCGGGTTGGAAGCGGCAGGGCCTGCGCGTGGGCTTCGTGCCGACGATGGGCAACCTGCACGCCGGGCATTACTCGCTGATCATGCTGGCCCGGCAGTACGCCGATCGCGTGGTGTCCAGCGTGTTCGTCAATCCGACCCAGTTCGGGCCGAACGAGGACTACACCCGCTATCCGCGCACGCCCGATGCCGACACGACGGGCCTGGAAGGCGCCGGTTGCGACGTGCTGTGGCTGCCGACGGTCGAATCGATGTATCCGTTCGGGATCGAGCTGGCCGCCAAGGTGCACGTGCCGGGCGTGAGTTCGGTGCTGGAAGGTGAATGCCGTCCAGGCCATTTCGATGGCGTGTGCACGGTGGTCAGCCGCCTGTTCAACCAGGTGGCGCCGGACGTGGCGGCCTTCGGCAAGAAGGATTTCCAGCAGCTGGCCGTGATCCGGCAGATGGTCACTGACCTGGCCTTCCCGATGGAAATCCTGGGCGGCAGCATCGTGCGCGAGGCCGATGGCCTGGCGATGAGTTCGCGCAATCAATACCTGAGCGCTGATGAGCGGCCCAGGGCCGCCGAGATCCGCCGCACGCTGCAGGAAATGCGCGATGCGATGCTGGCGGGTACCCCGCGTGAAGCAGTGGAGCGCACCGCGCGGGCACGCCTGACCACCGCCGGCTACGAGGTGGATTACACCGTGGTGCGTGGCCTGGACCTGTCCGAGCCGCCGGCTGGTGATACAGGTTCCAAGGTCGCGCTGATCGCCGCACGCCTGGGGCGTACGCGCCTGATCGACAATCTGGAATTCTGAAACGCGCGGTGGTTGCACCACCGCTTGCGGCCTGCGCTGCTAGACTCGCCGGCCTGTTTCCGCAGTCCGATACGACGATGCAACTGAGCCTGCTCAAGACCAAGATCCACCGCGCCACCGTCACCCATTCCGAGCTGAACTACGAAGGGTCCATCGCCATCGATGGCAACCTGCTGGAAGCCACCGGCATCCGCGAGTTCGAGCAGGTCCACATCTGGGACGTCACCAATGGCGCCCGTTTCAGCACTTATGCCCTGCGTGCCGACGAAGGCAGCGGCATCATCTCGCTCAACGGCGGCGCGGCCCGCCATGTACAGGTTGGCGACATCATCATCATCGCGGCGTTCGCCTCCATGAGCGAAGCCGAAGCCGATCTGTTCAAGCCCACCCTGGTGTACGTGGACGGGCAGAACCGCATTACCCACACCAACGAGTCCATCCCAAAGCAGGCGGCCTGATGTCCAAGTTCGATGCGTTGCAGTCCCATGCCGCGCGCCTGCGCGGTACCCGCGCCCCGGCGCTGTTGGAACAGGATCCTGCACGCGCATCGGACTTCGCGCTGCGCGTCGGGCCGCTGTACGCCAGTTTCGCGCGCCAGGGCTATGACCGCGACGCACTGGCCGCGTTGCATGCACTGGCCAGTGACCTGGATCTGAAGGCGGCTTACCAGCGGCTGTTCACCGGCGAGATCGTCAACCCGACCGAAGGCCGCGCCGCGCTGCACACCGCGCTGCGCGGCAATCTGACCGGCGCGAAGGTCGCGCAGGACGCCTACGCAGAGGCGGCCAGCGTGCGCGCACACATGGGCAGGCTGGTCGCCGCGCTGGAAGCCAGCGAGGTCACCGACATCGTCAGCGTCGGCATCGGTGGCTCGGACCTGGGACCGCGCCACGTGGCCGACGCACTGCGTCCGGTCGCCCCGAAGCTGCGCGTGCATTTCATCTCCAACGTCGACGGTGCCGCTGCGCAGCGAACGCTGGCCGGCCTGAATCCTGCGACCACCGCCGCGATCCTGATTTCCAAGACCTTCGGCACCCAGGAAACCCTGCTCAACGGCAAGATCCTGGCCGACTGGCTGGGTGGCAGCGCGCGCCTGTACGCAGTCAGCGCCAATCCCGATCGTGCCGCCAAGGCGTTCGATATTCCCAGCGAGCGCGTGCTGCCGATGTGGGACTGGGTCGGCGGGCGTTATTCGCTGTGGTCGGCGGTCGGTTTCCCGATCGCGCTGGCGATCGGCTTCCAGCAGTTCGAGGCGCTGCTCGATGGCGCCGCGTTGATGGACCAGCACGTGCTGGAAACCCCGGCCGAATCCAACCTGGCCATCCGCCACGCGCTGACCGCAGTGTGGAACCGCAACGTGCTGGGCCATGCCGCGCACGGCGTGATGACCTACGACCAGCGCCTGGCGCTGCTGCCCAATTACCTGCAGCAACTGGTGATGGAAAGCCTGGGCAAGTCCACGCGCATCGACGGCACGCCGGTGGACGTGGACACCGTGCCGGTGTGGTGGGGCGGGGCGGGCACCGACGTGCAGCACAGCTTCTTCCAGGCGCTGCACCAGGGCACGCAGATCGTGCCGCTGGATTTCGTCGGCACCATCCACAATGACGATCCATATGCCGAGAACCACGTCGCGCTGATGTCCAACCTGCTGGCGCAGTCGGAAGCATTGGCCAATGGCCAGTCCAGCGACGACCCGCATCGCAGTTACGCCGGTGGCCGCCCGAGCACGATGATCCTGCTCGACGCGCTCACCCCGCAGTCGCTGGGCGCGCTGATCGCCATGTACGAGCACAGCGTCTACGCGCAGTCGCTGGCCTGGGGCATCAATGCCTTTGATCAGTTCGGCGTGGAGCTGGGCAAGCAGCTGGCCAGCGGCCTGCTGCCTGCGCTCAAGGGCGAAGCTGAAGCCGACGATCCGGTGACCAAGGCGTTGCTGGAACAGATCCGCACGCGCTGAAATCGCAGGACGTTTGGTTCGCGCCACTGTTGTTATTACGTAGGGCGGAGCTTGCTCCGCTGGGGCTTTAAATACGCCCTGTCCGAAGAGCAGCGGAGTCCCCAAGATGGGATTGCCACAAGCGCCGCTCTACAGGTGAGCTTGCGCCTGACGAATCGTCAGGCCTCGTGCTGCGCCAGCGCCCAGCCGACGTGTTCACGCACCAGGGGCGAAGCGTGTTCGCGGCGGCTGGCCAGTGCCTCCATCACGGCCGGTGAACTCGGCGCGTTGCCTAGCGCCACGGCGATGTTGCGCAGCCAGCGCTCGTGGCCGCTGCGGCGGATCGCCGAGCCTTCGGTGCGACGCAGGAATTCGTCTTCTTCCCAGGCGAACAGCTGCGGCAGCGTGGCGCTATCCAGGTCGTTGCGGGCGCGGAAATCCGGTTCGTCATTGCGCTTGGCGAACTTGTTCCAGGGGCAGACCAGCTGGCAGTCGTCGCAACCGAAGATGCGGTTGCCGATCGGCTTGCGCAGCTCGATGGGGATCGCACCGTCGTGTTCGATGGTCAGGTACGAAATGCAGCGGCGCGCATCCAGCCGATGCGGGGCGATGATCGCCTGTGTGGGGCACACGTCGATGCAGCGCACGCAGGTGCCGCAATGCGCGCTGGCCGGCGCATCCACCGGCAGGGGAATGTCGACGTAGATCTCGCCCAGGAAAAACCACGAGCCGCCGTCTTTGTCGATCAGGCAGGTGTGCTTGCCGATCCAGCCCAGCCCGGCATTGCGGGCCAGGGCGCGTTCCAGCACCGGTGCCGAATCGACGAACACGCGGTGACCGATCGGACCGACTTCCTCCTGCAGGCGCATGGCCAGTTTCTGCAGGCGGTTGCGCATGAGCTTGTGGTAATCGCGGCCCAGCGCATAACGCGCCACGTAGGCACGTTCGCCGTTGGCCAGCGTGGTCCAGGCGTCGTCGCTATCGTTGCGGCCGTAGTCCAGGCCCACCGAGATCACCCGCAGCGTGCCGGGGATCAGCTCGGCTGGGCGCGCGCGCATGTCGCCGTGGCGGGCCATCCAGTCCATCGATCCATACAGGCCTTCGGCCAGCCAGCTGCGCAGGTGGTCTTCGTCCTGGCCCAGTTCGATTCCGGCGATGCCGCAGCGCTGGAACCCCAGCTCGCGCGACAGCACGCGGATGCGCGCCGCCAGGGCGTGGGGATCGGGAGCGGCGGCAGATGAAGCACTCATGCGCGCAAGTATAGAATCGCGCGCCATGACGGCTTTGATTCCCTTGCATGGCAGTGCCGCGGCGCGTGCCCTGGACGAGCAGGCCAGCGCACGCCTGGCTGGTGGTGCCTTCGAACTCATGCAGCGTGCCGGTCGCGCCGCGTGGCAGGTGCTGCGGGACCGCTGGCCGCAGGCGCAGCGCATTACCGTGATCTGTGGGCCGGGCAACAATGGTGGTGATGGCTATGTGCTGGCGCTGGCGGCGTTGCAGGCGCGCCGCGAGGTGGTGGTGCTGCATCTGCAGGACCACACGCCGCGGACCGGGCTGTCCCAGCGCGCCTGCACCGAATACGTAGCCGCCGGCGGACGGATTGCATTGTTTCCCGCGCAGTTCCCATTGGCGGATGTGGTGGTGGATGCGCTGTTTGGCATCGGCCTGGCACGCGCACCGGAAGGTGAGGCGCGCGAGTTGATCGAAGCCATCAATGCGCAGCCCGCGCCGGTATTCGCGCTGGACGTGCCCAGTGGCATCGATGCATCGCTGGCCGCAGCACCGGGTACGGCGGCGCGCGCGCAGGCGACGCTGCAGTTCATCGTCCGCCACCATGGCCTGCATACCGGTGCTGGCCTGGAGCATGCGGGTGAACTGTTGCTGGATGCGCTGGGCGTCCCGGCCGATCTGTTGCAGATGAGCGCACCCAAGGCGCAGCTGCTGGAACCTGCAACGCTGTCGCACTGGCTGCGTCCGCGCCGCCGCGATACGCACAAGGGCGAGAGCGGGCGCGTATTGGTCATCGGCGGCGATCTCGGTCACGGTGGCGCCATCGCAATGGCGGCCGAAGCCGCGTTGCGCAGCGGTGCCGGGTTGGTCAGCGTGGCCACGCGCAAGGCACATGTCGTTCCGCTGCTGGCTCGCCGGCCTGAAGCGATGACCCACGCGGTTGAGTCCGGCAGCGATCTGCAGCCACTGCTTGATGCCGCGGACGTGATCGCCATCGGTCCCGGCCTGGGCCAGGGCGACTGGGGTAGGGCGCTGCTGCGCTTGGCACTGGAGGCCGGCAAGCCGCTGGTGCTCGATGCCGACGCGCTCAACCTGATCGCCACTGCGCCGCGCACCCTGCGCGATGCCATCGTGACCCCGCACCCAGGTGAGGCTGCGCGCCTGCTTGGTCGCTCGACGGCCAACGTCCAGGCCGACCGCTTCGGCGCGACCGCCGAACTCTGTCACCAGTTGCAAGCTACGGTGGTCTTGAAGGGCGCCGGCACGCTGGTCGCCAGCGAGGGCCAGATTCCGCGCGTGATCGGTGCGGGCAATCCCGGCATGGCCACTGGCGGCATGGGCGATGTGCTGACCGGCGTGATCGCCGCGCTGCGTGCACAGGGCTTGCCTGCCTTCGAAGCCGCCAGCGCCGGTGCGCTGCTGCACAGCATGGCCGGCGACGCAGCCGCCCGGCGTGGTCAGCGTGGACTGCTGGCCACCGATCTGTTCGATCATCTGCAACCGTTGGCCAACCCGGAACCTCATTGATGCAGCTGCACCTGGCGACCGCCGAAGACACCGCACAGCTTGGCGCCGCACTGGCCAAGACCCGGCCGCCACTGGCGTCCGTGCATCTGCATGGCGACCTGGGCGCGGGGAAATCAACCCTCGCCCGTGCCCTGCTGCGCGGGCTGGGCGTGACCGGTGCGATCCGCAGCCCCACCTACACCCTGGTCGAGCGCTACCCGGTCGAGGGCGGCGAAGCCTGGCACCTGGACCTGTACCGGCTGGGCGATGCCAGCGAGCTGGATTTCCTGGGTCTGGACGAAGCCGTGGCTACGCTGTGGCTGATCGAATGGCCGGAAAAGGGCCGCAGCGGCCTGCCGCCGCCGGATCTGGAAATCTACCTGGCCATCGATGGCGACGGGCGCAGCGTCCGGCTGGAAGCGGGGTCGAGTGCCGGTCGTGGCTGGCTGGAGCGGCTGGCACACAGGGCCAGTTAGGGGTCTCTCCTCCCTATCCGCCAGAGGAAGTTCCGGCAGGTCACGGATTATTAAGGGAAAAACGGGTTGCATTGGCAGATCGTTAATGCTTGAATCCGATCCATGCCAATGGGGAAATCCGCTGCTGCAATCGTTTTGGGGGGCGCCATGCTGCTCCAGGGCGCTCTGTCGCCGGCGTTTGCCGGTGAAGTCAGTGGTATCAACCTGGTCAACGGCGCCACCGGCACCCGCGCTGAAATCGCGCTGCTGGGTTCTGGCAAGTTCAAGACCATTTCCCTGGCCGGTCCCGACCGCCTGGTCGTCGACCTTCCCGATTCCTCGGCGCTGAAGCAGCTCAAGCTGCCGGCCGCCACGGGCGTGGTCACCGCGGTGCGCATCGGCCAGCCGGTGCCGGGCACGTTCCGGGTGGTGTTCGACCTGGCCTCGTCGGTCAAGGCGATGACCCCGCGCATGGAAGGCAGCGGCACGCAGTCGCGGCTGGTGATCGAGTGGCCGGGCGACGGCCAGACGGTTGCCGCCAGCGTGCCGAAGCCGTCCGTGCCGACGGTGTCGGCCGCACAGGCCACTTCGGCGCTCACTGCCGATGCCGTTCGCCAGGCAAGCGCGGTTCCGCCCGCGCCGGCGCCTTCACAGCCCGTGGCTGCGGTGGCCACGCCGGGTGAGCTGTCGCCTGCGGCCATCCTGGCGGGCCAGCCGGTGCCCGGTGCCAGCGTGCAGGCGGCTTCCGTTCCCCAAGCCGACGCGCCCCGGACGACGATAGCCACGGGCCGTCCGGCACCGGTCGAACCCAAGCCCACGGTTGCCGATGCCCCGGCCGCGGTCCTGCCGCAACCCAGGCTGGCGATGCGCGCCGGCATGCGGCCGCTGGTGATCGCCATCGATGCCGGCCACGGCGGCCAGGATTCGGGTGCGATTGGCCCGACCGGCAAGTACGAAAAGAACGTCACCCTGGCCATCGCCCGCGAACTGGCCAGGCAGATCGACGCCACCCCCGGCCTGAAGTCCTACCTGACCCGCGACGGTGATTACTTCATCCCACTCAACCAGCGGGCGGTGAAGGCGCGTGCGGCACATGCCGACATGTTCATCTCGATCCATGCCGACGCCGCGGAAAACCGCAGCGCCAGCGGCTCGTCGGTGTACGTGCTCTCGCTCAAGGGCGCGACCTCGCAGCGCGCGCGCTGGCTGGCCGACAAGGAAAACTCGTCGGACCTGGTCGGCGGCTACAAGCTGCAGACCGGGGACAGCACGCTGTCCTCGGTGCTGATCGACCTGGCCCAGAGCGGCCACATGCGTGCTTCCGAAGACGCTGCCGGCCACGTGCTGGCGGGTCTCAAGCAGGTCGGCAATTCGCACAAGGCGAGCCTTGAAAAAGCCAACTTCGCGGTGCTGCGTACCTCGGACATGCCGGCGATGCTGGTGGAAACCGCGTTCATCTCCAACTACACCGAAGAAAAGCAGCTGACCGATCCCAAGTTCCAGCGCGGGATCGCCAGTGCGGTGCTGGAGGGCGTGGAAACCTACTTCACCCGTCAGCCGCCGCCGGGTACGCTGTTCGCCGCGCGCGCAGCAGCCGCCAGTGATGGCCAACGCGGCGGCGGCGCGCCGTAAGCGGACCGACGGGTCGGCTATCATCCGGGTTGGTTTTCCACACCGCGCATCGCGCGCGTTACGCCCAGTGCCGATCCGCCAACTCCCCGACACCCTCATCAACCAGATCGCCGCCGGCGAAGTGGTCGAACGTCCTGCATCCGTGGTCAAGGAGCTGGTCGAAAATGCGCTGGACGCCGGTGCCCTGCGCGTGGATATCGATTTGGAGGAGGGCGGCATCCGCCTGATCCGCATTCGCGACGACGGCGGCGGCATCGCCCCGGAAGAACTGCCGCTGGCGGTGTCGCGCCATGCCACCAGCAAGATCGCCTCGCTCGATGACCTGGAAACGGTGGCGACCCTGGGTTTCCGCGGCGAAGCGCTGCCGTCGATCGCCTCGGTCAGCCGCTTTTCCTTGAGTTCGCGCCGCGCGCATGACGAACATGGTTCGACGTTGCAGGTCGATGGTGGCCGCGTGGGTGAGGTGACACCACGCCAGCACGCGCAGGGCACCACGGTGGAAGTACGCGAGCTGTTCTACAACGTGCCGGCGCGGCGCAAGTTCCTGCGCGCCGAACGCACCGAGCTGAGCCATATCGAAGAATGGCTGCGCTCGCTGGCGCTGGCCCGCCCGGACGTCGAACTGCGCGTGTCGCACAACGGCCGCGCCTCGCGCCGCTACAAGGGTGGTGGCGAAACCGAACCGGCCCTGCGCCTGCATGAAACCCTGGGCGAGGAGTTCGCCGCGCATGCCCTGCGCGTGGAGCACAGCGGTGCGGGCCTGCGCCTGCATGGCTGGATCGCGCAGCCGGCGTATTCGCGCGCCAGCGCTGACCAGCAGTATGTGTACGTCAACGGCCGTTCGGTGCGCGACCGCAATATCGCCCATGCGGTGAAGATGGCCTACCAGGACGTGATGTACCACGGCCGCCAGCCGGCCTATGTGCTGTTCCTGGAACTGGACCCGTCGCGGGTGGACGTCAACGTGCACCCGGCCAAGCACGAGGTGCGCTTCCGCGAATCGCGGATGATCCATGACTTCGTCTATCGCACGCTGCAGGAGGCGCTTGCCGGCACGCGTGCCGGGGTCGCCGGTGGCGTGGAAAGTGAAGCGCCGCCGCAGTCGACGCCTTTCGCGCAGGCCGCCTACGGGATGGCCGCGCCCTCGGTGATGCCGCCACACCTGCAGTGGACCGGTTCACAACAGTCGCCATTGGGCCTGCGCGTGGCCGATGCGCCCAGTGCGTATGCCGCACTGTATTCCGGCGGGCCGATGCGTTCGGCTGAACCTGCACCGGCAATGCTGCAGATGCCGGCCAACGATGGCGAAGGTGGCGTGCCTCCGCTGGGCTATGCCATCGCCCAGCTGCATGGCATCTACATCCTGGCCGAGAACGCGCAGGGCCTGATCGTGGTGGACATGCATGCCGCGCACGAGCGCATCGGCTACGAACGCCTGAAGACCGCGCACGATGGCATCGGCCTGACTGCACAGCCGCTGCTGGTGCCGATGACTCTGGCCGTGGCGGAACGCGAAGCCGACGTGGCCGAGCGCGAAGGCGCCACGCTGACCGAGCTGGGGTTCGACGTGACCCGCAGCGGGCCACAGAGCCTGAGCGTGCGCAGCGTGCCCGCGCTGCTGGCCCATGCCGAACCCGGCGCGCTGTTGCGCGACGTGCTGGCCGACCTGCGCGAACACGGCCAGACCCGGCGTGTGTCGGCCGCGCGCGATGAGCTGCTGTCCACGATGGCCTGCCATGGCGCCGTGCGTGCCAATCGCAAGCTGACGGTGCCCGAGATGAACGCGCTGCTGCGCGACATGGAAATCACCGAGCGTTCCGGCCAATGCAATCATGGCCGTCCGACCTGGGCGCACTTCGGCCTGGCCGAAATCGACAAGTGGTTTCTACGGGGGCGTTGATGCGACACACGACAGGGGCGTGGCTGGCAGCGGTGATGCTGGCGTTGGCGGGCTGCAGCGACAAGGCTGCGCCACCCGCGGAAAAGGGCATCACGTCGGACGTCACGTTCCTGGCCGACAACGCCATCTGGCAGACCGAGCGTCGCGAGGGGTTGCTGGCGCCCGATGGCTGGACCAGCCTGGTTGGCCTGCACTGGCTGGAACTCAAGGCGCACTACATCGGCAGTGGCGATGGCAGCGGCATCAAGCTGGAAGTCGGCCCGCCCAAACTGGGACTGGTGCAGCGCGACGGCGACAAGGTGTTCTTCACCCCCGAGCGCGGCGTGGCGATGACTGCTGACGGCCAGCCGCTCACGCGCCGCGTCGAATTGGTCTATGCACCAAATGGCCCGGCGACCGTGATCGGTTTCGATGACGCGGCAGACCAGGTGACGTTGATCCGCCGCGGCCCGCGTTTCGGCCTGCGTCTCAAGAGTGCCAATGCGCCGGCGCGGGTGAACTTCACCCAGCTGGATTACTGGCAGCCAGCGCCGGCGTGGCGGATCGAGGGCAGGTTCATTGCCAGCCCCGCTGGCAGCACGCTGTCGTTCACGGACATGGTGGGCAACACGATCGCTGCGCCCAGTCCGGGCGTGGTCGAGTTCCAGCATGACGGCAAGCCGTATCGCTTGACCGCTATGGAGGGCGACGACGGCGGCCTGTTCTTCGTCATGGCCGACCGCACCAGTGGCCACGGGTCCTATTCCGCCGGGTCGCTTCCTTGATGCGGCCTTGCCGGATGCATCGGGCAAGGTCGTGCTGGATTTCAACCGCGCCTACAACCCGCCGTGCGTGTTCACGCAGTTCGCCACCTGCCCCTTGCCACCAGCGGAAAACCGTCTGGATCTGTTGGTCGATGCTGGCGAAAAAATGTACACCGGGCCGGTGGGCTCTCACTGACTCAAGGGCGGTTGTCGCATGTTCCAACGCTGTGGTGTGTTGCTTGGCCTGCTGTTGGCCGTGGCGTGTCCTGCTTTTGCAGTGCCCGCGGCGTCGGCGCCACCGGTGCCGCTGCTGTGGAAGGTCACGCATGGGCAGCACGCGCTGTACCTGCTGGGTTCGTTCCACCTGCTCAAGCCGCAGGACTATCCCTTGTCACCGGAAGTCGATGCGGCCTTCGCCGACGCCGAGCAACTGGTGCTGGAACTCTCCTCCGATGAACTGACCTCGCCAGCACTGGGGCAGGCCATGCTGGCCGCGGCGCAGCTACCCGCTGGCGACTCCCTGCAGCAGCATCTCGAGCCGGCCACCTGGAAGTCGCTGCAGGACTACGCGCAGGCCAACAACCTGCCATTGGACGCGCTGCAGCACCTGGAGCCATGGCTGGTGGCGACCTCGATCAGCGTGCAGGAAATGGCCAAGCAAGGGCTGGACGCGCGGCTCGGCCTGGACATGCACTTCATCGATCTTGCCAGGCAGGCTGGCAAGCCGGTCACGGGACTGGAACGTGGCCAGCAGCAGATCGACATGCTCGATGGCATGTCGCCAGCCGAACAGGAGCAGTACCTGGCCGAGACGCTGGATGATTCGGGTAGCACTGGCGCCAATGAAACCGAACGCCTGCACGCGGCCTGGCGCGCTGGCGATGTCGCTACCCTGCGCGACGGCCTGGCCGCCGACATGAAGCGCGAATATCCCGCGCTCTACCAGCGCATCAACGTCCAGCGCAACGACGCCTGGCTGCCCAAGCTGGAAGCCCGCCTGCGTGGCCCGGGGGATGACGACACCCTGGTCGTGGTCGGCGCGCTGCATCTGCTCGGCAGCGATGGTGTGGTCGAGAAGCTGCGGGCGAAAGGCTATGACGTGCAACGGTTGTGCAATGCCTGCAAACAAGGCGAATGAAGCACTCGCCTGAGCGTGTCAGGCGGCGGGCAACATCACGATGCAGTCCACCGGGCATGGCGGGATGCACAGCCCACAGCCGGTGCAGCGGTCGGCCAGGACGGTGTGCATGAACTTGGCACCACCGACGATGGCATCGACGGGGCAGGCCTGGATGCATTTGGTGCAGCCGATGCAATCGGCCTCGACGATCAATGCGACTTCCGGTGCAAGGTGCGCGCCGCGGCTACGGTCGTAGGGCAGCGGGGCAGTACCGAGCAGGCTTGCCAATGCGCGTGCGCCGGCATCGCCGCCGGGCGGGCAGCGCTCCACGCCAGCCTCGCCCTGCGCCATCGCCTCGGCATACGGGCGGCAGCCATCGAAGCCGCATTGCCCGCACTGGGTCTGCGGCAGCAGGCGGTCGAGGCGTTCGATCAGTGATGGAGCGGGCGAGGTCATGGTGCTTGGCGTTGGCTGGGCAGGGTGGTGCAGTGAATCAGGGGATGCGCTTTCCGCAGAACCAACGCTCGTGGGCCAATGCCAGCATCGGTCGGTCTTCGCGGCTGTCGCCGTAGGCGTGGATGCGTTCGAAGCCGTGCAGATCGTAGCGCGCCTGGATCAGCCGCGCCTTGTGCGGGCCGCAGTCTTCGTCGGCGTAACGCCCGGTCAGCAGGCCATCGTGGTGTTCGAGCCGGTTGCAGATCCATTCCAGGCCGCGCGCCTGGCACCACGGCTGCAGGTACAGGTCCAGCGACGCAGACACGACCGCGACGGTGTGCCCCTGCGACTGGTGCCAGTCGATGCGTTGCATCATCTCCGGCCGTTCCAGCGAAGGCAGCACGGCATTGGCATACGGCTGGCCCTGCGCGGTGATTTCATCCAGGTGGCGCCCACCGAAGACCTTGTGCGTGACACGCGCACGGATGCTGGGTGCGGACACCAGTCCCATGCGATACGCGGCCAGCCACGGACCCAGCGTGCGCCAGGCACTGCTGCGCTGTGCCGGAGTTGCGACGCGCCGCAGGAACCCCGAATAGGTATCGGTATGGGTGATGGTGTGGTCGAAATCGAACAGGGCCAGCTGCATGCGTCGCTTCCGTGGCAGGAAAGAAAACGGCGCCAGTCGCAGGGGGGCTGCGCTGGCGCCGTCGTATGCGCTGCTTATGCGACTCAGCGCACCGGCATGCCGGGTTGGGCGGTGTCATCGGCATCGAGCAGGGCGAGTGCGCCGCCATCGAAACCGGCCGACAGGATCATCCCTTCGCTCACGCCGAAGCGCATCTTGCGCGGCGCGAGGTTGGCGATGAACACCACGCTGCGGCCGACCAGCTTGTCCGGCTCGCCATAGCTGCCGCGGATGCCGGAGAAGATCTGGCGCTTGCCAAGATCGCCCGCGTCCAGTTCGAAGCGCAGCAACTTGTCCGAGCCTTCGACGAACTCGCACACCAGCACCTTGCCGATGCGCAGGTCGAGCTTGGCGAAGTCATCCATGCCGATGAAGGCGGATCCTTCGGCTGCAGCAGGTGCCGGCGCGGCATCCTTCTTCTTGTCCTGCGGCTTGGCCGCGACCGGTGCGGCCGCGGTTGGCGCCAGTGTGTCCTTGGAAGCGTCGGTCATGGCGTCGATCAGTTTCGGGTCGATCCGGGTGAACAGCGCGGTGTAGGGCTGGATGACGTGCGCGGTCAGCGGTGCATCCAGGTCGCCCCAGGTCTGCACGGGGGCGGACAGGAAAGCCTCGGCTTCGGCGCTGGTGCGCGGCAGGACCGGCTTGAGCGCGGCGGCCAGCACGCGGAACAGGTTCAGGCCTTGTGTGCACACCGCCTGCAGCTGCGCATCGCTTCCTTCCTGCTTGGCGATGACCCACGGCTTGTGTTCGTCGATGTATTTGTTGGCCTCGTCGGCCAGCGCCATGGTCTGGCGGATGGCCGCGGCGGCATCGTTGCGTTCGTAGGCTTCGCGGATCGGCACCAGTGCTTCGACAAAGCGCGCGTACTGCGCTGCATCGGGCAAGGTGTCGGCCAGTTTTCCGTCGAAGCGCTTGCCGATGAAGCCGGCGCAACGGCTGGCCAGGTTGACGAACTTGCCGACCAGGTCCGCGTTGACGCGCGCGACGAAGTCACCCAGGTTCAGGTCAAGGTCGTCGACGCCGCCTGAAGACTTGGCTGCGAAGTAATAGCGCAGCGCCTCCGGCTCCAGGCCCACATCCAGGTAGGTGCGGGCCATGACGAAGGTCCCGCGCGACTTGGACATCTTCGCGCCGTCGACCATCAGGTAGCCGTTGACGTGCAGGCGCGTCGGTGCACGATGGCCGGTGCCGTGCAGCACCGCGGGCCAGAACAGGCCGTGGAAGTTCACGATGTCCTTGCCGATGAAGTGGTGCAGTTCGGTATCGGTGCCCGCGGCCAGGTGCGGCGCGAAGTCCTCGCCGATGCGCGCGCACAGGTTCTTGAAGCTGGACAGGTAGCCGATCGGCGCGTCCAGCCACACATAGAAATACTTACCGGGCTGGCCGGGGATCTGGAAGCCGAAATACGGCGCATCGCGCGAGATGTCCCACGCGCGCAGGCCGCCTTCGGCATCCAACCATTCCATCAGCTTGGCCTTGACGCCCGGGCGGGCGACATCGCCGGCCAGCCACTCGCGCAGGAAGCCGTCGAAGTGGCCGACTTCGAAGAAGAAGTGTTCCGAATCGCGGATTTCCGGCGCCACGCCGGACAACACCGAGCGCGGCTCGATCAGTTCGGTCGGGGCATAGGTCGCACCGCAGTTCTCGCAGTTGTCGCCGTACTGGTCGGCCGTGCCGCAGTTGGGGCAGGTGCCCTTGATGTAGCGGTCCGGCAGGAACATGCCCTTGGCCGTGTCGTAGAACTGGGCCACGCTGCGGCGGCTGATATGGCCGGCCTGTTCCAGCTTGGCGTAGAACGCTTCGGTCAGTTCGCGGTTGGTGTCGCCATTGGTCGAATCGTAGTTGTCGAAGGCCACGCCGAAGGCGGCGAAATCGCGCTCGTGGCTGGCCTGGATGTTGGCGATGAAGGTTTCCGGGGTGACCCCGGCCTTTTCTGCGGCCAGCATGATCGGCGTGCCATGGGTGTCGTCGGCGCAGACGAAGAACGTCTTGTCGCCACGCAGGCGGCGGGCGCGGACCCAGACATCGGCCTGGATGTAGCCGACCAGGTGGCCGAGGTGCAGGGGCCCATTGGCGTAGGGCAGGGCGGTACTGACGAGTGCGGTGCGGGTCATGGCGGTCAAACGGCTGGGGTCGCCGATTATCGCATGGGTGCGCCGCAGGCCCTGGAACGCAGGACGGCCCGGGCGATGCCGGGCCGTCCTGGGCTTGCGTTGTGCTGGCTGGCGTTATTCGCGGACCCAGGTCTGCGCGCGGCAGATGAAAGGTGATGCAGCCGGAAACATCCAGCTTCTCCCCGCCGGGTTGCAGTTCCATCTTGGACTTGTAGGTCTTGCCGTTGGCCGGGTCCAGGATCGTACCGCCGGCCCATTCGTTGGCGCCGTCCGGCTTGAGGTTCCACAGGATGGTCATGCCCTTGATCGGCTTGTTCCTGCGCTCGCCCGAGCAGCCGTCGCAGACCGGATTCGGCCCCTTGTCCGACTTCAGGATCTCCACGACCTTGCCGGTCAACCCGCTGCCATTACTGGCCTCGGTGATCTCCACGATCGACTTCACCTCACCGGTCTTGTCATCGATGGTCTTCCAGCGGCCAACGGCGCCATCGGCCGCCATCGCGCTGCTGCAGAACATCAGCAAGGGCAGGGCAAATAGTGAGTTCTTCAGAATGATTCGCATAGCCCCTCCCAGGGATGTCGTGTGCTGCCGTGTTGGCTATGCATTTATATCAGCATACCTCGGCGTATGGGTATGGTCTTCCTAGAGGCCGTTGGTTCGGCAGCAGCCGAACGCGGGCACTAACCGTTGGCCGGCCTAGTGTCAGTTGCGGGTTTGCCATCAACCACAACGCCCCCAGCTCGTAGCACATCGCGTAAGCCATCAACCATCGGACCATAGCGCTTCCAGCGTTGCATCGAGCTGCGATAAATCGGTGAGCGCACTTGGATGGCGCTGGCGGTGGAAACTGGAGAGGAATTATGTTCGAAGCTAAGGCAGGCGTCTTCCCAAGGAAGTTCACAGAATTCCAATAATCGATGGGTGCTCTGGACCTGGTTTGTCACGATGTCCTCGTAGTTAACTTCGAGAATGCGGCCGGGTAGTAATTTTTGCCAGTGGGCCATCAGGCGGTCAAAGCCGATGTAGTAGCGTCCACAGTCGAGAAGGTCAAAGGAATAGTTGTACGACGCCGACATCGCGAACAGCTGACGGAAGTTGGCGATGCAGGTATCCATTGGATCACGCCGCAAGCAGATGATCTTTGCTTCTGGCAATGCTTGGGCGATCCAACCCGCGTACAGGAAGTTATGCGGTAGCTTGTCGATGAATGATGGCGTTTTGCCAGACATGGTGCGTGTGGTTTGCAGGTAGTCTTGGCCCAAGGCTGCCCAGTCGATATGCTTGGCAGCGGCCAAGGTTTGTGGATCCAACATCCATGGCGAGTGCACGCCAGATGCCTTCTTGAAGGCCACTGGAAACTGCTGGAGTTCGCCAGCCGAATGCACCATGGAATGTGATGAGAGGATACGTTCCAGCAGCGTCGTGCCACTACGTGGCATTCCCATGATGAAGATGGGGGCTTTTCCAGGTTGTCCCCGAGTGCCGGCTGGCAGGATGTCTGTACTGGCTTCAATGATCGAATCGAATAGGGCACTGTCTTCCGGCCCTGATCGATCGAGGCGGGGCTGCCATGCCAATTTTCCGGAGATCAGGTAGGACATTGCTTTCTCAGGCTGCCCGAGGTCGTCGTATTCCTTCTCCAGCGCCAAGTTCAGATAGAGCTGTGCTTCGGGATCCACGTCGTATTGAAGTAGAGCCTGCAATCGATCGACGTGGTTGTTTTCAGCCGTCTGCCGCGAAAGTTGCGCTAAGGTCAGGTGTGCTCGCCAATAACGTGGCTGCAAGCGGATACAGGTCTCACATGCCTGGATGGCTCCGTCGATCTCGCCAATGGCCATGAGTGAAGTTGCCAGGTTGAAATGCAGGCTGGGTTGATCCGGCGCCAGTTCAACCGCTCGACGGAAGGCATTTGCGGCGCTGGCATGTTCCGCACAGCGGGTAAACACCACGGCCAGCGTGTTGAGTGTCATTGGGTCTGAGCCGGGCAACTTCATGGCCCGCTCTGCTTCTTTTAATGCTTCCGGAGGTTGATGGCATTCCAGAAGCAAACGAGCAAATTGCGCCGCATAGTCGGTGCGCTGCGGGCTCAGTTTCGTTGCCATCAGCAGATGGCGGAAGCCATCTTTGAGGGTGACTTGTTCAAGCGCGGCCACGCCGATAACGAAATGCACGCCAGCGTGTTGGGGTAGCTGTGGCAATAGTGACTCGGCGAGTTGTCTGGCTCGTAGCCATTGACGTCGATTCAGGGCATCCACTGCCGCGACATAGCGTTGGCGTAAGTCCTCCATGCCTGTTGGCTCCGATTTTGATAGAGAAAAAAAGAGGCCCCGTTTCCGGGGCCTCCAAGCATACGTTCAATGAGTCAGGCGATCACTTGCCGAAGTCATAGCGGAGTTCGGCGAACACAGAGCGACCATAGACACTATAGATGTAGTTGTTATATGGCGTGGTCGATGTGCCTGGGTAGTTATAAGCCTGGCCGTCGGGGAGCTTGTTGCCGATGTTGTTGACTTGCAGGGAAAGGCGCAGATTTTCTTGCGCTTGATAATCCACGCTCAGGTTAAACGTGGTGTAGGTTCCCCACTTTCCTGCTTTGGCACCTGAGGAGTGCACGTAGTCCCAGCTGTCTTGGGCGTAGGCCAGATAGTTGGGTGTGGCACCCAGCATGTTGGCGTACAGAGTGCTGGTCCAGCGGGACACGCTCCAAGCCAGAGAGGCGTCAGCTTTCCATTTTGGACCGGCGTCGTAAACCCAGTTGGCATATGGATCGTTGATCAGATCGGTGAATGGCTGGGTGCTGTCAGACTGCAGTTCATGTTTACGCTTATTGGTGTAATTGGCCGAGAACATGAGTTGGCCGAAACGCCCAATGTCCTGCAGGTATTTACTGCTGACGGTGAAGAGTTGCAATTTCTGTCGTGCGACATTGATGCGCGGTGTATAGACCTCCTGAAGTGAGCCGTCCGAACCACGGGTCACCCACGCATAAGCGTTATCGCAGGAGATGATGCCGGCGCCAGCCTCTCCATTCCGGCAGTAGTACTCCTGCAGCAGGATCTGATCTGTACTGAGCTGGTCGACTTCATTCTTGATGTCCCAACTGTAGTAGTCCACACCCAGCGAGAAGTTCGCGCTTGGAGCCCAGACCACGCCCATACTCCATGTGTCGGCGGTGATCGGTTCCAGGTCAGGATTGCCCTCCTTGGTACCGAAGTACTGAGCGTTGTCATAGCGTGCCGAGCAGCCATCGGTATCGGCAGGTGTGTAGCCTTCCAAGCCGCAGTTGTAATAGTCGGTTGCGTACGAGTACGAGCCGCTCAAGCCCTGGAACTGATCGGGCAGCGTCGGCGACTTGAAGGCTGTGCCGTACTTGCCACGGAACAGCAGGCTGTCGATTGGGCGGAACTCTAAGCTGGCGCTCCAGGTTGCCTTGTCGATCTTGGTGCCGTAGGCATCATATGCGTCATAACGACCGGACACCGACGCGGTCAGTGAATCGACGATGGGCACACGCAGTTCGGCCATGGCCGCATATTTGGTGCGATGGCCGGAACCGGCAACGTCAGTGGTGCCCCATACCGCTCCTTCCATGATGCCGGGGATCGGCTGGTAGTCCCAGCCTTCATTCCCGGCTTCTACTGCGACGGCCAAACCGGCAGAACCAGCAGGCAGTGAGAACAGGTCGGTGCTGGTCAACTGGGCGCGGAAAGTATCATCCCAGGTCTTGGACTTGGCCGTGCCATAGCCGGTAAAGCTGGCGAAGTCCTGGGGCGACATTACGCTGTAGAAAGCCGCGTAGTCGGGGCGGAACACTGGATAAGCATCGAAGTACGGATCCAGGCCGAGCTGCGGACCAAGGACATGTTCGTCGAAATAGGCATTGATCTTGTCTGCCCAGCGCACGAAATTACGGGATTCCAGTTTGGTTTCGTTGCGAGTGAAGCCGATGTCGTAATCCCAGCTCTCGCCGAATGACCCCTTGCCGCCAAGCGTGACTGTGTAGCTATTGGTGGTGTCTTTGTCCATGATGTTCTTGTAGCCTGCGCCGCCGATGTCTTCGGGCGAGAACGCACGCTGCAGATTTAGCAGGCTGTCGTAATCCGGGTCATAGTAGTAGCCGTATTTAACGCCAGTACCCCACCAGGTGTAGCTGCTGCCGGCTGCATACTCGGCGGCGGTATGGCTATAAAGCACTTCACCGTACAGGTCGAAGTTGTCGTTGACGTTGAAGGTAGTGCGGTTGTAAAGCTGCAGTGCCTCCTTCCCATTCTTGACCGTGCGATAGCCGGGAGCATAGTTCGAACCGCAATAGTTGCCGTAGCCAGCACGCGTCTGGTAGCTCTCGGTGCCGCCGAACTGCGAGGTTACGGCGGAGCAATCCACCCCGTCAGGAAACAGATAGCCGTTGCTGCCGAGGCCGTTCTCCGAGATTTGCCGATAACCGTAGACCAAATAGTCTCGCGAGGCAGGTGAAGCGCTGTAGCCATCAGTGTTGGTCGAGTCGGTCAAATCCCGCTGGTAGCCCCAGATCGGCTTGGAATTCTCATACTGGACTGAGGTGATAGCGTGCAGGCGATCATCAAACGCGTTGAAGCCATTTGTCAGGCTGAGGCGGACAGCATTGCCGCCGCCTTCGGTATAGGTTCCGCCGCGAACGTTCAGCGTGGTCCCTTCGTAGTCTTTTTTCAGAATGAAATTGACCACGCCAGCCAGCGCGTCGGAGCCGTACAGCGAAGACGCGCCACCTGGAAGGATTTCCACGCGCTCGACGGCGTCAATCGGGATGCCACTGACGCTGTTGAAGGCATCTGTGCCGTTGTACAGGGCTGGATAGTTGCCCATCGGGCGCCCGTTGATCAGGAATTTGGTGTAGGACGGCTTCAGGCCGAACATGCTGACTGTCTCGGCGCCCTGTGTGAAGCTTGCTGAAGTCTCGCCACCCTGAACGCCACCGCTCGCCAAGCTGCTGGAACGCAGGATGTCGATCACGCTTGTATATCCGCGTGCGTGGATGTCTTCGGCATTGATCGTGATGACCTGCGTAGCAGTCTCAATCTGGGACTGTGGGATCAACGAGCCAGTGACCGTGATTTTGTCGAGATTCTTGGTCTCGGTATCGGAGGATGCCGCGTCCTGCGCGAAGGCAGCAGCTGGCAGCAGGAGAGCGGTGAAGACAGCAGCCGTCAGGCGGCTCCGTTTCGGGGTATGGCGCGTGCGAGACATTGAGTTAAATCCCCTAAAAAAGTGTCATTTGTCATTGCAAGGTGCCAGTCCATGGCCGTATGTCACTTTGTGTGACGCAATCCATCACAACGCGAAATTAACATGGCATTCATCGGGAGCGGCGAGAAAGTTTCCGTTGAAAATGTGATGTAAGTCACAAATTAAAAAGATGTCATCCACCAGTCAGTCTCGCGAAAACGACTTGTCGCAGGTGAGTAAGCAATCCGATTCCAGGACAATGAGCGGATGAACACTCCCGCACATCGGCCCCAGGGCGGCCTGCAGCCCCATCCCCGTGTCCGCAACGTCATTGCCGTGGGTTCCGGCAAGGGCGGGGTGGGCAAATCGACGACGGCCGTGAACCTGGCGCTGGCCCTGGCGGCCACGGGTGCCCGGGTGGGCGTGCTGGATGCGGATATCTATGGGCCGAGCATCCCGGCCATGCTGGGTTTGTCGGGCAAGCCGGACAGCCCGGACAACAAGTCGATCGAGCCGATGCGGGCCTTTGGCCTGGACACCATGTCGATCGGGTTCCTGATCGACCCGGATACGCCGATGATCTGGCGCGGGCCGATGGCGACCGGGGCGCTGACCCAGTTGTTCAACGACACCCTGTGGGGTGACCTGGACTATCTGCTGATCGACCTGCCGCCGGGCACGGGGGACATCCAGCTGACCCTGTCGCAGAAGATCCCGGTGGCCGGGGCGGTGATCGTCACCACGCCGCAGGACATCGCCACCCTGGACGCGCGCAAGGCCTTGAAGATGTTCGACAAGGTCGAGGTGGCGGTGCTGGGCATCATCGAGAACATGGCCCAGCATGTGTGCAGCAATTGCGGGCATGTCGAACACCTGTTCGGCCAGGGCGGCGGGCTGGCGATGGCCACCCATTACGGCGTACCGCTGTTGGGATCGCTGCCGCTGGACATCCGCATCCGCGAGCAGGGCGACGCCGGTGAGCCGGTGGTGGTCGCCGCGCCGGATTCGCCGGTGGCCCAGGCCTACCGCGATGCCGCCGTGGCGTTGATTGCCGAACTGGACAAGCGCCCGCGCGCATCGATGCCGATTGCGTCCTCGCTGGTCTGAATGCTTGCCGGGACAGCCTGTTCCGGCGCCCTTACAATGCAGTCTTTCGCACCGCACTACCCCAAGGGAACGAGCACCGAATGAGCATCAAGAGCGACCGCTGGATCAAGCGCATGGCGCAAGAGCAGGGCATGATCGAGCCGTTCGAGCCGGGCCAGATCAAGCATGATGCCGACGGCCACCGCATCGTCAGCTACGGCACGTCCAGCTACGGTTACGACGTACGCTGCTCGCGCGAGTTCAAGGTGTTCACCAACATCAACTCCACGATTGTCGATCCGAAGCACTTCGACAGTGGCAGCTTCGTGGATATTGAATCGGACGTGTGCATCATCCCGCCCAATAGCTTCGCGCTGGCGCGCACGGTGGAATACTTCCGCATCCCGCGCAGCACGCTGGTGGTGTGCCTGGGCAAGAGCACCTACGCGCGCTGCGGCATCATCGTCAACGTCACGCCACTGGAGCCGGAATGGGAAGGCCACGTGACCCTGGAGTTCAGCAACACCACACCGCTGCCGGCGCGCATCTATGCGAACGAGGGCGTGGCGCAGATGCTGTTCTTCGAATCCGATGAAGTCTGCGAAACCAGCTACAAGGATCGCGGCGGCAAGTACCAGGGCCAGACCGGCGTGACCCTGCCGCGGACCTGAGTTCACCACGGTGTTCGCCAGCGCTTCCACGCTGGCGGTGCAGGAACAAGGCGTCGCACGCAGGTGCGGCGCCTTTTCTTTTGGTTGATCAGTTCCGGCAGGTCGCGGTATCGCCGCCCATGCGCTTGAGCAGCAGGTTGACGCCGGCCAGGATCAGCAGCAGCGGCCACCAGGTGCTGATCAGGTGGCCCGCGTCGAAAGTGGAAAAGCCCAGGTTGTCGAGCAGGAACAGCGTGCCCAGGACGATCAGGACCAGGGCGGGGATCAGGTGACGACGCATGGTGGTGTTCCTCGGCGGGTGTGTGCAGCCATGCTCGCCTTCGCCGCCTCGGGAATCAGGTGCCAGAAGTCAACACTTTGCGGGCTTGGATCGGAGCGCGGTGGCTGGATGGTTCGGTTGCCGTGACCTATCGCGGGCGGGGTGGGCGCGCGGCGACGCTTGTCAGCGTTGCCCCAGCAGCGCACGCCAGCGCGCGATCTGTTGTGCCAGTGCTTCGGGCGTGTGGCGTTCCGCATGGCCACTGCCCCAGACCGGGCCGGGCCAGGCCGCGTCGCCGGTGCGGCGACCGACCAGGTGGACGTGCAGCTGGCGCACGATATTGCCCAGTGCGCCGATGTTGAGTTTTTCCACCCCCGATTCGGCACGGATCAGCTGGCCGGCCTGGTTCACTTCGACCAGCAACAGGCGCTGCTGGTTGCCGTCCAGTTCGATCCATTCGGTGGCACCGCTCACGCGCGGCACCAGCACGATCCACGGAAACCGCGTGTCGTCCATCAGCCGCACCTGCGACAGCGGTCCGTCGGCGACGAACACGCTGTCGGTGGCAAGCCTGGGGTCGAGTTCGAAGTCCGCCATGGGTCAGTGCTTAACCGATGTTTTCCTGCAGGAAGGCGACGGCGCGGCCGAACGCGGTCTTCGCACTGGCTGCGTCATACACCGCCGGGCTGGCGTCACGGTTGAACGCGTGGTTGGCCGGGTAGGTGAACACGTCCATGTCCGGCCAGGCCTTGCGCTGTGCCTCGACGATGTCAGGCCCGATCGACTTGTCCTGTTCGCCGAAATGGAACTGCACCGGTGCCTTGAGCGGCTGGCCGATGAACATGCCGTTGCGCCCGCCGTAATAGCTGATGCTGGGCAGCGCCAGGCGCTGGGCCGACAGCAGGGCGACCGTGCCACCCCAGCAGTAGCCGACGGTGGCGACCTTCTCGTTGCCGGCAGCGGTACGCGCGGCCTGCGCGGCGACGTCCACCAGGTCCACGGCAGCATCCAGGCCGATGGTGCCGACCAGCTCCAGGCCACGCTTCACGCCGCTATCGTCATAGGGCAGTTCCAGGCCGGGTTCGACCAGGTCGAAGAAGGCCGGTGCGATGGCCAGGTAGCCTTCGGCCGCGTACTGCTCGGCCACGCCGCGGACATGTTCGGTCACACCGAAGATCTCCTGGATGACGATCAGGCTGCCGCGGACCGCGCCCGTCGGTTCTGCCTGCCAGGCCGCGACCGGGCCCTTCGAAGTGGTCAACGTGATCCATTGGCCCATGGGGGGCTCCAGTGCATGAAAGAGTGAACGGCCGAGTCTAACGGCGGGCTGGCGACGGGTCTGGCACAACTGTGCCGTGAAAGCGTCCTGCTGGTGGACGTAGACGGATCAGGTGTTGCTGCCGTAAGACACGCCCATGATCACGAAACTGCCGGTGCGGCCGGGCAGGGCGGCTTCGAATTCGTCATCCACACGCTTTTTCAGCATGGCCCGGGCCAGTGGCGAGTCGATGCTGATGTGGCCCAGCGCCGCGTCTGTTTCGTCGGGGCCGACGATGCGATAGCGCAACGTGTCGCCGGTGTCGTTGTCTTCCAGCGCCACCTGCGCGCCGAAGAACACGGCCTGTGGATCGGAGGGCGCGGCATCGACCACGCGCAGGGCTTCCAGGCGCTTGCTCAGGTAGCGCACGCGGCGGTCGATTTCGCCCAGCTGCTTCTTGCGATAGGTGTACTCGGCGTTCTCCGAACGGTCGCCTTCGGCCGCGGCCGCGGACAGCGCCTTGACCACTTCGGGGCGGCGTACGCGCCACAGATCGTCCAGTTCGGCCTTGAGCGCGGCGTGGCCGGCAGGCGTGATCAGGGCGGTGCTTTTTTCGGCAGGCGGGCGCCAGCGGCTCATGCGGGACTGCGCGTTGGGACGACGGTGGCCGGATTTTACGCCGCCCTGCACTTGTGCTGGCCGAGGCGCCTGTTGGAAGCTTGCCGCCGCGCAAGACAAGGGGACGTCGCCGCATGCTGATTCTTCCGCTGCACAAGCCATTGGACCGGTCGAATTTCCCGTTGGCCACACTGCTGTTGATGCTGGTCAACGTGCTGGTGTTTTTCACGCTGCAGGGGAGCGATCCGGCACGCATGGCCAAGGCCGTGGCCAGCTATGACAACGCAGGACTGGTCGATGACGAGGCGCCAGCCTATGCGCGCTGGCTGCGTGAGCACGGCCGTGCCGAGGATGCCGAGCAGCTGCTGGCCCTGCCGGACTCGGACCGCAGCCATGCGGTGATGCAGGCGACGTTGTACGACCTGCCATTCCTGCAGGCGCTGGGTGAGGGTGCGTTGTTCGACACGCCGGGGCAGCTGGCCGACTGGCGTATGCGCCGTGCCGGTTACGACGCGCAGTTGGACCAGGTGTTCACCCAGCGCTACGTGCTGCGACATGGCGAATGGTCGATCAAGCGGATGCTCTCATCGGCCTTCCTGCATGGCGGGGTGATGCACCTGCTGGGCAACATGCTGTTCCTGATCGCCATCGGCGTGTTGCTGGAAGGGGCGATCGGCCCGGCCGCGTTGCTGGGCGTGTACCTGCTGGGCGCGCTGGGGTCGAGTGCGGCCAGCCTGTTGTGGCGGGCCGGTGAGATCGGCGGCGGCCTGGGCGCCTCCGGTGCCATCGCCGCGATGATGGGGGCGTTCTGCGTGGTATGGGGGCGGCAACCGGTGCGTTTCTTCTACTGGTTCGGCGTGGTATTCGACTACGCGCGCGCGCCGGCGATCTGGCTGTTGCCGCTATGGCTGGGCTGGGAGGTCTACAGCCTGCTCAGCGCCCCCGAAGCCGGGGTGGCCTTCGATGCGCATGCGGGCGGGCTGGTATGCGGTGCGTTGCTCGGCGCGGCGCTGGTGGCCACGGGTCGCAGGCGCGATGCGTTCATCGCCGATGCGCCGGAACCGGTGGGCGCCGATGATCGCTGGGCGCGTGCGCAGGTCCACCTGGGTCGCATGGAAAACGACCAGGCAGAACAGCTGCTTGCGGCGCTGGCGGCCGAGCAGCCGCAGCGCTTCGAGGTCGCCCTGGCGCGGTACCGCGCGGCGCGCAATGCAGGGCAAGCTGCACGCATCCAGCAAAGCACGCAGGCGTTGCTGGCCATCGTCGCGGGCGATGGCGCCCAGGCCGCCATGCAGGCTGAAGTCCTGCAACAGGAGCGCCCGACGCTGGACGGTGCCTGCCGCGTGGCACTGGCCGGGCGCTGGATCGAGCTGGGCCAGCTGAAAGCGGTGGAAGCACTGCTGCAACAGGCCGCCGATCTGTCGCGGGCCGAGCAGGCGTTGCTGTGGTTCCGCCTGGCGCTTGGCCATGGTGAAACACAGGCGCGCGATCAGCAGCAGCGCCTGCTGCAGGCCGTGATCGAACGCTTCCCGGACCTGCCTCAGGCGGACAAGGCGCGGTTCCTGCTGGACAACGGTTGAGCGGAGCCGGCTCCGTTCAACCGGCGGGAGGCGCCTGCGGCGCAGCGCTTGGCGCCGGGCCGCTGATACTGGCAATCGCAGCCTGGGCGGCGCCGAGCTTGCGGCGCTGTTCGCCATCTTCGCAACGTGCCAGCGCCTGGGTCAGCAGGGCCGAGGCCTCGGCGTCGCGGCCAAAGCGTTCGGCCAGCAGCAGTGCGGTCTCCAGTGCCCACTGCGGCGCCGCTTGCGCGCTGGGCCAGGCCTTGAGCATCGCCAGGTGCAGGTCCACGGCAAGCTGCTGCTGGCCGGTCATGGTCGCGCGTGCGGCCAGTTGGCTGGCCTGTTCGGCGGTGAGCGGGACGAAGTCGGGATCGGCCTGCAGCGCGTCGCGCAACAGGATCAGCGCGGGACGGTCCTGTTTTTCCAGCAGCAGCGCGTTGAGGTATTGGCGTGCATGATCCAGGCGCTCGGCGGTGCGTGGGCTGCTGGCCAGCAGGCGCTGGTACAGGGCGTGGACGTCCAGGCCGACCGCGCGCGAGCGCACTTCGCTGCGCAGGATCTCCAGCGCGGTGTCGGTGCGGCCTTCGCGGACATGCAGTTCGGCTTCGTCCAGTACGCGCTGGTCGGGTGCGTCGGCGTGGTGGTGCAGGTCGTTGTGCGCGTCAGGCTCGTAGCCCAGTTCCTCGTGGTACTGGTAGACCAGATAGCCCATGAAGTGGAAGGTGGCGAACAGGCCCCAGATGGTGATGGCGGCCAGCACCAGTTCGTCCAGGATGGGCGGCAACAGGCCTTTGGCCCAGCGGCTTGCGGTGATCATGCTGGCCTGCATCACGAACAGCACGCCGAAGGCAGCCAGGTAGGGCCAGCCGATCCGGGTGGCCAGCGCAATGGCCACGGCCGGATTGAGCGCGCGACGCAGGCTGCCATCCATCGCCAGCGAAATGACGAACCCTGGCTGCAACAGGACCACGGCGACCAGCACGATCATCCCGACGATCAGTCCGCCGGCACCGAAGGCCAGGACCACGATCACGACCAGTGCGATCATCATCGCGAACAGTCGCCACACCGTGCCGTCGCGCGAGTCCTGCAGGATTTCCGGTGCCTGCATCCGGCCATCGGCAGTGTGGCGCAGGATGTCGAAGGCATAGGCGTAGATCGCGCCCCAGGTCAGCAGCGAGAGCAGCCAGCCGATGCCCGGCACCATCCGGCTCAGGGTGCACAGCGTGAGGGTGACCAGCGTGATCAGCGCGGTGCCGCGCAATGGATAAAGCGGAAAGCTCCGCAGCTGGGTCCAGAACGGCTTTGGCGCGGCCGGAAGCCGCGCACTGCGCGAACGCTGGTGCATGCATCAATCCCTTGATTCCCCTGTGAAGCGCCGATTGTGTGGCTTGCCATTGCGTGGCGCAATTGCCATGCAATGGCAAGATCAGTGCGGCCGATCCGTGGCCATTGGGTGTCGCTGGACTCAGTGCGTGCGCTTGAAGGTATAGGTGCCGTCCTGGCTATGCAGTTCGTCGGCCGAGACCACATCGAACCGGACGTCCTGGGCAGCCTTGTCCTGCGGGTCCAACAGCAGCGCGCCGGGGCCGGCGGCCGACCAGGTGCCGGCGCTGCTGAGCTGCGCGCCACCGGCGTTCAAGGTCTGGGTGTAGCTGCCATCGGCTTCGATCATCAGCTTGGAGCCGTTGCCGTCGAACTCGCCGGCCAGGGCTTTGCTGTCGATCATTACGCCGGCCTTGTCGGTGACTTCGGCGGCGGGTGCCTGGTCGACTGCCGTGATGAAGTCATTGGCAGGCGCGGTCGTGGCCGCTGCATCGGCCTGCGCCGGCGTCGAAGCGGCCGGTGGCTCGGCGGGCTTGCAGGCGGCCAGCGCCAGTACGGCAGCGGCGGTGAGCAGGGACAGGCGAAGTGGCGTCATCGGGGGGATTCCTTGTGGCTTGCGTGCTTTCAACAATATTGCGGACGATCAGCGGCTCTTGCCGCCGAATAACCCGCCCAGCAGGCCGCGCAGGATCTGCCGGCCGACCTGGTTGCCGACGGTGCGCGCGGTCTGCTTGGCCATGGCTTCGACCAGGCCCTGGCGGCGGCCGGTGCCGAACATCACGTCCTTGACCGCCTTGCCGAAGCCGCTATTGGCGTCGGCGGACTTGGAGGCTGGGGTATCGGCTTTGGCCGGCGGGGCCTGGGCCTGTTCGGTGGCGGTGCCGGCGCGCTTGAGCAGCAGTTCGGCGGCCGATTCGCGGTTGATGGCGGTGTCGTACTTCACGCCGACCGGGCTGCCGGCGCGGACCTGGTTGCGTTCGGCCTCGTTGATCGCGCCCATCCGGCAGCGCGGTGGCGAGACCATGGTCTGCTGCACGGGCATGGGGATGCCCTTGTCCTGCAGCGTGGAGACCAGCGCTTCGCCGGTGCCCAGCGAAGACAGGGTGCTGGCCACGTCCAGTTTCGGGTTGGGGACGAAGGTCTCGGCCGCGGTCCTGACCGCCTTCTGGTCGCGCGGGGTGAAGGCGCGCAGCGCGTGCTGCAGGCGGTTGCCCAGCTGGCCCAGGATGTTGTCCGGCACGTCGTCGGGGAACTGCGAACAGAAGTACACGCCCACGCCCTTGGAGCGGATCAGGCGCACGACCTGCTCGATGCGCTGCTGCAACGCCGGTGGCGCATCGTCGAACAGCAGGTGCGCTTCGTCGAAGATGAAGACCAGCTTGGGTTTGTCCAGGTCGCCGACTTCGGGCAGGTTCTCGAACAGTTCCGACAGCAGCCACAGCAGGAAGGACGAATACAGGCGTGGCTTGAGCACCAGCTGGTCGGCGGCCAGGATCCCGATCACGCCGCGGCCGTCGGTGCCCACGCGCATCAGGTCGGCCAGTTCCAGCGCAGGTTCGCCGAAGAAGCGGTCGCCGCCGTCCTGGTCCAGGCGCAGCAGCGAACGCTGGATCGCGGCCACCGACTGGGCGCTGACCAGGCCGTACTGGGTGGAGACTTCCTTGCGTTCCTCCACGACCAGGCCGAGCAGGGCGCGCAGGTCGTCCAGGTCCAGCAGCAGCAGGCCGCGGTCGTCGGCCAGCTTGAACACGATGTCCAGCACGCCGGACTGGGTGTCGTTGAGTTCCAGGATGCGGCCCAGCAGGGTCGGGCCCATCTCGGTCACGGTGGTGCGTACCGGGTGACCCAGCTTGCCGTACAGGTCCCAGAAGATCACCGGCGATGCGGCCGGGGCGTAGTCGGCAATGCCGATCTCGGCCGCGCGGGTGGTGACCCGTTCGCTGCCGTCGCCAGCGACGGCCAGCCCGGCCACGTCGCCCTTCACGTCGGCCATGAACACCGGCACGCCCAACCGCGAGAAGCCTTCGGCCAGTGTCATCAGGGTCACGGTCTTGCCGGTGCCGGTGGCGCCGGCCACCAGGCCGTGGCGATTGCCGAACTTCGGCAGCAGGTTGACGGGGATGTCGTCGGTGACGCCTTTGCCCAGCAGGATCGGGTCCATGGAGGTTCTCGCGCGAAGTCGGGATTGATTCTAGGCGCAGTTGGGGTCGGGTGATGGCGCGCCAACGGGCCGGGCATTGATCCTGACCGGCAAGTGCGTCGGCGTGTGTCGTGGCCTTGCCGCTGCGCTGCGGCGGCGGCTACCCTGCCGATCCGTTTATGTCCGTGCATGCCTGATGCCTGTTCCGTTCCGTGCCTTGCCGTTGCTTGCCGCCCTTGTCCTGCTGTCGCTGGCCACGCCCGCCATGGCGTGGGTTTCCGCCAAGGACCGGGCTGCCGCCGATGCGCTGGCCCAGCAGATGCAGGTTGCCGAAAAGCGCTACACCAACGCGCTGGTGCTCACTTCCAACAGCGACCCCAAGGGCCAGGCCGAAAGCGATGCGGCGCTGGAGGACATGGAAGACGTGCTGGACGCCTGCGCCAAGCAGAAGGGGTGCCAGATGCACACCCTGCTGGCCACCTACAAGCGCCTGCTGAAGGAAAAGGTGGATGCCGAGTCCGACGCCGAAGGCGACGACCTGATGGGCGAGGACGATGGCAGCGACCCGCTGGACGACGGCAGCGACCACAGCGTGCCGGCCAGCTCGAACGTGCCCGATTCGGCACGCACCGCGCGCCTGCTGGACGACCATCGCCATCCCTTCGATTCGATGGTCGAGTACAACCCGGCCGTGCAGGCCGGCATCCGGCGCTGGCTGACCGACATGCGCGGCACGCTGATCGACAGCTACGAGAACTACCAGAACATGCGTCCGCAGATGCTGCCGGCCTGGCAGGCCACCGGCCTGCCCGAGGCGCTGCTGTTCGGGATCATGGCCAAGGAGTCCAACGGCCGGGTGCATGTCAGCTCGCGCGCCGGGGCCGCCGGCCTGTTGCAGTTCATGCCCGCCACCGGCAGCCGCTTCGGCCTGGGCCAGGATGGCACCGGCTTCGACACGCGCTTCGACCCGTACTCGGCCACTGAAGCCGCCGCGTCTTACATGAACGAGCGGATGGGTGAGCTGGGCCGCAATATCGAATTCGCCCTGGCCGCCTACAACGGTGGCGAAGGTCGCGCCGCGCGCATCTGGCGCGACCACCCGGGTTCGAGCTTCTGGGACGCAGACGTGTACAGGCAGTTCCCGGCCGAAACCCAGGACTACGTGCCGATGGTGATCGCCGCGGCCTGGCTGTACCTGCATCCCAAGCAGTACGGGCTGGAATTCCCGAAAGTCGACGCCACCCCGGCACCGCTGAAGCTGGCCCGCACCGCCTCGATCTATGAACTGACCATCTGCCTGGGCACCGGGCATACGCGCGAAGGCTTCATGCGCGCGCTGCGCAACCTCAATCCGCGCTACCAGGCCGAAACCTGGATCCCGGCCGGCACCGTGCTCAACGCCAACGCACACATGGTCAGCCTGTACAACCGCCAGTGCGTGAAAGGCCCGACCGCCGAGCTGGCCCATACCCTGGTCACGGCCACGGTCGATTCGGCCATCAAATACGACAGCCCCCGCAGCACGCACGTGGCGGTGGGGGATGTGAGTGGTGTGCCGGTGGGCGTGCCGACCACCGTGGCCACTGGTACGCCGAAGGCGGCCAGGCCCAAGGCCGCGCAGGTCCGCAGCTACAAAGTGGCCCGTGGCGACACGCTGGGCAAGATCGTCGGCAAGTTCCAGTGCCAGACCAAGGAGATCGCCAAGGCCAATGGCCTGCGCGCGCCGGCCTATGCGCTCAAGCCGGGGCAGAAGCTCAAGCTGGTCGGCTGCGACGGTTGATTCCGTCGCGCGGTTCGGCATGAGGCGCGCCTGCGGTGCACCTTTGGCGTGCAAAGGCATTGAAGAAGACAGGGGTGTGACGCGGGGCGTGGCTTTTCCTGAACGAATGCCTTGTTGCTGGCGGCGCCCCTGTCATCAGTCATGCAGGCAGGTGCGTTGACTGTCGTTAATCTTGACGGCTGTTGCCTGGGGGCGTGCCGTCCCCATCCGGAGAATCAGTGCATGTCGCGTAAATGGAAGATCGCCCTGGCGGTGGTCGTATTGGTGGTGGTCGTGGTGTTCGGACTGCGCGCATGCGGCAGGAAAGACCCGGCCGACCTGAAGCAGGGTGGCCAGGACAGCAACAAGCCGGTGCCGGTGACGGTCGAGGCGGTGACCAGCCAGGACGTGCCCGTGTACCGCAACGCGACCGGTACGGTCACTGCACTCAACACCGTGACCATCAATCCGCAGACCAGCGGACGCCTGATGAGCCTGGATTTCACCGAAGGCCAGCCGGTCAAGAAGGGCCAGGTGCTGGCCCGGATCGATCCGCGCGAGCTCCAGGCCAGCTATGACCAGGCCGCTGCTTCGAAAAAGCAGAACCAGGCCCAGCTGCAGACCGCACGCGATACCAATGCGCGCCTGACCGACCCGGCCTACGCGCCATACGTGGCCCGCACCGACATCGACACCCAGAAGAACCTGGTGGCCCAGTACCAGGCGGGCGTGGCCGCGGCCGATGCCGCCATGCAGGCGGCCAGCGTGCAGCTGCAGTACACCACCATCGTCTCGCCGCTGGACGGCATCGCCGGTATTCGCGGTGTGGACGTGGGCAACATCGTCAGCACCAGTTCGTCGATCGTCACCATCACCCAGGTCGAGCCGATCTATGCCTCCTTCAGCCTGCCGGCGCAGGACCTGGGCGCGGTGCGTGCGGCACAGGCACAGGGCAAGGCGTCCGTCGCGGCGCTGGACAGCACCGACCAGCACGTGATCGCCGGCGACGGCGTGCTGGACGTGGTCGACAACCAGATCAGCACCGATACCAACACCTTCGCACTGCGCGCGCGCTTCCCCAACGCCGACCACGTGCTGTGGCCGGGCCAGTTCGTCAACGTGCGCCTGCAGGTCGGCAACATCGGCGCTGGCCTGGTGGTTCCGACCCAGGCGGTGCAGCGCGGCCCGGACAGCGACTACGTGTACGTGGTCCAGGCCGACAGCACGGTCAAGATGCAGGACGTGACCACCAGCGTCGAGGTGGGCGACACCCACGTCGTGGTGACCAAGGGCCTGAAGGCCGGCGACCGCGTGGTCACCGAAGGCCAGTTCCGGCTCAAGCCCAATGCCAAGGTCGATGCGCTCAAGCCTGGCCAGGCCCCGCCGGAGCCGACCGCGGAAGAACTGCAGCAGGCCACGCACGGCCAGAAGGGTGGTCGTCGCGGTCCGCCGCGCTGATGCACGCCAGCCCGCGTCGCCTTCGTGGCGCGGGCAGGTCGCGTGATGCGACCGCCATGACGATCTGACAGGACGGACTTCCCTTGGGCTTCTCCAGCATTTTCATCCGCCGCCCCATCGCCACCACGCTGCTGATGATTGGCGTGACGCTGCTGGGCATCATGGGTTACCGCAGCCTGCCGGTCTCGGCGCTGCCGGAAATCGATTCGCCCAGCCTGGTGGTGACCACCCAGTATCCCGGCGCCAGCGCGGCGACCATGGCGGCGTTGGTGACCACGCCGCTGGAGCGCCAGCTGGGCCAGATCTCCGGCATGGAGATGATGACCTCCGATTCGTCGGCGGGCCTGTCCACGATCGTGCTGCAGTTCTCGATGGAGCGCGACATCGACGTCGCCTCGCAGGACGTGCAGTCGGCCATCCGCCAGGCCACGCTGCCCAGCGGCCTGCCGTACCAGCCCACCTACAACCGGGTGAACCCGGCCGACGCGGCCATCGTCACCCTGAAGCTGACCTCGGACACGCTGCCGCTGCGCGAGGTCAATCGCTACGCCGATTCGATCCTGGCCCAGCGCCTGTCGCAGGTGCCGGGCGTGGGCCTGGTGTCGATCGCCGGCAACGTGCGCCCCGCGGTGCGCATCCAGGTCAACCCGGCGATGCTGTCGAGCATGGGCCTGACCCTGGAAGACCTGCGCAGCGCGTTGACCGAGGCCAACGTCAACGCACCCAAGGGTTCGCTCAACGGCGCCACCCAGTCCTACAGCATCGGCACCAACGACCAGATCGAAGACGCCGCCGGCTACAACAGCACCATCATCAGTTACAAGAACGGCGCGCCGGTCCGCCTGGGCGATGTGGCCAAGGTGATCGATGGGGTCGAGAACGACCAGCTTTCGGCCTGGGCCGATGGCAAGCAGGCGGTGCTGCTGGAGATCCGCCGCCAGCCTGGCGCCAACATTGTCCAGACCGTCGCTGCGATCCGCGCGCTGCTGCCGCAGCTCAAGAGCGTGCTGCCGGCCGAAGTGCACCTGGATGTGTTCTCCGACCGCACCGAGACCATCCGTGCCTCGGTGCATGAGGTGCAGTTCACCCTGATCCTGACCATCGGCCTGGTGGTGGCGGTGATCTTCGTGTTCCTGCGCCGGCTGTGGGCCACGATCATTCCCTCCATCGCCGTGCCGCTGTCGCTGATGGGCACCTTCGGCGTGATGGCCTTCGCCGGCATGTCGCTGGACAACCTGTCGCTGATGGCGCTGGTGGTGGCGACCGGGTTCGTGGTCGACGACGCGATCGTGATGATCGAGAACATCGTCAGGTACATCGAACAGGGCAAGAGTGGGCCGGAAGCGGCCGAAGAGGGCGCCAAGCAGATTGGTTTCACCGTGCTGTCGCTGACCATCTCGCTGGTGGCGGTGTTCCTGCCGCTGCTGCTGATGCCGGGCGTGACCGGGCGGCTGTTCCATGAGTTCGCCTGGGTGCTGTCGATCGCGGTGATCATCTCGATGCTGGTGTCGCTGACCCTGACGCCGATGATGTGCGCCTACCTGCTCAAGCCGGACGAGCTGCCCGAGGGCGATGACGCCCACGAGCGCACCCATGCGGCCGGCAAGCAGAACCTGTGGTCGCGCACCGTCGGCTTGTATGAGCGCACCCTGGACTGGGTACTGGCACGCCAGGGCCTGACCCTGGTGGTGGCGCTGGCGGCGGTGGTGTTGACCGTCGTGCTGTACGTGGTGATTCCCAAGGGCCTGCTGCCCGAACAGGACACCGGCCTGATCACCGGCGTGGTCCAGGCCGACCAGACGGTGGCCTTCGAGCAGATGCAGTCGCGCACCCAGGCCGTGGCCGCGGCGCTGAAGCAGGACCCGGCGGTGACCGGCGTGGCGGCCTTCATCGGCACCGGCAGCATGAATCCCACGCTCAACCAGGGCCAGATCAGCATCGTGCTGAAGGCGCGCGGCGAACGCGAAGGCCTGGATGAGATCCTGCCGCGCCTGCAGAAGGCGGTGGCCGGGATTCCCGGCGTGGCGCTGTACCTCAAGCCGGTGCAGGACGTGACCCTGGACACGCGCGTGGCGGCGACCGAATACCAGTTCTCGCTGTCCGATGTCGACAGTGCCGAGCTGTCGTCGCAGGCCGAGCGTGTGACCCAGGCCCTGCGCCAGCGTCCTGAACTGTCGGACGTGGGCAACAACGCGGCCAACGCCGGCCGCGCGCTGATGATCGACATCAATCGCGATACCGCCAGCGCGCTGGGCGTGCCGATGCAGACCATCGACGACACCTTGTACGACGCCTATGGCCAGCGCCAGATCTCGACCATCTTCACCTCGCTCAACCAGTACCGCGTGGTGCTGGAAGTGGCGCCGGAATTCCGCACCCGCGATGCGCTGATGAACAAGCTGGCCGTGGCCAGCAACGGCAGCGGTGCGCTGACCGGCAGCAACGCGACCACGCTGGGCCAGGTGACCTCAAGCAATTCGTCCACCGCCACCGGCATCGGCAACGCCAACACGGGCATCACCGTGGGCACCGCCGGCGGGATCCCGCTGTCGGCGCTGGCGACCACGCGCATCGGTACCACGCCGCTGGTCATCAGCCACCAGCAGCAGCTGCCGGCCGTGACCATCTCGTTCAACGTAACCTCGGGCTATTCGCTGTCGCAGGCGGTGGCCGCGATCAACGAGGTCCGCGAAGACCTCAACCTGCCCGACACCGTGCGGACCGAATTCATCGGCAAGGCCGCCGAGTATTCGTCCAGCCAGTCCGACGTGGTCTGGCTGCTGCTGGCCGCGGTGGTGGTGATCTACATCGTGCTGGGCGTGCTGTACGAAAGCTACATCCATCCCTTCACCATCATCTCGACCCTGCCGCCGGCTGGCGTCGGCGCGCTGCTGGCGCTGATGCTGTGCGGGATGAGCCTGTCGGTGGACGGCATCGTCGGCATCGTGCTGCTGATCGGCATCGTCAAGAAGAACGCGATCATGATGATCGACTTCGCCATCGACGCGCGCCGTGAAGGCATGAGCGCGCACGATGCGATCCGCCGCGCCTGCCTGCTGCGCTTCCGCCCGATCATGATGACCACCGCCGCCGCGTTGCTGGGCGCGCTGCCGCTGGCGCTGGGTGATGGCATCGGCTCGGAACTGCGCAAGCCGCTGGGCGTGTCCATCGTCGGTGGCCTGCTGCTGTCGCAGCTGGTGACGCTGTACACCACGCCGGTGATCTACCTGTACATGGAGCGGTTCTCGCAGCGCGTGCAGGACTGGCGCGACCGCCGTGCCGCGCGCCATGGCAGTGCCGCGCCGTCGCCGGAGGCCGGCTGACGGTCGCCGCCAGGCACCGTCGCCGCGAGTCCACGCCATGACCCGTCGAGTCAGTCTCTCCAACGTCTTCATCCGCCGGCCCATCGGCACCTCGCTGCTGGCCGTGGGTCTGTTCGTCATCGGCGCGATGTGCTACCTGCGCCTGGGCGTGGCGGCGCTGCCGTCGTTGAGCATTCCGGTGATCTTCGTCCAGGCCAGCCAGTCCGGCGCCGACGCCAGCACCATGGCCTCGACCGTGACCGCGCCGCTGGAGCGTCGCCTGGGCCAGGTGCCGGGCATCGAGTCGATGCGCTCCAACAGTTCCGAAGGCCGCTCGATGGTCTTCCTGAGCTTCGATTCCAGCCGCAACGTGGACTCCGCGGCACAGGACGTGGCCGCCGCACTCAGTGCCGCCAGCGCCGACCTGCCGTCGGGAATGGCCACGCCCAACTACCAGAAGGCCAACCCCAACGACGATCCGCTGATCGCGATGGCGCTGACCTCCGATACCCAGTCGGCGGCCGACCTGTACAACCTGGCCGATTCATTGCTGGCCCAGCGCCTGCGCCAGGTCACCGGCGTGGCTTCGGTCGACATCGCCGGTGCGTCCACGCCAGCGGTACGCGTGGACGTGAACCTGCGCGCGCTCAATGCCATGGGCCTGTCGCCCGACGACCTGCGCAACGCGATGCGTGCGGCCAACGTGGTCTCGCCGACCGGCTTCCTGGCCGACGGCAAGACGACCATGGCGGTGATCGTCAACGACTCGGTGCGCAAGGCGGCCGACTTCGCCAACCTGGCCATCTCCAGCCAGAACGGCGTGACTGTGCGCCTGAAAGACGTGGCCAACGTCTACGACGGCCAGCAGGATGCCTACCAGGCCGCATGGTTCAACAAGAAGCCCGCGGTGGTGATGTACACCTTCATCCGCAGTGGCGCCAACGTGGTCGAGACCGTCGACCGCATCCGCGCCCAGCTGCCGCTGCTGGAGGAATACCTGCCGCCGGGCACCAAGCTGACCCCGTACTACGACCGCACCCCGACCATCCGAGCCTCGTTGCACGAAGTCGAGATCACCCTGTTGATCAGCCTGGCGATGGTGGTGCTGGTGATGGCGCTGTTCCTGCGCCGGCTGGCGCCGACCCTGATCGCCACGGTCACCGTGCCGCTGTCGCTGGCCGGTGCGGCGGTGGTGATGTACACGCTGGGCTACACGCTCAACAACCTGAGCCTGCTGGCGCTGGTGATTGCGATTGGTTTCGTGGTCGACGATGCGATCGTGGTGATCGAAAACATCATGCGCCACCTGGATGAGGGCATGTCGCGCATGGAGGCGGCGAAGGCTGGCGCGCGCGAGATCGGCTTCACCATCGTCTCGATCACCGCTTCGTTGATCGCGGTGTTCATCCCGATCCTGTTCGCCACCGGCATGATCGGTGCGTTCTTCCGCGAGTTCACGATGACCCTGATCGCGGCCATCGCGGTCTCGGCGATCGTCTCCCTGACCCTGACCCCTACGCTGTGCAGCCGGTTCCTGTCAGCGCACGAGGAAGTGGCCGCGACCTCGCGGCTGGGCCGCTGGATCGACGGCGGCCATGCCTTGATGCTGCGCGTCTACACCGCGTGCCTGGATTTCAGCCTGCGCCATGCGCTGTTGCTGTCGCTGACGCCGTTGATCCTGATCGGCCTGACGATCTTCCTGTTCGGCAAGGTCAAGTCCGGCAGCTTCCCGCCGCAGGACACCGGCCTGATCTGGGGCCGCGCGCAGTCCAGCGCCACGGTGTCCTTCGCCGATATGAAAAAGCGCCAGGAGCGCATCACCGACATGCTGCTGGCCGACCCGGCGGTGAAGGTGGTGGGTGTGAGGCTGGGCTCGAGCCGGCAGGGCTCCAGTGCCTCGTTCAACATCGAACTGAAGCCGCATGCGGATGGTCGGCGCGAGAGCACCAGCGACGTGGTGGCCCGCCTGAGCACCAAGGCCGACAAATACCCGGACCTGCAATTGCGCCTGCGAGCGGTGCAGGACCTGCCCAGCGACGGCGGCGGTGGCACCAACCAGGGCGCCCAGTACGAAAAATCGCTGCAGAGCAACAACCTGGAGGAACTCGAGTACTGGCTGCCCAAGGTGGTGACCGAACTGAAGAAGAATCCAAAATTCAAGGACGTGGCCAGCGATGTGGAAGAGGGCGGCCTGCGCCAGAACATCGTGATCGACCGGGAAAAGGCCGCGCGCCTGGGCATCTCCATCGGCAGTATCGACGGCGCGTTGTATGGCGCCTTCGGCCAGCGGTCGGTGTCCACCATCTATTCCGAGCTCAACCAGTACTCGGTGGTGGTCAATGCGTTGCCCAACCAGACCGCCACGCCGGCGCAGCTGGACACGGTGAAGTTGAAGACCACCAGTGGCGACATGGTGCCGCTGAGTGCCATCGCCAGGCAGGTTGACGGCCTGGCGCCCTCGCAGATCACCCATCTGAACCAGTACACGGTGATGGACCTGAGCTACAACCTGGCGCCCGGGGTGAGCACGGGCGAGGCCGATGCCATCTTCAAGTCGGTGGTCGAAGGCATGCGCATGCCGGGCGACATCAAGATCGCCGAGGACTCCGGTTGGGGCGCGCAGCTCAACCCGACCTCGATGCTGCTGCTGGTGCTGGCGGCGATCCTGACCGTCTACATCGTGCTGGGCATGTTGTACGAAAACCTCGTGCATCCGGTGACCATCCTGTCCACGCTGCCGGCCGCAGGCGTGGGCGCGCTGCTGGCGCTGGTGGTGACCAATACCGAGCTGTCGGTGATCTCGATGATCGCGCTGGTGCTGCTGATCGGCATCGTCAAGAAGAACGCGATCATGATGATCGACTTCGCCCTGGTGGCACAGCGCGAGCACGGCCTGTCGCCGCTGGAGGCCGCGCGCGAGGCATCGATCGTGCGCTTCCGTCCGATCATGATGACCACCATGGTCGCGTTGCTGGCCGCGTTGCCGATTGCCATCGGCCTGGGCGAGGGCTCCGAATTGCGGCGTCCGCTGGGCATCGCGATGATCGGCGGCCTGCTGTTCTCGCAGAGCCTGACCCTGCTCAGCACGCCGGCGTTGTACGTGATCTTCTCCTGCCTGCAGCAGCACTGGCGCAGCTGGCGCGCGCGTCGTCGCGAGAAGAAGCTCGCGCGCCGCCGTACGCAGGCGACATCGGCTGGCTGATCGCAGGCCGGTGTCGCTGTAGCTCGACGTCGTCGCGGCCACGCGCGATGTCCGGGCCGGTGAATGCCGTGGCCTGGTGCGCCAGGATCGCGGCCGGGCCGTGCGCGCGGCATTCAAGAATCTGCAATGCGCCGCGTGCAGACTCGGTGGCACAGGGGCGGTTCGTCATCCATGGAGTCCGCAATGAACGCCATCGTCAATGCCCGGCTGCCGCGGCTGTTCATCGATATCGAGGTCGAGCGCGACTACTGGCAGGACTGGTACCACAACCTGCCGGGTGCGACCGTGGCGCGCGGCTTTGCCGCTTACTGGCCGGTGATCGGCGCGGTCTACGACATCTACATCAATCATCCTGGCTGGGATTCGGACCGCGCCCAGGCGCGCTACGCGCTGTGCGCGGCGGTGCAGTTGCAGAACCTGAGCGATCGCGAAGCCAGCGAGGTGTTCTCGCAGGTCTGGGGCCGGATCAGCGGCGAACGGCTGGGCCGCGCCGCGCTGGAGCGGGTGGCGCGGCCGTACGCGGCGTAGTGATGCCCGCAGCCAGCCTGGCGCTCGCGACCAGCCTGTAGAGCGGAGCTTGCTCCGCTGGGGCTTTCCTCGTGACCCGGACGGAGAGCAGCGCAGCAAGCTGCGCTCTACATGGGTGCTGCGATGACCTGAACGGGGAGCAGCGGAGCAAGCTCCGCTCTACAAGGGCGTTGGAGAAGAGCAGCGCAGCAAGCTACGCGCTACAGGGCGCTGCCTCGCGCGGCGCTACGTCAACCGTGCCAGTGGCTGGCCCAGGCGCACCGGGGTTTCCGGGCCCAGGTTTGATGCCAGGCTGGCGACGCCCGGCGGCAGCAGCACGATCACGGTGGAGCCGTAGTTGAAGCGTGCCATTTCGCCGAAGCGCTCCAGCACGATGCCCTGGCCGCGGTAGTCCTTGCGGGTGATGCGGGTGCCGTATTCAGGGATCTCGACGCCGCTCCAGACCGTTTCCACGCCCGAGACCAGCATCGCGCCGACCATCACGCAGGCCATCGGCCCGAAGTCGGTGTCGAAATGGCACACCAGCCGCTCGTTGCGCGCGAACAGGCCCTGCACGTTGGCCACTGCATCGGTGCCCACGCTGAAGAGGCGGCCCGGCACGTGCACGGTTTCGCGCAGCGTGCCGGACCAGGGCATGTGCACGCGGTGGTAGTCGCGCGGCGACAGGTACACCGTGGCGTAGCTGCCGTGTTCGAACGGCGCGGCGTCGGCTTCGCTGCCCAGCAGCGCGCCGGCGGTAAAGTGTTTGCCCTTGGCCTGGAAGATGCGGCCCGATTCGATCGACCCGCATTGACTGATGTGGCCATCGGCCGGCATCAGCAGGCTGCGCGGGTCCGGGTCGGGCATGCGCGCGCCGGGCTTCAGGGCGCGGGTGAAGAACGCATTGAAGGTCGGGTAGGCGGTCGGGTCGGGTTGTGCCGCCTCGGCCAGGTTCACGTTGAACTTGGCCACGACCGTGTCGATGATCCGCTGCTTGATCGCCGGATTGTCCGAGTAGGCCAGCCTGCGTGCGAGTGAGGACAGCAGCCGGTGCGGCAAGGCGTAGGTGAGCGTGGTGACCAGGCTCACTTGGTCATCGCCTGGGTGAGTTTCAGCAGGTCGCTGCCGATCAGTTCGGGCTGGAATGGCGGCTGGATGATGCCGGCCATGCGGCCCTGTGGGTCGAGCACGACGATCTGTGCGGAATGGTCCATGGAATAGTCCTGGGGGTTCTCTTTGAAGTGCTCACCGGGCGCCTTGACGAACACCAGGCTCAGCGACTTGGCGAACTGCTCAAGCGCCGGGATGTCGGCCGTGGCGGCGAGCGTGTCGGGATGGAAAGCGTGCGCATATTCGCCGACCTTGGCCGGCGTGTCGCGCTCGGGATCGATCGAAACGAACAGCACGCGCGGGCGCAGGGTGTCTGACAGGCCGGCCCACTGCTTCTGCGCCTGGGCCAGCTGGGCCAGGGTGGTGGGGCACACGTCCGGGCAATAGGTGAAGCCCAGGAACACCAGCGTCCAGTGGCCGCGCAGTTCGCCCTGGGTCAGCTGGGTGCCATCGGACTGGCGCAGCGAAAACTCCGGCAACGGCCGTGGCGTGGGCAACAAGGTCACCGTCTGGGTCGCCGGCCACTGCGTGTGGCCGGTCCTGGAGGGTCCCAGCAGCTTGTTGGCCGCCAGCACGCCCAGGACGGCGGCGATTGCAATCAACAGTGCGACACCGAGGGTGCGTTTGGGCATTTTTCCGTTTCCAGTGCAACGAAGGACCATGATACCGGGCCGTCCCTTTATAATCGGCGGCCGTCTTCTTCCGTTGTCGTCCATGCCTGCCGACGCAGCCAACGCCCTGCACACCATCATCGACCTGATCCGTTACGGCGCCAGCCGGTTCAACGCGGCCGGGTTGACCTTCGGCCACAGCCACGACAACGCGCTGGATGAAGCTACCGCGCTGGTCCTGCACACGCTGCACCTGCCGCCGGACATCGGTCCGGCCTACGGCCAGGCGCGCCTGGTGCCGGAAGAAAAAGAAGCGATCCTGGCGTTGATCGAGCGCCGCGTGGCCGAGCGCGTGCCGGTCGCCTACCTGACCGGCGAGGCCTGGTTCGCCGGCCTGAGCTTCAAGAGTGACAGTCGCGCCCTGGTGCCGCGCTCGCCGATCGCCGAGCTGATCGAGTCCGGCTTCGAGCCGTGGCTGGCCGGCCGCGACGTGCATCGCGCGCTGGACCTGTGCACCGGTTCGGGCTGCATCGCCATCGCCATGGGCCACTACAACCCGGACTGGCAGGTCGACGGTGCCGACATCAGCGACGATGCGCTGGCGCTGGCACGCGAGAACAAGGCGCGCCTGCTCGCCGACAACGTCGAACTGGTCAAGTCCGACCTGTTCAACGGGCTGGCTGGCCGCCATTACGACCTGATCGTCACCAACCCGCCGTACGTCACCAACGACGAGACCGACGCGCTGCCGCAGGAATATTCCTACGAGCCGGAGCTGGGCCTGCGCGCGGGCGACGACGGCCTGGACCTGGTCCTGAAGATCCTGCGCGACGCGCCGATCCACCTGCACGAGGACGGCCTGCTGATCTGCGAAGTGGGCGAGTCCGAACAGCACCTGATCAAGCTGCTGCCGGAAGTGGATTTCGCCTGGGTCGAGTTCAAGGTCGGCCAGATGGGCATCTTCGCGGTCGAATGCCGCGAGTTGATCGCCCACAGCGCACGCATCACCGAGCTGGCAGCGCAACGTCCATGAGTTCCAACAGCTTCGGCAAGCTGCTGACCGTCACCACCTTCGGCGAGTCCCATGGGCCGGCGATCGGTTGCGTGGTCGATGGCTGTCCGCCGGGGCTGGAACTGGACGCGGCCGAATTCGCCCACGACCTGCAGCGCCGCGCGACCGGCAAGAGCCGGCATACCTCGGCGCGGCGCGAGGCTGACGAAATCGAGATCCTGTCCGGCGTCTATGAAGGCCGCACGACCGGGACGCCGATCGGTCTGCTGATCCGCAACACCGACCAGCGCAGCAAGGACTACACCAATATCGCCGCGCAGTTCCGTCCGGGACATGCCGACTACAGCTACTGGCAGAAGTACGGCATCCGCGATCCGCGCGGCGGCGGGCGTTCGTCCGCACGCGAGACGACGATGCGCGTGGCCGCTGGCGTGATCGCCAAGAAGTGGCTTCTGCAGCGTTACGGCGTGACGGTGCGCGGCTTCCTGTCGCAGCTGGGCGAGATCAAGCCGCAGGGCTTCGACTGGAGCGTGGTCGAGGACAACCCGTTCTTCTGGCCGCATGCCGAACAGGTACCGGCGCTGGAGGAGTACATGGATGCGCTGCGCAAGTCCGGTGATTCGGTCGGTGCGCGCGTGGACGTGGTCGCCGAGGGCGTGCCGCCGGGCTGGGGCGAGCCGATCTACGGCAAGCTCGATGGCGACCTGGCCGCCGCGCTGATGAGCATCAATGCGGTCAAGGGCGTGGAAATCGGCGACGGCTTTGCCAGTGCGATGCAGAAGGGCACCGAACACCGCGACCTGATCACGCCCGACGGCTTCCTGAGCAACCACGCCGGTGGCATTCTCGGTGGTATCTCCACTGGCCAGGCGGTCACCGCGTCGATCGTGCTCAAGCCCACCTCCAGCCTGCGCCTGCCAGGTGCCACGGTCGACGTGGACGGCAAGGTCGTCGATGTCATCACCACCGGCCGCCACGATCCGTGCGTCGGCATCCGTGCCACGCCGATCGCCGAGGCGATGGTCGCGCTGGTGCTGATGGACCAGGCGTTGCGCCACCGCGCGCAGTGCGGCGACGTGGGTGAAGTTTCCCCGCGGATTCCTGGGTGAGCGGGGACGCGCCATGCGCGGCATGCCGCGCAGTCCACGCGAACGCCTGGCCAGGGATGGCCGGGCCGGTGCCGCCGGTGTGCGAATGTCGTGGCAGGGATGGCAGCGTGGAGGCCCGTGATGTCGGCTAAGCCCCGCGTCTGGGTCAGCCAGCCGTTGTTCGACGACATCGTCGAACAGCTGGCTGAGCATTTCGAACTGAGTTGCGAAACGCAGGTGCGCAGCTATTCCTCCGATGAACTGGCCGAGCACCTGTCGCCGCTGGACGGCGCGCTGGTCACGCTCAACGAGCGCATCAGTGCGGCCGAGATCGCCAGCGCCCGCAACCTGCGTGCTGTCGCCAATGTCGGCGTGGGCTACAACAACCTGGACCTGGGCGCGCTGAGCGCGGCCGGGGTCGTCGCCACCAACACGCCTGACGTGTTGACCGAAACCACGGCCGACCTGGGCTTCGCCCTGCTGATGGCCACCGCGCGTCGCATCACCGAGGCCGAAGCCTTCCTGCGCGACGGCCAGTGGGGCGCCTGGTCGTTCACCACGCTGCTGGGCGCGGACCTGCACGGCAGCACCCTGGGCATCCTGGGCATGGGCCGGATCGGCCAGGCCATCGCCCGGCGCGCGCGCGGCTTCGGCATGCGCGTGGTCTACCACAACCGCTCGCAGCTCAAGCCGGAGGTGGAAGCCGAAGTCGGTGCGTCCTACGTCGGCTTCGATGAACTGCTCGCCTCGTCCGACCACCTGGTGCTGGTGCTGCCGTATACGCCGGCCTCGCTTCATCTGATCAATGCCGAGGCGCTGGCGAAGATGAAGCCGAGCGCCACGCTGGTGAACATCGCCCGCGGCGGCATCATCGACGAACTCGCCCTGGCCGATGCGCTGGCCAACGGCCGCCTGGCCGGTGCCGGCCTGGATGTCTTCGAAGGCGAACCCAAGGTGCGCCCGGAGCTGCTGGCCCTGAAGAACGTGGTGCTGACCCCGCACATCGGCAGCGCCAGTCTGGCGACGCGCCGGGCCATGGTCCAGCTGGCCGTGGACAACCTGATCGCCGCGATGGGCATCGGCCCCAATGCCGGCAATCCGCCCAGTCTGCTCAACGTCGACGCGATCAAAACCGCCAACACCGGCGGTACGACCGTGGGCGATAAAAAAACCACCGCGACCAAACGATAGGGAGCCTTCCGCACGCACACCACCCGCGAAAGGTTCCCCGAACCCAAGCCCCGTGTGCCGCGCGTTTTTCCTGATCCAACCTCTTTCGAAGAAGACACTCCCATGAGCAACAACGCATCCCGCAAGTTCAACGTCGCCGTCGTGGGCGCCACCGGCGCCGTCGGCGAAACCATGCTTTCGATCCTGGCCGAGCGTGATTTTCCGGTCGGCACGCTGTCGGTGCTCGCTTCCGAGCGCTCGGCCGGCGGCGAGATCGACTACCGCGGCGGCAAGGTCGTCGTGCAGGACCTGGCCACCTTCGACCCGACCGGCGTGGACATCGCGCTGTTCTCGGCCGGCGGCGGCATCTCCAAGGAATACGGTCCCAAGTTCGCTGCCGCTGGCGCGGTGGTGATCGACAACTCCTCGGCCTTCCGTTACGACGATGACGTGCCGCTGGTGGTGTCCGAAGTGAATCCGGAAGCGGCAAAGAACCGCCCGCGCGGGATCATCGCCAACCCCAACTGCTCGACCATGCAGATGCTGGTGGCGCTGGCGCCGCTGCATCGCGAGTACGGCATCGAGCGCATCAACGTGGCGACCTACCAGTCGGTGTCCGGCGGTGGCCGTTCGGCGCTGGAAGAGCTGGGCAAGCAGACCGCGCAGCTGCTGGCGTTCCAGGAGATCGATCCGCAGCGATTCCCGGTGCAGATCGCCTTCAACCTGATCCCGCACATCGACGACTTCCTGGACAACGGCTTCACCAAGGAAGAAATGAAGCTGGTCTGGGAAACCCGCAAGATCCTGGGCGACGACAGCATCATGGTGAACCCGACCGCCGTGCGCGTGCCGGTGTTCTACGGCCATTCCGAAGCCGTCGCCATCGAAACGAAGAAGAAGGTCACCCCCGAGGCCGCGCGCGAGCTGCTGTCGCGTTCGCCTGGCGTGGAAGTGGTGGACGAGCGCGTCGCCGGTGGGTATCCGACCCCGGTCACCCATGCCTCGGGCAACGACGCGGTGTACGTCGGCCGCATCCGCGAGGACATCTCGCATCCGCGCGGCCTGAACCTGTGGATCGTCTCGGACAACATCCGCAAGGGCGCGGCGCTGAACGCCGTGCAGCTGGCCGAATTGGTTGCCGCTGGCGGCTGAGGCTATAGTCGCGGCGGGAAATCGCAGGGGATGTCGTTGAGACAGGCTTTCTTCAAGCCCGCCACGCGGGTCGTGCTGGCATCGGTGTTGCTGCTGCTCAGCAACGCCGCGCTGGCCTTGGGGCTGGGCGAGATCCGGGTGAAATCGCAGCCCGGGCAGCCGCTGCTGGCTGAAATTCCCGTCATCTCCAGCGAGCCGGGCGAACTGGAACAGCTGCGTGCGCAGCTGGCTTCGCCGGTGATCTTCGAGCGCGTCGGCCTGCAACGGCCGACCGGGCTGGTGAGCCAGTTGGATTTTGCCGTGGCCCTGTCCGACGACGGCAAGCCGGTGATCCGGGTGACCAGCCAGACTCCGGTGGACACGCCGGCGGTGAACTTCCTGATCGAAGTCGACTGGGGCCAGGGTCGCCTGGTGCGCGAGTATTCGGCCCTGGTCGGTGCGCCCGGCGCGCTGGCCGCTGCCGAAGCGCCGCAGATCCAGGCGCCCGATCCGACGCCTTCCAACCGCATCGATCGCAGTGCCGCGCCGGTGGTGGCGGTTCCGCTGGCTGCGCAGCCTGGCCAGGATGCTCCGGTCGAGCGTCCCGCGTCTTCCATTCCGGTCACGCCGGTAGCGCCGGTTGCGCGCCAGCCGGCGGCTGCGTCAGCAATGCCCGCGGCGGACACGATCACCGTCCAGCAGGGCCAGTCGCTGTCGCAGATCGCGCGTGGTATGCAGCAGGGCGGCACCTTGAACCAGACGATGATCGCGCTGCTGCGCTCCAATCCGGACGCGTTCATCGGCAACAACATCAACCGCCTGCGCGCCGGCGCGGTGTTGCGCGTGCCGCAAGGGTCCGAAGCGGCCACGCTTGGGGCGTCCGAAGCCGCTGCCATGGTCCGCCAGCAGGTGGCCGAATGGCGCCAGGCGCGCCGGCCGGTGCCGCAGCCGGCCGATGCAACCCCGGCCGCGCAGCCGGTCCCGCTCGCCACGACCGCTCCGGCAGTGGTGGGCGCACGTCTGGAAATCGCACCGCCGGCGGCCGATGCCGTGCAGCGGGCAGGAACGACATCCGGCACCAATGCCGGGGGCGAGGGCGACATGCTGGCAAACGAACAACTGCGTCAGACCAGGGAAGACCTGGCCGCGCGCAGCGCCGAGGTCCAGGAGCTGAAGGCCCAGGTCGCCGAGCTCGAAAAGCTCAAGGCCCAGCAGGCCCAGCTGATCACCATGAAGGACAGCGACCTGGCCGCCGCGCAGAAGCGGCTGGGCGAAGGGCAGGGGGGCGCTGGCGTTCCTGCCTGGCTGTGGATCGGCCTGGTGCTGCTGATCGCGGGCCTGCTGGCCTGGGCGCTGCTGCGCCGCCAGCGGGACCAGCGCCCGGCGCCGCGCTACAGGGGCACCCTGGCGAAGCCGCCGGTGGTCGACGTGGACGACCTCGCTTCCGTGGCCGAAGCCGAAGCGCCGCGCTACACCCCGATCTACGTCTCCGGTGAGTACAGGCCAGGCGTCATCGAATCGCCGGCCAGCACCAGCACCCCGGCCTGGATGAGTGCTACCGCCAAGCCCACCTGGCACACCGTCGATGACCCGCGGGCTGCAGTCGCGAAAGTCGCGCCGAGCGTGATTCCCGTCGCGGCGGTGCCCACGGCCACGCCCGCACCGGAGGAGGCGGACGTGCCGTTCATTGCACCGTCGGCCGGAGGACGTGAGCGCCTGGAGCTGGCCATCGCCTATCTGGATCTGGGCGATATCGAAGCGGCCCGTTCGCTGCTGCAGCAGGTCGCTGCCGGTGGCGACGCGCAGGCCCGTGACGAAGCCACCCGACTGCTGCGCGAGCTCGGCTGACGCCGCGCCGCGCATCTCAGGTCTTCCGCATGCGTTACGCGCTGGGCGTCGAGTACGACGGCAGTGAATTCCAGGGCTGGCAACGGTTGGAGAAGGCCGGTGCGCCGGTCCATACGCCCAGCGTGCAGTCCGCGTTGGAGGCGGCGCTGTCCACCGTGGCCAATGCACCGATCGACACCATCTGCGCGGGGCGCACCGATGCCGGCGTGCATGGCCAATGCCAGGTGGTGCATTTCGACAGCGATGCACCGCGCACGCCGCGTGGCTGGACCCTGGGTGCCACCGCCAACCTGCCGCCGGCGATCTGCGTGCGCTGGTGCCAGCCGGTGGCCGAGGATTTCAATGCGCGCTTTTCGGCGCGCGCGCGCCGCTATCGTTACGTCCTGTTGAATCATCCGGTGCGTCCGGCGCTGGGCCGGCAGCTGCTGTCCTGGGAGCGCCTGCCGCTGGATGCTGATGCCATGCATCGTGCGGCCCAGCAGCTGTTGGGTGAAAACGACTTTTCCGCGTTCCGCACCGTGCACTGCCAGGCGCGCCATCCCATGCGCGAGTTGCAGTCGATCCGCATCACCCGCCAGGGCGACCGGGTCACCGTGGAAGTGCAGGCCAATGCGTTCCTGCACCACATGGTCCGCAACATCGTCGGCTCGCTGCTGATGGTGGGGCGCGGTGAAAAGCCGGAAGGCTGGATCGCCCAGCTGCTGGCCGGCCGCGACCGCACCGTCGCCGGTCCTACCGCGCCGCCGCAGGGGCTGGTGTTCGTCGGTCCGCTGTATCCGGCGCAGTGGGGGCTGCCGGCCGAGGTCACGCTGGGCGCTTGAAGCGCCGCTTCGAAGTCGCCACCTCCTGATCGTCTTAGACTGATCGCACGGATCCCAGGTGCTGCCTACCATGCATACCCGCATCAAACTCTGCGGCATGACCCGCCCCCAGGACGTGCGCCTGGCGGTGGAGCTGGGCGTGGACTACATCGGCCTGATCTTCGCGCGCAGCCCGCGTCAGCTCGGCATCGAGCAGGCCATCGCGTTGCGGTCGTTGATCCCCGACAGCATCGGCGCGGTCGCGCTGGTGATGGATCAATCCGCTGACGCGGTCGCCGCCATCGCCGCGCAGGTCCAGCCGGATCTGCTCCAGTTCCATGGCAACGAAGACGACGCCTTCTGCGCGGGTTTCGGCCTGCCGTTCCTGAAGGCGCTGCCGATGGGCGGCGCACTGCAGGCCGAGGCTGCGATGGCCGGATTCCCGTCGGCCTGGGGCTTCATCCTGGACAGCCATGTTCCCGGCGGTGCCGGCGGTAGCGGCAAGTCGTTCGACTGGGCGCGTTATCCGCACGATGCCGCCAGGCCCTGCATGCTGGCCGGTGGCCTGACTGCGGAAACCGTTGGCGCCGCGATCACAGCGGCCCGTCCATGGGGCGTCGATGTGTCCAGCGGCATCGAATCGGCACCCGGCCACAAGGACCATCAAGCCATGCGCCGGTTCGTTGCTGCCGTACGCGCGGCTGAGGCGTCACCGAAGGCTGGTGCTGTTGTCTGACGGCGGGAAAATTGCCTGAATAGGTCACATGGCTTCCATCCCGGCGCCGCATGCTGGAATAATCTGGTCATACGTGCCGCGCCATGGAGGCGCACCGGTGAAAGCCGTAGGGGAAGCACGCAGGAACTGCGAAGGCTGTGGCCGGGTGCAGGCATGGAGAGCCAAGGGGAATGCTGGAGTTTCTGTCCGTTGCACTGAGCTGGCCCACGCTGCCTTACAGCATCGTGCTGGGGTTTTCGGTGGCCTACTGGCTGCTGGCCGCGACCGGCATCGTGGACGCCGATGGTTTGCACGGCGGCGATCTCCACTATGGCGATTTCCACCACGGTGGCGACGATGCGATCCACGGCATCTCGGGCATGTTCGCGCGACTGGGGCTGGGCGGTGCGCCGGTCATGCTGGTCGTGGCGCTGGTGGCTTTCTTCGGTTGGACCATCACCTATTTCGGCCATCTGCTGTTCCTGCAGCAGGTGGCTGCGCCCGTGCGCTGGGGACTCGGTACGGTGCTGGCGCTGGTGGCGCTGGTGCCCGGTGTTGCGGTCAGCGCGTTCGTGCTGCGGCCGATCCGGCGCCTGCTGTTGAAGCTGCGACCGGTTGAGCAGGCCTCGATCCTTGGTCGCCCCGGTGTCGTTGTCTCGCCGGTCGTCGATGCCCAGGCTGGCCGGGCCACCGTCGACGATGGCGGCGCCGGCCTGATCCTGCAGGTGCGCACCGTGCCTGGAACATCCCTGGTCCGTGGTGAGCGCCTCGTGCTGGTCGACTACGACGCCGCCAACAATCTCTACCTCGTCATCCGCGAACAGGACGCGTTGCTGCCTGCAACGTCCGGTTCGCGTTTTTTGCCCTAAGGAGAAGTGCCCGATGAGTTTTGCAGCCCTTGCGCCGTTCGTGATCGGAGTCGGCATCCTGCTGGTCCTGCTGCTGGGGGTTGCCGGCCTGTTCAAGGCCTTCTACCGCAAGGTCGACCAGGGCGTGGCGTTGATCGTCAACGACATGAGCGCCACGCCGAAGGTGCACTTCACCGGCGCGCTGATCATCCCTGTGCTGTATCGCGCCGAGCAGATGCAGATCAGCCTGATCACCCTGCAGGTGGACCGACGCGGCAAGGAAGGCCTGATCTGCCGCGACAACATGCGCGCCGACATCGCCGTGGCTTTCTACCTGCGCGTCAACGAAACCCAGGCCGACGTGCTGCGCGTGGCCAAGGCCATCGGCGCCGATCGTGCCTCGGACAAGGATGCCGTGGACGAGTTGTTCAATGCCAAGTTCTCCGAAGCGCTGAAGACGGTCGGCAAGAAGTTCGACTTCACCGAGTTGTTCGAGAAGCGCCAGGAATTCCGCGACGAGATCGTGGCGGTGATCGGCAACGACCTCAATGGCTACGCGCTGGAAGACGTGGCCATCGACTACCTGGAGCAGACGCCCAAGTCGGTGCTGGACCCGAACAACATCCTGGACGCCGAAGGCATCCGCAAGATCACCCAGCTCACCGCCGCGCAGAACGTGGTGACCAACGAGCTGGAGCAGAATGCCAAGCTGGCCATCACCAAGAAGAACGTCGAGGCCCGGGAAGCCATGCTGGCGCTGGAACGCCAGCAGGCCGAGGCTGAAGCCCGACAGAAGCGCGAAGTGGACACCATCCGCGCACGCGAGGAAGCCGAAACGCTCAAGGTGCAGGAAGAGCAGCGCCAGCTGTCAGAGAACGCACGCATCGAAGCGCAGGAGCTGATCGACATCCGCGAGCAGAATCGCCTGCGCGAAGTCGAAGTGGCCGAGCAGAACCGCCAGCGTGCGGTCGCCATCGAGGCCGAGCGCGTGGCCCGCGCCAAGGCGCTGGAGCAGGTCACCACCGACCGTGAAGTGCAGCTGCAGGGCGTGGAGCGCGACAAAGTCGTCGAGAACGGCAAGATGGACGTGGCCAACATCACCCGCGAACGCATCGCCATCGACAAGACCGTGGCCCAGGAAGAAGAGCGCATCAAGGAAGTGCGCGAGGTGTCCGAGGCCGACCGCCAGAAGCAGATCACCATCCTGGATGCCGAAGCCAAGGCCCAGGAAGCCATGGTCCGCCAGGTCAAGGATGCACAGGCCCGCGAGACCTCGGCCAAGCACCGTGCGGTCGAACTGACCACGCTGGCCCAGGCCGAGTTCGAAGCCGCAGGCCGCCAGGCCGAAGCCAAGAAGGTGCTGGCCGAAGGCGTGCGTGCAGAAAAGGCGGCGCCCGGCCTGGCCGATGCGCAGGTCAAAGAAGCCTCGGCGCTGGCGATCGAGAAGGTCGGCGTGGCCGAAGCCCGCGTGATCGAGGCCAAGGCCGACGCCAGCCTCAAACAGGGCAGCAACGACGCCCGCGTGCTGGCCGAAACCCTGCAGGCCAAGGCCCAGGGCGAGGAGCAGATGGGCAAGGCCAAGGCCAGTGCGGCCGAGTCGATCGGCCTGGCCGAAGCGATCGTCGTGGAGAAGAAGCTGTTCGCCGAGGCGCAGGGCCTGACCCAGAAGTTCGAGGCCATCGGTTCGCTCAGCGACACCGCGCGTGGCCATGAGGAGTTCCGGATGATGCTGGACACCAGCCTGACCCAGGCGCTGGCCTCGATCGAAGCGGGCAAGGAAGTGTCCAAGGAGAACGCCGAGGTCATCGCCACCGCGTTGCGCAATGCCGACATCGATCTGGTCGGCGGCGACGGTGGCATGTTCGACAACCTCATCAAGGCGGTCTCGCTGGGCAAGTCCATCGAAGGACTGGCCGACAAGAGCCCGATCGTGCAGGACCTGATGCAGCGCTACCTGGGCGTGAATCGCAGCGAAGCCAAGCCGCGCCAACTCACCGACGGCGCCGCCAACGGTGCGGCAACGGGAGCGTCGCGGCTGGAGGCCGGCGAGGTCTGAGTTCGTCGATGGCCCTGCGTGCGACCTCACGCAGGGCCTGATCCCTTGCAGCCCCGGCCGCGCTCGGGGCTGCGGGTCCGCCAGCCGGAAGGAAGTGCTGCACGATGTCTGATACTGCAATCGCCCCCGATGCCCCGCAGGGCGGCAGCGCCCAGGGCCAGATCGACCAGGCCGTGGCCCGCGGCGGCGCCTACGAGGTGCTGCGCCGTCGATTGACCGAGCAGGGCGAGCGCCTGCGCGGCGTGGTCGAAGGACTGAATGCCCAACGCCTGGGCGAGTTCGGCGACAGTCGGCTTGAAGTCATCGGCCGCTTCCGCATCCGCACCGAGAACAACTGCGTCGGCCGCGACGTGGTCCAGGTCGGCGCGGACACGCTGTTGTTCGGCTACAACGTGTTCATCGGGCTCAAGACCCAGACCCGGATCGAGGACGTGTTCGGCCTGTATCGGCTGGTGCAGGGCGCCGAGGGCTACGACGTGGTGCCGCTGGAGCTGAAGGGCAGCTTCCTGGGCCAGTCCGGCTTCGTGCACGATTTCACCGAGCTGTATGCCTACTACAAGCATGCGCGGCTGCTGCAGCTGATCGTGCTGGGTGGCAAGCTGCTGGCTGCGTTCCAGATCGGCGAGCGCAGCACCGATGTGCGCGTGTTCCGCTGGGCCATCGATGCCGCTGGCGCGCTGACTTACCTGGATGCGCGTGGCGAACGCGACATCGCGCTGCCGCCGCCGTTCGATTTCGAATGGACCCGGGCCACGCGCGAGTTGGCGGTCAGCGGGCGGCACTCACACCTGAACATCCTGGACACGTTGTTCGTCGAGACCATCGGTGGCGACCTGACCATCAAGGTGGAGAACAACACCGAGACCGGCAAGGGCATCTACAGCGAACCCGTCGAGGACAGCACCCAGTCGCTGGACGACGCGCAATTCGACTTCGCCAGGGTCGGCACGCTGATTCTGCTCAAGGTGCTGCCATACCGCGAAACCACCTGGCGCGGGCTGATCTACAACACGCTGACCGGCCACATCGTGCGCAACGATGCCATCGTGCAGGCCTGCGTCCAGCTGCCTGAAGATCACGGCATCATCTTCCCCGGTGGCTATTACCTGCAGGGGGGCGAGCACAAGGCCTTCGATGCGGGCATGGATGGCATGCAGTTCAAGCGCGCGATCCGTTCGCCCAACGGCGAGGACGTGCTGTACATCTTCTACGAGCGCGAAGGTGGAAAGTCGGCGCTGTTCGTCTACAACACCATCCAGCGGGCGCTGCAGAACCCGGTCTTCGGCCATGGCTACGCGATGCTGCAGGACGGCCGCATGGTGCTGTTCCACGCCGAAGGCAACGAGCCGACCCGGATCCATCCGATGCAGGTCTGGCAGACGCCGTTCACCAGCGACGAGTTCGCCGCGAACAGGCCAGCCAGCGACAGCTTCATGGGCCGGATCGGCAACGCCGAACTCGTGCGTGGCATTTCCAACCTGCTGGGCCTGAGCCGCGAGATCGAGGGTGGTGATGTCTCGGTGCAGCGCTACCAGCGCCTGGTGGGCGATGCCCGGCGCCTGTTCGATGCACACCATTGGCTGGACGACGCGCACTGCGACGGTGCGGCCACGCTGCTGCGCGAGATCACCGCCACCGGCGAATCGGTGCTGGACGAATACGAGAAGGTCCAGGCCATCCGCCAGCAGTCCGACCAGGCCATGGTCGAAGCCACCGCCGCGCACAAGGCATTGCTGGCGCGCCTGCAGCCGGAGAACTGGACGCAGGTGCAGGAGTTCGTCGATGCGCTCAATGCGATCAGTGCCCAGCGTGGGCAGCTACTGACCATTCGCGAATACCGCTATATCGATACCGACGCCATCGATGGCATGGCGCGCGGGCTGCAGGACGCGCATGCGCGCATCGGTGCGGCGACCGGACAGTTCCTGGGTGGTGAAACGGCGCTGGTGCCGTTCAATGCACGCCTGGATGAACTCGATGCCGGTGTGCGGGCGGCCGTCAGTGCGCGGCAGCTGGCCGAACAACTGCAGGCCATGCAGGCCATGTCGGCCGACCTGGACATGCTGTCCGAGTTGATGGCCGGCCTGAAGGTCGACGACGCCACCCAGCGCACGCGCGTGGTGGAGTCGATCTCGGCTATCTACGCACGCTTGAACCAGGCGCGTGCGCGTGCCGAGCAGCAGCGCAAGTCAATGGGATCAGCCGAGGCGGTGGCCCAGTTCGGCGCGCAGTTCGCCTTGTTCAGCCAGGCCATCAGCAGCGCGCTGTCGCTGGCGACCGATCCCGAGCGCGCCGATGAACAGCTCTCGCGGCTGATGGTGCAGCTGGAAGAACTGGAGAGCCAGTTCGGCGAGCACGAGCAGTTCCTCGGCGACATCCTGGCCAAGCGCGAGGAGCTGGTCGAGGCGTTCGAGACCCACAAGCAGGCGCTGCTGGATGATCGGCAGCGCAAGGCGCAGTCGGTGCTGGATGCCGCCACCAGGATTCTCGACGGGTTGGGGCGGCGCACCGAACGCTTCACCACGGCCGACGAGCTCAATGCATTCTTCGCCGGCGATCCGCTGATCCTCAAGCTGCGCGAGCTGGCCGAGCGCCTGCGTGGCTATCGTGACAGCGTCAAGGCCGACGATATCGAGGCGCGCCTCAAAGGCACGCGCGACCAGGCGGTGCGCGCGCTGCGCGATCGCAGTGATCTGTTCGAAGCCGATGGAAATGTGGTCCGGCTGGGGCCGTGGCATCGTTTCAGCGTCAATACCCAGCCACTGGACCTGACCATCCTGCCGCGCGGCGACACGCTGGCCCTGCACCTGATCGGCACCGATTTTCTGGAGCCGATCGATGACCCGGAACTGGCCGAACTGCAGCCGTACTGGCAGGTTTCGCTGGATTCGGAATCGCCAGCGCTGTATCGCGGCGAATACCTGGCCGGCTGCATCCTGCAGGCCGCGATTCGTGGCGAAGAGGGTCTGGACCTGGCCTCGCTGCAGCACCAGGCGGCCGAGCCGGAGGCGCTGGCCAAAACCGTGCGCGATTTCGCCGCGCCGCGTTATCGCGAAGGCTATGAGCGCGGCATCCACGATCACGATGCGACGGCGATCCTGCGTGCGCTGTTGCCGCTGCACCGGGCAGCAGGGGCGCTGATCCATCCGCCGCAGGCGCGCGCGCTGGCCATGCTGTTCTGGGCGCAGCACAAGCAACGGCAGGATGTCGTGCAATGGCCTGCGCGGCAGGCAGGCGCCAACGCGATCCAGCGGCTGTTCGGTTCGCGCGAAGGCATCCAGGCGTTGCAGTCGGAAATGGCCGCGGCCCTGATCATGTTCACCGAAGGCGAGTGCCTGCCGATCCCGGCGACCCACGCACAGGCGGCCGCGGCCTATCTGGCGGAGGAACTCGGCCAGCCCGAGCTGGTGTTCGTGTTCAGTCGCTATGGGCGTGCCCTGGTCGATGGCCTGCGCCAGCGACTGGAGGAAGCCGGGCTGCGTGAAGGGTTCGAGCAGGCGCTCACGCAGCCTCACGGCAGCCTGGCCGCACGCTGGGAGCTTGCGACGCAATGGCTGCACGGCCTGTGCCGGGACCCGCAGTTCGTTGCACAGGCAGGTTATGTGGCCGAGGCCGCGGCGATGCTGCTGACCGAGCGCACGTTGCGCATGCGCGACAGCGATGTCGCGTTGATGGTGACGGTCGAAGGCCTGCTCGGCGAGCACCCGCGCATCGCGCAGGGCCGGCTGGTGCTGGCGGTGGATGATTTCCTCGCCCGTTTGCAGCAGCACGTCGGTGAGTTCCTGGTGGGCTTCCAGCGCTACCAGGCGGTGCGCCAGACCATCATCACCCGCGAGCGCGACAGCCTGCGCCTGTCCGAGTTCAAGGCGCGTCCGTTGTCCTCGTTCGTGCGCAACAAGCTGATCAACGATGTCTACCTTGGGGTGATCGGCGACAACCTGGCCAAGCAGATGGGCACGGTGGGCGAGAACAAGCGCAGCGACCTGATGGGCCTGCTGATGATGATTTCGCCGCCCGGCTACGGTAAGACCACGCTGATGGAATACGTGGCCAACCGGCTGGGCCTGGTCTTCATGAAGATCAACGGTCCGGCGCTGGGGCATGAAGTGCGCTCGCTCGATCCGCTGCAGGCGCCGGATGCAACCTCGCGCCAGGAGCTGGAAAAGCTCAACCTGGCGCTGGAGATGGGCAACAACACCATGCTGTATGTCGACGACATCCAGCACACCCATCCGGAATTCCTGCAGAAGTTCATTTCGCTGTGCGACGGCACGCGGCGCATCGAAGGCGTGTGGAAGGGGCGCACCCGCACCTACGACATGCGCGGCAAGAAGTTCTGCGTGGTGATGGCAGGCAACCCGTACACCGAGTCCGGCGAGGTCTTCAAGATTCCCGACATGCTGGCCAACCGCGCCGACATCTACAACCTGGGCGACGTGCTCGGCGGCATGGAAGAAGCCTTCACCCTCAGCTACATCGAAAACAGCCTGACCTCCAATCCGGTGCTCGCGCCGCTGGCCACGCGCGAGATGGCCGACCTGTACCTGCTGGTCGACCGTGCGCGTGGCAAGGAGGTTTCCACCAATGCGTTGAGCCACGCCTACAGCGGCGCGGAGGTCAACGAGATCGTCGCCACGCTGCAGCGCCTGCTGCAGGTACGCGACGTGGTCTATCGCGTCAACCAGCAGTACATCGCCAGTGCCGCGCAGGACGATCGCTATCGCACCGAGCCGCCGTTCCGCCTGCAGGGCAGCTACCGCAACATGAACAAGCTGGCGGAAAAAGTATCGCCGGTGATGAATGCCACAGAGCTGCAGCAGCTGATCTCCGACCACTATCTCGGCGAAGCGCAGCTGCTTACGACCGGTGCGGAAGAGAACCTGCTCAAGCTGGCCGAACTGCGCGGCGTGCTCACTGAGGAACAACTGGCGCGCTGGACGCAGATCAGGCGCGATTTCCTGCGCAACAAGGCCATGGGTGCCGACAATGCCGATGTCGGCGGGCGCGTGGTCGCGCAGTTGGCCGATATCGTCGAAGGGTTGCAAGGCCTGCGCAGTCCCGCGACTACGCCCGTCCAGCCAGCTGCGGAAGTGCCATGGCAATCGCTGCTGGAGCTGCTGCAGCAGATGGCGGCCACGCGCGCGGCAGAGTCGCGCGCCGACCCGCTGCAGGGGATGCCCGAGACGTTGCGGGCGGCCGTGCAGCCGTTGTTGGAGGTGGTCCGCCTCTCGCAGGAAGGGCAGGCGCAGGCCAATGCGGCATTGGCGACATTGGCCGAGCTTGCACGGGAGCGGACCGCGGCAGGCGTGGTGCCGGCCACACGAACGCGCCGTGCACGTACGCCGCAGGAGAAGCGCCTGGATGAAGCCTTGCTGCGCCACTTCTATGGCGAATCGCCCGTGCCGGAAGGCCTGGACAACGACGGTCGGGACGGGTGAGCGCGTCCAGGCCATCGTTGCCCGCGCCGGACGGGCAGGCGCTTGATCGATCCGACCTGCTCAGTGCCAGCGGCTTCGGCGCCGCGCTGCTGTCGATGATCGAGGCTTCAACGGTTGCAACGCTGGATGCGACGGCGGAGACGATGGCCGCGCTGGTCGAACAGATGCAGCAGATCGCGCTTGCGCTGCAGGCGCGCGATCCTGTTGGCATCCGCCGGCGCACGGGGTTGTTTGGCCGTCTGCTGGGGCGGGACATGGAAGCCCAGCTCCAGGCCGAGCAGCTCGCCGGCCAGCTCGGCGTGCTGTTGGTGCGTGCCGATGCGCTGGCTACGCACCTGCAGGCGATGGCGATTGGCGCGGAAGACCTGGCTGCCCAGGCCACCGACAGCGCGTTGGCCATCGATGACTGGGTGGCGGCCGGATCGCAGGCGCAGGGCAGCGCCGACGATGCCTGGTGCGCTGCGCTGTCGCGGCGGCTGGATCACCTGCGCCGCATGGCATCAGTCCAGCGCATGCAGGTCGCACAGAGCCGGATCGTGCAGGCCCAGACCCATGAACTGCTGGAGCGCTACCGCCGCATCCGCGACATCCTGCTGCCGGCCTGGCGACAGCAGGCGGTGTCCGAAGCCGCCGCGCAGTTGCCCGCGACGCTGCAGGACATGCAGCGGACCCAGGACGAAATCACCACGGAAGTCGCCGCCATGCAGGCTAGACTTCGTTGAGCGCGTGCAGCGTCCATCCGCTGCGCAACCGCACCGCCTCAAGGAGAAAAGGTCATGACGCAGGACACGCCAAACCCCTCGCCGCTGCCGGTTCCCGTCGCGCCGGGGCTTGATCCGGCCACATTGACCGCACTGGGCCTGACCGCCGCGGACCAGGGGCGTATCGACGAGATCACCCGCAACCTGGACGACATCAGCCCAGGCAACCTGCACGTCTTCGGTCGCGAAGCTGCGGGCAAGACCGCTGCGTTCTCCAGCCAGCTGCTCGACCAGGTCCGCAACCGTGATCTGGATGCCTCCGGCGACAAGCTGGGCGAGGTGGTGCGCATCGCGCGTTCGCTAAAGCTGGAAGGCCTGAACGAGCGCTCGAAGGTGCCGGTCATCGGTGGTCTGATCGATCGCATGCGCGCCTCCAAGGGCGAGCTGATGCAGAAGTTCAGCGACACCAACCAGCAGATCGAACAGCTGATGCGCGATGTGGGCGTGCAGCAGGCGACCATGTCCCAGCGCGTGGGCGAGTTCGATCGCATGCACCAGATCGTGCTCGACGAGCGCCACAGCCTTGGCCTGCATGTCGCTGCCGGCAAGCAGCGACTGGCGACACTCGGCCAGGAAGAGCAGGCGCTGCTGGGCCTGGAAGATCCGGCCTCGCGCACGCGCCGCAGTGAGTTGGACAACGCCATCCGCCTGATCGACAAGCGCGTGGGCGACCTCACCGTGATGCAGCACGCGGCCGACCAGTCGTTGCCGATGATCCGCATGATCCAGGCCAATGCGATCCAGCTGATCGAGAAATTCAGCGCGGTGCGCGACATCACCATCCCGTCGTGGAAGCGCCAGTTCGCGATCCAGCTGTCCTTGAGCGAACAGAAGAACGCGGTCGAGCTGTCCAACGCCATCGACGATGCCACCAACGAGATCATGCGTCGCAATGCCGACCTGATGCGCCAGACCTCGGTCGAGACGGCCAAGGCCAACCAGCGCGCGGTGATCGACGTGGCCACGCTGCGTCACGTCCACGAGCAATTGATCGCCACCGTCGAGGAGGTGCGCAGCATCCATCGCGAAGGCATGCAGCAACGCCAGCAGGCCGAAGTGGAACTGGCCCGTCTGCGCGAGGATGTGCAGCAGCACCTGGCGGCGCCGACGCTCTGACGTCGGCAAGCGGCGATCAGGCGGGGCTGGGCGGCGAAGACAGCTCCGCGCGCAGCCATTCGGCCAGCGCAGTCAGCCGGGCATCGGCGGCGCGACGTGGTGCACACAGCACCCAGTTGCCGCTGGTACGGGTGAAGCCCCAGGGGGCGAGCAGGCGGCCGCTGGCCAGGTCTTCGGCGACCAGCTGGCGCGGGGCGATGGCAACGCCCAGCCCGGAGGCAGCCGCTTCCAGCAGGTAGTACAGGTGTGGGAAGCCTTCGCCGTAATGCAGGTCTTCGGCAGCCAGCGTGTGCTGCTGTGCCCACTGCGGCCAGGCCTGCGGGCGCGAGGTGGTGTGCAGCAGGCGTTCGCCAGACAGCGCCCGTGCAGGCTGATCGAGCAGGCCGGGCAGTCCCGGGTAGCGTGGGCTGACGATGGGGCCGATTTCTTCCCCGCCCAGCGCATGGACCTGCCAGTCGGCGGGCCACGGCGCCTGGCCCAGCAGCAGCATCGCGTCCACGCCGGGTTGCAGTTCCGGTGATTCCTGGGCGGAAAAATGCAGGCGCACGCCGGGCAGGGCGGCCTGCATGCGCTCCAGGCGCGGGATCACCCAACGCGCCAGGACGCTGGCCGAACACCCCAGCACCAGGGCATCGCCGCGGTCGGCACGGCGCAACGATGTCCAGGTCTGCTGCAACTGGGTCAGGGCTGCGCCGGTCGCATCACGCAGGCGGGCGCCGGCGGCGGTGAGCACCAGCCCGCGCCCGGCGCGTTCGAACAGCGGCTGGCCCAGGGCTTCTTCCAGTGCTCGGATCTGGCGGCTGACCGCGCCGTGGGTGACGTGCAGCTCACCGGCTGCCTGGGTCACACTTTCCAGCCGGGCTGCTGCTTCGAACGCTCGCAGGGCGCCCAATGGGGGCAGGGAAGCATTGGGCATCTGTGAGTTTTCCTGACGGACCGTGGCGATCTTATCGCTATTGGCTTCGTGCCGGCTGGGCTAGCATGTGCGCCTGTCCAAAGGTTGCGCACCGCCATGCCGAATTCCGCCATTCGTGACTTCCACGCCTACCCCGACGCTGCAGGCCACTATGGCCGCCACGGCGGGCGCTTCGTCGCCGAAACCCTGATCGGCCCGTTGCAGGAGCTGGCGGCCGCTTACGACACCGCGCGCGCCGACCCGGCCTTCATCGCCGAATACGACAAAGACCTCACCCATTACGTGGGCCGGCCCAGCCCGATCTACCACGCCGAACGCCTGAGCAAGCAGGTCGGCGGGGCGCAGATCCTGCTCAAGCGCGAGGACCTGAACCACACCGGCGCGCACAAGATCAACAACACCATCGGCCAGGCGCTGCTGGCCGCGCGCATGGGCAAGACCCGGATCATCGCCGAGACCGGCGCCGGCCAGCACGGCGTTGCCAGTGCCACGGTGGCCGCGCGACTGGGCCTGGAATGCGTGGTCTACATGGGCGCCACCGACATCGAGCGCCAGAAGATCAACGTCTATCGCATGCGCCTGCTGGGTGCGACGGTGGTGCCGGTGACCAGCGGCTCGGCCACGCTCAAGGACGCGTTGAACGAAGCCATGCGTGATTGGGTGACCAACGTGCAGGACACCTTCTACATCATCGGCACCGTGGCCGGCCCCGACCCGTATCCGCGCATGGTCCGCGACTTCAATGCGATCGTCGGTCGCGAGGCGCGCGTGCAGATGCTGGACCAGTACGGCCGCCTGCCCGATGCGATCACCGCCTGCGTCGGTGGCGGCAGCAATGCCATCGGCATTTTCCACGCCTTCCTCAACGACCCGTCGGTGAAGCTCTACGGTGCCGAAGCCGCTGGTGACGGCATCGAGACCGGCCGCCATGCTGCATCGATTGCCGCAGGCCGCGTCGGCGTGTTGCACGGCAACCGCACCTATGTGATCTGCGACGACGACGGCCAGATCATCGAAACCCATTCGATCTCCGCCGGCCTGGATTACCCGGGCGTGGGGCCGGAGCATGCCTTCCTGGCCGATGCCGGCCGCGCGCAATACCAGGGCATCACCGATGACGAGGCCTTGGCTGCATTCCATACGCTGGCCCGCACCGAAGGCATCCTGGCCGCGCTGGAATCCAGCCACGCTGTCGCCCAGGCGATCAAGCTGGCGCGCGAACTGCCCAAGGACCAGTTGGTGCTGTGCAACCTGTCCGGGCGGGGCGACAAGGACGTGCATACCATTGCCGCCCACGACAATATCCAACTCTGACCGCGCGCCAAGGCCGCGCTTTTCCGACCTGCTCTCGCAAGGACCGTTTCACCATGGCTGAAGACACACAGACCCCGCAGACCCCGTCAGACATCGATGCGCCACAGTTGGACCCGGCGTTCTTCGAAGTGGTCAATAAATTCGTGCAGCTGGCCAACCGCCAGGGCGGCATCCATGGGATCAAGCGGACCAGCTTCGCCGCGTTGTATGGCGTGGCCCGCTACAACGCCCACACCTATATCGGCGTCGAGCCCGACGTGCCGGGTTCGCGCGCAGGCTTCCTGGATTACATGACCGGCCTGTACCGGCGCATGCTCAATGAGCACCTGGATGCGCTGGGCGCCGAGCGCGGCATGGACGTGGGCCAGTCCGAACTGGCTGCCGATTACGCCGCCATCGACAAGCGCCGTGCCGATGCCGCTGCCGCGCAGGAAGAGCAATCCGAATGAACCGCCTGGCAAGCAAATTCGCCGCCCTCAAGGCCGACGGCCGCAAGGCGCTGGTCCCGTTCGTGACCGCCGGCGACCCGTCGCTGGAAGCCACCGTGCCCGTCATGCATGCGCTGGTCGCCGCCGGCGCCGATGTGATCGAACTGGGCGTGCCGTTCTCCGATCCGATGGCCGATGGCCCGACCATCCAGCGCAGCTCCGAGCTGGCCTTGGGGCGGGGCGCAGGCCTGCGTTTCGTCCTGGAGTCCGTTGCCCGGTTCCGCCAGGGCGACGCCACCACGCCGGTGGTGCTGATGGGCTACCTGAATCCGGTCGAGATCCACGGCGCCGAGCGCTTTGCCCGCGAGGCGTCCGATGCCGGCGTCGACGGTGCGTTGCTGGTCGACCTGCCACCGGAAGAAGCCGCCGAAACCCGCGAGATCTTCAATCGCCATGGCCTGCAGCTGATCGCGCTGGCTGCGCCAACCACCACGCCCGAGCGCACCGCGCTGCTGTGCGAACAGGCGCAGGGCTACCTGTATTACGTCAGTTTCGCCGGGGTCACCGGGGCATCGGACCGGCTGGACACCCAGGCCGCGGGCGAACGCCTGCGGGCGTTGCGCAAGGCTTCGCCGGTGCCGGTGGTGGCTGGGTTTGGCATCAAGGATGCGGCCAGTGCTGCGGCCATGGCGCCCGACGCCGATGGCGTGGTGGTGGGCAGCGCACTGGTCAAGGCGATCAGCGAGGCCAGCGGCCCGGAACAGGCGGCCGAACGGGCCAGGGCCTTCCTCGCCCCGCTGCGGGAGGCGCTGGATCGGGTCGTGGGCTAAACTGCCGCGCTTGCATCCCGCGCCGCGTGGCGCGCTGAACCAGGTTTACAAACACGCATGAGCTGGCTGAGCAAACTGATGCCCGCGGGCATCCGCACCGACGCGGCAACCCGCAAACCCAAGCGCAGCGTCCCGGAAGGCCTGTGGGAAAAGTGCGACAACTGCGGCGCGGTGCTCTACCGCCCGGAGCTGGAGGGGAACCTTGAGGTCTGCCCGAAGTGCTCGCACCACATGTCCATCCGTGCCCGCGTGCGTCTGGCCGCGTTGTTCGACCCGGGCAGCACCAGCGAGATCGCCGCCAGCCTCGGCCCGACCGACGTGCTGAAGTTCCGTGACCAGAAGCGCTATGCAGACCGTTTCAAGGCGGCGCAGAAGGCCACCGGCGAGCGCGATGCCCTCGTGGCCATGCGTGGCACCCTGAAGCAGCAGCCACTGGTGGCCTGCGCCATGGAGTTCGCCTTCATGGGCGGTTCGATGGGCTCGGTGGGCGGCGAGAAGTTCTCGCTGGCGGCCGAGCAGGCGCTCAAGCACAACGCGCCCTTCGTCAGCTTCGCTGCCAGCGGCGGCATGCGCATGCAGGAAAGCCTGTTCTCGCTGATGCAGATGGCCAAGACCTCGGCCGCGCTGGGCAAGCTGCGTGCGGCCGGCATTCCCTACATCTCGGTGCTGACGCATCCGACCTTCGGCGGCGCTTCGGCCAGCTTCGCGATGCTGGGCGACATCAACATTGCCGAGCCGCAGGCGCTGATCGGCTTCGCCGGCCCACGTGTGATCGAGCAGACCGTGCGCGAAAAGCTGCCGGAAGGCTTCCAGCGTTCGGAATTCCTGGTCGAGCACGGCGCCATCGACCAGATCTGCGACCGTCGCGAACTGCGCGACCGCCTGGCGGACCTGTTCGCGCTGATGCTCAGGCAGCCCAAGCCGGCCAGCGACGCCGAGGCGGCCTGATGGCCTCGGCCAGCCGGAAGTACTTCGGCACCGACGGTATCCGCGGTCGGGTCGGGCAGGGGGCGATTTCCGCTGATTTCATGCTGCGCCTGGGTAATGCCTACGGCCATGCGCTGGCCGCGCGCGTGCGCCGGGCCGGCGCCGGCAAGCCGGTGGTGATCATCGGCAAGGACACGCGCATCTCGAACTACATGTTCGAGGCCGCGCTGGAAGCCGGGCTGGTCGCGGCCGGCGTGGACGTGCAGCTGATGGGGCCGATGCCCACGCCGGCCGTGTCGCACCTGACCCGCGCGTTGCGCGCCTCGGGCGGGATCGTGATCTCGGCCTCGCACAATCCGCACCACGACAACGGCATCAAATTCTTCTCGGCCGAAGGCGAAAAGCTCGATGACGCCACCGAGCTGGCGATCGAAGCCGCGCTGGAGCAGCCGTTCCGCACCGTCGCGTCCGAAGACCTCGGCAAGGCCGTGCGCACCCGCGATGCGGTGGGCCGTTACGTGGAAAGCTGCAAGAACTCGGTGCCGCGTGAGTTCGATCTGACCGGCATGAAGATCGTGGTGGACTGCGCCAATGGCGCCACCTACCAGGTCGCGCCCATCGTGCTGCGCGAACTCGGCGCGCGGGTGGAGGTTATCGGCGATACGCCCAATGGCCTGAACATCAACGACGGCGTGGGTTCGACCCATCCGGAACACCTGGCCAAGCGGGTGGTGCTGTCCGGCGCCGACCTGGGCATCGCCTTCGACGGCGACGGCGACCGGGTGCTGTTCGTCGACGGCCACGGCACCGTGATCGACGGCGACGGCCTGCTGTACGTGCTGGCCAGCGACTGGAAGAAAACCGGCCGCCTGCACGGCGCCATGGTTGGCACGCTGATGACCAACTACGGCCTGGAAAAAGCGCTGGGCGAGCAGGGCATTGACTTCGTCCGCGCCAAGGTCGGCGACCGCTACGTCCATCAGGCGCTGGTCGATGGCCATGGCGTGCTCGGCGGCGAAGCCTCCGGCCACATCCTGTGCCTGGACCGGGCCAATACCGGCGACGGCATCGTCAGCGCATTGCAGGTGCTGGAGGTGCTGCGGCGGACCGGCCAACGGCTGGACCAGGCCTTGAAGGGTCTGGTGATGCTGCCGCAGCAAACGGTCAACGTGCGCCTGGAAGGCGTAGCCGCCAAGGACGTGGTCGACGCGCCAACGGTCAAGGCCGCGCTGGCCGAAGCGCAGCAGGCCATCACCGGCCGTGGCCGTGCGTTCCTGCGTCCGTCCGGCACCGAGCCGGTGGTGCGGGTCACGGTGGAGGCCGATGACGATGCGCTGATGCATGCCACGCTCGATGCGCTGGCCAGCGCGGTGCGTGCGGCGGCCTGAAGGCGCGCTGGATCGCCCCAACGGGGGCGATGGATGCCGGTCGGCGTGCACCTGCGGCGCATCGTCGTTGCCCGGGGCGATAGACTAGGCGGCCACGCATCCTGATACCGCCGGTTCTGCCATGAGCGCCATTCCCACCCTCGACATCGCCCGTTTCATCCACCCGACCAGCGCCGCCGACCGCGACGCGTTCGTGGCCGAACTGGGCGCGGCCTACCGCGAGTGGGGCTTTGCCGGCATCCGCAACCACGGTATCCCGCAGGCGCAGATCGATGCGGCCTACGAGGTGTTCAAGAACGTTTCTTCGCGTTGCCGGAAGAGGCAAAAGCAAAGTACCGCCTGCCGGGCAGCGGCGGCGCGCGCGGCTATACCGCCTTTGGCGTGGAAACTGCCAAGGATTCCAAGCATTTCGACCTGAAGGAGTTCTGGCACATCGGTCGCGAGATTCCGGTCGATTCCAAATACATCGATGTCATGGCGCCGAACCTGTGGCCTGACGAAGTACCCAACTTCCGCGAGCACGGCTACGGCCTGTACCAGCAGCTCGACGCGCTGGGCAGCCACGTGCTGGCCGCACTGGCGCTGCATATCGGCCTGCCGGAAGACTATTTCGTCGACAAGACCGATTCGGGCAACTCGATCCTGCGTCCGATCCATTACCCGCCGATCACCAGCGACGACATCCCCAACGTGCGCGCCGGCGCGCATGAGGACATCAACCTGATCACCCTGCTGGTCGGTGCCAGTGCCGCCGGGCTGGAAGTGAAGTCCAAGCAGGGCGAGTGGGTGCCGTTCACCAGCGATGCGGACACCATCGTGGTCAACATCGGCGACATGCTGCAGCGCCTGACCAACCACGTGTATCCGTCGACCACGCACCGGGTCACCAACCCGCCGGGCGAGGCGGCGCGCAAGCCGCGTTATTCGGTGCCGTTCTTCCTGCACCCCAATCCGGATTTCCTGATCGACGTGCTGCCTTCGACGATCACCCCGGACAACCCCAGTCGCTATCCCGAGCCGATCACCGCACAGGGCTACCTGGAACAGCGCCTGCGCGAGATCAAGCTGAAGTAGGAACAGTTGTACTGGGGGGGAGAGCCCCTTGTAGAGCCGAACTTGCTCGGCTCGGCTCTTGCGGGCAGATCGCGGGAGCCTCAGCGGAGCAAGCTCCGCTCTACAGCTGTTCCCACGATGTCGGATCCAATCAGGCCTGCGCGCGCACCCGCCGCGAGCTGCGCCCCATCAGCCGCAGCAGCCAGGACTGCGGCAGGTGCCGCACCACGCGGTAGGCCAGTCGGTAACGCCAGCCGGGAATCGCCAGCACCTGGTCGCGTTCGACCGCGTCGATGCCGTAACGCACCACCTCATCGGCCTTCAGCCAGGCCCACTTGGGCAGCCTGGACATCTGTTCGCGGGTGCCGGTGACATCGTGGAATTCCGACCAGGTGAAGCCTGGGCACAGTGCGCAGACATGCACGTCCTTGTCCGCATATTCCAGTGACAGTGACTGGCTCATCGCCAGTAGCCAGGCCTTGGCCGGCGCATACAGCGTCTGGCCGTCAGCGCCCGGGACCAGGGCTGCGAAGGACGCGACATTGACGATCCGGCCGGAACCGCTGCTGATCAGTTCCGGCAGCACGCGCCAGGTGAGTTCACTCAGCGAGGCCACCATCAGTTGCACGAAGCGCGCGTGGACGCTCCAGTCACGGGTCAGGTAACGGCCGGGAACACCGTAGCCGGCGTTGTTGACCAGGATCTGCACCGACAGTCCGCGACGCCGGATTTCAGCGTGGATGCGCGCCGGCGCCGCCGGGTCTTCCAGATCGTCGACGATGACCTGGACATCGACCCTGGGTGCGAGTTCGGCGGCCAGCGCCTGCAGGCGCTCGGCGCGTCGCGCGGTGAGGATCAGCGGCGTGCCGCGACCGGCGTACTGGCGTGCGAACTCTGCGCCGATGCCGCTGGATGCACCGGTGATCAGTGCGTAGCCGCGGGGTGTCGCTTGCTGCATGGGGTGTTCCAGGCGTTGGGTGGGAGCGTTGCAAAGTGTGCATGACTTGCCGGTCGCGCAACGGGTGGGGTGGTGGTGGACGGTAGGCCGCGCCGCCGCGATGGGCCTTGCGTGTCATCCAGCTGACAGGGGTCTGGCCGCGGTGCGGGCTAGATCGTCAAGCAGCGGAGAAGGGTGCCGCGGTATCATGTTGGTCTTATCCAGACAGGAGTTCCCATGCGCCGCAGGATCGTCGCCGGAAACTGGAAGCTGCACGGCAGTCGTGATTTCGCCACCCAACTCGTCGGCCAGTTGGCCGCAGGACTGCCGCTGGACGGCGTCGAACTGGTGGTGATGCCGCCGTTGCCCTACCTGGGCGATCTGATCGAGGACTTCGAAGGTCACGCCATCGCTTTTGGTGCGCAGGACGTCAGCGCCAACGAAAAGGGTGCCTATACCGGTGAAGTCTCGGCCGCGATGCTGGTCGATGTCGGTGCCACCTACGGCCTGGTCGGACATTCCGAGCGCCGCCAGTACCACCATGAAAGCAGCGAGCTGGTCGCGCGCAAGTTCGTTGCGGCCCGCAATGCCGGGCTGGTGCCGGTGCTGTGCGTGGGCGAAACCCTGGACGAGCGCGAGGCCGGGCAGACCGAGGCAGTGATCGCCTCGCAGCTTGAGCCGGTGCTGGCATTGGCCGGGGTCGCTGCGTTCGAGGGCGCAGTGGTGGCGTATGAGCCGGTCTGGGCGATTGGCACCGGTCGCACGGCTTCACCCCGGCAGGCCCAGGACGTCCACGCCTTCATTCGTGGCGTCGTGGCACGGCACGATGCTAGAATCGCCGATTCGCTGCCGCTGTTGTATGGCGGCAGCGTCAAGCCCGACAACGCCGCGGAACTGTTTTCCCAGTCCGATGTCGATGGAGGGTTGGTCGGAGGCGCCTCGCTGGTGGCCGCCGACTTCCTGGCCATCGCCCGTGCGGCGGTCAGCTGACCCAATGAATTGAATGGCCCTGCCGGCGAAGGCCGACGGGGTTTTGACCGAGAAACCGATCCATGTCGATGTTGATGCTGATCCTCAATGTGGTCTACGTGCTGGTGGCGATTGCCATCATCGGGCTGGTGCTGATGCAGCGCGGTTCGGGTGCGCAGGCTGGTTCCGGCTTTGGTGCCGGCGCTTCGGGCACCGTGTTCGGTTCGCGCGGTGCGTCCAACTTCCTGTCCAAGAGCACCAAGTGGCTGGCCGTGGCGTTCTTCGCCATCAGCCTGTTCATGGCCTGGAACGCATCGCGTACCGCCCACACTGGCAGCACAGCAGCAGGATCTTGGCCTGATGTCCGAGCAGCCCGCTGCCGCTGCGCCCAAGGCTGCCCCGGGCGAGTTGGCTCCATCGGCCGCCGCGCCGCAGGCGCCTGCCGCCAGTGAGCCGGCTCCGGTCGCGGCGCCGGCTGCCTCGGCGCCTGCCGAAGCAACTCCGGCGGCCGAACAGCCCAAACAGGCTCCCGCACAGGGCCAGTGACGCGTACAATGCCGGCCCGGCTTCGGCTGGGGTGGTAAGAGATTTGCCCAGGTGGCGGAATTGGTAGACGCACTACCTTGAGGTGGTAGCGGCGAAAGTCGTAGGGGTTCGAGTCCCCTCTTGGGCACCAACTTAGCAGTACACGACAAAGGGCCTTGATGGCCCTTTTGCGTTGCTGGAGATCGTGTTTTGCGCACTCGGCCCGCCTGGCGGGCCGTTCTTGCGGATGCATGCCGGTTGAAACGCTTTTCCGGTGACGAGACCTCCTCAAATCGTTTACTCATGAGTTCAGTGAACGCTACAATTGACGGGTTCGCAGCAGTGTCCGGTACGAATCAACGGAAGGATGCTGAAGCGAAGCGCCCGGCTTGCCGGACCGGAATACGGAAGTCGCTGGTTGCGTCTTTCAAGCGCCAGGCCCGCCTTGCAGGTGGACCCGCAAGCCCGGACCCGAATGCGACCTTCGCATGGCCTGCCGCAATGCAGCAGTAGACTGTGCCGAAGGTTGCCGGAACCCAAAGAGAGAACTGCGCGTGCTGGCCAATTACCTGCCGAACCTGCTCTTCCTGATCGTCGCCACCGGTATCGGCATCTCGCTGATGGTCATCGGTCGACTGATCGGCCCCCGGCGCCCCGACGCCCAGAAGCTTTCCCCCTACGAATGCGGCTTCGAGGCATTCGAGGACGCGCGCATGAAGTTCGATGTGCGCTACTACCTGATCGCGATCCAGTTCATCGTGTTCGATCTGGAAATCATCTTCATCGTGCCGTGGACCCAGGTGTTCATGGATATCGGTGCGCGCTCCCTGGTCACCATGGGCCTGTTCGTGGGCATGTTGTTCCTGGGCTTCATTTACGTCTGGAAGAAGGGAGCGCTCGAATGGGAGTGATCCAAACCATCGACAAGCTGATGACGAACCCCATCCCGGAAGGGCGGGTGGACGACATCCTGCGGCCCGAGGGCGAAAATCCGCTGCTGGAAAAGGGCTACGTCACCACCAGCGTCGATGCGCTGATGAACTGGGCGCGTACTGGTTCGATGTGGCCGATGACCTTTGGCCTGGCCTGCTGCGCGGTTGAAATGATGCACGCAGGTGCGGCGCGCCTGGACCTGGACCGCTACGGCGTGGTGTTCCGCCCGTCGCCGCGCCAGTCCGACGTGATGATCGTGGCCGGCACCCTGGTCAACAAGATGGCCCCGGCGCTGCGCAAGGTCTACGACCAGATGCCCGAGCCCAAGTGGGTCATCTCGATGGGCAGCTGCGCCAACGGTGGCGGCTACTACCACTACTCGTACTCGGTGGTGCGTGGTTGCGACCGCATCGTGCCGGTGGACATCTACGTGCCGGGCTGCCCGCCGACGGCCGAAGCGCTGGTCTACGGCATCCTGCAGCTGCAAAAGAAGATCTGGCGCACCCAGACCATCGCCCGCTGAACCCCTTTACCTAGAGCACGCAAAGCCCCCATGGCAGAGCAAGCCGTCTATACCGAAGAGCTGCGCACGCGTTTTCCCGATGCGCTTGTCTCCGTGTCGCCCACGGGCGAGACCACCATCGAAGTGCCGCACGCGCTGTGGCATGCGCTGTGCCTGGCGCTGCGCGACAGCTTCGGCTTCGAGCAGCTGAGCGACCTGTGCGGCGTCGATTACCTGGGCTATGGCAGCGACGAGTGGGATACCTCGGACGTGTCCTCGCAGGGTTTCTCGCGCGGCGTCGAGGGCAAGGCCGTTGGTCGTTTCGCCTGGGGTGAAGCGCCGACGGGCGAGGGTGCCGACCACGCCGAAGCGCTGCCGATGCCGACCAACCGCTTTGCCGCGGTCGCCCACCTGATTTCCTACCAGCACAACCGCCGGGTTCGCGTGCGCTGCTACGCGCCCAACGACGACGTGCCGGTGGTGGCTTCGGTCACCGATATCTGGCCGGGCGCCAACTGGTTCGAGCGCGAGGCCTTCGACCTGTTCGGCATCGTGTTCGCCGGCCATCCGGACCTGCGCCGCATCCTGACCGACTACGGTTTCGTCGGTCATCCGTTCCGCAAGGATTTCCCGCTGATCGGCAACGTCGAAGTGCGTTACGACGAAGAGCGCAAGCGCGTGGTGTACGAGCCGGTGACTTCGGTCGAACCGCGCGTCGGCGTGCCGCGCGTGATCCGCGAGGACGCCCGGTACCAGACCGCCGCCGGTGAAGCCGCAGCGCGGGAGTCCAAGTGATGAGCGCACAGATCAAGCAGTCGCATGAGGCATTCGCCAGCAACGCAGGCGAAAGCAAGCAGGAAATCCGCAACTACACGATGAATTTCGGTCCCCAGCATCCGGCCGCACATGGTGTGCTGCGCCTGATCCTGGAAATGGACGGCGAAACCATCGTGCGTGCCGATCCGCACATCGGCCTGCTGCACCGTGGCACCGAGAAGCTGGCCGAGTCCAAGCCGTTCAACCAGTCGATCGGCTACATGGATCGCCTGGATTACGTGTCGATGATGTGCAACGAACACGCCTACGTGATGGCCATCGAGAAGCTGATGGGCATCCAGGCGCCGGAGCGTGCGCAGTACATCCGCACGATGTTCGACGAGATCACCCGCATCCTGAACCACCTGATGTGGCTGGGTTCCAACGCGCTCGACCTGGGGGCGATGGCGGTGATGCTGTACGCCTTCCGCGAGCGCGAAGAGCTGATGGACTGCTACGAAGCGGTCAGCGGCGCGCGCATGCACGCAACCTACTACCGTCCGGGCGGCGTCTATCGCGACCTGCCCTCGACGATGCCCAAGTACAAGGAATCGCCCTGGCACAAGGGCGCCAAGCTCAAGCAGTTCAACGCCGCGCGCGAAGGCTCGCTGCTGGACTTCCTGGAAGACTTCACCAAGACCTTCCCGGGCCGCGTCGACGAGTACGAAACCCTGCTCACCGACAACCGCATCTGGAAGCAGCGCACCGTCGGCATCGGCGTGATCACCCCGGACCAGGCGCGTGCCTGGGGCATGACCGGCGTGATGCTGCGTGGCTCCAACATCGAGTGGGACCTGCGCAAGAAGCAGCCCTACGCCAAGTACGACGCGGTGGATTTCGACATCCCGGTCGGCGTCAACGGCGACTGCTACGACCGTTACCTGGTGCGCGTGGCCGAGATGCGCGAATCCAACCGCATCATCGCCCAGTGCGTGAAGTGGCTGAAGGCCAACCCGGGTCCGGTCATGGTCGAGAACTTCAAGGTCGCGCCGCCCAAGCGCGAGGCCATGAAGGACGACATGGAAGCGCTGATCCACCACTTCAAGCTGTTCTCCGAAGGCTATTGCGTGCCGGCCGGCGAGACCTACACGGCCGTCGAAGCGCCCAAGGGCGAGTTCGGCTGCTACCTGGTGTCCGACGGCGCCAACAAGCCGTTCCGCGTGCACCTGCGCGCGCCGGGCTTCGTCCATCTTTCGTCGATGGACGCGATCGTGGTCGGGCACATGCTGCCGGACGTGGTTGCGATGATCGGTACCTATGACCTCGTGTTCGGTGAGGTGGACCGATGAACCTGCCGAATACGCGGCGGTTCGCACGCCTGTGCGACCTGCCGGATGTGGTCGCGGCCATGTCCAATTCTTATGACCTTGTCTTTGGTGAGGTGGACCGATGAGGGCCACGGGTAATTTCGAGAACGCACGCCAGGTCGACCCGCAGGTCGTCCTCAACGACAAGACGCGCGCCCATATCGATCATTGGCTGGCGAAGTTTCCGCCGGACCGCAAGCGCTCGGCCGTGCTGCAGGGACTGCACGCCGCGCAGGAGCAGAACGGTGGCTGGTTGAACGACGAGCTGATCGCCGGCGTGGCCAAGTACCTGGACATTCCGCCGGTATGGGCCTACGAGGTCGCCAGCTTCTACTCGATGTTCGAGCTGGAAAAAGTCGGCCGCCACAACGTCGCCTTCTGCACCAACATCAGCTGCTGGCTCAATGGTGGCGAAGAACTGGCCCAGCACGCCGAGCGCAAGCTCGGCTGCAAGCGCGGCCAGTCCAGCGCCGACGGCCGCATCTTCCTCAAGCGTGAGGAAGAGTGCCTGGCCGCGTGTTCGGCCGCGCCGATGATGGTGATCAACGGCCATTACCACGAAAACCTCACCCCCGAAAAAGTCGACGCACTGCTGGACGGGCTGGAGTAAGCGCATGGCACATTCGCACGCATCCAAAGGCCCGGTCGGCCCGGCACCGCTGCCGCATCAGGTGGTCTACACCACGCTGCATTACGACACCCCGTGGTCCTATGAGAGCTATCTCAAGACCGGCGGCTACGCGGCCCTGCGCAAGATCCTGGAAGAGAAGATCTCGCCGGCCGACGTCATCGAGATGGTCAAGGCATCCAACCTGCGTGGCCGCGGCGGCGCGGGCTTCCCGACCGGCCTGAAGTGGTCCTTCATGCCCAAGGGCGACATGCAGAAGTACATCCTCTGCAACTCGGACGAATCCGAGCCGGGCACCTGCAAGGACCGCGACATCCTGCGTTACAACCCGCATTCGGTGGTGGAGGGCATGGCGATCGCCTGCTACGCCACCGGTTCGACCGTGGGCTACAACTACCTGCGCGGCGAGTTCCACCACGAGCCGTTCGAACACTTCGAACAGGCCCTGGCCGATGCCTACGCCAACGGTTGGCTGGGCAAGGACATCCTGGGCAGCGGCGTGAACATCGACATCTACGGTGCGCTGGGCGCCGGCGCCTACATCTGCGGCGAAGAAACCGCGCTGATGGAATCGCTGGAAGGCAAGAAGGGCCAGCCGCGCTACAAGCCGCCGTTCCCGGCGAACTTCGGCCTGTACGGCAAGCCGACCACGATCAACAACACCGAGACCTATGCCTCGGTGCCGGCGATCATCCGCAACGGCCCGGAATGGTTCATGGGCCTGAGCAAGACCAAGAACGGCGGCCCGAAGATCTTCTCGGTCTCCGGCTGCGTGGCCAAGGGCGGTAATTTCGAAGTGCCGCTGGGGACCACCTTCGACGAACTGCTGGAAATGGCCGGTGGCTTGAAGCCGGGCCGCAAGCTCAAGGCCGTGGTGCCGGGCGGCGTGTCCATGCCGGTGCTCAAGGCCGAACAGATGGCCGGCCTGCAGATGGACTACGACACCCTGCGTGCCCTGGGCACCGGCCTGGGGTCGGGCGCCATCGTGGTGCTGGACGACAGCGTCTGCTGCGTGCGTTTTGCCTGCCGCATCAGCCAGTTCTTCCACAAGGAATCCTGCGGCCAGTGCACGCCGTGCCGCGAAGGCACCGGCTGGATGCACCGGGTGCTGGAGCGCATCGTCGCCGGCACAAGGCCACGATGGAAGACCTGCACCAGTTGAAGGCCGTGGCCGGCCAGATCGAAGGCCACACCATCTGCGCGTTCGGTGAAGCGGCGGCATGGCCCATCCAGGGTTTCCTGCGCCAGTTCTGGGACGAGTTCGAGTACTACATCGTCAACGGTCGATCGATCGTCGACGGCCCGCTGGAGGCTGCGGCATGAGTGCCCAACCGGTCGATCCAAACGTCCCGCCGGATCATGTGACCATCGAGATCGACGGCCGCGTCCTGTACGCGCCGAAGGGCTCGATGATCATCCAGGCCGCCGACAAGGCTGGCATCCCGATCCCGCGTTTCTGCTACCACGACAAGCTGTCCATCGCGGCCAACTGCCGCATGTGCCTGGTCGATACGGAAATTGGCGGCCGCGGTGCGCCCAAGCCGTCGCCGGCCTGCGCCACGCCGGTGGGCGATGGCCTGAAGGTGTTCACGCGCAACGAAAAAGCGCTCAAGTTCCAGCGCAGCGTCATGGAATTTCTGCTGATCAACCATCCGCTGGACTGCCCGATCTGCGATCAGGGCGGCGAGTGCGAACTGCAGGACGTGTCGCTGGGCTATGGCCGTTCGGTCAGCCGTTTCAACGAGCGCAAGCGCGTGGTGCCCGACGAGGACATCGGCCCGCTGGTCGCCACCGAGATGACCCGCTGCATCCAGTGCACGCGTTGCGTGCGCTTCACCGCTGAAGTGGCCGGCACCTACGAGCTCGGTGGCATGTACCGCGGCGAGAACCTGCAGATCGGCACCTATGACGGCAAGCCGCTGACCACCGAACTGTCGGGCAATGTCGTCGACGTGTGCCCGGTCGGCGCGCTGACCAACAAGGTGTTCCAGTTCCGCGCCCGTCCGTGGGAGCTGCAGGCACGCGAGTCGCTGGGTTACCACGATGCGATGGGCTCGAACCTGTTCGTGCACGTGCGTCGCGGCGAAGTGCTGCGTACCGTGCCGCGCGACAACGAAGCGGTCAACGAGTGCTGGCTGTCTGATCGCGATCGTTATTCGCACCAGGGCCTGTACGCCGAAGATCGCGCGGTCAAACCGCTGCAGAAGGTCAACGGCGAGTGGAAGGAAGTGAGCTGGGCCGAAGGCCTGGCCGCGGCCGCCGAGATCCTCAAGGCGCACGCCGGCGATGACCTGGGCGTGCTGGTCCACCCGGCGACCTCGAACGAGGAGGGCGGCCTGCTGGCCAAGCTCGCTTCGGGCCTGGGCACCGGCAACATCGACCACCGCATCCTGTCCAACGACCTGTCCGATGCCGCCGTGGCGCAGCCGTTCGCGCTGCCGCTGGCTGACATCGAGAAGGCCGGCGCGATCGTGGTGTTCGGCAGCAACGTGCGCCACGAGCTGCCGCTGCTGCACCAGCGCATCCGCAAGGCCAACCGCAACGGCGCCAAGGTGCATGTGGTCAACCCGGTGGATTTCGATTTCACCTTCGCCACGACCGGCAAGCACATCGTGCCGCCGTCGCAGCTGGCTGACGCATTGGGCAACGCGGACCTGCGCGACGCAGTGAAGGGCGCCAGTTCGGCCGTGGTCATCGTTGGTGCGATTGCCGAGAACCATCCGCAGGCTGCTGCGTTGCGCGCTGCTGCCGTGGAGTTCGCCGCCGCGACCGGTGCCTCGCTGTGCCGCATTCCGCAGGGCGCCAACGCCGTGGGCCTGGCCCGCGCCGGCGTGCTGCCGACCGGCAGCGATGCCGTGGACATGGTGAGCAAGCCGCGCGGCGCCTACGTGATCTACGGCATCGAGCCGGGCCTGGATTTCGCCCATGGTTTCGCCACGCAGAAAGCGTTGACCGCCGCCAAGGTCGTGGCCTTCAGCCACTTCGCCTGTGCGTCCACGCGCCGCATGGCCGATGTGATCCTGCCGATCGGCGCGCTGCCGGAAATCGACGCGACGCTGACCAACCTGGATGGCCGCGACCAGCGTGCCCAGGCCGGTGCCAAGCTGCCGGGCGAAGCACGCGAAGGCTGGAAGGTGCTGCGTGCCCTGGGCGGCGCGCTGGAACTGCCGGGCTTCGAGTTCACCGATCTGGCCGGCGCACGCGCCAGCCTGGCCGGGCTGGCCACGGTGACGGCGAAGGCTTCGGCTGCGCCGGCACTGGCAGGCGAGGGCTTTGAAGTGGTGTCCACCGCTGCGATCTACCGCACCGATGGTGTGGTCCGTCGTGCCGCTGCACTGCAGTCGCATCCGCTCAACACCGCACCGGCCGTCAGCCTGCATCCGCAGGATGCGCAGGGCCTGGGGCTGGCGGACGGGCAGGTCGCCAAGGTCCAGGCTGCCGATGGAACCGCCACCTTGCCGGTGGTGATCAATGACCGTGTCGCGCCGGGTTCGGTGTGGATCGAGTCGGGCCATGGCGCGACCGCGCCCATCGGCACCGGCCGTGTGAAGGTGGTGGCTGCATGAATGAGTTGTTGATCAATGGCGTCAGCCCGCTGCGCGACTGGCTGCTCAGCCTGGGCGCCATCGGCCTGATCGTGTGGATCGTGCTGAAGATCCTGGTGATCGCCGTGCCGGTGATCATTTCGGTCTCCTTCTACGTGGTGTGGGAGCGCAAGCTGATCGGCTGGATGCACGTGCGCCACGGGCCGATGTATGTCGGCATGGGCATCTTCCAGGCCTTCGCCGACGTCTTCAAACTGCTGTTCAAGGAAATCCTGCAGCCGGCCAACGCGCAGAAGTCGATCTTCGTGATCGCACCGCTGATCGGCCTGGCCCCGGCGTTCGCGGCCTGGGCGGTGGTGCCTTTCGATGCGCAGCTGGTGCTGTCCAACGCCAATGCCGGCCTGCTGTACCTGCTGGCGATGACCTCGCTGGGCGTGTACGGCATCATCCTGGCCGGCTGGGCTTCGAACTCGAAGTACGCGTTCCTGGGCGCGCTGCGTTCGGCGGCGCAGGTGGTCAGCTACGAAATCGCGATGGGCTTCGCCCTGGTCGGTGTGATGATCGCGACTGGCAGCCTGAACCTGTCGGCGATCGTGGAGGCACAGCGCGGCAACTCGGGCTTCTTCGAGTGGTATTTCATCCCGCTGTTCCCGCTGTTCATCGTGTACTGGGTGTCCGGCGTGGCCGAGACCAACCGCGCGCCGTTCGACGTGGTGGAAGGCGAGTCGGAAATCGTCGCCGGCCACATGGTCGAATACTCCGGTGGTGCGTTCGCGCTGTTCTTCCTGGCCGAATACGCCAACATGATCCTGGTCAGCTTCCTGGTCTCGATCTTCTTCCTGGGCGGTTGGCTGAGCCCGATCCAGGGCTGGGTCACGGCGGACGTGTCGCCGTGGGTCAACTGGATCTGGGACGGCGGCTGGCCGTGGCTGTTCGCCAAGGTGTTCTTCTTCGCCAGCGCCTACATCTGGTTCCGTGCCAGCTTCCCGCGCTACCGCTATGACCAGATCATGCGGCTGGGCTGGAAGATCTTCATTCCCCTGACCATCGTCTGGATCGCAGTCACCGCGCTGATGGTCTTCTACGGCGTCATCCAACGAGGCGCCTGATCCACATGAACAAGATCACGCATTACTTCAAGAGCCTGCTGCTGCTTGAGCTGCTGCAGGGCCTGTGGCTGACGTTCAAGTACACGTTCAAGCCCAAGTACACGATGATGTACCCGATGGAGAAGTTCCCGCAGTCGCCGCGTTTCCGCGGCCTGCACGCGCTTCGCCGCTATCCGAACGGGGAAGAGCGCTGCATCGCCTGCAAGCTGTGCGAAGCGGTCTGCCCGGCGCTGGCGATCACCATCGATTCGACCAAGCGCGAGGACGGCACCCGCCGCACCACGCGTTACGACATCGACCTGTTCAAGTGCATCTACTGCGGCTTCTGCGAGGAAAGCTGCCCGGTCGACTCCATCGTGGAAACCCACGTACTGGAGTACCACTTCGAAAACCGTGGCGAGAACATCGTCACCAAGCCGCAGCTGCTGGCCATTGGCGACCGACTCGAGTCGGAAATCGCCGAGCGCCGTGCCGCCGACGCCGCATTCCGCTGAGGACGAGATGGACTGGGTACTGATCAGCTTCTACATCTTCGCCGCGATGGCCGCCTTGTCGGCCGGTGCGGTGATCAGCGTGCGCAACCCCGTGCACGCCGTCCTGTTCCTCATCCTGACCTTCTTCAGCGTCGCCTGCGTGTGGCTGCTGGTGGGCGCCGAGTTCCTGGGTGTCGCCCTGATCCTGGTCTACGTCGGCGCGGTGATGGTCCTGTTCCTGTTCGTGATCATGATGCTGGACATCGACGTGGACAACCTGCGCGAGGGCTGGGTGAAATTCCTGCCGGTCGGCATCCTGGTGGCGGTGGTCATGCTGGTCCAGATGCTGATGCTGATCGGGGTCAAGGCCAAGAGCGTTGCCGTGCTGCCCGAGAACGCCGCATCGGCCGCCGCTGATTCCTCCAACATCACCTGGCTGGCGCGCACGCTGTTCACCGAGTTCCTGCTGCCGTTCGAGTTCGCCGCGGTGATCCTGACCGTGGCGGTCGTCGCCGCGGTCATGCTGACCCTGCGCAAGCGTGAAAACGTCAAGACGCAGAACCCGTCCGAACAGACCCGGGTCAAGGCCGCCGACCGCTTCCGCATGGTGCGCATGGACGCCGTGCGCCCGGTGGTGCCGGCGCCTGAAGCCCCGGCCGACGACTCGCAGGAGGCCAAGCCATGATCACCCTCGGACACCTGCTGGCGCTGGGCGCGGTGCTGTTCTGCATCTCGCTGGCCGGCATCTTCCTCAACCGCAAGAACGTGATCATCCTGCTGATGTCGATCGAGCTGATGCTGCTTTCGGTCAACATCAACTTCGTGGCGTTCTCGCGCCAGTTGGGCGACCCCGCCGGGCAGCTCTTCGTGTTCTTCATCCTCACCGTGGCTGCGGCCGAGGCCGCGATCGGCCTGGCGATCCTGGTCGCGCTGTTCCGCAGCCGACGCACGATCAACGTCGCCGAAGTCGACTCCCTCAAGGGCTGATGTACTGATGATGGGCGAAATCCTCCTTTCCAAGTCCATGCTGGTCGCCGTGGTGCTGGCGCCGCTGCTGGGCAGCATCGTGGCCGGCTTCTTCGGTCGCCAGATCGGCCGCGTCGGTGCGCACACCATCACCATCCTGGGCGTGGCGGTCAGCTGCGCGCTGTCGTGCTGGGTGCTGTACCAGCTGACGTTCAACGGCGCCGCGCCGTTCAACCAGAACCTGTACACGCTGTTCGACATCGGCAACTTCCATGGCCACGTCGGCTTCATGGTCGACCGCCTGACCGCGATGATGATGGTGGTGGTGACCTTCGTGTCGCTGCTGGTCCACGTCTACACGATCGGCTACATGGCCGACGACGATGGCTACCAGCGCTTCTTCAGCTACATCTCGCTGTTCACCTTCAGCATGCTGATGCTGGTGATGAGCAACAACTTCCTGCAGCTGTTCTTCGGCTGGGAAGCAGTGGGCCTGGTGTCCTACCTGCTGATCGGTTTCTGGTTCAAGCGCCCGACCGCGGTGTTCGCCAACATGAAGGCGTTCCTGGTCAACCGCGTCGGTGACTTCGGCTTCCTGCTGGGCATCGCGGCGGTGCTGATGACCTTCCGCACCCTGGACTATGGCGAGGTGTTCGCCAATGCGCCGCTGGCGATCGGCGCCAAGCTGAGCCAGCTTTGGCCCGCGACCGAGGCCACGGTCAGCGCGTTTTACCTGATCGGCGGGTGGTCCTTGCCGACGGTGATCTGCATCTGCCTGTTCATCGGTGCGATGGGCAAGTCGGCGCAGGTGCCGCTGCACGTATGGCTGCCGGACTCGATGGAAGGCCCGACCCCGATCTCGGCACTGATCCACGCCGCGACGATGGTTACTGCGGGCATCTTCATGGTGGCGCGCATGTCGCCGCTGTTCGAGCTGTCGCAGGCCGCGCTGGACTTCGTGCTGTTCATCGGCGCGACCACGGCCTTCTTCACCGGCCTGATCGGCATCATCCAGAACGACATCAAGCGCGTGGTCGCGTACTCCACGCTGTCGCAGCTGGGCTACATGACCGTGGCGCTGGGTGTGTCCGCCTATAGCGCAGGCGTGTTCCACCTGATGACCCACGCGTTCTTCAAGGCGCTGCTGTTCCTGGGTGCCGGCTCGGTGATCATCGGCATGCACCACGAGCAGGACATGCGCAAGATGGGCGGGCTGCGCAAGTACATGCCCATCACCTACATCACGATGGTCATCGGCACCCTGGCGCTGGTCGGCACGCCGTTCTTCTCGGGTTTCTACTCGAAGGACACGATCATCGAGGCCGCGCAGCATCATGCCCTTGTCTCGCATAGCTGGGTCGCCACGTATGGCTACTGGGCGGTGCTGGGTGGTGTGCTGATCACCAGCTTCTACAGCTTCCGCCTGCTGTTCCTGACCTTCCACGGCAAGGAACGCTTCCGCGACGTCGCGCATGACGATCACGGCCATGGCCACGATGCACACGCCGTCGCCCATGCCGATGCGCATGGCCACGACAGCCACACGCATGACAGCCACGGCCACGACGACCATGGTCACGGCCATGGCCCGCACGTGCCGCACGAATCGCCGTGGGTGGTGACGCTGCCGCTGATCCTGCTGTCGATCCCGTCGATCCTGATCGGTTTCTTCACCATCGGCCCGATGATGTTCGGCACCAGCTGGTCCGGCCATCACGCCGAAGCCAGCATCCCGGGGCAGGCGGTGAGCTTCTTCACCGGCGTGATCGATTTCGCCGATCCGGCGCGCGACACCGTCGGGGCGCTGGCCGAAGAATTCCACGGGCCGGTGGCGTTCGCGCTGCACGGCATGCTGGCGGCACCGTTCTTCCTGACCTTGCTCGGCTTCGCCCTGGCGGCGGTGCTGTACCTGGTGCTGTCGCCGGAATGGCCGGCCAAGCTGCGCCAGCGTTTCTCGCTGCTGGTGCGCGTGCTGGATGCCAAGTACGGCTTCGACATCCTGTGGATCGACGGCCTCGCCGGTGGCGGCGTCGAACTGGGCAAGATCTCGCGCTGGATCGACACCCGCATCATCGATGGTGTCTTCGTCAACGGCAGTGCCCGCGTGGTCGGCCTGGCCTCGCAGCTGTTGCGCCGCACCCAATCCGGTCTCCTTTACCACTACGCCTTCGCCATGATCCTCGGCCTGATTGCACTGCTGGCCGCAGTCATGACGTACTGGCGCTGATCTGTACGGATACGAACACGTGTCGAACCTGCTAAGCATTCTGATCTGGCTGCCGATCCTCGGTGGTGCCCTGGCACTGGCGTTGGGGACTGCGCGTGCGCAAGCCGCGCGCTGGCTGGCCCTGGCCGTGGCGCTGCTGACCTTCCTGGCCAGCCTGCCGCTGCTGACCCACCTGCAGTGGGGCAACGGCGACATCCAGTTCGTCGAGAAGCACGCCTGGGTGCCGGCGTTCGACATCTGGTACGCGCTGGGCGCCGACGGCATCTCGGTCGCGCTGATCGTGCTGACCACGCTGACCACGGTGCTGGCCCTGATCGGCGCCTGGTCGGCGATCGACAAGCGCGTCAACCAGTACGTCGCGGCTTTCCTGATGCTGGAAGGCATGATGATCGGCGTGTTCAGCGCGACCGATGCGATGCTGTTCTACGTGTTTTTCGAAGCGATGCTGATCCCGATGTTCCTGATCATCGGCATCTGGGGCGGCCCGCGTCGCATCTACGCCTCGGTGAAATTCTTCCTGTACACCTTCCTCGGCTCGGTGCTGATGCTGGTCGGGTTGATCTACCTGTACATCAAGGGTGGCCAGCTGGGTCATGCGAGCTTCCAGTTCGCCGACCTCTACATCCTGCCGCTGACGGCAAGGGAACAGACCTGGTTGTTCTTCGCGTTCCTGATCGCGTTCGCGGTCAAGGTGCCGATGTTCCCGGTCCACACCTGGCTGCCCGACGCGCACGTGGAAGCGCCGACCGCCGGTTCGGTGATCCTGGCCGCGATCATGCTGAAGATCGGTGGCTACGGTTTCCTGCGCTTCTCGCTGCCGATCACGCCTGATGCCTCGCACGAGTGGGGCCAGCTGGTGATCGTGCTGTCGCTGATCGGCATCGTGTATGTCGGCCTGGTGGCATTGGTGCAGGAGGACATGAAGAAGCTGATCGCCTATTCGTCGGTCTCGCACATGGGCTTCGTCACCCTGGGCACGTTCATCGCGGCCGGCCTGATGCGCGATTACGACAACGCCGATGCAGCCCGCCTGGGCCTGCAGGGCGCGGTGGTGCAGATGATCTCGCACGGTTTCATCTCCGGCGCGATGTTCTCGCTGGTGGGCGTGGTCTACGACCGAATGCACACGCGCATGATCAAGGACTACGGTGGCGTGGCGAACGTGATGCCGTGGTTCGCGGTGTTCTTCGTGTTCTTCGGCATGGCCAACTCGGGCCTGCCGGGCACCAGCGGTTTCGTCGGTGAGTTCATGGTCATCCTGGCCAGCTTCCAGAAGCATCCGTACATCGCGTTCGTGGCCGCCCTGACCCTGGTCATCGGCGCCGGCTACACGTTGTGGCTGGTCAAGCGGGTGCTGTACGGCGAGGTGGCCAACAGCCACGTCGCCGAACTGAAAGACATCAATTGGCGCGAAGCCCTGGTGCTTGGCGTGTTCGCGGCGGGAACGCTGGCGCTGGGCGTGTATCCCAAGCTGCTGACCGACCTGCTTGAACCGTCAATCGCGAACCTGGCGATGCAGCTCGCCACCAGCAAGCTGTAAGGACTTACGTCATGGCCGTCTCGATGCTTCCCTCCGCCCCCGTCACCGACCTGCTGCCGATCATTCCGGAGCTGGTGCTGGTTGCCGGTGCCTTCGCGCTGCTGATCCTGGATGTGTTCCTGGATGCCAAGCGCCGTGCCATCACCCATGGCCTGACCCTGCTGGTGCTGGCCGTGGCCTTCGTCCTGCTAGTCACCCACGTGGGCGGGCAGGGCACGGTGTTCAACGGCATGTTCGTGCGCGACAACCTGGCCGACGTGGTCAAGGCCGCCATCGTGCTGGTCAGCGGCCTGGCGCTGGTCTATGGCTGGCCGTACCTGCGCGAGCGCAACCTGTATCCGGGCGAGTTCCCGGTGCTGGTGCTGTTCGCCACGGCCGGCATGATGATGCTGTCCTCGGCCGGCAGCCTGGTCATGGTCTACCTGGGCCTGGAACTGCTGTCGCTGTGCTCGTACGCGATGGTCGGCATGAACCGCGACAACGGCCTGTCGTCCGAAGCGGCGATGAAGTACATCGTGCTCGGCTCGATCGCCTCGGGCCTGCTGCTGTACGGCATGTCGCTGGTCTATGGTTCGACCGGTTCGCTCGAGCTGTCGCAGATCAACACGGTCATCGCCGGCATCACTGATCGCCCGATGCTGCTGACCGGCATGGTGTTCATGGTCTGCGGCATTGCGTTCAAGCTGGGCGCCGCGCCGTTCCACATGTGGCTGCCCGACGTGTACCAGGGTGCGCCGACGCCGGTCACGCTGTTCATCAGCACCGGCCCGAAGCTGGCCGCGTTCGCCATGGCCTATCGCGTGCTGGAGCAGGGCCTGGGCTCGGCCGGCGGGCAGTGGCACCTGTTGCTGGCGGGCATCGCCGCGTTCTCGCTGATCATCGGTAACGTCGTCGCGATCGCGCAGACCAACCTCAAGCGCATGCTGGCGTATTCGACCGTCTCGCACATGGGCTTCCTGCTGCTCGGCCTGGCCGGCGGCGGCCCGGATGGCTATGCGGCGGCGCTGTTCTATGGCATTGCCTATGCGTTGATGTCGGCAGCGTGCTTCGGCGCGATCCTGGTGCTGTCGCGCAATGGTTTCGAGTCCGACACCATCGACGACTTCAAGGGCCTGGGCGTGCGCAGCCCGTGGATGGCTGGCATGGTGCTGTGTGCGATGGCCTCGCTGGCTGGCGTGCCGCCGTTCCTTGGCTTCTGGGCCAAGCTGGCGGTGCTGCGTGCGGTGGTCCAGAGCGACATGCTGTGGCTGGCCCTGGTGGGCGTGGTCTGCGCGGTGATCGGCGCGTTCTACTACCTGCGCGTGATCAAGGTGATGTATTTCGATGAGCCTGTCGGCGCGCTGCCGGCGCCGCGCGCGGGCAAGGTGGTGCCACTGGTGTTCGGGATCAACGCATTCGCGCTGCTGGGCCTGGGCCTGCACTGGAATCCGCTGATGACCTGGTGCAAGGCGGCGTTCGGTATCTGACGTATTGCATCTCGAAGAGTCTCCGGGGTTGCATAAAATCCCGGGATTCTTCATAATTCCGCTCCTGATGCGGGGTGGAGCAGTCTGGCAGCTCGTCGGGCTCATAACCCGAAGGTCGCAGGTTCAAATCCTGCCCCCGCTACCAACAAATCTACGTTCGAAACAACGTAGTCGCTTCAGAAGATTCTGTTGCGGGGTGGAGCAGTCTGGCAGCTCGTCGGGCTCATAACCCGAAGGTCGCAGGTTCAAATCCTGCCCCCGCTACCATGAATAGCTGCGTTGGAGACAACACAGCGGTAGTCACGAAACGGCGAACTCGGCAACGAGCTCGCCGTTTTCGTTTGCGCGTGTTGTCGTGTTGGATCAGGCCCAAAGAAAAAAGCACGCTCCTGCGAGCGTGCTTGATGGGCTTCTGGCAGCGTCTGGCCTGGATCAGCGGCCGACGGTGGCCATCAGTTGCGGCGGATAGCGCTCGCCTTCGACCTTGATCGCGGCGGCGGCGGATTCGATGTCGGCAAGGTCCGTGGTGGAAAGGTCGACGTCGGCACCACCCAGGTTCTCTTCCAGGCGGTGCAGCTTGGTGGTGCCCGGGATCGGCACGATCCACGGCTTGCGCGCCAGCAGCCAGGCCAGTGCGATCTGGGCTGGGGTGGCCTGCTTCTTCTGGGCGATGTCCTTGATCAGTTCGATCAGCGCCTGGTTGGCGGCCATGGCTTCAGGCGTGAAGCGCGGCAGCAGCTTGCGGAAGTCGTTCTCGCCAAGCTGGGTGTCCTTGCCCATCGCGCCAGTCAGGAAGCCCTTGCCCAGCGGGCTGTAGGCGACCAGGCCGATGCCCAGTTCCTCGCAGGCGTCCAGGATGCCGTTGCTTTCCGGCCCGCGCGTCCACAGCGAGTACTCGTTCTGCAGCGCGGTGACCGGCTGCACGGCGTGGGCGCGGCGCACGGTCTGCGCGCCGGGTTCGGACAGGCCGAAGTGCCTGACCTTGCCTTGCGCGATCAGGTCCTTGACCGCGCCGGCGACGTCCTCGATCGGGACGTTCGGGTCCACGCGATGCTGGTAGAACAGGTCGATGGTGTCGATGCCCAGGCGCTTGAGCGAGGCGTCGGCCACCTGCTTGATGTGTTCGGGGCGGCTGTTGGGGCCGACCATCTTGCCGCCTTCGATATCGAAGCCGAACTTGGTGGCGATCACCACCTGGTCGCGGATCGGCTTGAGTGCTTCGCCGACGATCTCTTCGTTGGTGAACGGGCCATAGACTTCGGCGGTATCGAAGAAGGTGACGCCGCGTTCGGCCGCGTCGCGGATCAGCTTGATCGCTTGCTGGTGCTCCAGCACTTGGCCGTAGCCGAAGTTCAGGCCCATGCAGCCGAAGCCGATGGCTGAAACCTGCAGTCCGCTGGTGCCGAGTTGACGCATTTTCATGGTGACGCTCCGCTGTGTTTCCGGGGCTATCACCCTAACGCCGGGTTCGCGCGCTGATTAGCCCATCGGGGCGACATGCGGTTAGAAACAGCATTCATGGATGGAGGCCATCGGGCCGCCGCCGCGCTCACGCCACCGCGGGAATGAGGTCTTCTTCCACCGCGTAACGGATCCAGACCATGCCGCCATCCAGGGTCCTGGTCAGCAGGTGCCGCAGCACCTGGCCTTCGGCCGGGCGTGTCGAGGCTTCGCCCTGGTAATCGAAGATGCCCGGCATGCCGGACAACCCATCGATGCCGGGATAGACCAGCAGGCTCACTTCATCGATCAGCCCGGCCTGCAGGAATGCGCCATTGAGGCGCCCGCCGCCTTCCAGCAACAGGGTGCCGACACCGAAGGTCACGGACAAGGTTTCGAGTGCTGCGGCGAGGTCGTTGCCGTCGTCGCCCGCGAACACGTACGAGACACCGACCGCGCGTAGCCGTGCGAGATAGCGTGCATCGACGCGGCGGCCGAGTACCGCCACGATGTGGTCGCCGTCGGCGTTGTCGACGTTGTAGTCCAGCCGTCCCTGGCGATCGAACACGATGGCCAGCGGTGGACGCGCGGGGTTGGCGACATGCGGGATGCAGGATGGATTGGCCGCCGGCGAAACCTTTGGCTGGCCGAGCGCAATGCCGCGGAATTCGGCCATCGTGCGATTGCCGACCATGAAGCCGTCCGCGCCCAGGCGCCCGCCGGCCTGTGCGTAGTGGCGCGGCACGATGTCCGGGTCCACGCCGGAGGCTGGCGGTGTCCAGCGGTCGGCCAGCAGCCGGCCGTCGATGGAGCTGACCATATGGCAGATGATCTTCGGGCGCATGGAATGTCCTGGGGTGTGGGGGGCGGAAAAGTGAGGTTCGAGCTGGCTGATCCCGCAACACGCAGATCAGCGCATCGTGCTGGCATGTGCGGACAAGGCGACGCTCACGGTCGCCACGCCATCAACCTGGTTGTATCGCCAATGCCGCGCGGGCCCGTCTTTCGGGGCGAAGGATGCAAGTCACCACCAACAGCAGCGCGAGCGCCAACAGGCCGGTGCCGACCTGCAGCGCTGCATTGATCTGCCGGGCCAGGGTGGCGGTATCGGTTGTCGCGCCCGAGGCCGCGTGGAAGGCGACGACCAGCACCGCCAGTCCAAGTGATCCGCCGAGCTGGTGTGCCACGTTGACCACGCCCGACGCCGCACCGGCGTCGGCCTTGCCCACGCCACGCACGCCGGAAATGGTGAGCGGACTCAGCGTCGCGCCCTGGCCGATGCCGATCAAGATCATCGGCAGCGCCACACCGCTCAGATAGGGCGTGGAGGCGCCCGCCACACTCAGCCAGCCAGCGCCCACGACGCACAGCAGCAGCCCGCAGGCCAGGACGGTGGCATTGCCGAACCGGCCCGTCAGGCGTGGCACCAGCAGCGCGGTGGCGAAGTTCGGCAACGTCATCGGCAGGAACGCCAGCCCGGCGCGCATCGGCGAATAGCCCAGCACGCCTTGCAGCAGCTGCGTGCCGAAGAACCAGAAGCCGACCATGCCGCCAAGGAACAGCAGTCGCGCGGCATAGGCGCCACTGCGCTCGGCGTTGGCGAACAGGCGCAGCGGCATGATCGGCTGGCGCGCGCGTGATTCGATCACCACGAAGGCGATCAGCAGCGCGACGCCACTGGAGACGCAGGCCTGGGTGAGGCCATCGCTCCAGCTGCTCGAAACCGAGCGCACGATCCCGTACACCAGCGCGATCATGCCGGCCGCCGAGGTCAGGCCACCGGCGACATCCAGTGCGCCGGTGTGGCGTTCGGTTTCGGTCAGCCAGCGGCGCGCGCCCAGGATCAGGGCAATGCCGATCGGCAGGTTGATGAAGAAGCCCACGCGCCAGGACAGCGCATCGGCGATCACGCCACCCAGCACCAGCCCGACGCTGGCACCGATGCCGGCGGTGGCGCCGTACCAGGCCAAGGCGCGGGTACGGCCCGGGCCTTCGGGGAAGCTCACCGACAGCAGCGCGAGCGTGGAAGGCGCAAGCACGGCCGCGCCCATGCCTTGCACCGCGCGCGCCAGGATCAGCCAGGTTGCCGATGGCGCCAGCCCGATCACGAGCGATGCGGCGGTGAAGAGCGCCAGTCCGATCACCAGCATGCGGCGCCGGCCCAGTACATCGCCGGCGCGTGCGCCGAGCAGCAGCAGTCCGCCGAAGGCCAGCGTGTACGCGTTCTGCACCCAGGACAGATTGGCCGTGGACAGCTGCAGCGATGCCTGGATCTTCGGCAGTGCGGTGATCACCACTGACACATCGAGCAGGATCATCAGGTAGCTGACCAGCACGACCGCCAGCACGGCGGGTTGGCCAGGCAGCCAGGCGGGGTGGTTCGCGCCGCCGATGGAAGCGCCCGCTGTTGCCGGGCGCGATGGAGTGTTCATTCCGCTTGCCTCAGGAAGGGCCGGTTGGCCCATGTCTCCAATCTAGAGGCGGGGATTGGCTTTGATTAGACCGTGCCCATCGCATGCCGTGATGGGCTGGCCTCATCAATGGTGCGTTTGCTCAGGGCGTCGCGGCGCGCGTGGCGAATACCGACTGCGCCACCGGCACGGCCGACATCGCCCTGGGCCAGCCGGCGTAGAACGCCAGGTGGGTGATGACCTCGCCGACCTGTGCCTGGGTCAGGCCGTTGTCCATCGCGCGGTTGAGATGGAACGGCAGCTGTTCGGCCTGGCCCTGGGTGATCAAGGCGGCGACGGTGACCAGGCTGCGGTCGCGCGGGCTTAGGTCGGGACGCCGCCACAGGTCGGCGAACAGCACCTCGTCGGTGTAGCGCGCGAGTTCCGGAGCGAGCGGGGCAACGTTGGCCGCGACCGTCGCGGCGCGCTTGGCTTCGGCGGCGGCATCGATGGGCAATAGCGCGGCGTTGCCGGGGTTCAAGGTGGCCAGGTCGATGCCGCGTTCGGCAAAGACCTCCTTAACCACGCCCACCGCCGACATCGCGTTGGGCCAGCCGGAGTAGAACGCCAGGTGCGTGATCAGGCCGACGATCTCGCTGGGCTTGAGGCCATTGTCCAGGCCGAGCTTGAGATGCGAGGTCAGCTGCGCGGTGCGGCCGCCGGCCACCAGCGAGGACAGCGTGACCAGGCTGCGGTCGCGCGGCGACAGGTCGGCCTGTTTCCAGTTCTGCCCGAACAGCACGTCGCGGGTGTAGTCGTACAGCGAAGGCGCGACCTGCTGGACCTCGATGGGAGGCGAGGGCGTGGTGCTGGCCGGCGTGGATTCGGGGGCGCCGGACAGCGACATCGCGGCCAGCGTGGCGAAGAAGGGATGCATGGTGCAGACACTCCAGGGAAGGGACAGCCCGGCGCGCGGAGCCCAGCGCCCGGCGCGCGACATCCGCATGCTACGGAGCGCTCATGGCGACAGTAAGGTCGCCGGCACGATTGGTGTCATGAGCCCACCTCATCAATGCGAGGTGGCGGAACGGTCAGGGTGCCGTGTCGTGGCGCAGCGCGTTGATCACCACTTTCAGCGCACTCGAAGACTGCCGGCGGCTGGGGTAGTAGGCGTAATAGCCTTCGAACACCTCGCACCAGTCCTCCAGCACGCGCTGCAGGCGGCCTTCTCGCACATGGTCGATCAGCATCGTGTCGGGCAGGAACGCCAGGCCGCCGCCCGCCAGCGCCGCCCGCAGGATTGCGTCGCTGCCGTTGAAGGTCCATTGCCCGTCCACGCGCACCTTCACTTCCTCGCCGTCCTTGTCGAAATCCCACTGCAGCAGGCCGCCGTGGGTGGGCAGGCGCAGGCCGATGCAGTTGTGCTGGGCCAGGTCGCCCGGATGCAGGGGAATCGCGTGCTGGGTGAAGTAATCCGGCACGGCGACCACGGCCATGCGCTGTGGCGGGCTGATCGGCACGGCGATCATGTCCTTGGCAATGGCGCCGCCCAGGCGGATGCCGATGTCGTAGCGCTGGGCCACGATGTCGGCCAGGCCGTAATCCACGGTCAGTTCGACCTTCAGGTCCGGGTACTCGGGCAGGACCTTGGACAGCTTCGGCCAGATGTAGTGATTGGCGGCGTGGCCGGCGGTGGTGATGCGCACCGTGCCGGCAGGACGGTCGCGGTATTCGGTGATGGCCGACAGCTCTGATTCGATTTCCTCGAAACGCGGCGCGAGCGTGTCGAACAATCGCTCGCCGGCCTCGGTCATCGACACGCTGCGGGTGGTGCGGGTCAGCAGGCGGATGCCCAGCCGCGCCTCCAGTGCCCGCACCGTGTGGCTCAGCGCCGATTGCGACAGGCCCAGCTGGGCGGCGGCGCGGGTGAAGCTGCCTTCGCGCGCCACGGTCACGAACACCATCAGATCGTTGAAATTCTCGCGGGCCATGATGAACGGACCAGATCACTGCATGACATTCATGCGCCGTCATCATGATTGACCGCTGCAGCGCCTTCAATGGCGGGCGCTGGGCGATTCATGAGCCGCGCTTCTAGGACCATGCGACCGGCACCGGCTAGTGGTGCCCGCGGCCCGCGCCTAGATTGGTCATATCCAATCGCACCGGGAGTCTCCCCATGAACCTGCTTGCCATGTCGCTGACCATGATGGCCGCCACTGCACCGGCCGACAGCACGCCCGTTACGGTCACCCGTGCCGGATCGGCTGATTCGATGGCCGGCTCGGCCGATTACTTCACCGGCAAGGTCCGCGTGGATGCGCCGTTCCAGGGCACCGGCGAAGCGCGCGTGGGCGGCGCCACCGTCACCTTCGAACCCGGCGCCCGCACCGCCTGGCATACCCATCCGCTCGGCCAGACCCTGATCGTTACCAGCGGCGTGGGCTGCGTGCAGGAGTGGGGCAAGCCGATCCAGGAGATCCGCGCGGGCGACACCGTGTGGATTCCCGCCGGGGTCAAGCACTGGCACGGTGCCAGGGAGAAGGTGGCCATGAGCCACATCGCCATTGCCGAATCACAGAATGGTTCGCCGGTCACCTGGCTGGAGCAGGTCTCCGACGCCCAGTACCGCGGTCAGTGACCGCAGAAACCCAACAGGAGCTCGTCATGTCTAATTCCATCGAAGGCAAGGTCGTGGTCATCACCGGCGCGAGTAGCGGCCTGGGTGAAGCCACCGCGCGGATGCTGGCCACGCAAGGCGCAGCCGTCGTGCTGGGTGCGCGCCGCGCCGAACGCATCCAGGCCCTGGCCGCGGAACTGGTCGCCGCTGGCGGCAAGGCCATCGCCGTGACCACCGACGTCACCGATGCCGCACAAGTGCAGCGGTTGGTGGACCGCGCCATCGAGGTCCACGGCCAGGTTGATGTGCTCATCAACAACGCCGGCCTGATGCCGCAGTCGCTGCTGGAGCGTCTGAAGATCGAAGACTGGGACCGCACCATCGACGTCAACATCAAGGGCGTGCTGTACGGCATCGCCGCGGTGTTGCCGCACATGCAGCAGCGCAAGTCTGGCCAGATCATCAACGTGTCGTCGGTGGCCGGGCACAAGGTGCGCGCCGGTGGCGCGGTGTATGCGGCGACCAAGCATGCGGTGCGGGTGATCTCCGAAGGCCTGCGCCAGGAGGTCAAGCCCTACAACATCCGTACCACGGTGATTTCGCCCGGCGCGGTCGATACCGAACTGCCCGACAGCGCGACCGAAGCCGACGTGCGCGAGAACATGCGCAAGTACTACGCAGACGTCGCGATCCCCGCCGATGCGTTCGCCCGCGCGGTGGTATTCGCGATGCAGCAGCCCGAAGACGTGGACATCAACGAGATCCTGTTCCGCCCGACCCGCCAGGAATACTGAGGACGTCCGGTGCGCGCCTAGAGCTCGATGATGCCGCGGCGCAGGCCGACGGTGACGGCGTGGGTGCGGTCGCGGGCGTTGAGCTTGCGCAGGATGCTTTTCATGTGCGCCTTGACCGTGTCTTCGCTGATGCCCATCAGCGCGGCGATGGCCTTGTTCGAATTGCCGCCGGACACCAGCCCCAGCACTTCGGCTTCGCGCGGGGAGAGTGCATCGTCGAGCACATGCGCGGCGACATCGGCGGCGATTTCCTGTGGCAGGCGCTTGCGCCACAGGCGGTCGAAGCGGATCTCGCGGATGGTTTCGATCAGTTCGCGCCGCAGCACGCTCTTCAGCAGGTACGCGCAGGCGCCGGCTTCCAGGGCCTTGACCGCCTGTACGTCGCCCTTGTACGTGGTCAGCACGACGATGCGTGCGGACGGGTCGAATCTGCAGATGCGGGCGATGGCTTCGATGCCGCCCATGCGCGGCATCTGCAGGTCCATCAGCACGATGTCCGGCTGCAGTTCGCGATAGCGCGCCACGGCCTGTTCGCCGTCGTCGACTTCGCCGACCACCTGCATGTCGGGCTGGGTCTGGATGATGGCGACCAGGCCGTCGCGCACCAGCGGATGGTCGTCCACCACCAGGATGCGGGTCGGCGGCTGCAAGCTGTCCTGGCTCATGGGGTGGTGCCTGCCAAATGCAGGCGCAGACGCTGCAGGCCGAGCTGCCAGGCCGGATAGCGATAGGCGGCGCGTGCCGGCATGCGCACCTGCAGTTCGGTGCCGGCGCCGGGGCGCGACCAGATCTGCAGTTCCGCATTGATCCGTTGCGCGCGTTCGCGCATGCCGGGCAGGCCCCAGTGGCCGTCGATGCCCTGGCCCTGCAGCACGGCGTCGGAGATGCCGCGTCCGTCGTCGCGCACATGCAGGCGGAATTCGCGCAGGCCGTAGCTGATCTGGATTTCGATTTCCTGCGCCATCGCATGGCGGAATGCGTTGGCCAGCGCTTCGCGGCCGAGCTGCAGCAGCTCGTCGTGGACCAGTGGCTTGAGCGCGGTGACCCGGCCTTCGACCAGGGCGCGCAGGGCGACGCCTTCGGACTGCGGATATTCGTCGCGGACCTGCATCAGGGCCACGGCCAGGTCGGTGTCGTGGGCGGTGTTGCGCAGGCCGCGGACGCGGTCGCGCGCTTCGGTCAAGGCATGTTCGGCAAGATCCATCGCTTTCTCGAGTTGGGTGCGGACCGGGCTGGCGTCGGCCATGCCCAGGGTCATCGCGTGCAGGCGCAGGATCAGGCCCTGCATGCCCTGCAGCAGGGTGTCATGGAGTTCGCGCGCGATGCGCTCGCGCTCGTCGTGGCGTTCCTGCAGGCGCCCTTTCAGGCGCAGGAACAGCAGGTGCGCGCGCCAGCGCATCAGCATCCAGATCCCCAGCAGCACGCACACCGCGCACAACACCTTGAACCACAGCGTCTGGTGGAAGGCGGGCGCGATGGTGAAGGTCAGCGTGGCCGGCGCCAGGCTCCACACGCCGTCGTTGTTGGCGGCGCTGACTTCAAACACGTACTGGCCCGGAGACAGGTTGGTGTAGAACGCCTCGCGTCGTGGGCCGGCATCGCGCCAGTTCTCATCCACGGCTTTGAGTCGATAGCGGAAGTGCATGCGGTCCGGTTCGGCCAGGCTGGTGGCGGTGTAGGTGATCTGGACGCGGCGCGTGCCTTGCTCCAGCCTTGGATTGTCGGACAGCGCGACGGCGACATCGTTGCCACTGAGCGTGCGGATGAACACCTGCGGCGGCAGCAGGTTGCGCCGCATCGCATCCGGGTCGATCCAGGCCAGGCCCTGGTTGGTCGAGAACCACAGCAGGCCATCGGACGCGGCCAGGGCGGTCGGCACCATGCTGGCCTGTTCGGCGATGCCGGGCAGTCCATCGAGCGTGTTGAACAGCTCGACCGGCACCGAAGGCGTGCCCGGCCACATCGTCTCGGTCAGCGCCTTGCGATTGACCTTGACCACGCCCTGGTTGCCGTTCAACCACAGCTCGCCGTGGCGGTCCTGCGCAATGCCGGTCACGCCGGTGAGCAGGCTGGAGCGTTCCGGTGGCAGGGTATGGAACCGGCCATCGGGCGCCATCATCGCGATGCCCATTTCACCGGCGATCAGTGGCGGCCCGCCGTCGACCAGCAGCGCCGTGATGTGGCCGACGTTGAGGCCATCGCCTGGCCCATAGGTGTGCAGTGTGCCGTGATCCAGCAGCCGTAGCGTGCTGGAGGGATAGCCGAACCAGCTGCGCCCGCTGCGGTCGTGCGCAATGACCGTGGCGCCCTGGCGGGGCAGGCGGGGATCGCGTGTCCAGTGGCCGTCGCGGGTCACGAACACGCCCAGCTGGTCCACCGACAGCCATAGCTGTCCGCTGGCATCGACCGCCATCGCGCTCTGCTGGCGGATCTCGCTGCCTGCAGGCGGGGCGATCACCCTGGCCATGCCGTCGTGGAATCGCCAGACGCCGCCATCGCCGGCCCACCACGCGTCGGTCTTCGGCGTAGGCAGCTGTTGCGTGCTGCCGTCGATGGCGCGTTGCAGGTCGTTGCGGTTGCCCGACAGCGCGTGGCCGCTGTGGATGAGCAGGGTGTTGCCTTGCGCATCGGCCATCACCGAGGCGCGCGCGGATGTATCGGGCAGCAGTTCGGCGATGGTCATGACGTTGCGGTGGCGCAGTCGGTTGAGGCCCAGGTTGGTGCCGATCCAGAAGCTGCCTTCGCGGTCCTGCAGGATCGCGCCGGCCATGTCCGCAGTCAGGCCATCGGCGCGGCCCAGCCGCTCGGCCATGCCGCTGTGTCGGGCCAATGCCTGCGCGCCGATGCGGAAGATGCCGCGTTCGTCGTAGTCGGTACCCCACAGGCTGCCATCGCGCGCGAACATCAAACGGCGCGCCTTGATCCTGGGCTGCAGCGGCTGGACCGCTGCTGCCGGCAGCAGCTGCCCGGCGGTGTCGGTGATGGCGCGCGTGCCCTGGGCCGGATCGGACAGCCACACGCGGCCATCGGGGCTTTCGGCCATGACCGGCATGTCGTGGGTGGGCACGTCGGTGGCAATGAAACGCGTGCCGTGCGCGGGCAGGTAGAACAGCTGGCGCGAAGTGGCCACCCACATCCGCCCCTGGCGGTCGCGCAGCAGCCATTGCGCATCGGCCGCGGTGAAGCCCTCGTTCGCGCTCGCGGCGATCCAGCGCTGGCCATTGAAATGGGCCAAGCCGTGATCGGTCGCCACCCACAGGCGCTGGTCCGCATCGCGGACGAAGCCGAACACCATGCCGCCTGGTACGCCCTGGGCCTGGCCATAGTTGTCCAGGGCATCGGGCTGCACGCGGGTGACGCCGGCGTTGTAGTAGCCGATCCACAGCGTGCCGTCGGGTTCGACCTGCAGCGCGGTCATGTTGTTGGACGCGAACTGGGTGCCGCGTGGCGGCGCACGGCGCTCGAAGCGTTGTCCATCGAAGCGGTACAGGCCAAACCCGGTGGCCAGCCATAGATAACCGTCGGCCGACTGGCGCATGGCCCAGATGTCGGCAGGCGCGCCGGCCGCGGTGGTCCAGGGCGTCTGCTGGTATTGGTTCAAGCCATCGGGCAGTGCTGCCTGCGCAGGCAGCACCCACAGCCACAGCAGCCAGATCAGGCACAGCAGTGGATGGTTGGCGCGCGGCCTGGCGGAGGGGAATGGTGGGGTGCCGCTGGACATGCGGTGATTCTCGACGATGGCGAGTTGCGGCCCATCACCCCGAATGGGGGTGTCGTCTGCCCACCCGATATGGTTATGCGGCAATTGCCGAATGATCTTAGCCTGCGTGGGTGCAGCGCCTCTACGCCATGTTCCCCGATGGACGGCCCGGTTTCGGGCTGGTGCTGCTCAGGATGTATCTCGTCCTGACCCTGCTGGGCACGTTCGGCGATGCGCCGGGCATCGGCATCGGCGTGGGGCTTGGCCTGCTGACGGCGGGGTTGCTGCTGGGCCTGCTGGTGCAGGTGCTGGCCGCGGTGTTCGCGATGGGCAGCCTGTGGTGTGCCGCGCAGTTGGGCGTGCCATGGGCGCAGGCGTTGCCGGTGCTGCTGGTGTCGCTGGCGGTGCTGTGCCTGGGGCCGGGTGCGTATTCGCTGGATGCGCAGTTGTTCGGTCGCCGCATCGTCACCGAACGTCGTCCGCCGCCCTGAGTCGATCACCCGAACGGGTAGACCGGCGCTGGCACCATCTGGGGTAGGGCGCTGCGTGCCGGACTTGCAACATATGCGTGGGGGGACACATGGCCGGCGCGTTGCGTGTTGCGCCCGGTCACCATTGGAGAAGCCTCACCATGACGACTTCGCTTGCGTCGATTCCGTTGATCTCGCTGTTGCCGTATTTCGTGACGGTCGAGGCGCCTGCCGTCGCGACGCCCGCGACGATCACCGGACTGGCGCCGTGGCAGGCGCGCAGTGTCGTCCGCACGATGCTGGAGCAGCTGGCCGCGAGGATTTCCACCACGGCGCTGGCCAGGGAGTGCGGCCTGTCGCGCGGGCATTTCTCGCGCGCATTCAAACAGACCTTCGGCCTGCCGCCGCACAGCTGGCGACAGCAGCAGCGCATCGCGCGGGCCAAGTCGATGCTGCTGGACAGCCGGCATTGCCTGGCCGATATCGCCGCGGACTGCGGCTTCAGCGACCAGGCGCACTTCACCCGTGCGTTCAAGGCCGACACCGGCTGCACGCCGATGGCCTGGCGCCGGCAGGGCTTGTCCGCCCGCTGAGGTGCGCGGCGCGCGCGGTGGCAACGCCGTGCGCTGGAATGCGTGCGGTGAGCGCGAAGGCCAATACTGGGTTGCATGCGGCCCCTCGCGTGCGGAAGTCGACATGCAGACAAGCTGATCGTCGCGCGGATGCGTCTGTCTTCCGGGTTGAAGCTCTGGTCACAAAGCAGCGCCCCGCATGGCAGGGCCAGTGCGGGGCGCGGGTGTCACGAGTTCGTCTTGCCGGTCTTCGACAACGCCGCCACGGTTGCCCGGGGCGGCGTTGCTGCATCAGCTTTTCAGGAAGGCCAGCAGGTCGGCATTGAGCTGGTCGGCGTGGGTTGCGGCCAGGCCATGCGGCGCGTCCTTGTAGATCTTCAGCGTGGCGTTTTTGACGATCTTGGCCGACAGCTTGCCCGAGTCATCGATCGGCACGATCTGGTCGGCGTCGCCGTGGATGACCAGGGTCGGCACGTCGATCTTCTTCAGGTCCTCGGTGTAATCCACTTCGGAGAATTCCTTCACGCACAGGTACTGGCCCAGCACGCTGCCGGTCATGCCCTGCGCCCAGAACGCATCGCGCATGCCCTGCGAGGCCTTGGAGTCGGGGCGGTTGGCGCCGAAGAACGGGCCGGACAGGTCCTTGTAGAACTGCGAGCGATCCTTGGCCACGCCTTCGCGGATGCCGTCGAACACCGACAGCGGCAGGCCGCCGGGATTGGCTTCGGTCTTGAGCATGATCGGCGGTACCGCGCCGACCAGCACGGCCTTGGCCACGCGCTTAGTGCCATGGCGGCCGATGTAATGCGCCACTTCGCCGCCGCCGGTGGAGTGGCCGACCAGCATCGCGTCCTTCAGGTCCAGGTGCTCGATCACCGCGGCCAGGTCATCGGCGTAGGTGTCCATGTCATTGCCGGTCGCGGTCTGGCTGGAACGGCCGTGGCCACGGCGGTCGTGGGCGATGACGCGGTAGCCCTGCTGGACCAGGAACAGCATCTGCGGGTCCCAGGCATCACCGTTGAGCGGCCAGCCATGGGAGAACACCACGGGCGTGCCGGTGCCCCAGTCCTTGTAGAAAATCTCGGCGCCATCTTTGGTTTTGACGGTCGGCATTGCGGTATCTCCAGAGTGGGAGGTGGGGAAGGGTGTCCTGGCCTGCGCAGCCAGGGGAAGAGCGGCCATGGCCGCCATCGCCGCACCGGTGGCAAGCACCTGGCGGCGGGTGAGGGGGATGGCGGAAAACGGAGCGTGGGACATCGGCATCGTCCTGATGGAGCGGGTCTCGGATATGCCGCCGCACTGCGCACGCCGCTTCCAAGGGACACGGCAATGCACGCGGAGGCAGGCCAGCAAACTAGCCCCGCGCGGGCGCGGCGTCTTGGATGTTTGTGATCACCAGGCGATGCGCGTCACCTGGCCCGGACCGTTGCCCGCAACCGGTGCCGTCGGATCAGGCGTTCTTCGCGCGCTGCTGGGGCGCCGCACGCATCGGCGCGGCGAACGTGCTGCGCATGAATTCGGCGAACGCGCGCACCGCCAGCGATGGCTGGCGATGGCCGGGATAGACCGTGTACACGCCAGAGATCGGCGGGCGGTACGCATCCAGCACGGTGACCAGGCGGCCATCCTGCAAGGCGTCGCCGACGATGAAGGTCGGCAGCTGGGTGATGCCCAGGCCGGCGCAGGCGGCATCGCGCACCACCTCGCCGTTGTTGGCACACAGGCGTCCATTGATCGCGACCAGCTTCGGCTTGCCCTGCGCGGCGAAGGTCCATTCGACATGCCGGCGATGTCCGTAGGGCAGGCAGTCGTGCTGCGGCAGGTCTTCGGGACGCGCGGGTTCGCCGCGACGGGCCAGGTACTCCGGGCTGCAGCAGGTCACCAGTTCCATGTGCGACACGCGCAGGCCGATCAGGCTGGAGTCGGGCAGCACGCCGATGCGCACGCCGGCATCGAAGCCTTCGCCGATCAGGTCGACCGTGCGGTCGTTGAGCTCCAGTTCCAGGTTCACTTCCGGATAGGCGGCCAGGAAGCGCGGGATCACCGGGCTCAGGTGCATGGTGCCGAAGGTCATCGGCGCGCTGATCCGCAGGCGCCCGCGCGGCATCGCGTTCTGGCGGGCGATGGCCTGCTCGATGCCGTCCACCTCGTGCACCACGCGGGTGGCCTGCTCGTAATACATCTGGCCAACCTCGGTGGTGCGCAGGGTGCGGGTGGTGCGGATCAGCAGCTGCACGCCCAGCCGTGATTCCAGCGCCATCAGCCGCTTGCTGACGAACTGCTTGGACAGCCCCAGCTTGTCCGCGGCCTGGGTGAAGCTGCCCGAATCCACGGTCTGGACGAACAGGCGCATGTCCTCGAGTTGATTCATTGTCATTCCGATGGCGACGATGTTTCGCATCGTAGGCGATTTATCGACCAGTTTGGCGACAGTAACGTACGCCCCATGGTGATCGACCGGTCACCGCCGCTCACCGGGGCATCCCGGCCCCGCACAGGAGATCGCACATGTTCGACATCACTCAGGCCAACACCCGCGGCGTCGCCAACCATGGCTGGCTCAAGTCCCGCCATACCTTTTCGTTCGGCAGCTACTTCAACCCGAACCAGGTCGGCTTTTCGGACCTGCGCGTCATCAACGATGACCGGGTCGATGCGGGCGAAGGTTTCGGTGCCCATCCGCACCGCGACATGGAGATCTTCTCCTACGTGCTGGAAGGCGCGCTGGCGCACAAGGACTCGATGGGCACCGGCTCGGTGATCCGCCCGGGCGACGTGCAGATGATGAGCGCCGGCAGCGGCGTGTCGCATAGCGAGTTCAACGGCTCGCAGGACGAGGCGGTGCATTTCCTGCAGATCTGGATCGTGCCCAACGAGCGCAATGCCGAACCGCGTTACCAGGAGCGCAACTTCAGCGATGCCGAAAAGCGTGGCCAGCTGCGCCTGATCATCTCGCCCGACGGTGCGCAGGAATCGCTGCAGGTGCGTCAGGACGTGCGGGTCTACGCCGGCCTGTTCGACGGCGATGCCACGGCGACCTTCGACATGGCCGCCCAGCGCTACGCCTACGTGCACGTGGCACGCGGCGAGGTTGAGCTCAATGGCAAGCTGCTGCGCGAAGGCGACGGCGTGCGGGTGCGCGAGTCGCAGGCGCTGACGTTCGCCAACGGCAAGGACAGTGAAGTGCTGCTGTTCGACCTGCGCCCGTTCGAACTGCCGGGCATGCAGTAAGCAGGGCAGGGCATGCGCGATGCGCGCGTGCCTTGATGGCCGGCGATGTCGATGCGCCGGTGGCTGCTTCATCCAGCCCGATGGGCTGGGTGAGGGCTTGATCGACCACCTCCGATGCAGTCGGTGGCGGCTTGCAGCGGGCTCACCGCGATAGCCCGTGATGCCGGCGCGTTGATCCGGTCAACGCACGCGATGAGCGCCGTTTTCCCGCCGGACGGTGCGCGCCAAGCGCAGCGCTTTTGATGCAAGCGCGCCGATCCCGGTTGCGCGGAAGTCCCTTTCTTTCTTCCAGCTGCGCAGCGATGCGTGGCGACGTACGGGAGCACGACATGCCACAGCCTGGCGGGTTGACGCATTCCGATGGATCGCCTGATCCGGCGCCGCAAGGATCGGTTGGGGGCATGCCGCCCGCGTTCGCATCCCCGGGCCTGCAGTTGCGGCTGTTCGTGGACCAGGTGATGGTCGCGCTGCAGATCCAGCTGCTGCAGGCGCAGGCCGATGCACAGCGGCCGTCCGCCAAGGGCGTGCTGCCGCCCTGGCAGTTGCAGCGGGCCAGGGACATGCTGGTCGCGGGTGTGCAGGGCGGCATCTCGGTGGCCGAGGTGGCGGCGCACTGCGGGCTGTCGCGCGGCTACTTCTGCCAGGCGTTCAAGCGCAGCACCGGCTGCACGCCGCATCGCTGGCTGCAGGATGTCCGGGTCACGCAGGCCAAGGCGCTGCTGCTGGGCACCATGCCGATCATCGAGATCGCCAGTCGCTGCGGCTTCGCCGACCAGAGCCATCTGACCCGCGTGTTCGGCCGGGTGGTCGGCATGCCGCCGGCGCGCTGGCGTGCGCTCAACAAGTGAGCGCACGGGGGCGTCATTCTTCGCGGAAGGCCTTGCCGCTGGCCATGTAGAACGCGGTCCGTCCGGCGATCAACAGCACCACCAACGAGGCCGAAGCCAGCGCGAACACCGCAATCGCCCGCGCGTAGCCGGACGGTTGCGCGTGCGCATAGGCCAGCGTCGCACCGGCCCAGCCATCGACCGGGAAGGTCATCGCCCACCAGCTCATGAAGAACGGCCCATGCGACACGTGCCGCAGCAAGGTGACCAGCAGGATGGCGATGAACAGCGCCAGGCTGTAGAGGATGTGCGCCAGCGGCCCGGCAAAGCCGCCGGTGAAGGCCAGGTACGCCGAGAGCCCGATCGAAGGCGGTGCCAGCAGGATGAACAGCGTCGGCACGCTGCGCACGCTCATCGCCGGGACGAACAGCACCCGGTGCAGCACGATGCTGAAGAACATCAGCCAGAACACCAGGCCGACCGAAAAGAAGAACCAGCTGATCTCCACGTGGCCCAGCGGCACCCCGCCGACCGGCACCAGGATGTTGCCGACGATGGGGATGAACCATGCAGGCGTCAGCACGCTTTCGTCCTGTGCGTGGGTGATCCAGCGCCGGATCAGCGTCACCGCCAGCAGCAGGTGCAGCACCGCGCCAAACCACCACAGGCCCTGCGCAAGCTCGACCGAATAGACGCGCGTGCCGATGCTCAGCACGATGGCGGCCACCGAAGTGGCCGGGAAGAAGCTGGAGCGCACCGGGTGGGCGAACTCCGCGACCACGGCCTTGAAATGGAACCCCAGCTTGGCCAGGTGCGCGATTGCCAGCAGAGCGAAGACGATCAGTGCCAGCGCCAGCAGCAGCTGGCTGATGACCAGCGGCGCACCGAACACGGCGTGGGCCAGTGCCCAGGCATTGCCCAGGCCACCGACGCCCATGACGATGGCGAACATCGCAATCGACAGGCGCGCCAGGAGCGGCTGTTCCAGCGTGGGTTGCGGCGTGGCCGCGGTCGTGGATTCGGGCATCACCATGTGAACTTCAATTCGCCTCCGGCGTAGTGACTGTCGCTGCCGCCCGCATCGCGGATGACGCTGCCCGCCTGGTACTGGACCAGTTCGATGGCGGCACCGAGATTCGGGTTGATCTTCCAGTCCGTGCGCAGCTGCGCGTAGGCACCGGTCCAGCGCCCGCCGATGCCCGCGGTGCCGGCCAATGGCACGTCCGGTTGCACGTACACCGCATCGGCCGTGCTCTGCCGCCACAGCAGGCCGACCGCGGCGGTGACCGTCAGGCGTTCGCTGGGGTGGATGGTCAACGCCGGCTTGATGTGCAGCAGGTTGCTGTAGCCGGTGTAGCCGGCCAGCGAGAAGTAATAGCCGTTGGGGAACAGCGGGTTGAAGGTTTCCAGGCGGCCATCACCGGGCTTGCGGTCGCCGGAGGCCGCATCGACCTGCAGGCCGATGCGTGGCGACAGCGCGGCACCCTTCAAGGTGTAGCCGATGCGCCCGCCCATGCCCCAGGCCTGCACCGGCACGCCGCCAACGTGGCCGCGCTGGCCCATCGCTTCAAGGTCCCAGTCCAGCGCGCCCTGCACGCCGGCGAAGCGCGCATCCAGGATGTCGCGGCGCTCGTCGCCGACCGCATCCAGGTAGGTGCTGTCGTCCAGTTCGTAACGCGCGTAGTACAGCGACAGCTCGTCGGTGCCCAGTACCTGCCGTTCCACGCGCAGGGTGTCGAAGGCGAAATGCCGATTGGAGGTGTCGTCGAACTCCGACCCGGCCGAATACTGCACCGGCTGGCTGACGAAACCGATCCAGCGCCACGGGCCGTGTTCGTAATTGGCCCACACCGCATCGAAGGACTGGCGCACGTTCGGCCCGTCGCGCAGCGAGACGAAACGCTGTAGGTCGAAAGCGAATTCCTGCCGGCCCACGCGCACCTTCAGCTCGCCGCCGGCCAGTGGCGTGGTGTAGGCGACGAAGGCCATGCGCAGGTCCAGCGGATTGCGGTCGGCCGGTCCGATCGTCGTCTTCTCGAATGCGCGCACATCTTCAAGCTGGGTGAACACCTGCCAGTGGCTGCCGATGCGCAGGTCGGCATGCACCTGCAGGCGTTGCAGCAGATAGCTGTCGTCATCGCGGCCCACGCCGAAGGCCGAGGCGTGGTTGGATTCGATGCGCTCGCGCAGGATCGCGCCCAGCGACAGGTACGCATCCGGCCCCAGCGCGATGGCCTTCAGGCGGTCGAACGGCTGGGTGCGTGCGGCCGGGTCCAGTAGCGGCGACCAGTCTTCCTGCCAGCGGTTGGATTTCAACGCGGGCCGGGCGGTGCCGCTGTCGGCGGCCTGCTGTGCCCACGCGCAGGCGGGCAGGCACAGCAGGGCCAGCAGCGGTGTCAGGCGCAGGGACATCCGCGGTCAGGACTGCGTGGCGGCGTGGATCTCGGCGATGTAACCGCCGGGGAATTGCAGCACGGCCGAACGACGCGTCCTGGTCGTCACTTCCGGCACCAGCACCTGTACGCCGGCCGCCTTGGCCCTGGCCAGGGTCGCGTCCAGGTCCTTGACCGCATAGCCGGTCATCTCGTGGCCGTACGGCCAGGGCAGGTGGCCATCGGTGACCAGCACCTGCATCTCACCGAAGCCGGAGTGCAGCGCGATGCTGCGGAAAGTGTCGCGGGGGCGACCGATCAGCGCGCCATCGGCGTTGCGGTCGTCGTGTTCGACCGTGCCGTGGGCGAAGCTCACGAAGGCCTTGACGAAGGCATCGGCGCGGTCGCGCGACACATACACGCGGTTCTCCGGCACGGTTTCCAGCGGCGCATAGTGCGGCGCGGTGTCGTGCCAGTACAGCTGCATGTTCACGCCGCCCGGCCAGGCGATGACCGCATCCAGGCCGATCGGGTCCTTGAACGGCTCCACCAGCACTTCGGCCCCGGCCGCGCGTGCGGCCTTGATTGCCTGCGCCATGTCGGTGACCAGGTAGCCGGTGCGCTCATCGCCGAACGGCGCCGGCACCGGCGTCTTGAAACCGAACAACGACACCGTGCCGGCCGGCGTCTGCACCAGCTGCGAGGTCGTGCTGCTCGGCGTCGGGGTGACGGTCGCAACCACCTGGTGCGTGCTCTGGCCGCCGAAGGTGGCGGTGAAGCTGCGCACGAAGGCGTCCACGTCGCCCGGTGCGACATAGACGTGGGTGGTGTCGTACTGCGGGCCGACCGATACCGATGGCGTGGTCGCCGGCTGCTTGGCGAAGGCGGGCGTGCCGGCGCCGAACAGCAGGACGGCGGAAATGCAGAGGGACAGTGTCAGGCGCATGGGGATTCCTTGGAGAAAGAAAGGGGGGGGACTCAGGCGTGGACATGCGGCAACGCGTCTGCGGCCGGGCCGTGGTGGCGGCCGTCCATCGTGATGAAGTGGCGCACCACTGGCGGTTCGGGGCCCAGGTGGTACTGCAACGCTTCGGATTGCAGGTCGGCATCGGCGTTGGACACGCGGCGATGCTGGCGCAGGTGTTCGGCCCACGACTCGACCATGAACCACTCGACGATCTTCTGCGGATCAGCGGCGTCCTCGGTGATGCCCCACAGGTAGGCGCCATCGCGGCGACGGCCCAGCGACAGGCGGGTGATCGCGGCCTGGAAGGCGGCGTGGTGCCTGGTGGCGACGCGGTATTCGATCAGGATCATCACCGGGCCGCGGTCGTTGCTGACCGTCGGGCTGGTGAGCGGCTCGGGCCAGTGGTTGGAGGCCTGCAGGTCGGCTTCGCCGGTGGGCAGGCGCACGCGATGGAACAGCAGCGCGATCAGCGCCAGGCCGACAGCGCCGATCACCAAGGCACGCGGCACGCCGACTTCCTGCGCGACCAGGCCCCAGCCGAAGCTGCCGGCCGCCATCGCGCCGTTGAACACCATCAGGTAGACGGCCAGCGCCCGTCCGCGCACCCAGTTGGGCAGCACCGCCTGGGCCACGCCGTTGAGCGTGGTCAGGGCGATGATCCAGCCCACGCCGAGCAACAGCATCAACACCACGCTGAGCCATTGCGGCGGCGCCATCGCCAGCCCGCCCATCACCACCACGGTGCAGGCCGATGCGACCAGGATCAGGCCATCGGCATCGAAGCGTGCACGCAGGCGCGGCAGCAGCAGCGCGCCGGCGATTGCGCCAGCACCGACCGCGCCCAGCAGCACGCCGTAGAAGCCGGCCGTGCCATGCAGTAGCTGGCGCGCGACCAGTGGCAGCAGCGCCCACACCGAACTGGCGAACAGGAAGAACACCGCCGTGCGCAGCAACACCACGTGCAGTTCGCGGCTGGAACGGGTGAAGCGCAGGCCGGCACGCAGCGCGCCCAGGAACTGCTCGGACAAGGCATCGTGGGTATTGGCCGGGCGCTTCCACCACAGCAGCGCGGCGATCACGAAGACATAGCTCAGCACGTCGGCGCCATAGGCCAGCGACGCACCGAAATTGGCCAGCAGCACGCCGCCAAGGGCCGGACCGATCGCGCGGGCGATGTTGATGCCCAGCGAGTTCAGGGCCACTGCGTTCTTCAGGTCCGCGCGCGGCACCAGCTCCGGCACGATCGACTGCCAGGCAGGCCCCATCAGCGCAGCGCCGATGCCGCCGATGAAGGTCATGCCGATCAGGTATTCCACCGTCAGCGCGCCGCTGCGGGTGAGCAGCAGCAGGGTCAGGCTGACCCCGGCCAGCATGACCTGGATGAACAGCAGGAACCGGCGCCGGTCCAGGATGTCCGACAGCACCCCGGCCGGGATTGCCAGCAGGAACACCGGCAGGGTCGCTGCGGTCTGGATCAGCGCGACTGCCGTCGGATTGGCCGACAGTTCGGTGACCATCCACGAACTGGCCACGTCGCGGATGAAGCTGCCGGTATTGCCCAGCACCGCCGCGGCCCACAGCACCGCGAACACCGGCTGGGCCAGGGGCGCGAAGCTACCGCCGGTGGATGGTTTTTCAGAAGACATCACGACCTCCCAGGTCATGCCAGGCGACCAGCAGGAAGCCGCCGGTCAGGCCCCAGTGTTCGAAGAAGGAATTGGCGACCTGGCTGCGCTCGGGCTTCTGCAAGCCCCAGAAGCGATCCGCCATGAAGTTGGCCAGCACGGTGAAGCGGCCCAGTCCCAGGGCGCCGGCCCAGCGGTACCAGCCGGTCAGCACCAGCGCGCTGGCGGTCAGCTCGAAGACGATGGTGAAGGCTGCGAACGGCAAGGCCGGGCGCAGCCCGAAGTGCCGCATCTCGGCCACCGCGCCACGGAAATCCCGCAGCTTGTCGAACGGCCCCTGCAGATACGCCGAGCACAGGAACAGCAGCCCCAGCCAGTGCAGCCAGGGCGAGGTGAGGGCCTCGCGCAGCGCCTCCATCACACCGCCCAGCATGCGCAGCCCAATGCGCCCCAGAAGCCCTTCAGGTCGCTGATCGGCAGCGTGCTGGTCCAGGCCGTGGCATGGGCGTGGCCATGCACGTTGCACTGGTTGGAACAGCCGCAACCGGCCGCGGCCTGTCGTGCTTGCACGGCGGCATCGGGCTTGGCCCGCGCATCGCCCCAGCCGGCATAGCCACCGAAGCGGCGCACCGGCGACCAGTCCGGCATCGCTGGCGGTGGCGCGGCGTCATCGAAGCGGGCGAAGTCGCCGGCGCCATAGACCACCTTGCCGCCAACCACGGTCAGCAGCGAAGTGATGCCGCTGATCTCGTCTTCGGCACAGGTGTAGAAGTCGCGGTCGGGCACCATCAGGTCGGCCAGCTGGCCGACCTTGATCGCGCCCTTCTTGCCTTCCTCGTTGGAGAACCAGGTGACGTTGACCGTCCACATGCGCAGTGCGTCTTCGCGGTCCAGGCAGTTGCGGCGCGGATACAGGCCCAGGCCGCCAACGGTGCGGCCGGTGATCAGCCAGTTCAGCGACACCCACGGGTTGTAGGAAGCCACCCGGGTGGCATCGGTGCCGGCAGAGACTTTGACCCCGGCTTCGAGGATACGCTTGACCGGCGGGGTGGCTTCGGCCGCGCCCGGACCGTAGCGCTCGACGAAGTATTCGCCCTGGTAGGCCATGCGGTGCTGCACGGCGATACCGCCGCCGAGCGCGGCAATGCGGTCGATGGAGCGGTCGGAAATGGTCTCGGCATGGTCGAAGAACCAGTTCAACCCCGCCAGCGGGAGCTCCTGGTTGATCCGTTCGAACACATCCAGCGAGCGGCTGATGGTTTCGTCGTAGGTGGCGTGCATGCGCCACGGCCAGCGGTTCTGCACCAGCACGCGCACCACTTCTTCCAGTTCGCCTTCCATCTCCGGCGCCATGTCCGGGCGCGGCTGGCGGAAGTCCTCGAAATCGGCCGCCGAGAACACCAGCATCTCGCCGGCGCCGTTGTGGCGGAAGTAGTCGTCGCCCTGCTTGTATTTGGACGAAGCGGTCCAGTTGAGGAAGTCTTCCTTCTCCTGCTTCGGCTTCTGGGTGAACAGGTTGTAGGCCAGGCGGATGGTCAGCTGTCCGGCCTCGGACAGCTGCTGGATCACCTGGTAATCCTCCGGGTAGTTCTGGAAACCGCCGCCGGCGTCGATCACGCTGGTCACGCCCAGCCGGTTGAGCTCGCGCATGAAGTGGCGGGTGGAGTTGACCTGGTATTCCAGCGGCAACTTCGGCCCCTTGGCCAGGGTCGCGTAGAGGATGCCGGCGTTGGGCTTGGCCAGCAGCAGGCCGTTCGGGTTGCCGTTGGCATCGCGCAGGATCTCGCCGCCGGGTGGCGTTCGGCGTGTCTTTCGTATAGCCCACTGCACGCAGCGCGGCGCCGTTGAGCAGGGCGCGGTCGTACAGGTGCAGGATGAAGACCGGGGTGTCCGGCGCGATGGCATTGAGTTCGTCCAGCGTCGGTAGGCGTTTTTCCACGAACTGGTGTTCGCTGAAGCCGCCGACCACGCGCACCCACTGCGGGGCAGGGGTGGCATCGACCTGGCGCTTGAGCATGTCCATCGCGTCGGCCAGGCTGCGCACGCCGTCCCAGCGCAGCTCCATGTTGAAGTTCAGGCCGCCGCGGATGATGTGGATGTGGTTGTCGATCAGTCCGGGCAGCACCCGGCGCCCGCGCAGGTCGATGATCGTCGTGTTCGGCCCGGCGCTGGGCATGATGTCGTGGTCCTGGCCGACCTGGCTGAAGCGGCCATCGGTGATCGCCACGCAGCTGGCGGTCGGGTTGGACTTGTCCAGGGTGACGAACAGGCCGCGATGCAGGATCAGGTCAGGCGTGCGGGTGTCGTTCATGCGTCGTGGTTCTCGCGGCGGGCAGGCGGTTGGGGTGTGGGGGTGTCCTTCGACGGGCGTTCGCCCTTGGGCAGCTGGCCGAACATGTGCGGCTTGACCTGGTGGCCGATCCAGCTGATCTCGGTCGGTGTGCGGCCCAGGAGCTGGCGGGCGAGTGGCGGCAGCTGTTCACCGACCAGGATGCCGAGCAGGCCGACCAGGGCGATGACCGGCGGCGCGGGTGAGCGCACGTTGATCAGGCTGTAGACCAGGCCGACCAGCAGGCCGGCCGCCAGCGAAAGCAGATAGGGCTTCATCGAAGGACTCCACGATGGGGAAAACACAACGCCCGCGGGTGGCAAGCACCGCGCGGGCCGGGCACATGGTTGGCGCTGGAACTCAGCCTTCGTGCGCGTTGAACATGGTCTTGGCGTAGGTCACGCCCAGGCCGTAGGCGCCGCCGTACTTCTTCGCGTAACCGGTGGTCATGTCATAGGTCGCGGTGCGGGCCCAGTCGCGCTGCAGTTCCAGCAGGTATTGCAGGGACGTCATCGGCCGTACGCCGGCCTGGACCATGCGATCCATGGCGCGGTCATGGGCTTCGGTGGAGACATCGCCGCAGGCATCGGCGATCACGTAGCACTCGAAGCCCTGGTCCAGCGCCGACAGGGTCGGGCCGACGATGCACACCGAGGTCCACAGCCCGGCGAACACCAGGCGCGACTTGCCGATGGCGTTGACCTGGTCGATCACCGCCGCGTCTTCCCAGGTGTTCATCGAGGTGCGGTCCAGCAGCGCCTGACCCGGGAACGGATCGGTGACTTCGGAGAACATCGGGCCGGAGAAGGACTTCTCGGCCACGGTCGTCAGGATGGTCGGTACCTTGAAGCCAGCCGCGGCATTGGCGATCAGCGCGGCGTTGTTGCGCAGGTTGATCGCATCGATCGATTTGGTCGCAAAGGCCATCTGCGACTGGAAGTCGATCAGGACCAGCGCATGGTCGGTGGGCGAAATCAGTTTCGAACCAGGGGTCGGGGTCGCCTTGGGGGACATCGGAGCCTTCTTTCAGGAATGGGTGGGGTGGAGCGGCGGCACCATCCTCGTTTCCGAAGGCTCGGGAGGTCTTGTCGATCTGTGTGTTTTTTTGGACGTTTGGACGGTCGATCCGGCGGGCGGCCTTGCCGTCGAAGGCGCTGCTGGGCGCAGGGGGATGAGGGGCGCGGCACAGGCCAGGCCGGCACCGCCGCCGCGATCTTGCGGAACCGTCGCGCGGCCCCATCTCGTGCCCGGGCCGGGCGGCCGCCGCCGGTCAGGTCGAGCCGGCTTTCTGAATGCCGTGCGGTTGCGTGACGGGGCACTCCTCTCTATGATGCCCCGCTGCGGCGCAGGTGATTCGAGCGGTCCTCGACGGATAGCTCTGGAAGCCTGGCCTCCGCAACCAACGTTTCAGGTTTGTGCTGGACCCTTCGCATCCCGGAGATTCCGCTGACCAGAAGCCTGGGCTCGTAGAAGCGCTTTCCCGGCTGCCTCTACATCCAGCGTCATCGGACAAGGGCCCTATGGGCCCTTTTGCGTTTCTGAAGTCAACCAGGACGAGACACCAAGCCACGTGAGCGACAAGGCAACCGAGATTGCAGCGCTGCTGCAGCCCACCATCCAGGCCCTGGGCCTGGAGCTGCTGGGCATTGAATATCTGCCGGCATCGGGCAATGCGACCCTGCGCCTGTATATCGACGTGAGCGAAGCCGAGCGCGAGACCCGCGTAGTCAACATCGAAGACTGCGAGGCCGTCAGCCGCGAAGTCTCGGCGCAGCTGGATGTGGAAGACCCGATCAGCGACAACTACACCCTGGAAGTGTCCTCGCCTGGTGTTGATCGTCCCCTGTTCACCGCCGACCAGTTCGCCCGGTTCATCGGCGAGGAAGCCAAGGTCGTGCTGAAGTTGCCGCAGGACGGTCGCCGTCGCGTGCAGGGCCGGATCGTCTCGGTCGATGCCGCCGGCATCACCATCGCTTTCGACAACCGGCAGATGACCTTTGCCGCCGACAACCTGGACAAGGCACGGCTGATGCCCGACTGGGTCGCGCTGGGCATGGCGCCCCAGCCGAAAAAGAACATTGGCGCGGGCAAGCCGAAGAAATCGCCGGCCCCGCCGAAGAAAGTGCACTGATATCAACCCAACCCAACGACGGCCCCCTGAGGCTGCGCGCGGAGTGAAAGATGAGTAAGGAACTGTTGCTGGTGGTGGACGCGGTCGCCAATGAAAAGGGCGTCCCGCGCGAAGTGATCTTCGACGCCATCGAGGCCGCCCTGGCCTCGGCCGCCAAGAAGCGTTATCCCGAACAGGATGTGCTGGCGCGCGTGACCATCGACCACAAGGACGGCACGTACCTGACGTACCGCCGCTGGGAAGTGGTGGCCGACGACGTGGTGATGGAATCGCCGGATCGCCAGATCCGCCTGATGGACGCCATCGACGAAGTCGAAGGCGCCGAGGTAGGCGAGTACATCGAAGAGTCGATCGAAAACCCCGACTTCGGCCGCATCGCCGCCCAGGCCGCCAAGCAGGTCATCGTGCAGCGTGTGCGCGAAGCCGAGCGCGCCCAGGTCGTGGACGCGTGGAAGGATCGCGTGGGCGAGCTGGTCACCGGCATCGTCAAGCGCGCCGAGCGCGGCAACATCTACGTGGACCTGGGCGGCAACGCCGAGGCCTTCATTTCCAAGGACAAGGGCATCCCGCGCGACGTGCTGCGCGCCGGCGACCGCGTCCGTGGTTACCTGTTCGACGTGCGTTCCGAGCCGCGTGGCCCGCAGCTGTTCATCAGTCGCGCCGCGCCGGAATTCATGATGGAGCTGTTCAAGCTGGAAGTGCCGGAAGTCGGCCAGGGCCTGGTCGAGATCAAGGCCTGCGCCCGCGATCCGGGCGACCGCGCCAAGATCGCCGTGCTGGCCCATGACACCCGCACCGATCCGATCGGCGCCTGCATCGGCATGCGTGGTTCGCGCGTGCAGGCCGTGTCCAACGAGCTCAACGGCGAGCGCGTGGACATCGTGCTGTGGAACGACAACCCGGCCAACTTCGTCATCAACGCGATGGCGCCGGCCGAAGTGCAGTCGATCATCGTCGACGAGGACCGTCATTCGATGGACCTGGCCGTGGCCGAAGACCGCCTGGCCCAGGCCATCGGCAAGGGCGGCCAGAACGTGCGCCTGGCCAGCCGCCTGACCGGTTGGCAGCTGAACGTGATGACCCAGGACCAGGTGTCTGCCAAGTCCGAAGCCGAGCAGTCCGTCGCCCGCCAGCTGTTTGTCGACAAGCTGGAAGTGGACGAGGAAATCGCCGCGATCCTGGTGTCCGAGGGCTTCAACTCGGTCGAAGAAATCGCTTATGTCCCGGTCGGCGAACTGCTGGCGGTGGAAGGTTTTGACGAGGATATCGTCGAAGAGCTGCGCGCCCGTGCCCGCGATGCGCTGTTGAATGCGGCCCTGGCCGAGGAAGAGGGTGCTGCAGGCGAAGGCCCGGCCGACGATCTGCTGGCGCTGGATGGCATGGACGAGGCGACCGCGCACCTGCTGGCGTCGCACGGCGTGCGGACCAGCGAAGACCTGTCCGACCTGGCTGCCGACGAGGTGGTCGAGTTCGGGATCGAAGGACTGGACGAGGCGCGCGCCGCCGCGTTGATCCTGGCCGCACGCGCCGAGGAGATCGCCCGTTTGGAGCGCGGCGAATGAGCCAGCCATGACCATCGCCCTGATGGCGTCAGGGCTTAGAATTCGCGTTTCCTTTGCTCTGGGCGAAGGAGCGCCAACCAGATCATAGGATCCGAATGTCGCAGCAAACCACCATCCGCAAGCTCGCCGAACTGGTCAACACGCCGGTCGATAAACTGATCATCCAGCTGGCCGAGGCCGGCATGAAGTTCAGTGGCCCCGACCAGGAAGTGTCCAGCACCGAGAAAATGAAGCTGCTCGGCTTCCTCCGTCGCACCCACGGCAAGGCCGACGGGGAAGGCGAGGAAAGCGAAGCGGCCAAGAAGGTCACCCTGGCCCGCCGCAAGGTGCAGGAAGTGACGGTCAAGTCCGGTCGCAGCAATTCGACCGTGGCCGTGGAAGTGCGCCAGAAGCGCACCTACGTCAAGCCGACCGAAGCCCAGGCCAACGAAGCCCGTCGCGCCGGCGCTGCTGTCGCGCCCGGCGACGAGCGCGCCGAGATCCTGCGCAAGCTGGAAGAGTCGCGCCAGCGCAACCTGGCCGAACAGGCACGCCTGGCCGAAATGGACCGCGCCCGCGACGAAGAGAAGGAGCGCAAGGTCCAGGAAGCCGCCGCTGCGGTTGCCCAGGCTGAGGCCGATGCCCGCGCCGAAGCTGACGCCGAGGCAGAGAGTGCCGATACCGGTGCCGTTGCCGAAGAAGCGCCGGCTCCCGTCGCACGCAAGCTGATCGATGAAAGCAAGGGGCCGATTGCCGGCACCTCCATCCGTGTTCCGGCCAAGGCTGGCGCCGCGCATCCGCCGCGGACCGCCACGACCCCGGCCCGCAAGGAGCCCGATCGCGGCACGACGACTGCGGCCAAGCACAAGACCCGTGGCTCCAATTCCATGGTCGCCGGCGTCGAGGATGACGACAGCACCCAGCGTTTCGCAGGCCAGCTGCACCTGTCGGCCGCCGACCGCGCCCGTCGTGGCGCCGCCCGTGGCAAGCCCAAGCCCCGTCGCCAGATGGAGCAGAGCCGTGGCGGCTCGGGCAACCACCAGTTCGCACGTCCGACCGCACCGGTGGTGCGCGAAGTGGCGATCGGCGAAGCGATCACCGTCAGTGACCTGGCCCAGAAGCTCGCGCTGAAGGGTGGTGACGTGGTCAAGGCGCTGTTCAAGATGGGCGTGATGGCCACCATCACCCAGACCATCGACCACGACACCGCGGCGCTGATCACCGAAGAGCTCGGCCATACGGTCGTGCGCGCCGGCAGCGACGACGCCGAGGACGCACTGCTGGCCCACGTCGAGGACGTGCAGGGCGACACCGCCCCGCGTCCGCCGGTGGTCACCATCATGGGTCACGTCGACCACGGCAAGACCTCGCTGCTGGATTACATCCGTCGCACCAAGGTCGCCACGGGCGAAGCCGGCGGCATCACCCAGCACATCGGTGCCTACCACGTCGAAACCGACAAGGGCGTCATCAGCTTCCTGGATACCCCGGGCCACGCGGCGTTCACCGCCATGCGTGCCCGCGGCGCCAAGCTGACCGACATCGTGGTGCTGGTGGTGGCGGCCGATGACGGCGTCATGCCGCAGACCATCGAGTCGGTGCAGCAGGCCAAGGCGGCCGGCGTGGCACTGATCGTGGCGGTCAACAAGATCGACAAGTCCGGTGCCGACCCGCTGCGGGTCAAGAACGAACTGCTGGCCCACGACGTGGTTGCCGAAGAGTTCGGTGGCGATACGCAGTTCATCGAAGTCTCGGCCAAGACCGGCCAGGGCATCGACACGCTGCTGGATGCCATTTCGCTGCAGGCCGAAGTGCTGGAACTCAAGGCCGTGCCCGATGGCCGCGCCAGCGGTACGGTCATCGAGTCCTCGCTGGACAAGGGTCGTGGCCCGGTCGCTACCGTGCTGGTCCAGCAGGGCCAGCTGAAGAAGGGCGATTACCTGGTCTGCGGCGTGCAGTACGGCCGCGTGCGTGCGCTGTTCGACGAAACCGGTGCCCAGCCGAATGCGGCTGGTCCGTCCATCCCGGTGCAGGTCCTGGGCCTGTCCGGCGTGCCGGACGCGGGCGATGACTTCGTCGTGGTCGAGGACGAGCGCCTGGCCAAGGACGTGGCCCAGCAGCGTGATGCCAAGCGCCGCGAATCGCGCCTGGTGGCCTCGGCCGGCAGCCGCATGGAAGACATCATGGCCCAGCTGGGCAAGGGTGACGGCCAGCTCAGCCTGAACCTGATCGTCAAGGCCGACGTGCAGGGTTCGGTGGAAGCGCTGCGCCATTCGCTGGTCGCGCTGTCCAACGAAGACATCCGCATCAACATCCTCAGCTCCGGCGTCGGTGGCATCACCGAGTCCGACGTCAATTCGGCGATGGCCTCCAAGGCCACGATCATCGGCTTCAACGTGCGTGCCGATGCCTCGGCCCGTCGCCTGGTCGAAGCCAATGGCGTGGACATGCGTTACTTCTCGATCATCTATGACGTGATCGACCAGGTGAAGCAGGTCGCCTCCGGTCTGCTGGGCGTCGAGATCCGCGAAGAGATCATCGGTATCGCCCAGGTCCGCGACGTGTTCCGCAGCTCCAAGTTCGGCGCGGTGGCCGGCTGTATGGTCATCGAGGGCAGCGTCAAGCGTTCCAAGCCGATCCGCGTGCTCCGCGACAGCGTCGTGGTGTTCGAGGGCGAACTGGAATCGCTGCGCCGCTTCAAGGAAAACGTGGACGAAGTGCGCAACGGCACCGAGTGCGGTATCGGCGTGAAGGCCTACAACGATGTGAAGGCCGGCGACCAGATCGAGTGCTTCGAGCGTATCGAGGTGCAGCGCACGCTGTAACGGCGCCATGCGCGCGGTGACGTTCCGTGAGGAGCGTCGCCGTCAGCGCCGGCCCGTTGCCGCATGCTTGAAGTCATGGCAACCAAATCCTTCCATCGCAGCGACCGCGTCTCCGCACAGCTCCGCCGCGAGCTGGGCACGATCGTGCATGAAACCGTGCGTGAGCACGGCCTGCCGTCGGTCAGTGTCTCCGACGTCGAAGTCACCCGCGACCTGGCCCACGCCAAGGTGTTCGTCACCGCCCTGATGCCCGAGCGCTCGCTCGAAGCGGTCAAGGCGCTGAAGGAACTGGCCCCGCAGATCCGCTACGCCCTGGGCCGCGCGGTGAAGATGCGCCACGTGCCCGAACTGCATTTCCATTACGACGACTCGGTCGACAAGGGCGAGCGCATCGAAACCCTGCTGCGCGAAAACCCGCTGCCGCCCGAATCCGAGTCCGACCAGGACTGATGATGTCGACTGAACCCGCCGCGACCCCGGACGCCGACGGCACCGGACGTGGCGGTTCGGCGCCAACCTCCAGGTCGCGCCAGCAGCAGCGTCCCCGGACCAGGTTCCGTCGCGTCGACGGCATCCTGTTGCTGGACAAGCCCACCGGCATGAGCTCCAACCAGGCGCTGCAGCGTGTGCGGCACCTGTTCCGGGCGGAGAAGGGCGGCCACACCGGCGCGCTGGACCCGCTGGCCACCGGCCTGTTGCCGATCTGCTTCGGCGAGGCCACCAAGATTGCCGGCAACCTGCTGGGCGCCAGCAAGGCCTACGACACCGTGGCCCACCTGGGGCAGGTCACCGATACCGACGATGCCGAAGGCCAGGTGCTGCGCGAGCGGCCCGTGGAGGCTTATCCGATCGACCGCATCGATGCGGCCCTGCGCCCGTTGATGGGGCGGATCCAGCAGCGCCCGCCAATCTATTCGGCGCTCAAGCGTGGTGGCGAGCCGCTGTACGCCAAGGCCCGCCGCGGTGAAGTGGTGGAGATCGATGAGCGCGAGGTCTTCGTGCGCACCTTCGAGCTCCAGGCTGCGGACGACCTGCTGGACGAAGGGCGGCCGCTGTTGCACCTGCACGTGGAATGTGGCTCGGGCACCTATGTGCGCAGCCTGGTCCGCGACCTGGGCGAAGCCCTGGGCTGCGGCGCGCATGTGGCCCAGCTGCGCCGGCTGTGGGTGGACCCGTTCCGCGAGCCACGGATGTGGACCATCGAGCAGCTCGAAGCCCTGGCCGGGCGCGACGAACAAGCCCTGCTTGCCTGCCTGCTGCCGATCGAGGCGGGCATGGTCGGCTTGCCGCGGATCGACCTGACCGCGGAGGGCGCAGCCCGTTTCAGCCAGGGGCAGCGCCTGCCAGGCGTGCCCGGACCGGCCGGCGGGGTGGCCGTTTTCACCGAAGCCGGCGTCGTCCTGGGGCTGGCGCAACTGTCCAGGGAAGGCGTGCTGTCGCCCCAGCGGCTGTTCAACTGGCCGACCAGCGGCAACCCGACCCAGGACTGAAACCTTGTGTCCAAACAGGCTGGCGCCTACAATGCGCCGGCCTTTTCAGGCACCTGGCCGACGAGGCCCTTTCCTCAATCGCAAGCGGCGGACCAAGTGGTGCGCGCGGTGGACAGTCCGCGTTCCTGCAGGTCCCGCATCAACAAGAGAACATACCCATGTCCATCGACACCCAGAAGATCATCGAAGAGAACAAGCGCGGCGCCAACGACACCGGCTCCCCGGAAGTCCAGGTCGCCCTGCTGACCGCCCGCATCGAGCTGCTCTCCGGCCACTTCAAGACCCACAAGAAAGATCACCACAGCCGTCGCGGCCTGCTGCAGCTGGTCAACCAGCGCCGCAGCCTGCTTGACTACCTGCATGGCAAAGATGCCCCGCGCTACAAGGCCCTGATCGAGAAGCTGGGTCTGCGTCGCTAAAACAAGATGAAGAACCGCGGCGCAGAAATGCGCCGCGGTTCATTTGTTTCCAGGCAACGGAAACCATCGCACTGCAACAACGGCCGCATACGCCGGCCACCCGCGCGCGACAGGGGTCGCAACCGGGTCAACCAGTTCGAGACACTTAGGAAACCCACGTGGCAAAAATCACTAAAACCTTCCAGTACGGCAAGCACCAGGTCACCCTGGAAACCGGCGAAATCGCCCGCCAGGCCGGCGGCGCGGTCATCGTCAAGTTCGATGACACCGTACTGCTGGTTTCGGCCGTCGCCGCCAAGAAGGCGCGCGAAGGCCAGGACTTCTTCCCGCTGACGGTGGATTACCAGGAAAAGTTCTACGCCGGTGGCCGCATCCCCGGTGGCTTCTTCAAGCGCGAAGGTCGCGCCACGGAGAAGGAGACGCTGATCTCGCGCCTGATCGACCGTCCGCTGCGCCCGCTGTTCCCGGAAGAGTTCCGTAATGAAGTGCAGGTCATCGCTACGGTGATGTCGCTGAACCCGGAAATCGACGGCGACATCCCGGCCCTGATCGGCGCCTCGGCTGCCGTGGCCCTGACCGGCGCGCCGTTCAACGGCCCGATCGGTGCAGCCAAGGTCGGCTACATCAACGGCGAGTACGTGCTGAACCCGACCGTGTCCGAGCTGAAGGACTCCAAGCTTGAGCTGGTCGTCGCCGGTACCTCCAACGCCGTGCTGATGGTGGAATCCGAAGCGGCCGAGCTGTCCGAAGACGTGATGCTGGGCGCGGTGATGTTTGGCCATCGCGAAATGCAGAAGGTCATCCATATCATCAACGAGCTGGTCGTCGAAGCCGGCACCCAGTCGTGGAACTGGACTGCCCCGGCCAAGAACGACGCCCTGATCTCCGCCCTGAAGGAAGCCGTTGGCGACCAGCTGAGCGGTGCCTTCCAGGTGCGCGACAAGCTGCAGCGGCGCGACGCCATCGCCGCGATCAAGTCCGACGTGCTGGCCGGCCTTGCTGGCCGCGTCGAGAGCGAAGGCTGGAACGGCGGCGAGCTGTCCAAGGAATTCGGCGAGCTGGAATACCAGACCATGCGTGGTTCGGTCCTGGACACCAAGGTCCGCATCGACGGCCGCGCCCTGGATACCGTGCGTCCGATCAGCTCCAAGGTCAGCATCCTGCCGCGCGTCCACGGCTCCTCGCTGTTCACCCGCGGTGAAACGCAGGCGATCGTCGCCGTCACCCTGGGCACCGCCCGCGACGGCCAGGTGATTGACGCCGTTTCCGGCGAGCACAAGGACCACTTCCTGTTCCATTACAACTTCCCCCCGTACTCGGTGGGCGAAGCGGGCCGCATGATGGGCCCGAAGCGTCGCGAGATCGGCCACGGCCGCCTGGCCAAGCGCGGCGTGCTGGCCGTGATGCCGACGATGGAAGCCTTCCCGTACACCATCCGCGTCGTGTCGGAAATCACCGAGTCGAATGGTTCGTCGTCGATGGCCTCGGTCTGCGGCAGCTCGCTGGCGCTGATGGATGCCGGCGTGCCGATCAAGACCCCGGTTGCCGGTATCGCCATGGGCCTGGTCAAGGAAGGCGACAACTTCGTCGTCCTGTCGGACATCCTGGGTGACGAAGACCACCTGGGCGACATGGACTTCAAGGTGGCCGGTACGTCGAACGGCGTGTCCGCGCTGCAGATGGACATCAAGATCGAAGGCATCACCGAAGAGATCATGAAGCAGGCGCTGTCGCAGGCGAAGGCTGGCCGACTGCACATCCTGGGCGAGATGGCCAACGCCATGACCGCACCGCGCGAAGAGCTGAGCGAGTTCGCGCCGCGCCTGATCACCATCAAGATCCACCCCGACAAGATCCGCGAAGTGATCGGCAAGGGCGGTTCGGTGATCCAGGCGATCACCAAGGAAACCGGCACCCAGATCGACATCCAGGACGACGGCACCATCACCATTGCATCGGTGAACGGCGCTGCCGGCCAGGCCGCCAAGGCCCGCATCGAGCAGATCACCTCGGACATCGAGCCGGGCCGCATCTACGAGGGCAAGGTCGCCAAGCTGATGGACTTCGGTGCGTTCGTCACGATTGCTCCTGGCAAGGACGGTCTGGTCCACGTGTCGCAGATTTCCGCTGATCGCGTCGAGAAGGTGTCCGACGTGCTCAAGGAAGGCGACGTGGTCAAGGTCAAGGTGCTGGAAGTGGACAAGCAGGGCCGTATCCGCCTGTCCATGAAGGCCGTCGAAGAAGGCGAGGGCGTGACCGCCGAGTAATCGGTCGTCGCATTTGCCGGATCGAAGAAGCGGGCCCTTGGGCCCGCTTTTTTTTATTCCCGCGATTCAAACGTAGCGCCCCGAGCGCGTGGCAGTCCCCTTTCATTGTGGTCGTGGCGTGCAGCGCTTCTACAATGCGGCTCTTCTCCCTCGCGGCCGGCTCTGCTCATGCCCTATACCCCCATCGTCGCCACGCTCGGTTATGTGCTGTCCCCCGATGGGAAGCAGGTGCTGATGATCCATCGCAATGCGCGGCCCAACGACCTGCACCTGGGCAAGTACAACGGGCTGGGCGGGAAGATGGAGCCGGACGAGGACATCCTGGCCTGCATGCGGCGCGAGATCCGCGAGGAAGCGGGCATCGAATGCGATGCGCTGCACCTGCGCGGGACGATCAGCTGGCCGGGTTTCGGCAAGCATGGCGAGGACTGGCTGGCGTTCGTGTTCGTGATCGATGCCTGGAGTGGCACGCCACTGACCTCCAATCCGGAAGGCACGCTGGAGTGGGTCGACGTGGACAGGCTGCTGGAGCTGCCGCTGTGGGAAGGCGACAAGCACTTCCTGCCACTGGTGTTCGATGCCGATCCGCGCGCTTTCCACGGGGTCATGCCGTACAAGGATGGACGCATGCTCTCGTGGAACGTCTCGCGGGTCTGAGTCATCCAGGCGCGGGCTTCATCCACAGAAGGTGTGGATGACTGCTGGGGCAATCGTGTGGATAACTCCGGCATGGCCTTGCGCCATGCGTGTCTGCATCGGTATGGCGAAAAAATGACCAGCGTGGGTCAGTGTATCCACAGGGGGTGTGGATGACTTCAGGACAAAGATGTGGATAACCGCAGGAGCGCTTTGCGGCGCAGGCGTGTCAAGTGGATTGGCGGAAAAATGACCAGGTTGATTTGATGGGATTTCACAGCCCCCCGTGGAACATCCTGGTGGCGATGTGATTTCCGCGGTTGAACCTCGCGATCCCGAAACGGTCCAAGCACCGCCCTTGACCTGCCGAAGGGTGCTGCGCTGCGAACGCCCCTGATTGCCGCGCGACGCACGGCTTGGCAGGCTGTCTCCTTCCGTCCCGAACAACCGGCCATTCCAATGCCAAGACAACGCCACTTCTCGATGCTGCGCGAGTTCCACCTGGCGGACTGGTTCACGCTGGGCAACGCGTTCTGCGGCGTCGGTGCGCTATTCGCCGCGCTGAACTACATGCATGAGGCCCGGCTGGGCGTGCTGCTGGCCGGCATGGCCTTGATCCCGCTGGCTTTCATCTTCGATGCGCTGGATGGCCGGGTGGCACGCTGGCGCAATTCGGCATCGACCCTGGGGCGCGAACTGGACTCGCTGGCCGATGTCATTTCCTTTGGCGTGGCGCCGGCGGCGCTGGCCTACGCCTGTGGCCTGCAGGGCGGCTGGGACTGGCTGGTGCTGAGTTACTTCGTCTGCTGCGGCGTGAGTCGGCTGGCGCGCTACAACGTCACCGCCGAATCGCTGTCCGGCGACGAGGGCAAGGTCAAGTATTTCGAGGGCACGCCGATTCCCACCAGCCTGGTGCTGGTGGTGGTGCTGGCCGTGGCCGCGGCGCTGGGCCACATCGGTGCGGACATCTGGTGGGGCCAATGGCAGCTGGGGCCGTGGCAGCTGCACCCGCTGGTGGCGCTGTTCGCCCTGTCCGGTTCGTTGATGATCAGCAAGACGCTGCATATCCCCAAGCCCTGAAGCTGGACGACGAGGGATTGCTATGATCGTGACAGGTGTCGGGAGGCTGTGATGGCGGGTGCGGAATCAGGGTGGGGCGAGGGTGCCGAGGCGATGGGTCGCCAGGCCTGGGAGGCCTGGGGCGAAGCGCTGCGCAAGGCCGCAAGCGCGCCGCTGGAAACCGCCGCACCGGCCTGGCAACAGGTGCCTGGCGGCTGGCCGGGCTGGACCCCACCGCAGGGCGGTGGTGCGGGCGATGTCATGGAGCGTTTCGATGGACTGGCGCGGCACTGGTTTGGCCGCATGCAGAACGTCGCCTCCCAGTTCGCCGACCGCGACAACACGCCCGAGGAAATCGTCGCTGCCTGGCGCCAGGCCATGGGCGCGACCGAGGCCAAGCCTTATCCGGATCTGTTCAGCAGCTTGTTCGGTCAGGGCGCGACCGGCCTGGACGGCATGAGCGAGCAGTGGATGCCGTGGCTGGAATCGCTGCGCGGTCCGCTGCAGGACTGGGCCAAGACCCCGGCATTTGGCCCGGCGCGCGAGCACCAGCAGCGCTGGAAGGCGTTGCTGCAGGCGCAGCAGGCCCTGCGCGAGGCGAACGAACGCTACCAGCGCATGCTGGAGGAATCCTCGCGCCAGGCCTATGCGCTGTTCGAGGAAAAGTTGGGCGTGCGCGTGGGCGAGGGTGAGCCACTGGACAGCGCACGGGCCTTGTTCGACGAATGGATCGATGCGGCCGAAGATGCCTATGCGCAGATGGCGCTGTCCGAGGAGTTCCGCGAGGTCTACGGCACCCTGGCCAATGCGCAGATGCGCATGCGCGCCGGCGTGCAGCGCGAGATCGAGCAGCTGGGCGGCATGCTTGGCCTGCCGACCCGCACCGAAGTCGACGCGGCGCATCGCAAGATCGCCGAGCTGGAGCGCATGCTGCGTCGGGTGATGCGCGGCGCGGGTATCGACGCTGCGGCTACCGAACGCGACGCCGCGGCTTCTTCCAGAGCCAGGACGAGCGAGCCGCAGCGACCGCCTGCAGCCAAGCAGGCCAAGCCCAGGTCACCGCGCGCCGGTAAAACCAGCAAGGCCAGCAAAGTCACGAAGGCGGGCAAGACCGCCAAGGCCGCCAGGGCTGCACCGATCAAACAGCCGGTCGCCGTGTCGAAGGCGAAGAAGACGGTCGCGAAGACGCCCGCTTCCCGCAAGGTCACATCCGCCAAGCCGGCAGTCGCGGTGAAGGCACGCAAGGCCATCAAGCCGCCCGCGCGCAAGGTCGCGCCGCGCCGCGCACGTTCGAAGAGCTCCGTATGACCAGTCCGTTGCGCGTCACTGCCGATGCCCTGGCTGCCGAAGCCGCGTCTTTGCAGTACAAGCTCGGCGCCGGGCTGCGCACGCTGCCGGATGTCGGTGATGTGCATTACGGCGTGACGCCTCGGCAGGAAGTCTGGCGCGATGGCAAGGTGGTGCTGTACCGCTTCATCGGCGAGACCGAGCCCACCGCATCGGTGCCGTTGCTGATCACCTACGCACTGGTCAACCGGCCGTACATGGTCGACCTGCAGGAAGATCGTTCGCTGGTGAAGGGGCTGCTGGCGCAAGGCCAGGACGTGTACCTGATCGACTGGGGTTATCCGGATCGCTCGGACCGCTTCCTGCTGCTGGATGACTACGTCAATCGCTTCATCGATGGTGCCATCGACTACCTGCGCCAGGCCAGCGGACATGCGGCGATCAACGTGCTGGGCATCTGCCAGGGCGGCGCGCTCTCGCTGTGCCATGCCGCGCTGCACCCGCACAAGCTGCGCAACCTGATCACGATGGTCACGCCGGTGGATTTCCACACGCCGGACAACATGCTGTCCAACTGGGCGCGGCTGGTTGACGTGGATCTGCTGGTGGACACGCTGGGCAACGTGCCGGCCGACCTGATGAACCTGAGCTACCTGATGCTCAAACCGTTCCGCCTGAACGTGCAGAAGTACGTCGGTCTGCTCGACATCCTGGACGACAGCCGCGCGGTGCAGGATTTCCTGCGCATGGAAAAGTGGATCTTCGATTCGCCCGACCAGGTGGGCGAGGCCTTCCGCCAGTTCATCCGGCAGTTCTACCAGGGCAATGGCTTCATCGAGGGCGGCATCGTGCTGGACGGCCAGGCCGTGGATCTGGCCAAGGTCAGCATGCCGGTGCTGAACATCTACGCCGAGCAGGACCACCTGGTCCCGCCGGACGCATCGCGTGCCCTGCGGGGCCTGGTGGGTACGGATGACTATTCGGAAGTGGGTTTCCGCGGCGGCCATATCGGCATCTACGTGTCCAGCCGTGCCCAGCGCGAGGTGCCGACCGCGATTGCCAGCTGGCTGGCCGAGCGCTAGGCATGGAAAGGTCATCGTAGGGTCCAGGCGGTCGTGAGCATGGCGTCGATGCCCCGGTGCGCAGCAGCGCTAGACTGCGCCCATTCCAGCTGCCGACAGGCATCGCCATGAACACGCCGACCTCCTCCAGACCGTTTGCCCGTTCGCTCGACGACCGCATGATCGCTGGCGTCATGGGGGGCATCGCCCGGCGCTTCGGCTGGAACGCCACGCTGGTGCGGGCGGTGTTCGTGATCGTGTCGATCGCATCGGCCGCCTTCCCCGGCATCCTGGTGTACCTGTTGCTGTGGCTGTTGATGCCGAACGAGGCCTGAGGCCTTCCATGCCAGCGTGGTTGCGGCTGCTCGCGTTCGGCGCAGGCGTCGCCTGGACCCTGCCAAACACCTGCCTGGGGCTGCTGCTCGGCCTGGCGGGCCTGCTGCGCGGTGGGAACGTACAGCTCAGCCGGCGTGAGCGGGCCCTGGTGTTTGGCCGCTGGCCGTGGGGGCCAGGCGGTGCGATCACCTTCGGCAACACCGTCCTGCACACCGGCGAATCGCTGGATCTGCGGTGCCACACCTACGCGCATCGCGCAGGACGTTGCGAGGAACCGCAGGTGCGCCTGGGCGACCACGAGCGTGCGCACGTGCTGCAGTACATGGTGCTGGGACCGCTGTTCCTGCCGGTGTACCTGCTGTGCGGCGGTGTCAGCGTGCGCAACCGCTTTGAACGCGCCGCCGACCGCTACGCACTGACCGGTCGCGGCTGGTGGCCTGCGCGAATGGGTCGCTGAGGCCGCCGCAAACCCATTCGGCGCGCAGCGGCGGGAGGCTGCACCAAGCCGCGTGCAGGTGTCCTCAGCGTGGTAGGGCGCCGTGCAGGAACTGGTCCACCGAGTCGTCAATGAAGGCCAGCACGTCATCCACATCGGGATTGACCATGTAGCCGCAGGCGGTGCGGATGGTCAGGTCGCCGAACAGCATCATGAAGAACTGCGTGGCGGCCAGGTCGGTACTGGTGTGCAGCACCATGGCCCCGTCAGCAACCTGGCGTTCGAAGTAGCTGCCCAGGCGGCTGCGGATGGTGGCGATGGCGTGGTCGAAGAAGAAATCGCGCAGGTCGGGGAACGCACGGCCTTCGCCGATCACGATGCGGTTGACCAGGTAGGCGTCGCGGGTGGTCAGGCTCTGCGCGATCGAGCGGCCGGCCTTGCGCAGGGCGTCCTGAGGCGGCAGGTCGTCCAGTTCCAGCGCTTCGAGCTGGTTGGCCAGGTCCTGCAGGCGGCGTTCGACGATGGCGAACGCCAGGCCCTCCTTGTCGCCGAAGGCGCGGTACAGGGTGGCCAGCGAGCCGCCGGCGCGTGCGACGATTTCGCTCAGGCGCGCCTGCTGGTAGCCCTTTTCGGCGAAGACGTCGGTGGCCGCATCGAGGAATTTCTCCACGCGCAGTTCGCCACGGCGGCAGAGTTCCACGTTCCGCGACGCGCGGGCGCCGGGCATGGATGAGGTTTGCGCGGTATGGGGCATGGGGGATCCATCGGGAGTAACAGCTGCAATCAATTTAACAAGATTGCAGTCTTCGACATGTTGCGACGCGGGATGGCATGTTTCGTCAATCGCCCCACCTCCCGCCGACCAGGCCGTGATCGGCGAACGCCCGGGCCAGCAGGCCGATGCTTCCCGCGGTTGCGATGGGTTGGGGGTGACTTCGAGGGTGTGGAAACCCGCCCCATCACCAACACGCGCAGCCGCACCGTCCGCATGCGGTCTCCTTCGTCCTTTGATGAAAAGGATCGCGCGTGCTGTGGAACGGGACGACGCCGGCGTGCCCGCCGCCAAGGCGGACTGCTTCATGAGCTGAAGGCATGTGCAACTCACGGCCGGGCATCAGTCGCACGATTGCACGGAGCTGCGGCCAGCCTCAGAACCTCATGACATAAGGCTTTTCCCGCATGTAGGCGTGGGCGGTGATGTCGTTATGCGCCTGCACGCTAATCATTCCCGCTCCGCGCGCTTCGCTGGGCGGTGGCGTGGTCCTAGTGTCGACATCCAGGTCAGGACGGATAGCGACACCCCCCATGAGCAGCAACGGGACCCGCACGGTCCGCACCATCAGCTTTGAAGAAGCAGCCACGCTGCCGCGGCCCCAGCCGCCGGTGTTCGGTGACGTGGCGCAGGAGCGACAGCACCGCCAGCGCAAGCTGGTCGCTTCGTTCCGGTTGTTCGCGCAACTGGGTTACGACGAAGGCGTGATGGGCCACATCTCGGTGCGTGACCCGGAATTCCCGGACACGTTCTGGATGAATGCTTTCGCGGTGGACTTCTCGCTGATCACCCTCGACGACCTGGTCCGGGTGAATTATCTGGGCGAGCGCCTGGAAGGTAGCGGCTACGTCCATCCGGGCGGCGTGCCGCTGCACGCGGCGCTGCTGGCCCAGCGGCCGGAGCTGCAGTCGGCCGTCCACACCCATGCCCCCTACGGCAAGATCTGGTCGAGCAGCGGTCGGTTGATCCCGCCGATCTCCAACGAGGCCGCGGTGTTCTTCGAACGCCACGCGCTGTACGACAGTTTCGCGCTGGGCGAGGGCGAGAACGTCGGCAAGGCCCTGGGCGAACACGGCCGCGCGCTGATCATGCGCAACCACGGCGTGCTGACCGTGGGCCGTTCGATCGACGAAGCGGTGTACCTGTTCACCTCGTTGGAGAAAGTCTGCCGCGAGCAGCTGCACGCCCAGGCACTGGGTACGCCGACGCTGATCGACGAGGCGCGCGCACGCGGCACCGCGGCGCGCTTCGACAGTGGCTACGCCGGCTGGTTGAACTTCCAGCCGCTGTACCAGCGCATCACCGCGCAGCAGCCGGGCCTGGCCGCATGAGCCGCGCCCATCACGTGAACCGGTGTTGTCGACCCTGAGTCCAGCACCCGGCGCATGTGCGCCACGCCTCTTCTTTCGTCATCCCTGTGGCTCGCGCCAGGCGCGGCCCTTTCCCGGAACCTGTGCATGAATCGCTTTGCCTCCACGCTTGCTGTTGTTGCTGTCCGCCCGACATCCATCAAGGCCGCGCGCCGCCTGCGCACGCCGCTGGTCCACGCGCTGTGGATCGCACTGGCTGCCACCACCTTCAACGCCGCCGCCGAGGAGCCGGCCGCCAAGGACGACGCCACCGCGCTGCCGGAGGTGAAGATCACCGCCGAGCGTCGCGAGACCAAGCTGCAGAAGACGCCGATCACGGTCAACGTGCTCGATGACCAGACCCTGGCCAAGCGCGGCGTGGCCAAACTCTCCGACCTGGCCGGCCTGGCCGCTGGCGTCAACATTCCCAGCCAGTGGCCGAACACGCAGAGCGTCTTCATCCGCGGCATCGGTTCCTCGCGGCCGATCGGCAATCCGTCGGTGGGCTGGTATCTGGATGACGTGTACGTGCCGCGCTCGTTCGGCAGCAGCTTCATCGGCAGCCTGCCGGACATCGAGCGCATCGAAGTGCTGCACGGCCCGCAGGGCACGCTGTACGGCCAGAACACCAGCTCCGGCGCACTCAAGCTGATCACCCGCCAGCCGACCCAGGACTTCAACGCCTGGGTCAGCCTGGGCGCCGGCAACCAGGGCCAGATCGAATCGCGCGGCTACCTCAATGGCGCGCTCAAGCCCGACCTGCTCAGCGGCAGCCTGGCGGTGGCCACCAGCCATCTGGATGGCGATGTGCAAAACGAAACGCTGCACAAGACCGTCAACGGCTATGGCAACCAGCAGCTGCGCGGCATCCTCAAACTGACGCCGGAAAACGGCCTGATCGCCACGCTCACCGTCGATGGCCTGCACGGTGAGAGTTCCTTCAGCGGCAGCAGCTCGCCGTTGAACTACTCCGGTACCGGCCCGCGCAAGAATTTCTCCGACTACAGCCGGACCAACCAGACCTACGACAGCGGCGGGGTGTCGCTGAAGCTGGAAGGCGGCCTGACCGACACGTTGTCGTGGAAGTCGGTCAGCGCCTGGCGTGGCTTCGACGTGACCATCCCGTCGGATGATCCGTATCCGACCTACGTCTCCGGTTTCGACCAGGACCTGGAGCAGCGCCAGCTGTCGCAGGAATTCCAGCTGTTCGGCGATTACGACCGCTTCAACTTCATCACCGGCCTGATGTTGTGGCACGAGACCTTCGACATGGATCGGCTGAGCTGGAGCAACAACCGCTTCAGCATCATCGACAGTGCCAGCACCACCCGCAGCGTCGGCCTGTACGGGCAGGGCACCTATCACTTCACCGATGCGCTCGGCCTGACCGTGGGTCTGCGCCTGAACCGCGAATGGCGCGAGCTGGATAGCGCTGCCTATGCCAGCAACGCAGCGCGCGAGCGCGTCTCCCAGACGTATTCGGTCGAGGGACTCAAGCGCACCTATTCGGCGGCCACGCCGAAGGTGACCCTGGATTACCAGTGGTCGCCCAACCTGCTGAGCTACGCCACCATCGCCATCGGCGAGACGTCCGGCGGCTGGAATCCTGCCGCAGCCACGCTGGCCATCGCCGAAGTTCCGGTCGATCCGGAAAAGGTCACCAGTTACGAAATCGGCTTCAAGAGCACCACCTTCGATGGTCGCCTGCGCAACAACGTGGCGCTGTTCTACAACGACTACGAGAACTACCAGGCCTCGATCAACGATCCGGTCATCAACGGCCAGCCGGTGACCGGCGCGGTGATCGTCAACGCCGGCCAGGCCCATACCTACGGCGCCGAGCTGGAATCGGTGTTCCAAGCCACCAGTGGTCTGGACCTGCACCTCAACCTGGCCTATCTGATCGCGCGCTTCGACGAATTCCTCAATCCCACCGGCGCGGCCAGCACCGACTTCACCGGCACCGACATGCCGTACGCGCCGCGCTGGTCGGGCAGCGTCGGCGCCAACTACAAACGCGCGCTGGACAGCGGTGCGCAGCTGCGCACCAACCTGGACTACCGCGTCGAGGACACCTCCTACAGCGCTGTCAGCGCCACCCGCGAGTTCACCCGCTTCCCGGTCACGCGCTACCTGGATGCCGGCGTGTCGCTGACCACCGCTTCTGGTGCATGGACCTATTCGCTGACCGGCAAGAACCTGCTCAACACCACCTTCCAGCTGCCCGGCTCGTACGTCCCGGCGCTGGGCTATGAGTCGGCCACCTACAACCGGCGCCGGCAGCTGCTGCTGACCGTGCGCCACGACTTCCTCTAACGCTTTCCAGGAGATTCCCCATGGCACGTTCCGATCACCAGAAACTCCGCCTGGCCGCGTTCCTGTCCGGCATTGGCGCCCACGTCCAGGCCTGGCGTCACCCCGAGGCCAACGCCAGGAGCGCGGTCGATATCCAGGCCTTCATCGAGGCGGCCAGGATCGCCGAGGAAGGCAAGTTCGATTTCGGCTTCATCGCCGACTCGACCTTCATCACCCAGGATTCCACGCCGTATTTCCTGAGCCGCCTGGAGCCGATCACCGCGCTGGCCGCGGTCTCGGCGGTGACCACGCACCTGGGCCTGGCCGCGACGATGACGACCTCCTTCAGCGAGCCGTTCACCACCGCGCGCCAGCTGGCTTCGCTGGACGTGGTCAGCGGTGGGCGAGCGGCCTGGAACGCGGTGACCGGCGCGCTGGAAGGCCACGCCCGCAACCACGGCGGCGAGAAGCTCTACGAGCACGGCCTGCGCTATCGCATCGCCGACGAATACATCCAGGTGGTCAAGGGCTTGTGGGATTCGTGGGAGGACGATGCCTTCCTGCGCGACAAGGCCAGTGGCCAGTACGTGGACTTCGACAAGATGCACACGCTCAACCACAAGGGCGAGTTCTTCCAGGTGCAGGGTCCGCTGAACCTGGAACGCTCGCCGCAGGGACGGCCGGTGGTGTTCCAGGCCGGTGCCTCGGATGAAGGGCGCGACCTGGCCGCGCGCGAGGCCGATGCGATCTTCTCCGGCAACACCATCGAGAACGTCGCCCGCGCCAAGTCCTACTACCAGGACATCAAGCGCCGCGTAGTGGCCAACGGCCGTCCGGCCAGTGATGTGCTGATCTTCCCTTCGATCACCCCGATCATCGGCGCCACCGAGGAAGACGCGCTGCGCAAGCACCGCGAGGTGGCCGAGCTGCTGGACATCAACATCGCGGTCAAATACCTGAGCCGCTATTTCAGCTTCTTCGACTTCGGCCAGTTCCCGCTGGATGAGCCGCTGCCCGAGCTGGGCGACATCGGCAAGGACAGCTTCAAGTCCACCGCCGAGGAATACCTGCGCATCGCCCGCGAAGAAAAGCTCACCCTGCGCCAGCTGGCATTGCGCGCGGCCAGTCCGAGCCTGCAGTTCGTCGGCACCGCCGAGCAGATCGCCGATCGCCTGCAGCAGCTGTTCGAGGACGAGGTGGTGGATGGCTTCATCCTCTACGCCTACCTGCAGCCGCAGGGCCTGCGCGAATTCGTCGATGAAGTCGTGCCGATCCTGCAGCAGCGCGGCCTGTTCCGCACCGAGTACGAGGCCGACACGTTGCGCGGCAACCTGGGGATTTCCTATCCGGAAAACCGCAACACGCTGCAGCGCCGGAAGGTGGCATGAAGGCCATGCGCGCGCTGCTGCTGGTTGCACTCTCGGCGTTGCTGGCCGCCTGCGGTGGCGGTGATGGCGGCAAGCAGGAAACACCTAAGGTGATCCGCATCGGCGCGCCGGCCATCGCCGGCGATACCCAGGGGATCTGGGGCGTGATGGGCATCGCGCGCAGCAAGGGCTGGGTGCAGGAGGAGTTCGCCAAGGACCACATCAGCGTCGAATTCCCCGGCTTCAAGGGCGGCGGGCCGATGGTGGGCCAGGCGCTGGCCAACGGCCAGATCGACTTCGCCGGCAATGGCGACATGATCTCGCTGATCGGCAAGAGCTCGGGCATCAAGAGCCGCTTGATCCTGCCCAGTGGGCGATTGGAAAACGCCTATCTGCTGGTCAAGCCGGATTCGCCAATCCGGTCTATCGCTGACCTGCGCGGCAAGAAGGTCGCCTACTTCAAGGGCAATTACATCCAGCTGCAGGTGATCCGCATCCTGGCTGCCGCCGGCTTGAAGGAGAGCGACATCCACAACATCAGCCTGCTCGGTCCGCCGGCCGGCAATGCGCTGCTCAATGGCAGCGTCGATGCGGTGTTCGCCGGGTCCGAATCGCTGGCGCTGGTGGACAAGGGCCTGGCCCGGATCGCCTACAGCACGGTCGATGGTTCGGCGCGGTTGACCGCGCAGGCGGGCCTGTTGGTACGCGAGGACTTCGCCCGCGACCATCCCGATCTGGTCCAGCGCCTGGTCAACGTGCTGGTGCGCACTTCGCAGTGGGCCTCGGATGAGAAGAACCGCGAGGAAGTGCTGGCGATCCTGGCCCAGGGCGGGCGTTCGGAGGCTTCGCTGCGGCGCGACTACGGCGGCCGTCCGCTGGGCGATCGCTTCAATCCGCTGCTGGATCCCTTCTTCGTTGCCCAGTACCAGGACACCCAGCACCTGGTCCAGCAGCTGGGCCTGCTGCGTGGACCGCCGGCCGACATCAACCAGTGGTTCGATCGCCAGTACCTGGACACGGCGCTGAAGGCGCAGGGGTTGCAGGACGCGTTCGTGCCGCTGGATGCGCAAGGCAACCGGCCGCACTGATGGCTAGCGTGCTTTCGCCTGCGATCGCGCCACTGCGGCTCAAGGTCATGCCAAGCGGTGCGCTGGCGTGGCTGGTGCCGGGGCTCCTGCTGGTAGCGTGGTGGACAGGTAGTGCGCTGGGCTGGATCAGTTCGCAGACGTTGCCGCCGCCGGCGCGCGTGGGCGTCACGCTGGTGCAGCTGCTGACCACGGCCAGCGGCTGGGCGCAGATCGGAATCAGCCTGCAGCGGGTGTTCGGCGGCTTCGTGATCGGCGCCGGGCTGGGCCTGGTGCTGGGCCTGGCGATGGGGCTGTCGCGCGTCGTGCGTGAGCTGCTGTATCCCAGCTTCCGCGTGCTGGCTTCGATTCCGCTGCTGGGCTGGCTGCCGCTGCTGATGCTGTTCCTGGGGATCGGCGAAACGCTGAAGCTGGTGCTGATCGCCAAGGCCGCGCTGGTGCCGGTGACGCTCAATACCGCGCGCGGCATTGCCGAGGTGCCGCGCAGCCAGCGCGAGGTCGCCCAGCTCTACGGCTTCAGTCCGTTGCAACTGCTGCTGCGCGTCCTGCTACCGGCCGCGCTGCCGTCGATCTGGGCCGGCCTGCGCTATGGACTGACCAGCTGCTGGCTGGTGCTGGTGCTGGTGGAGCTGCTGGCTGCGTCTGAAGGCCTGGGCTATCTGATGTCCAACGGCCAGCAGCTGATGCAGATGGACGTGCTGCTGGCGGCGGTGATCATCGTCGGCGCGATCGGCTATGGCCTGGATCGCCTGCTTGAAGCCATCGAGCGTCACCTGCTGCGCTGGCGCCGCGAGGCCTTTGCGTGAGCGCGCGTGCCATCGTGCTCGGGCTGGTGCCGCCGGTGTTGGGACTGGTGGCGTGGATCGCGTTGGGCAATACCTCGGCTGCAGCCAGCCCGCTGTTCGTCTCGCCTGGGCAGGTGTTGCATGCACTGGCTGCGTCGGCCGCCGAGGGCCAGCTGTGGGCGGCCACCTCGGCCAGCCTGCTGCGGTACCTGACCGGGCTGGGCATCGGCGTGGCTGTCGGCCTGGCAGCGGGCTTGCTGCTGGGCCTGTCGCGTGTGGGACGCGTGCTATTGCAGCCGACCTTGCGCGTGCTGCAGCAGATTTCACTGTTCGCGTGGGTGCCGCTGGTCATGGCGTGGTTCGGCCTGGAGGAGACCAGCAAGATCGTCTTCATCGCGCTGGCGGCGTTCTTCCCGGTGCTGGTCAACACGCTGGAGGGTGTGCGTGGGGTGCCGGTGTCGCTGGTCGAAGTCGGGCGCATCTATGCCTTCAGCCGCCTGCAGCTGCTGTGGCGGGTGATCCTGCCGTCGGCCTTGCCGTCGGTGTTCTCTGGTGTGTTCCTGGCGCTGATCTATGCGTGGCTGGCCACGTTGGGCGCCGAGTACCTGCTCACGCAAGGGCAGGGCATCGGCAGCCTGCTGGTCGAAGGCCAGGACCAGTACCGCACCGACCAGGTGGTCGTCGGCCTGTTGCTGGTGTCGGCGATCAGCCTGCTGTTGAACTGGGCGGTCGATCGGCTGCAGGCACACCTGACCCGCTGGCGCGTTACCGCGTGAGCGCGCTCATGACCAAGGGTGATGTCGTCATGGGCGCGGTGCTGGCTGCGCAAGGCCCCGGTGCGGCTGCCGCGGCGTTCCCTGGGGCGCCAGGTGCGTGCGCCATTTTTGTCCCAAGCAATCCCGGTTTTCTCGATTCGGCCATGCGTCTTGCGTCGGTAGCGTGCAGGGCAGGCCTTCGGTGGCCCTTCTTTTCTGCGAGCGCTGCATGAGCACGACGTTTCAGTTCCAACCCAAGAATGCTGTCCAGGCACCACGTCAGGATGCGCCGGTCGCGAGCTTTCGCGGGCGCGTCTACGACAGCATCCTGGACACCATCGGCGCCACGCCGCTGGTGCGCTTCGATCGCCTGGCCGCCGAGGAAGGCGTGCGTGCGCACCTGGTCGGCAAGCTGGAATTCTTCAACCCGCTGGCTTCGGTCAAGGATCGCCTGGGCGCGGCGTTGATCGAGGCAGCCGAGCGCGAAGGGCGGCTCAAGCCCGGCTCGGTGATCATCGAGCCGACCTCGGGCAATACCGGCATTGGCCTGGCCTTCGTCGCCGCGGCCAAAGGCTATGCCCTGATCCTGTGCATGCCCGAGAGCATGTCGATCGAGCGCCGCAAGATGGTCCAGCATCTGGGTGCGCGGATCGAACTGACTCCGGCGGCCGAACGCATGTCCGGTGCGATCCGTCGCGCCAACGAACTGCAGGCGCAGATTCCCAATGCGGTGGTGCTGCAGCAGTTCGAGAATCCGGCCAATCCGGCCGCCCATCGCGCTACCACGGCCGAAGAGATCTGGCGTGACAGCGATGGCCAGGTCGACGCGTTCGTGGCCGGCGTCGGCACCGGCGGCACCATCACCGGCGTGGGCCAGGTGCTCAAGCGCTACAACCCGGCTGTGCAGATCGTCGCGGTCGAGCCGGAAGGCAGTGCGACGCTGTCTGGCGGCAAGGCGGGCCCGCACGCGATCCAGGGCATCGGCTCGGGGCATCTGTCGACGTTCCTGGATCGCAGCGTGATCGACGCGATCACCACGGTGTCCGATGCCGATGCACTGCGCATCGCGCGTCGCCTGGCGCGCCTGGAAGGCGTGCCGGTGGGCATCAGCGCCGGTGCCGCGCTGTGGGCGGCGATCCAGCTGGGCCGCCGCGAGGAAAGCGCCGGCAAGACCATCGTGGTGCTCATTCCCGATTTCGCCGAGCGCTACCTGTCCACCGAGTTGTTCGACGCCGTGGACGGCGACGCACCCTCGGTCACCTGAAGGAGGACCTGCAATGAGCCAATCACCACGCGTGTTGATGCTTCCCGGTCGCGGCGACTCGGGCGAGGAGCACTGGCAGAGCATCTGGCAACAGGAGCACCCAGATTTCCTGCGCGTGCGCCAGCGTGAGTGGAACAACCCGGAGCGTGAGGAATGGGTGGACGCGCTGGACGCGGTCATCCAGGCCCAGGCGCGGCCGGTGATTCTGGTGGCGCACTCGCTGGCGGTGATCACCGTGGCCCACTGGGCGGCGACCTATCGCGCGCCGGTGGTGGGTGCGCTGCTGGTTTCGCCCACCGATGTCGAGCGTCACGACTATCCGCCGGGCACGCGCAACTTCGCCCCGATCCCGCTGGCGCCGCTGCCGTTTCCCAGCATCGTGGTGGCCAGCGATGACGATCCGCGGGTCACGCCCGAACGCGCGGCGTTGTTCTCCCATCGCTGGGGATCGCTGCTGGCACGGCCGGGCGCATTCGGCCACCTTGGCACCGCGGCCAAATTGGGCAGCTGGGACTATGGCCAACGCCTGTTGGGCCAACTGCGCCAGCTGGAGGCCGCGTGATGGACACCGCGAGCGTGCCCACGGCCAGCGTGCTGGCTGGCCTGTCCGGCCCGGGCGAAAACCGGGCGTGGTCGTCGTTGCCGCAGGTCACCTCGTCCAAGCTGCTGGTGGTGGGGATCGGTGGCACCACGCGCGCTGGCTCCAGTACCGAGCGCGCCTTGGACCTGGCCCTGCGCGATTGTGCCGAACGCGGCCTGTCCACCCTGCGCCTGGGCGGTGAATTCCTGGCGGCGCTGCCGCACTACACGCCGGGCGTGCCGTTGACGGACGTGCAGCAGGGACTGATCGGCATCGTGCGGCGTGCCGATGCGGTGATCCTGGCATCGCCCAGCTATCACGGTGGCCTGTCCGGGCTGCTCAAGAACGCGCTGGACACGCTGGAAGAACTCAGCGGCGACGAACGCCCGTACCTGGATGGCCGCGCGGTGGGCTGCATCGTCACGGCCTACGGCTGGCAGGCGGGCGGCACCGTGTTGACCGGCCTGCGCGCCTCTGCCCATGCGTTGCGCGGCTGGCCCACGCCTTATGGCGCAGTGATCAACACACTGGAAACGCCCTTGCGCGATCCGCAGGTGCCGGCTTCGGTCGCCACCGCGCTTGGGCGGGTCAGCGAACAGGTCGGCGAGTTCGCGCGCCACTTCCATGCCGGTACCAGCCGCGTCCGGCAGGCGCCGGCCACCATTGCACCGCGCGTGGCGGTGGGCGCGTAATGGCCACCGTGCGGCCCGCGCTGCGGCTCGCCGAGTCGGTGGAAAACGTCACGCAACTGCCTGGCCCGCTGCTGCAGCTTGCCGGCGTGGGCAAGCGTTACGCCGGCCGCGGCGGACAACGGGTCGTGCTGGATGCAGTGGACCTGCAGATCCGGCAAGGCGAATTCGTCAGCATCATCGGTCCCAGCGGCTGTGGGAAATCCACCCTGCTGCGGCTGGTTGCCGGACTGGATGGCGAACACGACGGCACGATCAGCCTGGCCGGGCAGGCGGTGCGCGGCACCGGGCTGGAGCGTGGCCTGGTCTTCCAGGAACACCGGCTGCTGCCCTGGCTCACGGTGACGCGCAACATTGAACTGGGCCTGCTCAATGCCGGCATCAGCCGCGGCGAACGCCAGGCGCGCGTGCGCGAACACATCGCGCTGGTGCGCCTGGAAGGCTTCGAGGACGCCTATCCCCACCAGCTCTCCGGTGGCATGGCCCAGCGCGTGGCGATTGCGCGCGCGCTGGCCAACCGGCCACGCGTGTTGCTGCTGGACGAGCCGTTCGGCGCGCTGGATGCGATCACGCGCGCGCACCTGCAGCGCGAGTTGCTGCGGATCTGGGAGCAGCAGGGCATCACCATGCTGTTGGTCACCCACGACATGGACGAGGCCGCCTTCCTGAGCCAGCGCGTGGTGGTGATGGACACCGCACCGGGCCGGGTGAAGGACGTGGTGCCGATGAACCTGTCCTACCCGCGCGACCGGCACGACGAAGAATTCGCACGCGCGCGCAGGCGGCTGCAGGACGTGTTCGGACACACCCACGGCTGAGGCGTGGACCTGCGTCAGGCGACCTGCGCGGTCTCCAGGTCCTCGACCTGTGCGCGGATCTGTTCGAGCGTCAGCCCGGGCACCATGCCCTGGATGAAGGCCAGCGTGTAACCACGCAGGTAGGTGCCGCGCCGCACCGCCACGCTGGTGGTGATCGGCGCGATCAGCGTGCTGGTTTCCAGTGCGACCAGCTGCGGGTCCAGCGTCGCATCGTAGGAGCGCTCGGCGATGATGCCCACGCCCAGGCCCAGCTCCACGTAGGTCTTGATGACGTCAGAATCGGCCGCGGAAATGATGATGTCCGGCTTCAATCCCTGCATTGCGAAGGCCTGGTTGATGCGCATGCGGCCAACCATGCCTTCCTCGAAAGTGATCAGCGGAAAGCGCGCGATGTCGGCCAGCGCGGGGTAGGGCATGTCGAGCAGCGGATGGCCGCGCGGGACCACGAAGACATGCGACCACGAATACGCGGGGAAGCGCACCAGCTCAGGCACGTACGGCAGGCCTTCGGGCACCAGGCCGATATCGACCTGGCCGCCGCGCAGCAGCTCCACGATCTGTGGCGGCGCCGTCTGTTGCAGGGTCAGGCTCACCTGCGGGAACGCATCGCGGAACCGGAGCACCGCATCGGGCAGCCGGTATCGCACCTGCGCGTGGGTGGCGGCGATGGATAGCGTGCCGCGTGCCGGGCGACGGAAATCCTCCGAGGCATGCCGCAGGCTTTCGCGGTCCTGCAGCATGCGTTCGACGATGCGTGCGATCTCCTGGCCCGGCGCGGTGAGTCCGGTCAATCGCTTGCCGTGGCGCAGGAAGATCTCCACGCCAAGCTCTTCCTCCAGCTCGCGGATCTGCCGTGATACCGCCGACTGGGAGGTATGCAGGACATCGGCGGTTTCGGTCAGGTTGAAGCGATGGCCGATGGCCTCGCTCACGGCCTTGAGCTGCTGGAAATTCATGCTGAGGCCTCAATCTGTGTCCCGCGCCCAGTCCAACGCGTCGAATCCCGATCATGCCGCCGAACTGGTGGCTGCGTTATGGCGTTTGATGATGTCGATGCTGCCGGAACGTATATGGCGATCCATGCGATCGGCTCGCCTGCGGAACGTGGGGGAGGGCCACGGGCAACGCCGGGAGGCCTGTTCGCCATGCGTCGACGTGGCCGCCGCTTCCCACGGTGCGCGGTTTACCACTGTCTCGACCTGCCGACGACATGTTTGCCTTATCGCCATGTCTGGTGCTTGTGGATTTCTTGTGCCGATTGATCAAGCAAGAGGACATCGCCGCAGCGGCACTGGCGTTTTTTCTTCGTCGGCACATTTCAACTTGGATCGACACATGATGTCGCATCGGAACAATGTCGCAGCTTGGATATGACGATCCTCCACGGCAACATGTAAACAAGATATTTCTGGTTCAGGGGCACGTCAGTCGACGATGACTGTGGGGCCCGCACTGCGGATTGCGCGATGGAAATCGCAGGCGTTGGCACGCCCCGTCACTCCTCTCCCAGAACCGGATATTCCCTTGCTCAGTCGTCTGTCTTCTGTTCGACCGCGCCCGCTCGTGCTGGCGCTGGCCCTCGGCCTGCTGGCCGGCAATGCCTCGGCCCAATCCACTACCGGCGCCATCAGTGGCCAGGCGCCCGCCGGCGCCACCACCGTGCTGGTGCGTAGCGACACCGGCCTGGCCCGCGAGGTGCAGGTTGATGCGCGCGGTCGCTACCAGGTGTCCCAGCTACCGTTGGGGACCTATACGGTCACCGCACGCCGTGATGGCAGTGATGTGGATTCGCGCAATGACGTGAGCCTGACCGTGGGCGCCAACACCGATGTGTCCTTCGGCGCAGTTGTGCAAGTGGGCGGCGTGCATGTCACTGCCGACCGCGCTGCCGCAGCCATCGATGTGAGCAGTGTCGATTCGCGCACCGTCATCACGGCGGAAGAGCTGCAGCGCTTGCCGCTGGGACGTTCGGCCGAGGCCATCGCCAAGCTGGCGCCCGGCGTGGTCGGCAACAGTGGCAGTGGCACCTATGTCGGCCCGACCGGGCAACAGCTGGTGAGCTTCGGTGGATCATCCGCGAGCGAGAACGCCTACTACATCAATGGATTCAACACGACCGATCCATTGCGCGGGCTTGGCGGCCTGACCTTGCCCTACGGCAGCATCGAGCAGCAGGAGGTCTACACCGGCGGCTACAGCGCCAAGTACGGGCGTTCGGACGGCGGCGTGATCAATGCGGTGGGCAAGCGCGGCACCAATGAATGGCATTTTGGCGGCCAGCTCACCTGGGAGCCGGACGGCCTGCGTGCTTCGCAAGGCGACGTGTACTACCCCGCCAACGGCACGCTGTACCGGCCAGACAGCCAGAACCATTCCTGGGTCACCACGCAAAGCATTTACGCTGGCGGTCCGCTGATCCAGGACAAGCTGTTTTTCTTCGGCTCCTACGAACTCCAGCGCCAGGAAGGCAACACCGTCAACAGCGTCGAGGCGACCAACGCCTACACCGACTACGCCTACCGCCGGCCCAGCTGGTACGCCAAGCTGGACTGGAACATCACCGACAGCCAGTTGCTGGAATTCACCGATGCCTCCAGCCGCTATATCACCCGCGGTACGTATTCCAACTACGACTACGACGCGCTCAAGGTCGGCAGCCGGCGTGGCAGCGCCGACACCACCAAGACCGGTGGCAGCCTGTGGACCGCCAAGTACACCAATTACCTGACAGAGCGGCTGACCTTCAGTGCGCAATACGGCAAGCAGCGCACTGATGACTACACCGGCAACCCTGCCTACGACGGCTCGCTGACCTATCTCAGTGGCACCTCGTATGAAAACCCCGCCTATACCGGTGGGACGCCGATTACGAACAGTCAGACCACCTCCACGCTGGTGGACGCCAACCGCGGCAACCGTACAGACAACCTGCGCGTCGACCTCAACTACGTCATCGGCAACCACAGCATCACCGTGGGCATTGATAACCAGAACGCACGCGCCCTCAATCGCGGCTCGGTTGCCTCTGGAGACGGGTATTACTGGATCTATGGCCAGACTGACCCCAGCGTGCCATTGAGCAGTGGACTGGGTGTGCCAGCCACGGGCGACTATGCCAATGGCGAGGAGGGCTATTACGTGCGCAAGTACATCTACAGCGCGCTGGCTTCGGTGCGTTCGGCCCAGCGGGCGCAATACGTGGAAGACAACTGGCAGGTCACCGACAACCTGCTGCTGAGCCTGGGGCTGCGCCTGGACCAGTTCACCAATTACAACCGCGATGGCGATCCCTACATCAAGCAGACCAGCGGGCAGTGGGCGCCGCGGCTGGGCTTCAGCTGGGACGTGAATGGCGACGGGCACTTCAAGGTGTTCGGCAACGCAGGGCGCTACTACCTGGCGCTGCCGCTCAACCCGGCGTTCAACGCCGCCGGTGCCACCCTGGCCACGTCGACCTATTACACCTACGGCGGGATCGACGCCAACGGCTATCCGACCGACCTGACCCAGATCTCCGACGCGGTCTCGGCCAACAACAACTACGGCAACCTGCCTGATCCCAAGACCGTCGCAACGCAGGGGATCGAGCCGTCGTACCAGGACGAGTTCATCCTGGGCTTCAGCAAGACCCTTGGCGGCAACTGGGTGTATGGCGCCAAGGCGACCTATCGCGTCCTGCGCAGCGGTGTGGATGATTACTGCGACAGCGACACGGTGTTCGCCAAGGCCGCGGCGCTGGGCTACACGGTCACCCTGGACAGCAATCCGGTCAGCTGCTGGTTGATCAATCCGGGCAAGTCCAACACCTTCACCCTGGTCGATACCAGCGGTAACTACGTCAGCGTGCCGTTGAGCAATGAAGAGTTCGGCTTCCCCGAGTTCAAGCGCAACTACTACGGGGTGAACCTGTCGCTGGAGCATCCGTTCGACGGGCGCTGGTACGGCGCCGTCAACTACACCTGGTCACGCAGCTATGGCACCACGGAAGGCCAGCTTCGTTCCGGCATCGGCCAGACCGCGGCGTCGACCACCGTGGACTGGGACTTCGCCTCGCTGATGGAAAATACCAACGGCCCGCAAAGCAACGACCATACCCATCAATTCAAGTTCTACGGCTACTACCAGATCAACCCGCAGTGGTTGGTGTCGGCCAACCTGAGCGTGCAATCAGGATCACCGTTCTCTGCGCTGGGATCGTATGGGTCTGATCAAAGCGATCCCGCCGGCTACGGCACGTATTACCACTTCTACCAGGGTGAAGCGGCGCCCCCGGGCAGCCAGGGACGCCTGCCATGGCTGAAACAGCTGGACCTGGGCGTGGGCTATCGGCCGGCATTCGCCGATCACAAGCTGTCGTTCAACCTGGATGTGTTCAACGTGTTCAACAGCCAGACCACCTTGTGGAAGTACCCGTACTCGGAGCAGGACCCGGGTCAGTCCGAACCGCTCTATGGTGCCGCAGTCCTGAGTCAGGCGCCGCGTTCGGCTCGCCTGAGTGTGAGTTACGACTACTGACGCAGCCGTCGTTAAGCGATACATGCCACACGGAGGTGGCGCATCTCTCATCAACGACACCATGCAACGGCACGGCCCTCCGGGGGCGTGCCGTTGTCATATGCGTGGGGTGAAACCGGGTTTGACAGGCGCGTGCCTGCACGTCGCGATCAGGGCGCAACGTCGTCCATGCCAGCCTTCAACGCCGGACCATGCGCGCGCATCCAGTCGGCCAGCGAGTGCAGTGTCGGCGCCAGTGAGTGGCCTAGCGCGGTGACTTCGTATTCGACCCGTGGCGGGACTTCCGGGTGCACGGTGCGCTGGACCAGGTGGCGTTGTTCGAACAGGCGCAGTTGCCGGGTGAGTTCCTTCTGGGTGATCGGTGCTACCGCACGTTGCAACGCGCTGAAGCGCACTGGCGCATCTTCAACGATGAGGCGATACAGGATCGGGATCGCCCACTTGCCCGAGACCAACTGGACGAAGTCGCGCATCGGGCATCCATCCTGCGGATCGATGGCGGTCGAAGTGTGTGCCAGCGACGCGTTGGCGTTGCGCGATGGGATCATGTCGGTGGGTTGGTATCCATGCGGTGCGTACTATACAAAGCGGATCGCGCCGGCCAGTCTCGCCGCTCTTTCAAGATGAGCAGGTGGCCGCGATGGCACGCATGAAGGGCAAGTACGCGCTGGTGACCGGCGGCAGCAGCGGCATCGGCTTGGAAACCGCCAGGCAGTTCCTTGCGCAGGGCGCGCAAGTGGCTATCACCGGCCGCGATGCCGATGCGCTGGCGCGCGCGCAGGCGCAGCTGGGCGAGCCGGTGCTGGCGATCCGCAGCGATGCCTCGCAGGTCGCCGACCAGCAGCAGATCGCACGGACCCTGGCGCAGGCCTGGCCGCGGTTGGACGTGCTGTATGCCAATGCCGCCGATGTCACCCATCGCCTGCTGCAGGACTGGGATGAGGCGACGTTTGACCGGGTGCTGGCGACCAATCTGAAGGGGCCGTTCTTCCTGGTGCAGTCGCTGTTGCCGCTGCTGGGCGATCGCGCGTCGATCATCCTGTGTGGCTCGACCAGCGCGCATATCGGCCTGCCGCAGAGTTCGGTCTATGCGGCCAGCAAGGCAGCGCTGCTGTCGCTGGCGCGGACGCTCTCGGCCGAACTGCACCCGCGCGGCGTGCGGGTCAATGTACTCAGCCCGGGGCCGACCGACACCCCGGCACTGAACAAGCTGGGCCTGGCGCCCGAGGCAGAAGAACGCCTGCGCCAGGACATCCGCCAGCTGGTACCTATCGGCCGCCTGGGTACGCCGTGGGAGCTGGCGCAGGCCGCGGTGTACCTGGCCAGCGACGAATCGCGCTTCATGCTGGGCAGCGAACTGCTGGTCGATGGCGGCGTGGCCAATCTCTGAGGCGCATCTGGCGTGTCGCCATATGCACATGAAGAGTCCGCATTTGGCGCAGGGCGGATGGCAGCGTCTACTGCACGCCACAGGGGTGTTCCGGCAGGACGCCTCGCCCTGACGTGCTGTGCTGGCCGGTTGTCCTGACCCGACACCCGGTCAGTCACAGCCGACCAGTTCCACCGATTTCAGAGACTCTCGGTTGTTCCCCGGTCTAGAGACTCGTTGGTGCGCCGTGGCCCGCGTCTCCACGGTGCGCCGTTTTTCTCCACCATCCAGCGATGCGGTGCAGGCCTGTCGAAAGCCTTGCCACTTGGGGCCTTCCGGTCCTTCGCGCGGCGATCGGGCGGGGGCGGCCCAGCTTCCAGCCTCGAACCCCTTGCTCGGTATTCCCCGCACGACCACGCTTGGCGACATCGCGCGCATGACAGTGCCGCAGGTGTTGCACAGCCGTCTGCCGTTGCATGCCGATACGCGTGAGCGCGTGGTGGCGCAGCTGCGCGGGCAGGGCAATGTTGAGGATCAGACGGGAGGGGGCGCCAATGCTGACAGCCATTCCGCTGCATTCGACCACGACGCAATGGCGATAAAGAACAAGGGCCTAGCCTCGCGGCTAAGCCCTTGTTTTGATTTGTGCCGAAGGTGGGACTCGAACCCACACGCTTTTAAGGGCGGCGGATTTTGAGTCCGCTGCGTCTACCATTCCGCCACTTCGGCGCGGCCGCGCAGTATAGCGGCACGATCGCCGAAGCGGTATGGGCAAGGTGCCGATGTTGGGATGTTCGCTTCGCCGCGGGGGTGGGGAGCGCGCCGTTGCGGGCTGTGCGCTGACCATGCGGTCAGGGAAGGCGGTTTTGACGCGCCGCAGAATGCATTGGTGGCCGCATTCCGTATCGTGACAGCGCTGTCACGGGGTGACATGCATTGCCCGTCGCCAGACCCGATCCCGGAATGAAGGCCTTCTCTCCAACCATGAGCGCGCGCCCGCGATGTCACGCCGCCCATTCCGTCACTGCGTGCGACGGTCTGATGCCGTGCGGCCTAGGTGCCCGGGTTGGCCGGCGCCGCCGTCGATTCGCGCAGCTGCAGGGCGTAGTCCATGCGCACCATGTCGCCGTGGTCCGGGGCTTGGATGGCCTTGAGCAGTTCCAGCGTGGCGGTGCGGCCCATGTCGCGGGTTGGCTGGCGCACGGTGGTCAGCGAAGGAAAGATGTGGCGCGAGATCGGCGTGTCGTCGAAACCGCACACCGACAGATCGTGTGGAATGCGCAGCCCGCGCTCGCCGGCCACGCGGATCACGCCGGCGGCCATGTCGTCATTGGCGGCGAAGATCGCGGTGGGGCGGTCTTCCAGGTCCAGCAGCTGGTTGGCGCCCCGCACGCCCGATTCAAAGGTGAACTCGCCCTTGGCCACCAGCGCCGGGTCGTAGGCGATGCCGGCCGAGCGCAGCGATTCGCGGTAGCCGGCATGGCGCCATTCGGCCGCGCCGTGGGTGGGCGGTCCCTTGATATGGCCGATGCGCCGGTGCCCCAGCGTGATCAGGTGGTCCATCAGTTCGCAGACTGCGGCATGTTCGTCCACGGTTACGCCGATCCGGCCGCGGGGAATGCGCGGGGCGATGCTGGCGAAGGGCAGGGCGGCATCGTCCAGGAAGGCGAGCAGGTCCATGTCGTCGGTCAGCGGCGGCGTCAGCACGAAGCCGTCCACGCCGTGCTGGTTGGCCAGTTCGCGCAGCTCGGCAATCGCACGACCCTCGCCGTACATCACCGGCGCCAGCACCAGCGTGTAGTGGCGCGCACGGCAGGCGTCGAGCACGCCGCCCTGGATTTCCATCAGGTAGTTGCGCGAGGGGTTGTCGTAGGCCAGCGCCACCACGAAGGTGCGTCGGCTGGCCAGACTGCGTGCGGACAGGTTGGGCTTGTACTGCAGCCGGTCGACCACTTCCTGCACGCGCTGGCGCGTGTCCTGGCTGACGCGCGGCTCCTGGTTGAGCACGCGCGACACCGTCTTCATCGAGACACCGGCCGCTGCGGCCACATCTTCAAGTCTTACCCGCATCGAACGGCTGTCCCGACGGTCATTTGTCGCCATCTTGCCAAAGTACGCGGAAAAGCCACGCTGCAGTTGCAGCATGGTTCGGCGCGCCACGTCCATCCAGGGAGAACTGCATGAGCTTCAATCCGCTTCCAACCCCGCGCCTGCCGGCGCGCCGCGCGCTGGTCCTGGCGCTGACCGGCTCGGTGCTGCTGGCTGGCGTGGCCATCGCTGCCGAAACCCAGCCCGCCGCGGGCAGTGCGCACCCGGAGCTGTGGCCGCAGCAGCGTTCGCCGATCGCGCCGGACCCGAAGCTGGAAAAGCGCATCGATGCCTTGATCGCAAAAATGCGTGTCGAAGAGAAGGTGGGCCAGGTGGTGCAGGGCGATATCGCCAGCATCACCCCGGACGACCTGAAGACCTACCGCCTGGGTTCGATCCTGGCTGGCGGCAGCTCCGATCCGGGTGGCCAGTACAACGCCCCGGCCAAGGCCTGGCTGCAGCTGGCCGACGATTTCTACGCCGCGTCGATGGACACCAGCGGCGGCAAGTACAACGCGATCCCGGTGATCTTCGGCGTCGATGCGGTGCATGGCCACAACAACGTGGTCGGCGCGACGCTGTTCCCGCACAACATCGGCCTGGGCGCCACGCACGACCCGGCGCTGATGGGGCAGATCGCCGTGGCCACCGCCGCCGAGATGCGCGCGACCGGCATCGACTGGACCTTCGCGCCGACCCTGGCAGTGCCGCAGGATGATCGCTGGGGCCGCACCTACGAGGGCTATTCGGAGAATCCGGCGGTGGTGCGTTCCTACGCCGGCCCACTGATCCAGGGCCTGCAGGGCAAGCCGGGCACGAAGGACTTCCTCAAGGGCGCGCATGTGGTGGCGACGGCCAAGCATTTCCTGGCCGATGGCGGCACGTTCGAAGGCCGCGACCAGGGCGATGCCCACATCGACGAAGCCACCTTGCGTGACGTGCACGGCGCCGGCTATCCGCCCGCGCTGAAGGCCGGCGTGCAGGCGGTGATGGTGTCGTTCTCCAGCTGGAACGGGGTCAAGATGAGCGGCAATGCTTCGCTGCTCGAAGGCGTGCTGAAGCAGCGCATGGGCTTCGACGGGTTCGTGGTCAGCGACTGGAACGGCCATGCCAGCGTGCCGGGCGGAAGCCGCGAGAACTGCGTGCCGTCGTTCGTCGCTGGCGTGGACATGATCATGGCGCCCGATACCTGGAAGGGCTGCTACGAGCACATCCTGGCGGCGGAAAACGCACACACGCTGCCGGCCGGTCGCCTGGACGAAGCGGTCCGCCGGATCCTGCGGGTGAAGTTCCGCGCCGGCATGTTCGAAGCTGGCAAGCCTTCGACGCGTGGTGTGGCCGGGCAGTTCGAGTTGCTCGGCAGTGCCGAACATCGGGCTGTCGCACGCCGTGCGGTGCGCGAGTCGCTGGTCCTGCTGAAGAATGAGAACAAGGTGCTGCCGCTGGATCCGCGCAAGACGCTGCTGATCGCCGGTGATGGCGCCGACGACATGATGATGCAGTCCGGTGGCTGGACGCTGAGTTGGCAGGGCACCGGCCTGACGCCGCAGGATTTCCCCGGCGCGCAGACCATTGGCGCGGCGTTGCGCGAGCAGGTCGGCAAGGCCGGTGGCAAGGCGGAGCAGTCGGCCGATGGCAGCTATACGACCAGGCCCGATGCGGCGGTGGTGGTGTTCGGCGAAACGCCGTACGCCGAGTTCCAGGGTGACCTGAAGGTGCTGGCGTATCGCCCTGGCGACGACCGTGACCTGAAGCTGCTGCGCAAGCTCAAGGCCGAAGGCATCCCGGTGGTGGCGGTGTTCCTGTCCGGGCGCCCGCTGTGGATGAATCGTGAGATCAATGCAGCCGATGCGTTCGTGGCTGCGTGGCTGCCGGGCTCGGAAGGCGGCGGCGTGGCCGATGTGCTGCTGCGCGATGCAGCAGGCAAGGTGCAGCACGACTTCCGCGGCACGCTGTCGTATTCGTGGCCGCGCACTGTGCTGCAGAGTCCGCTCAATGTTGGTCAGCCGGGCTACGACCCGCAGTTCGCCTATGGCTATGGTGTGAGTTACGCCAAGCCGGCCAAGGTGGGCGCGTTGTCCGAAGACGCCGGCATGGACCTGGCAACACTGGGCTCGGAGACGTTCTTCACGCGTGGTACGCCGGCCACGGGCTGGACGCTGCGCGTGCAGTCCAAGGTCGGCAAACCACGTTCGTTATCGCAGGCCTCGGGCCAGAAGGACGCGCCTGACGTGGCGATCTCGCCCGTCGACTACAAGGCGCAGGAAGATGCCTGGCGGATCGAGTGGAAGCAGGACGGCGAGATCGCCTTCGTCGCGCCGCGTCCGCTGGACCTGGTGCGCGAGACCAACGGCAACGTGATGCTGCTGGTGACCATGCGCGTGGACGTGCCGCCGAAACGGCAAGGTGCCGAACTCTTCATGGAATGCGGCCCGGGTTGCAGCGCGGCATTGCCGGTCGATGCGGCGATGGCCAACGCACCGCGCGATGCCTGGGGCAAGGTCGGCATTCCGCTGAAGTGCTTCTCCGAGCGTAACGGCCAGATGGGGCAGGTCAGCGTGCCGCTGGGTTGGAAGATGCCAGCTGGAACCGTGCTGTCGGTGCACGAAGTCGGCTTCGGCACCGACGCCCAGCATGTGCTGGAGTGCCCTGCAAAATAACGAAGGTGTGCTGGCTGCGCTTAGTGCGTGGCCGGCTCGGCCGGCAGCGGATCGGAATGGATGGTGCGGTCCTCGCACTGCATCCATCCCGGGCGCTGCGCATCGGCCAGGTAGATGCCGCAGCGATCCAGGCTGTGCTTGTAGACATGCAGCGAGACGGCGATGTCTGCATCGCTCGCGTTGCGGATGGTGTGGTACTCGTGCGGCGGGATCAGCGCACCGGCGCTGCCGGCTTCGGCCAGTTGGGTATCGGCGGCGGTGAAGCGATACGCGCTGTCGACATGTTCGGCCAGCGCGTACTGGGTGATCTCCAGCTGGCCCTGCCAGACACCTTCGACGCACCACACGCCTGCGTGGTCGTGGATCTGCGTGCCTTGCCGCGGTCCCCAGGTCATGGCGACGACGCTGTAGCCGTGCTCCGGGCTGACGTACAGCTCGCGTCGTGCGTAGTGGTCCTCCGCCGGCTGCTGCACCAGCGCTGGCAATTGCACATGGGTATCGACGATCAGGGAGGCCAGCGTGTCGCGCAGCGCTTCTGCAACCGCATGATCGTCGCCGAGGGCGACGGCGGCGTCCAACGCGCGGATCAGTCTGTCCTTGCCGGGAAATTGAAGCGGCATCGGGAGAACCTCGTCAACGGCGTCACATGGACATCAATGCCCAATGTTCGCAGAAACGGCTCCGTGGCGGGTCACCGAGGATGGCGACGGTGATCCATGCATGCCCCCACTGTAGAGCGGAGCTTGCTCCGCTGCGCTCCGGTCGGGTCACAGGGAAGGCCTCAGCGGAGCCCCCAAGATGGGATTGCCACAAGCTCCGCTCTACACCAAGCGTCACAGCTTCGCGAGGAAGCCGCGCACGGCGGGGTCGAAACGGGCGAAATCCACCAGGAACGCATCGTGTCCCTGCGGCGAGGCCAGTGGCACGAATTCGCTGTCCGCGCCGCCCGCGCGCAGGCCCAGTGCGATCTGTTCCTGTTGCTGCAGCGGGAACAGGATGTCGGTGGTCGCACCGATCGCCAGTGCGCGCTCCAGCTTGATGCCGGCCAGCGCGGTCATGACGTCGCCGCCGCCATGTTCGGCCAGGTCGAACCAGTCCATCGAGCGGCTCAGGTATAGATAGCAGTTCGGGTCGAACTGGCGCACGAAGCGGCGCGCGTGGCCTTCCAGATAGCTTTCCACCTGGAACTCCAGGCCGAACGGATCTTCATCCGGGCGGTCCGATTCGAGCCGCACGCGGCCGAAGCGGCCGTCCCATTCCAGCGCCGAGCGATAGGTGATGACGCCGAGCTTGCGCGCCATGCGCATGCCGCTTTCCGGGTACGCGGCTTCGGTGTAATCGCCGCCATTCCACATCGGGTCCAGGCGGATCGCCTCGCGCTGCAACGAGCGGATGGCGATGGAAAACGGCAGCGCCTGCGCGCTGCCGGAAATATTGATGTGGCTGCGTGCGATGCCGGGGTTGGCCTGCAGCAATGCTAGCGCGGTCATGCCGCCCATCGAGTTGCCGACCACGCAGGCCAGCCGGTCGATACCCAGCGCACGCACCACTTCTACTGATGCGGCCGCGCCGTCTTCCACCGACAGGTCGGGGAAGGACAGGCGATAGGTTTCTCCGGTGGCGGCATTGACCGATGCCGGCCCGGTCGAGCCCTTGCAGCTGCCCAGCGAATTCACGCACACCACGAACCAGCGGTCGGTATCGATGGCCTTACCCGGGCCGAGCATCGCTTCCCACCAGCCATCGGCGGGGTTGTCCGCATTCGCGGCGGCGTGCGCATCGGGCGACAGGCCGGTGACGATCAGGACGGCGTTGTCGCGTGCCGGCGACAGCGTGCCCCAGGTCTCGTAGGCGACGCGTGCATCGCGCAGCGCGCCCCCACGCTTCATGGGGAAGGGCGAGGTCAGCGCGTGCCAGCGGGTCCCTGGCGGAGTGAATTCAGTCATCGGCCAAGTTTAGCCGGTGGCCCAATCCCGGCGGTCAAACCGGGCCATGCATGGCGGCAACGCAGCGTGTCGCGCTGGGAAAACGCCTCAGGGCTGGCTGGCGCCGATCACCAGTTTGACCGGCGCGGTCGCCGGCAGCGTCACGCGGACCGGGGTCGATTCAAGGTCGCCTTCGCCACGCTGGGCGTTGCCGCTGGCTGACAGCCGCGCGACCAGTTCGACGTCCTTCAATGCGGAGAGCTTCATGGTCGGCATCGGGCTGTCGGCATCGCTCAGGGTGATATGCAGCGGCAGCTCCTGCAGGGTGTGCTTTTGCACCGCCACCGGCATTGGCGGACCACCGACCTGGCGTGCGATCACGAACACCGTGGCATCACCGCGCAGGCGCACGCGGGAGGCGAAGTCTGGATCGAGCGCGACCTCGACCGTGACGCCAGCGGCCGGTGCGATGGCTGCGGGCGCTTCGGCCTTCAGCGGTGGCAGGCCGGCCTCGCTGCGAGCGACGTTGATCTGTTCGCGCAGGCTGGTCGCGGTGGCAGCGTCGACCTGGGCCAGCAGCGGCTCCCAGGTTGCCGCCGCTTGCGCCGGCTGGCTGCGCTGGCGCTGGGCCACGCCCAGGAACCAGCGCGCACGCTGCTGGGTGGGCTGCAGCTGCAGCGCGTGTTCCAGCATCGCCACGGCCGCGTCGTCCAGCCGGCGATCCGGATCGGCCAGGCTGCGCGACTGCGCGGCTTCGACCAGCGCATCGGCATCGTCGGGCAGCAATTTGGCGGCGCGGTCGAAGGCGTCGCGCGCTTCTTCGGGCTTGCCTTCGGCGGTGAGCGCGCGGCCCAGCAGCTGCCAGCCTTCGGCGGCCTGCGGGTTGCGCTGCAGTTCGTCCTTCAGGCGGGTCACGGCGGCATCCAGCGTGACCGGCGCCTGCACGGCCTGCGGCTGCACTCCCACCGGGTTGCCGACGATGCGGTACAGCGCGAACGCGCACACGCCCAGTGCCACCAGCAGTCCGGCCGCGGCCTTGGGTGTGCGGCGCCACAGCGGCCACAGCGCGCCACCCAGGATCAACGCGCCAATCAGTACCGCTGCAATCACCAAACCCGTCATCACCATTCCTGTCCGTCATCGACGCTGGAGACCGCACGCGCGCTGCGCCGGCGCACCACGCGCCAGACCGCCAGTGCCCCGCCCAGCAGCAGCAGGACCGGGCCGAACCACAGCAGCCAGGTGCTGCGTTCCACCTGCGGGCGATACAGCACGAACTCGCCGTAGCGCGCCACCAGGTAGGTCTTGATCTGCTCGTCGCTCTTGCCCGACTGCATCAGCTGCAGGATCTCGCGACGCAGGTCGTGGGCGATCTGCGCGTTGGAATCGGCCAGCGACTGGTTCTGGCACATCACACAGCGCAGTTCGTGGGTCAGCGCGTTGAAGCGCGTTTCCTCGGCGGCATCGCGGAAGTTGAGCGGGGTGGGGTCGCTGACCTGGGCGAACGCGTGCGTGGATAGCAGGATCAGGCAGGCGCACAGCAAGGCCCGCAGCCAATGCCGCGCAGGGGATTTTTGTAGAGCGGAGCTTGCTCCGCTGGCTTTCGCAACCGACATTCCGAGGGAGGGCAGCGGAGCAAGCTCCGCTCTACGAAGGGCGCGGGCCACCTGATTCATTGCGCGCGCTCCGCATCGGCCAGCGCAGGCAGGAGTTCGCCTTCGATGATCGTGTTGTCCAGTGGGCCGACGTGCTTCCAGCGCACGATGCCCTGCGCATCGACCAGGAAGGTTTCCGGCGCGCCGTAGATGCCCCAGTTGAGTGATGCCTTGCCTTCCACATCGCTGACGATGGTGTCGTAGGGATCGCCGAACTGGCCCAGCCAGCGCAGCGCGTCGGCCGGTTCGTCCTTCAGGTCGTAGCCGATCACGCGCAGCTTGCCGGTCTTGGCGAAGGCGCTGACGACCGGGTGTTCGATGCGGCATTCCGGGCACCAGCTGCCCCAGACATTGAGCAGGTAGGGCTTGCCGCGCAGCGTGGCCAGGTCGAAGGTCTTGTCCGGCGTATGCAGCAGCGGCAGCACGGTGGCCGGCGCGGGTTTGCCGATCAGCGCGGAGGGCAGGGCCTGACGATCCGGGCGGTCGGAGCGCTTCACCGCCACCAGCAGCAGGGCGAACACGGCCAGCAGGCACAGCGTGCTGACCACCAGCACCGTGCGCGAGACACCGCGGCGTTCGGGTGTGGTGCTCATGCGGGGGTCTTGTCCTTGCGGCGGAAGCGGCGGTCGGTGGCGGCGACCAGGCCGCCCAGTGCCATCAGCACCGCGCCGGCCCAGATCCAGCGCACCATCGGCTTGACCTGGATGCGCACCGCCCAGGCGCCATTGCCCAGCGATTCGCCCAGGGCCACGTACACGTCACCCAGCACGCCGGGGCGCACGGCCGATTCGGTCATGACCTGGCCACCGCTGGCGTAGGCGCGCTTTTCCGGATGCAGGGTCTGTAGTGGTTCGCCGTGGCGGGTGAGCTGCAGCGTGGCGTAGTCGGCGGTGTAGTTGGGCCCCTGGCTTTCGGCCACGCCATCGAAGGTGAAACCGTAGCTGCCGACCTCGACGGTCTGGCCGGGCTTCAAGGCGACTTCGCGCTGCATGTTGAGGGCTTCGACCATGAGCGCGCCGATCAGGAACACTGCCAGGCCGAAGTGGGCCAGGCTCATGCCCAGCATTTCGGCAGTCATCCGGCCCTGCGCACGCAGGCGCGACCAGACGAAGCGCAACGTGCCGCCGCCGACCCACAGCGCGCCAACCACGGCCGCCGCCATCTTCCACTTGCCTTGCGGCGCCAGGAAGAACGCGGCCACGCCGCCGATCACGGCCAGCACGGCCCACGGCACCAGCAACGCCCACACGCGCGAGGTCTGCTCGCGCTGCCATTTGAACAACGGGCCGAATGGCACCAGCAGCACCAGTGGCGCCATCAGCAGGATGAACAACAGGCTGAAGTAGGGCGGGCCCACCGAGATCTTGCCAAGGTCCAGCGCATCGGCCAGCAGCGGGTACAGCGTGCCCAGTGCGACCATCGCGCAGGCCGAGCCGAGCAGCACGTTGTTGGCCAGCAGCAGGGTCTCGCGCGAACTGGCGGCGAACGGTGCGCCGTCTTCGAACTGCGGCGCGCGCAGCGCGTATAGCAGCAGCGAACCACCGACCACGAGCCCCAGGAACACCAGCACGAACAGGCCACGGGTGGGATCGGCGGCGAACGCATGCACGCTGGTCAGCACGCCCGAGCGGACCAGGAAGGTGCCCAGTAGCGACAGCGAGAATGCGGCGATGGCCAGCAGCAACGTCCAGCCGCGGAAACTGCCGCGCTTTTCGGTCACGGCCTGCGAATGGATCAGTGCCGCACCGGCCAGCCACGGCATGAAGCTCGCGTTTTCGACCGGGTCCCAGAACCACCAGCCGCCCCAACCCAGTTCCGAATACGCCCACCAGCTGCCCAGCGCGATGCCGCCGGTCAGGAACGCCCAGGCCACGTTGGTCCATGGCCGTGTCCAGCGCAGCCAGCGCGCATCGACTTCACCGTCCAGCAGCGCGGCGATGGCGAAGGCGAACGGCACCGAAAACCCGACGTAACCCAGGTACAGCATCGGCGGATGGATGATCATTCCCGGGTCCTGCAGCAACGGATTCAGGTCGCGTCCTTCGGCGGCCGCCGGCAGCAGCCGGATGAACGGGTCGGAGGTGAAGATCAGGAACGACAGGAAGCCGACGCTGACGATCCCCATCACGCCCAGCACGCGGGCCACCACGCGCGCAGGCAGGGCATCGGAGAACAGCGCCACGGCGGCCGTCCACAGCGCCAGCACCAGCGCCCACAGCAACAGCGAACCTTCGTGCGAGCCCCACACCGCGGTATAGCGGTAGACCATCGGCAATAGCGAATTGGAGTTCTCGGCGACGTACCTGACCGAAAAATCCTGGGTCACGAACGCAATGGTCAGGATGACGAACGCCAGGCCCACCGCCACCAGTTGCGCCAGCGCAGCGGGGCGTGCCACGGCCATCCAGGTCGCGTTGCCGCGCCCGGCGCCGATCAGCGGCAACACGGCCTGCAGGACCGATACCAGCAGGGCGAAAATCAGGGCGAATTGCCCGAGTTCAGGAAGCACGGGCAAACCTCGGAAGCGATACGGCGATCCCCGCGTGGGCAGGGATGGGGGGGGTGGGCATCAGCGCAGGCTCTCGGCGGGCGGAGGGACCGCCACGTCGTGTTTCTTGTGCGCGGCGCCCATCTTGTCGGCCACTTCCTTGGGCATGTAGGTTTCGTCGTGCTTGGCCAGCACTTCGGTGGCGACGAACTGGTTGCCCTGCATCGAACCGGTGGCGATCACCGCCTGGTCCTCGCGGAACAGGTCCGGCAGGATCCCGGTGTAGCGCACCGGCAGCTGCGCATCGCCATCGGTCACGCGGAAGTGCGCGTCCAGCGAACCTTCGGTGCGCTTGAACGAACCACGTTCGACCATGCCGCCCAGGCGGAAGCGCGACTGGCTGCCGGCCTCGCCCTTGAGCACTTCGGACGGCGTGTAGAGATAGGCCACGTTGCGCTGCAGGGCCATGGCCACCAACGTGGTGGCCGCACCGGCGGCGACCAGCAGCACCAGCACCAGCAGCAGGCGGCGGCGACGGACCGGATTCATCGCACCAGCTCGGTGTCGGCGGCGGGCGCGGGCTTGCCGCGGCGACGCTGGCGGCTGCCACGCTGGCGCGCATCGCGCAGCAGGCGGCGGATCTGCAGGCGCGGGACGATGAAGTCCCAGGCCAGCACCAGCACGAATACCGCGTAGGCCGCGATCACGTAATGCAGGTAGGTCATGTGCGTTCCTCGGCCAGCTTGGCGACCCAGTCCTTGCCGGATTCGCGGCGCAGGTTGTCAGCGCGCGCGCGGGTCAACAGCGAGCCGGCGAACCAGCACTTGGTCGCCAGCACCATGATCCACAGCGGCGTGATCATGCTGGCGTCCATGTGCGACTTGCCGAACAGGTTGATGGTCTGGCCCTGGTGCAGCGAGTTCCACCACACCACCGAATAGCGGATCACCGGCAGCAGGGCCACGCCGACGATGGCGAGCAGGCCGGCGGCGCGCGCGGCGGCGCGGCGGTCTTCGATGGCGGCGTACAGGCCCATCACGCCCAGATACAGGAACAGCAGGATCAATTCAGTGGTCAGGCGCGGGTCCCAGTCCCACCAGGTGCCCCACATTGGCCTGCCCCAGATCGAACCGGTGGCCAGGGTGATGACGGTGAAAGCCGCGCCGATCGGCGCGCAGGCCATGGCTAGCACTTCGCACAGCTTGATCCGCCAGATCAGCGCGATGGCTGCGTAGACCGCCATCAGCCCGAACACGAACATGCTCATCCAGGCGCTGGGCACGTGGATGTAGAGGATGCGGAAACTGTCGCCCTGCTGGTAATCGGCCGGCACCACGAACAGCGCCTGCCACAGCCCGATGCCCAGCAGCGCCAGGCCCGCCAGATAACACCACGGTGCCCAACGTGCGGCGAACCGGTCGAAGATCGGCGGGGATCCCAGCTGGTGGAACCAAAGGACCACCGCATTCTTTTTGGACATCGCAAACTGCTCGCTTCAAGGAGGAGCCGTGCCCGGCGGGGACGGACGAACGGCACAACCTGCCACGCATGATGCGTGTGCTGGCGTTGCGGGCATTTTTTCAGAAAGGAAGCCGCCGCGCCAATGACGGGCGCGGCGGGTCTGACGCGATTCAGTCCACGCGGCATGCGCCACGCGGGAACCTGCGGCTCATTTGACCGTCAGGGTGCCCTTCATCAGGCTCGAATGGCCCGGGAACGTGCAGAAATACGAGAACGGGCCGCCGGCCAGTTTGGCGACCGGGATCGTGACCGAGGTCGTCTCGCCGCTGCCGATCACCTTGCTGTGCGCGATCACGCGCGCGTCGCCGGCCTTGACGTAGTCGGCGGCTACGCCAGCGGTCATGCCTTCGGAGGCCACGCCGGAAATATCGGACGTCTTGGCGATGACCACGTTGTGGCCCATCACGTTCTTGGCCAGCTTGCCCGGATGGCTCAGGTTGATGGTGAAGCTCTTGCAGCTCTTGGGCACATCGATGTTGGTCTTGTCGAACTTCATCGCGTCATCGCCGGTCAGGTCGGCGGAACAGGTGGCAGCCTGTGCGGCCAGCGGGGCGGACAGCAGCAGGGTCATCGCGATCAGGGTCTTGCGCAGCATCGGGTTCTCCAGAAAGACGCGGTAAGGGGGCGCATTGGCGATGGTCGCAGACCAGGCCGCATCGTGCGCATCCGCGACGGGTAGGGAGAGGGGATTCTAGGCAGTACCGGCGTGGATGCGGGTAGTAGTGGCGTGTATTGGCGCCGCTCGGACAGGCAAAGGCCGATGGGACCGGGCGTTGGCAGGATCGACTCAGACCAATGTCTAAGCCCAATGTCTAAGCCGTGCTCAGTTCAGGGCGATGCGGATCGCCGCCGCGGCCGCCAGCGGCGCCAGCACCAGGGCGATCACCAGGCCCGCGCCCAGCAGCAGCAGCGCACCGACCGCATCGAGCCCCTGCGCGCTGGCCGCGACACTGCCGGCGCCGAACACCAATACCGGCACATACAGCGGCAGGGCCAGCAGCGACAGCAGGATCCCCGAGCGCCGCATGCCCACGGTCAGCGCGGCCACAACCGCGCCCAGCAGGCTCAGCAGCGGCGTGCCCAGCAGCAGTGAAGCCATCAGCACCGGCAGCTGCGCATGCGGCAGATGCAGCAGTTCGCCCAACAGCGGGGTCACCACCACCAGCGGCAGGGCCGTGGTCAGCCAATGGCTGAACACGCGTACGGCGACCAGCCAGGCCAGCGGCACCGGCGCCAGGATCCATTGCTCGAGCGAACCATCCTCGGCATCGCCGCGGAACAGCGTATCCAGCGCCAGCAGTCCGGCCAGCAGCACCGCCAGCCACAGCACGCCGGCGGCCACTTTCGAAAGCAGTTCGGGCGCACCGCCCAGCGACAGCGCGCACAGCACCACCACCAGCAGGGCGAACAGCGCCGGCTGCAGCGCATCGCCGCGACGGCGCCACATCAGGCGCAGGTCGCGCTTCAACAGGGCCGCGGCCACGCTGGGAAGACTCACGCTGCCATCCATGGCGTTACTGCCCCGCCTCTTGATGTCCCGGCCCGGCCATCCCTGGCTGGGCGTTCGCCATCGCGGCCGATGCCGATAGGGCATCGGCCGGGCACGACGGCTCCCCCAGGTCCAGCATCCGGGTCCGCACCGGCGGCGCCGCGTACGCGCCATGGGTGGTCACCAGCGCCGCGCCGCCGCTGCGCAGGTGCGCGGCGACCATGCGGTTGACCAGGGTGATGCCGTCCAGGTCCAGGTTGGCGTAGGGCTCGTCCAGCAGCCACAGCGGCGCCGGCGCCAGCCACAGGCGGGCCAGCGACAGGCGCTTCTTCTGGCCGGCCGAAAGCTGGCGGGCCGGCGTGTCCTCATAACCGGCCAGGCCGGTCAACGCCATCGCATCGACCGGCTGCTGGTTGGGCCGGCGACCATGCAGGCCGCACAGGAAGTCCAGGTTCTCCAGCGCACCCAGGTCGCCCTTCAATGCGGGCAGGTGCCCCAGGTAGGCCATTGCGCGGGCGCGGCCGGCAGTGGCTGCAGGCACGCCGTCCAGCAGGATCGTCCCGTCATCGGCGCGCAGCAGGCCCGCCAGGACGCGCAGCAGGGTGGTCTTGCCCGCGCCGTTGCCGCCCTGGACCAGCAGCGCCTCACCGGCATCGACGTGGAAATCGAGCGGACCGAACACGGGTTCTTCGTTGCGGCTGAAAGCCAGTGCCTGGACGGACAGCAGGGGCGGGCGCGGGGTGTCGGACGTCATCGCGCACATTGTAGGACGGCATCACCCGTCGCGGTCTGCCGGCAGGTTCAGGCGATCCAGTCGATGAAGGGGTTGTCGCAGCAATCCTGTGGCTGGGCGTGCTGCATGCGCAGCCGCACCGGTTCACCGGCCTGCCAGTACAGCGTGCCGGCCTGGCCGAATTCGCGGGCCAGTGCATCGGCCTGCGCGGCTTTGGTGTCCAGCACCAGCCAGCCGTGTTCGATCGCGCCGCCCTGCGCGTTGCAGCCCAGGGCGCGATGGAACGTGCAGCCCAATGCCAGCAAGCGCGATTCCAGTGCATCGCCGGCTTCCAGGTTGCGGCTTTCGCCGGCGGGGCGGGAATGCGGGTTCCAGGCGGTGACGAACTGATAGCGCGCCGCTCCCAGCTGGCGCTCGACATCCTGGGCGCGCTGGCCGACCTGGAACAGCCATTCCTGCCGGCCCACCAGCACGAAGTAATGTGCGGCCGCGTACAGCCGTGCCAACTGGCCGACTGGCAGTTCCCTCGGTTCGGTTTCCCCTTTCATATGGCCGATCATGGCGATGTCGGCCCGCGCCCGCCATCGCCCTGAGGTCACCAAGGCGCGTCACCCGACGTGCGGCGCATTAACCGCCCCATGCGGCCCATTGCGTACACTTGCCGGCCCCACATGAACAGGCCGGATGCCGCCCCGATGCAGCCGCATACCAAGTTGCCCCGCGTGGGCACCACCATCTTCACCGTGATGTCGCAGCTGGCCGCCGAACACGGCGCGGTCAACCTGGGCCAGGGCTTTCCGGACTTCCCGGTGCCCCCGCGCCTGGTGGACGAGCTGGACAAGGCCATGCGCGCCGGCCATAACCAGTACCCGCCGATGACCGGCGTGGCGCCGCTGCGCCAGGCCATCGCCGGCAAGGTGCTGCGCTGCTACGGCGCCCACGTGAATCCGGACACCGAGATCACCGTGACCAGCGGCGCCACCGAGGCGCTGTTCAACGCCATCCACGCGGTGGTGCGTCCGGGCGAAGAGGTCATCGTGCTGGACCCGGCCTATGACAGCTACGAACCGGCGATCGACCTGGCCGGCGCCCGTGCCGTGCACGTGGCGCTGGACCCGCAGACCTTCGCGGTGGATTGGGACAAGGTCCGCGCGGCGATCACGCCGAAGACCCGGCTGATCATGGTCAACAGCCCGCACAACCCGTCCGGGGCGATGTTCGGCAAGGCGGATCTGGAAGCGCTGACTGCGATCCTGGCCGGCACCGACATCTTCCTGATCTCCGACGAGGTCTACGAACACATCGTGTTCGACGGGCGCACCCACGAGTCGGTGCTGCGCTGGCCGGAACTGGCCGCGCGCGCGTTCGTGATTTCCAGCTTCGGCAAGACCTATCACTGCACCGGCTGGAAGATCGGCTACGCGATCGCGCCACCGGCACTGACCGCCGAATTTCGCAAGGTGCACCAGTACAACACCTTCACCAGTTTCGCCCCGGCCCAATACGCCTTCGCCGCGATGCTGGAGGCCGAACCGGAGCACGACGAGGAGCTGGGCGCGTTCTACCAGGCCAAGCGCGACCGGTTCGGCGAGCAGCTGCTGACGACCAAGCTCAAGCCCTTGCCGGTGCCGGGCGGCTATTTCCAACTGGTCGACTATTCGGCGATCAGCGACCTGCCGGACATCGAGTTCGTGAAGTGGCTGACGGTCGAACACGGCGTGACCGCGATCCCGCTGTCGCCGTTCTACGAAACCCCACCGGCCGGCCAACGCCTGGCGCGGCTGTGTTTCGCCAAGAACGCCGCCACGCTGGATGCGGCGATTGAGCGACTGGTGAAGCTGTGAGCGACGCACCGACGCAGGATTTGCGCATCGCCCTGGTCCAGGGCGCGACCCGCTGGCATGACCCGGCTGGCAACCGCAGCTATTACGGTGACCTGATCGCGCCGGCCGCGGGTAACACCGATCTGGTGATCCTGCCGGAGACCTTCACCAGCGGCTTCTCCAACGATGCTATCGACAAGGCCGAAGGCATGGACGGCCTGACCGTGGCCTGGATCCGCGAACAGGCTGTTGCGCTGGATGCCGCGGTGACTGGCAGCGTGCAGCTGCGCACTGACGAAGGGGTATTCAACCGCCTGCTGTGGGCCACGCCCGATGGGCAACTGGCGTATTACGACAAGCGCCACCTGTTCCGCTATGCAAACGAACACAAGCGTTACACGCCTGGCCGCGAGCGGCTGAGCGTGGAATGGAAGGGCTGGCGGATCAATCCGCAGGTCTGCTACGACCTGCGTTTCCCGGTGTTCTGCCGCAACCGCTTTGATGTCGAACGTCCGGGTCAACTGGATTTCGACCTGCAGTTGTTCGTCGCCAACTGGCCGTCGCCGCGTGCCTATGCGTGGAAGACCCTGCTGCGTGCGCGTGCCATCGAAAACCTGTGCGTGGTCGCGGCGGTCAACCGGGTCGGCACCGATGGCAACGGCCACGATTATTCCGGTGACAGTGTGGTGCTGGATGCACTGGGCCAGCCGTTGGCCGAAGCCCATGCGTCCGAAGGCGTCACCTACGCGGCGGTGTCGGCCGAGGCGCTGCGTGCGCACCGCGCGCATTTCCCGGCGATGCTGGATGCGGACGCGTTCGAACTGCGCTAAGCCTGACTCCAGTCTCTGAAGGGTCGCGATTGTGGACTGCTCCCGCGCGCGACCCAGCGCTGAAGGCATTCGCACTCGTATCAGTCGGTCTCGACGACGAATGCAGGATCGATCCGCGCTTGGGCCAATCGCGCGAAATCGGCCATGGGGCAATCGTGTGAGCTGCCATGACTGGGGCACCCCGGGATATAGAGCGGTGAGGACGGTGGAGGTGCATCCAGCGTCAGCGGCGAACGCCGGCGTAACTGATCCAGTGTCTGGGCGGTGTAGCGCGCGCGGATCACCCGGTGCCCATCGGGCTGACGCCAGCGCTCGAAGACCAGGGCGCCGCCCGGAGGCGTCTGGTCAGGCTGGTAGCCGGGCAGTTGCCAATGCAGGTCGAACAGCCCTGCCAGCATCGTCAGGGTGCCGTCGTGTCCGGACAGGATGACCATGGGGGCCTGCCCCCCGATGGACTGGTAGGGCGTGTGGACGCCACTGCCCTGCGCCAAGGTTGCAAGCAGTCGCGCGGCCAGGTGTGAGCTGGCCATCCGTGCGACGTCCGGCGCGCGCAGGCGCAACGCAAACTCGGCCTGATGGGGCGCGAACGCACGCAATAGCGAAGCATCATCCAGCCCGCTCCAACCCAGTGCGTCGAAGTCACGGCCATCAGCCCAGGCCATCAGCAGGCTTTCGCTGATCCCCGAGGCCTTGGCGACAGGGCCTTCGATGCCGGGGATGCCACGCGCCGAGGAGGGCAGGCCGATCGGAACGGCATCGAGGCGTTGCTTGCCGGCGATCGGGTGTTGCGGGCACGTGCCAGCACCGCATTGGAGCAGGAGGCGTTGCATGCCGTCGATCGCGTCGGCCTGGGCGGCATTCCACGCCACTGGGTCACCGCCGATGCGGCCGGAAATGGCAGCCGCCATCTTCCGTGCGGCGTCGGGAGTGTGGAACGCGGCCGGCCCCTCGAAGAGCGGATCTTCGGTGTTTTCTGGCGCCTGGTGGACTGTCGCCTTGCAGTCCGGCAGCAGCGTGCTGGCCAGCGCCTGCGCCGTCGCCAGCGTGCGCTGGGTACGGTTGGCGTGCAGATACACGCGGGCACAGTCGGTGGTGTCCCCCTGCAGCAGCCGATCGTGGATGTAGCGTTCCCGGTTGTACTGTCCCAGGCGCTGTTCAAGTACGGCGCCATTGGCGGTCAGGTCACCGGCGGGCACGTCGAAGCGCGGCCAGGGCCGGATGGAAAAATCGCCCAGTTGCTCCGGACTGGACATCGGCGCGCGCACGCCATGCCGGGTGAGAATCACCACCTTCTCAAGGGTGTCCTGTGCATGGCAGGCAAGCGGTGCCAGCAGGGCTAGCGCGAACAGCATCGAACGTAGCAGCATGAAAATCCCGGTGTTGAAGAGGCGATGGCCCTCCAGGATGTCTGGCAGGCCATCGGAACCGCATGCGACAGGAACGGCGGGTTGCGTTCCGTGCGCGGTGCTCAGAAACGTACGCGCAGTCCGAACGAGACCGTGCGGCCGTAGTCGGTATAGCCGCCGAAGAGGTGATCACCCACGTACTGCCGTTGCACGGCATTGGTCAGGTTGATGCCACTGGCATAGGCCGTCAGATGGTCGTTGACCCGCCACGACACGCTCGCATCGAGGCTGCCGAAGGCGTCGTCGTTGAGGGTTGCCACGTCTGCCGTGCCGACGGCGTTGAGGACGTCGTCCAGCCAGCTGTAGCTCACCCGTGCCTGCAATGGCCCTTTTTCATAGAACAGTGTCGCGTTGTAGCTGTTCTTCGCCACGCCCTCCAGTGCGTCTTCAAACGTGCTGCCGTCACTGTCGCTATAGCGCGCCTGGCTGTCGGTCCAGGTGTAGTTGAGCTGTATGCCCAGTCCATCCAGCGGGGCCGGAAGCCCGGTGAAGACCTGCTGCCAGGCCAGTTCGGCACCCTTGACCGACGCCTTGCTGCCATTGGTCTTGGAATTCAGCAGGTAGGTCAGTCCCTGATAGTCGAGATACGAATACTGGGTCTGGATGAAGCTGGAGATGTCCTTGTAGAACACCCCGGCGGTCAGGGCCGAGGTCGACCCGTAATACCACTCCCAGCTCAGGTCGTACTGCCAGGCCTGGTAGGGCTTGAGGTTGGGATTGCCACCACTGGCCTCGAGGACGCTGCCACCGGAATTGAAAGTGAGTTTGGACGACAGGTCGGTCAGGTCGGGGCGTGTCATGACCTTGGCCACGGCGCCGCGCAGCAGCATGTCATCGCGCAACTCCCAGGCCGCGTTCAAGGACGGCAGCACGTTGATGTAGCTGCGCTGGTAGTGGACCGGGGATGCATCACCATCCACATCGGCATACCCGTCGGTGGTCTGGTGCGTCTGCACCAGGCGCACGCCGGCATTGCCGCGCAGTGCACGTGATGCCAGCGCGCCCTCGAACTCGGCCATCAGATAACCGGAGGCAATCCGCTCTTTGACCGTGTAAGAGTTCTGCAGGTCCGCGGCGGTGGGCGAGTCGGCCAGGTCAGCGATGGTCGGCCAGTCGCCCCAGAACGCGGATTCGACCGGCGCCAGCCAGGACGTCGGCAGGCTGCCGCGGGTGCCGGAGAGGAAGTCGTCCACCGGCAAGGCAGTGAAATCACTGGCATCGAAATACACCCCTGAAATGCCGCTGGTCAGCTGCAGGTCGCGGCGCTGGTAATCACGCGAGCGGTCGCGATATTTCACACCGGCCTTGAAGTTCCGGAAGAAGCCATCGCCCAGTTCTCGTTGCGCGTCCAGCTGGATGGCAGATTCCTTGTCCATCGCGTCGATGCTGCGCCACTCCAGCCGGCGACCTGGTGTGTCCCCGGTCGAATCCGGGTCGTAATCGGCAAAGGTCACGCTGGGGACGTTGCTGCCCGATGCGCTCGGCAGGGACACGCTCATGTCGACCGATGCGCTGGTCCGCAACCGGGTACGCCGGATCGGATCGGAGTCCCAGCTGTGGGCTGTGGAGTGGAACAGGCTGCCATCCAGCGTCCACAGATCGCCGTTCCAGCGCCCGGTGAAATGCGCCGACCTGTTCTCGTCGGTGATGCCCGAGGTCTCCCGCGATAGCTGCACCTGTGCGTCGTCGTAGTCGAAGCCGGTGATCCCCCCGTTGGAGACCACGATGTTGCTCATGTTCTCCAGGTCCCAGCCCATGCCCAGGCTGTACTCGTCGTAATGCACGGTCTGGCGCGTATAGAACAGGTCCAGGCCCAGGTCGAGCCGATCACTAGGACGCCATTGGAACGATGCAGTGGCACCCGCACGCGTGCGGTTTTCCAGTTCCAGGGTGGGACGGATCCCGGTGGGGATGTAGTGGGCGCCGCCCGTCGTACTGGTGTCCTCGACATAGTCGTAGCTCACTTCGTTGACACGATCCTGGCGTAGGTGCCGCTGTGAATAGGCCGCCGACACCAGCATGCCGAAAGTACCGTCATGGTTGACCCAGTTGAACAGGCCGGACATGCGCGGGTCGTTGGCATCGGCCAACTGCGGATGGCTGTTCTCGATCGAGCCGGTGAACAGCGTCTTGCCAAGCTCCAGCGGCTTGAACGTGTGGATATCCACGATGCCGCCGATGGCACCCTCATCCCGATCCGCAGTCGGGCTCTTGATGACCTCGAGCCGGGAGACCAGTTCGGCAGGAAGCGTGTCGTAACGGAACTGGCGCCCGGTCTGTCCGGAGGTCCTCACGTTCTCGTTGACCGCCATGCTTTGCCCATCGAGCGTGGTGACCTGGAAGTTGGCGCCCAGGCCACGCACGCGGACGTAGACACCTTCGCCACGGTCGCGTTCGATCGCCACGCCTGGAACGCGCTGGAGGGCCTCGGCGACGTTCTGCGCCGGCAGCTTGCCGATGTCCTCTGCCGCGATGGCGTCGACGACGCTGTCCGCGTACCGCTTCAACCGCGCTTGCTCACCCAGCGCGCCCGCAAAGCTGCCGGTGACCTTGACCTCGTCTAGCTGCACGGGCTCCACGCGCGCGCTGTCGCCTGCGGCGGACGCAGTGGAAACCTTGCTCGTGTCCGTGGAATCCGGATTGACCTCGGGCGTGTCGGCTTCAAGTGTGACGGTGTCATGGGTGATGTAGCGATAGCGCAGTCCTGTTCTGGCCAGCAGCTGCTGCAACGCACGCTCAGGCGAAAGACCGCCGGTGGCTCCGGGGCTATTGAGGCCGGACGCCGTCTTGGCGTTGTAGATGAACTGCAGGCCGCTCTGCTTGGCCAGCACGTTCAATGCGTGATCCAGGGGCTGTGCCGGGATGGCGGCTTCGGCCGTGTCGGAGGGCTGGGCCGACGCTTGACCTGCGTGCAGGGCGAGGGCGATGGAGAGAAACAATATGCGGCGCATCGTGTAGTCCGGCAAGGGGCGAGGAAGTGGCATGCAGCGCATGCCTGTCTTCACTACGACGTTCCTGCGCGAAACTCGGGCACCCCTATTTCCGTGAATTTTTTCTTACATCGCCGGACTCGACCGTGGGCGCGTGCTGCTCGCAATGTGCATCCGGCTTGCGCCCCACGTGCAGCTCGCCGTTGGCGGTGCACACGGACAGCTCGCGGTGTTGCTGGAGAAACGCACGGAGCGAGGCAAGGTCGACGCCGCGCAGGTTTCCGGTGAGCGGCAGGGCGGCGGTCCAGACATCGTCGATCCGGACCTGCAGTGTGTTGATGCGATTGAAGCGTTCGGCAACCTCCGAGAGCGCCTGGTCACGAAAGACGATCCGCCCCTGCCACCATGCGATCGAGGCCTGGGGATCCTGCTCGTTGTGCGTCACGCGATACGTGCCGTAATCCACGCGCACGCTTTGGCCTGCACGTAGATCGGCCAACACTTGCGTGCCAGACGCGATTTGGACCTGCCCATGTTCGACCCCGATCCGGGCATGGCCCTGCAGCAGATCGACATCGAAGGTCGTGCCGATATCGCGCACGGAGAGCCCGGCCGCGCGAACCTGCAATGGCCTGCGGTCAGTGGCCACCACGAAACTGGCCTGCCCGCTGTGCAGAACGATGTCGCGCCGGAACCAGCCCATCCGCACGCGTGCCGCACTGGCGCCGTTGAGGTGCATGACCGTCCCATCGCTCAGCGTGAAGCGGGCCGGCTGGCCGCGTGCTGTACGGAACTCGGTGCCTTGGGGGCGTGACGCAACGATTGCCATGATGGCGAGGCAGGCCGCCAGCGCCAGCAATCGCTTGCGTGGTGGTCGTTTTGCGGATGCGCGCTGCGCCTTCGCCCCTGACGGGCCTGGGGAGCGCTGAACGGGCAAGGCGACGACGTTGTCCCGTGGTGGCGCGCGGAGCAAGGCTTCGACGTCCAGTGCCTGCGACTGGAGTAGTTCATCGAGTGCCGATGCCGTGCGGCCGATCGCCAGGTACTCGCGCAGGTGTACAGGCGAGGCGGTCAGCCAAGCCATGAACCGTGCGCGCTGGTCGGCAGAGAGCGCACTTTCACGCTGTAGTGCGTGCCAGTGCGCTGCCTCGCGCGTGGCCGTCGTCGTCGGCGCTCGCTCGCGTCTGGTCATGGCCATCCGGCGTGATCGGCCAACGCACTGCGGCAGGCAGACAAGCCACGGACCACGTGCTTCTTCACCATGTGCGTTGAGATCTGCATCCGCTCTGCGATCTGCTGGTAACTCAATCCTTCCCGGTATTGCAGGACCAATACGGTTCTGGTGTTTTCCGGCAGGCGCGCCAGTACACCGAACATGCGTTCCTCGCGCTGTGCACGTTCTGCGGCCAGGTCAACCGCTTCGCGGCCGTCCAGCAGCGTGTGGACTTCCTCGGTCTCGGCGATGGATATCGGATTGCGCTTGCGCCTGACCGCTTGTTCCCGCGCGATGTTCAGTGCGACCGTGTAGAGGTAGGCCTCGGGATTGGCGATGTCCGCATCACGGCGCTGGTCTGCGCGCAGCAGGCGCAGGTAGGTTTCCTGGACTAGGTCGTCGGCGTCTTCACGCGCGCCTCGACGCACGAAGAAACCGCGCAGCACCGGCTGGTGCTGCGTGAATAATCTTCCCCACCCATGCCGACGCTGTTCCGACACACACCTTCCCGGTCGAAAAGGCCGGTAGGGTGATCGGGTTTGATGACGGAACGGTGACTGTGACGCAGCTCAGGACGTGAAGCTGAGCTCGTATGAGACATACAACGGCGCGCGCACCGGCACCATCAGCAGCTTGCCGCGCAGGAATTTCTCCATGCAGATCGCCAGGGGCGTAGCACCTTCGCGCCAGGTGCGGTCGATCGTGCCGTGCGCATCCAGGCGTGCCACGATCACGAACGGGCTGGTGTCCGGGTTCGGCGTGGCGCAGACCTTGACGCCTTGCTCCAGCGTGTCGGACTGGGTGATGCGCATGGCCTTGGCGATATCGTCCGGCAACGAGGCTTCGTCCTTGTCGGCCTGGACCTTGGCCTGCGAGAAATCTGCCGGATTCCAGCCTTCGTCGCCTGCAGCGGGCGTCTGGGCGGATGCGGACACGGCGATGCTGCTGGTCAGCAGGACGATGGCGAACATGGTGGAGCGGCGCATGTGATTCCTCCCGGACGTGCAGCACGTGGCGCGCATTCTAGCGATAGCCGGCGGCCTGCAGCTCGAACAGTTCGGCATAGCGACCGCCTTCGGCCAGCAGGCTTTCGTGGGTGCCCACGGCCTCGACCTGGCCCAGGTGCAGCACCAGGATGCGGTCGGCCATGCGCACCGAGGAAAAACGATGCGAGATCAGCACCGCGGTGCGTTGCTCGGACAACTCGCGGAAGCGCTGGAAGACTTCGAATTCGCTGCGTGCGTCCAGCGCGGCGGTGGGTTCGTCCAGGATCATCACCTGCGCCTGGCGCATGTAGGCGCGGGCGATGGCGACCTTCTGCCACTGGCCGCCGGACAGGTCCACGCCGGTCTTGAAACGGCGCCCGATCAGCTGGTCGTAGCGCGCAGGCAGGCCTTCGATCACCTGGTCGGCCAGGGCGCTTTGCGCGGCGGCGCGGATGCGCGTGGCGTCGTCCATGGCTTCGATCCGGCCGACGCCGATGTTCTCGCCGGCAGTCAGGTAATAGCGCACGAAGTCCTGGAAGATCACCCCGACATTGGCCCGCAGTTCGTCCAGGTCGTAGTCGCGCAGGTCACGCCCGTCCAGCAGGATCCGGCCTTCGTCCGGGTCGTACAGGCGCGCGAGCAGCTTGACCAGGGTGGTCTTGCCGGCGCCGTTCTCGCCGACCAGGGCCAGCACTTCGCCGGCCTTGAGCTCGAAATCCAGGTGCCGCACTGCCCAATGTTCGGCATCGGGGTAATGGAAGCCGACGTTCTCGAACACGAACCCCTGGCGGATCGGCTGCGGGAACGGAATGGGCTGGGCCGGCGAGACGATTTCCGGCTCGATCGCGAAGAACGAGAACAGGTCCTCCAGGTACAGCGCCTGCCCGGCGACCTGAGAAAACCCGACCAGCAGGCTTTCCAGCAGCTGGCGCAGGCGCAGGAAGCTGCCGGCCAGGAAGGTCAGGTCGCCGATCGAGAAATCGCCCTTGACCGTGCGCCAGGCGATATAGGCATAGGCCACGTAATAGCCCGCCGATCCCAGCCCGGCCAGCGCCGTACCCCAGATCGCGCGGCGCTTGGCCAGCACCCGGTTGGCGCTGAACAGCTTCAGCGACAGGGTGCGGTAGCGGTCGATCAGGAAGCGGTGGAGGTTGAAGATCTTCACCTCCTTGGCCGTTTCCACGCTGGCGCCGGTCTGGCGCACGTATTCCAGTTGGCGGCGCTCGGGCGTCCACTGGAAGTTGAGCGAATAGCCGAGTGCGTTGAAGTGCGATTCGCCCACGAACGCCGGTACCAGCGCCACGACCAGCAGCACGATCAGCCATGGCGCGTAGGCCAGCAGGCCGATCCCGAAGCTGATCACGGTGATGGTGTCCTGGACCTGGCCGAACAGCTGGCTGAGCAGGTTCATCCGGCCCATGGTCTGGCGGCGCGCGCGGTCCAGCCGGTCCTGTACCTCCGGGTCTTCGAAGTCCTCCAGGTCCAGCGTGGCGGCATGTTCCATCAGGCGGATGCTGGTGGCGTTGGTGAACAGCTCCGACAGCAGCGTGTCGGCATAGCTGATCAGCCGGCCCAGCAGGTCCGAACCGATGGCCAGCGCGAATTCCAGCAGCAGCAGTTCGAACAGGCGCGCCAGCTGGCCACTGGCCAGCGCCGTGGCAAGCGAATCGAAATGCACGCCGGCCCCGACCAGGCGCACGGCCTCGTCGATGATCAGCTTGCCCACGTACAGCGTGGCGACCGGCAGCAAGGCCTTGACCAGGCGCAGGCCCAGGCTGCCGATGGTCAGCCACGGGCTGGTCGACCAGACCATCCGCAGGAACGGGGGCAGGTTGCGCATCGCATCGAAGCGTTCGCGCAGGCTGGGGCTTTTGCCGGATCGCGCGGCGGGGGGAGTTGGGGGCATGGCCACCATTGTGACGCTGCCGCGTCCGCATGGTGGTGAAACATGCTGGCCCGCGCTGCCAATCGCGCGCCGGACCAGGCGCGCGGGCGCGCAAAGAAAAAGCCGGCGCAGGCGCCGGCTTTTCCGCGATGGCTCAGTCGGGGCGTGCCCCGACGGTGGCCATCAATGGTGCGCGCCGCCCGGACCGTGCACGTGGCCATGGTTGGCTTCGTCTTCGGTCGGCTCGCGCACTTCGACCACTTCCACGGCGAAGTGCAGGTTGCGGCCTGCCAGCGGGTGGTTGCCGTCGATGGTGACCTGCTCGTCGCCGACTTCGGTGACCATCACCACCAGCGGGCCGTGTTCGCCATGGGCTTCGAACTGCATGCCCGGGGTGATGTCGGCGCCTTCCGGGAAGGCGCTACGCGCGACCTGCTGGACCAGCTGTTCGTGGCGCGGGCCGTAGGCCAGCTCGGGCGTCACATCGGCGGTCAGGGTGTCGCCGACCTTCTTGCCGGTGAGCGCGTTTTCCAGGCCGGGCACGATGTTGCCGGCGCCGTGCAGGTAGCTCAGCGGCGCCTCGGGCGAGGATTTGTCGATGACGATGCCATCGTCGTCGGTCAGGGTGTAATGAATGGTGGCGACGCGGCCGTCCATGATTTCCATGGGAAACCTCCGTAAGAGTGAAAGTGGGGATACGTCGGCAGCGACACGACGCAGGGTCGGAATGACGCGGCTACCTTAGGGAAAGACCCCGCGCGGTTCAACCGCACGGGTGTTTCCGGCCTGCCGGGATTCAGTTGATCCTGCCGGCCGGATAGACCGCCGTCACGGTGCATGGATGCCCGCCCAGGCCGCTGTCGGCGAAGCCTTCCGGTCGCGCGGTTGCGACGACCTCATCGCCGGGATTGCCGCAGATCATCCCCAGGTCCATGCGCGAGCGGAAATCCACTTCCGGGCTGCGCGCAAGCTCCGGGCAGCTGCCGGCCAGTTCGACCCGATACCAGCCATGGCCGCCGGGATGGCGTCGCGACACTTCAACCAGCAGGCCGCCGGGATCGGATGACCAGGATCTCAGGTAGCGCGGCGCGAAGCAGTAGCTCGGCGAGCCGCGGAAGCCCTGGCCACGCTGCGGCCCGGTGACCTTGACGGCGTCGAGCGTGGCCACGCCGTTGACCCGCTCGGCTTCGCGGGCCAACGCGGCAAAGGTCTTGCCGTCGATTGGCGCTACGGCTGCGACCGGGCAGCGCTGCTGGTCGGCCTGGACGTATTCGTCCGGTCCACCGCAGACCCAGCCATCGCGCGCAAGCAGTTGGGAATGGCGGGCGGCTTCCACCCCCGGGCAGGCATCGGCCAGGGTCAGTCGATGGAACTGGTCGGCGCCACTGGCGATCACAAGCGTGTTCGCATCCGGTTGGCGGGTGTCGGTGATCTGGCGGGCGTCCAGGCATTGCGGTGCGGGTGGAACACGCGGCGTCTCCGAAAAGCCCGCCTGCATCGGCAGTACACAACAGGCGAGCAACGCCAACGGCAGGGTCTTGCGCATCTCATCGCTCCTTGATGATGTGGGAGCCAGAGCGTAAACCAGGTTTGATCCGTACAGGTTTCAGCGATGGGTGGGCAGGTCGTCCGGGGCCGCGCGCGCTTTTCCGAATGATGCAGGCCGCGGAATAGCCGTTCGCTGATGGTATCGACCAGTGAATGCATGCCTTCGCCGCGCACGGCCGGGTTGCCGGAAATGCCCGCGGCGATGGATTTGGCGATCCGGCACGGGCCGTTACAATCCCATGCCCTGCCAGATTCCGATCCCATGTCCGATACCACTGCCTGCCCGCAATGCACCCTGTCCAACACCTACGCCGACGGTGCATTGATGGTCTGCGCGGACTGCGGCTTCGAGTGGGCCGATGAAGCCGCCGTCGAAAGTTCAGTGGTCGTGCGCGACAGCAATGGCAACGTGTTGGCCCAGGGCGACACGGTGGTGGTGATCAAGGACCTGAAAGTGAAGGGGTCTTCCATCCCGCTCAAGCAGGGCACGGTGATCCGTGGCATTCGCCTGGTCGAGGACGATGCCGAGCACATCGAAGGCAACTCGGACAAGATCAAGGGCCTGGTGCTGAAAACCTGCTTCCTGCGCAAGGCCTGAGCCCGCGGCGGCTTCATCCGCCTGCGGGAATCGGATCGCGAAGTATCGGCGCTGGGCATCGGCCTGGGTGGCCGGCCAAGGAAGCATGCGCCGGGTGGAATGCTGCCCTGGGCCTGGACCCAGGACGAAATGCGTATTGCAGCTGCGCGCTGTTGCCAGGCCCGGGGGGTGCGCGCTGTGTGCTTCACACGGCACACTAGGTGGCCCTCATGAAAATCAGGTCCTGTGGCGATGTCGCGCAACAAGCCCAATTTCCAGCAGATCGCCGAACTGGCCGGCGTCAGCCCGAGCACCGTCGACCGCGTGCTCAACGACCGCGGCGGTGTCTCCGAGGCACGCCGCAAGAAGGTGCTGGAAGCCGCGCGCCGGCTCGGCACCGGCCGGGTGCTGCCCAGTTCGGTCCGCGGCTCGATGCACTTCGACATCATCCGCACCAAGGCAGAGAACGAATTTTCCCGGCGCATGGAGCAGGCCCTGCAGCGCGTGGGCAGCATGCTGGGCAAGAGCATCGTGCTGCACCGGAGCGTATGGGCATCGGAAGACCAGGCGCCGCTGGTGAAGTTCATGACCAAGCCGCGACATCGCCGGCACGGCCTGATCATGGTCGCCGGCGATACGCCCGAAGTGCGCGGTGCGCTGGAACTGGCCGTCGGCAACGGCATGCCGGCGGTGCTGATGGTCAACAACCTGCCGGGACTGGGCCAGAACGTGCCTTACGTGGGCGTGGACAACCGGGCTGCCGGTGCTACCGGTGCGTTGCTGATGGGGCGTTTCCTGCGCCGTGAAGGCCGGGTGTTGATGCTGACCGGGTCGTCCAGTTTCCAGCCCTACCGCGAGCGCTCGGAAGGCTTCTCCCAGGTAATGCAACGCGATTTCCCGCACCTGGAGCTGGTTGGCCCGGTCGACATGCGCGACGAGGAAGAGCTGGCCGAAGCGGCCGTGCGCAGCCATCTGCGCGGTGGCACGCCGCTGGTGGGCATCTATGGCAACGGGCAGGGTTCCACCGGCGTGGACCGCGCGCTGGGACGGCTGGCCCCGGAAGAACGTCCGGTCTGGATCACCCACGAATCGACGCCGCAGCACGATGCGTTGCTACGTGTCGGCCGTATCGCTGCGCTGATCGACCAGGATCCGGAAGCCCAGGCGCTGCACGGCATGCAGTACCTGCTGTACGCCAACCATGACGGTCCGGCCCCGGCCGTGGCGCAGACGCGTTTCCACATCATCACGGCTGAAAACCCGCCGCCGCTGGAGTAACCGCGCGTCGTGCAGCGGATGCAAAAAGGACAAAGGCCGCTTGCGCGGCCTTTGTTGTGTGCCTTGGTCGGCGGTGGATCAGGCCGCGTTTTCCTGGCCGTCCACTTTCTTCAGTACGCGGGTGTTGCCGAGGACTTCGACGCGGCCACCGGCCTTGCGGAAGGCCTCCATGTCGGCCTGCAGGCGTTCATGCGTCAGCGCCCCGCCTTTTTCATTGCCGGACTTGCTCTTGGTGGACATGGTCATCTTGGAACTGGTACGGGCCATGGGAATCTCCTGTGTCAGTACATGGTCAAGGGAATGCCGCGGCGCAGCTGGTCGTGGTGGACCTGCCTGATGTCGCGGCAATATGGGGCGCCCATCACGAAGCGGCGGCATACGTCTGGGCGAGAGTCGTAGATGGTGCAGCGCATGTCGGGTCCAACCGCCACGCACCAGCCTTCTTCGTCACGGGCCATCACGCGCAGTCCGTCGTGCGTGCGGGCGGTCAGGTGGCCAGGCACCTGGTTGTCGTCAGCGTCGAGGACCACGGTCAGGCGGCAGCAGATCGCATCGCAGCCGCCGCAGTGCACGGCTGGATCGACACCTGTTTCGAAATCGTCGATCGCGTTCAACGCGTTGCCTTGGGTGTGCGGATGCTGGACAGCGGAGGTGGCCTTGACGGTGAGTGGCCTGCCGGCCGGGGGGACGTGCGACGTACGTATGCCGGGCCGCCCCGCGGAAGATTCGCAGTGGCGGATCGAGGCAAGGGCATGCATCCGCGAGAAACCAACGCCGGGGGCGTTATCGCGACGCTGGGTTAGAAGGCCCGGCAGGGCGCTCGAGGAAGGATTCACTCACCAGCGGAGGCGAGGAACCTGAGGAGGAAAGCGAGAGACGAGCGCCGGAATGGCCGGACGAAACGCGCGCGTAGCTGCGTGGAACATGCTTAGGATAACACAGGAGGTTCCACACGCCCTTCACGAACCATGAAGGGCGTGCTAGGTCCTGCCGCAATGCACGGCAGGACATGGTGGAAGACTCAGCCGGCAGTGTGCGCATCCAGCGCCGGATAGTCCGTGTAGCCCCTGGCGCCGCCGCCATAGAGCGTGTTCTGGTCGAACTGCGCCAGCGGTGCGTCATGACGCAGGCGGGCGACCAGGTCGGGATTGGCGATGAACGGCCGGCCGAAGGCGACCGCGTCGGCCTGGCCCGTGCTCAGTGCGGCGGTGGCCATGGCCTTGTCGTAGCCGTTGTTGACGATCCACGGACCGTGGAATTTGGCCCTCAGCGCGGCGTAATCGAAGGCGATGTTGTCGCGTGGGCCACCGGTGGCGCCCTCGATCACGTGGATGAAAGCCAGGCCAACGATGTCGTCCAGGCGTTTGACCGCACGTTCGAACAACGGCTGTGGATCGGAATCGCGGGCGTCGTTGGCCGGCGTGACCGGTGACAGGCGCACGCCGGTGCGGCCAGCGCCGATTTCATCGGCCACGGCCTGCACGACTTCGGTCAGCAGGCGGGTGCGGTGCTCGATGCTGCCGCCATAGGCATCGGTACGGTGGTTGCTGCCATCGCGCAGGAACTGGTCGATCAGGTAGCCGTTGGCCGCGTGGACTTCCACGCCGTCGAAGCCGGCATCGATGGCGTTGCGCGCGGCACTGCGGTAATCGGCGATCAGCTGCGGGATTTCGTCCAGTCCGAGCGCGCGCGGCGCGGACACGTCTTCCATGCCGTTGGCGGTGAAGGTCTTGCTGTTGGCGCGGATCGCGCTGGGGGCGACCGGCACTTCGCCTTCGGGCAGCAGGCTGACGTGCGAGATGCGGCCCACATGCCAGAGCTGCAGCACGATCTTGCCGCCAGCCGCGTGCACGGCGTCGGTCACGGCCTTCCAGCCGCTGATCTGCCCGGCGCTGTAGATGCCGGGCGTATCCAGGTAGCCCTGGCCGAGCGGATTGATCTGGGTGGCCTCGGCGATGATCAGGCCGGCGCTGGCGCGCTGGGTGTAGTAGTCGATGGCCAGCGGCGTGGGCACGCGGCCTTCGATGGCGCGGTCGCGGGTCAGCGGGGCCATGACCACGCGGTTGGCCAGGGCGATGTCGCCGAGCCGGGTCGGGGAGAACAGGAGGGTGGCGCTGGCGTTGCTGTCGGCCATGGGAATGCCTCGGGGGCTGGGAAATGATGAAGCTGCCGATGGTGGGCGCCAGGGTGTTCGCTGGCGGTGGAAACGCCGCGCTGCGCCTGGAACGCAGCATCCAGCCGCCAGCCCTTGTGAGCGGCGCTTGGCAGCGAGGCGCCGGGCCGGTAGCGTGGCGCGCCTCACAACCCCAGACGAGCTGCCTTCCATGATCCAGCGTTTCGATACCGGTCCCCGCATGTCCGAGATGACCGTGCACAACGGCGTGGCCTACCTGGCCGGGCAGATTGCCGAAGCCGGCGGCGACATCAGCGCCCAGACCCGCGAGGTGCTGGGCCATATCGACGCGCTGCTGGCGCAGGCCGGTTCGGACAAGTCCAAAATCCTGCGCGCCGAGATCTTCATGGCCGACCTGTCCGAGTTTTCCGGCATGAATGCCGAGTGGGAAACCTGGGTCGTCCCCGGCCACACCCCGGCCCGGGCCACCGTGCAGGCGCAGCTGGCCAATCCGGAGTGGAAGGTCGAGATCGTCATCACCGCCGCGATCTGATGCAGCGCGGCCAGTCGCGGCGTTCGCGACTGGCCGTCTGGCCCGGTGACGCACCGCGCGTTGCCGGTGCTTACAGGGAATCTTGAAACACCATGCAGGACGATTTTTTCGCCCGGCCCAGCACGCCGCCGCCCAGCCTGTTCTTCGCCCTGATGCCTTCGGAAGGCGATCAGGCGGTGCTGGACGAGGCCACGCGTCTGCACGCCACGCGCTTCGGCCGGATGAAGCCGGTGCTGGCGGCCAAGCGCCACGTGACCCTGCTGTACCTGGGCCAGCCGATGGACGAACAGATTCCCTCGCTGGTTGCCGGCGCGGGGCGGGCGATGAGCGCCGTGCAAGGCGATGCCTTCGTGCTGACCCTGGACCAGGTGGCGGTGTTCGGCCGCAATTCGGTGGTGCTGGTGGCCTCGCAGACGCCACGCGCCCTGGCCGGACTGGAAGTGCACATGCGCCAGGCCGCGATGCTCAACCGGCTGCTGCTGGCCAAATCGCCGGCGTTCCACCCGCACCTGACCCTGGGCCACAACGATGACCGGCGTGCGCCGCCCGAGGACTGCGCGCCGGTGCGGCTGGCGTTCGACAGTGTCGTGCTGCTGCGCGGGGTGAGCGGCGCGCCCTACGACGAACTGGGGCGCTGGTCGCTGGCGTGAGAGGCTGAGAGGCAAGCGCCCGCCTGCTGCGGCCGCCGCCATGAACACCTGGCGATGCGCTCGCTACGGCGTTCGATTGCCTCCCAGCCCCTGAGCCGGTTCCAGGCGGCGTCCACCGACCACGCCCATCAGCGCGGCCGCGGCCAGCACGCCCGCGGCGATCAGGAACGCGGTGCCGATGTAGGGAATCCTGGCCTGCGGCCCGACCGAGGCCGAATACACCCAGCCGAAGAACACCGGCGAGAGCACGCCGGCAATGGCGCCCACCGAATTGTTGGCGCCCTGCAGCTGGCCCTGTTCGGATTCGGACACACGCTGGGTCATCAGCGACTGGATGGTCGGCATCGCTACGCCCCACAGCGCGTTGGGCAGCATCGCTGCGACGAACAACCAGCCGGTCGGCGCCAGGCCCATGCAGGCGATGCCGATCGCGCCGAAGCACAGGCCGACGATCATCGTGCGGCGGTCGCCGAGGCGCTTGCTCATCGGCCCGGTCAGCAGGCCTTGCACCAACATGTCCAGCGCACCGACCAGCGCCAGCAGCATGCCGACCTGCCACGCGCCCCAGCCGTAGCGCTGGCCCGCGTACAGCACGAACACCGCCGAGAACACGTGGTGGGCGAAGTACAGCAGGAAATTCACCACGGCCAGCCCGGTCAGTTCGGCATGCGAGCGCAGCAGGCGCAGCGCGCCCAGCGGATTGGCACGGTGCCAGGAAAACGCCATGCGCCGTTCGGTGGTCAGCGATTCGGGCAGCACGAACAGGCCATAGCAGAACGCCAGCCCGCTCATCACCGACGCCGCCCAGAACGGTGCGCGCGGTGACCATTCGCCCAGCACGCCGCCAATCAACGGGCCGGCGACGAAGCCGGCGCTGAATGCCGCGCCGATCAGGCCGTAGCCGCGCGCCCGGTTCTGCGGCGTGGTGATGTCGGCCATGTAGGCGTAGACGGTGGTGAAGCTGGCTGTGGTGATGCCCGACACGATGCGCCCGACCGCCAGCCACCACAGGTTCGGGGCCACGGCCATCAGCACGTAATCGATCGCCAGGCCTGCGGTGGACATCAGGATCACCGGCCGCCGTCCGTAGCGGTCCGACAGCGAGCCAACGATGGGCGAGACCAGGAACTGCATCAGCGCCCACAGCGCGACGAACACGCCATTGATCAGCCCGGCGCGCGCGCTGCTGCCGGAAAATTCCTCGATCAGGTGTGGCAGGACCGGAATGATGATCCCCATCGCCACCACGTCGAGCATCGCGGTGACCAGGATGAAGGCGACGGCGGCCTTGCCGGCGCGGAAGGGAGCGTTGGACATGGAATGAGGGCGCGCAGGAGCCGCAGTGCGGCGGGAAGGGCGGCGGCTGACACGGACCTGGCTGGTCTGACGCGCGGCGATGGTAACGCAGCACGATGGCGGTTCGGATTTGCCTGACAAACCCGCGCGCGCTGTGCCGATGGTGCGGGTGGATCGCGCCGCGGCATGCTGGCAAGGCAGCGCAGGCAGGAGGCCGCCGATGCAATGGACCCAGGGATGGCGGACGCGCGTCGCATGGCCGTTTTCGGCAGGTGCGGATGGGAAGGTGGCGCCGTTCGGCGTTGCGGTCGCCACCGCGCTGCTGTGCGGCGTCTGCACCTGCCTGTGGTGGCCGGTGTTGCCGCATCGCGCGGTGCTGGTTGCTTCGTCCGGGCTGGGGGCGATGTTGTGGTTCCGCCCCGGCGCGTGGCGGGTCGTGGCTGCGCTGCTGGTGGGTTTCGGCTGGGCCGGATTGCAGGCGGGCTGGGCACTGTCGGCGCAGCTTCCCGCGCAGTGGGAGAAGCGCGACCTGGTGATCGAAGGCCGCATCGTCGGCCTGCCGCAGGCTGAGGCCCGGCGCACGCGTTTTGATTTCCTGGCTGATGCGTGCCCGGGTGCACCGACACCCGGTTGCGGGCGACGCCTGCAGCTGTCCTGGTACGACGACTTCGGCGCCACCACGCCGGGGCCGCGCACGCAGCTGCATGCGGGCACGCGCTGGAGCCTGGTCGTGCGCCTGCGCGCGCCGCGCGGCCTGGCCAATCCAGGTGGCTTCGACAGCGAGCGTTACGCGTTGGCGCGGCGCGTGGCGGCGACCGGATATGTGCGCCAGGCGGAGCAAGCACGGGTGTTGTCACCCGGGCGTGGCGTGGATGCCTGGCGTGAGCGCATGTCCGCCCGGATCGCGGCGCAGGCGCCTGCCGACGCGCGGCGCTTCATCCGCGCGCTGGCACTGGGCGATACCGGTGGCCTGGATGACGTGGACTGGAACACGCTGCGCGCGGCCGGGCTGACCCACCTGATCGCGATCTCCGGTTTCCACGTTGGCTTGGTGGCCGGCTTCGGCGCGTTGCTGGCCGCTGGATTGTGGCGGCTGTGGCCGATGCTGGGGCGACGCCTGCCGCGGGCGATGGCCGCAGGCCTGGCGGCGCTGGTGTTCGCGGCCGGCTACGCGCTGTTGTCAGGTTTCTCACTGCCGACGGTGCGCACCCTGCTGATGATCGCGGTGGTGGCGCTGGCGCGGTGCGGACGGCGTCCGGCCGGTGGGGTGCGCTCGCTGGCCTTGGCGACGCTGGCGGTGCTGTTGGTCGATCCGCTGTCGCCGCTGGTGGCCGGGTTCTGGCTGAGCTTTGCCGGCGTGGGCTGGTTGCTGTGGTGCCTGCCGCGCAGCGATGCGCCGATGCTGCGGCAATTTCTGTCCGCGCAGGGCGTGGCCACGCTGGGCCTGCTGCCGCTGACGGTGGTGCTGTTCGGCCAGGCCTCGCTGGCCGGGCCGCTGGCCAACCTGGTCGCGATTCCGTGGTGGAGCCTGGTGGTGGTCCCATTGGCGCTGCTCGGGACCGGGCTTGAAGCGTTGCATGCTGGCTGGGGCAGGCCGGTGTGGTGGTTGGCGGGACATGCGTTCGAGCCAAGCTGGCAGCTGTTCGCGTGGATGGCGCAGCGTCCGTTCGCGCTGTGGTGGTTGCCCGAAGGCGCCTGGTACGCGCTGCCACTGGCGCTGACGGGGGCCTTCTGGTTACTGCTGCCGCGCGGCGTGCCCGGCAAGCCGCTTGCCCTGCTGTTGTGGCTGCCGCTGCTGTGGCCGGACACCGGCCGTCCGGCGCAAGGCGCGGCGACCCTGACCGTGCTGGACGTGGGGCAGGGCCTGTCGGTGCTGGTGCGCACCCACGGCCATGCGCTGCTGTTCGATACCGGGCCGGCCGTTGCCGATGGCTTCGATGCTGGCGAGCGCGTCGTCGTCCCGGCCCTGCATGCGCTGGGCGTCGTGCGACTGGATCGGGTGATGGTCAGCCACGGCGATGCCGACCACGCCGGTGGCCTGGGGGCGGTGCGGCTGGGGATGCCGGTGCTGGAGGTGTTGAGCCCGGCCGGCGCGCCGGTACCCCTGCAGACCGCGTGCCGGGCGGGACAGGCGTGGCATTGGGATGGGGTGCGCTTCGAAGTCCTGCATCCGGGGCGCGGCTTTCCGTACCTGGGCAACGAAGCCAGCTGCGTCCTGCGGGTGGAAACGGCAAGCGGCGCCGCACTGCTGACCGGTGACATCGGCCAGGTGATCGAACGCGAGCTGGTGCGTACCCAGCCTGGCAAGCTGCGGGCGCAGGTGGTGCTGGCCGCGCATCACGGCAGTGGCGAGTCGTCCGATCCGGCGTTCGTCCAGGCCACCGGCGCGCGGCTGGCACTGGTGTCGGCCGGTGACGGCAACCGGTTCGGCCATCCCCAGCCACGGATCGTGCACCGCTGGCAGCAGGCAGGCGCCGAAGTCCTCAATACCGCTGAGAGTGGCGCGCTGATGGTGTGGCTGGACGGCGGCGGGGTCGCCGTGCGCGAGCGACGTGTCGACAAGCGCAGGCTTTGGGACGCCGCCGGAGTGAAGCAGGGCGCTGCGCTATCCTATCGGTCTGTTACCGAACGGCCGCGCATGCCGGAGGATTGAACGTGCTGGAACTGGTCAAGGCGGGCGGTTGGCCCATGATTCCGCTGCTGTTGCTCGCGGTGCTGGCCCTGGCCATCGTGGTCGAACGCTTCTGGAGCCTGCGTCGCAAGGAGATCCTGCCGCCGGGCCTGGGTGAGGAAGTCCGCCGCTGGGCTGCTTCGGCCGACCTGGAAAGCTCGCACATCGAATCGCTGCGCCAGACCTCGCCGCTGGGCGCGCTGCTCGCCGCCGCGCTGGACGTGCGCCATCGGTCGCGCGACATCGTCCGCGAGCGCATCGAGGACACCGGCCGCCATCTGGTCCATCGGATGGAGCGCTTCCTCAACACCCTGGGCACGATTGCCGCGGCCGGCCCGCTGTTGGGCCTGCTGGGCACCGTGGTCGGCATGATCCAGATGTTCATGGGCATCCTGGACCACGGCCTGGGCGACGTGAACCAGCTCGCCGGAGGCATCGGCAAGGCGTTGGTGTGCACCGCCACCGGCATGCTGGTGGCGATCCCGGCGCTGATCTTCCACCGCTACTTCCGCGGCAGGATCACCGGCTACGTGGTGGAGATGGAGCAGCAGGCCATGGCGCTGTCCGATGCGCTGGAAATGCGCAACGCCGCTGCCCCGCGGCAGCACGACTGAGCCTGCGCATGCGTATCCGTGACGACCGTGCCCACGACGAGCCGGAAATCAACCTGGTCCCGCTGATCGACGTGATCCTGGTCCTGATCATCTTCTTCGTGATCACCACCACCTTCGACGCGCGTTCGACCCTGCAGTTGAAGCTGCCGTCGGCATCGCAGCAGCCTTCGGATGTACCGGCCAAGTCGTTGAGCGTGCTGGTCAATGCCGAAGGCCGCTATTTCGTCGGTGACAGCGAAGTACTGCGCACCGATGTCGATGCGCTCAAGCAGGCCATCAACCAGGCCGCAGGCACCGACCGCGGCCAGCCAGTCCTGTTGCGCGCCGATGGCCGCACCCCGCACCAGGCGGTGGTGACGGCACTGGACGCGCTGGCCCAACTCAATTTCAAGCGGGTGTCGATCGCCACCGCACCGGAGCAGGCCAAGTGAGCGCAGCCTCGCAAGATTCGGGCTGGAAAACCTATCGCCGGCTGCTGACCTTCGCCAAGCCGTATCGGGTGCTGCTGGTTGTGGCCTTCATCGCTGCCATGGTGGAGGCGGCAGGCACCGCGGGCTTTGCGCATTTGATGGCGCCGATCACCAACAAGACCTTCCTCAATGAGGGGCCGCCGCAGGCGCTTTGGGTCATGCCGGTGATGATCGTGTTGTTGTTCCTGGTGCGCGGCATCGCCGGCTACATCACCGATATGTCGATGGGGCGCGCGGCGCGCAGCATCGCGCGCGACCTGCGTGTCAAGGTGCTGGGGAAATATCTGCGCTTGCCGGGTGCGCGTTTCGATGCCGAGCCCGTGCCGTCGATGCTGGTGCGCCTGGGGTCGGACTCCGACCAGGTCGCACAGGCCGCGGTGGACGCTCTCAAAACCATGATTCAGCAGGGGCTGCAGGCGCTTGCACTACTGGTCAATATGTTGATTGTCAGCTGGCAAGTCACCATGGCGATCGTCGTGCTGGTGCCGCCGCTGGCATTCGTGATGAACAAGGTGGCCAAGCGTTACCGACGTGTCAGCCATCGCATCCAGGAAAGTGGTGCCCAGCTGCTGCAGTCGGCTGACCAAACCCTATCCAATCAGCAGGAAGTCAAGATCTACGGTGCACAGCAGTCCGAGCTGACGCGCTATCACGCGCTCGCCGACAATAATCTGCGTCTGGCGATGAAGGTCGAGTCCACCCGCGGCCTCTCCACCGCGACGGTGCAGATGATGGGCGCCATCGGCCTGGCTGGACTGTTATTGATTGCAGGTTACGAAACCCGGGCGGGACGGCTGGATGCCGGCAGCTTCTTCTCGCTGCTGTTGTCGATGGCAGGCATCATCCCGGCGCTGAAGAACCTCACCAGCGTGCAGAACGTCCTGCAGCGCGGCGTGGCTTCGGCCGAACGCCTGTTCTCGGTGCTGGACGCGCCGGATGAATCGGACACCGGCACGCGCACGCTGGGTCGGGCCAAGGGCACGATCGAGTTCCGCGATGTCACTGCGCGCTACCCGGGCCAGAGCAAGCCGGCGCTGGAGCACATCAGCTTCGTCGCCAAACCGGGCACGGTGACTGCCATCGTCGGGCGCTCGGGCAGCGGCAAGTCCAGCCTGATCAAGCTGATCCCGCGCTTCTACGATCTGGAGGCCGGGCAGATCCTGGTCGATGGCGAACCGCTGCAGGACTACGCGCTGGCTGACCTGCGCCGGCAGATCGCATTGGTCGGCCAGCAGGTGATGCTGTTCGACGGCACCGTCGCGGCCAACGTCGCCTATGGCGAAATGCAGTCCGCCGATCAACAGGCGCTGGAGCATGCCCTGCACGGTGCCCACGCGATGGAGTTCGTCGAACAGTTGCCGGAAGGCAAGGACACCTCGATCGGCGTCAAGGGCGGCAAGCTCTCCGGTGGCCAGCGCCAGCGCCTGGCGATCGCCCGGGCGATGCTCAAGGACGCGCCGATCCTGATCCTGGACGAGGCCACCGCCGCACTGGACAACGAATCCGAGCGCCTGGTGCAGGATGCGCTGACCAAGCTGATGCCCGACCGCACCACGCTGGTCATCGCCCACCGCCTTTCGACCATCGAACACGCCGACCAGGTGCTGGTGCTCGATCATGGCTGCCTGGTGGAGCAGGGCACGCACGCCGAACTGCTGGCCAGGGGCGGCCTGTACGCACAGCTGCACGGTGCGCAGTTCCGCGAGGCCGAATGAGCAAAGCGCCCAAGACCCCGCGCCACTGGTTCGACGGTGCGCCGGTCCCACCGCTGGCGGCCCTGCTGGAGCATGTCTATGCAGGCGTGCTGAAGCTGCGTGCGGCGTTGTTCCGCCTGCACCTGCTTGGCCGCAAGCGCGCGCCGGTGCCGGTGATCGTGGTCGGCAACGTCACGGTCGGCGGGACCGGCAAGACGCCGCTGACCATCGCCCTGGTCCAGCGCCTGCGCGATGCCGGCTGGAACCCCGGCGTGGCCAGTCGCGGTTACGGCCGCAGCAATGAAAAAACACCACGCTGGGTGGACCTGCAGACCGCGCCAGCCGATGGTGGCGACGAGCCGGTCCTGATTGCGCGCCGGACCGGCGTGCGCGTGCGCGTGGATCGCGACCGCGTGGCCGCCGCGCGTGCGCTGGCCGCCGAAGGCTGCGACATCGTGGTCTGCGACGATGGCCTGCAGCATTACCGCCTGCGGCGCGACCTGGAAATCGAGGTCATCGACGGCCGTCGCCGCTACGGCAATGGCCGCCTGCTGCCGGCAGGTCCGCTGCGCGAGCCCGCAGCGCGCGGCCTGCGCTGCGATTTCCGCGTGGTCAACGGCGGCAGCGCCGGTTTCGGCGAATGGGCGATGACGCTGCATTCGGACCGCGCAGTGCCGCTGGTCGCGGGCAAGCCGCTGCAGCTGTCGGCGTTCGGCGGGCACCGCGTGCATGCGGTCGCCGGCATCGGCAATCCGGCGCGCTTCTTCGACATGCTGCGCGACTATGGCATCGGCGTGGTCCCGCACGCCTTCGACGACCACCACGCCTACCGCGCCGAGGATCTGCAGTTTGGCAGCGAGCTGCCGGTGCTGATGACCGAAAAGGATGCCGTGAAATGTGCGGGCCTTGCCGGCGACTGGGCCTACAGCGTGCCCATCGACGCCGAGCTGCCGGAGGCCTTCTGGGTGGCGCTGGATGCGCGCCTGCTGCCGCTGCGCGCGGCCCGTGCAAAGGTGGCGGAAAAGCCGTGAGGCAGATCGCACAAACGCGCCCCGTAGAGCGGAGCTTGCTCCGCTGCTCTCCGGTCGGGTCACAGGGGAGGCTGCCAGCGGAGCAAGCTCCGCTCTACAGGCGCTGTGTGCAGCCCCATGGTCGCGGCCTCGGAATACACCGTAATGACGCCACTCCATCCCTTTTGGAGGCTGGCCATGGAGCCTGCGCATGTCTGAATTGAACGAACCCTTCGTCGTCGCCATCCCCGCACGCCACGATGCCTCGCGCCTGCCGGGCAAGCCGCTGCGCCTGCTCGGTGGCCGGCCGCTGGTGCTGCACGTGGCCGAGCGCGCGCTGGCTGCCGGCGCGCGCGAAGTCTGGGTCGCCACCGACGATGAGCGCGTCGCGCGCGTGCTGGAAGGCAGCGGCGTCCAGGTGGCGATGACCGCGGCCAGTCATGCTTCGGGCAGCGACCGCCTGGCCGAGTGCGCCAGGATCGCCGGCTGGAGCGACGACACCCTGGTGGTGAACCTGCAGGGTGATGAACCGTTCGCGCCGCCCGAGGGCATTCGCGCGGTTGCGGCCGCGCTGTCGTCCAGCGGCCATCCGATGGCGACCCTGGCCACGCCGATCACCGAGGCCGAGCAGGTCTTCGATCCCAACGCCGTCAAACTGGTGGTGGCCGACAACGGCGATGCCCTGTATTTCAGCCGCGCGCCGCTGCCCTGGCATCGCGACGGGTTCGCGCGCAGCCGCGACGTGCTGCCTGAATCGCCTGCGCCATTCCTGCGCCATATCGGTATCTATGCCTACCGCGCCGGCTTCTTGCGCCAGTTCGCCGCCCTGCCGCCTGGACGCCTGGAGCGGACCGAATCACTGGAACAGCTGCGCGCGCTGGAAGCCGGCTTCAGGATCGCGGTGGCCCTGACGCCAGCCGAGTTCCCGCCGGGCGTGGATACGCCCGAGGACCTGGCGCGCGCCCAGCGCCATCTGGATGGCCTGTCCTGAGCGGAGTTGTGCCTGCGCGCTGGAATCCGGATCGGTTGCTCGATCCGGCAGCCCGGGCGGGCCTGGTCCGACGCGTGAACACGCCTCCGGCATAATCCAGGGCACATGACCGCCATCCACGCTCCCGATTTTCCGCACGGCCTGCATTGGCTGAACGCAGCGCCCATCGCCCTGCGATCGCTGGAGGGCAGCGCGGTGGCGCTGGCCTTCGTGGACCCGGCTTCGGCCTGGTGCATGCAGCGGCTGGCCGACCTGGCGTTGCTGCAACGCCGGTATCCGGGCCGGCTGCAGGTCTTGGTGCTGGCCGTGCCGCGTTTCGACGCGCATCGCGATCCGTCGGCGGTGCTCAAGCGCCTGCGCCGGCATGGGGTCACGTTTCCGATCGTGCATGACCTGAACTGGCATGTCTGGCAGCGTTTCGGCATCGAATCCTGGCCGACCGTGGTGCTGATCGACGCCAAGGGGCGGATGGTCGAGCGCATCGTCGGCAGCCCTGGCACCGGTGCGCTGGAGACGGCCATTTCCACGCTTTGCGACCCGCTACCCGAGCCGCGGGAAGACGTGCGTCGAGTAGAAACCCAGCTGGAGCCGCGCACGCCGTTGCGCTTTCCCACCGGCCTGGTTGCTACCGCCGAACGCCTGTACGTGGCCGACAGCGGCCACCACCAGATCCTGGAATGCACTCATGCCGGCCGCGTGCTGCGCCGGTTCGGCAACGGCACGGCCGATGCCCTGGATGGCGAGCCGGAGACCGCCAGCTTCTGTCGCCCCAACGGCCTGTCGCTGCTGCGCGAAGAGCTGTACGTGGCCGACACCGGCAACCATCTGCTGCGTCGGATCAATCTGCGCAGCGGCGCGGTCCAGACGGTCCTGGGCAACCGCCGCGCGACGATGCCGTCTGAAGGGCCGATCCGTTCGCTGAAGGATGTCTCGCTGCCGTCGCCAACCGCGCTGGTGGCCGGCAATGGTGACCTGCACGTGACCCTGGCCGGCGACAACCGTGTCTGGACCTGGAACCACGGCGATGGCCTGGGCGTGCTGGAATGCCGTGCCGGATCAGGGCAGATGGGCCAACGCGATGGCGCCGGCATCCTGGCCAGCTTCGCCCAGCCCAGCGGCCTGGCGCAGGTCCAGCAGGCGCTGTATGTCGCGGACACGCTGGCTTCCTCGATCCGCGGCGTGCAGTTGCGCGGCGATCTGACCCAGACGCTGGTCGGGCAGGGCATGTGGGAGTTCGGCGACGCCGACGGCCAGCGCCAGCAGGCGCGGCTGCAGGCGCCCGAAGCCCTGGCGCTGGACCCGGATTCGCCGCTGCTGTGGATCGCCGATACCGGCAACGGCCGCATCCGCAGCCTGCGCCTGGGTGGTGGGGTGGTGGCTACGCTCGACCTGCGCAAGCTGGCCGGGCCGGCCGGTATCGCCGCCTTCGGTGGCAAGCTGTGGATCTCCGAAACCGATGCGCACGCGGTGCTGTGCCTAGATCTGGCCAGCAACACGCTGACGCAGGTGCCGATCGACGAATGAACCGTCGCGCAGTCCCAAAACCCGAAGACACGTTCGACGGCAAGGCATTCGCTGCAGGTCTGAGCACTGCGCCAGGCGTGTACCGCATGTACGCCGCCGACGACACGTTGCTGTACGTCGGCAAGGCACGGGCGCTGCGCAACCGCGTGGGCAGCTATTTCAACAACGCGCCGCGCAACCCGCGCACCATCGCGATGATTGCGCAGATCGCGCGGATGGATGTCACCGTCACCCGCACCGAATCCGAAGCGCTGCTGCTGGAAAACCAGCTGATCAAGTCGCTGACGCCGCGGTACAACGTCTCGCTGCGCGATGACAAAAGTTACCCGTACGTACTGCTGACCCGCGAGGATTTCCCGCGGATCGCGCTGCATCGCGGGCCGCGCGCGATCCAGGGGCGCTATTTCGGCCCCTACGCCAGCGCCGGCGCGGTGCGCGACACACTCAACCTGATGCAAAAGCTGTTCAAGCTGCGCAACTGCGAGGACAGTGTCTTCCGCAATCGCACGCGGCCGTGCCTGCAGTACCAGATCGGGCGCTGCACCGCGCCGTGCGTGGACCTGGTGAGCCAGTCCGATTACGACCAATCGGTGCATCGGGCCTCGCTGTTCCTGGGCGGGCGCAGTGACGAGCTCAGCGATGAGCTCACCGGCGAGATGGAACGCGCCGCCGAAAAACTCGAGTTCGAAGAAGCTGCGCGCCTGCGCGACCTGCTCAAGCGCTTGCGCGGCATGCAGTCGCGCCAGTACGTGGACGGGCATGCGGCCGACCTGGATGCGCTGGCCTGTGCGATGCACGGCAGCACCGCCTGCGTGCTGCTGCTGGCGTTCCGTGACGGTCGCAACCTGGGCACGCGCGCCTTCTATCCACGCACCAACGGCGAGGAAAGCGCCGACGAAGTGTTGGCCGCGTTCGTGTCGCAGTACTACGCAGAACAGGTCGCGCCGCGCGAAATCCTGCTGGACCGCGAAATCCCCGAAGCCGAACTGATCGAAGCGGCGCTGACCTTGGGTGCCGGTCGCAAGGTGCAGTTGAAGTGGAGCGTGCGCGGCGAGCGCGCCGGTTACCTGGACCTGGCGCGGCGCAATGCCGAGATCACCCTGGCTACGGAGATGACCAGTCGCAACGCACAGACCGCGCGCAGCGTTGCGCTGCAGGAGCTGTTGGGCCTGCCTGCGCCGGCCCAGCGGATCGAATGCTTCGACATCAGCCACACGATGGGCGAGGCGACGGTGGCCTCGTGCGTGGTATTCGATGACAAGGGCGCGGTGCGCTCGCAGTACCGGCGCTTCAACATCACCGGGATCGAGCCGGGCGACGACTATGCAGCCATGCGCCAGGCGATTGAACGTCGCTTCCGCCGCGCGATGGAGGAGGGCACGGTGTTGCCGGACGTGTTGCTGATCGATGGCGGCACTGGTCAGTTGAACCAGGCGCGTGCGGCGTTGGCTGACCTGGGCGTCGATGGGGTCGTGCTGGTGGGCGTGGCCAAGGGCGTGGAGCGCCGCGCCGGCCACGAGACCCTGATCCTGGACGACGGCCGTGAAGTGAATCCCGGCGCGGCGTCGCCGGCGTTGCAACTGGTCCAGCAGGTGCGCGACGAAGCACACCGCTTCGCCATCACCGGCCACCGCGGCAAGCGACAGAAGGCGCGCACCACCAGCAAGCTGGAAGACATCGCCGGCATCGGTCCTCGTCGGCGTGCGAGCCTGCTCAAGCATTTTGGCGGACTTTCAGGCCTCAAGGCCGCCGGCGTGGAAGAAATCGCGCGGGTGGATGGCGTCAATCACGCGCTCGCGCAGCGCATCTACGCTAACCTGCACGGACTGCCTGCACCGGCCAATCCCACCGCGCCCGGCCCTGATCGAACATGAAGTTGACCATCCCCACCTGGCTCACCCTGCTCCGGATCGTCCTGATCCCCGTACTCGTCGTGGTGTTCTACCTGCCGTTCTGGTGGACCAGCATCGCCTCGGTGACCGTGTTTGCCGTCGCGGCGTTCACCGACTGGCTCGATGGCTGGATCGCGCGCCGCTGGCACCAGTACTCGGCCTTCGGTGCCTTCCTGGACCCGGTGGCCGACAAGTTGATGGTGGCCGTTGCGCTGTTCCTGATCGTGCAGGGCCACCCCACGCCGTGGATGGCGTTCTGGGCGGCGGTCATCGTCGGCCGTGAAATCGCGGTCTCGGCCCTGCGCGAGTGGATGGCGGAGATCGGCCAGCGCGGCAAGGTCAAGGTCGCCTGGATCGGCAAGGTCAAGACCACCGTGCAGATGGTGGCGCTGGGCTGCCTGCTGTATTCGGTGCGCCCGGCCAGCCACAGCTTGAGCAACATCTGGATGAGCGTGCCCGTTTTCCACCTGGGCGACTGGCTGCTGGCGGTCGCTGCACTGCTCACGCTGTACTCGGGATACCAGTATCTGCGGGCCGCTTGGCCAAGTCTTCGGGCAGATGAGCAAACAGCCGTTGACACGGCCAAGAAAGACACTACAATTTCGCCTCTCGAAACGCGGGATTAGCTCAGTTGGTAGAGCGCAACCTTGCCAAGGTTGAGGTCGAGAGTTCGAGTCTCTTATCCCGCTCCAAGTTTCAAAACGCGCTTGTGGTGATGTCTGCTTCAAGGGTGCCGACGAAACCCCCAGCCAGGGGTTTTGTTTTTATCGGAAGGTCGAAAGGCCAACCGCGCGTCACCGGCCTGGTGGCAGAGTGGTCATGTAGCGGACTGCAAATCCGCGTACGCCGGTTCGATTCCGACCCAGGCCTCCAAAATTCAGAAGAAGCTTCGGTTCGCCGGAATTTCAGTTTCAAAACGCGGGATTAGCTCAGTTGGTAGAGCGCAACCTTGCCAAGGTTGAGGTCGAGAGTTCGAGTCTCTTATCCCGCTCCAATTCGAAACCGACATTGCCGGTTTCACAATCAAGGCCCTGGAGACGGGGCCTTTTTTGTGGCTCGCCATCAGTGGCGGCCAATCTTCGGACCATCGCTGCGCAGCGTCAGGCATTGCTTTCGGAAAATCCTTGTTCCTGATGCGCGCGGATGAGTCGTTCGCTGTTTGAACATCGCGATGAATCGATGCCGCAAGCGCGCGGTGATGGATCGAAGCGATGGGCGCATCGGCTAGCTTCCTGCTAGCCTGCGCACCTGCCTTCCTGCCCGGATGGCGAAACTGGTAGACGCATCGGACTTAAAATCCGCCGGGAGCAATCCCTTGCCGGTTCGATTCCGGCTCCGGGCACCATTCAGGTCATCCTCGGCATCGAAGATGCTGGCGATGCAGCCAGGTCTACGGGCGTCCAGCAGTTGCAGGCGCGTACGGCGCGACCAAGCGTGTTTCGCGATCACCGGGCCATCTGTCCTGCTGCGTGCTTCCACGTGCGCGCCCCTTGGCGCTGATCACGGACTTTCAACAGGTGGGCGGAACGCGTGTGCATGCGCGTCTTTCATCGCGGCTGGCGTCGATGCGTGGATGTGCGTGCACGCAGAAGAGCGTGCAGGATGGCTGTTGGAAGAGGGAATGGCATGAGGTCAAAAAAACGGTTTGACCGAATGCGAGAAGGCCATTATTATTTGCGCCCCGATCAGGCCTCAGGGCCTGCATCGCGGGCGGTTAGCTCAGCGGTAGAGCATTGCCTTCACACGGCAAGGGTCGCAGGTTCGATCCCTGCACCGCCCACCAATAGAGGCTTGATTCCCAAGGGGTTCAAGCCGAAACAAGAAAGCCGACCCCTGTGGTCGGCTTTTTCGTAAGCGCAATCTGAGTGCATATGTGGAAACTGGATACATGTCTTCGGCTTTCGTGGCCATCCCAATGCATCGGTTTCTGGTTTGCCATCGTGTTATCGCGCTCAGATCATCAAAGCTAGGAAGTGCCCATTCAGCCCTGCATCCGCAGCCCGGCATCTGCTCCGGATGTGGCGTGTGGCACTTCGCTGCACGCGAATGTTTGTCCTTCCCTTTCCGAATATCCGCAGGTGCTGACAGGGAGCGAACGGCGTGCCGGCTTGATTGATCACCCTTGCTGTTTGGTGTTGTCAGGCGGCACTTCTGATTGAGGCGGAAGCCTGACGTGGGGCATCGCCGCGGGTGTCGTCAAAGCGTGCGCGTGCGGCACGGATGTCGCCATGGCGGCGATCGGCCCAATCAATGAGGCCCGCCATCGGGTCCAGCAGCGATTGACCCAACGGGGCCAGGCGGTATTCAACGCCCGGCGGCTTGGTCGGAAAGACATGGCGGGTGATCAGTCCATCGCGCTCCAGGTCGCGCAGGGTCTGGGTGAGCATGCGCTTGGAAATGTCATGGACAGCGCGGTGAAGCTCGTTGAAGCGGTGCGGTCGCATCGCGAGCGCCATGATCATGAGCATGCTCCATTTGTCGCCGATACGGTCAAGCACGTCGCGCACCGGGCAATGGGCGGACGTGGACTCGCCCATCGGATATCGGCTGAATCTTTCGATGGCGCTTGATGCGTTGCTCATGCGGAATTCCTCGGGATCAGGTGGTTACAAAAAACTGCCTCCTTACGGCGCGCGGAAGCGGTCTCTATAGTAGACCTGGACCGAATAACGGGTCTCCTGCTCCCGGAACTCCCTGCCAGCATCCGCTCCCGTGCGCTTTCCCATCACTGGCCCGGGCAGACGAGCAGATCATCGCGGGAGCGGCTTCGTCGTCTGGAAGTTGAACGGGCGGGGCGACGGCTTGGATCCCAGCACGATGCCGGCAGGGAGCTGGAAGGGCCCATTCCTCCCGCGGATGGGGTGTTCATACCAACAAAGATCGAGGTCGAAGATGAAGGTACTTGTCTTGGGTGCTACTGGCGGAACCGGACGATTGATCGTCCGCGACGCCCTGGAGAAGGGGCATTCCGTCGTGGTTCTGGTTCGCTCGAAGGCGCGCGCGCCCGATCTCCCGGGGGCAGACATCATCGAGGGTGATGCTCGCGACGAAGGTGTCCTGATGCGCGCCTTGGAGGGATGTGATGCCGTCGTCAGCTCGTTGGGGAGCGGCGTTAGCCTTTTCAACAAGGTCAACCTGTTGACCGAGGCGACAGGCGCACTGGTCGCCGCAATGAACCGCAGCGGTGTCCGTCGCCTGGTTTGCATCTCCGCGCTGGGGGTCGGGAACAGCCGCGGCCACGGCGGTTTCGTATTCGATCGGCTCTTCCAGCCCTTGCTGCTGCGCCATGCCTACAAGGACAAGGGACGCCAGGAAGCCGCGATCCGCGCCAGCTCACTCGATTGGGTCATTGTCCGGCCCGGCATGCTCACCAACGATCCGGCACGTGGAAGTTCGAGAGCTGTGACCGACCTCGCCGGCATCAACGGCGGGAAAATCGCGCGCGCCGATGTCGCTCGGTTCGTGGTGGAGCAACTGACGACTGACACCTGGTTGAAGCAGGCGCCCGTCCTCCTGTGGTGAGGACGGAGCCCGTCAATCACCTTTTCATGCCGCGGTATTCGTCGGAAATCATCTGGCTTGTCGGCCAGGCACTCATGCCATTCCTCGGCAGCAAGCCCGTCATCCAAGGTCGGACAAATGTCTAAATTCTCATGGCGCCACATCTTGCCCCTGGCGCTTGCAGTGTTCTTCGTCGTGGGCTCGCTCAGCAATATCTTCGCCCCGGGATCCATCTATGGGGAGTATCTGAAATGGGGCTACCCGCGCTGGTTCCATTTCGTGACCGGATCACTCGAGCTCACTGCTGCCATTCTGCTTTTCCGGGCGCCGAGCCGCCTGTTGGGTTCGGCGCTTGGTTGTGCAGTCATGTTGGCCGCCCTGGCGACCGTCATCATCCACGGCGAGTATGGGCACGCTGTGCCCCCGAGCATCGTGGCGACATTGTCGCTTGTGGTCGGCTGGATAAGCTGGCGCAAGCGGACTGCACCACCAGCCATTGACCGGCGCTAGCGGAAAGTTCTTCTCCAAGGCCAGCGAGCAATGCTCTCTGGTTTGCGGCGCGCCTCAACAGGTGCCTAGGCAGTTCGCTGGTCCCAGTCGAGGTATCCATCGTCGTCACAAGCATCTGCCGTGAGGGCCAGAACGGACTGATGGACGCCAGTGAAAAGCCGGCCTTGCAGCCGGCTTTTCCCGTGGATCGGTGGCGGCCCGGGCTGGCCGTCAGGCGATGGCTTCTTCGAGGAGGCGCTTGACGTCTTCGCTGGCTTCGCCGGCTTCCTCTGCGGCGCGCTTGCCCTGCATCAGCGGGCAGTGCGCGCTCATGTAGTCGATCTCCAGGTTCAGTCGTTCCAGCAGGAAGTCGACGAAGGCACGGACCTTGGGCGACTGCACGTGGCCACGGGGGAAGACCGCGTTGAGCACGTACTCGCCGCCGGTCCAGCCGGCCAGGACGCGCTGGACCAGGCCGTTCTCCACGAGTGGCTTCATGGTCACGTCGGCGGAGATCACCAGGCCCTCGCCGCCCAGCAGTGCGCCCTTGAACGCGGAAGGATCATTGGCCACCAGGATCGGATTGACGGTGAACGCGCGGGCGCCGGTGCCGTCATCCATCGTCCAGCTATAGCTGTTGCCGTGACGGTGCTTGGGCATGGCGAAGGTGCGGTGGTATTGCAGGTCGTCCGGATGCAGCGGTTCGCCATGGCGGGCGATGTAGCTCTTGGCTGCGAACACCTGGGTGCTGAGTACGCCGAGCTTGCGTGCGATCAGGTTGGAGTCGGGCAGGTTGCCAAAGCGCAGGGCGACATCGACTTCGCCGCCGATCAGGTCCATGGGTTCGTTGCTGAGCAGCAGTTCCACGCGCACCTCCGGGTGGCGGGCATGGAACTCACCCAGCAACGGGGCGATCTTGTCGATGCCGATGGAGTAGGGCGCAGTGACGCGCAGCCATCCGCGCGGACCGGCGTGGAGCTGGCCGACGGCGCTTTCGGCCTCGGCCAGTTCACGGGCGATGCGCTGGCAGTGTTCGTAATAGACGTTGCCGGCTTCGGTCAGGCCCAGCTTGCGTGTGGTCCGGTGCAGGAGCTGCGCACCGAGCCGGGTTTCCAGTTCCTGCACCTTGCGGCTGACCGTGGTCTTGGGCAGGCGCAGTGCGGCGGCGGCGCCGACGAAACTGCCTTGCTCGACCACCTTGACGAAGATCAGGGTGTCGTTGAGATCGTGGGACATGGGGGTTCCTCGTTGGGGAGGGATTGGACCGGTAGCGGGATTATTATTCCCCCAAATCCAGACTAATCAAGTCCTGGATGCGCGACTAAAGTGGCCGCCTGTCCTGATCACTCCGCCCGCCGCCATGTCGCTGCTCGCTCGTTTCCAGAAAATATTGAACCCGGAAGTTCATAATGAAAGCGCCGTTTCACGGGGGCTTCCGTTCGTGGGTTCCAGCAACGGCAAGGGCTTGCGTGATTTCGCACCCATGCGCCGCAGCCAGCTTGGCGCGGCCAGGGTCAGCCTGCAGGGGCCGCGTCGGCTTGGTCGTGATTCTGGGATTATCCCGGTGGCGGGAGTAAAATTCCCGTGAGTGGGATGATCGCCAAGGGCTACATTCCGACTGCCCTGGTGCTCGGTGCGCACACCGCGGCCGGTGCGGGCGTGGTTGGCGCGCTGATCGAAGCCGGCAGTCCGGTCCTGGCCATCGGTGAGCGGGGCGAATACCTGGACGCGCTGGCTGAGTGCTATCGCGACGAGTCGCAGCTGACCCTGCTGCCGCGCGAAGGCGTCATCGATGAAACCGGTGCGCGGCTGCTGGCCGATGAGATCCGGGCACGCGGGGTGACCCTGCATGCGGTGTTCGCGCACCTGTTCGCGCCCTCTTTCAGCGGACGCCTGCTGGAAAAGTCCAGCGACAAGCTCGGCGAGCGTTTCGACTCCGACGTGCTGGCGCACCTGGCCGCGGCACGCCACCTGTTGCCGCTGCTGCAGCAGGAACACGCCACCACGCACTACGTGATGATCGGCGGGCCGGCCACCGAATGCGGTTGGGCAGGGCATGGCCACGCCTCGATTGGCTCGGCCGCGCTGCACATGCTGGCCAAGGTGCTGCATGAGGAAGCCGCGCCGCTGGGCGTACGCGTGCAACTGCTGGCCGTGGAGCATCCGTTGTCCACGCCGAAGAACCGCGTGCATGCCTGTGCGGGCTGGCCCGATGCGATGAGCGTCGGCCGCAAGGCGGTCGAATTGCTGCGCCCGACCAAGCCCGGCCCGGTACGCGCCATCGTCCGTTTCGACGCGGCCTGGACGCCGCCGCCACTGCGCACCCTGTTCGACCCGCTGCCCCAGGTCTCCGCCATTTCCAGTGCTTGACCTCAAGTGAAGTTGAGGTCCCAGCCTTCCCCGTCTTTCCCCTTTCTCCCCACCCGAGAATCCGTCATGAACCAGATCACTTCTCAATCCTTTTCGCGCAACAAGCGTCTGGCGTCCTTCGCGCTACTGGCACTGTCGGTGGCCGTGATTGCCGGCTGCAACAGCAATGCCGCCGAAACCGCCGCGCCGCCACCTCCGGCCGTCAGCGCCGCGCCGGTGCTGATCAAGCCGATCAAGCAGTGGGACGAATTCAGCGGCCGCATCGAGGCGGTGCAGACCGTGCAGCTGCGCCCGCGCGTGTCTGGCTACATCGATTCGGTGAGCTATCGCGAAGGCGATGAAGTCAAGGCCGGCGATGTGCTGTTCACCATCGACGCCCGCAGCTACAAGGCTGCGCTGGCCCAGGCCCAGGCCCAGTTGGCCCGTGCGCGCAGCGCCGCCGGCCAGAGCCGGGGCGAGGCCGACCGTGCCAAGAAGCTGACCGACCTGCAGGCCATGTCGACCGAGTTGTACGAACAGCGTCGTTCGGCGGCCGAAGAGGCCAGTGCTGAAGTCCAGGCCGCACAGGCCGCAGTGGATTCGGCCAGGCTGGACCTGGAATGGACCAAGGTGCGTGCGCCCATCGCCGGCCGTGCCGGTCGTGCCCTGGTCACCGCCGGCAACCTGGTCGGTGCCGGCGATGCGGCCAGCGTGCTGACCACGGTGGTGTCGGACCAGGTGCAGGTGCACTTCGACGCGGACGAAGCGACCTTCCTGCGCTACTCGCAGCTGGCCCGCGAAGGCGAGCGCCCGAGCGGTCGCGACGGCAACCTGCCGGTCAAGGTCGCGCTGGTCGGTGAAGACGGTTATCCGCATGCCGGCCAGGTGGATTTCGTCGACAACCAGCTCAGTGCCAGCACCGGCACCATCCGCGTGCGGGCATTGATGGACAACGACGACCACAGCCTGGTGCCGGGCCTGTTCGCCCGCGTGCTGCTGCCGGGCAGCGGTGAGTTCGAGGCCATGCTGGTCGACGACAAGGCCGTGCTGACCGACCAGGACCGCAAGTACGTCTACGTCGTGGATGGCGAAGGCAAGGCCCAGCGTCGCGATGTGCAGCTGGGCCGCCTGGCCGATGGCCTGCGCATCGTCAGCGGTGGCCTGAAGGCCGGTGACAAGGTGATTGTCGATGGCGTGCAGAAGGTCTTCATGCCCGGCATGCCGGTGCAGGCCAAGGCCGTGGCGATGGCGCCGCCGCCGGCGGGCAAGGCCACGGCGATGGTCGACTGACCGCAAGCCGGCCGGCGCGGATGACCGCGCGCCCGGCCTGACGCAACAGCGCCGCGTTCCATTAGGGAGCGCGGCGCGTCCCAAGCAATGCCCCGGACTGCCCTTGGCGGTTCGTCGGGCGCCCTTTGGCCCGCATCCGTGCGGCAGCCAGAGCATCTCTCATGAGAGCGAGCCACCCATGAACATTTCCAAGTTCTTCATCGACCGGCCGATCTTCGCCGCGGTGCTGTCCATCGTGATCTTCGCCGCCGGCCTGATCGCGCTGCCACTGCTGCCGATCAGCGAATACCCGGAGGTCGTCCCGCCCAGCGTGCAGGTGCGCGCCACCTATCCGGGCGCCAACCCCAAGGTGATCGCCGAGACCGTCGCCACGCCGCTTGAAGAAGCGATCAACGGCGTCGAAAACATGATGTACATGAAGTCCGTCGCCGGCTCCGATGGCGTGCTGGTCACCACCGTGACCTTCCGTCCCGGCACCGACCCGGACCAGGCCCAGGTGCAGGTGCAGAACCGCGTGGCCCAGGCCGAAGCGCGCCTGCCCGAAGACGTGCGCCGCCAGGGCGTGACCACCCAGAAGCAGTCGCCGACGCTGACCATGGTCGTGCACCTGCAGTCGCCCAACGGCAAGTACGACTCGATGTACCTGCGCAACTACGCGGTGCTGAACATCAAGGACGAGCTGGCGCGCCTGCCGGGCGTGGGCCAGATCAACATCTTCGGTGCCGGCGATTACGCCATGCGCGTGTGGCTGGACCCGGACAAGATCGCCGCGCGCGATCTGACCGCTTCGGATGTGACCGCCGCGATCCGCGAGCAGAACGTGCAGGTGTCTGCCGGCCAGCTCGGCGCCGAGCCGATGCCGACCAAGAGTGACTTCCTGCTATCCATCAACACCCAGGGCCGCCTGCAGACCGAGGCCGAGTTCGGCAACATCATCGTCAAGAGCGGCGACAACGGCGAGATCGTGCGCCTGCGTGACGTGGCCCGCATCGAAATGGGCGCCGGCACCTACGCGCTGCGCTCGCAGCTGGACAACAAGGATGCGGTCGGCATGGGCGTGTTCCAGTCGCCCGGTGCCAACTCGCTGGAACTGTCCGATGCAGTCCGCGCCAAGATGGCCGAACTGGCCACGCGCTTCCCCGAAGGCATGACCTGGGCCGCACCGTACGACCCGACCGTGTTCGTGCGCGACTCCATCAGCGCCGTGGTGCACACGCTGATCGAAGCGGTGATCCTGGTGGTGCTGGTGGTGATCCTGTTCCTGCAGACCTGGCGCGCGTCGATCATCCCGTTGCTGGCGGTGCCGGTGTCGGTGGTCGGGACGTTCGCGGCGTTGTACCTGCTGGGCTTTTCGATCAACACGCTGAGCCTGTTCGGCCTGGTGCTGGCGATCGGCATCGTGGTCGACGACGCGATCGTGGTGGTGGAGAACGTCGAGCGCAACATCGAGGAGGGCCTGTCGCCCCTGGCGGCCGCCCACCAGGCCATGCGCGAAGTGTCCGGGCCGATCGTCGCGATCGCGCTGGTGCTGTGCGCGGTGTTCGTACCGATGGCGTTCCTGTCCGGCGTGACCGGCCAGTTCTACAAGCAGTTCGCCGTGACCATCGCCATTTCCACCGTGATCTCGGCGGTGAACTCGCTGACCCTGTCGCCAGCGCTGGCGGCGATGCTGCTCAAGCCGCATGACGCGCCCAAGGATGGCCCGTCGCGCCTGATCGACCGCTTGTTCGGCTGGTTGTTCCGTCCGTTCAACCGCTTCTTCAACACCAGCTCCAACAAGTACCAGGGCGCGGTGTCCAAGGCATTGGGCAAGCGCGGTGCGGTGTTCGTGGTCTACGTGCTGCTGTTGGTTGGTGCGGGCGTGATGTTCAAGGTGGTCCCGGGTGGCTTCATCCCGACCCAGGACAAGCTGTACCTGATCGGCGGCGTGAAGATGCCCGAAGGCGCTTCGCTGGAGCGCACCGACGCCATGCTGCGCAAGGTCAGCGACATCGCCCTGCACACCGAAGGCGTGGATCATGCGATTGCCTTCCCTGGCTTGAACGCGCTGCAGTTCACCAATACGCCCAACACCGGCACGGTGTTCATCACGCTCAAGCCGGCCAGCCAGCGCCATCGCAGTGCGGTGGAGATCAATGCCGAACTCAACGGCAAGATCTCGCAGCTGCAGGAAGGCTTCGGCTTCGCGATCATGCCGCCGCCGATCCTCGGCCTGGGCCAGGGTTCGGGTTACTCGCTCTATATCCAGGACCGTGCAGGCCTGGGTTACGGCGCCCTGCAGCAGGCGGTGAACGCGGTGGCCGGCACGGTCTCGCAGACCCCGGGCATGGGTTTCCCCATCGGCACCTACCAGGCCAACGTGCCGCAGCTGGATGCGCAGGTGGACCGCGACAAGGCCAAGGCCCAGGGCGTGCCGCTGACCAACCTGTTCGACACCATGCAGACCTACCTGGGTTCGTCGTACGTCAACGACTTCAATCGTTTCGGCCGGACCTGGCAGGTGATCGCCCAGGCCGACGCGCCGTTCCGCGACAGCGTCGAGGACATCGCCAACCTGAAGACCCGCAACGCCGCCGGCCAGATGGTGCCGATCGGTTCGATGGTGCACATGGCCACCACCTATGGCCCGGACCCGGTGATCCGCTACAACGGCTATCCGGCTGCCGACCTGATCGGTGAAGCCGATCCGCGCGTGATGTCGTCGACCCAGTCGATGCAGGCCGTGGCCGGGATCGCCGGCAAGGTGCTGCCCAACGGCATGAGCATCGAATGGACCGACCTGAGCTACCAGCAGTCCACCCAGGGCAATGCCGCGATGATCGTGTTCCCGATGTCGGTGCTGCTGGCCTTCCTGGTGCTGGCGGCGCTGTACGAAAGCTGGACCCTGCCGATGGCGGTGATCCTGATCGTGCCGATGACGCTGCTGTCGGCGCTGGTGGGCGTGTGGCTGACCGGTGGCGACAACAACGTGTTCGTGCAGGTGGGCCTGGTGGTGCTGATGGGCCTGGCGTGCAAGAACGCGATCCTGATCGTCGAATTCGCCCGTGAGCTGGAACTGAGCGGCAAGGGCATCGTCGAGTCGGCGCTGGAAGCCTGCCGCCTGCGCCTGCGTCCCATCGTGATGACGTCCATCGCCTTCATCGCCGGCACCGTGCCGCTGGTGCTGGGCCATGGCGCCGGCGCCGAAGTGCGCGCCGTCACCGGCATCACCGTGTTCGCCGGCATGCTGGGCGTGACCTTGTTCGGCCTGTTCCTGACCCCGGTGTTCTACGTGGCCCTGCGCAAGCTCTCGGGTCGCCAGCTGGTCCACCACGATGCCGCTCCGGCCCTGGGCCAGACCCATGGCGTCGCGCACTGAACCTTGCTTCCCGTGCTGGGCCACGTGCCCAGCCCATCTTCCCAACGGAGATACCCAATGAACACCAACACCCAGAAGATCGCGCTGGTCACCGGCGCCACCCGTGGCATCGGCGCCGAGACCGTGCGCCAGCTGGCCCAGGCCGGCGTGCACACGCTGCTGGCCGGCCGCAAGCGTGAAACCGCCGTCGCCGCGGCGCTGAAGCTGCAGGCCGAAGGCCTGCCGGTGGAGGCCATCCAGCTCGATGTGCTCGACGATGTGAGCATCGCCGCCGCCGTCGGCACCGTGCGCGAGCGCTACGGCCGCCTGGACATCCTGGTCAACAACGCCGGCATCGTCGTCGACGACCTGGCCAAGAAGCCATCCGAGCAGACCCTTGAGACATGGCGTACGACGTTCGATACCAACGTGTTCGCCGTGATCGAAGTGACCAAGGCGTTCCTGCCGCTGCTCAAGGCCTCGCCGGCCGGGCGCATCGTGAACGTGTCCAGTGCCCTGGGCTCGATCAGCCTGCATGCCGACCCGGCGTCCTTCATCTATGACTTCAAGATCCCGGCCTACAACGTGTCCAAGAGCGCGGTGAATGCGTGGACCGTGCAGCTGGCCTACGAACTGCGCGACACGGCAGTGAAGGTCAACACGATCCATCCCGGCTACGTCAAAACCGACATGAACAACAGCGGTGGCGAGCAGCGCGGCGAGATCGAAGTGGACGAAGGCGCCAGGACCAGCGTGCAGATGGCGCTGATCGACGCCGACGGGCCGAACGGAAGCTTCTCCTATCTGGGACAGGTGCTGCCATGGTGAGGAATATTTTGGGAATCGGCGTCGCCTCGGCGCTGCTGGCCGCGTGCACGGTGGGGCCGGATTACGTGCGGCCCAACGCACCGCAGGCCGATGCCTTCGTGCAGGCCCCGCAGGTGGCACAGGCCGATGCGCCGGTGAGCGCCGCGGGCGATGCGGAGTTCTGGCGCAGCTTCGACGACCCCAAGCTGTCGGCTTTGGTGGAACGCGCGCTGCTGGAAAACCACGACGTGCGCATCGCACTGGCCCGTTACGACGCGTCCAACGCGTTGTTGCGTGACGCCCAGTACGCGCGCCTGCCGACCTTCGAGGCCACGGCCGACGCACAGAACGTGCGCAGCAGTGCCGACCAGCTGCCGGGTTACAGCCGCAGCGAGCGCGATACGCGTCCGTACTCCGGTGGCATTGGCGCAGTGTGGGAACTGGACTTCTTCGGACGCCTGCGTCGCGCCAGCGAAGCCGGCCATGCCGACGCGCAGGCGGCGGCGGCGGACCTGGCGGCGATGCAGGTGGCGATTGCCTCCAGCGTGGCCGAGAGGCTGGTTCCAGCTGCGTGGCATCCAGTCGCAGCTGGAGATCGCCCGCGAGAATGCCAGCACCCAGGAACGCACGCTCAAGCTGCTCGACACGCGCGCGCAGGCCGGCTTCGGCGATTCGTTCGACGTGGACCGCGGCCGCACCCAGCTGGAAACCACCCAATCGCGCATCCCGGCATTGGAAGCGGCTGAAGTCGTGGCCGCCAACCGGATCGCAGTGCTGGTCGGTGCCACGCCCGAATCGATGGCGGCCGAGCTGATGACCGCCGGGCCGATGCCGACCCTGCCGGCCGCCCCGGCACCGGGCACGCCCTCGGACCTGCTGCGTCGTCGTCCCGATGTCGCGGCGGCCGAGCGGCGCGTGGCCGCGGCGACCGCGCGTGTGGGCGTGGCCACGGCGGACCTGTTCCCGCGCTTCACCCTGGGCGCGCTGTTCGGCACCCAGGCCATCGCCAGCAGCGCGCTGTTTGCGCGTGATGCGGAAACGCGCGTGCTGTCGCTGGGCATGGATGGCTCGTTTCTCAATGTCGGCCGGGTGAGGGCGCGCATCGCCGCGGCCAACGCCGAGACCGCCGAGAACCTGGCCAGCTACCAGCAGACCGTGCTGCGTGCGCTGGAAGACACCGAGAACGCGCTGGTTCGGGTGGACCGCAGCCGCAAGGAAGCCCAGCACCTGGACCAGGCCGCGCAGGCCGGGGCGCGTGCGGCACAGGTCGCGCGGCTGCGCCTGGACAACGGTGCCATCGACACCCTGGACCTGCTGGACGCCGAGCGCGCCCGCCTGGACAGCCAGGATGCCGCGACCCAGGCGCGTGTCCGCAGTGCGGTGGCGACGGTCCAGCTGTATGCCGCACTGGCAGGTGGCTGGCCCAACTACATCGCCGCCGAAAGCCTGCCGCCACCGCCGCTGCAGGCACCTGCCGGTCGCGCTGTCGCCATGGAGGAAACGAACTGATCCAATGTCCAACGTGCATGGATGGGCGGTCTTGACGGACCCTGTCGCCCGCACGTGCGAACGTGGCGCCCGCGTGGCCATCGGTCTGGAGGACAGACCGGTGGCCACCACGCCCATGTCGCGGCAATCTGCTTCCCCCCTGGCAAGTGAGACACCCCATGACGACTTCCGAAAAGATCGCGCTGGTCACCGGCGCCACCCGTGGCATCGGCACCGAGACCGTGCGCCAGCTGGCCCAGGCCGGCATCCGCACCTTGCTGGCCGGGCGTGATGCCAGCCGCACCACGGCCGCCGCCAAGACGCTGCAGGATGAAGGCCTGCCGGTCGAGCCGATCACCCTGGACGTGACCGACAGCGCCAGCATCGCCGCAGCGGTCGAATCCATCCAGTCCCGTTACGGCAAGCTGGACATCCTGGTGAACAACGCCGGCATCCTGGTCGATGAAATGGGCAAGGCGCCCTCGCAGCAGACGCTGGACACCTGGCGCACCACCTTCGACACCAATGTGTTTGCCGTGGTCGAACTGACCCAGGCGTTGCTGCCGTTGCTCAAGGCTGCGCCGGCCGCGCGCATCGTCAACGTGTCCAGCCAGCTGGGATCGTTCGGCCTGCATGTGGATCCGTCCTCGTCGATCTACCACTTCAAGATTCCGGCCTACAACGTGTCCAAGAGCGCGGTGAATGCCTGGACCGTGCACCTGGCCTACGAGCTGCGCGACACCCCGATCAAGGTCAACGCGATTCATCCGGGCTACGTCAAAACTGAGATGAACAAGGGCGCCGGCGAGATTGATGTGCCGACTGGCGCCCGGAGCAGCGTGGAGATGGCCTTGCTCGGCGCTGATGGCCCGACCGGCAGCTTCACCCACCTGGGTAACACGCTGCCTTGGTGAGGCGGGGCGGGGCGTGGATCGCGGCGTTGCTGCTGACGGTTTGCAGCGCACCGTCGCAGGCGGCGACGTGGACGGTCAGCGCAGGCACCAGTGTCGATCAGCATGACTGGACGCCGGCTGCGGCGTTAGATGTGTGGGGCAAGCCGTACGAGCTCGGCAGCGGCCGCCTGCAGTGGCGGCCGGTGGCGGCGTTGACCGCCATTGCCGGGCACGAGGCGACGTGGCGGCCGGGTTCGGATCGCAACGTGTGGATCGGCTCGGGTGGCGCGGCGTTCTCGCTGCGCGATAGCGGCTGGTTCCTTGCGCTGCAGGCCGGTGCGGTGGATCGCATCACGCCGGGGCTCAGCAGCCACTTCCAGTTCGTCAGCAGCCTGGGATGGCATGGGTCGCGCCTGCAGCTGCAGCTGCGGCACATCTCCAACGGCCGCATCGGCGGCGGCCCGAACCTGGGCGAAAGCATGCTGCTGGTGGGCGTGCGCTTGTAGGACGGTCGCGGCCTCAGCCGCGGCCCGGCATTACTTTTCAGTGGAGTCATGACGATGGTGACCGTGCGTCCCTCGCGCGATCGCGGCCATGCCGATGAGGGCTGGTTCGATTCGCGCCACAGTTTTTCCTTTGGCGGGTACCAGGACCCGGCGCATACGCACTGGGGACCGTTGCGTGTGATCAATGAAGACCGCGTTGCGCCTGGTCGCGGCCTGGAGACGCAGTACCAGCAGGACATGGAAATCATCAGTTACGTGTTGGAGGGTGCGCTGGGCCATCGCGATTCGCTGGGGACCGCGTCCAGCATCGAACCGGGCGATGTGCAGCGCATGAGTGCGGGCAAGGGCGTGCAGCAGTCCGAAGCCAATCCCGACACCAGCGGTGCGGCGCACTTCCTGCAGATCTGGATCGCGCCCGACCAGCAGGGCGCGCCGCCGTCCTATTCGCAGAAGCACTTCCCCGACGCGGAGAAGCGCGGAAAGCTGCGCCTGGTGGTCAGTGGCGATGGCGCGCAGGGCTCTGTCAGCATCCGCCAGGACGCGCGCCTCTATGCCGGCTTGCTGGAGGGCGACGAACAGGCCGCGCTGCCACTGGCATCGGGCCGGCTCGGCTATGTGCATGTCGCCCGTGGCGCGGTGGTGGCCAACGGCCATGCGCTGAAAGCCGGCGACGCGCTGCTGCTGCAGGACGAGCCGTCAGTGAGGCTGGAGACCGGGCGTCATGCCGAGGTGCTGGTGTTCGACCTGCCGCAGGCTTGAGCGGGCAGCGCAGCGGTTGCAATCACGCAGCGGGATGACACATGGAAGCCGGGCATTGCCCGGCTTTCCTGTTCAACACGGGGTGTTTACGGCAACAGCTGCCGGACCAGGGTGACGTATTTCTTCTGCGCAGCTTCCCGCGTGAGCCCACGCAGGCGTTCCCAGGATTCGTATTTGGCGGTGCCGACGAAATCGAAGAAGCCTGGCTTGTTGCCCTGCACATCGCCTTCCGAACCCTGCTTGTACAGCGCATAGAGCTGCAGCAGCGTGTCGTTGTCCGGCCGCTCTGCGAGCGTCTGGATGTCCTGGGTGGCCTGCTCGAAGGCCGTGGTGGTCTGGGCCATGGATGGCTCCGTGTGCGGGGAGCTGCGCATCTGAGCATGGCCGGTGGTGGTGGTCACGTTGCGCTGCACCGCGCTGACGGTCATGTCAGTCTTTGGTCAGGAACGCGGGCGGTTTCAACGCGGAACGCGGACCATGCGTTCCAGCAGGTGCTCAACGATGCCCTCGGGATGGCCGGTGCGGCCCACGTGGGTTGGCGACACCTGGACCACGGCGCTGCGCTTGGCCGTGAGGAAGTGGAAGCGGGCACGCGGTGGCAGCTGCGCGATCGGGCCGGCGCCGGCATCGCCGCGGCAGATCGCCACGATGGCCTCCAGCCACGGCTGCACGGCGGCCAGGTCCAACGTTGGCGCGAACGCGTGCAGGCGGGTTTCGTCGATCTCGATCGCGGCCCGCAGGTGACGGGCGCCGGGACAGGACACGATCACCCCGACGTTGATGAATTCCTCGCGCTCCACCCGCGGCACCACGCGGATGATGGCGTAGTCATACGTGTGCAGCGTGGGCACGGATGGCCTCCTGCACGAACCCGGCGCGCGCATCGCGTCGCCGCTTGAGGTAATCGACGTAAGCCTTGCGATGGGCAGGCCCATCGGCGAACGCGGTTTCATCCTGCAGCCAGCCATCGGGAATGGCCGCGACGATCCGCTCGATCAACGCATCGGTCAGCGCAGCGGCCATCGCCGCATCCACCTCGCCAATACGCGTGGCGAACGGCAGCAGCACATGGTCGCGGATCAACACGAACGGCCGCTCGCAGGCCGTACCGGCGCTATCCCAGTCGTGGTGGAAGTACAGCGCCGCGCCATGGTCGATCAGCCACGGCTTGCGGTGCCAGACCATCAGGTTCGGGTTGCGTGCGGTGCGGTCGACATTGCTGACGAAGGCATCGAACCAGACGATGCGTGAGGCCAGTTCGGCATCGACCGGCATGGCCGCGGGATCGTAATTGAGCGCGCCGGGCAGGTAGTCGATCCCCAAGTTGAGTCCTTCGCTGGCGCGGATCAGGTCCTGGATTTCCGGGTCGGGTTCGGTCCGCGCGAATTCACTGTCCAGCTCGACCAGGACCAGTTCCGGCATCGGCAGTTCCAGGGCCCGGGCCAGCTCACCGGCGACCAGTTCGGCGACCAGGGCCTTGGGGCCTTGCCCGGCGCCGCGGAATTTCAGGACATACAGTCCGTCGTCGTCGGCTTCCACTACGGCGGGCAGCGAGCCGCCTTCGCGCAACGGGGTGACGTAACGGGTGGCCTGGACCGTCTTCAAGTGGTGGATATCGGCGGACATGGGCGGCAAGCCTAGCTGATGCCGGCAACGCGGGTCATGCCCGGACGCGTGCAGCCCTGACCAATGGCCCAGTGCCGCCGAAGACGCCGATGCTAGAGTCGCCCGGCACGGCGATGGTGGGGCCATCGCTGCAGCACATCACCGCCCAGAGGGATACGCACGATGCTTTTACGACGGAATGCCTGGTCCGCGGCGCTAGCCGTGGCCGCCACCTCGCTGCTGGGCGTCGCGCCCGCCTATGCCGGTTACGACGTGCCGCCGGAGCACCTGTTGAAGGTGCTCAAGGCGCCGCCACCGCCGGTGCCCAGTGCCGACCCGACCGGCAAGCGCCTGCTGCTGACGACTTCGCAGACCTATCCGTCAATCGAGCGCGTGGCGCGGCCGTACTACAAGCTGGCCGGCGTGCGCCTGGAGCCGGCCAATCGCAGTCGTCACGACACGCCTGCCGGTTACGGCATTCCTGCCTGCGTAGCTGATTTCACCGTCGTGGATATCGCCAGCGGCAAGGAAACGAAAGTGCCGTTGCCCGAAGGCGCCTGCCCGGGGCCGGCATCGTGGTCGCCCGATGGCACGCGCTTCGCGTTCCAGAACGTCACGCCGACCTCGGTGGAACTGTGGCTGGGCGATGCGGCCAGCGGCCAGGTGCACAAGGTGCCCGGCGTGGCGTTGAACCCGATCTTCAACAGCGCCGTGCAGTGGCTGGACGGCAGCAAGACCCTGTTGGTGAAGAAGGTGCCCGATGGCCAGGGCGCGGCACCAAGCGAAACGCCGACGCAGATCGGCCCCGATGTGCAGCAGTCGCTGGGCGGGCAGGGCGAGAGCAGCACCTATGAGGCGCGCGACACGCTGAAGAGTGCGCTGGACGAGGCCCGCTTCGTCTATTACGGCACCTCGCAGCTGGCCGTGGTGGATGCCGCTGCCGGCAGCGTGCGCAATGTTGGCGCACCGGCCATCTACAACAGCATCAACGGCGCGCCCGATGGCAGGCATGTCCTTGCCGAGGCGATCAAGCCGCCGTATTCGCACGCGGTGACCTACGAACGCTTCGCCAACGACGTGGCCGTGCTCGATGTGGAGACCGGCAAGTCGCTGGCCATCGCCAGCCTGCCGCTGGCCGACCGCGTGCCGGTGCACGGCGTGCCCGAGGGTGCGCGCGAATTCGATTGGCGTGCGACCGATCCGGCCACCCTGGTCTGGGCCGAAGCGCTGGACAAGGGCGACTGGAACGTCGAAGTGCCCGCGCGCGACAAGGTGATGACCTGGAAGGCGCCGTTCACCGGCAAGCCGGCCGAGGTCACCCGTACCAAACAGCGCTTCGCCGGCTACGTGTGGACGGCAAAGCCTGACGTGGCCTTCCAGTACGAGATCGACGAGAACCGCCACTGGCAGACCACGCGCATCGTCGATGTGGACAAGACTGGCGATCAGGGCCGGCTGCTGTGGGACATGTCCAGCGACGAGCTGTACAAGGACCCGGGCAGCTTCGTCTACACGCGCCTGCCCAACGGCGCGGTGGTGGCGCGGATGGAAGGCGACAGCCTGTTCCTGCGCGGGCAGGGCGCATCGAAACAGGGTGATCGTCCCTTCCTGGACAAGCTGGACCTGGCCACGCTGGCAACCCAGCGCCTGTTCCGCAGCGGCACCGACGACTACGACGTGGCGTTCGCCTTCACCGCGCAGCCGGGCCAGTTCCTCAGCTGGCACCAGTCACTGATCGACCCGCCCAACGCCTTCGTGCGCACGCTGGGCGCGCCGCTGGCCGATGTTGCCGAAGGTGAGGCGGCCTACACCACCACCGGCAACCAGCTGACCCACGTCCCGGACCCGACGCCGGAAGTGCGCCAGATCAAGAAACAGCTGGTGACCTACAAGCGTGCCGATGGGCTGGACCTGTCGTTCACGCTGTACACGCCGCCGGGCTATGTGGCTGGCAAGGACAAGCCGCTGCCGGCCGTGCTGTACGCGTATCCGGCCGATTTCGCCTCCAGCGAGCAGGCCGGGCAGGTCAGCGGCAGCCAGAACACCTTCACCCGCCTGCCGTACTACCGGCTGATGCTGCTGGCCGGCTACGCGATCATCGACAACGCCAGCTTCCCCATCGTCGGCGATCCCAAGACCGCCTACGACACCTACCTGGAACAGCTGACCGCCGATGCCAAGGCCGCGGTGGACAAGGCCGTGGAGATGGGCGTGGTGGACCGTGATCGCATCGGCGTGACCGGCCACAGCCATGGCGCGCTGATGACCGCCAACCTGGTCACCCACACCGATCTGTTCAGGGCCGGCGTGGCCACCAGTGGTTCGTACAACAAGACGCTCACTCCCTTCGGTTTCCAGAATGAACGTCGCTCGGTCTGGCAGGCGCGCGATGTCTACATCAAGGCGTCGCCGTTCTTCTACGCCGATACGATCAAGCATCCGCTGCTGCTGGTGCACGGTGAGGACGACGCCAATCCGGGCACCGAGCCGATCCAGTCGCTCAAGCTCTACCAGGCCATCCGCGGCAACGGTGGGACCACCAAGCTGGTGATGCTGCCGCACGAGCCGCACTGGTACACCGCGCTGGAATCCAACGAGCAGGTGGTCCACGACATGCTCGACTGGTTCGATACCTACGTGAAGCCGCCGAAGGCGGAAACGAAGAAGGGCTCGCAACGGAAGTGACGTTCGGGGCAGGACTGCCATCGCAGCGGTGTCCAGACACCGCTGCAGTGGCAATGAAGGACATGCTGCCTGCATGATGTTTCGAACCGGGCAAGGACGCCGCCCGGAGTTGTCGACACTCCACTCGGGAAAGGACGCCATGGGACCGATCAAGCGCCACGATGAAACGCTGTCCGCGTATCGATTCCGTTACGCGCGCTATTGCCTCAAATGGGCTGGCGGGTTGTTGCTGCTGCCGGTCACGCTGGTGGCGTTCGCGCCACTGGCCGGGGAGTTGCCGGCGTTCGCCTGGTTCTTCATCGGCTTCGTCATGTTGTTTGGCGTGGGCGGGGCCCTGCTTGCCGCGTTTGGCTTTGCCATCGGCGGCTGGGCAGGCAGCGTGTCGAACCGCTTTCCGGCCGTGGATGGCGTTTCACGTTGGATCGGGGCGTTGCTGGGATGCCTGCTGATCGCTGCACTGGCTGCCTTTTCCTGGCATGCGTTGATCCAGGCCGTACAGACACACCAGATCTGGACATTGCAGCGGCACGACAGCCATCTGGTCCAGTTTGCGCAGTCGCCGGTGGCCTTCAGTACGAGTATCGCCTTCCACTGTGTCATTGCCTTGGGTATCCCGGGCTGGTTGCTGCGCGAACTCCTGACGGGGCGCCTTGCCAGGCGCATCGATGCACGCGCGTCGAAACGTTCCATTGACTGATCGCCGCGCCCGGTGGTGGCGCGTTGTCATGCCTGCGGACGGTTGCGGATAATGCGCGCCCGTTTTTTGTTTCAAGGATTTCGCATGAAGCGCCTGACCGTGCTGACCCTGTCGTTGTTGCTGGCATGTGCCGCAACCAATGTCGCGCACGCAACCGACGAAGACGCGCTGCCCGCGGCATGGACCACGCTCGGGATCAAGGTCGGAATGCCGTACGCCAAGGCGAAGGCGCTGCTGCTCGGTGCCGGGTGGAAAGCTGCAGCGCCGGACCACGAAGGTGCGCCGGCGATTGCCGGAAACCCCGAAGTGGACTGCGGCGAAGGCTGGCAGGCGGTCTGCTCGGCCGGCTACGACAAGGACCGCGAACAGTACGCGATCGTGCTCACGCCCACCGACGACGGCAAGCTGCTGGTGCAGGGGACGTATTGATCCGGGTCGGTGGTTGCAGCGGCGCGCGCCGGCGACATTCGGTTCGCACGGTCGCGGCGTAGTTCCCTGGTCATCCGTTGACGGCGCGCCGCTGGCAACCCAGCGTGTCGCGCCGCCGTGCGATGGCCGCGCTTACTGGAAGCGCCAGCTCACTCCTGCGTACACCCCGAAGCCTTCGCCCGGGGTCGAACGCGCTACGTCCTGTCCGGCATCGTCGTAGCCCGGCGTGACCGTCGCCGCGTAATGGCGATTGGTCAGGTTGCGTGCCTCGATCCAGGTCTGCCAGCGACCGCCCGGGGCGTCGTAGCCGACACGGCTGCCGAAGATCAGGTGGCTGTCGGCCCAGAAGCTGTTGGCGTAATCCACGGCCATCTTCGAGGCGTACTCGGTGTTCAAGGCCGCGTAAAAGCCGGTCGGATGGTCGTAGCGCAACTCGGCCTGGTAATAGTGACGTGGCAGGCCGGGCAGCATGTTGTCGCCGAACTGCGCATCGTGGCGATAGTGGAAATCGCTGAAGGTATAGGCCTGGCGCAGTGACAGCATGCCGGTGACATCCTCGGCCGGCGTCGCATGTACCAGATCGGTCTGGCGGTCTTCACCGTGGCCTCGCTGGCGGTGGCCATCGCGCAGGGCGCGGCGTGGATGGTGCTGGCGCGCGGCGCGCAGGGCCTGGGCGCGGCAATCCTGGCGCCCACCTCGCTGTCGCTGCTGACCATTCATTTTCCCGAAGGCCCCCAACGTCGTCGCGCGACCTCGCTCTACGGCGCCGTAGCCGGGATCGGCGCGAGCGTCGGCCTGGTGCTGGGGGGACTGTTGGCTGATCAGTGGCCTTGGCGGGTGGGCTTTTTCATCAACCTGCCGGTCGGCGTGCTGCTGGCGCTGGCTGCGCAGCGCTTCATCGGGGAGTCGCCGCGTCGCGCGGGCCAGTTCGACCTGCTGGGTGCGTTGCTGTCCACGGCCGGGTTCGGCGCGCTGATCTGGGGGATCGTCGAAGCCAGCGAGCTCGGCTGGCATGACACGCCCGCGCTGGCGTCGATCGGCGGCGGGCTGGTGGTGATCGTGCTGTTCGTCCTGCACGAAGCGCACGCCGTACAGCCGATCATGCCGCTGCGGCTGTTCGCCCATCGCGAGCGGCTGGGCGCGTGCGTGGCGCGCTTCCTGTTCCTGGGCGCGATGGTGACGTTCTTCTTTTTCTCCACGCAGTTCATGCAGCAGGTGCTGAGGTATTCGGCAATGCTGGCGGGGCTGGGCTTCCTGCCGATGACGCTGGTGAACTTCGTGGTCGCGCTGCAGGGACCGCGCCTGCTCAAGGGCCTGCATCCGGGCGCGCAGATGGTGCTGGGCCTTGGCCTGGCGCTGGCCGGCCTGGGCCTGCTGAGCCGGGCCGGCCCAGCGCGTCGTATGCGCTGGCGATTGCGCTGCCGATGGTGCTGATTGGGGCAGGCAGGGGCTGTGCTTCGGTCCGCTGACCGCGTCGGGGATGGCGGGCACGCGCCCGGAAGACGCCGGTGCCGCCTCGGGCGTGGTCAACGTCTCGCATCAGCTCGGTGCTTCGACCGGCCTTGGGGTGATGAGCGCGGTGGCGACCGCGGCCGAAGCCGGCCACGTCGATGCGATCGCCATCGCGCACGGCGCATCGGCCGCGCTGCAGGGCGCGACCGGCCTGATGCTGCTGGCCTTGCTGGTGGCGGTGCTGCTGATCCTGCCGGTGCGCGGCGTGGCGGTCGCTGCGCGGTCCTGAGCGCTGCTGGGTTGTCTCGAGGCCTGCTTCAAAGCAGGCGCAGTGAGGTCGATTCTCCATGAGGGTGATTCACCGCCGGCGCCGGCCCGGCGGATGGAACAGGACATCGGCGGATAACGGGGCGATGCCGCGCCGCTGGTGCGGTTGAAATTGCCACTCGGAGTACGTGTCGTTAGAATTGAGAGTAATTCTCATTTAAATCGCTGCCGGTCTGCCGGTGCCGGTGGAGTAGCGACGATGGCCGCGCAGTCGGCTCAACAGCAGCAAGTGCACGCGCTCTACAGCGATCATCACCATTGGCTGAAAATCTGGTTCCGACGAAGATTGGGAAGCTCGCATCAGGCCGCTGACCTGGTCCACGACACCTTCGTGCGGATCATCGTCTCGCGCGATGCGCTGGCGGACATGCGCGAGCCGCGGGCCTATCTGACCACCACGGCCACGCGGCTGTTGCTGGATCGCGCCCGGCGCCAGGCGATCGAACAGTCTTATCTCAGGGAACTGGCCGCGCTGGTGGAGACGCTGCCGGGTGCACCTTCGCCGGAAGAGACCCTGGCGGCGCTGCAGGCACTTGAGCAGATTGGCGCGGCCTTGCAACGGGTGCCGGTCAAGCCGCGCACGGCGTTCCTGCTGCATTATCTGGAGGGGCAGCCACACACGGTCATTGCTGCGCGGCTGGGGGTCTCGACCCGGATGGTGCATAAATACCTGGTGCAGTCGCTGTTGCACTGCAAGCTCTCCGGCTGAGTCCGCGCGTGTCCAGCCATGACAAAGCCGATCAGGTTGACCCGATCCTTGCCGAAGCGGCGGACTGGGTCGTCCGGTTGAGTGCTGACGACGAGGATGACCAGCTTCGACACGCCGCCTTCGAAGCGTGGAAGAAAGCTGATCCGCGTCATGCCGCAGCAGCGGTCCGTTTCGAGGCGTTCGTCAGCCAGGTGCGCAGCGTTGGCCACCAGGAGTCACATGGTGCGCGACCTGCCTTTGCCGCGCTTGACGCAGCGTTCGATGTGGATCGCAGGCGTGCCTCACGGATTCGCAGGATCGGTGCCGCGCTGATCGTGCTGGTATTTTTGGCATTGCCGGCGTGGCAGCTGTTGCATCGCTATCCTCCGGCATCGCTGATGGCAGACCTGCGTACCGGGGTGGGGCAGTGGCAGGATCAGCGCCTGCCTGACGGTAGCCGGATGACCTTGACCAGCAACACGGCCATCGATCTCGAGTTTGAGAACGGCAAGCGCGTGGTGACACTGCTGCAGGGCGCGGTCATGGTGGAAGTCGCAAAAGACCCTGCGCATCCCTTCGTGGTGCAAACCCGGCATGGCACGATCCGTGCGTTGGGTACGCGCTTCGCCGTTGCCTACGACAAAAATGCAACGCAAGTGAGCATGCTGGAGTCCAAGGTGTGGGTCCAGACCGCTACTGCGCGTGCCGCACATGGCGACCAGGGCCAGGTGGTATCCGCCGACCAGCAGCTGTGCTTCGACGCCGACCATTTGGGTCCGCTGCGTGCGCTGGACGGGCGCGGGCTTGCGGACGCGTGGCGCTTTCACCAGCTGGTAGTGGAGGACCGGCCGCTGACCGAGGTGCTGGATGTACTGGACCGCTATCGCCCCGGTCACATCAGTTATGACCGCGACACGTTGGCAGGGTTGCGGGTGAATGCAGTGCTGCCGCTGGACGATACTGATCGGGCGCTGCAGCTGCTGGCCAGCAATTTCCCGCAGCTCAGGGTGCGCACGCTCACCCCTTATCTGGTCTGGGTGGACGCACCTGCCTCGCACTGAGCTCGCCGGTGTCGGTGCATACGCGGCAGCCCCGCGCCGATGCCCAGAAAAAAGACAGGTTCCGATCTGGCTCACTTGTGCGTCATGACAGGTGACACCACTGAATCGGACGTTCCGAACATGAGCTTGAAGCAGTTTTCCTTGATCGCCGCTGCGCCGTCCCATTGCCGTCGCGCGCTGGCGCGGGCCATCCAACTGGCCCTGGTTGTGGGTTTCTCGGGCGCGGCCGTCGTGCCGTTGCATGCGCAGCAGGCCACCGGCTATGCCATCGATGCAGGCCCTCTGGCGGCGGCATTGAATCGCTTTGCACAGCAATCCGGGGTGTCCATCGCCGCTGATGCCAGCAAGCTGCAGGGGCTTTCGACGGAAGGCTTGGTCGGGGATTACGGCATTGACGAAGGGTTTGCTCGGTTGCTGCAAGGCACTGGCTACGCTGCCCGTACCACCGCTGCCGGCTATGTGCTGGTGGACGCACCGCCGGTGAAGGAGGCCACGCACCGCGAGCCGCAGGCACTCCCGGCGATCAATGTCACCGCCACGCGCGAGAAAGAGGCGACCACCGAGGGCAGCGCCTCGTACACCACGCCTGCCACGGGCGCGCCTACGCGCATGGCGCTGTCACTGCGGCAGACACCGCAATCAATCAGTGTCATCGGGCGCCAGCAGATCGAAGACCAGCATCTGATCACCCTGACCGAGGTGTTGCGGCAGACCCCGGGCATCGTGGCCGACACCCTGGATGAGCGCGTTTCCTTTTCGTCGCGTGGTTTTGACCTCAGCACCATGGTGGATGGGGTGCCAACACTCTCGTTCAACACGGTCGCCGGGGCGTCGAACATGGTCAGCACCTCGATCTACGACCGGGTCGAGGTGATCCGCGGGCCCGCCGGCCTGCTCAACGGGGTCGGCTCGCCCGGAGGCGCGATCAACCTGGTGCGCAAGCGCCCAACCAGTGATTTCAGCGGTCACCTCTCCGTCGGGGCTGGGTCGTGGAATCGCTACAGCATCGAGGCCGATATCGGCGGTGCGATCAACGCGGCTGGTACCCTGCGGGCGCGCCTGGTCGCCTCGCACTCTGACGGCGACAGCTTCATCAAGGCAAAGCAGCGTCGCGAAGACGTGTTCTATGGAATCGTCGAGGCCGATATCGCCGACAACACGATGCTGTCGGCGGGCTTTGAGTACCAGCGTACCGATATCGACGGGGCCAACTTCGGCCAGAGTCCGCTGTTCTATGCCGATGGCAGCCGGACGCACCTGTCGCGTTCCTACAACTCAAGTGCGGCATGGAGCACGTGGAACATGACCACCCGGCGCACCTTCGTCAATCTTGAACACCGGTTCTACAACGGCTGGAAGGTCAAGGCCGACGCGTCCTACAGCGACAACGAGCGCGAGCGCTACAGTGCTGATCTGTGGCTTTATCCGGCCAGCATCAATGCCAGCAGTCCGTTGGGCGTGGTCCAGGTGGCCAACAATCCGGCAGAGAGTGGCAACACGGCATTCGACGTGTATGCATCAGGTCCATACCAGCTGTTCGGCCGCGAGCACCTGGCCACGGTCGGCTTCAACATCAACCACTATGATTTCCGCTACGGCAACGATAGCGCCGTGGCCAACGCCTTCGATCGACAGGCGGTCAACATCCATGCGCTCGACACCATCACGCGCCCGGACTTCACTTACCCGTTGAATCGCTTTGGCGGCCAGACCGAGGAACAGGCTGCCTATGCCGCCACCCGCATGAGTCTGTCCACGCCGCTGTCGTTGCTGGTGGGCGCGCGTCTGACCTGGTACAGCAACGACACCTGGCGCCGGCTCTGGACCAACGGCACCAACGGCAGCCGGGTGACGACCGCCACCACCCGCGAGAATGCGGTGTTCACGCCATATGTGGGTCTGGTCTACGACATCAGCCACGATTATTCGCTCTACGCCAGTTACACCAGCATCTTCCAGCCCAATACGGTGCAGAACAGCAATGGCGAGATCCTTGATCCGCAACGCGGCAACAACGCCGAGTTCGGGATCAAGGGGGAGCACTGGGGCGGGCGCCTGAACACCAGTGCGGCGATCTTCAAGACCCAGCAAGACAACGTGCCGATTGCCGATGGCCTGAGCCAGGACGGAACGGTGGCCTACCGCGCAGTTAAGGGAGCCAATACCAAGGGTTTCGAGTTGACGGCCAGCGGGGAAGTGTTCAAAGGCATGCAGCTGATGGCCGGTTACAGCTACAACGCCAAACGTGACCGCACCGACACCCTGCTCAACCCTAACTACCCGACCCGGATGCTGCGTGTCGCCGGAAGTTACCAACTGCCGGGGAGCTGGAGCAGGCTCACCGTCGGCGGCAGCGTCAGCTATCAGAGCAGCATCTATTACGACGAATCCTATGGCCTGGGTCGCGCCTATCAAGGGGGGGTGACAATCCTGGGGCTGATGTCGAGGTACACCTTCAATCCGCACTGGAGTGCGATGCTCAACGTCGAGAATCTCGGTGACAAGCATTACTTCAGTGGACTGGGCGGCTACAACGGATACTCGTACGGCAATCCAAGGAACACCTGGATGAAGCTGAATTACCAGTTCTGAGCCAGGCAAGACGTTGGTCTTCGGTGTTTGCGTCTGGTCTTTGGTGACGCGGCACTGAAGGCTAAATTGGTTGCTGGAGGGCGTTCTGTCCCGCAACCGTTTCGGGACGACATTGCAGCCGGCACCAGGCAACCGGTGCCGTCTGCGTGCAAGGCGCTCGGCATCGCCAATGGCGCTTGCACCGGTCACTTGATGAGTCCGCTCGCACGGGCGGAAATGTGCTGTCCGCTTGCGACCGGAGAAATGGCCGATGCGTGGGAAGGGGAGGGGGTTTTTCTCGTTCCCAAGTGGTCTTGGACCGAGCGTGGTCTTGGCCCATGGCGGGTATCGGGTTGTGGCGCGTTGTGCCGTGTTCGGCCGTCCATGGCCTTGCGGCTGGTTGATCCTCGTGCTACCTGAAATGCAGGCTCAGCCCCGCGTAGACGCCGAAGCCTTCGCCCGGCGTCGAGCGGGCGGCATCGGCGCCGTTGTCGTTGTAGCCGGGCGTCACCGTCGCGGCGTAGTGCTTGTCGGTGAGGTTGCGGGCTTCCACCCAGGTCTGCCAGCGGCCGCTGGGCGCATCGAAGCCCACGCGCGTGCCGAAGATCAGGTGGCTGTCTGCCCAGAAGCTGTTGGCGTAATCCACGGCCATCTTCGAGGCGTACTCGGTGTTCAAGGCCGCGTAAAAGCCGGTCGGATGGTCGTAGCGCAACTCGGCCTGGTAATAGTGACGTGGCAGGCCGGGCAGCATGTTGTCGCCGAACTGCGCATCGTGGCGATAGTGGAAATCGCTGAAGGTATAGGCCTGGCGCAGTGACAGCGTGCCGGTGTCGGCATGCCACAGGGTGCTGTCCAGTCCGGCCTCGATCCCGCTATGCACGGTGGGGCTGGCGTTGGATTCGGCGATGTAGCTGCCGCTGGTCGAGGCGACTTCCACGCTGAGCAGCTCGTGGCGCACGTTGGCGTAATAACCGGTCAGTTCCCAGTGACCGATGGCGGCATCGCCGCGCGCGCCAAGTTCCAGCGTGCTCGCGGTCTGGTTGTCCAGGTGCACGGCGGCGCGCTGACGGCCGCTGGCGGCACCGTTTCCGGTGGCGAAATATTTGTTCGACCCCCAGATCATCGACCACGGATGCGGCGGCTCCACCGAGCGGCTGAGGTTGCCGAACAGCTGCGTCTGCGGGCTTAGCTGCCAGGTCAGGCCCAGGCGCGGCGCGTAGTCCCAGTGCTGCTCGGACTGGTTTTCGCCGGTGTAGGGTTTGGTGACGCGGACTTCGCTCCGGGTGTTGATCAGCGCCAGCCCGGTGACCAGGTGCAGGTCGGGTGTCAGGCTCAGGTCGTTGCCGGCGTGCAGCACGGCGTTGGTGCCGCGATGGATGAAGTCGCGCGTGGTGGTGCCGGCCGGATAGCCGTTGCTGGCAAAGCGCAGTGTCTCGTGCACGTCGGCGGACAGGTCATGGGTCACGCGCAGGCCGACGGTGGTCACGCTGTCGTGGCCGAACAGCGCATGCCGGTGGCGATAGTCCAGGGTGCCGTTGAGGTCGGCGTAGTCCAGCTGCTGCCGGTACAGGCTTTCGTTCAAGTCCATCGGGTACTTGTGGTAGACCAGCCCGGCCTGCAGCGATGAGTCCTCATCCAGCTGCAGCGTGGTGGTGTTGCCGATCCAGGTGCTGCCCGGCTGCGGGCGCTTGGCGTCCAGCGCCAGGTAGGTCGGATTGGCCGCGCGAGGATCGTTGCGGATCTGGTCGCGGGTCAGGCGGCCGGGGGTGTCGTGGTTGGTCTCGCGGTAGCGAAAGATGAAGCGCGTTTCCAGGTCCGGGCGGATGCGCCAGCCAACATTGGCGACCACGCCCTTGCCGTCGCCGGACGCGTGCTGCTGGTAACCGTCGTATTGCGTGTCGGTGTAGGCCAGGTAGTAGTCGACATCGCCCTGCACGCCGCCGTAGCCGATGCTGCGTTTCTGATAGCCATAGCTGCCGCCTTCGTAGCGCAGCTCCAGCCCCGGTGAATCGCGGCCGCTGCGGGTGACGTAGTTGATCGAGCCGCCAAGCGCGAGCGCGCCCAGGTCGAAGCCGTTCGCCCCGCGCAGCACTTCGACCCGGCTGGCCCAGAGCGGTTCCAGCAGTTCGTAGGGCGTGCCGCCCGGGCCGGTCAAGGGCAGTCCGTCCAGCGACACCGAAATGCCGGATGCATGCGCGCCCGGCGCCCGGTTGATGCCCGAACCGCGGATCGACACCTTGACGCCTTCGTTGCCCGGCGACTGCGCGCTGATGCCGGGCTGGTAGGCCAGCGCGTCGGCGACGCCAGCGACGCGCCCCTGTCCTGCTGTGGTCAGGTCGATGACGTTGCCGGCGCCGGGGACCTGCTTCAGTGCCTTGCGTGCCGCGTCGGCATCATCGGTGGGGTCAGCGGCGACCTTGACGGCCTTCAGCGTCACCGCCTGGTCGGGCGCGTCGGCGCTGGCGTTGAAGGAAGCCAGGCTTGCCAGGATGGAAAGCGCCAGCAGCGACGGTCCAGCGGGCTTGGAGCGGGAAAGGCGAGGTGCGAAAGCAGTCATTCGGAAAGGGAATCCGTGAAAGGGGCGCGCGCGGGAAGGTCGGCGACCTTGTTGGCTCAGCCGGCAGGGCGGGGTGTCGTGACCGGGCGCGGTGTTTGAGGAAAGGACCAGGGGGCCGTCGATTGGGCGGGCGCAATGCCAGGCCGCTCTCTGTAAACCTGAATGTGTTGAATAAGGTTAACGGAAGGTTGGCGATCCGTCACCCATCAGGCTCGGCCGGGGCGCATAGGGCGGTTCGGGAATGACGATGTTGTCAGTTCAAATGCGGATGGTTCTCAACAACGCATCATGTGCGCGCCATTTTCCCGGCCTGCTTTCCATTCGCCAGAGAGGTTCTCAATGAAATGTTCGCTGCTGTTCGGTGCCCTCATGTTCGGCACGATGCTCTCCGCCCAGGCCCACGAAATCTGGATCGAGCGCGATGGTGCCGGTCCGGTCCGGGTCTACCTGGCCGAACCAGCGCAGGAAGGCCCGGACGAGGAGGAAGCGATCAAGCGGGTGGTCTTGCCGACGCTGTTCGGCGAGCAGGGCAAGGCCGGCAAGCTGGTCCGCGAAGGTGACCACCTGGTCGCGCCACTGCAGGGCGCTGGCGATGCCTGGCTGTCGGACGCCAAGGTATTCGAGCCGTGGAAGGGTGGGGACGGCGGCTTCGAATCGGTCAGCTATTACGCCCGCGCGGGGCGCACGCACGTCGGCTCGCGCCTGGATTTCGAGTTCGTGCCGAGCGCCGCGCAGAGCCCGTCGCTGACCCTGCAGTTCCGCAACAAGCCGTTGGCCGACGCCGAAGTCACTGTGATCAATGCCGGCAAGTGGACCAAGGAACTCAAGACCGACGCCACCGGTGGCGTGACATTGCCGAAGCTCGCCCCGGGCCGCTACATCGTGGTGGCCGCCCACAAGGAACCGGTGGACGTGAAGATCGGCACCCAGCAGGTGTCCACGATGCACCACATCACCACGCTGACCTTCGTGGCCGACTGAGGCCTGTCTTTGGCGCGACTGGAAGGGATCGGCCCCGGGGCCGACCCCTGTCCTGCGAGGTCTGCGTGGCGGCCTACTTGGCCTGCTCCACGGCCGGGCTGGCGTCCAGCGGTTCCAGCAGGACCGGGGGTTCCGCGACCGGCGCGGCAACGGCCGGGCGCGGCGTCAGCAACAGGCGGGTGCCGAGCTTGCGCAGCAGTTTGCTGCCGGGCATTTCGACGGTGCGGTACATGATCCAGGCCAGGGCCAGGATCGCCAGTGTCGTGGCTGCGGCCATGGCCTGGGTCAGCGGTCGGTCGCCGATGATCTTCAGGGCGAAGTAGATCACCGGGATGTTGAGCAGGTACATCGAAAAGCTGCATTCGCCGCACATGGCGATGAAGCGGTTGCCGAGCAGCCGCTTGCTCATGCCGGTATCGAACGAGAACACGAAGATCACGATGCCGGCGAACAGCGCTGTTTCCAGGCTGCTGTAGAAGTGCTTCTTGCTGCCGAAGTCGATGTGCATCACGTCGGCGATGACCAGCCCGATCGCCAGTAGCACCATCACCTGCAGCACCGCGATCGGCGCCATGCCGATGCCTGGCCTGGACCGTGCACGCACCAGGCCGAAGATCACACCGGTGAAGAAGTAATGGATCTTGGAGCCGACGAAGGTGCCGGGCAGGCTGGAGCGATACGACAGCAGTGCAAATACGGCCACCAGCATCATGACCAGGAATGCCGAGTTGCCCCGGGTCCTGAAGGCCCACAGCGCGAACCAGATGCCCACGAAAACCCCGTAGAACTGCACTTCCGGCGGGATGCTCCAGAGCGCGGACACGTTGCCGGAGAACATCAGGTGGCGTAGCAGGTTGCCGTGGGTGATGGCATAGATGAACTGCCCATCGACCAGGTTGTAGATCAGGTAGGACGCGATCACGACGAACAGATAGGCCGGTGCGATGCGCGAGAACCGCGAGATCCCGTAACGGACCACCGAGCCGTAGTTGAAGTCCTTCTCGCCATAGAGGAAGGACATCAGGAATCCGCTCAGGGTGAAGAACACCATGACGCCGACTTCTCCGGGCAGCAGGGCGCTGAGCGAGAAGAACTTGTATTCGCATAAGTGGGAGTACACGACCAGCAACGCGGCCAGTCCGCGGATGCCCGTCAGTGAATCGATGCGTTGTTCGGTGCTCATAAGACCGTATCCCATGAGGTGGGGCAAGGTTGCGGCTCCCCCGCCGGAGAGCGTGGGAGAAGTGTCTTGCTTGGGTTTGTCCAGCGAACGAGTGCTCGGGGGAAGACGGCCTGGCATGTGCCGGACCGCGTTCGCTGTGGCTGGAGTGTATTGATTCCCGCATGCCCGTGCGAGGGCGTGTTCACGGTTTTGTGGCGGTGCGATGCCGGAATGGGTCGCAGATTTGCCACCGTTCAAGTGGGAGTCCGGTGCGGTTCATTTTCATGCTGCTGGTTTTCGCAGGATACCGGCACGCTCATGGCGTCTTTCGGTACCGCGGGCCCGGTTGTCTTCTGCTGATCGACGCCCATCCATGGGCGAGGACGGATTGCCTGCGCCCGTGCATGGCGGCAATGGATGGCAGTCGCATGCCGAGCCCCGCATAATCCGTCCAATGCCGCCCGTAGCGCGGCAACGGATCGGTCATGGCGGTCAAGCTTCCTGCTGCGAATGTTGTGCTGGACCTGTTGCCCGATGCGGTGTGCATCGTCGATCCGGAAGGCCATTTCCTGTACGTCAATGCCGCATTCGAGCGTATTTTTGGCTACCGCCCCGACGAGGCACTCGGGCGGCAGATGCTCGAACTGGTCCACCCGGAAGATCGCGCACGCACGCTGGAGGCAGCCGAGCGGGTCATGCAGGGGCGGGCGCATCCCCATTTTCGCAACCGTTACCTGCATCGCGATGGCCATCCGGTGGACATCCAGTGGTCTGCCCGTTGGTTGGCCGAATACGGCGTGCGCCTGGCGGTGGGTCATGAAGTTACGGCGTTGCGTGGTGCCGAGCGTGCGCTGGAACATCTGGCCAGTCACGACCCACTGACCGGGCTGGCCAATCGTGCGCGACTATGGGAAACGCTGGAGGCGGCGCTGGCGGTCGGTGAAGCGATGGCGGTGCTGTACCTGGACCTGGACGGCTTCAAGCGGATCAACGACGCCTACGGCCATGCGGTCGGCGACGGCGTGCTGGCCGAAGTCGCGCGATGCCTGCGCCAGGCGGTGCGGGCCGGTGACCTGGTGGCGCGCGTCGGCGGCGACGAGTTCGTGATCCTGCTGCCGGGATTTACGGACGCGTCCAACAGGCGTTCGGTCACCAGCGCACTGCGTGCCGCGGTGACGGGTGTGAACGCGCCATTGCCGCTGGACGTCAGCATCGGCGTGGCCCGCTATCCGGACGATGGCTCGACGGCCGATGCGCTGCTGCGCCAGGCCGATGCCGCCATGTACGCGCAGAAAAGCATGCGCCGGGTGGCTGCGCAGGACGTTGCTGGCTGAGTCCGGGTGCGTCTGCGTTTCGCCGATGGATTCCCCGGCGCCGGCCACCTGAATCAGGCGGCGGCCCGGCGCGTTGGCAATCTCAGCCGAGAATGCCTGGCAGGTCCAGTCCCTTCTCTTTCGCGCAGTCGATGGCGATCTCGTAACCGGCATCGGCGTGGCGCATCACGCCAGTGGCCGGGTCGTTCCACAACACGCGGGCGATGCGCTTGGCCGCGGCCTCGGTGCCGTCGCAGACGATGACCATGCCGGCGTGCTGCGAAAAACCCATGCCGACGCCGCCGCCGTGGTGCAGCGACACCCAGGTCGCGCCAGAGGCGGTATTGAGCAGCGCATTGAGCAGCGGCCAGTCGGACACGGCGTCCGAGCCGTCGCGCATGGCTTCGGTTTCGCGATTGGGTGAGGCGACGCTGCCGCTGTCCAGGTGATCGCGGCCGATGACGACCGGCGCTTTCAGTTCACCATTGGCGACCATCTCGTTGAACGCCAAACCCAACCGATCACGATCGCCCAGGCCGACCCAGCAGATGCGCGCCGGCAGGCCCTGGAATTTGATCTTCTCGGCGGCCATGTCCAGCCAGCGATGCAGGTGCGGGTTGTCCGGAATCAGTTCCTTGACCTTGGCATCGGTCTTGGCGATGTCCTCCGGATCGCCGCTTAGCGCGGCCCAGCGGAACGGGCCGATGCCGCGGCAGAACAGCGGACGGATGTAGGCAGGCACGAAACCAGGGAAGTCGAAGGCATCGTCAACGCCTTCTTCCAGCGCCATCTGGCGCAGGTTGTTGCCGTAGTCCACGGTCGGCACGCCGAGCGCGTGGAAGGCGAGCATGGCGCGGATGTGGTTGGCCATCGACGCGCGCGCGGCCTTCTCTACGTCCTTCGGGGCGGACACGCGCTTGTCGTCCCACTGCGCGACGGTCCAGCCCTGCGGCAGGTAGCCGTTGACCGGATCGTGCGCGGAGGTCTGGTCGGTCAGCAGGTCCGGCTTGACTCCGCGCAGCAGCAGTTCGTCCAGCACGTCGGCGACGTTGCCGAGCAGGCCAACCGACAGCGGCTTCTTGGCCGTGCACGATTCCTCGATCAGGCGCAGCGCCTCCTCGAGGTTGTCGGTCCAGGTATCCAGATAGCCGGTGCGCAGGCGCATCTCGATGCTGCTCTTGCGGCATTCCACGGCCAGGCACGAGGCGCCGGCCATCACCGCGGCCAGCGGCTGCGCGCCGCCCATGCCGCCCAGCCCACCGGTGAACAGCCAACGCCCGGCCAGGCTGCCGTTGTAATGCTGGCGGCCCATTTCCACGAAGGTTTCGTAGGTGCCCTGGACGATGCCCTGCGCGCCGATGTAGATCCAGCTGCCGGCGGTCATCTGGCCGTACATCGCCAGGCCCTTCTTATCCAGTTCGTTGAAGTGATCCCAGTTGGCCCAGCGCGGCACCAGGTTGGAATTGGCGATCAGCACGCGCGGCGCGTCGGCATGGGTGCGGAATACGCCGACCGGCTTGCCCGACTGCACCAGCAGGGTCTGGTCGTCGTCCAGCCGCTTGAGCGTTTCGACGATGGCATCGAAGCTTTCCCAGTCGCGTGCGGCGCGGCCGATGCCGCCGTACACCACCAGTTCCTGCGGGCGCTCGGCCACGTCCGGGTGCAGGTTGTTCATCAGCATGCGCAGCGGCGCTTCGGTGAGCCAGCTCTTCGCGGTCAGCGTGGTGCCAGTAGGCGCCTTGATCACGCGGGTATCGTCGCGACGGGTCATGGAAGGTCCTTGAATGAATTAGACAGTCCGCACAGGGATGTGTGGGCTTGTTGCGAAGGGATGCGCAGATGTGAAGTGCAGGCAGTCGTCCATCACCTGGCGCAGCACCGCCTGCAGTGCGGCGGCGCGCGCGTCGGTATAGGGCGTGGGCCAGGTGTCGGGCGCGGTGACGGCGGGCTCGTCCATGTAGCCACGGCAGGCCAGTTCCATCTGGATCGAATGCACGCCGCCGTGCGGATCGGCGTGCTTGCGGGTGATCCAGCCACCCTTGAAACGGCCGTTGAGCACGTTGCTGAAACCGCTGGCGGCGCAGCGCGCTTCGACCGCGGTTTGCAGTGCAGGATTGCAGCTGGTGCCGGAGTTCGTGCCGATGTTGAACTGCGGCAACTCCCCATCGAACAGATGCGGGATGTGCGAGCGGATCGAATGCGCGTCGTACACCACGATGTGCGCATGCCGTGCGCGCAGGCGGGCTATCTCCGCATCCAGCGCCTGGTGATACGGATGGAACCAGGTGTAGGTGCGGCGTTCGATTTCCTTCTCGTCCGGCGTCAGCCCATCGCGATACAGCGGCTGGTCATCGAAGGTGGTGACCGGGCACAGGCCGGTGGTGTTCTGGCCCGGATACAGCGACACGCCGGACGGATCGCGGTTGACGTCGATCACCGAGCGGCTGATCGACGTGCGCACCGTGGTGGCGCCCAATGCACGGACGAAGTCATAGAGCTGGTGCACGTGCCAGTCGGCATCGCGACGGGCCAGCCACGGCGAGACGAACTGGCCTTCCAACTCCGCTGGCAGGTCGGTGCCGGTATGCGGAAAGCTGATGATCAGCGGCGCCTCGCCGCGATGGATTTGCAGCCAGTCATGGACCTGGTTCATGCGTGGCTGCTCCAGTCCATGCGATGCACTTTGACCTCATCATCCCCGCGCAGGCGGGGATCCATGGACTTTCGCAATGTACCGACAGACGTCCATGGGTTCCCGCGTTCGCGGGAACGACGGAAGTACCTTCCGCTTGCACGTGAATGACGCGCAAAAGCGGATCGCGCCTGGCAGTGAAGCCAGGCAATCACGACAGGCTGCCGGCGCTGGGCAGGGCGTGACCGGTGGCCTTGGCCAGATCCCCGGAGCGCACCAGCGTGGTGGCGGCGACCATGTCCGGATGGAAATAGCGGTCGTCCTGCAGCGTCGGCACCTGCGCGCGCAGCAACGCGCGCGCGGCTTCCAGCGAGGCGCTGGAGTGCAGCGGCGTGTGGAAATCGCAGCCCTGGCCGGCGGCCAGCAGCTCGATGCCGACCACGTTCGCCGCGTTCTCGGCCATCGCCAGCAGCCGGCGCGCGCCGTGTGCGGCCATCGATACGTGGTCTTCCTGGTTGGCTGAAGTCGGGATCGAATCGACGCTGGCCGGATACGCGCGCTGCTTGTTCTCCGACACCAGTGCCGCGGCGGTGACCTGCGGAATCATGAAGCCCGAGTTCAGCCCCGGCTTGGGCGTCAGGAACGCAGGCAGGCCCGACAGCGCCGGGTCGACCAGCATCGCGGTGCGGCGTTCGCTGATCGAACCGATCTCGCACACGGCCATGGCCAGCATGTCGGCGGCGAAGGCGACCGGTTCGGCGTGGAAGTTGCCGCCGCTCAGCGCCTCGCCGGTGTCGGTGAACACCAGTGGGTTGTCGGACACACCGTTGGCTTCGGTTTCCAGCGTGCGCGCGGCCTGGCGCATGACGTCCAGGGCCGCGCCCATGACCTGCGGCTGGCAGCGCAGGCAGTACGGATCCTGCACGCGCACGTCGCCTTCGCGATGCGATTCGCGGATGGCGCTTCCGGCCATCAGCCCGCGCAATGCATCGGCGACCGCGATCTGTCCGGGCTGGCCGCGCAGCGCGTGGATGCGCGGATCGAACGGCGTATCCGAGCCTTTGGCCGCTTCTACCGATAGCGCGCCGGCAACCAGTGCCGCCTGGAATACCGCTTCGATCTCGAACAGGCCGGCCAGCGCGTAGGCCGTCGAATACTGGGTGCCGTTGAGCAGGGCCAGGCCTTCCTTCGCGCCGAGGGTCAGTGGCGACAGGCCGACGCGCGCCAGCGCTTCGGCGGCGGGCAGGCGTTCGTCGCCGATGAAGGCTTCGCCCACGCCGATCATCACCGTGGCCATGTGCGACAGCGGCGCCAGGTCGCCGGAGGCGCCGACCGAACCCTGGCAAGGCACCACCGGCATCACGTCGTGCTGCAGCAGCGCGGCCAGCAGCGCCAGCGTGGCCGGCTTCACGCCCGAGGCGCCCTGGGCCAGGCTGACCAGTTTGAGCGCCAGCATCAATCGCACGACCGGCACCGGCATCGGTTCGCCCACGCCGGCGGCGTGCGACAGCACGATATTGCGCTGCAGGGTTTCCAGGTCTTCGCGCTCGATCCGCACGCTGGCCAGCTTGCCGAAGCCGGTGTTGATGCCGTAAACGGGCGCGCCCTTGGCGACGATGGCATCGACGGTCTGCGAGCTGCGCAGCACCGCGTCGGCGCAGGCCGGGTCCAGCTGCACACGGGCGCCGCGATAGACGGCGCGCCATTGCGCCAGGCTGACCGCGCCGGGGCGCAGCAGGACGGAATCGCTCATGGGTGTACTCCGAAGATCATGTGGGTGTTGCCTGGCAATGAGGATCGCGGACGACCCGTAGAGCGGAGCTTGCTCCGCTGGGGCTTTCCCGACGTCCGATCGGATAGCAGCGGAGCAAGCTCCGCTCTACAAAGCGCAATGCGCGTGTCACGCATCGCGCCCATGGCGGACGCGTGCGTGCAGCGGGTTGAAGCCCATGCGGTAGACCAGGTCGGCCGGGGCTTCGATGTCCCAGATCGCCAGGTCGCAGTCGAAGCCTGCGCGCAGCCGGCCCAGGCGATCCTGTCGACCCAGTGCCCGTGCGGCTTCGCGGGTGAAGCCGGCGATGCATTCGGACACGGTCATGCGGAACAGGGTGGCGGCCATGTTCATCGCCAGCAGCGGGCTGGTCAGCGGCGAGGTGCCTGGATTGCTGTCGGTGGCCAGGGCCAGCGGAACGCCAGCCTCGCGCAGCTGCTGGATCGGTGGCGCCAGTGTGTCGCGGGTGAAGTAGAACGCGCCCGGCAGCAGCACCGCGACCGTGCCGGCGGCAGCCATCGCCGCGATGCCTTCAGCATCCAGGTGTTCGATGTGATCGGCCGAGAGTGCACCGTGGCGCGCAGCGAGCGCGGCGCCATGCTGGTTGGACAGCTGCTCGGCGTGGATCTTCACTCGCAGCCCATGCGCTTTGGCGGCGACGAAGACCTGTTCGGCTTGTGCGGTGCTGAAGGCGATGGTTTCACAGAACACGTCCACCGCTTCGGCCAATCCCTGGGCGGCGACCGTCGGAATCATCTGCATGCAGACCTGGTCGATGTAGGCCTGTGCGTCCTCGCCCGGCGGCACTGCATGGGCGCCCAGGAAGGTCGGCACCACTTCGACATCGCGCAGTTCGCCCAGGCGTCGTGCGACGCGCAGCTGCTTGCGCTCATCGTCCAGGGTCAGGCCGTAGCCGGACTTGATCTCGAGGGTGGTCACGCCTTCGGCCAGCATCGCGTCCAGGCGCGGCAGGCTTGCGGCGATGAGCGCGTCCTCGTCGGCCGCACGCGTGGCGCGCACGGTGGAGACGATGCCGCCACCCGCGCGGGCGATGTCGGCATAGCTCACACCGCGCAGGCGCTGTTCGAACTCATTGGCGCGGTTGCCGGCATAGACCAGGTGGGTATGGCAGTCGATCAGGCCGGGACTGATCCAGCGGCCTGCGCAGTCGATGCGCCGTGCAACGTCCAGCGTCGTGGGAAGGTCGCGAGCCGGGCCTGCGTAGACGATCCGGCCATCGCATGCGGCGACCACGCCATCGTGGATTTCACCCAGTCCGCCATCGGCAGCGTCGAGTGTGATCAGCTGGGCGTCGTGCCAGAGCGTGTCGCAGCGCATGGGCATCAGGGATGGGTGGACGGGTATTTGTCTATACAATACGAGTGAGAATGCGAAGGTGTCCAGTCGCTTGGAAATGAAGATGACCGACGTGCGGTTCTGGATTGAACATGCCTTGCTCCCGCAGGGTTGGGTGCGCGATGTGCGACTGCAGGTCAGCGCAGGGCGCATCGTCGGGGTGATGCCGGGGGCGGTGCCCGAACACGGCGACGTGCGCCTGAAGATCGGCGTGCCGGGCCTGGGCAACCTGCACAGCCATGCGTTCCAGCGCGGCATGGCCGGGCTGGCGGAGATCGGCGGGGCCAGCGGCGACAGCTTCTGGACCTGGCGCGAGCTGATGTACACCTTCCTGCACCGGCTCGACCCGGACAGCTTCCAGGCCATCGCTGAGCAGGCTTACATGGAGATGCTGGAAGCCGGCTTCACCCGCGTCGGCGAATTCCATTACCTGCATCACCAGCCTGATGGCGCGCGGTACGACCGGCCGGCCGAGATGTCCGCGCGCGTCGCGGCGGCCGCGCACGCGACCGGGATCGGCCTGACCTTGTTGCCGGTGTTCTACGCCCACGCCGATTTCGGTGGCGCGCCGCCCAATCCGGCGCAGCGTCGGCTGATCCACGATGTGGACGGCTTTGCCCGCCTGCTGGACGACGCATCGCGCGCGGTCGCGTCGCTTGGCGATGCGGTGCTCGGCATCGCGCCGCACAGCCTGCGCGCGGTCACGCCGGAGGAGTTGAATGTCCTGGTGCCGCTGACTGCCGGCCCGGTCCATATTCACATCGCCGAGCAGACCCGTGAAGTCGACGCCTGCCTGGCCTGGTCCAGCCAGCGCCCGGTGCAATGGCTCTACGACCATGCGCCGGTCGATGCGCGCTGGTGCCTGGTGCACGCCACGCACGTCGATCCGGCCGAAGTGGCGGCGATGGTCGCCAGCCAGGCCGTGGTCGGCCTGTGCCCGATCACCGAAGCGAATCTGGGTGACGGCATCTTCCCGATGCAGGCGTTCGCGCAGGCGGGCGGGCGCTTCGGCGTGGGTTCGGATTCCAACGTGCTGATCGACGCGGCCGAGGAACTGCGCCTGCTCGAATACGGCCAGCGTCTGGTCGCGCGCGGGCGCAACGTGCTGGCGCGTGGCGATGGGGTATCCAGCGGACGCTGGCTGTATCAGGGTGCGTTGGACGGCGCGGCGCAGGCGCTGGGGGGTGAAGCAGGCCTGGTGGTCGGGGCATCGGCGGATCTGGTCGAACTCGATGCCGGCCACGCTGCGATGACGGCACGCAGTGGCGATGCCTGGCTGGACAGCTGGCTCTTCGCCGCGCGCCGTGGCGCGGTCAAGGCCGTCTGGCGGGCAGGGCGGCAGGTCGTCAGCGAAGGACGCCATCGCCACCGCGAGGCCATCGCCGCGCGTTACGCCGCCGTGCTGCACAAGGTGCTGGGCGCATGAGTGGTTGTGGTCGGCCTGCGATATCGTCCAGGCGTCTGCGTCATGCTGGCGTGGGCAGGCTGCAACCAGGAAAGCAACACGCATGAGCAACAGCGGGGCGATGCCGCTCAACCAGCGGATCCGCGGCGACATCGAAGGCAACATCCGCAGCGGCGCCTGGCCACCGGGCCATCGCATTCCGTCCGAACACGCGTTGATGGTCGAGTACGGCTGCTCGCGGATGACGGTGAACAAGGTGCTGGCGATGCTGGCCGATGCGGGGATGATCGAGCGCCGCCGCCGCGCCGGTTCATTCGTGTCGCGTCCGCATCCGCACATCGAACAGGTGGCGCTGGAGATCCCTGATATCCCGATCGTGGTCGCCGCGCGCGGCCACGTCTACGGCTACCGGCTGTTGCAGCGACAGCTGCGCAAGTCCCGTGCCGGCCACCCGCAGGAGCACGAACTGGGCAGCCAGGACCGGTTGCTGGCGCTGCAATGCCTGCATCTGGCCGATGGCCGGCCGCTGGCGCTGGAACAGCGGGTGATCGACGTGGCCACCGTGCCGGAGGCGTTGCAGCAGGACTTCGGCGTGCTGGCGCCGGGCAGCTGGTTGCTGCGTACCGTGCCGTGGACGCGCGCGCAGCACAGGATCAGCGCGGTCAATGCCGATGCCACGCAGAGCGCTGCGCTGGCGGTGGCAGTCGGCACCGCGTGCCTGGTCATCGACCGCCATACCTGGCGCGGCGAACAGCCGGTGACCTATGTACGGCAGGTGTTCCTCGGCGAGGCCTATGACCTGGTGGCGCGGTTCGCGCCTGGGTTGCGCTGAGCCGCAGGCGGAAGGAACGGGCTTGGGATAGCGCGACGCCGCCCGCAGGCGGCGTTGTCACGGTTGCGGTGCATCGGCGGCGTGGCCTCAGGCCAGCACGGACAGGATGGTGCCGACCGTGCCGATCGCTGCCAGCACCTTGCCGGCGGTATAGAACTTGTTCTGTTCTTCCTTGGGTTTCTCGATCGTGGGGTCGTCCAGCCCGAGCGCACCGCTGACCATCGAATGCACGGCCTGCAGGCTGCCTCCCTCGCTTTGGCTGGTGGCTTCCGCCTCATCGGCCTTGGCGACGTTCTTGTCGCCCTCCACCTTCGGGGTGGGGCGATTGGCAAGGGCGGCGCTGCTGCTGCCGACGCTGCTGATGGCCATCTGGACGTGCTCCGTAATCAGTTACCTATCAAGTTAACGGCGGGGCTGACAGGAAATTGAGGCCCTATTCGGGGTTTCACGGACTGACACAGCCTCCCTCGTAGAGCCGAGCTTGTTCGGCTGCTCTCCGGCTGGATCATCGGGAAAGCCCCGGCGGAGTCCCCAAGACGGGGTTGAAACAAGTTCCGCGCTACAGGTATGGAGCGCAGGGAGGCATGGGTCGAATCAATGGTGCCCGGTCGGCGGCACGGCCAGTGGCGCGGCTTCGCACTGGCGCCAGCGCACGCGCTCGTTGCTGTCCGGTGCCGGATTGAGCTGGATCCGCGAGAGCGTCAGCTCCGGATGCTTGGCCAGCTCGGCACAGACCGTGGCCATGACCGCGGCTTCGCTGGCGAGCATGTCCACCGACAGCGTCGAACCCGAAATCCACATCGGCTGGCGCAGGCCGCCCGCCTTGGCCAGGGCCTTGGCGACCTGGCTGCGCTGCTGGGCCAGTTCCTGCTCGGTGACTGGTTCGGCGGGCATCGGGATCGTCGGCGTCGTGGCCGCTGGCGGCGGGGCGACCGGTGCCACCGTGGGTGCCACCGTCGAGGCCTGCTGCACGGACGGCACGGCTTCGGTCACGGGAAGGAGCGTGGTGACCAGCACGCCAGTCAGCAGGGCCAGGATCCAGCACAGGCCGATGCGCCGGCGCGCATGCAGGTTGGCCTGGCCGACGATGCGCTGGGTGATGGCGCTGTCCAGCATCGGCTTCACTTCATGCCACAGCCTGGCCCCGTCGAGGACTTCGACGCTGGAACGCTCGGCCTTGTCGCGGCCAGTGGCATCGACCACGCCCTCGGTGGCCAGGATGGCGCGGTGCGCGCCACGCAGGCGCGCTTCGGAAGCCAGTTCGTCGATGGCGACCGAGCCGATGCGATAGGCGGTGCCGTGCTTGCAGCTGAGCAGCCAGTGTTTGCCCTGGGCATCGCCCAGCAGGAAGCTCGGATGCTGGTTGCGGACATCTTCCGGTTCGAACGACAGGCGTTCCAGCCCGCGCAGCTGCAGCGAAGACAGCACAAGCCGCGAGAAGTCGCGCCAACGCATGGCGGCCAGCGCCAGCAGGCCGGCCGAGGTTTCATCGATCCGGCGCCGAAGCACCCACAGGTAGAACGTTGCAGCAAGACCAAGCGCCAGGGCGACGAGGGTTCCGATCAGCCAGGACGGCATGTTGAACTTTTCCAGTAAAACGCGGGGAGGGAGTTTAGTGCGTGCCGAGGATTTTGAGGTGCGCTGCGTTGGTTTTCAGCGATGTGGGTGACGCATGGCGCCGTGTTGCACGCATTGCCAAGGTGGCTGATGCGCGCGTTGTCCCGGCGCATCACCGGCCAGCCCGCATGCATCTCCAGATCCACGGCATGTTCATGGAAAACGTCTCCGGACGAGGTGTTGCGCACCGGGCCCACGTCAGCCCCTTGGTCAGGTCGAGGCCGGCTTGCGGCCTGGCTTCCCGCTGGCACGCACCGGGGCCTTCTTGACGGCGCGCTTCACGGCTTTGCGTGGCGCTGCCTTCTTCGCGGTCGTTTTCCTGGCGGGCGCACCGGGGGCGCTGGCCGGAGCCTTGCGGCTTGCAGTTTTCCGGGTCGCAGTCTCGGGTGCCGGGGGCGCGTTGTGTTTGCGCAGCTGGTCGTTGAGTGCGTCGATCCGGTCGATCAGTGCGCCGAGTTCGCGCCGGGTCGGGACTTCCAGCGATTTCAGCGCGCCCTGCACATTCGCGCGGAAGGCTTGGTCAACCTTGCCAAGGGTGTCGCGCGCGCCTTGGACGGTGTCGTCCAGGGCATCGCGCAGCTTGCCTGCACCAGCACCGGCGCGTTGCTCGACGCGGCTTCCTTCCTTGACCAGGGTGTCGAACAGTTGGGTGCCCTGGGTCTGGGCGCGGCTGAAGGCGCCGACGCCAGCCAGCCAGATCTGCTGGGCCGATTCGCCCAGGGTCTGCTGCAGCCGTTCAGCCTGCTGCTGCAATGAAGGTTCGGATGCGGAATTGCGCTTGCCTGCGGTCTTCTTCGTGGCCATGGGGTGCCTCCGGATCGGATGGAATGCCCGAGATCGGGCTTCGCCGGCAGTGTCCCTGCCATTGGGTGAGCGCGATGTCACCGTGCCGCCGCTGGATGGATCGACAGGCGCGCGCTTGCAGGGCCGCTTGCCGCGGGCCGATCATGCCGAGCATGGCGCGAGGCACTCCCATTCCTGCACGTCTTGCCCGGCGCTTGTCCTGGCACCAGGCGCTGCATGACCCGCAGCGCGAGCCGCGCAATGCCTCGCGCTGGCTTTCGCCGCTGCGGCAGTGGCAGGCCAGGCGCGTCGAACACAGCTTCGGCCATTTCCTCGAAGACCCGCAGCGCCACGACGCGGCGATGTTCTTCCTGTCCGAGGTCTACGGCGACCACGACTTCAGCCGGCGCGATGCCAGCGTGGCCAGGATCGTGCCGACGATGCAGAAGCTGCTGCCGGCCTCGGTGCTGGGGACCCTGGCAGACGCGATCGAACTGGATGCGCTGACCCATGCGCTGGACCTGCGCATGGCCGGCGCGCTGGAATCCCTGGCGCCGCGGCGCAAGACCCTGGACCAGGCGCTGTACGCGCAGGCCTATCGACAGGTGGGCCTGCGACGGCTGCGCCTGCACCAGATCGCGCTGATCGTGCGGGTCGGTGCGGGGCTGGCGCAGGCCGTGCGCCTGCCCGGCGTGTCGATGCTGCTGCGGCTTTCGCGTGGGCCGGCCAGGGCGACCGGGTTGGCTGATCTGCAGGGATTCCTGGAGCGCGGCTTTGCGGCCTTCGCGCTGCTGGGCGACGCAGGCACGTTCCTGCACGAGATCCAAACCAGCGAGCGGGCCAGTGCCGGGCGGTTGTTCGCCGGCAAGCCGGATCCGTTCGGGCTGGGGGCGCCAGCCAAACCGGCCGCCGCGAAGCGACCGGCGACGAAACGGCCTGCGGTCAGGCGAACCGCTCGCTGAGCACGCGGCGGATTTCCGACTCGATCGGGCCCTTCATGGCCGACATCAGGAAGCCCAGTTCGGCGGTGACGTGCAGGGCATCGGGCTGCATGGCGATGCGGCCATCGACGCCGGCACCGTTGAAAGCCAGTGTGTCGCCATCCCAGTGGTGGTCCACGCCGAAGCGGCTGGACAGCTTGCTGGCCACTTCCTCGAGTGCCGCGCGGGTCTGTTCGGGCGTCTTGGTGTTGGGGTGCTGGATTTCGATGCGGGACATGGCGGCTGCTGTGCGAAAGAAAGTAGTGGTGCATTGTGCGCAGGCAGGGCGCGGGGCGCCAAGCGTGGGTGCTGCATGCTAGGCTCGCGCCGCGTGCAGAACCTCAGTCTCCATTTCCCCCAGGGCCGAACGGCCGACCGTGCATTGGGCACCGGTGTCCACCGCATCGTGCGCGAAGCCAGTGGCACGATCGGCGTGGGCGATGCCGTGCCCGGCGCACTGCTGGTGCAGTTTTGCCTGGACCGTCGCGGCCTGTGGCTGCAAGTGCCGTCGGGCATGCGCGGCATCCACGTCAACGGTCGCCCGGTCCGGCGCATGGCCATGCTGCGCCCTGGCGATGCGGTCTACGCCGATGGCGTGGAAGTGCTGGTACGCGGCCAGGCCTCGACCAATACGCCCCATGCCGCGCCGCGCAGTGGCGAATCCGATCCGCGCGTCGTGTTGCGTGGCATTGGTGGGCGTCATCACGGCCGTGCGTTCCCGATTGAATCCGGTTGCGTGGTCGGTGCCTCGCGCGAGGCCGACATCCGCGTCGAGGCCCCGCACATCGGCCAGCAGCATGCGCGGCTGAGCCTGCATGGCGGCGGCGTGGTGTTGCGTCACCACGATGGCGCGGTGACCAGCGTGGTCAACGGCATTCCGGTGCATGAAGCCATGTTGGGCGCGGGCGACCAGGTCGCGTTCGACCCGCAGTCGCGCTTCGTGGTGGAAATCCCGTGGGCGCAGCTGGAGGCGGACAAATCGATGGCCGCCGACGAGGGCGAAACCGAAGTCGCGCTCCAGGCCGAAAAGCCTTCGGGCGCGTCGTTCAAGCGCTGGCCCTGGCTGCTTATTGCGGCCGCGGGGCTGGCCGGGCTGTTGTCGCTGCTGCTGCTGTTCGGCGCCGGCTGAGCGATTTCCAGGCGCGCCAACCCAGCAGCACGGCCAGGATGCCGGCATAGAGCATCGGCTCGCGGATGTCGGACTTCACCAGCCACCAGAAATGCAGCACGGCCAGCACGCCGATGGCGTAGATGGCCTTGTGCAGCTTGCCCCAGTTGCGGCCCAGCCGGCGGATCCAGCCGGTGGTCGAGGTGATCGCCAGCGGCACCAGCAGCAGCCAGGCGGTGAATCCCACGGTGATGTACGGGCGCTTGACGATCTCGGCGAAGATCTGGGTCCAGTAGCCACGCAGGTCCAGCCCGAGATAAGCGCCCAGGTGCAGGGTCGCGTAGGCGAAGGCGTACAACCCCAGCATCCGGCGGAAGCGGAGGAATTCGGCCCGTCCGGTGAGCTGGCGCAGCGGCGTCATCACCAGGCAGATCAGCACGAACCGCAGCGCCCATTGGCCGGTGAAGTGTTCGACCGCGGCGATCGGATCGGCGCCGAGTGCGTCGCTGCCGGTCTGCCACACCGCCCAGAAGCGCCAGCCCAGCAGGGCCAGCGGCATCAGGCACAGCAGGTGGACCACCGCCTTGGCGGCGACCAGCCAGGCGGGCGTCTTGGGTTTGGGGCGGGTTGGTCGGGGGCGTGCGGCAGGGGTAGGGGCAGGGCGCTCGGCACTCAGAACCATTTGTGCAGGTCCATCCCGCTGTACATCGAGGCGACCTGGTCGGCGTAGCCATTGAACATGCGCGTTTCGATGCGCTCGGCGAACAGCTTGCTGGCATTGCCCGCGATCCGGCGCTCGGTCTTCTGGCTCCAGCGCGGATGGTCGACCTGCGGGTTGACGTTGGAGAAGAACCCGTACTCGCTGGGCTGCAGGTCATGCCAGGCGGTTTCCGGCATCTTCTCGACGAACCTGATCTCCACGATCGACTTGATGCTCTTGAAGCCGTACTTCCATGGCACCACCAGCCGCAGCGGCGCACCGTTCTGTTGCGGCAACGCCTTGCCGTACAGGCCGGTGGCCAGGAACGCCAGCGGGTTCATCGCTTCGTCCATGCGCAGGCCCTCGCGGTAGGGCCAGTTGATCGAGCGGTAGCGGATGCCTGGCATCTGCTGCGGATCGGCCAAGGTGGTGAAGGCCACGTACTTGGCCTTGGAGGTCGGCGCGAACTGCTTGAGTACCGCTGCGAGCGGAATGCCGATCCATGGGATCACCATCGACCAGCCTTCCACGCAGCGCAGGCGATAGATGCGCTCCTCGGCCGGGGCGGCCTTGAGGATGTCTTCCAGGTTGACCTTGCCGGGCTTGTCGCATTCGCCAGACACGGTGACCGTCCATGGCGAGGTCTTGAGCGTCTTGGGCGCGCGCGAAGGATCGGTCTTGTCGGTGCCGAATTCGTAGAAGTTGTTGTAGCTGGTGACGTCTTCCAGCCTGGTCAACTCCTCGGTGGTGCGGAAGCCGGACCTGGCCTGTTCCGGGGTGACCACGGCCTGGGGTGCGGCAGGCGGATCGGCATCGGCACAACCGGCCAGGGCCAGCGCGGGTGCAGCGGCCATCAGCCGGAACAGATCGCGCCGCCCGCGGTAGATGGCTTCATCGGTGACCTGGTGGTCCTTGATCTTCAGGGCGTCGCGAATGGACACGGGGTTCTCCTGTGAAAGTCACAATGGCAACCAATTGGACGTGCAAAGCGCCGGAAAATTCCCTGCTCCTGCGACTTTTCCATCCTTACGCCGCCGCATTCCATCCCGGTTACGCAAATCGCGTCAGCGCGGATGCAGGCGCGGGCGTTTGCCGATTCAGGCTGCGGCATACTATGCGCCCCCTGAAAGAGGCTGCCATGGCACGCGTCCACAACTTCAGCGCCGGCCCTGCGGCACTGCCCGAAGCCGTCCTGCGCCAGGCGCAGTCCGAAATGCTGGAATGGAATGGCGTGGGGGCCTCGATCGTCGAGATCAGCCACCGCAGCGCGGAGTTCATGGAAGTGGCCGCCAAGGCCGAAGCCGACCTGCGTACGCTGGTCGGCATCCCCGACGACTACGCGGTGCTGTTCCTGGCCGGTGGCGCGACCACCCAGCAGGCGCTGCTGGCGCTGAACTTCGCCAGCCCCGGCCAGACCGTGGATTACGTGGTGTCCGGCCACTGGGGCAAGACCGCGATCAAGCAGGTCAAGGATTACGTGAACGTGCACGTGGCCGCGACCAGCGAGGCCGGCGGCTTCACCGATATCCCGGCGCGCGACACCTGGCAGTTGTCGGCCGATGCGGCCTACGTGCACATCACCGCCAACGAGACCATCCACGGTGTCGAGTTCCGCGGCACGCCGGAGGTGGGCGCAGTGCCACTGTTCGCCGACTTCTCCTCCTCGATTGCATCCGAGCCGGTCGATGTGTCCAAGTACGGCGTGATCTACGCCGGGGCGCAGAAGAACCTCGGTCCTGTCGGCGTGGCGGTGGTCATCGTGCGCCGCGACCTGCTGGAACGTGCCGGCCAGCCGCGTGCGGACATCTTCGACTACCGCTCGCATGTCGCGCGCGACTCGATGCTCAACACCCCGCCGACCTGGAACTGGTATCTGGCCGGATTGATGTTCCGCTGGATGCTGGACGAAGGTGGCGTCACCGAATTCGCCAAACGCAGCGCGGCCAAGTCCGGGCTGGTGTACGGCGCCATCGACGGCTCGGGCGGGTTCTATCGCAATGATGTCGTGCCGGGCGCGCGTTCGCGGATGAATATCCCGTTCTTCCTGCCGGACGACACGTTGACCGCGCGCTTCGTGGCCGAATCCAAGGCCGCCGGCCTGTTGGCGCTGAAGGGCCACAAGGCCGTCGGTGGCCTGCGTGCGTCGCTGTACAACGCGCTGCCGGTGTCCGGCGCGCAGGCGCTGGTGGATTTCATGCGCGACTTCCAACAGCGCAACGGCTGATACCGCTTGATGTGAGATCTGCCCTGGCGGCGGAGACCTGACCGGTAAAGCCTCGCCGCTGTTGTCCGGGCTCCATCAACACCGCCGCATCGCTGGCTTCTTTCATTGCCCCCTGCATTTCGCTTCATGGATCACCGCGAATGACCAAGAAAACCTCCAAGCCTGCTCCCGCCAAGACCGCCTCGGCGTCCAAGGTCGCCAAACCCAAACCTGCCGCCAAGCAGGCCAAGGCCAAGGCGCCGGTGCCGGAAGCGCCCACGTTCAACCTGGCCGAAGTGCGCAGCCGCATCGACAGCATCGACCGCGAGATCCAGGCCTTGATCGCCGAGCGTGCGAGCTTCTCGCTGCAGGTTGGCAAGGCCAAGGGCAAGCTGGCCGCCGCGGTGGATTACTACCGTCCCGAGCGCGAGGCGCAGGTGTTGCGCATGGTGGTGGACCGCAACGAAGGTCCGCTGTCGGATGAGCTGCTGGTGCACATCTTCCGCGAGATCATGTCCTCCAGCCTGGCCCTGCAGGAGCCGCTGAAGATCGGCTACCTCGGCCCGGAAGGCACCTTCAGCCAGCAGGCCGTGCTCAAGCACTTCGGCCGCTCGGCGCTGGGCCTGCCGATGGCCAGCATCGAGGAAGTCTTCCAGGAAGTGGAAAGCGGCAGTGCCGATTTCGGCGTGGTGCCGGTGGAAAACTCGGGGCAGGGCACGATCCAGATCACGCTGGACATGTTCCTGACCTCCAATCTGAAGATCTGCGGCGAAGTGGAACTACGCGTGCAGCAGTACCTGATGTCGCGCAGCGGCCGGATCGAGGACATCGAGCGCGTCTACGCCCATCCGCAGTCCTTCATGCAGACCGCTGGCTGGCTGCGTTCCAACCTGGCCAAGGCCGAGAAGGTGCCGGTGTCCAGCAATGCCGAGGGCGCACGTCGCGCCCGTGGCAGCGATGACGCCGCGGCCATCGGTGGCGAGAGCGCGGTGCATGCCTATGGCCTGAAGAAGGTCGTGACTGGCCCGATCCAGGACGACAAGGACAACACCACGCGTTTCCTGGTGGTGGGCCGGCAGATCTTCCCGCCGTCGGGCCACGACCGCACCTCGGTGCTGGTGTTCATCCACGACAAGCCTGGTGCGCTGTTCGACGTGCTCAGTCCGTTCGCGCGCCATGGCATCAGCATGAACCGGATCGAGTCGCGTCCCAGCCACCACGCCAAGTGGGAATACGGCTTCTTCATCGACCTGGCCGGCCATATCGAGGACGAAGCGATGAAGCTGGCCCTGGCCGAGCTGAAGGCCCATTCGGCGCAGATCAAGGTGCTGGGCAGTTATCCGGTGGCCGTGCCGTAAGCCCACTTTTTGTAGAGCGGAGCTCGCTCCGCTGCTCTTCGTGGCGTTCTCCATGCCATTCCTTTGCACCGGCTGCCGGCTAACCGGCGGCGTATGAAAAAGATGACCGCCCCATGACCAATACCCAAGACTGGATTGCCTCGCCCGGAACCCCGCTGCGCGGCACGCTGGAGATTCCCGGCGACAAGTCGGTTTCGCACCGCGCCATCATGCTGTCGGCGCTGGCCGACGGCACCAGCCAGATCGATGGTTTCCTGGAAGGCGAGGACACCCGCGCCACCGCCGCGATCTTCGCGCGGCTGGGCGTGCAGATCGAAACGCCGTCGGCCTCGCGTCGCATCGTCCATGGCGTGGGCATCGATGGCTTGAAGGCCGCCGATGGCCCGCTGGACTGCGGCAACGCCGGCACCGGCATGCGCCTGATCGCCGGGGTGCTGGCCGCGCAGGCATTCGACAGCACCCTGGTCGGCGATGCTTCGCTGACCAAGCGGCCGATGCGCCGCATCACCGATCCGCTGGCCCTGATGGGCGCGAAGATCGACACGCAGGAAGGCGGCGTGCCGCCGCTGCACATCCACGGCACCACGGCGCTGACCGGCATCGACTTCACCCCGCCGGTGGCCAGCGCGCAGATCAAGTCCTGCGTGCTGCTGGCCGGGCTGTTCGCGCAGGGCGAGACCATCGTGCGCGAACCGCACCCGACCCGTGACTACACCGAGCGCATGCTCGCCGCGCTGGGCGTGGACATCGAATTCTCGCCCGGCTATGCGCGCCTGCGCGGCGGCCAGCGGCTCAAGGCCGGCGACATCGTGGTGCCGGCGGACTTCTCGTCGGCAGCGTTCTTCCTGGTCGCTGCCAGCATCGTGCCGGGCAGCGAACTGCGCCTGCGCCAGGTTGGCCTGAACCCGCGTCGCACCGGCTTGCTGCACGCGCTGCGCCTGATGGGCGCGGACATCACCGAAGAGAATGCCGGCGTCCATGGCGGCGAATCGGTCGCCGACCTGGTCGTGCGTTACGCGCCGCTCAAGGGCATCGAAGTCCCGCTGGAGCTGGTGCCGGACATGATCGACGAGTTCCCCGCGTTGTTCATCGCCGCGGCCTGTGCGCAGGGCCCGACCGTGGTGCGTGGCGCGGCCGAACTGCGGGTCAAGGAATCCGACCGCCTGGCCGCGATGGCCAATGGCCTGCGCGCGCTGGGCCTGCAGATCGACGAGACCGAAGACGGTGCGACCATCCATCCCGGTCCGATGCACGCCGGCAGCATCGACAGCCATGGCGACCACCGCATCGCGATGGCTTTCGCCATTGCCGCGCAGCGCTGCACCGGCCAGATCCGCATTGGTGACATCGCCAACGTGGCCACTTCGTTCCCCGGTTTCGATGCGCTGGCGCGTGGGGCAGGGTTCGGTCTGCGCGAACCAGTCTGATTCGGGCGGTTCATCACGGAAGAAATCTGATTCCGTGCGTGAAATTGCCTTGCTTGGTTTCGCAATTCCGGGGTTCTGCGGTCCGCGTCGGCCTGTTGGTACCGCGCCGCGGGATTGCCGGTCTTTTCCGCACCCTGCATGCTTGCTGCTGAAACAGGGGGAGTGGAACGATGTTTGCTGGTCTTGACTGGATGAACGGGTCGCCGGAAGCATGGGCGGCTTGGACGCAGGCGGTGTTTTCCGTGCTGGCCATCTGCGTGGCGATCGTGGTGCCGTGGCGTTACCGCCGTCGCCAGCACAAAGCCGAAGCGGCGCTGGAGCGCCTCAAGGCGCGCAGCCTGGCGTTGCTGGCCACTGGGGCCTGCAAGCAGGTCGTCGATGGCGTTGGCGAAGTGCTCGAACTCAAGGGTGCCGGCACCCACGCGATCTTTTTCGGAGAAGCCGCCCGGCGTGCCGCCAAGGTGCCGGAGGAACTGCGACGGTTGATCCCGCAACTCCCGATGCTTGGCCGCAATGGCGCCTTGTTGCAGGACCTGATCCTGGTGCTACAGGGGATTGAGTCCATGCAGCACGCGTTCGACCGGAAGGGCGTCGGCCATCTGCGTGATCCGGACGACGCGTTCCCCTTCATTGGTGAGCAGTTCGAACTGGCCATGCGCCTGGCCGAGGAAATCGAACTGCGGTTGAGCAACCTGTTCGACATGCGCCCACTGGATGGACTCGACCTGGCACCGTCCCTGGCCGCCCCGGACCGGCACCGGCGCCAGCAGGCGGCCGGTGTGCGCCAGGATTGAGTCGAGCGCGCCGATCCACACAGCGTTGCGTTCACATGATCGGGGTGGCAGGTGCCGGATCGGCTTGCCGGGTCCGGCAAGGCGCGCTCAGAAGTTGGGAAGCCCCGGCGGATTGGTTTCGGAGCGGGGTACGGCTTCCTCGGTGAGATTCCAGCGCGCCAACGCCTTGGCGTAGGTGCCGCTGGCGATCTGCGCGTTCAAGGCTTGGGTGATGGCATCGGCCAGGCCGCTGCCCTTGCGGGTGGTGACCGAGATGGCCGCGGCGCTGGGCCAGCCGCCCGGGAACAGGCCCACGCGGCGCACCTTGCCGTCACGCGCGGCATAGGCGCCAGTGGCATTGGGTTCGAAGGAGACATCCGCGCGGCCGGTGATCACCGCCAACCGGCCGACCACCGCATCGTCGAAATACTGGTACTGGACCGGCGCCAGGCCGGCGGCGATGTTCTGCTTGTCCCACTCGCGCAGGATCTGGTCCTGGTTGGTGCTCGCGCCCAGCACAACTTTCAGGCCTGCGACGTCGGCGGGTTTTTCGATCTTCTGGATCGGCCCATCGGTGCGGGTGTAGATGCCCAGCAGGTCGTAGCGGTAGCTGGAGAAGTCGAACTTCTTCTTGCGCTCCTCGGTGACGGTGATGTTGGAGATCACCGCGTCGTATTTGCCTGACTCCAGTCCCAGCGGCCAGTCCGGCCATGCCACGTCCACCAGCTTGAGCTTCAGGCCCAGGCCATCGGCGGTCAGCTGGGCGATGTCCGGTTCCACGCCGACGATGCGCTTGCTGTCGGCACCGTAGTCGCCCAGCGGCAACATGCCGGGGTGGGTGGCGATGGTGAGCGTGCCGGGGGTGACGAATTTGTAGTCCGCCGGGATCAGCGCCCTGGCCTTGGCATCGGGGGTTCCGGCCAGCGGCGGCGCATCGGCCGCGGCCAATGTCGAGGTGGTGTCGGTGGGCGCAGCCTCGGGTGCGGCGGTGTGGCGCGTACGGGTGTAGACGATCGCGCCGATGCCTGCGACCAGGACGAGGGCGATCAACACGGTGCTGCCGGGCAGGCGCCGTTTCTGTGGGGTGCTCATGGACATCCTTTGCGTGGAGAGCGCGGGTTACAGGGTCTTGGCCAGGAAATCGGCGGTGCGTTGCTGGCGTGGGCGTTCGAACAGCACTTCCGGCGGCGCCTGCTCGATCACCCGGCCCTGATCCATCATCACGATGCTGTCGGCCACGCGGCGGGCAAAGCCCAGTTCGTGGGTGACGATGACCAGGGTGGTGCCCGAGCGTGCGAGTTCCTCGATGACGCTCAATACCTCCGACACCAGTTCCGGGTCCAGGGCCGAGGTCGGCTCGTCGAACAGCAGCACCCGGGGCTGCAGGGCCAGTGCACGGGCGATGGCCACGCGCTGCTGCTGGCCACCGGAAAGCTGGCGCGGATAGGCATCGGCTTTCTCGGCCAGGCCTACGCGCTCGAGCAGCGCACGGGCTTGCTGCTCGGCCTGCGCACGCGGGATGCCGCGCACGGCGAGGGGGGCTTCGACGATGTTTTCCAGCGCGGTCATGTGCGGGAACAGATTGAAGCCCTGGAACACCATGCCGACCTCGACACGGCGGCGGCGGATCTCGCTTTCGGCCAGTTCGTAGAGGGTGTCGCCTTCGCGCCGGTAGCCCACCAGTTGTCCGTCGACGCTGACCAGACCGGTGTCGGCGCGCTCCAGATGGTTGATCAGGCGCAGCAGGGTGGACTTGCCGGCGCCGGATGGGCCGATCAATGCAGTGACGCTGCCGGCCTTCAGCTCTAGGTTGACCTGGTCCAGCACCGTCTGATCGCCGAAGGACTTGCTTACGCCCTGCAGCGATACCGCGGCGCCTGTGTGCGCTGCCGCGGGGACAACGCTGGCGATGCGTGCGGTTGCGTGCGCGGTATCGGCCACGGTGGGCGCAGGACGTGCGGGAACGCTGGAGACCCTGCGCTCACGCTGCAGCTGGCCTCGGGCGAAGCGGCGTTCCACCCGCTGCTGGACCAGCGACAGCACCGTGAGGATCAGCAGATACCAGACTGTGGCGACCATCAGCAGCGGCACCACTTCCAGATTGCGGCGATAGATCACCTGCACGGTGTAGAACAGCTCCGGCAGCGCCAGCACATAGACCACCGAGGTGCCCTTGGCCAGGTTGATCACGTCGTTGAACGCGCCCGGCAGGATCGAACGCATGGCCTGCGGCAGGATGATCCGGCGGATCTGGCGGCTGCGTGGCAAGCCAAGCGCAGCCGCCGCTTCGTACTGGCCATGGTCCACCGCCAGGATGCCGCCGCGGATGACCTCGGCCGAGAACGCGGCCTGGTTCAGCGTCAGTCCCAGCACCGCAGCGGTGAACACGCCGATCAGCTGCGTGGTCGGGTAGGAGAACAGACTGATGCCGGTGAACGGCACGCCCAGCGAGATGGTGCTGTAGAGGTAGCCCAGGTTGTTGAGCAGCAACAGCAGCACCAGTAGCGGGATCGAGCGGAACAGCCAGACGTAGCCCCAGGACACCGCCGACAGCAACGGTGAACCGGAAACGCGCGCCAGCGCCAACAGCGTGCCCAGCGAGAAGCCGAAGAACGTGCCCAGCGCCGTCAGCCACAGCGTGCGCGCCAAGCCTTCCAGCACCGGGCGCGCGAAGAACCATTCCGCAAACGTGCCCCAGCCCCAACGCGGGTTGCCCAGCACCGACTGCAGGGTGATCAGGACCAGCGCCAACCCCAGCAGGGTGCCGAACAGCTGCAGCGGGTGCCGGGCCGGCACGATGCGCAGGACGGAGGGTGCCGGCCGCGCGCTGACCTCGGCCAAGGTGGAAACCGATGGCGTGCTCATGCATGGGCTCCGTGCTGGGCCTGGATCGCAGGTGTCGCGATCTGGGTGGCCCAGGGCAGGTGTTTTTCGAACGGCAGGTGCGCGACGGTTTCAGGGTCGGCCTGCAGGTCGAACAGCGCGGTGTAGCCATGGCTCAGATACAGGCCCACGGCCTCGGGCTGGCGGAAGCCGGTGGTCAGGAATACGCGTCGATAGCCCTGGCGCACGGCCTGGTCCTCCAGTTCCTGCAGCACGCGCCGTGCGATGCCCTGGCGACGCAGGCCGGGCAGGGTCCAGATGCGCTTGAACTCGGTGGTGTCCGGATCGCGATGTGGCATGAACGCGCCACCGGAAATCGCCTGGCCATCGCGCAGCAGCAGGACGAACGCACCGACCGGCGCTGCGAACGCCTCGGCCGGGTAGCGCTCCAGTTCCTCGCGGGCGGTGCCGCCGATCCTGCGCCGCACGTCTTCATAGCGCGTGTCGTATTCATGCTCCAGCCCATCGAACAGTGGCTTGGCTAGCGGATCGTTCACCGAGGTATAGACAAAGCGTTCGCTCACGCGACGTCCTCCACCAGGTAGCGTTCGGCCAGCCGCGCCCACAGGCTGGCCGCGGGCGCGATGGCCGCATCGTTGAACACGTAGCGCGGGCTGTGCAGCGGCGCGCTGTCGCCATTGCCGACAAAGACGAAGCTTCCCGGCCTGGCCTGCAGCAGGAAGGCGAAATCCTCGCTGGCCGTGCGCGGCGCGAAGCCTTCAACCACCTGATCGGCGCCGAAGCCTTCCAGCGCCACCTGGCGCACGAAGGCGGTTTCGGCCGGGTGGTTGATCACGCTGGGGAAGCCGCGTGGGAATTCGATCTCCGCGCGTGCACCGAAAGCCGCGGCGGTGGATTGGGCGAGTTCGGTCACGCGCTTGCGCAGGGTTTCGCGCACTTCCGGCAGGAACGCACGCACGGTGAGTTTGAGTTCCACCTCGTCGGGAATCACGTTGGCGGCCTTGCCGCCATGGATCGAACCCACGGTGACCACGCCCATCTGGCGCGGATCGATGCTGCGCGACACCGCGCTCTGCAGGGCGGTGATCACGTGGGCGGCGGCCAGGATCGGGTCGACGCTTCCCTGCGGCTCGGCGCCGTGTCCGCCCTTGCCGATGACGCGCAGGCGCGCCCAGTCCACCGACGCCATTGCCGGGCCTTCGACGAAACCGAAGTGGCCAGTCGGCACGCCTGGCCAGTTGTGCAGGCCGTAGATGGCATCGACCGGGAAGCGCTCGAACAAGCCATCGGCAATCATCTTCGACGCACCGGAGCCGGTTTCTTCGGCCGGCTGGAAGACCAGCTGCAAGGTGCCGTCGAAACGGCCGTGGTGCGCCAGGTAATGCGCGGCCGAGAGCAGGATGGCGGTGTGGCCATCGTGGCCGCAGGCGTGCATCAGGCCCTCGTGCTGGCTGGCATAGCCCAGGCCGGATTCTTCATGGATGGGCAGGGCGTCGATATCCGCGCGCAGCCCCAGCTTGCGGCTGCCCTGGCCGCGCGCCAGCGTACCGACCACGCCGGTGCCGCCCACGCCGGTGGTGACCTGGTAGCCCCACTGCTGCAGCAGTTCGGCCACGCGCGCGCTGGTGCGGTGTTCCTCGAAGGCCAGTTCAGGATGTGCATGCAGGTCGTGGCGGATGCCGATGGCGTCGTCGGCACGTGCGGCGATCTGGGGCAGCACGCCGGTGTCGAGCGGCGGATGGCGCAGGATGTTCATCGGCGTCTGTCCTCAGCTCGCTTTCTGCGCAGGGACATCCTGCGCGGCGTATCGGCTGGGCTTGGGCGGCAGGCCCAGGTGGTCGCGCAGCGTGCTGCCTTCCAGCGTGCTGCGGTGATAGCCGCGCGCTTCCAGGACTGGCAGGACCAGCGCCACGAAGTCGTCCAGGCCCTCACGCTGCACGCCGAAGCCCAGGATGAAGCCATCGCTGGCGCCGGCTTCGAACCAGCGGATCAGTTCGTCGGCAACCTGTTCGCCGGTACCGATGAACTGCGGGCGCGGGCTCACCGATTCCTGCGCGACCTGGCGCAGGCTCAGGCCGCGCTCGCGCGCATCGTGCTTGATCTTGTCGGTGGTGGAGCGGAAGGAATTGGCGCCGATGTCGCCCAGCTCCGGGAACGGCGCATCCGGGTCGTACCGGGTGAAGTCATGGTGGTCGAAGAAGCGGCCCAGGTAGGCCAGCGCATCGTCCAGGTTGGCCAGTGCGGCGATGGCCTGGTACTTGGTTTCGGCTTCTTCGGCGGTGCGGCCGACGATGGGGCCGATGCCGGGGAAGATCTTGACGTCGTGGGCGCTGCGGCCATGGGCAATCGCGGCGTTCTTCACCTTCTGGGTGAACGCGCGGGTCTCCTCCAGCGAAGGTCCGTGGGTGAAGACCGCATCGGCGTACTTGCCGGCCAGCGCGATGCCGTCATCCGAGGCGCCGGCCTGGAAGATCACCGGTTGGCCCTGCGCCGAGCGCTGGATGTTGAGCGGGCCTTCCACCTGGAAGAAGCGGCCCTTGTGGTCCAGCCGGCGGAACTTGTCGGGTGCGAAGAACGTGCCGCTGTCGCGATCGCGCACGAAGGCACCGTCATCCCACGAATCCCACAGGCCTTGCACGACCTCCAGATACTCGTCGGCGATCTGATAGCGCAGTGCGTGCTCGGGATGCGGCCGGCCGTAGTTGCGGCCGGAGCCTTCCAGCGGCGAGGTCACCACGTTCCAACCCGCGCGTCCGCCGCTGATCAGGTCCAGCGAGGCGAACTGTCGGGCCACGGTGAACGGATCGCTGTAGGAGGTGGACAGCGTGCCGGCCAGGCCGATCTTCGTGGTCGATGCCGCCAGCGCCGACAGCACGGTGATCGGCTCGAAGCGGTTGAGGAAGTGCGGGATCGACTTTTCGTTGATGTACAGGCCATCGGCCACGAAGCCGAAGGCGATGCCATTGGCTTCGGCCGTGCGGGTGATGTCGATGAGGAAGGGCAGGTTGACGCTGGCATCGGCCGGATTGGACGGATGCTTCCAGGCGTTCATGTGGCCGCCGGGGCCGTGCAACATGATGCCGAAGGGGATGAGGCGCGGGGTCTTGCTCATGGGAATCTCCTGAAGGTCAGGCCACCGCCGCGCGCGGCGCGGGCGACAGCAATTCAAGTGAGGTCAAGCGCGCATCGATGTCGGCCACCGGTGCATCCAGCACGAATTCCTCCACGCCGAAGCGGCGATGCAGGTCATCCAGTGCCGAACGCACGTGGTGGGCATCGCCGGAGAGCACGCTGGGATGGGTTTCTTCGATGCGGTAGTCGTGCACGCCCACCTGGCGCGCGTATTCGGCGGCGGCTTCCGGGCTGGGCAGGTTGACGGCCTGTCCGGGGCCGAGATGCAGCTTGTAGATGCGTAGCGCGCCCAGATGACGTGCGGCGGCCTCGCTGGTCGGCGCGGCGAAGGCGACCGTGGCCAGCAGCGGGGACTGGTTGGACACCTTGCGATAGGCGTCGAAGGCCGCTTCGATGTGCAGCGGGTCGCCATCGAAATGCGCTGCATACACGAAGCGCCAGCCAAGCTCGGCGGCCACCTGCGCACTCTGCGGGCTGGCCCCCAGCAGGAAACGCTCGGGCTGCAGCTGCGGGGTCGGGCGTGCCTGCGCCGCGGCATGCGGGTGATCGGATGGCAGCGCGCCGGAGATGAAGCCTTCCAGGTCGTGCAGTTGCCGGTCGAAGTCGCCCACCGGCGCACGTCCGGCGGCCAGTGCGGCGGTCGAGGCGGGCAGTCCGCCCGGCGCCTTGCCGATGCCCAGGTCGACGCGGCCCGGTGCAAGGCTGGCCAGCAGGTTGAACGTCTCGGCCACCTTGTACGGCGCGTAGTGGCGCAGCATCACCCCGCCGGTGCCGACGCGGATGCGGCGCGTCTGGGCCAGCACCCAGGCGACCAGCACTTCCGGCGCAGGACTGGCCAGCTGCGGCGTGGCGTGGTGTTCGGCGAACCAATAGCGGTGATAGCCCAGTCGTTCGGCATGCTGGGCCAGCCGCAGGCTGTTGCGCAGGGCTTGTTCGGGCGTGCCGCCTTCGGCCACCGGACTCTTGTCCAGCACGCTGATGAGATAGCTCATGTGCCGCTCCCCGTGTTCAAGGATGTGCCACGGGAATGCCGAGCAGTCCGTTGAGCGCCGCCAGGATCGGTTCGGCGCCCGAGACGTACTGGCGATCCTCATGGGTGCCGCTGGCGTGTTCGGTTCGCACGCCCTGCGGCAACACCAGCTTGGGCAGCGACTGGTCCTGGTCGCCGATTTCGGCGATGACTTCGCGTCGTGGGCGGGCAAAGCCGATCCGGCGCACGTCCAGCTGCGCATCCAGGCCATCGATGCTGGACAGAGCCCCTTCCAGCAGCAGGCTGTGCCTGCAGAAGAAATGCTGTCCGGGCAACTGGCCGTCTTCGAAAGCACGATCCAGCAGGAACAGGATGGGTTTGTGGGTTTGCTGTGTGGCCACGTGGATGCCTCGTCTCGTGCGGCACGAACCTGCCGTTGGAACATCGATGCTAGACAAGCGCGTCGACCGGCTCGCCTCGCAAGTCGACAATCGGCGGTCGGATCCGGCCAGGCAAATGCGGGTTGGCAATAAGCAGAACGCCAGTCGTTATGGCGCGGCCCGCAGGCGTTGGGCGGATTGCGGTTGCGCCTGCCAGCCCAGCGCGGGCGCGACGCGTTCGACGATGGTTTGCAGGATGCGGCGGTAGTCGCCTGCGGGAAGTTCGTACGGCAGTTCGACGCGCAGTTCGTTCACCTGCTGCAGGACCGGGTCGGCCGAGAGCGCGTCGACGATCTGCGCGGTGCTGCCGACCACGTCGGGTGCGAACATCGTGCGCCGTGGCCCTTGCGGGCTTTCGGTGCGTGCGCGGCGTTGCGCGGCAAAGTCCAGCAACCGGCGGCGGGTGGCTGCATCGACGCCATCGGTGGGCACCACCACGCGACCTGCGGCGATGCGTGGGCTGGCTTGCGCGGGCAGGGCGGCGCGGTAGACCGCCAGGTGCTGCAATTGGGCGGCGACGAAGTCATCGTGCGATTCGGCACGATTGACGTTGCCAAGCAGCAGGTGCAGGCCGTGCAGGCCTGCCCAGCGCGCTGATTCGAGCGAACCGGCGCCATACCAGACACGTTGCGCCAGGCCGGGTGCGAACGGCTGCAGGCGCGGCCGGTACAACGATGCGGCGTTGCCCACGCGCACCTCTTCGGTGCCCAGCGCATTGCCCTGCAACGCTTCGATCAGGCGCAGGACGCGTGCATGGGAAAAATCGATCCGGGCAGGGTCGGTATCGAACAACAACGGACCGAGCAGCTCGGCGAAGGGCGGCGCTCCGGTGCTGACGCCCACCTGCAGGCGCGCGCCGGCAAGCGCATCCAGCAGCGACAGGTCTTCGGCCAGGCGGAATGGCGTTTCATATCCCAGCTGGATGACCGCAGTGCCCAGTTCGATGCGCCGGGTGTGCTGGCTGGCTGCGGCCAGGAACACCGCGGCCGAACTGATGCCGGGTTCAAGATGCCGGTGACGCACCCAGGCGCCGTCGTAGCCCAGTTGTTCGCCGAAGGCGATCAGCGCAAGCGCCGCTTCAAGCCCCGTGCGCGGATCGTCCGGCGGATAGCTGCCCGGGGTGAGAAAGGCCAGGTGCCGCAGTTCCACCCGCGCCGGCCTAGGCGATCCGGCGCAGTGGCGCGCGTGCCGCGCCTGCGGGCGCCAGGTGCCCGGCCGCCCGATCCGCCGCCAGCGCGATGCGTGCCTGCAGCGCGGGACTGCCGGCCTGATCGTCCTCGAAATCGCCGGGCGTGGCGTACACGCCAATCGGCAGCGTATGCGCCTGCAGGAAGCTGAAGAGCGGCCGCAGCTGGTGGTCGATCACCAGTGCATGGCGTTCGCTTCCGCCGGTGGCGGCCAGCAGCACGGGCGTGTCGATCAGCGCGTCCAGCGCGATGAAATCGACCAGATGCTTGAACAGCCCCGGATACGAACCGCGATACACCGGCGTGGCCACGATTAGCAGGTCGGCCGATTCGATGTCGACCAGGGCCTGTTCCAGCGGCGGTTCCAGTTCGCTGCGGGTCAGCGCCTGCCCGAGCGAACGCGCAATGCCGGCCAGTTCCACCAGCTGGATGTCCAGCTGCAGGCGCGCCTGCAAGGCATCGAGTAGATGGCGCGCCAGCAGCAGCGTGCGGGAGTTGGCGGAACTGGTCGGCGATCCGACCAGCGCCACGACCTTCAATGACTTGGACATGGAAACCTCACGGATAGGGAGATGGCCGGCATCGCGGCCGACCTCAGAAGCGGTAGTTGATGCGCCCGTACCAGAACGCGCCGATGGTGCTCAGCACATCACCGGTGTCGTAACTGGTCTCGATGCTGGCGATGTCGCTGGCGCTGCGGGCGCGGGCGGGGATCTTGCGGGTGCGTTTGTCGAACACGTTGTTGATCCCCAGCGCCGCGCTCCAGCCGGCGCCCAGGTCCACGTTGCCACCCAGGTTGGTGACCAGCACCGGCGGCAGCTTGTACTTGACGCCGTTGTTGAGCCGCTTGATCGGCCCGTACCAGGTGAAGTCCAGGTTCGTACCCCAGCGGCCGTGCTGCCAGCCAAGGCCGGCCACCTGGGTGTAGGCCGGCGTGCGATAGCGCAGCGCGTACTCGCTGCTCAACGTAAGCAGGTTGATGTTGGGCAGGCCCTGCAGCACCTGCGGGATGTCGCGCACTTTCTGGATGGTGGTGCGGCCCACGTTGGCTGCGTAGTTCCAGCGCAACTTGCCCCAGCGCGTGTCCTGGTTGGCTTCCAGGGTCAGTTCCAGCCCGCGGGTGCGGGTGTCGCCCACGTTGGTGAAGTAGCTGGCATAGAACGCATCGCCGCTGAGGATGCTGATGCCCGCGCTGCTCAGCAGCGTGTCGATGACCTGCTTCTGCGCGGCGGTGAGCACCGTGCCGCTGTTGTCGGTGATCTGGGTCGGGTCCTGCGCGTTGTAGCCGATCTGGCTGGACTGGCCCAGCTGGTTGCGGATGTCGATCTGATAGGCATCCAGGGCCAGGTGCAGGGCGGGGTTGGGGTCCCAGGTCACGCCCAGGCTGTAGTTGTTCGCTTTTTCCGGCTGCAGTGGCGTGGCACCCAGGGCCAGCGCCGCCGGCGAGGACACCTGTGCCACCAGCGTTGTGCCGCACGGGCAGCTGCCCGTGGCCTGGTAGTACTGCGCGCCCAGGCTGGGGGCATGGAAGCCGTTGCTGACCGTGGCCCGCAGGCCGAAGGCTTCGGTGACGTCGAAGCGCGTGGTCAGGCGCCCGGTGGACACGCTGCCGAAATCGGAGTGGTCTTCCCAGCGTGCGGCTGCATCCAGGTACCAGCGCGAGGTGATGTTGGTGGCCGCCCCGACGTAGACCGCCTTGCTGTTGCGCGTGGCTTCCACCGCGTCGGCGGTGGAGTAGCCGACGAAGGCCGATGCGCCAAAGCCTGTATAGGATTCCCACTGGCCCGGTGAGCGCTCGTAGCGTTCGTGCTGGTATTCCACGCCCGTGCTGACGTCCAGCGGCGCGGCAAAGGCCGGTACCTCAAATCCACGGCGCAGGTCGAGGTTGACGATGCCCTGCTGGTAATCGACCTTGCCGTCGTAGAAGTCGGTTGGCGCATCGGGATAGGTCAGCGAGAAATTGGCCGAATGCCGCGTATAGGTGCGGATCGTGTCGCGATTGCCGGTCAGGCTAACGTCGTAATCCCAGCCGGCCAGCACGCCTTTCACGCCACCGGTCCCGGTGTATTGCTGCTCCTTGGTTTCGAGCAGTGGCAGGAAGCCGTCGGGCCACACGGTCAGGACGGTCGGCGCGCTGTAGGTGCCGAAGATCGTCGCCGGGAGCCGGAAGTTCTGGATGGCCTCGGAGGTGCGGTCGCTGGCCGTGGCCGTGGCATAGAACTGGGCATCGGCGCCAAGGCCATGGCCCACGTTCAGTGCCGCCGACTTCAGGTCGTACGAAGGCGAGCTGAGGATGGTGTTGGCTTCGTCGTTGCGGGTGGTTTCGGCCGGATTGGGGCTGGCACCGGCGGGCAGGCTGTTGTTGGCGCCCAGCTTGACCAGGTTGCCATCGGCATCCACGGCCGGATAGCTCAGGTAACCGTCGATGTAGCGGCGGGGACGGATGGCGTGATGCTGCCGGGTGGATTCGGCGGAAATGTTGACGAAGCCGTCCTGCCCCCATGGCAGCCCCACGTTCGCACGCACGCTGGTGCGGCTGCCGTCGCCGTCGATGCTCTGGCCGCTTTCGACCGAAACGTCACCGCCCTGCGCCTGCGACTTGAGGATCACGTTGATCACGCCGGTGATGGCATCGGAGCCATAGATGGCTGATGCGCCGTCGCGCAGCACTTCGATATGGTCGATGGCCGACACCGGGATCAAGGCCAGGTCGGTCCATGCATGGCCCGGATAGCCGCCGCCGTTGGCGCCACTGACATAGGCGCTGGCATTGCGGCGCTTGCCATTGACCAGCACCAGCGTGTAGCCGGGTGAAAGATTGCGCAGCTGGTAGCCGCGGATCAGGCTTTCCTGGTCGCTCTGGTAGCCGCCGATCTGGCTCAGCGAAGGCAGGCTGCGCTGCAGGGCTTCCAGCAGGTTGGCCTGGCCGGTGGCGGCCAGGTCCGCAGCAGAGATCACGTCGATCGGCGTGGAACTGTTCTTGACCGTGCGACTGCTGGTGCGCGAGCCGGTGACCACCACGGTATCCAGGGTCGATGCGGTGGCGGGCGCGGCGGCTGCTTCGGCATCTGCTGCTGGCTCGGCTGCATTGACCCGCCCCGGCATGGCCGCCATGGCAAGGGTGGATGCGATCAACAAGGGCAGCGGCAGCAGCGCCGGCAAGCGTATGGCGGCAGGGGAGCGGAAGGCTGGAGGCATGTGGACTCTTGGGCGGACGGGGCGGAAGGGTCGCTGCGGCAGGCGCCGTGCTGGGCACGGCTGGCGCTCAGGGGGGGGCGGGTGTGCGGGGCTGCGCGGCGGCAACATCGCGACGTGGACGAGCGGTGCATGGCGAAAGGCCGGTTCTGGAATGCGTCCACATTCAAGGCGTTGGCGGCCGTCGAAGACAGGCGTGAAAGCGCCACATCACCGGCACATCGCGCCAGTGATATGACGGATCGTCATCACATTAGGAGCAGTCGCGCGCCAGTGTCCGCATGCGCGGCACTAGCATGGCGCCATGCATTCCCCCTCGATTCCGCATGCACCACCCACGGTGGCCATCGTCGCCTGCCACGGGCAGGGACTCTTTGAATTCGGCTGCGCGGTGGGCTTGTTCGCGCCGGTGCGCCCGGAGCTGGACGTGGCCTGGTACACCACCCAGCTCTGTGCCGGTGAACCCGGTGCGCTGCGGATGCTGGGCAGTGCGCTGGTGCAGCTGCCGCACGGGCTTGAAGCGGTGGATCAGGCCGATATCGTGGTGATTCCCGGCTGGCGCGATCCTGCCGAGCGGCCACCGGAAGTGCTGCTGGACGCGGTGGTCCGCGCGCATCGGCGCGGCGCGCGCATCGCCTCGATCTGTTCGGGCGCTTTCGTGCTGGCATGGGCCGGCCTGCTCGATGGACGCAACGCCACTACCCACTGGCGCCTCACCGAAACCCTGGCCCGTCAGTTCCCGGCGGTGACGGTGCGCGAGGACGTGCTGTACGTCGATGAAGGCAGTGTCATCACTTCAGCCGGCTCGGCCACGGGCATGGACATGATGTTGCACATGGTGCGTGGGGATTACGGCGTGCACGTGGCCAACCTGGTCGCCGAACGCCTGGTACTGGCGCCCTGGCGGGACGCCGAGCGCAGCCAGCGCGTCACCCGCGCCATTCCCGTCGGCGAGCCGACCCGCCTGGCGCGGCTGATGGAGTGGGTACGGGGCAACCTGCACGAGGACCATTCGCTCAGGAGCCTGTCGGAGCAGGCAGCATTGAGCCAGCGCACGCTGCAGCGGCAGTTCCTGGAAACCACCGGGCTGTCGCCGATCGACTGGCTCATCCGCGAGCGCGTGGCGTTCGCGCGCGAACTGCTGGAAACGACCGACCGACCGCTGAACTGGGTGGCCGAACATGCCGGCTTCGGCTCGCAGGAATCGTTCCGGCGTCACTTCCGCAGCCAGACACAGGTCAGCCCCACCGGTTACCGCAACCTGCATCGTGAAGGCATCGCGTCGCAGGCACTGCTGCCGGAGCCCTTGCCGCCGTCGATCGGTTGAGCCCCGCGCCCTGCCGAGCCAACGGGGGGCGTCTGCGTGTTGCGGCGACGGGTCTTCATGGGTGTGCAGCAGTCGCAAAGCGCTCGCGCACAAAAAAGCCCGGAAAACGTGTGTTTTCCAGGCTTCTTGTGACCTTGAAACTGGTCGGGGAGACAGGATTCGAACCTGCGACCTCTACGTCCCGAACGTAGCGCTCTACCAGACTGAGCTACACCCCGAAGGAGCCGCGCATTCTAAGCAAGGTTTGCGGGTCCGGCAAGAGGAATTTTCATTTCGATGACGATGCCTTGCCCGCGTGATGTCGGCGGCGGTGCCGCAGGCCCCGTCAACGCTAGAATATGCGGCCCACGCACCCGGAGTTACCCGCTTGATCAAGCCGCGCACGCCGCCTGGCGTCATGGAGCTGCTGCCCCGTGACCAGATCGCCTTCCAGCGCATGCTGGACACGATCCGCCGCAACTACGAGCGGTTCGGCTTCCTGCCGGTGGAGACGCCGGTGTTCGAGCTATCTGAGGTGCTGCTGACCAAGTCCGGCGGCGAAACCGAACGCCAGGTGTATTTCGCCCAGTCCACCGGCGCGCTGGCCCAGGAAAATGAAGGCCTGCCGGAACTGGCGCTGCGTTTCGACCTGACCGTGCCGCTGGCCCGCTACGTGGCCGAGCACGAGCACGAGCTGGCGTTCCCGTTCCGTCGCTACCAGATGCAGCGCGTGTACCGCGGCGAACGCGCCCAGCGCGGTCGTTTCCGTGAGTTCTACCAGTGCGACATCGACGTGATCGGTAAGGATGCGTTGAGCATCCGTTTCGACGCTGAGGTCCTGGCGGTGATCCATGCGGTGTTCTCCGAACTGCAGATCGGCGATTTCACCGTGCAGCTCAACAACCGCAAGCTGATGCGTGGGTTCTTCGAGAACCTGGGCGTGGCCGATGGCGAACAGCAGATGCTGGTGCTGCGCGAGGTCGACAAGCTCGACAAGCGCGGTCCGGACTATTTGCGTGAAACGCTGACTGGCGATGCCTTCGGCTTGTCGGTCGAGGTGGTCGAGACGATCCTGGCGTTCGTTGCCAAGCGCTCGGTGGGTTACGACGACGCGCTGGCGCAGCTGGATGCGCTGGGGCAGGGCAGCGAGGTCCTCAACGAAGGTATCGCCGAGCTGCGCGAGGTGCTGACCCTGGTCAAGGCGCTGGGCGTGCCGGACAGTGCCTGGTGCCTGAATTTTTCCATTACGCGCGGCCTGGATTACTACACCGGTACCGTCTACGAGACCCAGCTGGATGCGTATCCGCAGATTGGTTCGATCTGCTCGGGCGGGCGCTATGAAAGCCTGGCCAGCCACTACAGCAAGTCCAAGCTGCCGGGCGTGGGCATCTCCATCGGCCTGACCCGCCTGTTCTGGCAGCTGCGCGAAGCGGGCCTGATCGTCGAGGCCGACGTCAGTTGCGTGCAGGCGATGGTTGCGCTGATGGAGGATTCGCAGCTGGATCAGTCGCTGGACATCGCCCGCCGTCTGCGCGCCGGTGGCATCAATACCGAAGTGCAGATGGAGCCTAAGAAGCTGGGCAAACAGTTCCAGTACGCCTCGCGTGCCGGCATCCGCTTCGTCGCCCTGGCCGGCGAAGACGAATTGGCCCGTGGCGTGGTCACGGTCAAGGACCTGGTTCGCGAACTGCAGTTCGAAGTCCCGCGCGACGAGCTGGCCACGGCCCTGCGCGTGGAACTGGCCCAGGCGAGTGCGCTGGCGGGGCGCTGAGTCTCGGGCCTGCGAGCTGACGAAATAGAAAAGGGCGCCGCTGGCGCCCTTTTTCTTGGGTAATTCCAGCTCTTTCCGGACCAGGCCTATCGCCGCCCTTCGGTGCGTCGAGGCATTGCAGTCCTCATTTCAGTATCTCGACAGGTTGTGGCGTTTCAGTAGGTCGATCAATGCTCTGGCAGGATCGTGGTCGATTTGAATATGCTCAAGGACATCTCCGTCCCCGGCAACGAACAGGATTGGCGTTATCCAGTTTGGAAAGGGCCAGTCCGCCCAGTTGCCAGCAGGCCAGGCGGGTGTTGCAGGGTGGCGTAGATGCCAGGCGGGTAGGGCATCGATCGGCTCGCAACCCGGGGGCTGCGTGAGCCAGCCGCCGAATGTGTCACCTACGTTCTTCCAGATGTCCTCATGCAGCAGCGTGGCGAGCGCTTCTGCTTCCGCCGAATAGGTGATTCGCGAGGCGACCCACCAACGCTTCTTGGTCAGGTCCAATGCGTCGCGTTGCAGTGTGAGCAGGCCATTCTTGACGGTGGGCCTCCACGCACTCGGGCCCTGTTCCTTGCGCCACGTGCTCCGCATGTGGGGAATGGCCGGCAGTTGCGCCTTCGGATGGCGTGTGGTGAGTTGCCCGGCCTGTTCGTAACAGCCTGCCCGGAGCAGCGCCGCCTGTGCCTGTCGTAGGCGCCACAGCGTGGCCATTCTGCGCAGCTCCAGTGTCCGCAAGGCGTTGAGGAGTAGCGGTCGCCGGTCTTGTCCGGTGAATACGCAATCCGGCTCCATCATGCATAAGGCATCGAACACGATCAGCAGATTTTCCTTGTGCAGCCGACGCAGCGTGGGGATGTCGTAGGGTTCTGCGTCAACACCGTTGATGTTCAACGGGGACGCGCTGTTTTCTGCCCGGGAGTTCGTACCGAACAGCATGAAGGAAGAGACGTGCAGATCGGCGTCAGGAGGCAGGTTCTCCAGATGTTGTTCCAGCGTGGCCTGGTGCTCTGGTGGTGTCATCGACAGGAGGATTTCCCGCAGCAGTGCCTGCCTGGCTTGCGCTGGCAATACTGCGCGCAGCTCATCCAGGCTGAAGGCGGCCAATTGGTCGCCGGAAAAGCGAAGCTGCATCATGAATCGTTCGCGGGCAGCGGGGCGTAGGCGGGTCACCGCGGCGGCGGCCTGCGGAAAACCTCTGAGCCAGGCGATGCGTCGTGCGTCCTGATCTTCCATGTGTCATTCCTGTGCGACGAGGTCCTGGCCAGATCCGTGGCCGATTCCCGGCAAGCCTAACCCAGTCGGTTGTCCCGTCGTATCTGTTGTGCTAACGTGATAGCGCGTTATTACATTGGAATGCCATGAAGCGCCGTACCGAGATCGACGAAAAGACCGCCAGCCTGGCCCTGCAGTCGCTGGCCCGGGCCCTGGCTGGGCTTTCCAAGCCGGAAGAGGTGCGTGGCTTCCTGCAGGACCTGTGCACGCCCGCCGAGCTGGAGGCCATGGCCGACCGCTGGCGCGTGGTGCCGTTGATCCTCAAGGGTGTTCCCTACCGCGAAATCCACGAACTGACCGAGGTCAGCGTCACCACCATCGGGCGGGTGGCGCGCACGCTGGAAACCGGCACCGGTGGCTATGCCGCCGCCCTGCGCCGCCAGCAGTCGCGCACCAGCGCCTCCAACTAACTGAAGACCACCATGCCTCCCATCGTCGCCAATGCGACGCGCGACCGTTTGCGCATCGCCATCCAGAAATCCGGCCGCCTGGCCGAACCCGCGCGCAGCCTGCTGGCCGCGTGCGGCCTCAGCTGGCGCGAAAGCCGCGACAAGCTGTTCTGCTACGGCGAATCGCTGCCCGTGGACCTGTTGCTGGTCCGCGACGACGACATCCCCGGCCTGATCGCCGATGGCGTCTGCGATTACGGCATCGTCGGCCGCAATGAGTTGAACGAGCAGGCCGCCGCGCGCGCCGAACTCGGCCTGCCGGCGGCGTATCGCGAAATGCGGCCATTGGGCTTCGGTGGCTGCCGGCTGATGCTGGCCATTCCCGAAACGTGGGAATGGCAGGGCGCCCAGCAGCTGCAGGGCCTGCGCATCGCCACCAGCTACCCGGCGATCCTGCGCCAGTGGCTGGAAGCACGCGGGGTCGAGGCTGCGGTGGTGGAACTGTCCGGCTCGGTCGAGATCGCGCCGAAGCTGGGCACCGCCGACCTGATCTGCGATCTGGTGTCCAGCGGCGCGACGCTGCTGGCCAACCAGCTCAAGCCGGTCGAGACGCTGCTGGACAGCCAGGCCGTGCTGGCCGGTCCGACCCGCCACTTCGACGATGCCCGCGCCGACCTGTCGGCCATGCTGCTGCGGCGCATGGATGGCGTGCTCAAGCTCAAGGACAGCAAGCTGCTGATGTTCCGCGCCGCTGCCGAGACCGTGCCGGCACTGACCCGTTTGCTGGCCGATGCAGAGCCACTGGTGCAGCTGCCTGGCGATGACGGCGAAGGCCTGTCGCTGCAGACCATGTGCCACACCGCCATCAGCTGGCAGCAGCTGGAAGAACTGGAGCGTGCAGGTGCGCGCGGCCTGATGGTGCTGTCGGTGGAGCGGTCGCTGGCATGAATGCCTCCTTTCAAAACGAAACCCTGGCCGTGCAGCGCATCGATTGGAGCGCGCTGGATGCCTCCGCCCAGGCGCAGGCCCTGGAGCGCCCGGCGCAGACCGTGGCCGGCGAGACGCGTCGCACCGTCGCCGCGTTGATCGACGAAGTCCGCAGCGGTGGCCTGGACGCATTGCGCGCCATCACCCAGCGCTTCGATGGCGCAGCGCCTGAATCCTTCGAAGTCGGCGAAGCCGAGTTCGCCGCCGCCGAAGCCGCCATCGACCCGGCGCTGAAGCAGGCGATGGTCGATGCGGCTGCACGCATCACTGCGTTCCACACCGCCGGCATGGCCCAGCCTTACGCCGTGGAAACCGCGCCTGGCGTGGTCTGCGAACGCATCATCCGGCCGATTGGCCGGGTTGGCCTGTACGTGCCGGCCGGCAGTGCGCCGTTGCCGTCCACCGCGCTGATGCTGGGTGTACCCGCAGGCCTGGCTGGCTGCCGCGAGGTCGTGCTGTGCACGCCGCCGCGCAAGGACGGCACGGCCGATCCGTCGGTGCTGGTCGCCGCGCGCTTGACCGGCGTGCACCGCGTGTTCGTGCTGGGCGGGGCGCAGGCAATTGCCGCGATGGCGTACGGCGCAGGTCCGGTGCCGGCCTGCGACAAGCTGTTCGGACCGGGCAACAGCTATGTGACCGAAGCCAAGCAGCAGGTCGCCCAGTCCGGCGCGGCTGCCATCGACATGCCGGCTGGCCCATCCGAAGTGCTGGTGATCGCCGATGCCGGCGGCAACCCGGACTTCATCGCCGCGGACCTGCTGTCCCAGGCCGAACACGGCCCGGATTCGCAGGTGCTGCTGCTGTCCGACGATAGCGGGCTGCTGGCGCGCGTGGAAGTCGCGCTGGAAACCCAATTGCGTGCGCTGCCGCGCGCCGACATCGCGCGCAAGGCGCTGTCCGCTTCGCGCCTGGTCAAGGTCGAATCGCTCGACGTGGCCTTTGACATCAGCAACACCTATGCGCCCGAGCACCTGATCCTGGCATTGCGTGACCCGCGCGCGTGGCTGCCGAAGGTACTGGCCGCCGGTTCGGTGTTCCTGGGCGACCACACGCCAGAAGCGCTGGGTGACTACTGCAGCGGCACCAACCATGTGCTGCCCACCAACGGCGCGGCGCATGCCTATAGCGGCGTGTCGGTGGGCAGTTTCCAGAATTTCGTCAGCGTGCAGTCGGCCTCGCCGGCCGGCATCGTGGCGATTGGTCCGTCGGCGGTGACGCTGGCCGAGGCCGAAGGTCTTGAAGCGCACGCCAATGCCGTGCGCCTGCGTCTGAAGGAGGCGCTGCGATGAGCGCGGGACTCAAGCGGGATGTACTGGAACTGGTCCGGCCCGACCTGCGCGGCTTTGGTGGCTACAAGTCCGCGCGCACCGAGGACATCAGCGGTGACGTGTGGCTCAATGCCAACGAGTCGGCCTGGGCCAATCCGGCCGATGCCAGCGCCTCGGTGCGGCGCTATCCCGATCCGCAGCCGGCCGCGCTGCGCACTGCGCTGGCGGGCCTGTACGGCTGTGCAGAAAGCGAACTGTTGATTGGCCGCGGCAGCGACGAGGCGATCGACCTGCTGGTGCGTGCGCTGTGCGTGGCCGGGCAGGACGCGATCGTCGCCACGCCGCCGGTGTTCGGCATGTATGCGGTGAGCGCACGGCTGCAGGACGCGCGCTTGATCAGCGTGCCACTGATCGACGGCGATGCGGGCTTCGCGCCGGACATTGACGGCATTGCCGCGGCAGTGCTGGAGCAGCGCGCCAAGCTGGTGTTCCTGTGCTCGCCGGCCAATCCGACCGGGCGCGCGATCCCGCTGGAACAGATCGAAGCGTTGCTGACCAGGCTCGAGGGCCGTGCGCTGGTGGTGGTGGACGAGGCTTACGGCGAGTTCTCGGCCGTGGACTCTGCGTTGACCCTGCGTTCGCGTTTCCCGGAGCTGGCTGTGCTGCGCACACTTTCCAAGGCGCACGCGCTGGCGGCGGCACGCATCGGCGTGGTCATCGCCGAGCCGCGCCTGGTCGCGGTGCTGCGCGCTTGCCAGGCGCCATATCCCATCCCGACGCCATGCGCGGAGCTGGCCGTGGCCGGGCTTTCGACCGCAGCGCTGGCGACCACGCAGCAGCGCGTGGCGACGGTGCTGTCAGAACGGGCGCGCCTGCAGGCGGCGCTTTCGGTGTTGCCAGGCGTGCGCCGGGTCTACGCCTCGGATGCCAACTTCCTGCTGGTGCGTTTCGTCGACGCCGAACGTGCATTCCGCGCGTTGCTGGCGGCCGGCGTGGTCGTCCGCGATCAGCGCGCCGCGCCACAGCTGGACGATGCGCTGCGCATCACCATCGGCACGCCGGAGCAGAACGCCCGGGTGCTGGCTGCATTGAACGCACAGGCGGTGGCCGCATGAGCACTCCGATTCTCTTCATCGACCGCGACGGCACCCTGATCGAAGAGCCGGCCGATTTCCAGATCGATGCCTACGAAAAGCTGCGCTTCGTGCGTGGCGTGGTGCCGGCGTTGCTGAAGCTGCGTGATGCCGGCTTCCAGTTCGTCATCGTCACCAACCAGGACGGGCTGGGCAGCGAAGGCTATCCGCAGGAATCTTTCGACGGCCCCAACAACCTGATGCTGCAGATCTTCGAAAGCCAGGGCATCACTTTCCGCGAGGTGCTGGTCGACAGCAGCTGGCCGGCCGACAACGCGCCCACGCGCAAGCCGCAGCTTGGCCTGGTGATGCATTACCTGCGTGATCGTGGCATCGACCTGGATCGCTCGGCCATGGTCGGCGACCGCGACACCGACGTGCAGTTCGCGCAGAACCTGGGCATTCGCGGCTTCCAGCTGAAGACCGAACAATTCGGCGGCGAGTGGGACTGGGCCGGGATTGCCCACGCGCTGGCCGATGCGCCGCGTACATCCAGCGTGCGACGCACAACCAAGGAAACCGACATCCTGGTCGAGATCGACCTGGACAAGGTTGCCGAACCGAAGATCCACACGGGCCTGCCGTTCTTCGACCACATGCTGGACCAGATCGGCAAGCACGGCGGTTTCGCGCTGACCATCCAGACCACCGGCGACCTGCACATCGATGAGCACCACACCATCGAGGACACCGCGCTGGCCCTGGGCGAGGCACTGAAGAAGGCACTGGGCGACAAGCGCGGCATCGGCCGCTATGGCTTCACCCTGCCGATGGACGAGTGCCTGGTGAGTGCGGCGCTGGATTTTTCCGGGCGCCCATACCTGGTGTTCGACGGCACGTTCAAGCGCGAGCGCGTGGGTGACCTGCCGACCGAACTGGTCCCGCATTTCTTCCGTTCGCTGTGCGATGCGGCGGGCCTGAACCTCAACCTGCAGGTGCGTGGCGACAACGACCACCATCAGGTCGAAGGCTGCTTCAAGGCATTGGCGCGTGCGCTGCGCCAGGCGATCAAGCGCGAAGGCTCCGAGCTGCCGACCACCAAGGGAGCGCTGTGATGCGACTGGCTTTGGTGGATGCCGGTGGCGCCAACATCGGCTCGGTGCGCTACGCGCTGGCGCGGCTGGGTGTGGAAGCCGAGTTGACTGGCGACGCGGAGGTCATCCGCCGTGCGGATCGGGTGATCCTGCCCGGTGTCAGCACCGCTGCGCAGGTGATGGGGCGTTTGCGCGAACTGGAGCTGGTCGACACGCTGCGTACGCTGGAAGCGCCACTGCTCGGCGTCTGCGTAGGCATGCAGCTGCTGTTCGAGCACTCCGAAGAAGACGGCACGCCGTGCCTTGGCCTGTTGCCTGGCACGGTGGCCAAGCTGCCGGTGGGCGAGGGCATCCGCGTCCCGCACATGGGCTGGAACACCCTGGTGCCGCGTCGCGCGTCGTCGCTGACTGCCGGCATCGATGCCGATGCGCAGGCGTACTTCGTGCACAGCTACGCTGCGCCGGTGACCGAGGACTGCATCAACACGACCGAGCATGGCCAGGTGTTTGCTTCGGTCGTGCAGCGCGGCCGCGTGGCCGGCGCGCAGTTCCATCCCGAACGCTCGGCCGCCGTTGGCGCCCGGCTCTTGCAGAATTTCATCGAAGGAGGACTGGCATGAGTGCCGTGCCCGTCAATCAGAATGCGACCCCCGCGTTCCAGCTGTATCCGGCCATCGACGTGCGTGGTGGCCGCGTGGTGCGCCTGGCCCAGGGCGATTACGACCGCGAAACCACCTACGGCGACGATCCGCTGGCCGCCGCGCAGGCGTACGCCGCCCAGGGCGCGACTTGGCTGCACCTGGTTGATCTGGATGCGGCGCGTGCCGGTGGTTACACGCTGGCGCCGCTGCTGCAGCAGATCCGCGCGACCACCGGCATGCAGGTGCAGACCGGTGGTGGTGTGCGCGGCCATCGTGACGTGATGGCGCTGCTGGACGCTGGCGCCTCGCGCGTGGTGATCGGTTCGCTGTCGGTGCGTGCGCCACTGGAAGTGCTGGGCTGGCTGGCCGAGTTCGGCACCGACCGGATCACGGTCGCGCTGGACGCACGCCAGGACGATGCCGGCGTGTGGCAGCTGCCGATCCACGGCTGGACCGAGACCTCCAGCACCACGCTGGACGAGCTGGCCGTGCGTTACGCCGAAGCCGGGTTGCAGCACCTGCTGTGTACCGACATCGCCCGCGACGGCATGTTGAACGGGCCGAACTTCACCCTGTATCGCCATCTGGTCGATCTGCTGCCGGGCGTGCAGGTGCAGGCATCGGGCGGCGTGCATGCGGTCACCGACATCAGCCAGGCCAAGATCGCAGGCTGCGGCGGCATCGTGCTGGGACGTGCGTTGCTGGAAGGCCGCTTCACCCTGGAGCAGGCCTTTGCGGAAGCCGCGACATGCTGAGCCGGCGCATCGTGCCGTGCCTGGATGTGCGCGGTGGGCGCGTGGTCAAGGGCGTCAAGTTCCGCGACCACATCGACATGGGTGACATCGCCGAGCTGGCGCTGCGCTATCGCGACGCCGGCGCCGATGAGCTGGTGTTCTACGACATTGGCGCCAGCCCGGAAGGGCGCTCGGTCGACTACGGCTGGGTGGAAAAGGTTTCGCGCCTGCTCGACATCCCGTTCTGCGTGGCCGGTGGCATCCGCAGCGTGGAGACCGCGCGTGCGGTGCTGCATGCTGGTGCCGACAAGATTTCCATCAACACCCCGGCGCTGGAACGCCCGGCGCTGATCACCGAGCTAGCCACGGCGTTCGGCGTGCAGTGCGTGGTGGTCGGCATCGATTCGGTGCGCGAAGCCGACGGGCAATGGCGCGTGCGCAGCTACACCGGCGATCCGTCCAAGACTCGCGCCGAAGCGCTGCGCACGCTGGACTGGATCGTCCGCGCGCAGGAACTGGGCGCCGGCGAGATCGTGCTGAACTGCATGGACAGCGACGGCGTGCGTCGTGGCTACGACATCGAGCAGCTCAAGGCCGCGCGTGCGCTATGCCATGTGCCGCTGGTCGCTTCCGGTGGCGCGGGCACGCCCGAACATTTCGTTGCAGCGTTCAAGGACGCCGACGTGGATGCGGCGCTGGCCGCCAGCGTCTTCCACAGTGGCGCCATCGCCATCCCCGACCTCAAGCGCACGCTGGCCGACGACGGCATCGCCGTGCGCCTGGCGGCCTGAGCGCCGATACAGGAACCGACATGAGTCAGATCGAAACACTGGACTGGGCCAAGGGCGAGGGCCTGCTGCCGGCCGTGGTGCAGGACGCCGACACTTTGCGCGTGCTGATGCTGGGCTACATGACTGCCGAGGCGCTGGAAGTCACCCGCACCACCGGCCACGTCACCTTCTTCAGCCGCAGCAAGCAGCGGCTATGGACCAAGGGCGAAACTTCCGGGCATTTCCTGGACCTGGTCGACGTACAGGTGGATTGCGATGCGGACACCGTGCTGGTGCTGGCCCGGCCGCACGGCAATACCTGCCACCTGGATCGGGTCAGCTGTTTCCCCGATGCGCCAGGAGTGGATGCGAGTCCCTCGCAAGAGCCCGCACATCCCTGTGCGGACGTTTCATTTTTGGGCGAACTGGATGCCTTGATCGCCAAGCGCCATATCGACCGCCCGGCGGGCAGCTACACCACCAAGCTGTTCGATGACGGCATCCGTCGCATCGCGCAGAAGGTGGGCGAGGAGGGCGTGGAAACCGCACTGGCCGGTGTGGTGCAGGACGATGCCGACCTGCTCGGCGAGAGCGCGGACCTGCTGTATCACCTCACCGTACTGCTGCGTGCACGCGGCCTTTCGCTGGCCGATGCGGTGAATGTGCTGCAGGAGCGTCATCGTCCGCGTTGATGCGGTGCGGTAGCCGGGCCGTCGCGCGTTCCTGACAGCCCGCCCATGGGGATGAAGTGGCATCCGGCGCTGTCCTGGCGCTGACTGCTTTTCACGACGGCCTGTCGTCCTGATGCGACATGTGCCATGTCCTGTCTGCCGGGCAGGCCGTGGCCTTGCCCGGAGCGGGCGCGGCCGGCGTAGGGATCGGTGGCTCGCGTCGGTCATCGATCGCAATCCTGCAGCTGATGTGCGGCCGCGTCCGCCAATGACGCTTCGCGTGGCGGGGTGCTCACACAGCGTGTGTGCCATCCAGGTCCATTTCCGCATACGGGTGCTTCCTGGTGGGCCATCTTCGTGCCTTGCGCTGGCGCAGCAGGGTCATCGAAAGACCTGTTTCCACGCATCTGCAGCCGTGTGGAAGGTCATTGGGACTGAGTCGTCATAACCGAAAGTTCGTGTTTGACAACGTTGTCTTCTCAAACGCACCGTCGCTTTCGCCGGGTGTGACAGTCCTGACATCCGCAGCCAAGCAGTCCAGCAGTGCTCAGGTCCTGTCCGGCAGGGGGGGATGGGGTGATGTCCTGGCCGGCGCCGATGCCGTGCCATCAACTGGAGAGACGCGATGTCCATCAGGAACTCGGTGCTGTGGTCAATGATCACCGCCAGCACCACCACCAGCATCCTCGGCACGCTCGTGACGGCTGCGACCGTCGCGGCAGTCCCTGTCGGTTCGGCCATGGCCCAGCAGGCCGCCTGTGCCACCGCCTGGAGCGCGGCCACGGTCTATACCGGCGGCAACACCGCCAGCGAGAACGGTACCAATTACCTGGCCAACTGGTGGACGCAGGGCGACGAACCGGCCACGCACAGTGGCGCGGCCGGTTCGGGCCAGCCGTGGACCTCACAGGGCGCGTGCAGCGCGACCGGCGGTGGCGACGATGGCGGGGATGATGGTGGCGACAACGGCGGCGGGGATGATGGCGGTACGCCGACCAATCCGACCTATCCCAGCTTCGTGTTCAGTCCGTACAAGGACGTCACGATCAACCTCAACTGGAACAACAACGTCATGCAGTCCAAGGTCACCGGCACCGCCTTGCCGGTAGCGGGTGCGGGCAGCCTGATCTCCACCCAGGTTCCCAACCTGGACACGGTGACGCTGGCCTTCGCCACTGGCGCGTGCGGCAGCGAGAGCTGGGGAGGCGTGTCGGCCGATGCGTTCAAGAGCGCCAACATCCCGGTGCTGGATGGCGCAGGCGTGAACTACATCATCTCCACCGGCGGCGCCTCGGGTACCTTCACCTGCGACAGCGCCGCGGGCCTGACCAACTTCATCGCGCGCTACTACACCCCGCACATGGTCGGCGTGGACTTCGACATCGAGGGCGGCCAGACCCAGACCCAGACCGATGCGCTGGTGGCCGCGGCCAAGGTTGCCGAAGGCCAGTACCCGGGCCTGCGCTTCTCCTTCACCGTGGCCACGCTGGGCGCCTCGGACGGCAGCTACGGCGGCGTCAATGCGCTGGGCAACCAGGTGATCCAGGCGGTGCAGGCCTCCGGCCTGCAGCACTACACCATCAACCTGATGGTGATGGACTTCGGCCGCGCCCAGGCATCCAACTGCGTACTCAAGAGCGATGGCCTGTGCGACATGGGGGCTTCGACCATCCAGGCGGTGGAGAACCTGCGCCACACCTACGGCATTGCGCCGGCGCACATCGAAGTGACGCCGATGCTGGGCCGCAACGATACGGCCGACGAGATCTTCACCCTGGACAACGTCGATACGGTCGCGCTCTACGCCGCACAGAACGGCCTGGCCGGCGTGCACCACTGGTCGCTGGATCGCGATACGCCGTGCGATGTGCCGTCCGACTACGCCTCGCCGATCTGCAACTCCTACAGCGGCCCAGGCGTGCTGGCCTACACCAAGCGGTTCCTCAACGACCTGGGATATTGATCGGCTGAACTGACGTCAGGGATTTTCCCGGAGCCGGTGCGCATGAGGCGCACCGGCTTTTTTTTGGGTTGTCCTGCGGTCAGGTCGGCCAGGCGCAGCGCGACGATCCGTGGATCTGGCACCTGCCTGGCGTGATCGGTGCCGGCTGCCGTTCGGCATGCCGAACGGCGACCGCCGGGCCCGCGATGCGCATCAGCGCATTGGCGCCTGGGTGGATTGTTCATGCGTCCGCAGCTGATCCTGGCTCTGCGTCTGGCGCAGGATGTCTGCCGTCTGCTGCTGGCTTTGCTCCAGCGGAACGGTTGCGGCCTGCTGCCGGTCCACGTAGACGCGGTTCACATCGAGCGGGTTGTTCGGGTTGCGTTCCACCGCGAGCATGCCCCTGCCGTCGGTGCTGCGTACCAGGTCATCAATGCGTGACATGCCACTGACCCTGGCCTCGAAGACGACCTGGCCGGCTGCACGCTGCATTTCTTCGCGGTTGGCGTAGCCGCCATTCGGACCCTGCTTCTCCAGGTGCTTGATGGCCTGGTCGAACATGGGGTCTTCGCGACGCAACTGGTCGACGCCTTGCTGCTTCTGCAGCTGCTTGTCGATGGAAGCGAGCGTCTCCGGCCCGGCCTTGCCGTCCACACCCTTGAGGCCGTTGTGCTGCTGGAATTTCTCCACGGCGGCTTCGGTCTTCGGGCCATAGGTGCCGATGGCGTCCTTGGCGTCCATGTAGCCGAGCCTGGAAAGCTTCTCCTGAAGGTCCTTGACCGCCACGCCATGCTCATTGCGCGTGAGCACGCCGTCGCCGTTCTCCGCTGACGGGCTGTGAGCCGCATGCGACTTGCCCGGTTGCCGCGCCGGGTCGCGGTTGCCGTGCTGCTCGCCGGTCCTGGTGACCGTGTTGTCCAGGTCGGCCAGCTTGAACAAGTCCGCCTTCTCGTTCCTGGCACGGTTCTCCAGCGAATCGAGGGTTTTCTGCTTCTCCACGCGCGGGAACAGTCCCTTGACGTGATCGGCCTTGTAGTCCTGCACCGCGCCGACGATGTCCTTGTCGGAAAGCTTCGAAAGGTCGTAGTCCTTGCCGAACTTCGCTTCCAAGCCCTTCAGGAACACGCCCGAGCCGCCTGGCTTCTTGTCGCTGCCGGGGCCGTACTGGACCGCGGTGCTCCAGAGCGCATCCTGCACTGCCGGGCCGCGGTCGGACAGGTCCAGCCCCTTGCCCTGCAGGCGATCAACCAGCTTGTCGTAATGAGTGCGCTTGATGTAGTCGTGCTGCTCCTGCGCAAAGCTGCCGTCGGTCCTGGCCAGGTCTTTCCACTTCGCGCTGAATTCGGCCGAGCCGGGCTTCAAGCCCGCAAAGTCGTCGGCGTGCTTGCTGTCCTTCACGAAGGACGCGACCGTCCCTCCCACGATGATCTTGCCCTCCTTGGTCTTGACCTGCGAGGTCATCTGGTACGAGCCGTAGGACACACCACCCGGATCGTCGATACCGGAAGACACCGTGCTCGCGCCGCGTCCGCCTGTCTCGTAATGCTTCGAGGTCTGGCCCAGTTCCCAATCCTTGCCGCTCATCGCACATCTCCTTGTTTTTAAAGATCACAACACCAACGTCGTTGTCTGGCTCAACGTGCTTCCAATGCATCCGCGCGATTGGCCGTCAGTTCGAGGCTGCATTGGGCAGCGTCCACGCGCCCGGCTTGCCCGCTGTCGGGATCGTAGAAGCATTTTTCGTCGCGTTCGACGATCCATTTGCGCTGCTGGTCGCGCAGCGTGTTCTTTTCCGCTTCGTCCAGTTTGGCCATCAACGCCTTGTAGGCCTTGTTCAGGCGACCATCCTGGTAGGCGTATTCGGTGGCAATGCAGTCCTGCATTTCTGGCGTCACGCCTGCGGCAGCGCTGATGCAGGTGTCATAGGGCGGTCTTAGCACGGGAGTCGCTCCTGAAGGTGGTGAAGACGCGGAGGTATCAAGTCCCTGGGAGGATTGGGCGCTTGCCGGTTGCGGGCCGGTCGTGAGCGCGTCATCCGCAGGCGAAGCCGAAACTGGGGTGGATGTAGGCGCCGCGGTGCCTGCCGAGGTGGAGGCGGTCGCTGGTGCGGGTGACTGGCCGTTGCAGGCCGAAGTCAGTCCACAGAGGGCCAGCAGGCATGAAGCAGAAAAAACCTTGACGGTAGCCACTGTCGAAATTCGCCTTGTCGTAATGCAGATAAGGGAAGCAGTTCTCAACGACCTTCGAAGCCCTGTCCAACGGGCCCGCCGTGCTGCGATGTCCCCGCTTCCCACCCAGACAATAACCTGTTGACCCTTGGCCGTTCCGCTCAGTCGGTCACCAGATCGGCAAGCCGCAGTGCGGCGATCTTCTCGATCTGCTGCAGGCACTCGGCGATCTCGACCTCGCTCGCATGGTCCACGCGCGCGCGCAGTGCGGCGATGATGCTGGCCCGGGTATGGCCACGCACGGCCAGGATGAAGGGAAAGCCGTGGCGCTGGTGATAGGCGCGGTTCAAGCCGACCAGCTCGGCATATTCGTCCGGGCTGCACTGGTCCAGGCCGGCACCGCGCTGTTCGCTGGCCGATGAGGCGGTGAGTCCGCCGGCAATCGCGGCCTTGCCTGCAAGTTCGGGGTGGGCGCGGATCAGGCCCAGCTGTGCGTCGATGCCTGCGTCGCGGACGACGGTGCACATCGCCGCATGCAACGCATCGCGGGAGGGATAGGGGCGTGTGGCGGCCACGCCGGCCGGCACCCACGGCGAGTGTTCGAAGATGCCTTCCAGCGCAGCGATGAAGGCATCGCGTGGCAGGGCGTTGAGATCGGCCAGGGTGATCATGCCGCGCCCTCGACGAACGGATGCCGTTGCCGCCAGTGATTGGCGATGTCGATCCGCCGGCACACCCAGACCCGGTCGTGGCGGGCGATGTGGTCGAGGAATTTCTGCAGTGCCACGATGCGCCCCGGGCGGCCGAGCAGGCGGCAGTGCATGCCGATCGAGAGCATCTTCGGTGCATCTTCGCCTTCGACATACAGGGCATCGAAGCTGTCGCGCAGGTATTCGAAGAACTGCGTCGCGGTATTGAAGCCCTGTGGCGTGGCGAAGCGCATGTCGTTGGCATCCAGCGTGTAGGGCACGACCAGATGTGGCTTGCGCTCGCCGGTGGAAGTTTCGACCCGGGTCCAGAACGGCAGGTCGTCGCCGTAATAGTCCGCGTCGTAGGCAAAGCCGCCGTGTTCGACCACCAGCCGGCGGGTGTTGGGACTGTCGCGGCCGGTGTACCAACCCAGCGGCGCGCTGCCGGTCAGCTGTGTGTGCAGCGCGACGGCGCGCTGCAGGTGTTCGCGTTCCAGTTCGGGTGCCATGTCCTGGTAATGGATCCAGCGCCAGCCGTGGCTGGCGACCTCGTGGCCCAGTTCGACGAAAGCCGCCGTCGCCTCGGGGTTGCGCTGCAGGGCCATGGCCACGCCGAACACCGTCAGCGGCAGCTGACGCCGTTCGAACTCGCGCAGGATCCGCCAGACACCGGCCCGCGAACCGTATTCGTAGATCGATTCCATGCTCATGTGTCGCGCCGGATACGACGCAGCGCCGACGATCTCGGACAGGAACTGTTCCGATCCCGCATCGCCATGCAGCACGTTGTTCTCGCCGCCTTCCTCGTAGTTCAGCACGAACTGCACCGCGATCTTCGCCTTGCCAGGCCAGTCGGCGTGGGGCGGGGTGCGGCCATGGCCGATCAGGTCGCGGGGATAGGGGGCATCGTGCATCGAGGGGATTCGCAGCGGCAGCGGGAATCCGCACTGTAGGAACAACCGCGCGTAATTTGAAGGGTGCGCCACGCGGTTGCGCAGGCGTGGTTTCGTAAACGAGAAACGCCTGGCGGAAACTTCCGCCAGGCGTTCTCGGGTTACCCGGTCAGGCGCGATGGCCCGGGGCGGTGCTTACCATTCGTACATCAACTGCAGGCGTGCGTAACGCGGTTCCTGGTAGTACTGACCCAGTCGGTAGTTCGCGTAGTAGGTCGTACCGTTCTGCTGGACTGCCTCGTAGGTCTGGTACACCTGCAACGGCTTCTCGTTGTTGAACAGGTTCAGGATCGACACCTGTGCGGTCAGGCCCTTGATGGCCGTGGGCTTGTAGACCAGGTTGGGGCTGAGCGTGAACGTCCACGGATTGCGGCCCTGGGTTCCTTCGTTGCTGATCTCGCCGTTGCAGTAATGGAACTGGCTGGTATAGCCGTATTCGGTCCCGAGGGTGCCGTAGCCACCGCCATAGCAGCTGATCGGTGCACCGGACTGGACTTCCAGGTTCACGCCCACTTGCCATTCGGGGGTGATCTTGAAGCCACCGTAGGCCTTGAAGCTGTGCATGTGGTCGTTGGGCAGGAAGCCGTACGCGCCTTCCATGATCTGGGCGAAGTCGAAGTCGGCGGTCGTGCCGGTATCGGCCTGGCCATTGTTCGACTTGACCAACCCTTCGTAGTTGCCCTTGCTCTGCGACCAGGTGTAGCTGGCGTTGACATACCAACGATCACTGGCCTTCTGCGCGCTCAAGGTCATGGCCTTGTAGGTGCGCTTGGCCTTCGGGCCCAGTGAATCGGCCGACATGGTGATGGTGTCCAGGCTGCCGTTGCCATCAACGTCCACGTTGATGGTCGAGGCGCTGCCTGGGTTGTACAGCCAGCAGCCCGAGCTGCCTTCCGGTGCCGTCCACTCGTCGAAGCCGGAGGTGTCGTAGCCATCCGCCGTGGCTGCGTCGTACAGCGCCTGCGACGAGCACGAGTCGTCGATGGCGTTGTGCACCTTGCGATAGGTGCCCTTGGCGCCCAGCACCCAGCCGTCCAGGAACGCGTAACCGCTGCTCAGGCGGTGCTCGAAGCCCAGGATGGCCTCATCCTGCGTGTAGGGCTTGAGGCCTTTGCTGGCGGCCGAGGATGCGGACGGCGTGGTGCCGTTCTCGCCGTTGAAGTAGACCGTGTCACCCAGCGCAACCGGATCGATCGGCGAGCCGGTCGAATCCACGCCGCTGTAGCTGTAGGCGGTTTCCGAATAGATCGAGGCGCTGGCGCCGCGCAGGGCGACGTTGGCGGCGATCGGCAAGGCATAGCGACCCAGGTTGCCGTACAGGCGGCTGGTGCCGTCACCGGTCATGTCCCAGGAGAAGCCCAGGCGCGGCTGCCAGATGTTGTCCTGTTTGACGAACACGCCGCCGGTGCTGTTGTAGTTCTTGAACGAATCGTTGCGGATGCCCAGCGACAGCAGGAAATCGTCGGTCACATGCCAGTGATCCTGCACGTACCAGGAGTTCTGCTTGACCTCCACCGTGCCGCCGGTCGCGTAGATGTCGTCATAGACGATCTGGTTGCCATCGTCGTCGGTGGTGTAGTCGTAGGCATGGCCACCGGAGTACGACTCGCCCTGGCGGGCGGTGAAGTCGTTGTAGTCATAGCCGAAGGACAGCTCGTGGTCGCCCAGCGTCCAGTCGAAGTCCAGACGGTAGTCCTTGCGCTGGCTGTAGCCGTTGTTGATGCCGAGCGTGGAATCCATGTAGCAGCTGTTCTGGGCGCCGACATAGTCCTGCTCGTAGCTCACGTAAGGGCAGCCGGTGGCAGGGGAGTTGATGTTGCCGGCATAGCTGGCGTGGGTGCCGTCGGCCGTCACCGCGTACTGCTCGCTGACCGTCTTCATCTTGCCGTACTGCAAGGCCATGGTGAGGTCGTCGGTGAGGTTGCTGGTCCACTTCAGGATGCCGGTGGGGCCACCGCTCTTGGACACGATGCGGCCGTTGTAGCCGTCCTTGAAGGCCTTGTTTTCCTCAAAGCCGATGTTGTTGTAGTCGTAGGTGGTGCGGCTGCTGTTGTCGAAGCCGGTGAATTCCAGATGGTTGCTGTCGTTGAGGAACCAGTCCAGCTTCACCAGCTTGTAGGGCTTGCTTTCGTTGTAGTCGTTCTCGCTGGCGGTGGTGCCGGAAGCGGAGCTACGGCCACCCCAGGTGCTGCCGGTGGTCTTGTTGTACTGGGCGATGGCGAAGAAGAACAGCTTGTCCTTGATCAGTGGGCCGCCTTCCCAGAGTGCCCAGGTGTTGCTGTTGGAGCGGTTCTTGCTGAGCGGACGGTACAGGCTGCCGTCGCTGAAGTATTCGTCGCTGGTATGGGCCGCCAGCGAGTCCGGTGCCGAATCCCAGCTGATGCCGCCGTGCCACTCGTTGGTGCCGCGCTTGACGTTCACGCTGGTCACGCCACCGGTGGAGAAGCCGTACTGGGCGCCGTAACCGCCGGTCTGCACGTCCAGCTGGTCGATGGCCTGCCACGGCACCTCGCTGAAGGAGAGGTTGTCGTAGGAGTTGGTGACGTTCATGCCGTTGACGTAGTAGCTGTTCTCCGCCACCGACGCGCCACCGAAGGAGTTGACGTTGCCAAAGTAGCCGCTGCCGGTCGAGGTGCCAGGCGTCAGCTTGGCCACGCTGCTCACGTCACGCGGCACCGGCAGTTCATTGAGCTGGCTGGCGGTGAAGGTGGTGCGCGATTCGACGCTGCTGGTGTCGATGTCGTTGATGACCATCGGACCGGTGACCTTGACCGTTGCCAGGCTCTTGGCGCCGGCCTCCGTCAGGTTGACCTGCGCGGTCTGGCCTGCAAGCACGGTCGTGGTGCTGTTGGCCACGGTCTGGCCATCTTCGACCAGCTTGACATCGTACTGGCCGGTCGGCAGCGCCGGGATGCGGAAGCGTCCATCGGCACCAAGCGCGACCGTGCGACTGATGCCCGAGGCCGGGTTGGTGATCTGGATCTGTGCGCCGCTGGCATAGCTGGCGGTACCCACGATATCGCCCGAGGTGGCCTGCGCGAATGCGTTGGGCGCCTGCGACAGGCACAGGCCCAGCATGACGGCCAGGGCGGTGCGCTTGATGGTGGGTTTCCGGGAGGAGAGCTGGCTCATTGACTGCCTTTGCAATTCAAGTAGAAAAAACCTGGCCCCACAGCGCGCCGGGCGCACTGCATGTGAGGGCTTTGAGTCACCGGGGATGCCGCAAAGATGCAACGCGGACAACGAAGGCTTGCCGCGGATTTAACGCCACGGTTACACCTGGAATTTTTCGACCAGGCTCAACAATTTCCGCTTGATGACAAAACCGTCAGCTTTACCTGTTTGGCATGAATGCCGGAAGTCGTCGCAAATGGCGTAGCGACGGGCATGTGGCGGGAGTGGCTCGTGTCGTTTGCATGACATGTTGCGACACATGGCGTTCAGATTTGCCACGTCGCAGGCATTTTCCAGACAGGTTTGCTTCATGAACGTCAGGCTTGGTGGGCATTGGCATTAACAACCACTCGGGCAGCCCGTGAGGCATGGCTCGGATTTGACGTTGCAAGGCGCTCGGTCAGCGGATGTCGTCCACGTGCGGGTCACCGAAGCTGCCACCGCCAGATCACGGTGTCAGGCGTGCTTGCCCATTGTCATTGCCGGGAAGGTTGCTGGCAGCATGTCGCGCACGATCTGCAGGACAACCTGTGCTGGTCGTTGCGTGCTGAATCTGCAGGGGCGCGGCGATACGGTCAGGAATGCCCGGACTCCGACTCCGGTACCAAGGGTTCGGCATGCACCGACGCGCGCGCGCCTAGTCCGTTGAACCACAGGTTCAGGCCGACACAGCCCAGCGTGGCCAGCAGGATGCCGCTGTGCAGCAGCGGCGCAAGCGCGGATGGCAACTGGTCGAAGATGGTCGGCGCGACTACAGGTGTCATCGCAAGGCCGATGCCGACCGCCACGATCAGCAGGTTGTGGCGGCGCGTGGTGAAATCCACGTGGCCCAGCACGCGGATGCCATTGGCGGTGACCATGCCGAACATCACCAGCCCGGCGCCGCCGAGCACCGCCGGCGGGATCGCCGCGACCAGCACGGCCAGTTTCGGAGTCAGGCCCAGCGCGATGAGCAGGGCGCCGGCTAGCACGCACACCCAGCGGCTGCGCACACCGGTGATCGCCACCAGGCCGATGTTCTGCGAATACGACGTGTCCGGGAACGCGTTGAACACACCGCCGAACAGCGTGGCCAAGCCATCCACGCGCAGGCCGCGGACCAGGATTGGCCGGTCGACCGGGCGTTCGACGATGTCGCCCAATGCCAGGAACATGCCAGTGGACTCGACGAACACGATGAACAGCACCACGCACATCGTGACGATCGACCAGGGCTCGAATTTCGGCAGGCCGAAATGGAATGGCGTGACCGGCGCCAGCCATGCGGCATCTGCAAGTCCGCTGAGATCCATGCGGCCCAGCAGCGCCGCCAGCAGCGTGCCGGCGGCCAGTCCCAGCAGCACGCCGATGTTGGCGATGAAGCCGCGCCCATGGCGCAGCACTGCCAGCACGCCAATCAGTACCGCGGCAGCCATGGCCAGGTTCGCTGGCGATCCGTAGTCCTTCGCGCCGATCCCGCCGGCGGCCCAGTTCACCGCCACGCCGATCAGGGTCAGGCCGATCGCGGTGATGACCGTGCCGGTCACCACGGCAGGAAACAGCCTGAGCAGTCGCCCGATCAGCGGCGCGGCCAGGATGCCGAGGACGCCGGCCACGATGTTCGCGCCGAACACATAGGGCAGGCCAAGCGCCGGATTGCCGCCGATGGCGATCATCGGCCCGACGCAGGCGAACGTGGCCGCCATCACCACCGGCAGACGGATGCCGAAGCCGCCGATTCCCAGCGACTGGATCAGCGTGGCCAGCCCGCAGCAGAACAGGTCCGCGCTGACCAGGAAGGCGGTATCGGCACGCGACAGGTGTAGTGCGCCGGCCACGATCAGCGGCACTGCCACCGCGCCTGCATACATCACCAGGACGTGCTGCACGGCCAGCAGCCACCAGGACGCTGCGGCTGGCCTGACATCGATCGGTGATGTGGATACGTGAGCTGGCGACACCGGGCGCTCCGACGAAGGCGATGCTTTGAACTTAGCCGGTGATGCTGCGTTGCACAATCCCGCACTTGATGCGGCGATCAACGGCAGTGGTCGTGCCTGGATGTCGTGGCGGGCCGGGGTATGGCCATGGCCGATCAGGGCGTAGGGCGGCGAGCATCGAGAGGACTCGCAGCGCGGGTGCCTGGAGGCCGGGGGATAAAAAAACGCCTGGCAGGAGAACCCGCCAGGCGTTTGTTGTGGCACGGCAGCAACTGCCGTTGGATCAGGTGATCACCATTCGTACATCAGCTGCAGACGGGCGTAGCGCGGCGTCTGGTAGTACTGGCCCAGCTTGTAGTACTCGTAGTACGACGTACCCGACGAACTGACGCGTTCATAGGTCTGGTAGACCTGCAGTGGCTTGTCGTTGTTGAGCAGGTTCATGATCGACAACTGGACGGTGAAGCCGCTGAGGCCCGTGGGCTTGTAGACCAGGTTCGGGCTGATCTCGTAGGTCCACGGGGTACGGCCCGAGGTGCCCTGCGCACTGATTTCGCCGTTGCAGTAATGGTACTGGCTGTAATAGTTGTAATAGGTCCCAAGGGTGCCGTAACCACCGCCGTAGCAGCTGATCGGCGCACCCGACTGCACGCTCAGGTTCAAGCCGACCTGCCATTCCGGTGTGATCTTGTATCCGCCGTACGCCTTCAGGCTGTGGCGATGATCATTGGCCAGGTAACCGTAGGAGCCCTCCATGATCTCCGCGAAGTCGAAGTCGGCGGTGGTGCCGGTATCGTCCTGACCGTTGCTCGACTTGACCAGGCCCTCGTAGTTGCCTTGGCTCTTGGACCAGGTATAGCTGATGTTGCCGTACCACTTGTCGGTGGCCTTCTCGGCGGTCAGCGTCACCGCCTTGTAGGTGCGCTTTGCCTTCGGGCCCAGCGAGCTGGCCGACATGGTGATTGCCTCGGACGTGCCGTCACCGTCCACGTCAGTGGTGATGGTGGAACTGCTGCCCGGGTTGTACAGCCAGCAACCGGTGGCGCTGTCAGGCGTGGTCCACTCGTCTTCCCAGTTGGAGGTGTCATAGCCAGCGTCGGTGGCTGCGTTGTACAGCGCGCTGGATGCGCAGCTGTCGTCGATCGCGTTGTGGATCTTGCGATAGGTGGCCTTGGCACCCAAGACCCAGCCATTGAGGAACGCGTTATCCAGGTCCAGCGTGTGCTGGTAACCCAGGATAGCCTCGTCCTGCGTATACGGCTTCAGGCCCTTGCTGGTCACCGAGTTGGCGTTCGGCGTGCTGCCGTTTTCGCCGTTGTAGTAGGTGGTGTCGCCGACTTGGGTGGTGCCGGTTGGCGTGCCGGTGGAGCTCACGCCGGTGTAGGTGTACTCGGTTTCGGAGTAGATCGATGCGCTGGCGGCGCGCAGGGCGACATTGGCTGCGATCGGCAGGGCATAACGGCCCAGGTTGCCGTACAGGCGCGAGGTGCCATCGCCACCGATGTCCCAGGAGAAGCCCAGGCGCGGCTGCCAGATGTTGTTCTGCTCGACGAACACCTCGCCCGAGGTGTTGTAGTTCTTGAACGAGTCGTTGCGGATGCCCATCGACAGCAGGAAGTTGTCGGTCACATGCCAGTGGTCCTGCACATACCAGGAGTTCTGCTTGACTTCGACGGTGCCACCGGTCTTGTAGACGTAGTCGTAAACGGTGTCGTTGTCGTAATAGTAATAGTAGTGGCCGCCGGAATAGCTCGAGCCCGACTTCGCGGTGAAATCGTTGTAGTCATAGCCGAACTTCAGGTCGTGGTTGCCCAGCGTCCAGTCGAAATCCAGGCGCGTGTCCTTGCGCTGGCTGTAACCGTTGGAAACGCCCAGTGAGGAGCTGATGTAGCAGCTGTTTTCCGAACCGGTGTAGCCGCTCGCGTAGTACACGTAGGGGCAACCCGAGCCACTCGAGGTCACGTTGCCGTCATAGCTGGTCGTGGTGCCGTCGGGGCTGATCGTGTACTGCTCGCTCTTGGTCTTCATACGGCCGTACTGCAGGGCCATGGTCAGGTTGTCGCTGAGGTTGCTGGTCCACTTGAAGATGTTGGTCGGGCCGCCGCTCTTGGAGACCAATTGGCCCTTGTAGGCGGTCTTGGAGGTGCTGTTGCCGTCGTAGCCGACGGTGGAATAGCTGTAGGTGGTGCGGCTGCTGTTGTCGAACCCGGTGTATTCGAGGTGGTTGCTATCGTTGAGGTACCAGTCGAGCTTGAGCAGCTTGTAAGGCTTGGTGCCGCTGTAGTCGTATTCGGTCGCGGTGCTGCTGCTGGACGAGCTGCGACCGCCCCACGAGCTACCCGACGTCTTCTGGTCCTGGAACGTGGCGAACATGAACAGCTTGTCCTTGATCAGCGGGCCGCCTTCCCAGATCGCGTAGGTGCTGTCGTTGCTCGTGTTCTTGCTCAGCGAGCGATAGAGATCGCCGTTGTTGAAATTCTCATCGTCCAGGTGCGCGCGGAAGGCATCCGGGGCCATGTCGGCGCTGATGCCGCCGTGCCACTCATTGGTGCCGCGCTTGATGTTGACGCTGGTGACGCCGCCGGTGGAGAAGCCGTACTCGGCGCCATAGCCGCCGGTCTGCACGTCCAGCTGGTCGATGGCCTGCCACGGGACTTCGCTGAACGACAGGTAGTCGTACGAGTCGGTGACGTTCATGCCGTTGACGTAGTAGCTGTTCTCGGCAACGGACGCGCCGCCAAACGAGTTCAGGTTGCCGAAGTAGCCACTGCCCTGGACCGTGCCGGGGGTCAGTCGGGCGACGCTGCTCACGTCGCGGGGGACGGGCAGTTCGTTGAGCTGTTCGGCAGTGAAGGTGCTGCGCGATTCGACGCTGCTGGTGTCGATGCCGTTGATGACCATCGCGCGCTTGACCTTGACCGTGGTCAAGGTGGTGGCATCGGCGGCGGCCAGGTTGACCTGTGAGGTCTGGCCGGCGATCACCGAAACCTGCTGCGTGGCGACAGTACTGCCGTTCTCCACCAAGCTGATGTCATAGCGGCCGGTCGGCAGGGCCGGGATGCGGAACTTGCCGTCGGCGCCAAGCGCGACAACGCGGCGGAGGCCGGAATCCTGGCTGCTGATCTGCACCTGTGCGCCACTGACGTAGCTGGCCGTGCCGGCGATGTCGCCCGAGGTTGCCTGGGCGAAGGCGTTCGGTGCCTGTGACAGGCACAGGCCCAGCATGGCGGCCAGGACGGTGCGCTTGATGGTGGGTTTCCGAGAGGAGAGCTGGGTCATTGACTGCCTTTGCATTTCTAAGGGAAAAACATGCCCGCGCAGAGAAGATCTCGTTCTGCGTGTGGGTCTTGGATCACCGGGGCGCCCGCGTTCAGACGCGGCGGGCAACGAAGGCTTGTCGTAAATTTAACGATATGGTTACAGCGGGAATTTTTCGGGTGGACTCAATAATTTCCACTCGCTGGCATAACTGTCAGGGCGATATTTCCCGTCTGCGCCGGTGATCTCCCGAGCGGAAGCGGGCACGGGCGTTTCGCACGAATGCGCGCAGCCTGCCGCTGACATGCTGTGCCAAGTGCGGTTCAGGCACCGAGGTTTCAGCTCAATGCGCAGACAGGAGCGCTTCATAAAGGTCGCCACTTTTGGCGCCCAATGCGTGGCAGATGTATGCAAGTGCCTTGACGATCGAAGGTTTGTCGCAGGCGTATGGCACGCATGCGAGCGGACGGGCTGCAGTGCTCGCAGGCCTGAGCCTGGCGTGCCGAACATCAACAGCAGGGTGTCGACCCGCACTGCAGTGAGGGCGCCGCCATCAGGGCCGCGGGTGTTGGGGCCAGGTCCGCGGCACCGATGGCACCGAGCTGCCTGTACGAAGCGCCAACGCAAAGCGCAATGCCTTGAATGTGGTCCTTGTCGCTGCGCCTAAGCATGCTTGCGGGCGAGCTTCGGACTGGCTTTGGTATTTCAGGCCGGCGGCTTGGTGCGAGCGCTGCCCTTGCGCTTGGGCGCGGAACGCGGCGGCGCCAGGCGCTCGGGCAACGCCTGCAGCGCGGCAACCGTACGCGCGAGCACCAGCTGTGCTGCCCGGCTGGGCTGGCGCCGCGGCGCGGTACAGACGGCCAGCTGCAGCGGCCGCGCCTGCCAGCCGTGGAGTGGCACGAAGGCCAGCAGTCCTTGTTCCACGTCGTGTGCGACGTCGACCAGGCTCAGCACGCCGACACCGCCACCGTCGCGGATCAGCGAGCGGATCAGGCGCGTGTCGTTGCAGGTGGTCACCCGGCGTGGATCGACGCCGTGGCGCACGTACAGGCTGCGGGTGCGTTCCTCGATCACCAGCGGCGCGGCCGGGACCAGCAGGCGCTCGTCCAGCAGCCGGCTCATGGCCAGGGTGCGTTCGCCGGCCAGCGCATGTCCCGGCGGCAGGACCGCGCCAACCGGGATGTCGATGGCCGCGCGGACTTCCAGGTTGCCGTGTTCGACCGGGTCCAGCAGCAGGCCGAAATCGACCTCGGCTGTGGCGACCAGCTCGCTGGCCAGACGGTTCTTGACCACGCGCAGATCAAAGGAGAAGCCCGGGTATTCGTTGGTGAGTTCGGCCAGCAGGCGCGGGATGAAGCCTTCGCCCAATGCATCGATCAGGGCGATGCTCACATGGCCGCGACGCAGGCCGCGCAGGTCGCCGACGCGCTCCAGCGTGCGGGTGTGCTCCTTGCGCCAGCGATGCAGGTCGCCCAGCAGCAGTTCACCGGCGGCGGTGAGCTTCATGCCGGTGGGCAGGCGCTCGAACAGCTCGGTTTCCAGCTGCTGCTCGGCATTGATGATCTGCCGGTGGATGGCCGACGCCGAGACATGCAGCACCTCGGCCGCCTTGCGCAGGTTGCCCTGGCGCGCGACCTCGATGAAGTAGCTGGCGAAGCGGGAGAAGGGGAGCATCCATCAGGCCTGTTCTGTTTTTCGCAACGCATGATTGAAAATTCTCTGATGGACTGCAACAGGCCCGGGTTCCAAGGTGAAGGCGTCTTCCCGATCCAACGCCTTCGCAGGCCGCCCGCACCATGCCAGCCACTGCCGCTTACGCTTCCAATCCCCACAGCCCGCTGCCGCCTGGCTGCACCTTCACCGAGTCCGACTGGCAGCTGCTGGCGCGGCAGTGGCATCCAGTGGCTAACGCCTCGGAAATCACGGGCGCCCCGCACAAGGCGGTGCTGCTGGACGAGACCCTGGTGGTGTACCGCGTCGATGGCGAAGTGGTGGTGGCGCGCGATGTCTGCCCGCACCGCGGCGTGCCGCTGAGCATGGGCACGCATGATGGCCAGGGCGTGGTCTGCCCGTATCACGGGCTGCGCTTTGGCGCCGGCGGACGTTGCAACCGGATTCCCTCCAGCCCCGGCCAGGCCATTCCGGCCAAGCTGCACCTGACCACCTATCCGGCGGTCGAGCGCTACGGCCTGGTCTGGACCTGCCTGGTGCCCGATGCGCAGGCCCCGGCGGCGTTGCCGACCATGCCGCACTGGGACGATGCCGGCTTCCAGCAGATCAACTGCCCGGCGTTTGACATCAACGGGTTTGCCGGGCGCCAGGTGGAAGGCTTCCTGGACGTGGCGCATTTCGCCTGGATCCACACCGACACCTTCGCCGACCCGGACAATCAGCTGGTGCCGGATTACACGCCGGTGGAAACCGAACACGGCTTCCGCGCCGACTACATCAGCAATGTCAGCAATTACGGTGTTGGCTTCCGCCACCTGGCACCGCCGGATTTCGCCTGGCTGCGCCGGTTCGAAACGCACCTGCCGTTCACCGCCTCGCTGACGATTCATTTCCCGGGCGAAGAACGCCTGGTGATCTTCAACGCGGCCTCGCCGGTGTCGGCGCGCAAGACGCGGCTGTTCGTGCCGATCGCGCGCAACTTCAACCTGCAGCAGCCGGTGGAGGAGGTGCACGCGTTCAACCTGCGCGTGTTCGAGGAAGACCGCGCCATGGTCGAGTTGCAGAAGCCCGAGCGCCTGCCGCTGGACATGGCCCTGGAAGCGCATATCCCGGCCGATCGCAGCTCGATTGCCTATCGACGCGGGCTGAAGAAGATGGGCTTCGGCGAGTTCTTCCTGGCATGAGCGGCGCCTCTCCATTGCTGGACGTGCAGGTCGATGCGATGAGTGCGCAGGGCGCCGGCAACCTGGCGCTGGAACTGGTCTCGACCAATGGCGATCCGTTGCCTGCGTTCGCGGCCGGTGCGCACGTCGACGTGCACCTGCCCAACGGGCTGGTGCGTCAGTATTCGATTGCGAGCACGCCGGCCGATCGCCTGCGCTACCTCCTGTGCGTGCGACGGGGGGCGGCCTCGCGCGGCGGCTCGGCCTTCGTGCACGAGCGCCTACGGGTCGGTGACCGGCTGCGGATCTCGGCGCCGCGCAATCTATTCGCCTTGCGCGAGGGCCGGCACCACGTGCTGGTCGCTGGCGGGATCGGCATTACCCCGCTGATGGCGATGGCCCATCGCCTGCGTGCCGATGGTTGCTCGTTTGAGCTGCATTACTACGCGCGCAGCCTGGATGAAGTCGCATTCCGTCGCCAGTTGCAAGCAGGCCTGGGGCAGGGCGCGGTGCACCTGCACTGTGCCGACCAGGGTCGCGATGCGCGCCAGGTGCTGCCAGAGGTCCTGGCCAACGGCCATCCCGCGCATCATCTTTATCTATGTGGGCCAGCTGCATTCATGGCGCATCTGTCCTCGGCGGCGCTGGCGCGTGGCTGGCCGGCGGACAATATCCATAGCGAGGCCTTCGCGCCGGTCGCGGCGGCATCGGCCGATGCTGACGCAGGCGAAACTGGTTTCGAGGTCGCACTGGCCTCATCCGGCCAGGTATTCACCGTCGCACCCGGGCGCAGCATCGCCTCGGTGTTGTCCGAGTGCGGCGTGGACATCAGCCTGTCGTGCGAAATGGGAATGTGCGGTGCCTGCCTGACCGATGTGGTGGACGGGATTCCCGACCATCGCGATACCGTGCAGAGCGAACAGGAAAAACTGAGCAACCGGCAGATGACGCTGTGCTGCTCTCGCAGCCACAGCCCGCGCCTGACCCTGGCGCTGTGAGCATGCCGCTGCAATCCGGCGCCATGAAAAAACGGCAGGACAGCCGTTTTTCACGGCCCAGCCGCCCGCAGGGTGGCGCACAAGGCAATGCTCCCAACTTGGCCGCCTGGCGTATTTGCCGTCATTCCCGCGAGAGCGGGAATCCAGGGGCGTTGACGTTGCTTCCTGTCCGTTTTCCGTCATCTGAACGAAAGTCCCTGGGTTCCCGCTTTCGCGGGAATGACGAGCAAGCGCGGCTAAGTCAGGCCCATTGGCGCACAGGGAGGTGCGCCATGAAAAAGCGCACCACAGCGGTCATGATGCATGGGCACCCAGCAGCGTACCCGCGGAGATTTTTTGCATGAGTGTCATTGAACGAGCGCCCGTGGGCGTAGGGCATGCCGACCCCGCAACGCGGCCTGGCGTCATCCAGAACCTGGCGCTGTTGGCCGATTACGGTGCCGCCCTGGCGGCGTTCGATGGGGATGGGCCGGTTGCGTCTGCCCCTGGCGTGGCCTCGCCACGCGCCAATACGGTGGGCGCTGGACATGCACCACTGATTGCCCGCATTCGGCAGGACAACCCGCGCTATCTGGCCTTTACCCGGATCTTCGATGTGGCCGCGGATGGCCAGCCGCCGGTTGTTCCTGCGATGCCCGCTCCGGCCTTGGCGGACGTGCCGTTCGCGGTCAAGGACCTGTTCGACGTGCAGGGCCTGCCAACCACGGCCGGTGCGGCCATGCGCGTGGACGCCGCACCGGCGTCGCGCGATGCCGAAGTCGTACGCCGCCTGAAGGCCGCTGGCGCCGTGCTGGTCGGCACCACCAACATGGATGAGTTCGCCTACGGCTTCGCCACGGTCAATGCGCACTTCGGTACCACCTGCAATCCGCATGACGTGTCCCGGCTTGCGGGTGGTTCCTCCGGTGGCTCTGCCGCGGCGGTGGCAGCGGGGCTGGTGCCGTTCGCACTGGGCTCGGATACCAACGGCTCGATCCGCGTGCCGGCCGCGCTGTGCGGTATCTATGGACTGCGCAGTAGCCACGGCCAGGTGCCGCTGGATGGCGTGTTTCCCTTCGTCGAGGCGCTGGACGTGGCCGGGCCATTCGCCCGTTCGCTCGACCTGCTACAGACCGTGCACGAGGTGATGGCCGATGCTTCGCTGGCGCCGGTTGACGTGGCCGCGCTGCGCATCGGGCGGTTGGGAGGTTGGTTCGATGCGAACCTCGATCCGGAACTGCGCACCGGCCTGCTCCAGGTTGCCGATGCGCTCGGCGCGAATGGTTTGATCGAACTTCCGCAGGCCCGGGCCTCGCGCATGGCGGCGTTCGTGATGACCGCGATCGAAGGCGCGCACCTGCATCGCGCGACGCTGCGTACGCAGCCTGATGCCTTCGACCCGGCGGTGCGCGATCGCCTGCTGGCAGGCCTGCTGCAACCGGCCGAGGTGCTGCTGGATGTGCAGCGCTTCGCGGCCTGGTTCCGCGCTGCGATGACGCAGCTGTGGGAACAGGTGGATGTGTTGATCGCCCCGGCCGTGCCCTGCGTGGCACCGCGGATCGACCAGGCCACCATCGAGATCGACGGCCAGCCGGTGTCGGCACGCGCCAATCTTGGCATCTTCACCCAGCCGCTCGGGCTGGCCGGTTGCCCGGTGCTGGCGGTGCCGTTGTGGCGGTCGGGCCAGCTGCCGCTGGGCGTGCAGTTGGTGGCCGCCCCCGGACGCGAAGATCGACTGTTCGCCGTGGCACGGCGCTTGGAAGCGCTGGGCCTGACCGGCGCACATCCGCCTGAAGAGGGTCACCCCTGATGCTGCACACCTTGCGTGCGCGCCGCGGCATCGCGGTCGCTCCCCATCATCTTGCCGCGCAGGCCGGGCGCGACGTGTTGCGCGATGGCGGCAGTGCGGTCGAAGCCGCGGTGGCCATCGCCGCGACGCTGGCGGTGGTCTATCCGCACATGACCGGGTTGGGCGGCGATGGCTTCTGGCTGATCCGCGAACCCGACGGCCGCGTGCATGCCATCGACGCCTGCGGCCGCAGCGCGCAGGCCGCGACGCTGGACTATTACGCGGGCCAGGACGCGATTGCCTGGCGCGGACCGGGCGCGGCCAATACCGTGGCCGGCACGGTGTCGGGCTGGGCCCAGGCGCTGGCGGGCGAGGGCAACGCGCTGCCACTGTCGCGGCTGCTCGAAGACGCGATTCACCATGCACAGGCCGGCGTGCCGGTCACCGCGGGCGGCGCGCAGATTGCCGCGTCCAAGGGTGCCGAACTGCGCGTGCAGCCCGGCGCGTATGCACGCATCTTCGAACCCGAAGGTCGCCCGCTGGGCGAGGGCGAATTGCTGCGCCAGCCGCTGCTGGCCGCAACGCTGCGACGCCTGGCCGAAGCCGGGCTGGATGATTTCTACCGTGGCGACCTCGCCAACGCGCTGGCCTCGGACCTGCAGGCGCTGGGCAGCCCGCTGGCCCTGGCGGATCTGCAGGCACATCGCGCGCATGCCAGTACGCCACTGTCGGTGCGCCTGCGCGAGGCCACGCTCTACAACCACGCGCCGCCGACGCAAGGCCTGGCCTCGCTGCTGATCCTGGCCTTGTTCGAGCGCCTGCAGGTCGGGCAGGGCGAAGGCTTCGCGCATCTGCACGGGCTGATCGAAGCGACCAAGCAGGCTTTCCTGATCCGCGACCGCGAGGTCGGCGACCCAGCCTGGATGTCGCTCGATCCGCAGGCGCTGCTGGACGATCACGCAGCGCTCGATGCGCTGGCCGCACGCATCGACCCGCAGCGCGCATTGCCCTGGCCGCAGCCTTCGCAGGCCGGCGATACCTGCTGGTTCGGTGCGATCGATGCGCGTGGGCAGGCAGTGAGCTGCATCCAGTCCACCTATTTCGAATTCGGCTCCGGGCTGGTGCTGCCTTCAACCGGCATCACCTGGCAGAACCGCGGCTGCAGCTTCCGGCTGGCGCCTGATGGCTGGAATGCCTTGCAGCCCGGGCGCAAGCCTTTCCACACGCTCAATCCGGCGCTGGCGGTGTTCGACGATGGCCGGGTGATGAGCTACGGCACCATGGGCGGCGAAGGCCAGCCGCAAACGCAGGCGGCGATCTTCAGCCGCTATGCGCGCTTCGGCATGCCGCTGCAGCAGGCCGTGTCTGCGCCACGCTGGCTGCTGGGCCGCACCTGGGGCGAGGATAGTACTTCATTGAAACTGGAAAGCCGCTTCGATCCCGCGATGATCGAAGCCCTCCGCGCCGCGGGCCACGCGGTCGAACTGCTGCCGGAATACACCGCGGTGATGGGCCACGCCGGCGCGCTGGTGCGCGAAGCCGACGGCACGCTCAGCGGTGCCAGCGATCCACGCAGCGATGGTGCGGTGGCCGGATGGTAAGCCCGCAGACTGCCGCGACTGGCGAGCGTGCCATCGCCCGCTGTGATGCCCTGGGCGTCGCGCCGTATTCCGATTCGGACACCGGTCTGTACCGGGCGTGGCTGAGTCCGGCCCACGCGGCCGCGCAGGAACAGTTGGCCGACTGGATGCGGCATGCCGGCATGGACACGCGGGTGGATGCGGCCAGCAACCTGATTGGCCGCTATGAAGGCACGTCCGCTGGCCTGCCGGCACTGCTGATCGGCAGCCATATCGACAGTGTGCGTGACGCTGGCCGCTACGACGGGCCGCTGGGCATCATGCTAGGCATCGAATGCGTGGCGGCGCTACATGCGGCTGGCCGGCGCCTGCCATTCGCTATCGAAGTGATCGCCTTCGGTGACGAGGAGGGTTCGCGCTTTCCTGCGTCGATGTTCACCAGCCGGGCTGTGGCCGGCACGTTGGGCGAGGACGCGCTGGATGGCGTGGCCGATGCCAACGGCATCAGCGTGGCCGAGGCGCTGCAGGACTGGGGCCTGGCGGCCTCGACGGTCCAGCAGGCAGCGCGTCCGCGCGAGGAAGTCTTCGCTTACCTGGAAGCCCATATCGAGCAGGGCCCGGTGCTGGAAGCCGAAGGCCTGCCGCTGGGCGTGGTCACCGGCATCGCCGCGCAGCTGCGGTTCGAGGTCTGCGTGCGCGGGCGCGCCGGTCATGCCGGCACCTCGCCGATGCCGCTACGCCATGACGCGCTCACTGCGGCGGCCGAGTGCGTGCTGGCGGTCGAAGCGGTCGCACGTGAGGCAGGGGGCTGGGACGGTGGAAACGCCCGAGGCGAAAGCCCCGCCGCGCGAGGCCAGATTCGTGACGATTCGCAGCCCCATGGCGGCCCCCATGGGGCAAGAAGCGGCGCGGATATGGACCGCGCAGCGGGGCTTGCAGCCCGGGCGGCTTCCGCCATCCCAGCCCCAAATGACCTGGTCGCCACGGTGGGCCGCATGCAGGTGCTGCCCGGCGCGACCAATGTCGTGCCCGGTCGGGTGCTGTTTTCGCTGGACGTGCGTGCAGGCGACAACGCCACGCGTGATGCCGGGGCCGCGGCGATCCTGCAGCGCTTCGAATCCATCGCTCTCAATCGCGGAGTGAACGTGCAGGCCGAGCAGGTCCAGGACCTGGCGGCCAGCCCCTGCGATCCGCAGCTCATCGACCTGCTGGAACAGGCGGTGGTCGCGCAGGACATCGCGCCGCGAAGGCTGGTCTCCGGCGCCGGGCACGATGCGATGGTGATGCGCGCCCTGTGCCCGACCGCGATGCTGTTCATCCGCTGCGACGGCGGCATTTCACACAACCCGGCCGAACGCGCAAGCGCGGCCGATGCTGGCGTGGCCGTGGCGGCCATGCTGGATTTCATCGAACGATTGGGAGCAGTCTACGTGGTCAGTGAAGTTTTTGGCGAGATCGATCCCCCACAGCGCCTGCTGATGGGCCCTGGCCCGGTCAACGCGCATCCGCGCGTGCTGCGTGCGATGTCGGCCGACCTGCTTGGCCAGTTCGACCCGGAAATGACCGCCTACATGAACGAGGTCATGGCGCTGTACCGGCCGATCTTCGGCACGCGGAATCCGTGGACCTTCCTGGTCGATGGCACCGCGCGTGCGGGCATCGAAGCGGCGCTGGTCTCGCTGGTGGCGCCGGGCGACACCGTGCTGGTGGTCAACTTCGGCCGCTTCGGCCTGCTGCTGACCGAGATCCTGGGCCGCATCGGCGCGAAGATGGAAACGGTCGATGCGCCATGGGGCGAGGTCGTCGCGCTGGATGCCATCGAGGATGCGCTCAAGCGCGTGCGTCCCTCGCTGGTGGCGACCATCCACGGCGATACCTCCACCACCATGGCCCAGCCGCTGGAAGGCTTCGGTGCGCTGTGTCGCCAGTACGGCGCGCTCTCATATGTCGATGCCACCGCGACCATCGGCGGCATGGAACTGGCGGCCGACCGCTGGGGCGTGGACGTGGTCACCGGTGGCCTGCAGAAATGCCTGGGGGGCCCTTCGGGTTCGGCGCCGATCACCGTGTCCGAAGCCGCTGCCGAGCGCATCTTCGCGCGCCGCCATGTCGAGCGCGGCATTTTGCGTGATGACATTGATGACGGCGACGGCCCGCGCATCCTGTCCAACTATTTCGACCTGTCCATGGTCATGGACTACTGGTCCGACAAGCGCCTGAACCACCATACCGAAGCCACCTCCATGCTCTACGGCGCCCGCGAGTGCGCGCGCATCGTGCTGCAGGAAGGGCTGGAACGCCGCTACGCACGCCATCGTGCCGCGGGCCGCGCAGTGACCGCAGGCGCACGCGCGCTGGGGCTGGAGGTGTTCGGCGACGACCGCTATCGCATGAGCAACGTCACCGGCATCGTGATCCCGGCCAGCGGTGGATGGCGAGGCCGTGCGCCGGCGCATGCGCGAGGATTTCGAGATCGAGATCGGCACCGCGTTCGGCCCGCTGCAGGGCAAGGTCTGGCGCATCGGTGCGATGGGCTACAACGCTGCCAAGCACAAGGTGCTGATCACCCTGGGCGCGCTGGAAACGGTCCTGCGCGCACAGGGTTTTGCCTGCGCCCCCGGTGCTGGTGTCGAGGCGGCGCTGGCGGCCTGGAACGCGGAACTCGGCGCATGACTGCAGGGCAGGGCATGGTGCTCAACGATGCCGCCGTGGTGGCCGAGGTCCGTGCGGCCTTCGACGCCTATGAACATGCATTGATGACAGACGATGTGGAGGCGATGGATCGGCTGTTCCACAGCGCGCCGACCACGGTGCGTTACGGCGTGGGCGAGGTGCTGTACGGCATCGACGCGATCCGCGCGTTCCGGGTCGGCCGTGGTGGTTCGCCGCAACGCACGTTGGCGCGGGTGGAGATCACCACCTTCGGTAGCGCGTTCGCCACCGCCAATGCCGAATTCTTCCGCGAAGGCGCCACCCGCCGCGGCCGCCAGAGCCAGAGCTGGGTGCGCTTTGCCGATGGCTGGAAAGTGGTTTCCGCGCATGTCTCGCTGGAAGGCACGCACGCATGAGCCTGGTCGAACTTGAAGCACGGCTGGCCCACGACCTGGCTTGGCTGGATCATGGCAAGCCGGACTGGGCGCGCCCGCGCACCCACGACGATGGGCATGTCTTCGATGTGGTGATCGTCGGCGGTGGGCAGAGCGGTCTGGGCGCAGCCTTCGCGCTGATGCGTGAGCGCGTCGCCAACCTGTTGGTCATCGACGAGAACGACGAAGGGCAGGAAGGCCCGTGGATCAGTTACGCGCGCATGGTCACCCTGCGCACGCCCAAGCAGATCACCTCGATCGACCTGGGCCTGCCGTCGTTGACCTTCCGTGCCTGGTGGGAAGCGCAGCACGGCGCGGCTGGCTGGGCGGCACTGGACAAAATCCCGCGCGAGGAATGGATGGCGTACCTGCGCTGGTATCGCCGCGTGCTGGTCATTCCCGTGCGCAACAACACCCGTTTGGCGCGGGTCGAGCCTGCGCCTGCGCTTGGCCTGCATCGCCTACACCTGAACAACGGCGAGGTGCTGCTGGCGCGCAAGGTGATCCTGGCGACCGGAATCCAGGGCGGCGGCCAATGGGCGGTGCCTAAACTGGTTTCCGAACGCCTGCCGCCATCGCTGTACGCGCATACATCTGGCCCGCTGGATTACGACGCGCTGGCGGGCAAGCGCATCGGCATCCTCGGCGGTGGTGCGTCCTCGTTCGACAATGCCCAGTACGCGCTGCAACGTGGCGTGGCGCAGGCGCATGTGTTCGTACGCCGGCCCGAGCTGCCGCGGGTCAATCCGATCCGGCACATGGAGCAGGTGGGGATCATCGCGCGTTTCCCGTCGCTGCCCGATGCGGACAAGTACCGGCTGATGGCCAGCTTCTTCGCCCGCAACCAACCGCCGACCAACGACACCTTTGCCCGCGCCGTGGCGATGCCCGGCTTCCACCTGCACCTGGGTGCGCCGTGGCTGGACGTGGCCGAACGCGATGGCCGGGTGCTAGTGGTCACGCCGCAGGGCGAGCATGTGTTCGATTTCCTCGCCATCGCCACCGGCCTAGTGACCGACCCGGACCTGCGCCCCGAGTTGCGCGAGATCGCCGGCGGCATCGCGCGTTGGCGCGACCGTTACCTGCCGCCTTCGGAGCTTGCCAATCCGTTGCTCGATGCGCATCCCTATCTGGGCCCGGGCTTCGAGCTGCAGCCGCGCACGGTCGAAAACAGCGCGTCATTGCACGGCCTGTTCGCCTTCAACTATTCGGCCCTGATCAACCTGGGGCTGTCTGCCTCGGCGCTGTCGGGCCTGAAGTACGCCTTGCCGCGCCTGGCCCAGGCCGTGGCCAACCAATTGTTCGTCGATGACCGGGAGTCGGTGCTGCACGACTTCCTGGCCTTCGACGAAGAGGAATTCACCGGCCAGTGGCCGCTGCAACAGGAATCGGCCGCATGACCAGTCTCTCCACCCATGTCCTCGACACCAGTCGTGGCCAGCCAGCGGCCGGCATCGCGGTCGCACTGTTCGACGAAGCCGGTGACGTGCTGTGGCAGGGCATCACCGATGCGGATGGCCGCTGCCCGGCGTTGCGCGAGTTGGCGCTGGAGTCGGGGCGCTATCGGCTGATCTTCGCGGTGGCTGCGTACTTCAGTGCGGCCGGTGTCGCGTTGCCGGAACCACCGTTCCTGGATGAGGTGCCGCTGGATTTCGGGGTTGCCGGGCAGGGGCATTACCACGTGCCGCTATTGGTGTCGCCGTTCGGATATTCGACCTACCGCGGTAGCTGAGCCAGCCCGCGAAGCGTAGGCCGGTGTTTCAGGCATCGATACAATGGGCGGCATGGCAGATCGTGCGCGGCGCGGCGGGCCGTTTCGAATCCCAGCGGTGTTCCCCATGATCAGCCTCCACGATGCGTCCCCCCTGGCCCGATGGCTGCTGCCGGCTGTGTGGATCGTGGTGGCGTTGTTGCTGGCCTGCTTCGGCTGGCGCTGGCGTCGTGGTCGGCGCAGCTGGGCATTGCCTTTGATTGGCGGTGTTCTGGTCGTGGCGTCGCTGGTCTGGATGTCGGCCGCGTCCCGTGTGCCGCCTGACGTGGGCCTTCAACCACAGGCCGTCGCCAAGCCGCCGCTGTCGCCGGAAGCGCAGCAGGTCTGGTCCATCGTCGTCCAGCGCTGCCAGGCCTGCCATTCGGACCACGCCACCCGGATGACCTGGGCCAGGTTCGGCCTGAGCCTCGACTCCATGGACGATGTCGAGAACAGCGCGCCGCGGATCTACAAGCAGGTGGTCGAACTGCAGGCCATGCCAATGGGCAACAACACGCAGATGACCCCTGAGGAGCGCGCGATCATCGCGCATTGGTACCAGGCGCGACCGAAATGACGGCTCTGGTCGACTGAGTCGGCACCAAGGCCCAGAAACACGAAACGCCCCTTGCGGGGCGTTTTTCGGTCTGCTGGCTTGCGAAGGCTGGCTGGCGGTGACCGGTGCACGTCGTCGCTGGCTTGAGCGGGCTGACGGCGTGGGCGCAGTCTAGCCAGCCAGGAAAATCCATGGCGAAATGCGAATCACTCTTGCTTGGGCCTGGGTTGGCTCAGGTTGCCGGGGTGATCTGGGCGAAGCTGGTCACGCGCGGATGGCCATTGGCTTCCGCGGTCGTGCGCGGCTGCGCGTAGTCATCCAGCCGATCGACCAGGATGGTCTGCAATCCGGCATCGCGTGCCGCATCCAGCTCGGCCACCACGTCGGACAGGAACAGGATTTCCGCCGGAGCCATGCCGATCCGCGCGACGATCTGCGCATAGCTGGGAGATTCGCGCTTGCCGCCGACCTCGGTGTCGAACCAGCCTGAAAACAGTGGCGTCAGGTCACCCACGTCGGTGTGGCCGAACAGCAGCTTCTGCGCCGGCACCGAGCCGGAGGAATACACGTACAGCGCCAGGCCATCGGCGTACCAGCGCTGCAGCGCCTTGGCTGCGTCGGGATACATGTGCGAGGTGAAGTCGGCATCGCGATAGCCGGCTTCCCAGATCAGGCCTTGCAGCGCCTTGAGCACGGTGTGCTTGCGGTCCTGGTCGATCCAGCCCCGCAGCATTTCGACGATGACCTCGTCCGAGCAGATGCCGCCGGCCTCGGTGGCCACGGTATCCAGCAGCTGGCGGATCTCGGGCTCGGCTCCACGTGCGGCGACGAAGCCCGGCAGCTCGCGGCGGGCGTAGGGGAACAGCACATCCTTGACGAACGAAATGCTGCTGGTGGTGCCCTCGATGTCGGTGAGGATCGCCTGGATGACGGTGCCCATCAGTGCGACTGGCTCGGCGTGTAGCGCGGGAAGCGCGCTGCAATCGTCTCGCCGGTGAAGTGACCGACCCAGCCATCCGGCTCGGTGAAGAAGCGGATTGCCACGAAGCTGGGTTCCTCGCCCATGTCGAACCAGTGCCGGGTGCCGTCGGGCACGGCGATCAGGTCGTCCTGTACGCACTCGATCTCGTAGACCTTGTCGTCCACGTGCAGGGTGAACAGGCCGGAGCCGGCGACGAAGAAGCGCACTTCGTCTTCCTTGTGGAAGTGCTCGTCCAGGAATTTGGCCCGCATCTCGGCGCGCGCGGGATGGTCTGGCGCGATGCTGACCACGTCCACCGACTTGAAGCCACGGTCGGCGACCAGCCGGTCGATGTCGGCGCGATACGCGTCCATGACCTCTTCGGGCGCGGCGCCCGGGGCGATGTCCTTGCCGGCTTTCCAACGTTCGAACAGCACGCCAATCCTGTGCAGCTCGGTGGCGATGAAATCGGGATCGAAGCTGGCGAACAGCGGGGTGTCCGGGTCAGCGTGATCGAAAATGCGAAGACGGCTCATGGCAGGGCTCCTGGCGGGGGGGCGAAGGCCGGGCGGGAAAGGGTAACAAGTGCGGGTTGGCGCCAGCGTTGCCGGGGTGCAACGCTGCGGGCAGATTCAACGGGCCTGGATCAGCCGCGACAACCCAGTTTGCGCAGTTCCAGTTCGCAGTGGAGCAGGAACTCGAAGGCTTCCAGGTGGCGGCGGGCTTCGGCCATCGTCCGGCCCCACGCGTACAGGCCGTGGCCGTCGATCAGGTAGCCCCACAGTGGACGCTCGTCGAGCAGGGCATCCACCTGCGCGGCCAGCACGTTCATGTTCTGGGTGTTGGCGAAGACCGGCACGTTCACTGCCATCTCGTGGGTGCTGTTGCCGCGGAAGGCCTTGAGCAGCTCGTAGCCTTCCAGCCGGATGTGGCCGGCGCCGGCATACAGGCGCGAGGCGATGGTCTGCACTGGCGAATGCGTATGCAGCACGCAGCCTATTTCCGGGAAGCGCTTGTACAGCTGGGTATGCAGCAGGGTCTCGGCCGACGGGCGCTTGTCGGTGGCCACCGGTGCGCCGTCGAAGTCCACGACCATGATGTGTTCGCGGCCCATGCGGCCCTTGTCCGCGCCGGAAACGGTGATCGCGGCATGGCGATCGTCCAGGCGCTCGGAGAAGTTGCTGCTGGTGGCCGGCGTCCAGCCAAGCGCGGCCAGTTCGGCCACGTTGGCGGTGATCTCGTCGGCCAGCAGGGCCAGGCGTGCGGAATCGTAGGGCAGGGCGTTCATCCTGCAATTCTAACGCGGACGCCTGGCCGTGAGGTTTCAGCCTGGGTTGCGCAGCCGACTGTGGCGGTAGCCGTAGGCGCCGTAGATCACGAAGCCCAGCACGGTCCAGATGATCATCAGCATCCAGTTGTGCCGGGTCATGGTCGACAGCAGCGTCATGCAGCTGGCAATGCCGGCCAGACAGATGATCCAGGCGAACGGAATCCGGAACGGGCGCGGCAGGTCGGGCTGGGTGCGGCGCAGGATCAGCACGCCGCCGCAGACCGCGGCGAAGGCGATCAACGTGCCCATCGAGGTCAGCTCGCCCAGGATGTCCAGCGGGAACACTGCCGCCAGCAGCGCGATGCCGATGCCGGTGATGACCGTATTGATGTGCGGCGTGCGGTACTTGGGATGGATCCGGGTGAACACCTCGGGCAGCAGGCCGTCGCGCGCCATGATCATGAAGATGCGCGGCTGGCCGATGATCATCACCAGCACCACCGACGACAGGCCGATCAGCGCGCCGATCTCCACGATCAGGCGCAGCCAGCCCAGTTCGGGATGTGCGGCCACCGCGGTCACCACCGGTTCGTTGGTGCCCAGCTGCGCGAACGGCACCAGCCCGGTCATGACCGCGGCCATGGCGATGTACAGCACCGTGCAGATCACCAGCGACAGCAGCATGCCGACGGGCAGGTCGCGTTGCGGCTTGGTCGATTCCTGCGCGGCCACCGAAACGGCCTCGAAACCGATGTAGGCAAAGAACACGATCGCCGCACCGCGCAGCACGCCGCTCCAGCCGAACTTGCCTGGGCCTTCGTTGGCGGGGATGAACGGGTGCCAATGGCTGGTGTCCACGTATTTCCAGCCGGCGAAGATCACCAGCAGGATCAGCAGCGTTTTCAGGATCACCATGGCCATGTTGATGGCCGACGACTTGCGGATGCCCACGTAGCAAAGCCAGGTCAGCAGCAGCACGATGCCGGCCGCCGGGAGATTGGCGATGGCGCCGGTTGGCTGCAGGCTGCCGTCCAGCGGTGCGTTGACCAGCGCCGCCGGCAGATGGATGCCGAACTGGTCGAGCAGGCTCAGGAAGTAGCCGGTCCAGCTCACCGCCACCGCTGAGGCGGATACGCCGTATTCGAGCACCAGCATCCAGCCGATGAACCAGGCCGCCGCCTCGCCCAGGGTCGCGTAGGTGTAGGTATAGGCCGATCCGGAGACCGGCACCATCGCGGCGAATTCGGCATAGGCCAGCGCACAGAAGGTGCAGCACAACGCCGCCAGGACGAAGGACAGCATGATCGCCGGGCCGGCGTGTTCGGCCGCGGCCTGGCCGGTGATGACGAAGATGCCGCCGCCGATGACCGCACCGATGCCCAGCGCGGTCAGGCCCCAGGGCCCCAGCGTGCGATGCAGTTCCAGCTGGCTTGCGTCCTGGGTGAGCTGGCCGGGATTCTTGATGCGGAGCAACTGCTTCATGACGTGATCCGTTGCGCGGGTTGGAAGAAACAACGGCCGTCTAGCGGCCGTTGTTCACAAGGCGAAGGAAAGGGCCGGGCCTTCTCAGGACTGGCTGTTGCCTGGCGCCAGGTGGCTGCGATTGCGGCTGTACAGGCCGTAGATGACCAGGCCGATCACCGCCCAGCCCGCGAACACCAGCTTGGCGACCATGCTCAGGTTGACGAACAGCAGCAGGCAGCCGGCCACGGCGAGCGGGCACACGATCCAGGCGAACGGGGTGCGGAACGGACGCGGGCGATTCGGCTGCTGCCTGCGCAGCACCAGCACGCCGATGGAGACCATGGCGAAGGCCAGCAGCGTGCCCGAGTTGGAGGTGTCGGCCAGCTTGCCCACCGGGAAGAAGGCACCGCACAGGGCCACGATCAGGCCGGTGGCCAGGGTGATGACGTGGGGCGTGCGGAAACGCGGGTGCACCCGCGACAGGCGTTCCGGCAGTAGGCCATCACGCGACATGGTGAAGAAGATGCGGGTCTGGCCGAACATCATCATCAGGATCACCGACGGCAGCGCCAGGATGGCAGCGACGCCGATCCAGTTGCCCAGGTTCGGCCAGCCGATCAGGCGCAGCACGTGGGCCAGCGGCTCCCTGCTGCAGACCAGTGCCTCGGAGCCGGCGCAGGCGGTCGCAAACGCAGCGCTGCCCGGCTCCAGTGGAATGCCGTCCGCACCCATGATCGGTTGTGCGCCGACCGCACCCACTGCGCCGTAGCCGACCAGCAGATAGAAGATGGTGCACACGGTCAGCGAGGCGATCAGGCCGATCGGGATGTTGCGGTTGGGGTTCTTGGTTTCCTCGGCGGCCGTGGAAATCGCATCGAAACCCACGTAGGCGAAGAAGATTGAAGCCGCCGCGCCCAGCACGCCGACGCCGCCCAGCGGGCTGCCCCAGCCGCCCGGCAGGAACGGGGTGAAGTTGGTGGTGTTGGAGGTCGCCACCGGCAGCGCGATCACCACGAACAGGGTCAGGGCCACGATCTTGATCGCGACCAGCACCGCGTTGACCTTGGCGCTCTTGGAAGTACCGATGACCAGCAGCCAGGTCACCAGCAGCGCGACCAGGAAGGCCAGCAGGTTGAAGCCACCGCCAGCGAAGAAGCCGGTCTGCAGATAAGCCGGCAGCGCCAGCGCGCCAGGCTCGACCAGGCCAAAGAGCGTGCTGTGCGCGAGCAGGCCATTCATGTAACCGGACCAGCCCACCGTCACGACCGCCGCGCCGATGCCGTATTCCAGGCCCAGCGCCCAACCCACGATCCAGGCGATGAGTTCGCCCAGCACGCCATAGGTGTAGGTGTAGGCCGACCCGGAGACCGGGATCATCGAGGCCAGTTCTGAGTAGGCCAGTGCGGCCAGTCCGCAGACGACGGCGGCGATGACGAAGGCGATCATCATGCCGGGGCCGGCTTTCTGGCCGGCTTCGGCGGTCAGCACGAAGATGCCGGTGCCGATGACTGCACCGATGCCCAGCATGGTCAACTGGAAGGCGCCGAGCTGACGATGCAGCGATTTTTTCTCGGCGGTTTCGAGGATTTTCTCAAGCGGCTTGACGCGCCAGAACAGCATTCGGTGTTCCCCAGGGTCGGTGAGACGGAAAGGACCCGCTTGCCCCCTTGGCGCGCGGATACGACCGCCGAACCTTACCCGGCATACTGTCTGTTGCACAAGTTACCTTGTGCCCTTGTCCGGCCGGTGACAATGACCCGACCGATCCACTTGTGAGTTTCCGATGCATGACCTGCTGCGCGCGCGCCTGGCGACGCAATTTGATGACTATTTTCGTCGCTGGCCGGCAGAAAAGCCGGCCGATGCAGGCTTTTCCGAATTGCTGTCAGATCCCGACCCGTTCGTGCGGGATCGACTGGAGGGTCACTTCACCGGTTCGGCCTGGCTGGTGTCGGCCGATGGGCAGCGCACGCTGCTGACCCACCACCGCAAGCTGGATCGCTGGCTGCAGCCCGGTGGCCATGCCGATGGCGACGCCGATCTGGCGAACGTGGCCTTGAAGGAGGCGTTGGAAGAATCCGGCGTCACCGGCCTGCGCGTGGACGGCGCGGCGATCTTCGACCTGGACCATCACTGGATTCCCGAGCGCAAGGGCGTGCTGGGGCATTGGCATTTCGACGTTCGCTACGTGGTCCATGCGGTGGGCAGCGAGGACTACGTGGTTGGCGAGGAGTCGCACGACCTGGCCTGGCGGCCGGTCAGCGAGGTGGCGCTTGAGCCCGATGAATCACTGCGCCGCATGGCCCGCAAGTGGCTGATGCAGCGGGACCAATTGGGCGATTGAAGCCTGGGCTTTGGCTTTTTGTAGAGCGGAGCTTGTTGCAATCCCCTTTTGGGGACTCCGCTGGGGCTTTCCCCAGCAACCTGCCCGAACAGCAGCGGAGTCCCCAAAAGGGGATTGCAACAAGCTCCGCTCTACAAGGAGCGCCGCTCCTTCATTGCATCGATCAATACAGCGTGCGCACCCGCAGGGTGCCGTCGACCGCGGCCAGTGCGTCCTTCAGGACCGTGGTCTGCGCTTCCGAGGCGGTCACGTCGATCACGACGTAGCCGACCTGCGGGTCGGTGCGCAGGAACTGGCCGTCGATGTTGATGCCCTGGCCACGGAACACGTCGTTGATCTGCGACAGCACGCCCGGCACGTTGCGGTGGATGTGCAGGATGCGACGGCTGCCTTCATGGCCGGGCAGGGTGACTTCGGGGAAGTTCACTGCCGACAGGGTGCTGCCGTTGTCGCTGTAGCGGACCAGCTTGGCCGCGACCTCGATGCCGATGTTGTCCTGTGCTTCCAGGGTGCTGCCACCGACGTGCGGGGTCAGGATCACCTGGTCCAGGCCGGCCAGCGGCGAGACGAACGCATCGCCGTTGCCCTTGGGTTCGACCGGGAACACGTCCACCGCGGCGCCGCCGACGTGGCCGGACTTCAGCGCTTCGGCCAGTGCGTCGATGTCGACCACGGTGCCGCGCGAGGCATTGATCAGGTGCGCGCCCTTCTTCATGCCGGCGATCTGCGCGGCGCCGAACATGTCCTTGGTCGACGCGGTTTCCGGCACGTGCAGGGTGACCACGTCCGAGTGCTCCAGCAGCTCTTCCAGGCTGGTCGCCGGGGTGGCGTTGCCCAGCGAGAGCTTGGTTTCGATGTCGTGGAAGATGACCTTCATGCCCATCGCTTCGGCCAGCACGCCAACCTGGGTGCCGATATGGCCGTAGCCGATGATGCCCAGGGTCTTGCCGCGCACTTCATGGCTGCCCAGTGCGGATTTTGACCAGCCGCCGCGATGGCACTGCGCGCTCTTCTGCGGGATGCCACGCATCAGCATGATCGACTGGGCGATGACCAGTTCGGCCACGCTGCGGGTGTTGGAATAAGGCGCGTTGAAGACCGGGATGCCGGCCAGTTCGGCCGCCTCGGTGTCCACCTGGTTGGTGCCGATGCAGAAGCAGCCCACCGCGATCAGGCGGCGCGCGTGCGACAGCACCTCTTCGGTCAGCTGGGTGCGCGAGCGGATGCCGATGATGTGGGCTTCGGCGATGCGCGCCTTGAGCTCGTCTTCCGGCAGCGACTTGGTGTGGAATTCGATCTGGCTGTAACCGGCCGCCTGGAACACATCGACGGCGGACTGGCTGACGCCTTCCAGCAGCAGGACGCGGATGTCTTCCTTCGGGAACGAGGTCTTCTTCGACATGATTGCAGGTAGGGGCAGGCCAAGCGGGGCGTCACTATGCCACGGCCCTTCTGAAGCTGCGCGGTGCGCCGGCTGGACGTGGCGTTGCGCTGCTGGCACGCTGGCGCACCTTCGATTTCCAGCGGTTTCACGCGCAACTTGTATGAGCGATTCCCTGCTTGATTCCCTGCATGCGGCGATGCCGGAGCTGCGCCTGAAAACCGATGCCGGCGACCTGGAACACTACGGCCGCGACTGGACCCGGCGCTGGACGCCGAACCCGCTGGCCATCGCGCTGCCGGGCAGCGTCGAGGAAGTGCAGGCGGTGATGCGCTGGGCCAGCGAACACGCGGTCAAGGTCGTGCCCTCGGGCGGCCGCACCGGGCTTTCCGGTGGCGCGGTGGCCGCCGACGGCGAACTGGTGCTCAGCCTGGAACGCATGAACAAGCCGCTGTCCTTCGATCGCGTGGACCGCACGCTGACCGTGCAGGCCGGCATGCCGCTGGAAGCCATCCACAACGCGGCGCGCGACGAAGGCTTGGTGTATCCAGTGGATTTCGCGGCGCGTGGCTCGTGTTCGATCGGCGGCAACATCGCCACCAATGCCGGTGGCATCCGCGTGATCCGCTACGGCAATACCCGCGAGTGGATCGCCGGGTTGAAGGTGGTTACCGCCAACGGCGAACTGCTCGATCTCAATCGCGCCCTGGTCAAGAACTCCAGCGGTTACGACCTGCGCCAGCTGATGATCGGTTCGGAAGGCACGCTCGGCATCGTGGTCGAAGCCACCCTGCGCCTGACCGATCCGCCGCCGCCGACCAACGTGATGTTGCTGGCGCTGCCGTCGTTTGAAGTGCTGATGGAAGTGTTTGCTGCGTTCCGCGAACGCCTGCAGCTGGAGGCGTTCGAATTCTTCACCGACATCGCACTCAAGCACGTGCTGGCCCACGGTGCGGTCAAGCCGTTCGACGAGGTCTATCCGTATTACGTGGTCACCGAGTTCGCCACCGGCGACGAGGCGAAGGAGGCTGCCGCGATGGCCGCGTTCGAGGACTGCATGGAACACGGCTGGGTCGCCGACGGCGTGATCAGCCAGTCCGATGCACAGGCCCAGCAGCTGTGGCGCCTGCGCGAAGGCATCACCGAGTCGCTGGCGCCGCACGTGCCGTACAAGAACGACGTGTCGGTGCGGATCTCGGCGATGCCGGCGTTCCTGCAGGAAACCATGAAGCTCCTGGGCGACGCCTATCCGCAGTTCGAAGTGGTGTGGTTCGGCCATATCGGCGACGGCAACCTGCATATCAACGTGCTCAAGCCGGCGGACATGGCGCAGGCGGATTTCGTCCGCGATTGCGAGCAGGTGACCAAGCTGCTGGCAAAGGCGCTCAAGGCGCACGAAGGCAGCATCTCGGCCGAACATGGCATAGGTCTGGTCAAGAAGGCCTACCTGGACAGCACCCGGAGTCCGGCGGAAATCGCGCTGATGCGGGGTATTCGCAAGGCACTTGATCCGGCCGGCCTGCTGAATCCGGGCAAGCTGTTCGACGCCTGAGCCCGGTCGCCGCAGTGCCGGCGGCCGGTCGGATGCAGTAGCCTTGACGGCAACTGTCCCTTGAGTCGAATGGAGCCATGAAGATGCGTCTACGCGTTGCAACTGTTTTGCTGCTGGCCTGCAGCGCGCCAGCTTGGGCTTCTTCGAGTGCTGGCGGAACTTCTGCTGCTGGATCCTCGGCTGGTTCCGCCGGCTCGTCCGCGTCGTCGGACAGCTCTTCGGGCAGCGACAAGTTGGTCCTGGAAGCGCGCGTGGACGCAGCGAGCTTCGTCGCCAGCAATGGCCAGATCCGCGGCGCGCGCCTTGAAGCCGCACTGCGCAATCTGCGCGAACGTGACGTCGCCACGCGCGACGCTTCCGACCTGCAGCTGGCACAGGCCATCCTGGCCCTGTGAGTCGTACGCGCCGGCTGCCGCGCTGGCGGTGGCTGGTGGCGTTGCTGTGTTTCGGCCTGTTGCCTTCGGCGCAGGCCGCGTTGCGCTGGCAGCTTGATCCGGCTGGACTGGACGATCGGCAACGTGCTGCAAGCCAGGCGTTGCTCGATGATGTTGCTTCGGGTTTGCCCTCTGTTTGGCGTGTAGCGCTGGGCGATGTGCCCGTGCAGTGGCGCGATGATCTACCCGAGCGCGTCCATGGGCGTGCGACCGGCAGCGGTCGGATCCTGTTACCGCGGCAGCTGCTGATCGATGGGATGCAGGGTGCTTCCCGCGATGCAGGTCCCGAGGCGCCTGCCTGGTCGGCAGCACGCGCCGCGCTGATCCATGAGCTGGCGCATCTGCTGGATCGCAGTGCGTCTGGTGGTTTTTCGCGGGATTCGCGCCTGCTGGATCTTGCAGGCTGGCAGGTCGGCACCTGGCCGCGGCTGTGGTTGCGCCAGCAGCGCAATCCGTTCACCGACCGTTCGCCGGACCGCTACGAACTGCATTCGCCGCGCGAGTACGTGGCGGTGAACCTTGAGCATTTCCTGCTGGATGCCGACTACGCGTGCCGTCGGCCTGCGTTGGCGGCGTACTTCGCACAACGCCTGGACATGCCGCTGAAGGTTGGCGGGTGTGCGCCTGGCCTGCCGTTCTTCGAGGATGAATCGGCCCAGCCGCTGCAGGTGCTGGACCCGGCGCGCATCTACGCGGTGGACTACCTGCTGGCCGATAGCGACAGCGAAGCGATGAGCCGTTGGGGCCACAGCATGTTGCGGCTGGTGATCTGCGCGCCCGGTCGGCCGCGCGGGCCGGATTGCCGGCTGGATCTGCAGTACCAGCGCGTGTTGTCGTTCCGCGCGTTCATTGACGACGTGCAACTGTCCAGTTGGGGAGGACTGACCGGTCGCTATCCTGCACGCCTGTACCTGCTGCCGCTGTCGCAGGTCATCGACGAATACACCCAGGTGCAGTTGCGCGGGTTGCGTTCGGTACCGCTGGCGCTGGATCAGGATGAAATCACCACGTTGCTGCAGCGCGCCGCACAGGTGCACTGGAGCTATGACGGTGGCTATCGCTTCATCACCAACAACTGCGCAGTGGAAACCTACAAGCTGCTGCACGATGGCGTGCCGAGACTGGTCGATACGCAGCTGTCAGGCATCACGCCGAAAGGCCTGCTGCGCAGGCTTGAGCGCACCGGCCTTGCCGATCCATCGGTGCTGGACGACCTGCCGCAGGCCGAGCGCGTGGGCTATTTCTTTCCTGCCGCCAGCAGCCATTACCAGGCGATGTTCGATGTGCTGCGCCAGGCGCTTCCATTGCCGGAAACTTCGGTGCGGGCCTGGTTGAAACTGCCGCCGGCGCAGCGCGCGGCGTGGATCGCACGGGCGGATCTTCGCAGTAGTGCGGCATTGCTGGTGCTGGAACAGGCCGCGCGTCGCCAGCAGGAACAGGCTGCACGCGATGCGCTCAAGCACCGGTTTCTTTCGGACAGGAAAGATGCCGCCGTCCGCGAGGGCGGCGTGCGCCTGCAGGCGCTGCTGGACGAAGAAGGATTCTTCGCACAACCGGCGCTGCTGCTGGCTGGCCAGCCGGGCTATGGATTGCCGCAGCAGGCCGAGCGCGCGGCCCTGGCATTGGACGCTGGTGCGCGTGCGACCAGGCAGCGCCAGGCGCGCCAGTCGTTGCAGGAAGATGCCAAACAGTGGTTGCCGCAAGCGCTGCGGGCAGACATCGATGGGACCGAAGCCAATCTGGAAGCACTGGGCGAACGTTTGCGCCGGCTCAATCGGGAATCAGGCGGGATCGAGCTGAAGCGCCAAGCGCCGCTTCCGTAGCCCGGGCAAGGCCAGAGGCCCCACCCGGGTCAGTATTGCCAGCGATGCATCCGCGGCTTTCATCCCAGCGCATCCCGGGTGCTCCGCTTACCCGGGCAATCGCAGCGCGTCATGCCGATGCAGCCAGGGCGGGCTCAGTCCGCGCGACCGCCGAACTCGCCGGTGGTGGTGTTGATCAGGATGCGCTCACCGTTGACGATGTACTCCGGGACCATGATCTCGATGCCGGTGTTGAGCTTGGCCGGCTTCGGCCGCTTGGTGGCGGTACCGCCCTTGAGTTCCGGCGGGGTCTCGACCACTTCCAGGGTCACATGCTGGGGCAGCTGCACGGCCACCGGCTGCTCGTCGATGACCTGCACATAGAGGCCGCTCAGGCCTTCGGTGATGTAGCCGGCGTCATCGCCGATCACCGCTGCGTCCAGCGTGTACGGGGTGTAGTCCTCGTCATCCAGGAACACGAATGCTTCGCCATCCATGTACGAAAACGTGGCCTGGCGGCGCAGCAGTTCGACTTCCGGCAGGTTGTCGTCGGCATCGAAGCTGGCATCGAGCTTGTTGCCGCCCGGCACGCTGTACATGATGAAACGGAAGCGCACGTTGCCGCCGCGACCCTGCGGGGACGAGCGTTCGATGTCGCGGATCTGGTAGACGCCGTTGTTGTACTCGACGACGTTGCCTTTCTTGATTTCGCCAGCCTTCATGGTGGTGGACCGTTTGCGTGTGGATTGGAAGGAAAGTGGGGTGTTGCGCGTGGGTTACTTGGGCGCCAGCCGCACCGCGCCATCCAGGCGGATGGTCTCGCCGTTGAGATAGCGCGAGGCCAGGATGAAAGCGACCGTGTCGGCGTATTCGTCCGGCTGGCCCAGGCGCGAAGGGAAGGGGATCGAAGCCGACAGCGACTGCTGCACCGCTTCGGGCATGCCATCGACCATCGGTGTCCAGAAGATGCCGGGCGCGATGGTCATCACCCGCACCCCGAAGCGGGCCAGTTCACGCGCCATCGGCAAGGTCATGCCGACCACGCCGCCCTTGGACGCCGCGTAGGCAGCCTGGCCGATCTGGCCTTCATAGGCGGCCACGCTGGCGGTGTTGATGATCACGCCGCGCTCGCCGTCATCGCCGGCGTCGTTGTGCTGCATCACGTTGGCCGCGGCCTTGGCCACGTTGAAACTGCCAACCAGGTTGACCAGCACCGTGGTGCGGAAGGTATCCAGCGCCATCGGGCCGTCCTTGCCCAGCACGCGGCCAGCGCCGAGGATGCCGGCGCAGTTCACTGCCACGTTGACCGTGCCCATGAATTCGCGCGCGGCGGCGATGGCCGCGGCGACCACGGTTTCGTCGGTGACATCGGTACGCACATAGCGCGCGTTGGCACTGCCGAGCGCGGCGATGGCGGCATCGCCCTTGGCGTCATTGACGTCCAGCAGAGTGACCTTGCCGCCGCCGGCGACGATGCGCTGCGCGGTGGCAAATCCCAGCCCGGAGACGCCGCCGGTGATCACGGCGCGGGTGTCGGTCAACTGCATGGAAGCTCCTGCGGCGAAGATGAAGCGGACATTTTACGGGATGCCCGCATCGCGCCTAGCGCGCTGCGGCATGGCTATCGTCGGCGGCAGGCGCCTGTGGGCTAGAGCTGCAGCAGGTACCAGCGGTCGCAGCCGCCATGTCCGGTGGCGCCCAGTGGCGCGTCCAGGCGGACGAAGCCGGTCTTCTCGTACAGGCGCATCGCTGCGTCCATGCCGTCGAGGGTTTCGATGTAGCACTGGGCAAAGCCGAAGCCACGCGCAGCGGCCAGGCAGGCGCGCATCATCGCCGCGCCGGCACCCAGGCCGCGCGCGGCGGGCAGGAAATACATCTTGCGTAGTTCGCAGATCGTGCCATCGCCGCCTTCCAGCGGGGCCACGCCGCCGCCGCCCAGCACCACGCCATCACGTTCGACCACGAAGTAGGCACTGCATGGCTGTGCGTAGGCGCGGCTGAGCCAGTCCACTTCCGGGTCGTTGATGGCGAAGCCCGCGCCGCCGGCGCCGAACTCGGGCATCACGCTGCGGATGATCGCGGCCATGGCGGCATTGTCATCGGCGCGGATGGGGCGGATCTGGAAGGCCAGGGACATCGTGGCGGGCGACAGGGGCGGGCGCGCATCGTACGCCAACCGTGGCCCGCAGCGTCCTGCGTGCTGGCGTGGTTGACAGGCGCTGGGCCATGGCGCAGTGCTAATATTGAGAACTGTTTTCATTTGAGTCCGCTCGCGTGATGTTGTCCGAACTGCCCAGGCGCACCCAGGCCTTTGTCGAAACAGTCGAAGACCACGGCCCCAATGACGCCATCGCCCGTCGTCTGCGCGAACTGGGCTTCGTGTCCGGCGAGCAGGTCGAAGTGGTCGCCCGCGGACCGATCGGCGCCGATCCGATCCTGGTCCAGGTCGGTTTCACCAGGTTCGCGCTGCGCCGGACCGAGGCCGCCCGCGTGCGCCTGCGCAACGGGGATGCGACTTGAACGCCACGTCCGCGCCGCATCGCCTGGCCCTGATCGGCAATCCGAACTGCGGCAAGACCGCATTGTTCAACCTGCTGACCGGCAGCCGCCAGAAGGTGGCCAACTACGCCGGCGTCACCGTCGAGCGCAAGGAGGGTCGCTTCCAGGGTGCCAACGGGCAGCACTACGCGCTGCTGGACCTGCCTGGCGCCTACAGCCTCAATGCTGCCAGCCTGGACGAGGCGATCACCCGCGACCTGTGTCGCGGCTTCCTGCCCGGCGAACCGGCGCCGGATGCGCTGGTCTGCGTGGTCGATGCCACCAACCTGCGCCTGAACCTGCGATTCGTGCTGGAACTGCTGCGCCTGGGCCGCCCGGTGATCCTGGCGATCAACATGGCCGACGCCGCGCGCCGGCGCGGGATCAGCATCGACCTGGGCGTGCTGCAGCGCGAGCTGGGCATCCCGGTGGTGGAGACGGTCGCGGTGCGTTCCAACGGCGCGCAGGCGTTGCTGGAACAGATCGACCGCCTCATCGCCAATCCACAGCCGCCGGCGCACGTGCTGCCCGACGATGCCGACCTGCACGCCGAGACATGGCGCCTGCTGTCGCTGGCGGTGACCATGCCCACGCGCACCGCGCATATCGACGACACGCTGGACCGCTGGCTGCTGCATCCGGTGTTCGGCCTGGTGGCGCTGGCGGTGGTGATGTTCCTGATCTTCCAGGCCGTCTATGCCTGGGCCACGCCGCTGATGGACGGCATTGATGCCGGCACCGCCTGGCTGGGGGCGTGGGTGGGTGGCGTGCTGCCCGAAGGCCCGCTCAACAGCCTGCTGACCGACGGCATCATCGCCGGCCTGGGCGGGGTGATCGTGTTCCTGCCGCAGATCCTGATCCTGTTCGCCTTCATCCTGGCGCTTGAGGAATCGGGCTACCTGCCGCGCGCGGCATTCCTGCTGGACCGGCTGATGTCCAAGGCCGGGCTGTCGGGGCGTTCTTTCATCCCGCTGTTGTCCAGCTTTGCCTGCGCCATTCCCGGGATCATGGCGACCCGTTCCATCCAGGATCCACGCGATCGCCTGGCCACGATCCTGGTCGCGCCACTGATGACGTGTTCGGCGCGGTTGCCGGTGTATGCGCTGCTGATCGGCGCGTTCATCCCGCAACGGGAAGTCTGGGGCGTGCTGAACCTGCAGGGCCTGGTGCTGTTTAGCCTGTATTTCGTGGCCATCGTCAGCGCGCTGGCGGTGTCGTGGGTGATGAAGCGCTGGCGCCGTGACAAGAGCGAGCACCCGCTGTTGCTGGAGCTGCCGTCCTATCGCATTCCACACCTGCGCGATCTGGCCATCGGCCTGTCCGAGCGCGCGGTGATCTTCCTCAAGCGCGTGGGCGGCATCATCCTGGCCCTGACCGTGCTGCTGTGGGTGCTGCTGTCCTTCCCGGGCGCACCGGCCGATGCCACGCTGCCGGCGATCGACTACAGCTTCGCCGGGCGGATTGGCCATGCGATGACCGCGGTTTTCGCGCCGCTTGGTTTCAACTGGCAGATCTGCATCGCGCTGATCCCTGGCCTGGCGGCGCGCGAAGTGGCAGTCTCTTCCCTGGCCACCGTCTACGCATTGTCCGGTGACGACGATGCCACCACCCAGGCGCTGTCGCCGCTGATCCACGATGGCTGGTCGTTGGCCACCGCGCTGTCGCTGCTGGTCTGGTACATCTACGCGCCCATGTGCCTGTCGACCCTGGCCACCATCAAGCGCGAGACCAACTCCTGGAAGCGCATGGCCTTTTCGGCCGGTTACCTGTTCGCGCTGGCCTACATTGCATCGCTGGTGACCTACCAGGTCGCCGTCGCACTTGGAGGTGGCTGATGGATCTGGCACTGCTCGCGCAGTACGTCGTGATCGCGCTGGCGGCGCTGGTCAGCGCCTGGGTCGTGGCGAAGAAGCAGTTCCCCAACGCCACGCGCAGGACGCGGGTCGCGCTGGCATTGCCGATGCTGCGCGAAGGACGGCCTGGCTGGTTGCGTGCCCTGGGGCGATGGATCGCGCCGCCGGTCGCCCAGGGCGGTGCAGGTGCGTGCGGTGGCTGCAGCAGCTGCGAGCCTTCCACACCCAGCAGTCGCAAGTAAGGCTGCACACGACAAGGGCCGCAGATGCGGCCCTTGTCGTCGATGGCTTCAGTAGCCAAGCTTGAATCAGGACAGCCGGCGCTTGCCGCGCGGCGCGACCCCGCCGGTATGGGGGAACATTTCGACCGCCAGTGAGAACGTGCGCTTGTCGCCCGCGCGCAGGGCGCCGACGCCGACCACATGGCGATCCACTTCCTGCCCTCGTTCGTCGCGGATCACCACGACGGCGGTGTATTCGTAGGCATCAGCATCGTGCGGGTGCAGGACGGTTCCCTCCACCCGCAGCGGCACCTGGCGCATGGCTTCGCGCTTGCTGACGGTGACGGAATCGTCGAAGCGCAGGTGGTGCTTGCACGAGGGGCACACGGCCGCAGTCTCCAGGATCACGGCCTTGCAGTGCGGACAGGCGCGGGTCGCGCCTGCCGTGCCGGGACGGACACTGCTCACGCTGCGTCGTGGTCCTTGTCTTTCTTCTTCTCGCTGCCGTCCCAGCCGAAGTCGGCCTGGCCACGCATGCGTGCGCCCGAGGCAACCGTCATCGTGCCGCACTTGACGTCGCCGGTGAGCGCGCCGGACGCCAGCAGCTCGACCTGTTTGGCCGCTTCGATGTTGCCTTCCAGCTCGCCTGCGATGACGACCTTGTTGGCCTTGACCCCCCCGCTGAGCTTGGCGCCTTGCTCGATGGTCAGGTCGCCCTGGACGTTGACGTCACCCTTGAACTTGCCGGCGATGCGGACGTGGCCGGTGCCCTCGATCTTGCCTTCGATGGTCAGGTCGGAGGCGATCAGCGATTCCTTGACCTCGCGGGTTGCAGGGCGGGGCGCGGACACGGGCGTCGGAGCAGGCGCGGCGGCAATGGGTTCGGGCATGGTGGGTACCGGGGCAGCGTCACGGATGGGAGTGGGGTCGGCGACGGGCGGTGGTGCGTCCTTCTTGCCGGACAACTGGTCTTTCCACATGGACATGTCGCAGGGTCTCCAAGTCGGGGAAACGGGACTATCGCGGCTATTACCACAGATGCGTTGTGACTGGCCTCACCAAATGGCCAGTAAAAGGCGCGTTTTCTGCCTTCCGATCATCCTAACGTCGCCGTGCGTCGCGCACGTGGCAGGCGCAGGTGGCGTGCGCGGCATGTGCATGCGTCGGGTGGCTTCGGAGCCGCAAAAAGAAAGAGCCCGCAGCAAGCGGGCTCTTTCAGGTGATGCAGATCAACGTCAGGCAGGCGATTACTTCTTCGCGGCGGCCTCGGCTTCCTTGGACACTTCCGCAGCCTTGTCGGCGGTGGCGTCGGCGCCTTCGGAAACGGCAGCGGCGGCATCGGCGGTGGCCGACTGTGCTGCGTTCTCGGTCTTGTCGGCAGCGGTGCTGGCAGCAGCGGCGGCGTCATCGGCGGCAGCCGAGACCTTGGCGGCAGCTTCGTCGGTCGCGGCAGCGGCCTTGTCGGCAGCAGCGGCAGCGTCCGAGGCGGCGCTGTCGGCGGTGGCCGAAGCGGCGTCCTGGGTCTTCTGCGAGCAGGCGCCCAGGGCCAGCACGGCGGCGATCAGCGCGATATTGAGTTTGTTGCTCATGGTGTTCCCCTTCAACGGTATGGAGTGGTGGTGTCGTGCGCGCAAGCCGTTGCCCGTCGGGGGAAGCGTGATTGCTGCAGCGCGCGAATTCTACAGATGGCCCAGTCAATGAAAAGTGGGTCGGGCGGCGCGCCATAAAAAAAGACCGCCGGTTGCCCGGCGGTCCTTTTGATCCATTCAGCGGGTGCCCATGGCACCTGCCGGAAGGGATTACTTCTTGTCGGCGTCCGAGGCAGCCTTGTCAGCCGTATCAGCGGCGTCCTGGGCGGTGTCCTTGGCGGTTTCAGCGGTCGCAGCAGCAGCGTCGGCAGCCTTGTCCGTGGTCGCGGCGCCAGCATCGGCCGCGGCGTCAGCAGCGGTGTCGGCGGCGGTGGCGGCGGTGTCGGCAGCAGCCTGGGCGGCGTCGGCGGTCGGGGTGGTCGCGGCGGTGTCAGCTGCAGCCTGCGCCTCGGTGGCGGCCTGCTGGGCGTCGGCCGATGCGTCGGCAGCGGCTTCCGGCTTCGAGCAAGCGGCCAGGGCCAGGCCCATTGCCAGCGCGATCAGCGTCTTGTTGATGCTCATTTGGTAAATCCTCGTCGATTAATTTGGCAACGCGCAGTTGCGCGCCGGGCGACATCATGACAATCCGGCTTGTACTGTCAAGCATTCGCTTGCGTATGGCTCACTTTCGTCAACTTTTCGTTAAACCGGAAGTGCGCCTCAAAGCAGTTCAACCGCAATGGCCGTGGCCTCGCCACCGCCAATACAAAGGGATGCGATGCCGCGCTTCTTGCCCTGCGTGCGTAGCGCGTGCAGGAGCGTGACGACCAGGCGGGTGCCGGATGCGCCGATCGGATGGCCCAGCGCGCAGGCGCCGCCGTGGACATTGACCTTCTCGCGCGGGATGCCCAGCTCCTTGATCGGCACCATCGCCACCACTGCGAATGCCTCGTTGATCTCGAACAGATCCACGTCATCGATTGACCAGCCGGCCTTGTCCAGTACCTTCTGGATGGCGCCGACCGGCGCAGTGGTGAACCACTGTGGCTCCTGCGAGAAGGTGGCATGGGCGACGATGCGGGCCATCGGCGTGATGCCGCGCCTGGCGGCTTCGTCCGCGCTGAGCAGGAGCGTGGCTGCGGCGCCGTCGGAGATGCTGGATGAGCTGGCCGCCGTCACCGTGCCGTCCTTCTTGAAGGCAGGCTTGAGCGAGGGAATCTTGCTGACGTCGGATTTGCCGGGCTGCTCGTCGGTGCTGAAGGTCGCTTCGCCCTTGCGGGTGATCACGGTGACCGGCGTGATCTCGCCGTCGAACGCGCCGGCAGCCTGCGCGGCCTGCGCACGTTCGACCGAGCCGATGGCATAGGCGTCCTGGTCCTGGCGGCTGAAGCCGTACTTGTCCGCGGTGGCTTCGCCGAACACGCCCATCGCCTGGCCGTCATAAGGATTGACCAGGCCGTCCCATGACATGTGGTCGATGGCCTTGAAGTCGCCGAAGCGGTTGCCGGTGCGTGAGTTAGGGATCATGTGCGGCGCGTTGGTCATCGACTCCATGCCGCCGGCGAGCACGATCTGTGCCGAGCCGGCCTTGATCAGGTCGTGGCCCAGCATGATCGCCTTCATACCCGAGCCGCACACCTTGTTGATGGTGGTGCAGCCGGTGGATGTGGGAATCCCCGCCGCCAGCGAGGCCTGGCGCGCCGGCGCCTGGCCCAGGTTGGCCGACAGCACGCAGCCCATGATCACTTCGCTCACATCCGCTGCGGCGATGCCCGATTCGGCCAGCGTCGCACGGATGGCGGCCGCGCCCAGCTCGGTGCTGGGCACGCCGGTGAACTGGCCAAGGAACGAGCCAATGGCCGTGCGTTTGGCCGCAGCGATGACGATGTCGCTCATGGGAAATCCCGTCGATTCAAATGGGCGGCCATTATCCAGCCGCGCTTTCGGGCGCGGCAACACGACCTTTGGCGTCGCCCGGTGGCTGTCTGTCCCGACCCGGCCAGGATCCGGGAAACCGCTACTCCAGCGGCATTGGGTGTTCTGGTTTGCGCCCTGGGGCTGGCGGGACTGGTCCTGTGCGGCGGCCCGGGCCTCGCTTCGTGTCGAAGTGTTGCGTTAGATTCTGCGCAGGACACATCGGCCCGGGGATTCGCTGGGCGAGGGGGCAACATGGGAGTGCGCAACTCGCCGGGAACGTGGCGGGCCGGCCATCGGGTACTGGGCACGCTGGCGTGTGCGGTGCTTTCTGCCTGCGGTGGTGGCGGAGGTGGCAGCAACGTCCGCGAAACGCCTCCTGCCACCACGCCAGTGCCTCCTGTCGTCACGCCGGTTGTCACCACGGCGAATCCGGCCTACAGCAGACACCTGACCTTGACCCATGCGGACGTCGCGCACGCGGCTGGATTCACCGGGGCCGGCACGGTGATCGGCATCGTCGATACCGGCGTCAACCGGACGCACCCGGCGCTGTCTCCCAGGGTGACGGCCAACCTCAACTACGTCAGCGCCAGCGACAACAACCTGGCCAAGGATGACGTCGTGGGACACGGGACCGCGGTGGCACAGGTCGCCGCCGGGGCTGCTTTCGGAGCCTGGCCAGGTGGTATCGCGCCGGACGCGACCGTGGTGTCGGCGCGGATCATCTCCGACCAGGAACCTACCGATGACGGTACCGGTCAGGGCAACGCGACCTCCGGCGCACTGGGTCTCGCATCGGTGCATGCCGCGTTGATCGCCCGCGGCGTCAAGGTGATGAACAACTCATGGGGCGGGGTGTACTGGACCGACCTTGCCGCCACCGCGCCCATTGCCGAGGAATACCGGCCGTTCGTGATCGACAACGGCGGCCTGGTGGTCTTTGCCACTGGCAACGATGGGAAATCGGATCCAAGCGACACCGCCGCGCTGCCCAGCAAGGCCGGGACCAATGGTTCGATGCCGGCGGCGGACCTGGAGCGTGGCTGGCTGGCCGTGGCCGCGTTGGATACGGACAACTCCACGCAGCTGGCGTCGTATTCCAATGCGTGCGGCGTGGCGATGCATTACTGCCTGGTGGCACCGGGCACGGTGGTGGTGACTGGGACTGATGACGGCCCGGCCGCGCCGACCTATTACCAGTGGACGGGCACATCGTTGGCTGCGCCGCAGGTATCCGGCGCGGCAGCCGTGGTCTGGCAGGCATTTCCCTATTTCAGCAATGACCTGGTGCGGCAGACGCTGTTGGGCACGGCGACCGACCTCGGGACGCCGGGTGTCGATGCGACGTTCGGTTACGGCCTGCTGGATGTCGGCAAGGCCATCGGCGGTCCGGCCAAATTCGACTGGGGCGATGTGTCGGTGTCCTTCGCGGGCAATTCCACCTGGTCCAACGCGATCAGTGGAAGTGGCGGCATTGCCAAGCTGGGCAGCGGCACGCTCACCCTGACTGGCACCAACAGCTACCTGGGGACGACGCATGTCGCAGCGGGCGCGCTGGTGGCCAGCCAGGCGCTTCCGGCCAGCGCCGTCGTGGATGCCGGCGCGCGATTGACGCTGTCCGGTGGCATCAATGGCAGCCTGAGCAACGCGGGGACCACGCGCTTCGATGGAAATGCCGGCGTGCGCACTGTCGCAGGCAACTTCAGCCAGGCGGCCAGCGGCGCGCTGGAGTACCAGGTCGGCACCCCGCTTGCGGTCGGTGGAATTGCGCAGCTGGCCGGCGGCCTGCAGGTATTTGGCGTCGCCGGCGGTTACGTGCGCTCAAGCCAGGAGACGGTGCTGACCGCGGCGCAGGGCCTGACGGGCCAGTTCTCGTCGCTCACTTCCGGCTCGGGCGTCTTCCTGGATGCAAGCTTGAGCTACACCAGCTCGCAGGCGCTGTTGAACATCACCCGGCTGGAGGTCACGGCGACCGCGGCTGCGATGGGCATCACCACCGCGGCGGTCGGCAGCGCGCAGCGCGTGGACCAGGCGCTGGACCGGATCGATGCGCAGGGCGCGGCGACAGTCGGCGGCGACTTCGTCACCCTGGCAGGAGATTTCCTGCACACGGCCTCGGCTGCGGCCGCGCAGCGCTCGCTGGCATCGTTGTCCGGCAGCGCGCACGCGGCGGCCGATAGCATGACGCTGGACGTGCTGGACATGCGTCGCCGTGCGTTGTCGCAGCACCTGCTGCAGCCGGGCGCTCCGCGGGGCGGGGCGTGGTACCAGGCGTTGGATGACCGGCAGGCGCGCGGCCTGGGCGTCAGTGCGTTCGACGTGGGGGGCTGGTTGCTTGGCAATGAAGTGATGCTGGCGCCGGGCACGACGGCAGGCATCGCGTTCGGCCAGCTCGATGCATCCAATAGCCGCAACGCGGACGGTGATCGCAGCCACGACCGGCAGACGCACCTGCAGGTGTATCTGGGCCAGCGCTGGGGTCGGTTCTACGCGATCGCCCAGCTCGGTGCCGGTGACTATCGCCGCCAGCTGCAGCGACAGGTTTACCTGGGTGCCGGCGCCTACGGCGTGGGCAGCGACGACGACGGCACCGTGCGCTTTGCCAGCGTCGAGGCCGGGCTTCCGCTTGCGTGGCGGCGCACGCGCCTGACGCCGTATGTCGGGGCCGACTACGCGGCGCTGTCGCGCGATGGTTTTTCCGAAGTCGGCGCGGGCGGCTTCGGTTTGGCGGCTGCTGGCGACCAGGCCCGCAGGACGCAGGCCATCGCCGGGCTACGCTTGGACCGTGCGATGGCCTGGGCCGGGATGGAGCTTGCGCTGTCAGGGCATGCGGAATGGCAGTCGGTGCTGTCGGCCGCGGGCTTCGAGCGGCAGGCGCGCTTTGTTGGCATCGATGCCTGGGGCCTGATGCCTGCTGGCGACGCGGCGGCATCCGGTGGCCTGTTCGGGGTGTCGTTCGATGCGCAGTTGCGCGCCGGGCAACGGTTGTCGCTGGGCTTCGATCGCCGCTTCGGGCCGCGTGGCACGCTGGGGATCGTGTCGGCCAGTTACCGGGTCGGTTTCTGATCCAGGCTCGTTTCGGCGACGTTGATTGAAAACAGAAATGCCGGCATTGCGCCGGCATTTGTGCGTGCTGATCAGTGGTCGATCAGTGGTCGCCGCGCAGGTGGCCCATGTAGCGCGGCGCGGTCCGGCCCAGTGGCAGCTTGAGCTTGCCGATGGAGGCGATGCGCGCTTCGGCGATGCGGTCGGCGGCGTATTGCGGGGCGATCTTTTCCTGCTCGGCCAGGTCGAAGATGCGGCCGACGTTGTGGTAAATGTTGCGCATCAGGCGCATGGCGCGTTCGCGGTTGTAGCCGTCGATTTCCAGCGACACGTTCATGACGCCACCGGCGTTCACGGCGTAGTCCGGCGCATACAGGATGCCGCGGCGCATGGCTTCCTCGCCCACCACGTGCGACATCTGGTTGTTGGCCGTGCCGCAGATGATCTTGCTGCGCAGGCGCGGCAGGGTCTCTTGATTGATCGAGCCTTCCAGCGCGCAGGGCGAAAACACATCGGCCGGGATGTCGTAGATCTCGTCCGGGGCGACGGCCTCGGCGCCGTATTCCTCCACTGCGCGGTCCACCAGCGCCGGGTTGAGGTCGGTCACGAACAGCTTGGCGCCGCGCTCCTTGAGCAGCTTCACGAACTCCATGCCGATATGGCCCAGGCCTTGGACGGCGTAGCTGTACTTGCCGATCTCTTCATTGCCGAAGCGACGGTTCAACGTGGCCATCAGGCCGTGCAGCGCGCCGTAAGCGGTGAACGGCGCCGGGTCGCCTGAGCCGCGGTGCACCTGGTGCACGCCGACGACGTATTCGGTTTCGCGGTACACGTGTTCCATGTCGTTGACATCGGTGCCCACGTCCTCGGCGGTGATGTAGCGCCCGCCCAGCGAGTCGACGTAGCGGCCGAACATGCGGAACAGCGCCTCGGTCTTGTCCTTGCCGGGGTCGCCGATGATCACCGCCTTGCCGCCGCCCACGTTCAGGCCGGCGAGGGCGTTTTTGTAGGTCATCGTACGGCTCAGGCGCAGTGCGTCGTGCAGCGCGGCTTCGGTACTGGCGTAGGGGCGCATGCGCACGCCGCCGAGTGCAGGGCCGAGCACGGTGCTGTGGATGGCGATGATCGCCTTCAGCCCCGTATCGGGGTTGTGGCAGAACACCACTTGCTCGTGGCCGGAGGTGTCGAGTGTTTCGAAAATCATGTGGGGTGAGCTCCATCCGCGCGACGCCGCAGTTGCGGCTATTCGTTTGGAACATTTCCTAAGTGACTGAAACCGAGAACAAAAAACAACGCCGCCTGGGTCTGGGCGGCGACGTTGTACGGCAACAGTCTAACGATACGGGCTACAGGCCGTGTTGGTTGCACCTGCATGCGCCCCCTGGCCTGGATCGGCCGGAGGCCGTCCATGTCTGGAAGCCACTGGCTGCCTGGTCGCTCAAGCGGGGCGTGCGACGCCGCGCCTGTCAGCTGGAGGGTCAGCGTGCAGTCGTGGCAGGCGCCGCCCCGGTGGCGCTGGCTGGCGCGTGCTTGTTCGTGGCATCGGCTTTCCTGCTGGCCAGCGCATCGCGCTCCTGTGCGGGCGTCAGTGGTTCGACCGTGCGGGTGATGGTGTGTTGTTCGCCATCGCTGATGGCGCGGGACAACGGGATACCGATGGCAAGCAGTGCAAGCGCAATGACCAGGGCAATCACAGCCTTCATGCGGACTCTCCGGGGTGGCTGGCGGGTTCGGCGGGCAGCGTGGATCGCAGAAGGCGACCACAGCGCCGGACTATCCGCGTCGCTGACAGGCCGGTCACGACGCGTCGCAGCATCGCGCTGGTGCGAAGTGCCAGGTCTAATCCGGACACAACGAACAACGGCGAGGTGAGCCTCGCCGTTCCAGCATATCGACCGGTCAGACTCGCCTGGGCCAGAGCCGGACCACCAGCGCGCTCAGCGACGTCAGCGTTGCCAGGCACAATACGCCCGGCCAGCCGAAGTGGCCCAAGGCAAGGCTGCCCAGCGCTGCGCCTGCCGACATGCCCAGGAACATGCCGGTGAACAGCAGGGCGTTGAGGCGGCTGCGGGCACCGGGATCGATGCCGTAGACGATGGTCTGGTGCGAGACCAGTGCGGCCTGCACGCCCAGGTCGAAGCCGATCGTGCCGATCACCAGCGCAACCAGTTGGACGTGCATGGGCAGCTGCGTGGCCAGCGCCATGGCGGCGAACGAGACGGCGGCCAGGAGTGCGCCGAGCCGGATCACCAGCTCCGGGCCGCGGCTGTCGGCGATGCGGCCGGCCAGCGGCGCGGCAATCGCACCGGCTGCGCCCGCCAGGCCGAACGCGCCGGCCGCCGCGCTGCCCAGGTGCAGCGGCCCGCCATGCAGCATGACCGCCAGGGTCGACCAGAACGCGCTGAAGCCGATCGCCAGGATGCCCTGCGCCAGGGTGGCGCGACGCAGCGCCGGATGCTGCTTCCAGAGCTGTACCAGTGAACCCAGCAGCGCGCCATAGCTGAGCGAGGTGGTCGGCTGGAACCGTGGCAGGCGGCGCCATGAGGCCAGGCCGACCAGGGCCATGCCGATGGCGGCGGCGATATAGACCGCGCGCCAGCCCCAGAGGCCTGAGATCAGTCCGCTGCCGACTCGCGACAGAAGGATGCCCAGCAGCAGGCCGGTCATGACCGTGCCGACGATGCGCCCGCGGTGTTCGGCCGGGGCCAGCGTGGCCGCGGCGGGCACAAAGTCCTGCGCCACCGTGGCGATGATCCCGATCGCCAGGCTGGAGGCCAGCAGCATCGGCATGCCCGGGGCCAGCCCGCCGGCCAGCAGGGCCAGCGCCAGCAATGCGCACTTGACCAGGATGACGATGCGCCGGTCGTAGCGATCGCCCAGTGGCGCGCACAACAGGATGCCCAGCGCATAGCCGAGCTGATTGAGCGTGGGCACCCAGCCGGCCACCTGGCTGGTGGTGCCCAGGTCGTCGGCGAGCACGCCGAGCATCGGCTGGCTGTAATAGAGCGAGGCCACGCTCATGCCGGCACCGATGGCCAGCAACAGGACCAGGCTGCGCGGCAAGGTCTCCGCGGTGGGTGCCCGCGCATCGATCGATGCATGCGGGTTTTGAATGGAAGACATGGAGATTCCAGGGGAGGGGAGGAGCCGGGTGCCATTGTCCCGGGCCCTCTCGCGGCGTGGTAGCCTCCGGCCGTTCAGAACGGTTATGCGTGGAGTGCATGAAAGAGTCGCCCAACCAGGCCGTCGACCGCATCGAATTGATGCAGACCTTCGTCCGCATCGTCGATGCGGGCAGCCTCTCGGCAGCGGCTGCGCAGCTGGGTGCCAGCCAGCCCACGATCAGCCGCCGGCTGCAGGCGCTGGAGCGTTTCCTCGGCGTCAAGCTGCTGCGCCGTTCCACCCACGCGATGAAGCTCACCGAGGATGGCGAGCGCGCCTACGCCCGTGCGCGCGAATTGCTGGAGGACTGGCACGCCATGGAGGCCGACCTGCGCGGCGCGGGCGATGCGCCGCAGGGACTGCTGCGCGTGGTGGTGCCACATGCGTTCGGCCAGGCCCAGCTGGTGACACCGCTGGTCGATTACCTCAGGCGCCATCCGCAGGTCACGGTGGAGTGGCTGCTGCACGACCGCCAGCCGGATTTCGTCGCCGAGGGCATCGACTGTGCGATCCAGGTGGGCGCGGTGGACCTGCCATCGGTGGTTGCGGTGCAGATCGCCGAGGTGCCGCGCATTGTGGTCGGGGCGCCCTCGCTGATCGACGAGGGTGGCGTGCCCCGGCATGCGCAGGGCCTGGCCGCGTTGCCTTGGCTGGCCATCCAGACCTTCTATCGGGACCAGGTCAGCCTGCGCCATCAGGTCAGCGGCGAGATGGTCCAGTTCCCGATCCGCCCGCGCTTGAGCACCGATAGCCTGTACGCATTGCGCAATGCCGCGCTGCTGGGGCTGGGTGCATGCATTTCGTCGGCGTGGGTGGTCGCGCAGGACGTGGCCGAAGGCCGCCTGCTGCACTTGGCGCCGGACTGGCGGGCCACGCCCTTGCCGGTCTATCTGGTCTATCCGCCCGCGCGGCACCAACCGGCCAAGCTGCGGCATTTCATCACGGCCATGCGCGCGGCAGGTTCGACCATGACCGGCGTGGAGCCGCTGCGGGAGCGGCCGATGCTGTCAGGCGAGCGCTGATTGGGGTGCCGGTCTCCGCCAGGTGGGTCGTGACCCTGACGCCTTGAATCCCACCGGCGCGATCAGGCCATCATCGGCGCTGACGTTCCGACGGGGCGGCGTTCGAAGGCGGCCACGCCGGAAGCGCCCGGGATGCTCAGCCGCGTTCCAGCCGTCGCAGGCGTGGGGTCGCCATCGGGATCGCCAGCATCGTGCTCATCACCGCCATCAGCAGCAGCGCGGTGAAGGTGGCATTGGTGATGATCGCCTTGTCCAGCAGGATGTTGGCGAAGATGATCATGATCAGCGCCTTGGTCTGCAGCAGCCAGCCGATCAGCGTGGCCTCGCCGGGCTTCCATTTCAGGATGCGCCCAGCCAGGTGGATGCCGGCCAGCTTGCCGGCCACCGCTGCCACCAGCAGCACCAGCGCGGCGACGAAGACGGTCGCGCCGCCGACGTTCCACTCGGTGCGCAGGCCTGTACTGAGGAAGAACACCGGCATGATCACCAGCAGCACATTGTGGCGCAGGCGGTCCATGTCGGCCTGGTCGAACCAGTCCGCGTCGATCACCACGCCAGCCAGGAACGCGCCGACCATGTAGTGCAGGCCGGACCAGTCCGCGCCGAACGCGCACACCGCCAGCCAGATCAGCATCACGTACCAGCGGTCGCGTTCGGGGATCGCGCGCATCAACTTGCGGAACAACACGCAGGCCACGGCGAAGGCGACCAGGAACCCGGCCTGGCGGCCGATCCGCTCCCAGTCCACCAGCACCAGCGCCAGCACGCCCCAGATGGCGATGTCGTCCAGGCTGGCATAGCGCAGGATCCGCTGGCCGATGGGCTGGCGCAGGATGTCGAGCTTCTCCATCAGCAGGATCAGGATGGGCAGCGCGGTCACTGCGCAGGCCATGCCCACGCCGACCACGAACTGCCACGGCTGGCCGCTCAGGCCGATCCATCCGGGGAAGCGCAGCATGCCGATTGCCGCCAGCCCGCCGAAGACCAGCGGCACGCCCAGCGCCAGGCCGGCGGTGATGCCGCTTTCGCGCCGGTTCGCCCAGGCCTTGCTCAGGTCCAGCTCGATCCCGGCAATCAGCACGAACAGCATCACCGCCCAGGCACCCAGCCCGTTGAGGATCTGCACGACCGGCGGGGTGAAGACGAAGTGGTAATAGCCCGGCAGCGCCGCACCCAGGATGCCCGGGCCCAGCAGGATGCCGGTGATGATCTGCACCACCACCAGCGGTGCGAAGTAATCGGTGCGGCCCAGCCGCCAGATCAGGAAGGGAACGCAGAAGATGATCGCCATGGCGATCAGGAAGACTTCCATGGTGCTGATGGGGTGCATTAAGTGGCGGCCTTGTCGTCCTTGGCCGCGTGGTGCGGCGGGCGCCATTATTGCCGTGGCGCGGCGCAGTGCAAGACGCTTGGAGGTGACCGTCCGGTATGGTTGATCCGTACGTGGCGCTGCACTCCAGTGGCATGGCGAAGGCCTGTCCCGGGACCGGGCTGTCAGTTCTGTGCAGGCAAAAGGATGCGACACTAACCGTCCCCACGCAGCGCGGTGTTGGTGCCGGCTGCCCAGTACACAGGACCCCATGAAGACCCCCAATGGACTGCAGGCGCTGATCGACGATGGCGTCATCGATGAAGTGTTGAGGCCTTTGAAGAGCGGCAAGGAAGCGGCCGTCTACGTGGTGCGCAGCGGGGACGAAGTACGTTGCGCGAAGGTCTACAAGGACATGGCCCAACGCAGCTTCCAGCAGCGCGTGCAGTACCAGGAAGGCCGCAAGGTCCGCGGCAGCCGCGAGGCCCGCGCCATGGGCAAGGCCACCAAATACGGCCGCAAGCAGGCCGAGGTGGCCTGGAAGAACACCGAGGTCGACGCGCTCTACCAGCTGCGCGATGCCGGCGTGCGCGTGCCCGAGCCGTTCGGCTATTACCACGGCGTGCTGGTGATGGAATTGGTCACCGATGCCGAAGGCTTTTCCGCGCCGCGCCTGGGCGAGGTCGAACTGGAAGCCGGGCAGGCGCGCGAATTCCACGCTGTGCTGGTCCGCCAGGTCGTGCGCATGCTGTGCTGCGGCCTGATCCACGGCGACCTGTCCGAGTACAACGTGCTGGTCGGCCCGGATGGCCCGGTGGTGATCGACTTCCCGCAGGTGGTCAGCGCTGGTGGCAACAATTCCGCCCGCCGGATGCTGCTGCGCGACGTCAACAACCTCACCGCCAGCCTGGGCCGCTGGGCGCCAGAGCTGCTGGACACCTGGTATGGCGAGGAGATGTGGGCGCTGTTCGAAGCTGGCGACCTGCTGCCGGACAGTCCGCTGACCGGTCAGTTCACCCCAGACGAATCCAGCGCCGACCTGGACAGCGTGCGCGATGCGATCAACGAAGCCCGCTTCGAAGCGCTGATCCGCCAGCAGGGTCGCGAAGCGGCGGCCGAGGAAGACTGAGCTTCACCCCGGCATCAATCGGCGCCGGGACGGCCAACTGGCCGGCAACCCTCGCCAGGGACTCGCAGCCGGCTTCGCGGTGACGGTGGGCGCAGCCAGGGTGCGACAAATCGGATTTCGATGACGGTCTCCGCGCAGGCGTGACTTCAGGCGCATGTCGGCTGGCCGGATCGCTGGCACCCTGTGCGCTGTTTTGTCCGAACCCGGTTGTCCAGCCATGCGCCATGCCCGTTCCGCCCTTGCCACCCTTGCCCTGGGCACGTTCGCCCTGGCGCCATACGCCCGGGCCGAACAGCTCGAACTGAGTGCGATGACCCGGGAAACCGGATTGCCGCGCGCGCCGGAGCAGCTGGCGGTGGTGTTCGAACATGCGGATCTGGGCTTCAAGGTGATCCCGGCCGAACAGCGCATCGAAGGTGACGCCACCTTGACCTTCAAGACCCTCAAGCCGCTGCGCGCGGTGGTGCTGGACCTTGATCGCGAGTACCAGGTCAGCCGGGTCGAGGCCGATGGCGTCGCGCTGTCCGCCAAGGCCTGGAGCAATCCGGAAGGCCGCATGCGCATCAGCCTGCCCAAGGCGGTGGCCGCGCAGCAGCAGGTCAAGATCCGGGTGGTCTATGCCGGCAAGCCGCATGTGGCCACGCGCGCGCCGTGGGATGGCGGTTTCGTCTGGTTGACCGCGCCGACCGGCGAGCCGTGGGCGGCCTCGGCGATCCAGGGCGAAGGCTGCGACCTGCTGTGGCCGTGCATCGACCATCCGCAGGGCGAGCCGCTGCTGGTGGACGAACACATCACCGTGCCGTCGCCGCTGGTGGCGCCGGGCAATGGCGTGTTCGTGGACATGCAGGAGCGTGATGGCTGGCGCACCTACCACTGGCGCGCGAAGAACCCGGATACCTACGCGGTGGCCATCAACGTGGGCCCGTATGAAGAGCTGAGTGGCACGTACAAGAGTCGCTTCGGCAATACGATTCCGCTGGCGTACTGGCATCTGAAGGGCAAGGAGGCGCAGGCCAGGGATCTGTTCGACGAGTTGCCCAAGATGCTGGATTTCTTCGAGCGCGAGATCGGGCCGTATCCGTTCGGTGACGAGAAGGTGGGCATCGTCGAAACACCGTACCTGGGCATGGAGCACCAGACCATCAATGCCTATGGCAATGACTACAAGAAGGACAAGTACGGCTACGACTGGTTGATGCAGCACGAGTTCTCGCACGAATGGTTCGGCAACCAGCTGACCAACACGGACTGGGACGACATGTGGCTGCACGAGGGCTTCGGCAGCTACATGCAGCCGATGTACCTGCAATACCTGCGTGGCGAGATGGACTACCACGCCGCACTGCTGGACCAGCGCGCGGCGCTGACCAACAAATATCCCATCGTCAGTGGCAGACCGCAGACCGAGGAATCGGTCTACAACCGCGAGCATGGCCCGGGCCTGGACATCTACTACAAGGGCTCGCTGATGCTGCATATGCTGCGTGGCCTGATCGGCGACGAGGCGTTCCTCAAGAGCATCCGCCTGGCGGTCTACGGCACTGACACGCCGCTGCCGGGCCATTTCCAACCGCGTTACGTATCGACCAAGGACTACATCGCCATCATCAAGGACGTGACCGGCAAGGATTACGGCTGGTTCTTCGATGTGTACCTGTATCGCGCCGCGCTGCCGGAGCTGCTGGCCGAGCGCGATGCCACCGGCCTGGCGCTGCGCTGGAAGACGCCGGACGCGATCGCCTTCCCGGTGCCGGTGGAGGTGCGCATCGGCGGCAATGACGGCAAGACGGTCACCGTGCCGATGGCCGATGGTCGTGGCCATGTCGACCTGCCGGCCGGCGAGCTGTACACGCTGGACCCGCAGTCCAAGCTGCTGCGCGAAGAGCCACGCTTTGCTGCTGCGCAGAAGGACGCCGCGGAACGCAAGGCCGTGGCAGACAAGAAGGCGGCCGATGCAAAGAAGTAACCGGGCGCGTAATCGCGGACCGCTGACGCCGCCGCGGCTAGACTGCGGCGGTCTTCAAGCCAGGAGTCGCGCGATGCAGCGTCTGTCTTTCCGCCGTTCCATTTTTCTGACTGTGCTGGGTACCGTGATCTGCACAACAACGCCGGCATCGGCACAACAGCCCGCACCAACGCCAGAGCAGGCACAGGCCATGCAGAAGCAGCTGGCCGATTGGCCGCAGCTGGCGCGCTACCGGGCCGAAAACGCGGCGTTACCGCCTGCGGCAGCCGGAACCCAGCGCGTGGTGTTCTTTGGCGACTCGATCACCGAGGGCTGGGGCAGGACCGGCAGCGAGACGTTTTTCCCAGGCCAGCCCTACGTCAATCGTGGCATTTCCGGGCAGACCACCGCGCAGATGCTGGTGCGCTTCCGCCAGGACGTGATCGATCTCAAGCCCGCGGTGGTGGTGATCCTGGCCGGCACCAATGACATCGCCGGCAACACCGGCCCGGCCACGCCGGAGATGATCCAGGACAACCTGGCCTCGATGGCGCAGCTGGCCAAGGCCAGCGGCATCAAGGTCGTCCTGGCTTCGGTGCTTCCGGCCAGCGATTACCCGTGGAAGCCCGGGCTGGAGCCAGCGCCGAAGATTCGCGCGCTCAACGCCTGGATTCGCCAGTACGCCAAGGCCAACGGCGCGGTGTACCTGGACTACTACGCCGCGCTGGACAACGGCCAGGGCGGCTTGTCGAAACAGGTTTCGGCTGACGGCGTGCATCCGGGTGCGGCTGGCTATGCGGTCATGCAGCCGCTGGCCGAAAAAGCCGTGCAGGCCGCGCTGGCGCGCTGACCCGGGCTCAGCTGCCGGGCGTGGCGTGCAGCGCCAGGTTCAGCTGATCCACGACCTCGGCCCAGTCGGCATCGTCGATCCGTTCTTCGCGCAGGAGCTGTGCCTGGGCATCGGACCAGAACGGCGCTTCTTCCAGGCGCATCGCGTCGGGCAACGGGGCGTGTTCGATGATGAAGGCGCGGATGCTGGCTTCATCGGAGGCAAGCCCCAGTTGTGCGAACAGTTCGGAAAACGGGTGGACGGTCTGGTCCATGGCGAAAGGCTCCGGTTGATGGGGGTATTCAGGGTGAAGGCATCAGCACGGCATCAGAGCGACTGCGCGATGCGGCGCTTGAGAGCGGCGATGGCGTCGGCATCCAGGGCGCCGAGCACGCCGCGACGTTCGGCGGGCAGGTGCGCGGCGGGGTCTTCATCGGCGAAGACATAGTGCGCCATCAGGGCGTGCCAGGCGGCGCGCTCCGCTGCCGGCAGGCCTGCAAAGGCCAGGCGCGCGTGCAGCAGTGCGGCGATGCCGGGTGAAGGCGGCCGGCCATCGGCCATCCGTGGTTGCCACCAGTAATTGACCAGGGCGTTGAGCGGGCCGAGCGAGCTGACGTGGTGCCACCACAGCGGCGGCAGGTAGAGCGCATCGCCGGGTTCCAGGACTGCTTCCAATCCGTGTTCCAGCGCCTGCTGCAGGCGCGGGAATCGCGGGTCGTCGGACCCATCCAGCGGCGCGAGGCTGATCGCAGCGCCGGTGGGTGCGAAGTCCAGCGGGCCGATATAGAGATTGCCGACCTGCTCGGGCGGGAACAGCGTGAACCGGCGTTGTCCGCAGGCCACCACGGCGATGTTGTGGAAGGCATCGAAATGGGTCGGCGTGGTGACCTGGTTGCCCAGCCACAGGCGCGGCGGCACGGCGGGCGGCAGGCCGGGGATCGCATGCGTTTCCAGCAAGGCGGGCAGGCAGGCGGCGATGGCTGCGCTCTGCAGCGCCACGCCTGGCGTCGGTTCCAGGGTGCGGCTGTACTGCGCCAGGCGCATGAGCACGTCGGTGACCGACACCTTGAAGTGCTGGTAGTTGAAGCCGTCCATCGCGGCGTTGTAGCCCACGCGTCCGCCGGCTTCTGGTGGCATCAACAAGGTGTCGACCGGCGTGCCGTTGTCGTGGGCGGCAAGTGCCTTGGCGAAGGCTGAATCCGATTGGCGCGCGGCCTGCACCAGCGGCCAGTCCGCGCACAGGCCGCGCAGCACCAGCGGCTTGCCCTGCGCTGCGATGGTAGGTAGGTCGAGCGCGCCTGGGGCCTGGCGTTCTTCGATGGCAGCGGGCATGCGGCGAATCGGCGGCGGTGGAACGCGCATGCTAGCGAAACCCGCGCCGTGGCGGATTCCCCGGTGTGGGATTGGCATTGCGGCGGATTCATGCCTGGCGGCGTATGGTCTTGGTCATCGAATGACCAACCGCCGATGACCGGAGGCAGCCATGGCGACCGGATGGGCCAACGAGGGCGCAGTGCAGGACCAGATCGATGCGACGGTGAAGGACGCGATCCAGCGCGCCCGCAGTCAGTTGCCGACCGGCCCGAGCCTGCTCAATTGCGAAGAATGCGATGCACCGATCCCCGAAGCGCGGCGCAAGGCCGTGCCTGGCGTGCATTTGTGCGTGGCCTGCCAGAGCGCGCATGACCAAAGCCAGGCTGGCGGAGCATCGGGCATCAATCGGCGTGGCAGCAAGGACAGCCAGCTGCGTTGAACCGGCTGCTTAGTGGTTCAGTGTGTGCGCCCCGCGCCAGCGACGGATGCCACGCTGGAAGAACCAGCTATTCGGCACCTGGATCGAGGTGGCCTGGCCGCCTTCGCCCGACTCCGGCTCCTGCAGCGTGGTGTAGAGCAGGTTGATGTCCATCACCTTGCCCTTGAGGCCCGGCTTCTCGCCGTTCTCCAGCAGCTCGATCATTTCGTAAAGGCGGAATGGCCGGGTGATGAAGATCAGGAAGGTGCAGAAGATGTTCGACAGCACACTCCACGCGGCGAAGAACGCCACCGCGCCCACGGTCGCAAAGCCGGTGAAGGCGCCCCACAGCACGCCCGCCGACACGCCAAGCTGCTGCAGCACCACCAGCGTGGCGGCCACCAGCAACAGCGTGTTGACCGCGCGACGCAGGCCCATCGCCAGCTCCGGCGGCATGTCGTAACGCTCGACGCCGCGATGGATCAGGCGTCGCGCCAACATCTGCAGCAGGCGCGTGGCCAGCAGGACCAGCAGGATCTGTGCGCCGGGTACGATGACACCCAGCCAGTCATGCATCCACAGGGGGAGGTGTTCTTTCATGGTGCGAGGTTCGATGCAATGAAGCCGCACATGATGACGCTGTGCCAGGGCACGGGCAAAACGCCAGCGGTGTGATCGCGTCAATCGAACAAGGCGCGTATCGGTACGCACCTTGCCTTGAATCGTCGGAAGGAACTCGCGTGCGTTACTCGCTGATCGGCGTTCCAATGGCGCCGAGGTAGTCCAGTTTGCCCAGCGGCGCGCCCTGGTTACGCAGGATGTCGTAGGCGGTGGCCACGTGGAAATGGAAGTTGGGCAGGCCGAACTGCAGCAGGTAGTCGGCGCCGTTGAAACGGGTCCCGAGCTTGCCGAACTTCAGGGTGATCTCACGTTCGCTGCCGGCATCGACCTGTTCCGGGGTCAAAGACGCTAGGTAGCTCACAGTGGCGGCAAGGCGCGCCTGCAGTTCGTCGAAGGTGGTTTCAGTGTCGGCCAGCCTGGGCGAGGGCACGCCGGACAGCCGCTCGCCGGTCCCCTTGGCAGTGTCGCTGGCACGCTGGATCTGTGCGGACAACGGCAGCATGTCCGGTGCCAGTCGGGCCTGCACCAGCGTGGCCGGGTCGATGCCGTGTTCGGCGGCGTGGCGTGCGCCGATCTCCAGCACGTGCCCCAGCTGACGCAGGCCGCGAAGCAGGGTGGGGATGGCGATTTGATGAAGGGACAGGGACATGGCGCGAGCCTGGAGGAAGGGAAGGGCGAAGCCTAGCGCCATCCTGTTCCCGTGTTGGCGTCCGCTGGAAAGATGCCGCGTTGCACGGGTTGGCCCTTGTCCAGGTGACATCTGCAGTGGCCCTTCCGGCATGTGCGTGGGCAGGGTGCGGCATGCACAATGCGCCAGGATGAAGCTGCTGCTGCCCCTGTTCTTCAACGCCCTCGCGCTGTTGTTGTTCGGCATTGGCCTGATCGGGCCATTGGTGCCGGCAGTCGGCACGCCCGATAAGTGGGCATTGCTGCTGTTTGGCGCGATGCCGATTGCCTGCCTGGTCGTCTGCGGCTACGTGGCCAACGGCTGGCCCGCACGGATCGCCTTCGTGCTGCAGGCCGTGTCGCTGCTGGCGGTGCTGCTGGCGCTCCTGGCGATCGAATCCGGCGCGCTGGGCGGCCCGGCGCGCTGACGCGATTGCGTCGCGGAATCGGGGCCGTCGGCCCGCTTTCGACTAAAATGACGGGATATCTTCTCCCCGCCAGCGTCGAGCCAGCCGTGAACCTCCACACCAACGCCGCCGTACCCGTGTCCACCGCGCCTGTGTCCATCAAGCAGGAAGACCTGATCCAGTCCGTCGCCGACGCGCTGCAGTACATCAGCTATTACCACCCGGTCGACTACATCAAGAACCTCTCCGCGGCCTATGAGCGCGAGGAGTCGCCGGCGGCCAAGGATGCCATCGCCCAGATCCTGATCAACTCGCGCATGTGCGCCGAAGGCCATCGTCCGATCTGCCAGGACACCGGCATCGTCACCGTGTTCCTGGAAGTGGGCATGAGCGTGCGCTGGGACGACGCCACCATGGGTGTCGAGGACATGGTCAACGAAGGCGTGCGCCGCGCCTACGCCTATCCGGACAACAAGCTGCGCGCCAGCGTGCTGGCCGACCCGGCCGGTAAGCGCACCAATACCAAGGACAACACGCCGGGCGTGGTCAACGTCAAGATCGTGCCGGGCAACACGGTCGATGTGATCGTGGCGGCCAAGGGCGGTGGTTCGGAAGCCAAATCCAAGTTCGCCATGCTCAACCCGTCCGATTCCATCGTCGACTGGGTGCTCAAGACCGTGCCGACCATGGGTGCGGGCTGGTGCCCGCCGGGCATGCTCGGCATCGGCATCGGCGGCACCGCCGAGAAGGCCATGCTGCTGGCCAAGGAAGCGCTGATGGAGCCGATCGACATCGTCGACCTGCAGGCCCGCGGCGCTTCCAATCGTGCCGAAGAGCTGCGCCTGGAGTTGTACGAAAAGGTCAACGCGCTGGGCATCGGTGCGCAGGGCCTGGGCGGCCTGACCACGGTGCTGGACATCAAGGTCAAGGATTTCCCGACCCACGCGGCCAACCTGCCGATCGCGCTGATCCCCAACTGCGCCGCCACGCGCCACGCGCACTTCACCCTGGATGGCAGTGGTGCGGTGATGCTGGAGCCGCCGTCGCTGGAAGACTGGCCCAAGCTGACCTACAACCCGCAGGGCGCGCGCCGTGTCGACCTGGGCACGATCACACCGGAAGAGGTCGTCAGCTTCAAGCCCGGCGAAGTGCTGCTGCTCAACGGCAAGCTGCTGACCGGCCGCGATGCCGCGCACAAGCGCATGGTCGAGATGCTCAACCGCGGCGAGACGCTGCCGGTGGATCTGAAAGGCCGCTTCATCTACTACGTCGGACCCGTCGATCCGGTGCGCGATGAGGTCGTCGGCCCGGCCGGCCCGACCACGGCCACGCGCATGGACAAGTTCACCGATCAAATCCTGGAACAGACCGGCCTGCTGGGCATGGTCGGCAAGGCCGAGCGCGGCCCGGCCGCGATCGAGGCGATCAAGAAGCACCAGTCGGTCTACCTGATGGCCGTCGGCGGTTCGGCGTACCTGGTGTCCAAGGCGATCAAGGCTGCCCGCGTGCTGGCGTTCGAAGACCTGGGCATGGAGGCGATCTACGAATTCGAGGTCAAGGACATGCCGGTGACCGTTGCGGTCGATTCGAGTGGTGAGTCCGTGCACAAGACCGGCCCGCGCAAGTGGCAGGCCAAGATCGGCAAGATCCCGGTGGTGGTCGAGCCGGCGTAAGCGCGCGGCCACAACCGTGCATCACGACAGGGCCGGCGTGCATACTCCGGCCCTGTTCTGTTTGTAACAGGAGGCTTTGATGAAAGGACGCATGACCTTCTGCGTGCTGTTGGCGCTGTTGCTCGGCGCCTGCGCCACCGGCGATGACAGGCGCGCACCGGCGTCGCTGCTCAGGCCGGCCACGCCCGCTGGCCAGGCCTGCGCGCGCCAATGCGATCTGTTGCGTGCGGCCTGCGATGGCACGCCCGTGCGCAATGCGCCGGCGACGCTTGGCGGTGGTCCGGACCCCAAGCCATCCGCCGCTTCGTGCAAGACCTCCTACCGCGACTGCGTGCTGGATTGCGGTGGTCGCATGGTGGGCGACTGACCGTTTCTTTTCCCAGCTGATGATCACCGAGATCCCCATGACCAACGCGTTGTATTACTCGCCCAGCACCGCCTCCCTGGTAGTCCATTGGCTGCTGATCGAACTGGATGTGCCGCACACGCTGCACGCGCTGGACTTCGACAAGGGCGAACAGAAAACCGCCGAGTATCTCAAGCTCAATCCGCAGGGCAGGGTGCCGACGCTGGTCCTGGACGGGCAGGTGCTGACCGAGTCGGCTGCCATCGCCATGCATCTGGCGGACCTGTACCCGCGGGCCAATCTCGCCCCGGCCATCGGCACGCAGGCGCGCGCCGCGTACTACCGCTGGATGTTCTTCTGCGCCTACACGCTCATGCCGGCGTACCGCGGCTGGTTCTATCCGGACGAACCGGCCGGCGCCGACAACGTCGACAAGGTGATGGCATCCGCGCGCGCCACGCTGGAACACGCCTGGCAGCAGGTGGCCGATCACCTGCAGGCACAGGGGCCATACCTGCTGGGCGAACAGCTATCGGCTGCCGATTTCGTGTTGACCATGCTGATGCGCTGGTCGCGCAACATGCCGCGGCCCACGGATGACTGGCCGGTGCTCAAGGCCTACGCTGATCGCATGAAGGCACGCCCGGCCTTCCAGGAAGCCTATCGGCGCGAAGGGATCACTGACTGGGTGTAACCCCGGATTACGGATACAAGGAGGTGACCATGAGGCAGCAAAAAAGGTTCTGGAATCCGCTGCTGCTGGCATCAATGCTGTTGCTGCTGGCAGGTTGCTGGGCACCGCAGGTCCATCGCCCGACCTCGGCGGCTGGCGCCATGTGCGCTGAACAATGCGACCAGCAGCGCTATAGCTGCAACAACACGGCCCAAGCTTCAGCGCAAGCTTCGCAGGGCAGCTGTCAGGCACGGCAGGACCACGTCGAGCAGCGCTGCTCGCCCTGGGTCAAGGATTCGGATAAGCAGCGCTGCCAGATCGTCAACAATCCCGGCGGCGGGACGTGTATCGACCCGAGCCCCGATTACAGCGGTTGTACCAGCACATGGCGCAGCTGCATCGTGTCTTGCGGCGGCTATTTCGAATAGCTGCCGAACACGGGCTCAAGCCGGCAGGATTTCCAGCACCTGTTCCGGCGGGCGGCACAAGCGGGTGCCACGTCCGGTAATGACGATGGGGAGATTGATCAGCGCCGGCCTGAGCAACATGGCCTCGATCAGCGCGGCATCGCTGATGCCGGGATCATCCAGGCCCAGTTCGGTGTAGGAAGGCTCCTTGGCTCGCATCAGGTCGCGCAGCGGCATGCCAGTGGCTGCCAGCGTTGCCACCAGCGTGGCGCGGTCCGGCGGATCGTTGATGTAATCGATGACCCGCGGTTCAAACCCCGCGTCGCGGATCAGCTCCAGCGCGCCTCGTGAGTTGCTGCAGCGTGCGTTGTGCCAGATCGTCACCGCCTGCATCAGTACCACTCCAGCAGCGAGATGCCCAGGCCGACGTAGGTGGCCTTGTGGTTGTAATCGATCAGGCTTTCGCCATAGCCGTGGAAGACTTCGATGTGGCCGCGCAGGTTGCGATCGATCGGAAAGCCCCAGGTCGCCTGCAGCGCGCCATGCGATTCATCGCCGCCACGCAGCGAATGCCGGCCCATCAGCGAGAACTCATGACCGTTGTGGCTGTAGGTCAGCGTGGCATCGCCACGGCCCATGTAGTTCTCGATGTCCGGATTGTCGTCGTCGTTGCCGTCGGGGATGCGGTACCAGGGACGCACGACGAAGGCCCAGTTCTCGCGGTCGAAGCCTACCTGTCCGATCACCCGGTTCCAGCTGCGCGACAGCGGATCGCCGCGGCCATTGGACTGGTGGTTGAGGCTCAGGCCGGCAAGGCGCCCGTGCCAGCCGCCGATCTCATAGTCGGTGCGGAACACCAGCATGACCTCGGGTTCGTAATTGGTCTCGCGGAACGGGCGGGAAGTCTCGCCGTTGTAGACCTGCCAGCGCGAGCTCTGGGTATAGGCACCCCAGATATCGCCGTTGTCGCCGAACACGTTCTCCACGAATTTGGTCTTGAAGCTGAGCTGGAACTTGGCTTCCAGGCTCTGCAGGTCCTGCGCCACGGTGACCGTGTTGTCCGGGTTGGGCGAGGAGGGCGTCTCGTTCTTCTTGCTGGTCCAGAACGCGGGCAGCAGGTAGACCGGCTTGTAGGCGCGCATCTGGAACACGCCCAGTTTGGAGTCGGCGGCCAGCTCCCAGCGGCTGTCCAACAACGAGCCCTTGCCTGCGTTGGCACGCACCGCGTCGTAGTCGTCGTCAGCAAACATCGCGCCTGCGCTGTGCTTGAAGCGCTCGCCGAGCGGTGCATCCGCCGGTGGCGCATCGAGGCTGCGTTGCTCCTTGGCCAATGCCTTGGCGCGGGCGGCAGCGGCATCGGCCTGCTGCGTGGTCGGCGCGCTGCGCTGGATCGCGGTGTCATAGCAGGACAGGCGCTGGGCATCGATCTCGATCAGTGCGCAGGCTTCGACCGTGGCCGGGTTGATGGTGGGCTTGCCACTCTGTGCCGCGGCAACGCCTGGCAGGGCCGCCGCACACAGCATCGAGAGCAGGCAGGGCAGGGGGCGTGATCGGCGCATGGGATGGTGACCTGGGAGGTTGATGGCCCGCAGTGTGCCGTGCGTCGACGGAGACTGTCAGCGTCGGCGTTCTGCATCGTGATGGTCTGGCGGCCTTCCCCGGGGAGCAGCGAGGCAGCTGGACAGGCATGGATTCTGGCAAATCCGATGCAGCCCAATGCGTGAAGACACTGGACTTCAGTAGAACCACATCACGAAAAACAGCGCCAGCATCGCGAATGCCAGTCCAACTTTGAGCACCATGCCGGCGATCAGTCCAATCCAGGTCGCCAGCCCGACCTTGGCTGCCTGGTGGAGCTCTCGGCCATGCAGCATCTCGCCGATCAGCGCACCGGCAAACGGTCCGACGAAAATGCCGATGGGCAGGAACAGCAACCCGGCGAAGGTGCCGATGACCGACCCGATGATGGCCTTGCGACTGGCCCCCACGCGCTGGGCACCCATCGCCGTGGACAGGAAATCCACGACCACCGACAGCACGGTCAGGATGGCGAGCACGGTCAGGGTCACCCAGCCGACCTGCTCGAATCCGCCAGCCCAGGCGGCCAGCAGCATGCCGGCAAAGGTCAATGGAAGGCCCGGAAGTACTGGCAGGACCACGCCAGCGATGCCACCCACCATCATCAGGGCTGCCAGGACGTAAAGGATCGTCTGTAATTCCACGCATTTATCCTGTCAGAACAGTGGTTTAGGTGAAGATGAACGCGTGTTGAAGGGCGTTGCATTTTGAAATGCGGCGCGTTACTGTCAAGCCGCTGCGCTTGCCAGGGTCACCGTGAATCGTGGCCTGATGCGGTAGATCCAGTGATCCGCTACATCGTTGTACCTCGTTTCCTCCTTGCAACCAGCCGCCAACCCAGGCGTAAACAACCCCCTGTTCCAAGGAGAGACGACAATGGCAGATCGCGAAACCGGCACCGTGAAGTGGTTCAACGACGCAAAGGGCTTCGGCTTCATCAGCCGTGAGAACGGTGAGGATGTGTTCGTGCATTTCCGCGCCATCCAGAGCCAGGGCTTCAAAAGCCTCAAGGAAGGCCAGAAAGTGACCTTCACCGTGGTGCAGGGCCAGAAGGGCCTGCAGGCTGATGCGGTGACACCGGACTGAGACTTGCTGCAAGCGACACGGGGGCGGTCGTTCCCCCGCGATCGCACCAGGAAAAACCCGGCATCCGCCGGGTTTTTTCATATGCCAGGCCTGATCTGGCTCCCGATCCGGATCAGCGGATGACGACCTTGCCGTTGACCACGCGCACATAGGTGTTTTCGCGCACGCCGGCCAGGTCGCGCTGGTTCACCACGATGCTGCGGCCATCGTCCATGCGCACGGTCACGTCGTAGGAGTCGCCAGTGACGCGGTTCTGGATGGCGTTGCCAGCCAAGGCGCCGCCGGCGGCGCCGGCGACGGCGGCGACATTCTTGTTGCCCTTGCTGCCGCCGGTTTCCTTGGAAATCTGGCGGCCGGCCACCGCGCCGACGATGCCGCCAAGGACCGCGCCGGTGCCGGTCGGCGCGGCGCGGTTGGAGGTGATCGTATCGATCCGGGTCACGATGCCGCAGTCGGCGCAGTAGCGCGACTGCGGCGCCTGGGAGTAGCCGCTGCCACTGCGGCTGCCGCCATAGCCGTAATCCGGCGAACTGGTGGCGCAGCCTGCCAGCGTCAGTGCGCCAGCGGCCATGAAGGCGAGGTTTCGAAATTGCATGCCAGGCTCCTTCGCCGTGCGGCGATCGATGACGAGGGTGGTGTGGTCACACCGGTGTCGCGCATCGTGTTGCCGGCGTCATGAACGCGGCATCAATCCCGATGGGGCTGGCAAGCCAGGCCGCGGGCAATCGCCCTGCCGGGCGTGGATGTCAGTGGGTGAAGTCGTCGTGGCAGGCCTTGCAGGCTTCGCCGATCTTGGCAAGCGTGGCCTGGGTGTCGGGGCAGCCGGCCGGTGGTGCGGACAAAGCACCATCCAGCGTGGCGCGCAACTGGCTGGCATGGGTGACGAAGCGCTGGTCTTCAGCTAGGTCCGGGAAGGCGGTTTCCAGGTCGTTGCCGACCGCACGCAGCGTCTGCAGGCGGGGCAGGGCATCACTGCTGGTGCAGCGGTTCTGGGCGATGTTCTGCTTCAGGACTTCGGTCTGCTTGTCCATCACGTGCATCACGCTGTGCGGGAACGGGTCCTTGCGCGCCTGTAACGCCCGCATGGCCATCACGGTGGCAATGACACCCACCAGCAGGCCAAGCAGAAAGAGGAACAGGAAACGTGATGCCTGGCTGGCCATGCGGCGGGCTCCGTGCTGGGGACTGGACGGATGGTACGACGCGCAGCGCCAAGGCCGCGACCCTTAAACTACCCGCATGAATGCCATCGCCTCCGCTGCCCCTGTCATCTCCACGGTCTGGAAAGAGCGCTTCGCCGGCGTCGATCGCCTGTATGGCGTCGGTGCGGTCGCGCGGTTCTCGCGATCCTCGGTGGTCGTGATCGGCATGGGCGGCGTGGGTTCGTGGGTGGTCGAAGCGCTGGCGCGCTCCGGCGTGGGCAAGCTGACCCTAATCGATGCCGATGACATCTGCCTGTCCAACACCAATCGGCAGTTGCCGGCCCTGGATGGCCAGTACGGACGCAACAAGGTCGTGGTCATGGCCGAGCGCTGCCGGGCAATCAACCCGGAGATTCAGGTCGAGGTGGTGGAGTCGTTCCTGGTGGCGTCCAACATGGAAGCGCTGCTCGGCGGCGCCCCGGATCTGGTGATCGATGCCTGCGACAGCTTCCGCACCAAGGTTGAAACCATCGCCTGGTGCCGCCGCCGCAAGCTGCCGATGATCACCGTGGGTTCGGCCGGTGGTCGTACCGATGCCACCCAGGTGCGCGTGCGTGACCTGTCGCGGACCGAGCACGACGCGATGCTCGCGCTGGTGCGCAAGAAGCTGCGCGGCGAGTTCAATTTCCCGAAGGGCGCGAAACGCTACTTCGGCATCTCGGCGATCTACTCGCTGGAGAATGTGCAGTACCCGCAGCCCGACGGCAGCGTCTGCGGCCTGCGTCCGGTGCTCGGCGCCGATGCGGCATTGAAGCTGGATTGCGGCGCAGGCCTGGGTGCAGCCACCCATATCACCGGAACCTTCGCTTTCGCAGCAGCGGGCAGGGCGTTGGAATTGCTGCTCAGGCCCAAACGCAGCGAAGCTGCGCCGGTCGAGGACTCAGGCGGGTAAACGGAACAGGCGCGTTGCGTTGTCCGAAGTCGCCTTGGCGATCACCTCGGGTGCGACGCCACGCAATCCGGCGATGGTGTCGCAGACCAGCGACAGGCGTGCGGGTTCATTACGTTGGCCGCGGTGTTCGGCATCGGGCTGGTCCGGTGCGTCGGTTTCCAGCAGCAGTTGCTCCAGCGGCATCGTCGCGGCCAGTCGGCGCAGTCGTTGCGCGCGTTCGTAGGTCACCGGCCCGCCCAGGCCAAGCAGGAATCCGTGTTCCCACAGTTGCCTGGCCTGCTCGATGCTGCCGGCATAACTGTGCACCACGCCACGCAGCGGGCCGAACTTGCGGATGGCCACGATCACCGCTTCGGTGGCCTTGCGTGCGTGGACGATGACGGGCAGGTCGAACTCGCGCGCCAGCGCAAGCTGGCCTTCGAAATAGCGCTGCTGGGTCGCGTGGTCCAGGTCTCCCACATGGAAATCCAGGCCGCATTCGCCGATGGCGACTGGGCGTTCGCGTTCGATCCAGTCGCGCAGATCCGCCAGGTGTTCCGGGCGGTGGGCCGACAGGAACATCGGGTGCAGGCCGTAGGCGGGAAACAGTCCGCTTTCAGGCCGACACACCTCGCGCAGCTTGGGCCAGCCGGCCGCATCGATGGCCGGGACGATCTGGCGCGTGACGCCGGCCTGCCGAGCGCGCACGATGACCTCGGCGCGATCAGCGTCGAACGCGCCGGCGTCGAGATGGCAATGGCTGTCGGTGAACATCGGGCTCAGCGGCTGGGGCGCTGCGGCGGCACGTCCAGCGGCGGCTGCTTGCGCTCCTTCCAGCTGGCCAGCAGCAGCGTGCCCAGGCCGAGCAGGATTTCATCGGCGAACGGCACCACGTCCGGCACCACCAGATCGATCGCGAACAGCAGCGCGGTGATCTTGAATAGCGTCGGATAGCGCAGTCTGCGCGCCCAGGTCAGGAACGGAAGCGTCAGGGGATTGGGCATGGGCACACCGCGTCGCGGGATGTCGGAATGAGGTGGAAACGCTAACACGCACCCCTGCGCGCAGCATCGTTCATGCGGCAGGCGGTTTCTCCTGTGTCAATCGATGCCTTGTTCAGCTTTGGGCGGCAACAATCCACGCCATCATCACTCGGGTCCACCCGCCCGGAGGTTTCCATGAAGAACACCACCACCATGATCCTCGTTGGCGCTGGCGCGCTGCTGTTCGGCGGCGTGGCCACTGCGGCCTACATGCAGCATCGGACGTCTGCCCAGACTTCTTCCACGGTGGAAGCCGAAGCGCCTGCGATTTCTGCGCTGGATACGACCGAAGCCCTGCCGGCCAGCGACGTGCCGACCGGCGCGGCCCTGCAGTACGCCGACGTGGTCAGCGTCAATCCCATCACCAAGAAGGGAACGCTGTACGCCACCGTGATCGGCACCGATCCGGTCCGTGAAACGACCACCACGACCACGCCGCAGGAAGTCTGCAAGGACGTGGTGGTCAACGAGCGCCTGCCTGAGCGCGACGGCAATGTCGGCGGCACGGTGGTCGGCGCGGTCGTTGGTGGCCTGCTAGGCCATCAGGTCGGCGGTGGCCATGGCCGCGACGCGGCGACGGTTGCGGGTGCGGCAGCCGGTGGGTTGATCGGCAATCGCGTCGACCGCAACCATGTCGGTGGTCGGGTGGTCCAGCGTACCGAGCGCCAATGCCATACCGAGAATGCGACGTCCGAGTCCTCGCACGTGACCGGGTACAACGTGACCTATCGCAACCAGGATGGCACCACCGGCACCATGCGCATGGATGAAAAGCCGGGCAGCCGCATTGCCATGGGCAGCGCCAGCAACATCACCGGGTACAACGTGACCTATCGCTATGAAGGGCAGGAAAAGACGGTGCGTCTGGACAACAAGCCGGATTCGGACCGCCTGCCGGTGATCGACGGCCGCGTGGTGACCCAGACTGCTTCGGTGGATGCCGACGGCAAGGGTTGATTGCCGCGTGAGTGGTTGAACGAAGAAAGCCGGCGCAAGCCGGCTTTTTTCATGGCGCACATCCCTGTGCGCCACCCTTGGGGCGGCTTCGCCGTGAAAAACGGCTGTCCTGCCGTTCTTTCATGGCGCACATCCCTGTGCGGCACCCTTGGGGTGGCTTCGCGGTGGAAAACAGCTGCCCTGCCGTTTTTTCATGGGTGCGGAGTTCTGGCGCAAGGTGCGCGGATACAATCGACAGGTGCCACCGGGGAAACCGGTCGCGACCGGCGTGGGCCAGTCCCGGCGGTTGCGGCGGAGGTGGCGAACGCGTCGTCATGAACACTGCCGGTTTCAAGGCCGGCCCTGGGGAATCGATGTTGTGGAAGTCTGGTGTGGCCGGGGTGCTGCTGTGGCTATGCGCCATGGTGCCGGGATGGGCGCAGGACCGGCCGACGATGGGGCCCTCGCCAGCGTGGGTGGTCGGCGAGGAACTGGTGGCGCGGGCCGGGCCGGCAGCCGATGGCGATGACCTGCGCTACGAGGTGGTGTCCGACCAGGTCGACCTGACCGCGGACAAGCCGGTCTGGCATCGTCATATCCGCTACCTGATCGTGCGCGAGCGCGGCCTGTCCGACGCAGGCAGCATCAGCATCGGCTACCAGCCCGATTACCAGTCGCTGGTGCTCAACCAGTTGGACGTGGTCCGCGAGGGCCAGCGCATCGACATGCGCGAACGCGCCCACTACGCGCGGCTGCGGCGCGAGGAAGACCTTGCCGCCGGGTTGCTCGACGGCGAGCTGACCTTGAACGTGACCGTGCCGGACCTGCGCGTTGGCGACCGGGTTGACTACAGCTTCAGCGTGGTCGGCGACAACCCGATCTTCGGCAATGCGTATTACGAAACCTATTCAGCCCGCTATGGCGTGCCGCTGGCGTTCCGTCGCGTGCGTGTTCGGACGCCGGCGGCGCGGCCGCTGTTCTCCAGGGTCACCGCGTCCGGTTTCGATGTGAGCCGCGTGCAGGCCGGCGGCATGGCGACGCTGGACATCACCGGGCGCAACCTGCCGGCCGTGCGCGCGCCGGATGAAACGCCGGAAGGGTTTGACAGCTTCGGCCGTATCAGCCTGTCCACGGTCAAGGACTGGGCGGGCGTGGTGGACTGGGCGGTGCCGTTGTATCCGCGGGCATTTTCCGACCAGGCCGTGGCGCGCGAGGTCGCACGCCAGCTCGCGCTCGATCCGTCCCAGCCGGAAGGCGCGCTGCTGCGGGCCGTGGCCTTCGTCCAGGGCCAGGTCCGCTACACCGGCCTGGACATGGGCGACAACTCGCACAAGCCGCATCCACCGGAAGACACGCTGCGCGACCGCTACGGCGACTGCAAGGACAAGGCGACGCTGCTGATCGCGCTGCTGCAGCTGGCTGGCGTGCGTGCCGAACCGGTGTTGGTCAACACCCGGCCGGGCTATGACCTGCAGGCCGCGTTGCCAGGCGCCAACGTGTTCGACCATGTAGTCGTGCGCGCGCACCTGCCTACGGGCGAGGTGTGGATCGATGCCACCCGCGACCGCGAAGAGGGTCCGCTGGCCGAACGTCGTGCGCTGCCGTTCCAGTACGGCCTGCCGCTGGTGGCCGGTGCGACCGGGCTGGTGGGTATCCCATATCCAGCGCCGTCGCGGCCGCAGGTCGAGGTCGCCGAACGCATGACGATCGGCCGCGATGGCGATCGCTACACCACCGGCTTCGATGTCGTGACCACCTACCGCCAGGGCCAGGGCGACGACGTGCTGGCGGCGTTCCGTAATGACGGTGCGGCCGAACAGGGGCGTCGCTACCTGCGCTACATGCGCGGCTTCTACGAAGGCATCCAGGCCAAGGGCGATCCGCGTGCGGACGAGGCAAGCGAGGGGGGCCTGACCACGCACGAGGCTTACACGCTGGGTTGGGACCAGGCCGACGGCGACATGGTCGATGTGTGGCTGTTCCAGTTCAACGACTGGATGAAGGAGATATCCACTGACGCGCGCACCACGCCGCTGGCGCTGCAGGGGCCACGTTTTGCCCGGCAGCGGGTGGAAGTCCAGGTGCAGGGGCCGCTGGACGTCCCCGACAGGCGCCAGGAGATCAGCAATCCCTGGTTCCGCTTCGTTCGCACCGAGCATGTCCAGGGCCAGGCACTGGTCATCACCGGCGAGTGGTCGCGCCTGGCGACCCAGGTGCCGGCCAGCGGGATCGCCCAGGCTGCCAGCGACATGGAAAAGGCGCGCGCGCTGCTGGTGTTCACCCTGGACATGGACAGCGGTGCCTCGCTGGGCAAGGCCGGCTGGCGCGACTGGGCCTGGCCGGTCGCGGGCGTCCTGTTGGCGATCGTGCTGGTGCTGGTGTGTTTTCCGATGCGCCGCGGCGTCACGCCGATGGCGATGTTGTTCGCACCGAAGGCCGCTGCGCCCAGGCTGCAGGGCCATGCGTGGGCCATGCGCGTGGCCTGGGCCGTCTATTTCGCGGTGACCTACGTCGACCTGCTGGCCCAGCACCTGGAGCCGGGGTCGAAGATTCCCGCGCAGTTCGTGGCGCTGGGTCTGATCTTTGGCGCGATGATCGGTGGCTGGCTGCGCGCGGCCCTGTCGGCGGGTTTCCTGCGGCTGTCGCTGAGCTGGCTGAAGTGCAGGGCCGCGCGGTTCGACGCGCTGCTGGCGGCGCTGGTGGCAGCGGCATTCCCGATGCTGCCTTTCACCCTGGGCGCGCTGGCGGCACTGCAGGGGCATGTCAGTTGGCTGCACGAGGACTTCCCGTCCGAATCCGCCCACCTGCCGGGCATCATGGTGGCTGGCGTGTTGCTGGTGATCGGCTACGGCTGGTCTTTCGTGGCTTCGGTCTGCGCGGTCGCTGGCGTGGCGTCCATCTCGCGTCGGCGTGCGCTGGTGGGCTTCCTGATTCCGGCGGCTGTCGTGTTGGTGCTGGTCGGCGTGGTGGCAGGCATCGTTAGACTGGCGCGCTGACTCTTTCGACCAGGGACCTATGCATGAGCGTGTTCGATCTCCAGCTTGAAACGGATCGCCTGCTGTTGCGCCCGCCGCGTGCGGAAGACCTGGATGCCTGGGCCGATTTCAGCGCCGACGAAGCGGCCATGCGCCACCTTGGCGGGACGATGCCGCGTTCGGTCGCCTGGCGCAGTCTGGCGACGGTGGTCGGCGCCTGGCACATGCAGCGGTTCGGCTTCTTCTTCGTGTTCGAGAAAAGCACCGGTGCCTGGGTCGGTCGGGTGGGTCCATGGCATCCCGAAGGCTGGCCGGGGACCGAAGTCGGCTGGGCGATCCGCCGCGACCACTGGGGCAAGGGCTACGCCCCGGAAGCTGCGCGGGCCACGATGGACTGGGTGTTCGCCCAGCATCCCTGGCAGGAGGTGATCCACACCATCGCGCCGGACAACCACGGCTCCAAGGCGGTGGCTGCCAAGCTGGGCTCTGGCCTGCTGCGCATGGGCACCTTGCCGGCGCCGTACGCAGGCCAAGTGGTTGAAGTCTGGGGACAGGCCCGCGCGCAATGGTTAGCGCAGGAGGCGGCGCGATGATCACCGTGTATGGCATGTCCTCGTCAGGCAACTGCCACAAGGTGCGGATGGCGCTGGAACTGCTCGACCGGCCCTATGCGTGGATCGAGACCGACAGCGCGGCGGGGCAGACCCGTACGCCAGATTTCCTGGCCAGGAATCCCAACGGTCGCGTGCCGATCATCGAACGCGAGGACGGGAGCGTCCTGGCCGAATCCAACGCGATCCTGTGCTGGCTTGGCGAAGGCACGACGCTGATGCCGGCCGATGCCTGGGAACGCGCGCAGACGATGGCGTGGCTGTTCTTCGAGCAATACAGCCACGAGCCGTATGTCGCGGTGGCGCGCTTCATCTGTGGCTGGACGCCGGCTGATTCACCGCGCCGTGCGGAGCTGCCGCGCCTGCGCGAACGTGCCGGTGAGGCGCTGGCGGTGATGGAGCGTCATCTGCAGTCGTACGACTGGTTCGGCGGGCAGGGCTTGTCCATCGCCGACCTGGCGCTGTTTGCCTATACGCACTGCGCCGACGATGGCGGGATTTCACTGGCTGCGTTTCCGCAGTTGCGTGCCTGGCTGCAGCGCATGTTGGCGTTGCCGCAGATCGAGGCGATGCCGTCGCCGCCGGGCTTGGTCGCGACCGCTTGAACGCCAGCCGCGCGCGGTGCTTCAGCGGGCCAGGCCGTCCAGCAAGGTGAGCTGTCGCAGTGCCTGGCTGGCGCTGTGCAGGTCGCCCGGCGGATGATCCAGCGGCAGCACAGCCAGCACAGGTCCGGGCACGTGGGTGCTGGCGCAGACCACCAGGCCAAGGTTGCGCCCGGTTTCTTCGACAGGGGCGCCCGGAATCAACACGGCATCGCTTTCAAGCAATGCCAGGCCACGCTTGGCCTTGCCCAGGAAGTGGGTGCGGGCCACGATTTCCTGGCCGGGATAACAGCCCTTCTTCACGCTGAAGGCGCGCAGGCGTTCCAGTGACAACTGCTGTGGCGTCCACTGTTCACGCTGGGACGCCTCCAGCCGCGGCAGGCCATGACGCAGGTCGATGTCGCGCCAGCGGGCGAGGGCGGCGGCATCGGTTTCCACATGGTGGGACGAGAGCCGCAGCGTGCGTGGCTGGTGCGCGCTGCCGACATCCAGTTCGATCTGGTCGCCCGTGACATGCATCAGCGCGCCCTGCGCGGCTTCGGGCGGGCCGAAACGCCCCTGGACCTGCAGGTCGGCCGGCACGTCCACCGTGACTTTCTTGCGGAAGACGAAGCGCTTGAGGGCCGTCGCCAACTCGATCGGCGGCATATCGGCCAGCACCAGCAGCAGTCGATCCGCAGCGACGCGCAGGACCGCGAACACCGCAATGACCCGTCCCTTGGGCGTCAGCCAGGCATTCCACTGCCAGCGGCCGTCGTCCAGCGCATTGAGATCATTGGCAAACTGGGCCTGGGCGAACGCCACGGCGTCTGGGCCCTGCAGCGCTACCACGCCGTGGTCGGATAGGGCAAAGGCCCGGTCACTGGGAATTTGGCGGTTGTCAGTCAAGAGCGCGAGGCTTAAAATTTTGTGCGTTGCGAGAATCACATGATAGGCCAAACACCTCCCGCCCCCGAGCCCGATCCTGAAACGCTGAAGCCCGAACAGGCGCCAGTGCAGAAGGAGTACGGTGGGCGCGACGGCCCCGAGCCGACGCGTTATGGAGACTGGGAAAAGAACGGGCGTTGTGTCGACTTCTGATGTCGATCATCACAGTGCCTTCCAGCCAACGCGGCCTTGAGTGACCGCCCAGCCGAGACAAAGAGCCACGCAATGGCGACACGTCAACGTCCGCTTTCCCCGCACCTCCAGGTGTACCGCTGGCAGATCCAGATGGCCACGTCCATCCTGCATCGTGCCACCGGCATCATCCTGGCCCTCGGCGCCCTGCTGATCACCGCCGCGCTTGTCGCCCTGGCCACCGGCCCGGATGCCTGGACCTGCATCAGCACCCATGCGGGCGCCTGGTATGGCCTGGTCTTCCTGTTCCTGTGGACCTGGGCCTTCACCTACCACTTGCTCAATGGCATCCGCCATCTGGCGCAGGATGGCGGCCTGGGCTATGCCATCGCGGCATTTACCCGTAACGGCTGGCTGGTCAGCGCCGGCAGCCTGGTGCTGGCCGCGCTGATCTGGGTGGGTGTGTTCGCGAAAGGAGGCTTCGCATGAGCGGCACCAAGCGTTACCGCAACCCGCTGAAGACCGCGCGCGGCCTGGGTTCGGCGAAGGAAGGCCTGCATCACTGGCTGCTGCAGCGCTATACCGCCGTGGCCCTGATCTTCCTGGCCTGCTGGTTCCTGTACTTCGTGATCAGCCTGATCCACGCCGATTACCTGACCGCGACCGACGCGATCGCCAAGCCGTGGAATGCCATCGCCCTGGTCGCCTTCCTGCTGGCCATGTTCTGGCACGCGCAGCTGGGCGTGCAGGTGGTGCTTGAGGACTACGTCCACACGCCACTGGCCGCGATCGCCTCGCAGACTCGTCGTCCGTTTCATCTGCATCCTCGGTGCGCTGGCCAGCGTCTATGCCGTGGTCCGCATCGCATTGGGGAACTGAGTACTCATGGCTTCCGCATACAAGATCACTGAACACAAGTACGACATGGTCGTGGTCGGCGCCGGCGGCGCGGGCCTGCGCGCCACGTTCGGCCTGGCCGCCAAGGGCCTGCAGACCGTCTGCATCACCAAGGTGTTCCCGACCCGTTCGCACACCGTGGCCGCGCAGGGTGGCATTTCCGCCGCGCTGGGCAACATGGGTGAAGACGACTGGCGCTACCACTTCTACGACACCATCAAGGGCTCGGACTGGCTGGGCGACCAGGATGCGATCGAGTACATGTGCCGCGAGGCCATTCCTTCGATCATCGAACTGGAGCACCAGGGCGTGCCGTTCTCGCGCACCGAGGAAGGCAAGATCTACCAGCGTCCGTTCGGTGGCATGACCACCCAGTACGGCGAAGGCCCGCCCGCCCAGCGCACCTGCGCCGCGGCCGACCGTACTGGCCACGCCATGCTGCACACGCTGTACCAGCAGTCGCTGGCGCACAACGCGCGCTTCATGATCGAGTACTTCGCGCTGGACCTGATCTTCGACGAAGAGGGTGTCTGCCGTGGCGTGCTGGCGCTGGACATGGCCGAGGGCACGCTGCATCTGTTCCGCGCCCATGGCGTGGTGCTGGCCACCGGCGGCTACGGCCGTGCGTATTTCAGTGCGACTTCCGCCCACACCTGTACCGGTGACGGCGGCGGCCTGGCCATGCGTGCCGGCCTGCCGATGCAGGACATGGAGTTCGTGCAGTTCCACCCGACCGGCATCTACGGCGCGGGCTGCCTGATCACCGAGGGCGTGCGCGGCGAAGGCGGCATCCTGCGCAATTCCAGCGGCGAGCGCTTCATGGAGCGCTACGCACCGCACTACAAGGACCTGGCATCGCGCGACGTGGTCGCCCGTTCCATGACCATCGAAATCCGCGAAGGCCGCGGCGTCGGCGAGCACAAGGACCACATCCTGCTCGACCTGACCCACCTGGGCCCGGAAGTCATCAACGAGAAGCTGCCCGGCATCGCCGAAAGCGCCCGCATCTTTGCCGGCGTCGACGTGGCGACCCAGCCGATCCCGGTGCTGCCGACCGTGCACTACAACATGGGTGGCATCCCGACCAACTACCACGGCGAAGTCGTGCGCAAGGTCGGCGACAACCCCGATGCCGTGGTGCCTGGTCTGTACGCCATCGGCGAAGCGGCCTGCGTGTCGGTGCACGGCGCCAACCGCCTGGGCTCCAACTCGCTGCTCGACCTGGTGGTGTTCGGTCGCGCGGTGGCCAACCGCTGCGGCGAAACGATCAAGTCCGGCGCGCCGCACAAGACCCTGCCGTCCGATGCCTGTGACAAGGCGCTAGGCCTGCTCGACAAGCTGCGCTACGCCAGCGGCGATACGCCGACCTCGGTGATCCGCGACAACATGCAGCGCACCATGCAGGCCGACGCCGCCGTGTTCCGCACCAGCAAGACGCTGAAGGAAGGCTGCGAGAAGATGGCGCAGGTGTTTGCCAGCTTCGAAAGCGTCAAGGTTTCGGACCGTTCGCTGGTCTGGAACTCGGACCTGATCGAAACCTACGAGCTGAACAACCTGCTGCTCAACGCGGTGGCGACGATCAACTCGGCCGAACAGCGCCACGAAAGCCGCGGCGCCCACGCGCACGAGGATTTCCCGGACCGCGACGACGTCAACTGGCACAAGCACACGCTGGTCAACGTCGACGACAAGGGCAATTGCAGCTTCGACTATCGCCCGGTGCACATGTACACGCTCAGCAAGGACGTGGACGTGGTCCCGCCGAAGCCGCGCGTTTACTGATCAATGCCGTGAATCGGCGCGCCGCAACCGCTGGCGCGCCGACTCCCCAATCCTCTACCCGGACCTAGGCCATGGCTGAGTTTGCACTCCCCAAGAATTCCAAGATCGGCAAGGGCAAGCATTTTCCTGCCCAGGGTGCGAAGAACACGCGCACCTTCAAGATCTATCGCTGGAACCCGGACGAAGACAAGAACCCGCGTACCGATACGTACGAAGTGGATCTGGACAAGTGCGGCCCGATGGTTCTGGACGCGCTGATCAAGATCAAGAACGAGATCGACCCGACCCTGACCTTCCGTCGCTCGTGTCGCGAAGGCATCTGCGGTTCGTGCGCGATGAACATCAGCGGCACCAACACGCTGGCCTGCACCAAGGCCATCGAGGAATGCGGCAAGGGCGAGGTTCCGATCTACCCGCTGCCGCACATGGACGTGATCAAGGACCTGGTCCCCGACCTGACCCATTTCTACGCGCAATACGCGTCGATCAAGCCGTGGCTGCGCACGCAGACCCCGGCACCGGATCGCGAGCGTCTGCAGTCGCCGCAGGACCGCAAGCAGATCGACGGCTTGTACGAATGCATCCTGTGCGCGTGCTGCTCGACCAGCTGCCCGAGCTACTGGTGGAACGGTGAGCGTTACCTGGGCCCGGCGATCCTGCTGCAGGCCTATCGCTGGATCATCGATTCGCGCGACGAGGACACTGGTGCGCGCCTGGACGACCTGGAAGACCCGTTCAAGCTCTACCGCTGCCACACCATCATGAACTGCGCGCGCACCTGCCCGAAGGGTCTGAATCCGGCCAAGGCGATCGCCGAGATCAAGAAGCTGATGCTGGCCCGCGCCGCCTGATCGCAGCGTACGTTCCACGCAACGCGCCCTCCGCTGGAGGGCGTTTTGCTTTCTCGCCCCTTTGGACTCCGCCCATGAGCGACGCCCCCGAACCCATCTTCGATCCGGTCATCAAGCGCCTGCGCTGGCGCTGCCGTCGCGGCATGCGCGAACTGGACCAGCTGTTCGAGCGCTACCTGGACCAGGCCTGGGCGACCGATTCCGAAGCGCAGCGGGCAGTTTTCCTACAGTTGCTGGAATGCGAGGACGATAAGCTCTGGCGCTGGTTCATGGGCTACGAAGATTGTCCCGATGTCGCGCTCGCACAGCTCATGGAAAGGATCCGCCAGCTGCCGGCTTGAGTGGCGTCCGTCGCGTCTTGTTGGCGCGATGGTTCTGGTGCTGGGTCTGCTGGGAGTCGTGTCGCTGGCCGGGAGTGCGTTTCCTGCCGGGGTTGCAATCGGGTTATCGGTGCTCGTTCTGGCTTACACCGTATGGTTGGCAAGTCGTTATCTGCGCCAGCCTGCCAGGACGCTGGCGATCGCCGGTGGCGCGCTGCCACCGATGCTCGATGGCGTCGTGTTGCAACGGTTCTCGCTGCAATGGCGCGGGCCGCTTGCCTTCGCTGCGTGGCAGGACGTGCAGGGCGCCAATGGTTATCTGATCTGGTGGCCCGACACGCTGGACGCGCGCCAGCGACGTGAACTGCGTCTGGCCGTGGAGGGTATGGCGGTATCCGCCGCCGTCGCCACAATGGCACCATAGCGGGCCAACGGGCCGGTAAGGCCTGGATTCCCTTCATCGCAGGGCGCAATGTTCAAACCCATTCCTGTCGCCATCGGCCTGCGCTACCTGCGTGCCAAGCGGCGCAACGGTTTCATCTCCTTCATCTCGCTGGCCTCGATCCTGGGCATTGCCCTGGGCGTGATCGTGCTGATCACCACGCTCTCGGTGATGAGTGGTTTCCAGCGCGAGATCCGCGACCGGCTGCTGCAGATGACGGCGCACGCCACGGTCAGTGCCGCCGGCCAGCCGATGCAGAACTGGCCTGAGGCGGTGAAGCTGGCCGTGAGCGATCCGCGCGTCGCCGGTGCCGCGCCCTATGTCGACAGCGAAGCGCTCATGACGGGAATGGGAACGCAGGGCCAGGGTGCAATGGTCCGCGGCATCATTCCGGCACAGGAAGAGCACGTCTCTGTACTGGCCAAGAAGATGGATACCGGCTCCATCGATTCGCTGCAGCCGGGCAAGTTCAACATCCTGCTGGGCAGCGAACTGGCCCTCTGGCTGGGCGTGCGGGTTGGCGACGTGGTCAACGTCACGACGGTCAACGCGGACAGCACGCCGATGGGCGCGATCCCGCGTGCCAAGCGCTTCACCGTCACCGGCATCTTCACTGTCGGCTACAACGACGTGGACAAGGGCATGGCGTTCGTCAACATGCAGGACATGCAGAAACTGATGCGCATGGGCGATGGCGTCACCGGTGTGCGCCTGATGCTGCATGACATGAATCAGTCCTGGCAGGTCGCCCGTGACCTGGCCGGTCGCCTGCAGCAACTCGGCCCGTATCCGTACCGGATCAGCGACTGGACCAGCGAGAACGCCAACCTCTACCAGTCCTTGAAGATGGAGAAGCTGGTGATGGGCATCCTGCTGTCGCTGATCATCGCGATGGGCGCCTTCAACCTGGTCTCCTCGCAGGTGATGCTGGTCACCGACAAGCAGGCCGATATCGCGATCCTGCGCACGCTGGGCCTGACCCCGCGCGGGGTGATGCAGGTGTTCATGGTGCAGGGCACGCTGATCGGCGTGATCGGCACCGTGGCCGGCGTGATCGGCGGCATCGCCCTGACCATGAACCTGGAGCGGATCCTGGAACTGATCGAACACGTCTTCAAGGTGACCCTGCTGCCATCGGACGTGTACTACATCACCGGCCTGCCGTATGACCTCAATCCGCACGAGATCGTGTTGATCGCCTTCATCGCGCTGGGCATGAGCTTCCTGGCCACGTTGTACCCGGCCTGGCGTGCGGCGCGCACCGATCCGGCCGAGGCCTTGCGCTATGAATGAGTCGAGCATGATCGAAGACACCGCCGTCATCCGCGCCGAGGCGCTGGCCAAGACCTACGCCGAAGGCAAGATGAAGACGCCGGTGTTCGACGGCCTTGAACTGGCGGTGGAAGCGGGTGAAACCGTGGCCATCGTCGGTGCGTCCGGCGCGGGCAAGAGCACCTTGCTGCACCTGCTGGGCGGGCTGGACACGCCCACCTCGGGCGAGGTCTACGTCGCCGGGCAGCAGATGTCCAAGTTGTCCAATGCGGCCCGTGGCCAGCTGCGCAACCGCGCACTGGGCTTCGTCTACCAGTTCCATCACCTGCTGCCCGAATTCACCGCGCTGGAGAACGTGATGATGCCGGTCGCCCTGGGCGGGCAGGACATCGCCAGCGCCAGGCAGCGCGCGACGGCGCTGCTGGAACAGGTGGGCCTGGGTCATCGTCTGGAGCATAAGCCGGGCGAACTGTCCGGTGGCGAGCGCCAGCGCGCTGCCGTGGCGCGTGCCCTGGTCAATCGTCCGGCCTGCGTGCTGGGTGACGAACCGACCGGCAACCTGGACGAGAAGACCGCCGCCACGGTGTTCGACCTGATGCTGGAGCTCAACCGCGCACAGAAGACCAGCCTGGTCCTGGTCACCCACGACCGCCGCCTGGCCGCGCGCCTGGATCGCACGCTGGAGCTGCATCAGGGCAAGTTGCGTTCGGTCGTGCTCTAACGGCCCTCCGGCCGAAAGTTGGCAAGCGTCGGGACGGCCGGTAGAATCCAGACCCACGGGGCCATAGCTCAGCTGGGAGAGCGCGTCGTTCGCATCGACGAGGTCAGGAGTTCGATCCTCCTTGGCTCCACCAAATACTGCAGTATCGACAGAGCCGGCCTTGGGCCGGCTTTTTCGTGTCAGGCCAGTCGCGTTTCCAGATCCGCCGGGAAGGCTTCGCCCGGCGTCTTGACCGGCTTGGTCACGATGTAGGTGTAGTAGCGTTCGATGCCGAGGTCTTCCTGTAGCAGGCCTTCCATGAAGGTCTGGTAGTGCTCGATGTCGCGGCACTGGATCATGGCGATGAAGTCGATACCGCCGCCGGTGGCATAGCAGAAGCCGACCTCGGGGGCATCGCACATGCGCTGGGCGAAGCTGCGCATGGAATGGGCGGTGTGGTGGCCCAGCACGATCTGCACCAGCACCTGGCTGGTCCGGAACATCCGCTGCCAGTCGATGATGGCGCGATAGCCGCGGATCAGGCCGGCGGCTTCCAGCTTGCGTACGCGTTCCCAGGCCGGGGTGATCGACAGGTTGATCTGCTCGGCCAGGCTGGATTTGGTGATGCGCGCATCGGTGGACAGGATGCGCAGGATCTTCAGGTCATGGCGATCCAGCCTGAGCCCATCGCTGGCGTGCAGGGGGCGCAGTTCATTGCTCAGGGCGGCATCGGAAGGCATGGACGGTGATTGCAATGATTGCGTATGTGACAGGAATGTCAGGATAAAGAAAAGTGGATGCTTCCGCCTGTCCGTGCAGTGGCGTGAGGCCCTGCAAGGACAGGCGTCGGTGCGTGCCGTTCAGTCCTTCGGCGTGGCGCCGCTGACCACTGGCAACACCACGGCACTGCCATCGGCGCCGCCGAGCTTCACCGTGATCGTCGCTTTGCGGTAGTCCTGCGGCTGGGCCAGGAAGATGTTGGGGACAAAGGTCTGCGGATTGCGGTCGTACAGCGGGAACCAGGTGGACTGAACCTGCACCATGACCCGGTGGCCGGGCAGGAAGGTGTGGTTGGCATTGGGCAGCGGGAAGTGGATGCCGACCGGGGTGTTCGCGGGGATCGCGCTGGGATGTTCGAAGCTGTCGCGGTAGCGGCCGCGCAGGATGTCGGCCGCGACCATCAGCTGGTAGCCGCCCATCTTCGGATCGGCCGGTGTCTGGTCGGGGTATACGTCGATCAGTTTCACCACGAAATCGCCATCGGTCCCGGTGGTCGACAAGCTCAGGTTGACCTGGGGGACGCCGCTGATGCGTAGCGGTTCGGTCAGCACGTCGGTGGTGAAGGTCAGTACGTCCGGGCGCGAGGCTGCCTGACGCTGGTCGGTGACCAGCCAGTGCGGCCACGGGTTGTCGCCGTAGCCCTGGCCCTGGATCGGGCGCGGCAGGAATGGCACGGGCTTGGCCGGGTCAGACAGGTAGTCGACGCTTGTGGCCGCCGCCTGCGGGGCGAAGCCCAGGCTGCCGTTGTCTTCCAGGTACAGCGGCTTGTTGCTGATGCTGCAGCCCTTGGCGCAGCCCAGCGGCCAGGCCTTCAGGTGCTCCCAGTGGTTTTCGCCGGTGCGGAACACGGTGACGGGCGCGACCTGCATCGGCGGCGCGTTGTCCATCAGGTAATGATCCAGGAACGGACGCAGCACTTCGCTGCGGAAGGTCGCCGCGGTGTCGCTGCCGAACTGGATATCGCCCAGATGGCTGCCGTCCTCGCGCTGGCCGCCGTGGTTCCATGGCCCCATCACCAGGTACACCTTGTCGTTGCCGGTGTCCTTGGGTTCGAGCGCGTTGTACACGGCCAGCGCGCCGTACATGTCCTCCTGGTCCCACAGCCCGTGCACCAGCATCACCGGGACTTTCAGCGGCTCCCGGGCCAGCAGTTTGTCGACGGCCTGTTCCTGCCAGAACGCATCGTAGGCGGGATGGGCCAGCAGCTTGCGGAAGGCGCCGTTCTGGTCCATGCCGCGCGACTTGCCGAGCAGGCCGGCGGCACCGGCTTTCAGGTAGAAGTCGTATTCGTCGCTGGAGGTTTCCACCCAGTTGATGGTGTTGCTGCGCGAGTTCACCTGGTTGTAGATGTAAGGCAGGCCGATCTGGCGGAAGGCGCCGTGATGGAACCAGTCATCGCCCATCCAGCCGTCGACCATCGGATTCATCGGGATGGCCACTTTCAGCGCCGGGTGCGGATGGAACAGCGCCATCAGGCTGGTGAAGCCATCGTAGGAAATGCCGAGGATGCCGACTTTGCCGTTGCTTTCCGGCACGTGCTTGACCAGCCAGTCGATGGTGTCCCAGGTGTCGGTGGAGTGGTCGACGGTGCTGTCGTTGAGCGGGCCGATCTGCGGCCGGTTCATCACGTAGTCGCCTTCCGAACCGTACTTGCCGCGGATGTCCTGCACGACCCGGATGTAGCCGTCCTTGTTGAACAGCTCGGGGAAGTTGTCGTAGCCCTCCAGCACCGCGCTGAGCCGGTTGCTCTTGGCCTGGTTGGTCATGCCGTCGGCGTCGTAGGGCGTGCGGGTCAGCAGCATCGGCGCACGGTGCGCGCCGGTGGGAATCAGGATGACGGTGTGCAGCTTGACCCCGTCGCGCATCGGGATTTCGACGATGCGGCGCTCGAAGTCGGCTCGCGGGGTGTTGGCGACAAAGTCCTGTGGACGGTCGCTGGCCGCGATGCCGGTGGTCTGGGCGGACGCGCTGGGGGCGAAGACCAGGCCGAACAGGACGGCCAGGCAGGCGGCAAGGGCAGGGCGTGGCAGATGGTGCATCCAACTCTCCGATGGCGACGGGGTGTCGCCACGGCGATGCGAAGGCGGGCGCGAGCCCGGCGCTGCGGATCCTGGTTGGACGTGGGACGTCGCAGCGTAGCCTGCCGCGGGGCCTCGGTGGAAGCGTTTACACGGATCCGGCCCCGGCGCGTTGGAGCACCGGGGCCCTGGTGTGTTTCAACGGGCATTCGTCAGCTTGCGGGCAGCAGCGGGGCCAGCACCGGTTCGAGCTGTTGGCGGCGCCAGCCGGACAGGGCTGCCGGCCACTGTCCACGATCCATCAGCGCTTCCAGCCAGCGACGCGAAGCCAGGATGCCGTCGGGCAGGCCCAGCTCGGCCGATTTGGCAGCGACTGCGTCCTGCAGTTTCTTCAGGCGCTGCTTGTCCTGGTCGGTGGCCTTGGCCAGTGGTGCGTCGGCTTCGTCGTCCAAAGGCGTGTTCAGTGCCTCCCAGATGGCGTCGGCCAGCTTCTTGGGGGCCTTGGGTTGCTGGTCGAGCCAACGGCCAAGTGCCTCGCGCGACGCCAGCGGGGTGCGTGCCAGGGTGACGGCCAGTTCGTTGTCCAGGATCCAGCTCTTGGGCCGGTCGCTGGCACGGGCCTGCGTTTCGCGCCAGCGCAGCAGGCGCAGCAGCAGGCGTTGCGCCTGGGAATCCAGGAACTGCGCGCTGCGCATGGACAGGTGCGGCCAGCGTTCGCCACCTTGCTCGCTGGCCTGGGCGACCATGCGTGCGCAGTCGGCGGCCAGCCATTCGCTGCGGCCCAGCGCCTGCAGCTTGGTCGTCAGCGTGTCGTAGATCGCGCCGAGATGGGTCACGTCGTCGGCGGCGTATTCCAGCTGTGCAGCCGACAACGGCCGGCGCAGCCAGTCCGAACGGGTCTCGCCCTTGGCCAGGGTGACGCCGGTGACTTCGGCCACCAGCTTCTGGTAACCCATGCCGCCGCCCACGCCGGCCAGTGCCGCGGCGATCTGGGTGTCGAACAATGGCGAAGGCTGCACGCCGCAGGCCCAGCCCAGCGCGACCAGGTCTTCGCTGGCGCTGTGCATGACCTTGACCACGTCGGGGTTGGACAGCAGCGGTGCCAGTGCTTCGTTCATGCCGGGCACCAGCGGGTCGATCAGCAGCGTGGTATCGCCGATGGCGACCTGGACCAGCGCCAGCTGCGGCCAGAAGGTCTTTTCACGGATGAACTCGGTGTCCATTCCCACCCAGGCGGGCAGCTGTTGCAGGTGCGCTCGCAGCGCGTCGGGGGTGTCGATCCAGATGGGCACGCAGGTCTCTTCGTTCAAAGCGGGATTGGCACGGCGGTGTTTGCCGGCTCGGGCGACAATAGCCTAACGTCCTTTGCCAACCCACGGCCTGGCGAACATGATCGGAGGAAGATTGCAGCGCATCGTTCCAGCCTTGCTGATGCTGTTCCTGGCAGGTTGCGGCGAGCGTCCTGCCGCGCCTGCACAGGCTGCCAGGCCGGCGGCTGCGCCAGCCGTGGCTGCCGTGCCACCCGCGCGCACGCCCAGCGTGACCGTCAGCGCCGATGCGTCCGCCGATGCTGGCCTCAACTGGGACCCACCGCAGGTCCAGCTCACCGCGGAGACCGCACGCGTGGCGCGTCGCGATGCGGCGGCAGCCGTGCGTGAAGGACGACTGTTCGAGCAGCCGCGCGATGCAATCCCGCTTTATCTGGCACTGCTGCGATTGGACCCGAAGGACCGTGTGGCCGAACGCGGCCTGGCGCGTGCAGCCAGCGCCTTGCTGGCGCAGGGCAGCCGCGCCCTGGCCAGTGCCGAAGACGATCGCGAGGCGCTGGCACTGGCCGTGCGGATCGCGGCGGTCCTGCGCACGGTGATCCCACAGGACACGCGCACCGATCCCTACCTGGAAAAGGTGGACCAGGCCGAGCAGTTGGCCCGGCTCAACGCCACCGGCGAAAGCCAGTTGCGCCAGGGCCTGTTGGGCGAAGGCGAGACATCAGGCGCGCTGGAAACCTTCCAGGCGGCCTTGGCGCTGGCGCCTGGGCGGTCACGGGCGACCCAGGGCCTAGCTGCCACCGAAAGCGCCTTCATCCGTCGTGCCGAAGATGCCGCGCAAGCCAGCGATTTCGGTGGCGCCGCGCGTTGGATGGGGTTTGCCAACGGCGTGCGCCAGGGCGCGCCGACGGTGAAGGATGCCTATGCGCGCATCGAGCATGAACGGGCTCGACAGGTCGCCGCATTGCGTGATGCCGGCGTGGCCGAATTGGTCACGCCGCTGGGCCTGAAAAACGCTCGCGAAAAACTGGCCGCGGTCCTGCGGATCGCCTTGCCCGGCGACACCGTGGCGGCCGACCTGCGCCAGCGCATCGACCTGGCGACCCATTACGGCCTGTTCCGGCCCGGGCAGGCCTTCACCGATGCGTTGGCCGGTGGCGGACGCACGCCGACGATGGTGGTGGTGCCGCACGGCGGATTCCGGATGGGCGCGGCCGAAGACGAACCGGGTGCGGCCGAAGCGGAGCAGCCTGCGCATTACGTGCGCTTCGACCGCGGGTTCGCGGTGTCGCGCAATCCAGTCACGGTGGGCGAATTCCGGCGTTTCGTGCAGGCCACCAATTACCGCGCCCGCGCTACGCGGCGCGGGCATTCCATCGTCTATGACGAGCGCAGCGGCAATTTCGTGCGCCGCAGCGGCGTGGACTGGCAGTCCGGGTACACCGGGCAGAAAGCCATCGACGACATGCCGGTGCTGCATGTCAGCGTGCGCGATGCCGAAGCCTACGCCGACTGGCTGGCCCAGCAGACCGGGCATGGTTACCGGCTGGCCAGCGAGGCCGAGTTCGAATACATCCTGCGCGCCGGGGGGCAGGGACGCTATCCGTGGGGCAACGAGAATCCGCCGCCCAAGGGCGTGGCCAACCTGACCGGCGGCAATGATGTCTCGCCCAGTGGACGGCACTGGGCCAATGCCTTCGTCGGTTATGGCGATGGCTGGTGGGGGCCGGCGCCGGTGGGCACCTTCAAGCCCAACGCCTGGGGCCTGTACGACCTGGGTGGCAACGTCAGCGAATGGGTGGCCGACTGCTGGCATGCCAGCTTCCGTCGTGCCCCGGCCGATGGCGCGGCATGGTTCAATCCCGGGTGCCGGGCGCGCGTGGTCCGGGGGGGGGCGTGGGCCAGTTCGCCGCAGCAGGCAAGGGCGGCGTGGCGGTCTTCGCAGGATTCGGACGTGACCAGCGCCCGCGTGGGCTTCCGCGTGGTCCGCGGCATCTAGGACAACACCATGAGGGCAGGGCCATGAACCAGGCTTACGGCAGCACCGGCATGCAGCGTCGTCGCGGTGGCGGCATCCGCTGGTGGATCCTGCTGGCCTTTGCAGGCTATGCGGCCTTTACCTGGTTCGGCAGCCGCAAGACCGATCCCTATACCGGTGAAGCCGCCCATTACGGCGCCACCCCCACGGAGGAATCCGAGCTGGGCGTGCAGGCCTACCAACAGGTGCTCGGCGAAGCGCAGCAGCAGGGCGCGCTACTGCCGCAAAGCGATCCCACCAGCCAGGAAGTCACCGCCATTGCACAGCGGCTGGTGTCGGTGGTGCCGCAGGTTGCCGCGGACCTGGCCAAACAGCACAACCAGCCCACGCCGGATCTGTCGGCCTACGACTGGCAGGTGAGCGTGTTGCGGTCCGACGAGGCCAATGCGTTCTGCCTGCCCGGCGGCAAGATTGCCGTCTACACCGGCCTGATCCCGATCGCGCAGACCCGCGACGCGCTGGCCGTCGTGATGGGGCACGAAATCGCCCATGCGCTGCTGCGCCATGGTTCGCAGCGCATGGCCCAGCAGAAGCTGGTGCAGATGGGACAGATGGCGGCGGGCGTGTCCGGCATGGACCAACAGACCATGGCGGCGCTGGGCGCCGGCGTGCAGTACGGGGTGGTGCTGCCCTATGGGCGAGGGCATGAATCGCAGGCCGATGAAGTGGGCCTGATGCTGGCGGCCGCGGCCTGCTACGACCCGCAGTCGGCGATCCCCCTGTGGGAGCGCATGTCCCAGCTCGGCGGTGGACAGCGTCCGCCCGAATTCGCTTCCACCCATCCCGACCCGGCCAACCGCATTGCGCGGTTGCAGGCGTTGATGCCCGAAGCACAGCAGTTCCACGATCGCTATTGCGGCGCGGGCAAGGCCACGCAGGACCAGCCGCTGTAGGAGCGCGCCGCCAGGGGCGCGACGGGTTCTTCCCGGGAAAGCCCCATCGCGTCTCCCGCGGAGATTCAGAACCCCATGTACAGCCCGCCATTGACCGGCAGGTTGGCGCCGGTGATGTAGCCGGCATCCTCTTCGCAGAAAAAGCGCACCGCGCGCGCGATGTCTTCCGGTTCGCCCAGGCGGCCGACCGGCACCGCGGACTGGGTCTTTTCAAGGACCGGGGCCGGCATGGCAGCGGTCATCGGTGTGCGCACAAAACCGGGCGAGACGCTGTTGACGGTGATGCCCTTGGCCGCGACTTCGCGCGCCAGCGACATGGTCAGGCCGTGCAGGCCGGCCTTGGCCGCGGCGTAGTTGGATTGGCCGAAATTACCGGTCTGGCCGCTGACCGAACTGATGTTGACGATGCGGCCGTAGCCGCGCCCAAGCATGCCGTCGATGGCGTGGTGGCACAGCTGGAAGGCGCTGGTCAGGTTGACCTGCAGCACCGCGTTCCACTGCGCGATCTCCATCTTGCGCAGGGTCGCGTCACGGGTGATGCCGGCGTTGTTGATCAGGATGTCCAGCGCGCCAAACCTGGCCTGCACGTGTGCCACCAGATCGGCACACTGGGCTTCATCCGAGACATCGGCCGGTTCGAAGTGCACCTTGCCTTCGGTGGCTTCAGAGAACGCCTGCAGGCGTTCGGCGCTGGCGGGCAGGTCGGTGGCGATCACGCTGTGGCCGGCGGCGGTGAGTGCGCGGCAGATCGCCGTGCCCAGGCCACCGATGCCACCAGTGACCAGTGCGATACGTGGGGGCATGCCTTTTCCTTGAGTACCTGATGAGGGGAGGCGCGGGTTGAAGTGGCCCATGAAGCACCTCGGCCAACTGCGGAATTTTAAGCGGGACGGCCGGCGCACTCCATGTTCGGTCGAGCCATCGACGCGGATCGAGCGCGCGTGGCGGTCTTCTCGACCCGCGCTATCGCCCCGGCAACGGGGCCTGGTGCAACAACGCCGCCGCAGCCGGCACGATGGCCCTCAGGGTGGCTACGCTCAGATCCACGACTGCTTCGCGATCAATATCCGGAGTGGCGCTTGTTTCGCGCGCCAGGGCGGTGACGAATTCCAGCCACGCCACGATGGCCGCGTGGGTCAGTGCGTCACCCTCCACGGACAAGGCGCGGGTCACCCTTTGCGCCAGGATCGCGTGGTTGGCACCGCGGATCCGCCCGGTCATGGCCGGCTGTGCATCGGCCTGTGCGTGCAGGTTCGGTGCCTTGTCCGACGCGGGCGAAAAGTGGATCAGATACGCACTGATCGCGCGGCGGATGTTCTCCAGCGGGGGCAGGGTGGCATCGAGCCGGGTTGCGGCCAGCAGTGCGTCGGCCTCCGCGCGCAGCACTGCTTCGAACAACGCGGCCTTGTCGGGGAAGTAGTGGTACACCAGCGCGCGGGTCACGCCGGCCTGCTTGGCAATGCCCGACATCGAAGCCTTGTCATAGCCGTCACTGGAAAAAATTCCACCAGCAATCCGCACGATCTGGTCGCGGCGATCACCGGGTTCAAGGCGCTTGGCGGTTCCGTTATTTGACATGTGTTAAATAGTAGAGGAGGCTGTCGGCCTGTTCAATTGGAATCAGGAGTGCTGCCATGCTCAGGACCGCATTGTTCGTTCGTCTCCAGGCCAAGCCCGGCAAGGAACAGGAAGTCCAGGATTTCCTCGAGGCCGGTCTGCCCGTCGTGCTGGAAGAGCCGGGCACCATCGCCTGGTTCGGTTTGCGTCTGGGCCCAAGCACCTTCGGCATCTTCGATGCCTTCCCGGATGAGGATGGGCGCCAGGCGCATTTGTCCGGAAAGGTGGCTGCGGCGCTGATGGCCAAGGCCGGCGACCTGTTCTCCGTGCCGCCGTCGATCGAGATGGTCGACGTATTGGCCAGCAAACTGCCCGGCTGAGCCGATGCGTGCCTGCCGGATGCCGCGGGCCCGGCAGGCGCTCCAATCCTTCACGAGGCGCTGCCCATGTCCATCAACAAGGTCGTCATCTGGCTCGTTGTCCTTGGCTATCTCTTCGTCAACGTCAGCATGCAGCTGGACTTCTTCGCCGGTCGCAACATCTTCGACAAGTACCAGCAAGCGAACGACGCCGTGCAGGCGCTTTCCATCGCCCAGCATGCGTACTACGCCAAGACCGCATTCCTGCTGATCCTGCTGATCCTGCTTGCGAGTAATGTCCGGTTTGGGCTGGGGTTCGGCGTGGCGTTCCTTGCCTATGCATTGACCATGCTGGCGTTCTTCGGCATCGGCGCGGTGACACTGGTGTATCTGGGTGCGGCCATCGCCTTGCTGGCGAGTTATTTGATCAGCCGCAGTGCTTCTGCAAAACACACGGCGGGCTGATTGATAGGTCGATGCTGGGGCGTGCCTGATCGCTTGATTCGCAGGGGACAAGCCCGGGGATAGCGTCCGAGCCTCCCGGCAGGGACACGATCCAGCCCGGGCTTGCGCATGCCGCCGCAGGGCATGAAAAAACCCGCGGCTAGGCGGGTTGATCACTGGATTAGCCGATGCCGCCACTCAGGAGCGGCGTGCCTTGTTCGGTTCGCGCTGGGGCGACTCCTTGGCGGTACCGGAAGTTGGCGTCGGGCGCGCGGTCGGGCGGCCCATGCCCGCGGTCATGTTGCGCTGGAATTCCTGCCAGATTTCCAGGTTGCGCTCGGTCAGCTGGTTCATCATGGTCCACGGCGTCTGGCCCAGCAGGTTGCCCATCTGCTGGCGGAACTGGGCCTGCTGATCCATGAAGATCTGCATGCTGCGCTCCAGGTAGTTGCCCATGAAGCCCTGCAGCGAATCGCCGTAGAACCGGATGATCTGGCTCAGCAACTGGGTGGACAGCACCGGCTCGCCGTCCTGCTCCTGCTCGCTGATGATCTGCAGCAGCACCAGGCGGGTGAGGTCTTCGCCGCTCTTGGCGTCGCGGACTTCGAATTCCTCGCCATCGACGATCAGCTGGCGCACGTCCTCGATGGTGATGTAGCTGGAGATCTCGGTGTCGTAGAGACGACGGTTCGGGTACTTCTTGATGATTCGGGTCGCAGCCATGTAGCGGTCACCTCAATCAATATGCGCGGAGCATGCGCCTGCGTTTTTTGCAGCGCAACCATACTTTTGGAGCGTTCCAGGTTCGGAACGTCCGTGCCTTGCGTGCGTCAGCGCACGTTTCGTGTCGGTGGTGCTGAAGTCACCAGCCCATGTACTGACCGCCGTTGGCCGACAGGTTGGCCCCGGTGATCCAGGCCGCTTCATCGGCAACGAAGAAGGCCACGGAATAGGCGATGTCCTCGGGTGTGCCAAGGCGGCCGGTGGGAATCTGCGCGACGATCTTGTTGCGGACATCCTCGGGTACCGCCATCACCATGTCGGTGCCGATATAGCCGGGCGAGACCGTGTTGACGGTGATGCCGAACTTTGCGTTCTCTTGTGCGAGCGAGATCGTGAAGCCATGCATGCCGGCCTTGGCCGCGGCGTAGTTCGCCTGGCCGTATTGACCCTTCTGGCCGTTGATGGAACTGATCTGGATGACCCGGCCCCAGCGGCGCTCACGCATGCCGCCGATCACCGGGCGGGTCATGTTGAACACCGAGTTGAGGTTGGTGTCGATCACCTCGCTCCACTGCTGCGCTTCCATCTTGTGGAAGGTGGTGTCGCGGGTGATGCCGGCGTTGTTGACCAGCACTTCCACCGGGCCGAGCTTGGCGGTGGCTTCCTCGACCATGGCCTGGGCCTGGTCGCCGAAGCACACGTCGCCGGGCACCAGCAGGATGTCCAGGCCTTCTTCGCGCATCTTCTGCTGCCAGGCCAGCGCCCGCGCGTGGTCGCGGTAATTGGTGGCAACGCGGTGTCCAAGGGTGGCCAGTTTTCGGCAGATGGCCGTACCGATGCCACCGGTGCCGCCGGTGACGAGTGCAACGCGGGAAGTCATGTGGGGAAGATCGCTGTAGGGAGGCGTGTGGCGCCCGGCGATTCTAGTCAGCCGCGCGGACAATCCCATTGTGCGGCGCAACGTAAATCGCGGGAATCGCCGGAAGCCGCGATGGTTCGAAGTGCTGCAACGCAGCCTGCAGCACCCCGGCCAGCGAATCGATGCCCTGCAGCGCATCGGCCGGCTGGCCCAGCATCGTCCAGGTGGAGACCAAGGCATCCAATGCGTGGTCCGCGTCCAGCGGCCGGGACGCGCCCGACTTGGACAGCTTGTGGCCGTCGGCGTCCAGCAGCAGGGGCAGGTGCAGGTAGCGCGGCGTGGCCAGGCCAAGCGCGCGCTGCAGCAGGATCTGGCGCGGGGTGGAATCGAGCAGGTCCGCGCCGCGCACCACGTCGGTGATGCCCTGCCAGGCATCGTCGATCACCACCGCCAGCTGGTAGGCCCAGCAGCCGTCTGCGCGGCGGAGGACGAAATCGCCGACGTCGGCCTGCACGTCCTGCCGTTGCAGGCCCTGCAGGCCATCCTTGAAGGTGACAATGCTGTCACCGCCAACGCGCAGGCGTATGGCTGGATCGGGTCGTCTGGTGCGTGCGACACAGTGGCGATGGATGCCGCCCGTGGCCGCGAGGTCGGCGCGGCTGCAGTGGCATTCGAAGGCCAGCCCCGCCTGCAGCAACCGCTCCAGTGCCGCGGCGTAGGCGGCGTGGCGGGCGTGCTGCCACAGCACTGGCAGGTCGCTGCGCAAGCCCAGGATTTCCAGCATTTCCAGCTGTGCGGCCGCCGCGCCTTGCTGTTCCCGTGGCGGGTCCAGGTCTTCCACCCGCACCAGCCATTGGCCGTGCGCGTGGCGGGCAAGCAGCCAGCTAGCGAAGGCGGCCAGTAGCGAACCTGCATGCAGCAAGCCGGTGGGCGAGGGCGCGAAACGACCGCGATAAGACGATGGGGGCATGGTGGGCGCGTGTGGTGAAGGGGCAGGAACGGCTGAACGCGCGGTCAGCTTGCAGCTTGAAGTCAAAGCACGCCGTCCACAAGATTCGTTGCAGGTTCCCCCCAATCTTTATCGGAGTTCACCGTGTTCACCCGCATCGCTCTTTTCATGCTGACCAACCTGGCCGTGTTGGCCCTGGCCAGCGTCGTGATGTCCCTGCTTGGCGTCAACGCGAGCAGCATGGCGGGCCTGCTGGTGATGGGCGCGCTGTTCGGCTTTGGTGGCTCCATCATTTCGCTGTTGATGTCCAAGTGGATGGCCAAGCGCGCCACCGGCGCGATGGTGATCGAGACCCCGCGCAACGAAGCCGAGCAGTGGCTGGTCGAAACCGTGCGCCGCCAGGCCCAGGCCGCCGGCATCGGCATGCCCGAAGTGGCGGTGTACGACGCGCCCGAGATCAATGCCTTCGCGACCGGCGCCAGCCGAAACAGTTCGCTGGTGGCCGTGTCCACCGGCTTGCTGCGGCAGATGAGCCGCGACGAGGCCGAAGCCGTGCTCGGCCACGAAGTCAGCCACGTCGCCAACGGCGACATGGTGACCATGGCGTTGCTGCAGGGCGTGTTGAACACCTTCGTGATCGTGCTGGCACGGGTGATCGGCGGCGTGATCGACAGCTACCTGTCGGGCAACCGCGAGAACAGCGGTCGCGGAATCGCTTACTACGCGATCGTATTCGTGCTGGAAATGGTGCTGGGCCTGTTCGCGACCATGATTGCCATGTGGTATTCGCGTCGTCGCGAATTCCGCGCCGACCACGGTGGTGCCACCCTGGCCGGCCGCCAGAAGATGATCGCCGCGCTGGAACGCCTGTCGGCCAACCACAGCGCCAGCACGCTGCCGGCGCAGGTGGAAGCCTTCGGCATTGCCGGTGGCGTCGGCCAGGGCCTGAAGAAGCTGTTCCTGAGCCACCCGCCGCTCAGCGAGCGCATTGCCGCGCTGCGCCAGGCCCAGCAGACCACCGGCACGGTGATGTAAGACCGGCGTCGGTGCAGGTGCCGGCCAAAGCAAAAGCAAAAGCCCGCCGGAAGGCGGGCTTTTTCATGTCGGTTTCCAGGCGCGCTCAGGCGCTGAAATCGAAGCCCATCTCCGGTGTTGCCTGGCCGACGAAGTGTCCTTCCACATAATCCAGCCCTGCGCCGAACAGCAGCGACATCGTGGCCGGGTCCTGGACGTGTTCGGCGATGGTGGTCATGCCGTCGCGCCGGGCACGGGTCGTGATCTCGCGGATCGTGTCCTGGGTTTCGCTGGCGCTGGCGTGATCTTGGCTGAAGCTGCGATCCAGCTTGAGGAAGGCCGGGGTGAAGTGGGCCAGCAGCTGGAACGAATCCAGCCCGGTGCCGAACTGCTCCAGCCCGACCTTGCAGCCCAGCTTGCTGGCCGAGGTCAGGAATTCCTGGGCGCTGCGCAGGTGGGTGAAGACCTTGGCCTCGGTGGTTTCCAGCCACAGCCGTTCGCCGGGCACGCCATGGGCGGCCAGTTCGCGGGCGATGACGTCGATCAGGCGTGCATCGCCGAACGAAGCCTGGCTGACCTTGACCAGCAGGCGGGCCGGACGACCGGCACGTTCGCGTTCGCCCAGCACGGCGATGGCACGGGCGACGACCCAGCGGTCGATGTCATCCAGCAGGCCGGCTTCCTCGGCAATGGCCAGGAAGGTCACCGGCTTGATCTTTTCGCCACCGACGGTCTCCAGGCGCAGGAAGGCTTCGTAGAAATCGCCGGCTTCGCCCATCAGCGGAATGATCGGCTGGTAATGCAGCAGGAAGCCTGGGCCATTCAACGCGTGGCGGACGAAACCCAGGATGCGCTCGACGCGCTCTTCCTCGGCGCGATCCACGGCGGCTGGATCGAAGATCTGCACGCTGTTGCCACCCAGGTTGGCCGCCGAGTGCAGGTTTTCGCTGGCACGGGCCAGCACCTGGTTGATGCTGGCGATCTTCTCGCCGATCTGCACGCCGCCGACGCTGAGCGTGGCGGTGACCGAGCGGGCGCCGATTTCAAAGACATGCGAGGCGAAGGCCGCCCGCAACGACTCGGCCAGTTCGGCGGTGCGCAGGTGGCTGCAGCGGCACAGCACCGCAAAGCCATGTTCGGTGAAACGGGCCGAGATCATGTCCGGATCCAGCACCTGGGCGAACCTGGCCGCCATCGCCGCGATCAGCGCATCGGCCGAATCCAGGCCGATGTCCGGCAGCAGGCGTGCGTAGTGGTCGGGCTCGACCAGCAGCAGGCCGTACTGGGCGCCATCGCCCAGGCCGACCTCGGCCACAGCGTCTTCCAGCGCGTGCAGGAACGTGGGGCGATTGAGCAGGCCGGTGACGACGTCGCGCTGGCGCAGGCCCTCGACCTCGCGCGCCAGTTCGGTATCCAGCTCGCGGTGGCGGAAGACCACCTGCACGCAGGCTTCGCCCTCGTAGGTGGCCGTGGCGAATTCCATGACCGCCGGGAAGGCCTCGCCTGCCTGCGTGCGCGCTTCGCATTCGTAGCGTGGCGGCGGCGGCTCGCCCTTGCCCAGGCGCTTGAGCAGCTGCTTGAACTCCTCAACCTCCTTGGGTGCGACCAGGTCGAGCAGCGACAGGCCCTCGACATCCTCGAAGGAGGCGAAGCCGAACATGTCCAGGTAGGCATCGTTGGCACGGATGTGCATGCCTTCATGGATGTAGGCGATGGGGTCGCGCGAGGAAGCGATCAGGGCATCGCAGCGGCGCTCGGTTTCGCGCAGCTGTGCTTCCAGCCGGCGCAGGCTGCGGCGCGCCTCGAGGTCCTCCCATTCGGTCCGCAGCACGCTGAGCAGGTGGTCCTGGCGGCTGCGCACGGCCACGGCGCGGGCGCCATGGACCAGATCGTCCACGACCGATGAATTGCCGGCGTCGTCGATCATCACGATCACCGGGATGTCCTTGCCACTGGCGGCCACCGTGGACAGCACCGTGTCCATGGGGATGGTGCGCGCGGTCTTGGCGGCCAGGATCAGGTCGACCGGCTGGTTGGCCAGCTGCTGGGTCAGTTCGATGGGGTCCAGCGGGCGCAGCGGGCGCACGGCGATGCCGTCGTTGCGGAAGTTGCTGACCACGGCTTCGGCGGCTTCGCCGCTGTCGTCGACGATCATCAACCGGACGGTGGTGTCTTTGCCGATCTGCATTGCGCTGGTTCTGTCGGGGGACGCCGTTTAATACAGGAACCCCGCCGGAGCGTCCATCCCGGCCCGGGCGCCCGGTCGGCCGGAATCATTCGCGTCGGAGCGCGCTCAGAGTGCGCGCTTGCCGGTGTCGCCGGGAATCTCGCGGACCAGCCGGGGCACCAGATAGCCGGACAGCCGCGCCGCCAGCTGTGCATGCAGCGACAGTGCCTGGGTGTCGGTGACCTCGAAGTGGGCCACGCCCTGGACCCGGTCCAGCTGGTGCAGGTAGTACGGCAGCACGCCCGCGGCAAAGCCACGTTCGGACAGTTCGGCCAGGGCATCGACGCTGTCATTGATCCCGGCCAGCAGCACGGCCTGGTTGAGCAGGGTGGCACCGGCGCCGCGCAGCGCGGCCAGGGCGGCGTCAACCTGCGCATCGAATTCGTTGGCGTGGTTGGCGTGCAGCACGAACGCCACGGGCCAGGGCAGGCCGCATAGCCATTGCAGCAGCGGTGCGTCCACGCGTTCGGGCAGGATCACCGGCAGGCGGCTGTGGATGCGTAGGCGCTTGAGATGGCCGATGCCGGCCAGCGCATCGGTCAGTTCGGCCAGCTTGGCCGTGGACAGCGACAGCGGATCGCCGCCGGACAGGATCACTTCGTCGATGGTGTCGTCCGCGCGGATCCGGGCCACGGCCTGCGACCAGTGATCGCGGGCGGCGGTTTCCTCGCCATACGGGAAATGCCGACGGAAGCAGTAGCGGCAATGGATCGCGCAGCTGCCGGTGGCCACCAGCAGGGCGCGGCCGTCGTATTTCTGGATCACACCGGTGGCCGAGCGCGCGGCGGCATCGCCGACTGCATCGAAGCCGAAGCCGGGCAGGACCCGCATTTCGGCATCCAGCGGCAGCACCTGGCGCAGCAGCGGGTCGTGCGGGTCGCCGTGGCGCATGCGGGCCACGAAACCGCGCGGGGCCAGCAGCGGGAACTGGGCCGTCGCGTCCGTCGACACGCCCAGCGCGGCCGCATCCAGGCCCAGCAGCTGCAGCAGTTCGGCCGCGTCGCGCACCGCCTGGCGCAGCGCCTGCTGCCAGGCGGACGGCTGCAGCGGGGCGGGGGGCGTGGTGGACGAAGCCGTGACCGGCTGTCTGGAGGCGTGTGCTGCAGGTATCATGGTGGCTTAAGAAGACAAGCGCCCGGCGGTTGCGGCGGGCTTTCCCATTGTATCCGGCCGGTCGCCACGCGCGGCGGGTTTGCCTTACCCGAGGAGTTTTGCCCATGGCCAGTTACGGCATGAACGACGTCAAGAACGGGATGAAGATCCTGATCAACAACGAACCCGCCATCATCACGGACACCGAGTACGTGAAGCCGGGCAAGGGCCAGGCCTTCACCCGCATGAAGTACCGCTTCATCCGCTCCGGCCGCGTGGTCGAGCTGACCATGAAGGCGACCGATTCGATCGAAGCGGCCGACGTGGTCGATACCGACATGAACTACATGTACAGCGACGGCGAGTACTGGCACTTCATGGACCCCGAATCCTTCGAGCAGGTCCAGTCCGACAAAGCCGGCCTGGGCGGCGCGGAGAAGTGGCTCAAGGGCGAGGAAGCCTGCATCGTGACGCTGTGGAACGGCACCCCGATCTGGGTCCAGCCGCCGAACTTCGTCGAGCTCAAGATCACCGAGACCGACCCGGGCGTGCGCGGTGATACCTCCGGCGGCGGCGGCAAGCCGGCCACCCTGGAAACCGGTGCCGTCGTGCGCGTGCCGCTGTTCGTCAACCAGGACGAAACCATCCGCGTCGACACGCGTTCGGGCGAATACTCCGCGCGCGTGAAGTAACCGGATGAAAGACCTGGGCGAGCTTGAAGGGCAGGCAGGCGAGCGCGGCCTGGTCGATCTGTTTCCGCATGACCGCGTCGTGTTCTTCAGCGACGCGGTCTTCGCCATCGCCATCACGCTGCTGGCGATCGAACTCAAGCTGCCGGACCGGGAGATGATCGAACACCTGGGCGCCAATGGCGCCTCGGGCGAGGTCACCGCGCTGTTCGTGTCCTACTTCATCAGCTTCGCGGTGACCGGCCTGTTCTGGGTCGGTCACATGCAGACCTGGCGCCATGTGCGCCAGGTCAGTGGCAAGCTGGTGTGGACCAACCTGCTGCAGCTGATGTTCGTGGCGCTGATGCCGTTCGCCACGCGCGAATATTCGGTCTACTTCGCCGGGGAAAGCCCGGGGCGGTTCGCGTTCTATGCGTTCGTGCTGGCGGGCATTTCGTTCTTTTCCTTCGTTTCGCGCCGGATCGTGGTGCGCCAGGAGCAACTGGCGGAACGCCTGGGGCAGGGGCCGGCGCGCTGGCTGGTCTGGCGTGGCCTGGTGCCGCTGGTGGTGTTTACCGCGACGATTCCGCTGGCCTTTGTCCTGCCGGTGTGGTGCGGCGGTTTTGTGTTCATGACGATTTTTCCCTGTCTTGCGCTGGTCAAGTGTCGGATCCTGCGTACCTCGCTGCCGGCGGCGTGAGCCCTGGCGCCATCCGGCGCGCTTTCCCCATTGCCCTTCTGGAGTCGATGTCCCGTGACCCAATCCGTCCCGGAATCCTGTGACCTGTTGATCGAGGCCGGCTTCGTGGTCCCCGTGGAGCCGCATGCGGTGGTGCTGGAAGACCATGCCGTGGCGATTCGCGACGGTGTGATTGTCGCGATCCTGCCCACGGTGCAGGCGCGTACGCGTTTCGCAGCGAAGCAGACCGTACAGCGCCCGGAAGCCGCGCTGATCCCCGGCCTGGTCAACGCCCACACCCACAACCCGATGACGCTGCTGCGTGGCATCGCCGACGACCTGCCGCTCAAGGTCTGGCTGCAGGAACATATCTGGCCGGTGGAAGGCGCGGTGATGGGGCCGGAGTTCATCGCCGACGGCATCACCCTGGCGATTGCCGAGATGCTCCGCGGCGGCACCACCTGCGTCAACGAGAACTACTTCTTCCCCGACGTGCAGGCGGCGACCTACAAGCACCACGGTTTCCGCGCGCGCATCGGCCTGCCGGTGATCGATTTCCCGACCGCCTGGGCCAGCAGCGACGACGAGTATTTCGACCGCGCCGGCGAAGTGCACGACCAGTGGCGCGACGATCCGCTGATCGCCACCGCATTCGCGCCGCATGCGCCGTACACGGTCAATGACGCCAACTTCGAACGCGTACGGATGCTGTCCGACCAGCTTGACGTGCCGGTGCACCTGCACCTGCACGAAACCGCACAGGAAGTGCAACAGTCGCTGGACCAGTACGGCCAGCGCCCGATCGCGCGCCTGGACCGGATGGGCCTGATCAACGATCGCCTGATCGCCGTGCACATGACCCAGCTGACCGAGGCCGAGATCCACCTGTGCGCCGAACGCGGCGTCAGCGTGGTCCATTGCCCGGAATCCAACCTCAAGCTGGCCTCCGGCTTCTGCCCGGCCTGTGCGCTGGCCAGGGCAGGGGTGAACCTGGCCATCGGTACCGACGGCTGTGCGTCCAACAACGACCTGGACATGTTCAGCGAGACCCGCACCGCGGCGATCCTGTCCAAGGCCGTGGCCCAGGACGCGGTAGCGCTGGATGCCTTTGCCGCACTGCGCGCGGCGACCTATGGCGGCGCCAAGGCGATCGGCTTCGACCATCTGGTTGGCACGCTGGAAGTCGGCAAGCAGGCCGACATCGCCTGCGTGGACCTGTCGGCGCTGGAAACCCAGCCGCTGCACCACGTCGTCTCGCAGCTGGTCTACGCCACCGGCCGCCACCAGGTGACCGATGTGTGGATCGCCGGGCGCGAACGCTTGGTCGACCGCCAGCCGGTCGGGATCGACATGGCCGGCGTGGTCGCCAATGCGCGCCAGTGGCGCCAGCGCATCGTCGGGCTGCATCCGCGCTGAGGCCAGCCTCACGCCAGACACCTGCGCGCAGGATCATCCTGTCCGTGCCTTCCGCGAAATCAGTGACGGAGTTTTCCATGTCCACCGCTACCGAGCGCCCGCAGGCGCGCAACTTCGATCAGGCCGAACTGGACAAGTTCGGCGCGCTGGCCACCCGCTGGTGGGACCCGGACGGTCCGCAGAAAGCGCTGCACGCGCTCAACCCGGTGCGCCTGCAATACGTGTCCACGCGCCTGCCGCTGGCCGGCAAGCGGGTGCTGGACGTGGGCTGTGGCGGTGGATTGCTGAGTGAAGCGCTGGCCGCGGCCGGTGCGCAGGTCACCGCCATCGACCTGTCGCCCGAGCTGCTCAAAGTCGCGCGCCTGCACAAGCTCGAATCCGGCGTGGAGGTGGACTACCGCCAAGTCGCGGTGGAAGACCTGGCCGAGGAGGCGCCGGAAAGTTTCGACGCCATCACCTGCATGGAAATGCTCGAACACGTGCCGGACCCGGGCGCGATCATCGAAGCCTGCGCGCGCCTGCTCAAGCCCGGTGGCCAGCTGTTCCTGTCCACGCTCAACCGTACCCCGGCCGCGTTCGCGCTGGCCGTGGTCGGCGCCGAATACATCGCCAAGCTGCTGCCCAAGGGCACCCACAAGTACGCCGATTTCATCAAGCCGTCCGAACTGGCTGCGTGGACGCGCCAGAGCGGCCTGCAGATGACCGATGTCAGCGGCCTGGTCTATGAACCCTGGCGCGGCGCCGCGCGCCTGAGCCGCCGCACCGAGGTCAACTACCTGGCCTGCGCGCTCAAGCCGTAACGCATCCACTTCCGCCAGCGCCCGCCAGCACGCCATGCCTGAGTTTCGTTTTCCCGATGTCGCCCTGTTCGATCTGGATGGCACGCTGCTGGACAGCGCGCCGGACATGGTCGCCACCGTCAACCGCATGCTGGCCGCGCGCGGTCGTGCGCCAATGCCGCTGGAAGCGCTGCGTCCGCACGTGTCCAAGGGCGCGCGCGCGATGTCCGGCGCGGCGTTCCTGGAGCTGTCCATCGCGCAGCGCGATGCACTGGTGCCGGAGTTCCTGGCGATTTACGCCGAAGAACTCGGCAAGCACGGCGTACCGTTCGAAGGCATCGAGCCGATGCTGCGTGCGCTGGAAAACGCAGGCGGCCGCTGGGGCATCGTCACCAACAAGCCCGAGTACCTGGCCCGCGACCTGATGCCGCTGCTGGGCTGGGAAACGCGTTGCGCGGTGCTGATCGGCGGCGACACGCTGAGCGAACGCAAGCCGCATCCGTTGCCGCTACAGGAAGCCGCGCGTCTGCTGGGCGCGGACATCGCCCAGTGCGTGTACATCGGCGACGACGAGCGCGACATCCAGTCCGCGCGCGCGGCGGGCATGGCGTCCATCGCCGCGCTCTGGGGCTATCGCCTGGCAGATGACGCGCCCGATGCGTGGCAGGCCGATGTGATGCTGGACGAAGCAAGCGACTTGCTCGACCCGGCCAACTGGCCGCAGCAGGCGCCTCGCTGATGTCCAACTCGGCCGCGTTGGACAGCTTCCTGGAGAAGTGGCGCACCCGATCGCCCGAATGGCAGCTGGTGCAAAGCTTCGTGCCAGCCCCGCAGCGCGAGATCGCCGTGGCCTGGTTCGCCCTGCTGCAGGAGCTGGCCGACGCGATGAACATCGCCGGCGATCCGCTGCCGGCCGATGCCAAGCTGGCCTGGTGGGGCGAAGAGTTGCGCGACTGGTCGCGGCGGCGTTCGCGCCATCCGCTGGGCCGCGTGCTGGAGCCCGTGTCCGCGCCGTGGGACACGCTGGCCGACGCGCTGCCCGCACTGCCGCTGATGCGGGCGCTGCCGGATTCGGCAGATGCTGCGCTGCCGCTGGTCCTGCCGCTGGCGCGTGCGGTTGCCCGGGTCGAAGCCGGATTGTTCCCCGGCGCGCGTCGTCCCGAGGACATCGACGCGCTGGCCGCGCAGTTGCTGTTCTCGCGCTGGATGGAAGTGCCGCCGCATGCCGACATGCCGCGTTGGCGCGACGCATTGCTGGCGCGCTGGCCTGCGCGCGGCGGCGGCCCGCGTCCACGCCGGATCATCAACGCCATCCTGCGCAAGCGCCTGGAGCGTCTGCATGCGGACGGGCAGGGCAGCACGCCGACCAAACCGCTGGCACTGGTCTGGACCGGCTGGCGCGCTGCCAGCGGCGGCGATTGATCCCTACCTTTTTGTAGAGACGAGCTTGTGGCGATCCCATCTTTGGGACTCGGCTGCTCTTCGGACAGGACGCCGGGAAGGCCCCAGCGGAGCAAGCTCCGCGCTACAGCTTCCGTTCCAGCACCAGCAGCGGATCGATGCGGGTATCGAACCAGCTCATGCCCCAGTGCAGGTGCGGCCCGGTCGCGCGTCCGGTCGCACCCACCGCGCCGATCACCTGGCCCTGAGTGATGCGGTCGCCGACCTTCACGTCGATCCGCGACAGGTGCAGGAAGTTGGAGCTGACCCCGTAGCCGTGGTCCAGCAGCACCGTGCCGCCGGTCAGGTACAGGTCCGGCGCAGCGAAGGTGACGATGCCTGCTGCCGGTGCTTTCACCGGTGTACCGGTCGGTACGGCGATGTCCATGCCCGAATGCCCGGCGGGCGAGGGCTGGCCGTTGTACACGCGCGCATTGCCGAAGCGGCCGCTGATGCGGCCCTGCACTGGCCAGATGAAGGCCGCGACGAAGTCGGTGCGGTCGTCGTCGCGGTCGCGCGCGGCGCTGACCTGGGCTTGTTCGCGCTGGATGCGGGCGGCGATCTCAGGCGGCGGGTTCACGCTCTTGGGCGGCACGCCATTGACGCGCTCGGTCGGCCAGTCACGCGCGGTGACGGCAATCGAAACCGACTGCGGCGCGGCACCAGGCGCGCTGACCTGGACCTGGAGCGGGCCGGTTTCGTTACGGCCCACGCCGAACACCACCGTGCCGTAGCCGCTGACCCGCAGCGACCGGCCCGCATAGCGCACCTGGCTACCTGGGGCGACCTTGCCGAACACCAGCGCGCCCTGCGACACCGAGGTCGGGAACACGGCCTGTCCGGTGGACTGGGCCTGCTGCGCTGTCGCTGTGAGGGCTGGCATTCCTGCGCTGCCGGCCACGGCCAGCAGCAGGGCCAGCAAGGCGCGCCTCATCGGTTGAATTCCAGCCGCAGCCCCTTCGGGGTGCCGACCAACTGCTCGCCGTTCCAGACCATGCGGCCGTTCACCCAGGTCGCGCCGATCCTGTGCTGGAAGGTGGTGCCTTCGAACGGCGACCAGCCGCACTTGGACAGGACGTCCTCGCGTTTGACGGCAAATTCCTCGTCATCGATCAACACCAGGTCGGCCCAGTAGCCTTCGCGCAGGAAACCGCGGTCCTTGACGTCGAACAACTGTGCCGGCGCGTGTGCGAACTTCTGCACGACCTGGGTGACCTGGATCTTCTTCTCGTGGACCAGTTCCAGTGCGGCCACCAGTGCGTGCTGCACCAGCGGCAGGCCGCCGGGCGCCCTGGCGTAGCTGGTCTGCGCTTTCTCTTCCAGTGTGTGCGGGGCGTGGTCGGTGGCCAGCACATCGATCACGTTCTCGGCCAGCGCCTTGATCAGCGCGATGCGGTCGGCCGGGTCCTTGATCGCCGGATTGCACTTGATCAGGTTGCCCAGGCGCGCGTAATCATTGCGGTCGAAGCGCAGGAAATGAATGCAGGTCTCGGCGGTGATCTTCTTGCGCACGCCGTCCTTGTTGACCAGCGGACCGGCCTTGAACAGCGCCAGCTCCTCGGCGGTGGAGAGGTGCAGCACATGCAGCCGGGTGCCGTGCTTCTGCGCGAGCGACAGCGCCAGGCGCGTGGATTTGATGCAGGCCTCGCGCGAACGGATGTCCGGGTGGAACTGCACCGGGATGTCATCGCCGTACTTCTCCCGGTACCTGGCCAGGTTGGCGTCGATCGTCGGCGTGTCTTCGCAGTGCGTGATGATCGGCACCGGCGTGTCGCGGAAGATCGCATCCAGCGTTTCGGGGTCGTCCACCAGCATGTTGCCGGTCGAGGCGCCCATGAAGACCTTCACGCCCGGCGTGGTTTTTGGGTCGATGCGCTGGATGTCGGCCAGGTTGTCGTTGCTGGCCCCCATGTAGAAGCCGTGGTTGGCCCAGGCGCGGCCCTGTGCGCTGGCGTACTTGGCTTCCAGCGCGTCGGCATTGAGCGTCGGCGGGTTGGTATTGGGCATGTCCATGAAGGTGGTCAGGCCACCGGCCACGGCTGCGGCCGATTCGGTCGCGATGTCACCCTTGTGGGTCAGTCCGGGTTCGCGGAAATGGACCTGGTCGTCGATCATCCCCGGCAGCAGCCAGCGGCCGCCGGCCTCGATCACGGTATCGCCCGCGCCGGGTGCGACCCTGGAAGCGATCTTCGTGATGCGGCCGTTCTCGAAACGCAGGTCACCGGTTGTCTCGCGCCCTTCATTGACCAGGCGCGCGTTGACGATCACGGTGGCGGGCATTTGCAGTTTCCTTGGCGCGAAGATGAATGCGGGGCGTCAGGGACGGGATCGTACCCGCCAGGGTGGAAGGGGTGGCAGCGGCCCACCCGGCCAGCGGCCATCCAGCAGCCGCGCAGCACGCCAAAGCGTGCGATCGCGTCCATGGCATAGACCGAGCAGCTGGGCTCGAAGCGGCAGCGTGGTCCCAACAGTGGGCTGATGAAACGCTTGTAGCCGCGCAATAAGACAATGAGTCCGCGCTGGAGCATGGCCCGATGATAAGCGATGGACCGGCCGCGTGGTTGCCCCCCCTGCGTGGGTGAGCTATAAAGGCCCGCTTTTCCCGGCCCGGGAATCATCAAGGACGCTGTTCGTGGCAGCCAAGAAACCCGCAAAAAAGGCCATCAAGGCCGTCAAGTCGCCCGCCGTTGCGAAGAAAGTCCCCGTTGCCAAGGCTCCGGCCAAACCGGCACCGGCGAAGAAGGCCGCGCCTGTGGCCAGCAAGAAACCGGCGGCCACCAAGACTGTTGCTGCGAAAAAGACCACGAGCACCGCCACAGCCGCCAAGCCTGCGGCCGTGAAAAAGCCGGCGCCTGCGCCGGTCAAGAAGGCCGCAGCAGGGAAGCCCGCGCCCAAGCCCGCACCGAAGCCGGTCGCCAAGACCGCTCCGGCCAAATCCGCTCCTGCCAAGGCCGTCGGCCGCAGCAAGGCCCCGCCGGCGAAGCCCGCCGCGACGCCTGCGCCTGCCGCGTCGCCTGCCAAGGCCGCTCCTGCAAAGAACACTGTGCCCGCTTCCAAGACCCCATCGAAAACCACCAAGACCACCAAATCCGTTGCGCCGGCCAAGCCTGTCGTGCCCGCCAAGCCAGCGGCCGCACGGGTGACCGGCAAGATCGCCGTTGCCGTCGTTGCCCGCACGACCGAGGCTGCGCCCAAGACCAAGGCGCGCAAGGTCGACTACGCCATCGACGAGGCCACCGGCCGTCCCCAGTTGCCCGCCGGCTACAAGCCCAAGGGTGACGAGGAGTACATGAGCCCGCTGCAGCTGGAGTACTTCCGCCAGCGCCTGATGAGCTGGCGCGCGGATCTGGTCGAGGAATCCAAGCAGACCATCGAGAACCTGAAGGACGAAGTGCGCGACGTGGGCGACGAAGCAGAGCGCGCCACCCGCGAAACCGAGAACTCGCTCGAACTGCGCACCCGCGACCGCTATCGCAAGCTGATCGGCAAGATCGACAGCACGCTCAAGCGCCTGGAAGCTGGCGACTATGGTTACTGCGTGGACACCGGTGAAGAGATCGGCCTGGAGCGTCTTGAGGCGCGCCTGACCGCCGAGCGCACCCTGGATGCCCAGGAGCGCTGGGAGCACTTGCAGAAGCAGCAGGGCGACTGACCGCCGCTGCGTCTGCGCAGAAAACGAAAAACCCCGCCTCGCGCGGGGTTTTTCTTGGCCTGCAACAGCGTGATCGAAGCCAATCAGTCCGGATCGTAATCCAGGTTCGAAGCCAGCCAGCGTTCGACCTGGGCCAGCTCCACACCCTTGCGCCTGGCGTAATCGCCGGCCTGTTCCTTGGATACGCGGCCGACCACGAAATACTGCGACTTCGGGTGGCTGAAGTAATAGCCGGACACCGCCGCGGTGGGCAGCATCGCGAAGCTTTCGGTCAGGGACATGCCGGCGTTGCCTGGCGCGTCGAGCAGGTCGAACAGCAGGCCCTTCTCGCTGTGTTCCGGACAGGCCGGGTAACCAGGGGCAGGGCGGATGCCGCGGTAGGCTTCAGCGATCAGCGCTTCGTTGTCCAGGGTTTCGCCGGTGTCGTAGCCCCAGAACTCGGTGCGCACGCGTTGGTGCAGGCGTTCGGCCATGGCTTCGGCCAGGCGGTCGGCCAGGGCCTTGAGCAGGATCGCGTTGTAATCGTCGAATGCGGCTTCGAAGCGGGCCACGTGCGGGTCGATGCCGATGCCGGCGGTGACCGCGAAGCCGCCGATCCAGTCCTGCTTGCCGCTGTCCCTGGGCGCGATGAAATCGGCCAGGCAGAAGTCCGGGCGTTCGACCGGCTTGTCCACCTGCTGGCGCAGGAAGCGCAGCGTGGCTTCGCCGTCGTGGTGCTGCAGCACCACGTCATCGCCGACGCTGTTGGCCGGCCACAGGCCGAACACCGCTTTGGCGGTCAGCCATTTTTCCTCGACGATCTGCTTGAGCATCGCCTGGGCATCGGCGAACAGTTCGCTGGCCTGGGTGCCGACCACTTCGTCGGTGAGGATTGCGGGGTATTTGCCGGCCAGTTCCCAGGCCTGGAAGAACGGCGTCCAGTCGATGACCTCGGCCAGTTCAGCCAGCGGGTAATCGTCGAACACGGTGATGCCGGGCTTGTTCGGCGTCGGTGGCGTGTAGTTGTCCCAGTCGCCGTTGAATTTCTGCGCCCGTGCCTTGCCTAGCGTGACCAAGCGCTTGGCGTCGCCGCGGTTCTTGTGGCGCTGGCGGATCTCGGCGTAGTCGGCATCGTTGGCGGCGACGAACGCGGCGCGCATGTCGCGCGAGATCAGCGACTGGGCCACGCCGACCGCGCGCGAGGCGTCCTTCACCCACACCGTCGGCGCGGTGTAGTGCGGGTCGATCTTCAGCGCAGTGTGCGCACGCGAGGTGGTGGCGCCGCCGATCATCAGCGGCATCTCGAAGCCCTGGCGCTGCATTTCGCGCGCCACGTGGGTCATTTCTTCCAGTGAGGGCGTGATCAGCCCGGACAGGCCGATGATGTCGGCGTTCTCGGCGCGGGCCCGATCCAGGATGGTCTGGGTCGGCACCATCACGCCCAGGTCGACCACCTCGAAGTTGTTGCAGGCCAGGACCACGCCGACGATGTTCTTGCCGATGTCGTGCACGTCGCCCTTGACCGTGGCCATGATGATCTTGCCGTTGGACTTGGCGACATCGCCGGTGCGCAGCTTTTCCTCTTCGATGAAGGGCAGCAGGTAGGCCACGGCCTTCTTCATCACGCGTGCGGACTTGACCACCTGCGGCAGGAACATCTTGCCGGCGCCGAACAGGTCGCCGACCACGTTCATGCCGTCCATCAGCGGGCCTTCGATCACGTCCAGTGGGCGGGTCGCTTCGGCGCGGGCTTCCTCTGTATCAGTCTCGACGAAGGCGTCGATGCCATGGACCAGGGCATGGGTCAGGCGCTCGCGCACGCTGCGGCTGCGCCATTCCAGGTCCTCGACCTTTTTCTCGCCCTTCTTGCCCTTGTAGCGCTCGGCGATTTCCAGCAGGCGCTCGGTGCCGTCCTTGCGACGGTTGAGGATCACGTCCTCCACGCGCTCGCGCAGTTCGGGATCCAGCTGGTCGTAGATCGGCAGGCCGCCGGCGTTGACGATGCCCATGTCCATGCCGGCCTTGATGGCGTGGTACAGGAACACCGAATGGATCGCCGCGCGCACGGTTTCGTTGCCGCGGAAGGAGAACGACACGTTCGATACGCCGCCTGACACATGGCAATGCGGCAAGGTGTCCTTGATGATGCGCGTGGCCTCGATGAAGTCCACGGCGTAGTTGTCGTGTTCCTCGATGCCGGTGGCCACGGCGAAGATGTTCGGGTCGAAAATGATGTCTTCCGGTGGGAAGTCCAGCTGGTCCACCAGCAGCCGGTAGGCGCGGGTGCAGATCTCGACTTTGCGCGCGCAGGTATCGGCCTGGCCGGTCTCGTCGAAGGCCATGACCACGGCTGCGGCGCCGTAGCGGCGCACCTTCAAGGCGTGCTCGATGAAGGCCGCTTCGCCTTCCTTGAGCGAGATTGAATTGACCACGCCCTTGCCCTGCAGGCACTGCAGGCCGGCCTCGATCACGCTCCACTTGGAGCTGTCCACCATCACCGGGATGCGGGCGATATCAGGCTCGGACATGATCAGGTTGAGGAAGCGCACCATCGCCTTTTCGGAATCGATCAGGCCCTCGTCCATGTTGACGTCGAGGATCTGCGCGCCGCTGTCCACCTGCTGGCGCGCGACTTCGACGGCTTCCTCGTAACGCTCTTCCTTGATCAGCTTGCGGAACTGCGCGCTGCCGGTGACGTTGGTGCGCTCGCCGACGTTGACGAACAGCAGCTCAGGGGTGATGAGCAGCGGTTCGAGGCCGGACAGGCGGGTGTAGCGGGGCGTAGGCGTCATGGCGGTTCTGCTTGGCTCGTCATTCCCGCGAAGGCGGGAATCCAGGGACTTTGGCTAGGTTGATCAAGAAACTGCGGGATCAGTGCGCATGGATGGCCAGCCATGCGGCTGTTGAGAAGCGCTCCGCCTTCGCGGGAATGATGGCGCTCTCTGGATCAGGCGGCCTGCGACAGTGGCTGCGGCAGCACCCGTGGCGCGATGCCGGCCACCGCTTCGGCGATGGCACGGATGTGGTCGGGCGAGGTGCCGCAGCAGCCGCCGACCAGGTTCAACAGCCCGGCCGTAGCGAACTCGTGCAGCGTCTCGGCCATTTCCTCCGGGGTCTCGTCGTATTCGCCGAAAGCGTTGGGCAGGCCGGCATTGGGGTGGGCGCTGACGTAGCAGTCGGCGACGGTGGAGAGCGTCTCCACGTGTGGACGCAGGTCCTTGGCGCCCAGTGCGCAGTTCAGCCCGATCGAGAGTGGCCTGGCGTGCATCAGCGAGGTGTAGAACGCTTCGGCGGTCTGGCCGGACAGGGTGCGGCCGGAGGCGTCGGTGATCGTGCCTGAGATCATCACCGGCAGGCGCGCGCCGCGCGCGTCGAACACTTCCTCGATGGCGAACAACGCGGCCTTGGCATTGAGCGTGTCGAAGATGGTCTCGACCATGATGGTGTCGGCGCCGCCGTCGATCAGCCCCTCGATGGCTTCGCGATAGGTCACGCGCAGCGCGTCGAAGCTGGTGTTGCGGTAGCCGGGGTCGTTGACGTCCGGGCTGATCGAGGCGGTGCGGCTGGTCGGACCGAGCACGCCGATCACGAAGCGCGGCTTGTCCGGTGTTTTCAACTCGATGGCGTCGCAGCATGCGCGGGCGATGCGCGCGCCTTCCTTGTTCAACTCGTAGACCAGGTGTTCCAGGTGGTAATCGGCCTGGCTGACCGAGGTCGCGTTGAACGTGTTGGTCTCCAGCAGGTCCGCACCGGCTTCAAGGTAGTCGGTGTGCACGCCGGCGATGATCTGCGGATTGCTGAGCAGCAGCAGGTCGTTGTTGCCCTTGAGGTCATGGCCGTGGTCGCAGCCGGGGCCGTGCACGTGGCCTTCCTCGGTGTGGGTGCTGTCGAAGCCGTCGGCGAAGCGCGCGCCGCGATAGTCGGCTTCTTCCAGGCGATGGCGCTGGATCATGGTGCCCATGGCGCCATCGATGATCAGGATGCGGCTGGCCAGCGCGTCCAGCAGCAGCTGGGCGCGTTCCGGATTGAGCCAGGGCAGGGTCTGGGTGGTCATGGTCATGCGCAAATCCTCACGGCTTGATGCCTGTCAGCGACAGCACTTCGAAATGCGGTGGACGGCGTTCGCGGGTGACGGTGTGCAGGTTGGTGGCGGTCAGGCCGGCCGCTTCGGTGAAGGCGGTCAGCTCGACGTCGGTGAAACCCAGGTTGACGTGGCCGTAGGCATTCACGACCGGCTGGTGTTCGTGGCGGGCCAGCGAGCTGATCAGCACCTTGCCACCGGGACGCAGCACGCGCGCGGCTTCGGCCACGGCGCGGGCCGGGGCGGTGGAATAGGTCAGTGCGTGCATCAGCACCACCAGGTCGAAGCTGGCATCGTCGAAGGGCAGGGCGTGCATGTCGCCTTCGCGCACTTCCACGTTGGGGAAGCGGCGCAGGCGCTCGCCGGCGGCGGCGACCACGCGGGCGCTGGTGTCCACGCACACATAGCGACTGGAGTGCGGCGACAGCAGTTCGGCCAGCACGCCGTCGCCGGAGGCGATGTCCAGCACATCGCGGGTTTCCAGCAGCGGCAGCGCGGTGCGCGCCAGCGCTTCCCAGGTGCGGCCCGGCGAGTAGTGGCGCTCCATGTCGCCGGCGACGGTGTCGGCCCAGTTCTGGGTGGCGGCGCGGGCGGCCAGGACTTCGGCCACGCGCTCGGCGTCCTGGCGTAGCAGCGGATCGTCACTGCCTGCCCGCAGGCTGCGCCAGAGATCTTGCTGGGCCGGATCCAGGTTGTCCTCGTCGAAGCGGTAGTACGCCGATACGCCGGCGCGCCGGTCGCGGACCAGGCCGGCGTCCTTGAGCTTGGCCAGGTGGGTGGACACACGCGGCTGGGCCAGGCGGGTGATCGCCGACAGTTCGGCCACGGTGAGTTCCTCACCGGCCAACAGGGCGAGCAGGCGCACGCGGGTGGCGTCGGCGAAGACCTTCAGGCGGGCCGACCAGGCTTCCAGATCCATGATCTATCTCTATATCGCGATACGGAGATATTTTGACGGCGATATGTGGTCGGGTCAATTCCATACGCGCCCGCATGGTGTGTGGCTACAATGCCGGAATCGCACCCAGAGGAGGGAAGGACCGTGGATTTCGGATACACCGAAGAGCAGTTGATGATCCAGGATGTGGCCCGCCGGATCGCGCAGGAAAAGATCGCACCCAGCGCCGAGCATTTCGACAAGGCCGGCGAATTCCCGTTGGAGAACATCCAGCTACTGGGTGAAAACGGACTGATGGGGATCGAGGTGCCGGAGGAATACGGCGGCGCGGGGATGGACCCGATCAGCTACGTGTTGGCGATGATCGAAGTGGCCGCTGGCGATGCCGCGCATTCGACCATCATGTCGGTCAACAACTCGCTGTACTGCTCGGGCCTGCTGAAGTTCGCCACCGAGGAACAGAAGCAGCTGTACGTGCGTGCCATCGCCGACGGCAGCCAGATCGGCGCCTTCGCCCTGACCGAGCCGCAGTCCGGTTCCGATGCCACGGCCATGCGCTGCCGCGCGGTGAAGCAGGAGGACGGCAGCTTCGTCATCAACGGCAAGAAGAGCTGGATCACCTCCGGTCCGGTGGCCAAGTACATCGTGCTGTTTGCGATGACCGCGCCGGACAAGGGGGCCAAGGGCATCACCGCTTTCATCATCGATACCGACAAGCCTGGTTTCCACCGCGGCAAGACCGAGCCGAAGCTGGGCATCCGTGCCTCGGCCACCTGTGAAATCGAATTCGCCGACTACGTGGCGCAGGCCAACGAGGTGGTCGGGGTCGAGAACGAGGGCTTCAAGATCGCCATGGGCGTACTGGATGCCGGACGCATCGGCATCGCCTCGCAGGCCATCGGCATCGCGCGTGCCGCCTACGAGAAGACCCTGGAATACGTGAAGGAGCGCAAGGCCTTCGGTGCGCCGATCGGCACCTTCCAGATGACCCAGGCCAAGATCGCCGACATGAAGTGCAAGCTGGATGCGTCGCTGCTGCTGACCCTGCGCGCGGCGTGGTTGAAGGGGCAGGGCAAGAAGTTCAGCAGCGAAGCGGCCATCGCCAAGCTCACCGCCTCCGAAGCGGCGATGTGGATCACCCACCAGGCCGTGCAGATCCACGGCGGCATGGGGTACTCGAAAGAGATGCCGCTGGAGCGCTACTTCCGCGATGCCAAGATCACCGAGATCTACGAAGGCACCAGCGAGATCCAGCGCCTGGTGATTGCACGCGGGGAAACAGGCCTGCGCTGAAACACCTGTGTCATGCCGTTGTGCAGGTGGCGCCGCAAGGCGCCATCTGCGTTTCCGGCGCCTGCGTTCCGTGGTGCATTCGAGGGTTTTTGCTTGGCGATGCCAGCCAGAATCGCCCGTTCCCCCGATGCAAAAGGAGTTGTCATGGCGTCACGCACAAGGTTGTCCCCGCTTTACCTCGGCCTGGGCCTCGCGTTCTGCACGCAGGCGCAGGCCGCGGTCTTCATCAACGAGCTGCATTACGACAACACCGGTGCCGATACCGGTGAGGCGATCGAAGTGGTCGCTACCGCGGGCGAAAGCCTGGCCGGCTACCAGCTGGTGCTCTACAACGGCGGCAGCACCTACGGTACCAGCACGCTGGGCGCGGGTTCGGTGGTCACCTGCGGCGGCAACGCCACCATCGCCACGGTGACCTATCCACGCGATGGCCTGCAGAACGGCAGTGCCGATGGCGTGGCCCTGGTCAACGGCAGCGGCGCGCTGGTGCAGTTCATCAGCTACGAAGGCCAGGTCACCGCCAGCAGCGGTCCGGCGGCTGGCAGCACCAGCAGCAACCTCCCGGTCAGTGAAGGCAGCAGCACCGCGGTGGGCACGTCGCTGCAACTGGGCGGCAGCGGCGCGGCGTATGCCGATTTCAGCTGGAACGGATCGGCCACGCAGACCTTCGGTGCCTGCAACGCGGGCCAGACCTTTACCGGCAGCGGTGGGGGCGGGGACACCAACACGCCGCCCAGCGTGGTCTCGACGACCCCGACCAACGGCGCAACCGGATTCCCTGCGGCAGGCGATCTTGAAGTCACCTTCAGCGAGCCGGTCACGCTGGCCAGCGGTGCGCTGTCGCTGAGCTGTGCGAGCAGTGGCAGTGTCGCGTTGACCTATGCCAGCAGCGGCACCGGCTTTGCGGCGTCGACCGATACCGCATTGGTGGCGGGCGAAAGCTGCAGCTTCACCGTCAACGCCTCGGCGGTCAGTGATGGCGAAGGCGCGCATCCGTCGGCGAACACCGTGGTGGCCTTCAATGTGGCCGATGCAGGCGGTGGCGGCGGCGATCCCGGTGACTACTACGGCAAGGTCAACACCAGCAGCCCCAGCCAGTTGCGCTGCTCGCTGTACGAAACGATCAAGGGCCACACCGCCTATCCGTACAGCGGTAGTGGGACCAATACCTGGTCGATCCTGGAAATCGCCGACGAGAATCCTGCCGACAGCAGCAAGGTCCTGGATGTTTACAAGAACCACAGCTACACCAAGGTCAGCGACCGGGCCGGCACGGGATCGGGGACCACCTACAACCGCGAACACACCTGGCCCAATTCGCTGGGCTTCGGCAGTGCGACCGGCGACATGGGCCTGCCCTATGCGCCCTATACCGACACCCACATGCTGTTCCTCACCGACAGCAGCTACAACGCCGATCGCGGCAACAAGCCGTATGCCGATTGCAGCTCGGGCTGCGGTGAGCGTGCGACCGAAGCCAACAACGGCGAGGGTGGTGGCAGTGGCGTGTACCCCGGCAATTCCAACTGGGTGAAGTCGCCGGATGGCAACCAGGGCTCGTTCGAAGTCTGGGCCGCGCACAAGGGCGATGTGGCCCGTGCGGTGATGTACATGGCCATCCGCTACGAAGGTGATGCCGACCCGAATACCGGGCAGAGCGAGCCGGACCTGGAGCTGACCGACGACCGCAGCAAGATCGTCATCACGTCCTCCTCGCCGGCCTACATGGGCCTGCTGTCCACGCTGCTGGCCTGGAGCGCGGCCGATCCGCCGGACGATGTCGAGCGCGAGCGCAACGAGGTGATCTACAGCTTCCAGGGCAATCGCAATCCGTTCGTCGATCATCCCGAATGGGCCACGCAGGCCTTGTTCACCTCGGCCAAGCCGGCGACCTGCCAGCTGGCCGACTGAGCCGGTTCGGTCCATCACGCCAAACACAAAAAAGCCCCGGCAATGCCGGGGCTTTTTTTGTGCGGGAAACGGACGGCTTAGTGGCCGCCGTGCCCCTGCGGCGAGCCTTCGCCGGCCTGGTCCTTGTGGGCTTCCAGGTATTCCTTGGACGGCTCGTCCATCTTGTCGCCCAGCATGCGGCGGACCACGATGAAGAAGATCGGGATCAGCAGCAGGCCCAGGAACGTGGCGAACACCATGCCGCCGATCACGCCGGTGGAGATGGCGTGGCGGGCGTTGGCGCCGGCACCGCTGGAGATGGCCATCGGCACCACGCCCATGATGAAGGCGAACGAGGTCATCAGGATCGGACGCATGCGCAGGTGCGCGGCGTTGACGATGGCATCGTGCAGCGTCTTGCCCTGCGCGCGCTCCATCACCGCGAACTCCACGATCAGGATCGCGTTCTTCGCCGCCAGGCCGATCACCGTGATCAGGCCGATCTTGAAGAAGATGTCGTTGGACAGGCCGCGCAGCAGCGAGAACGCAAGCGCGCCCAGCACGCCCAGCGGCACCACCAGCAACACCGACACCGGGATCGACCAGCTTTCATACAAAGCGGCCAGGCAGAGGAACACCACCACCAGCGACAGCACCATCAACAGCGTGGCGCTGTTGCCGGCCAGGATTTCCTGGTAGCTCATGCCCGACCAGTCGTAGCCGAAACCGGCCGGCAGCTGGTCGGTAACGATGCCTTCCATGGTGGCCATGGCCTGGCCCGACGAACTGCCCGGGACCGGCGCACCGTTGATGTTCACGGCCGAGTAGCCGTTGTAACGGGCCAGCGACGGCGGCAGCGAATTCCAGCTGGTGGAGACCACGTTGCTCAGCGGGATCATCGCGGCGTTGCCGCTGGCGTCGGTCTCGGTGCTGCTGGGCGTATAGAACTGGCTCAGCGACTCTGCGCCGGTGCGGAACGGTGCATCGGCACGCATGTTCACGCGCTTGATGCGGCCACCGTAGAAGAAGTCGTTGACGTACACCGGCGCCAGCATCAGCTGGATGGAGGTGTAGATGTCAGTGACCGACAGGCCCATCGACTGCGCCTGCACGCGGTCGACCTTGAGCTGCAGCTGCGGGGCGTTTTCCAGCGTGTTGGGACGCACCTGCATCAGGGTCTTGTCCTGCGAGGCGATGCCCAGCAGCTGGTTGCGTGCCGCCATCAGTGCATCGGCGCCGGCGCCGGTGCGGTCCTGCAGCCACATGTCGAAGCCGCCGAACTGGCCCAGGCCCTGGATGGTCGGCAGGTTGACCACGAAGATCTGCGCGCCCTTGACCGATTGCAGCGCGCCGTTGGCCTGGCCAATGAACTGGGTGATGCCGCCCGGGCGTTCGTCCCACGGCTTGAGCTTGATGAAGGCCATGCCGACGTTCTCGCCCTGGCCCAGGAAGCTGAAGCCGGAGATCTGGAACATGCCCTGGAAGCCATCGATCTTGCTCAGCGTGCCGCGGATCTGCTCCATGGCCTCGTTGGTCTTGGACAGCGGCGAACCCGGCGGCAACTGCACGATGCCCAGCGCGTAGCCCTGGTCTTCATCGGGGATGAAGCTGGTCGGCATGCGGCTGAACAGGAAACCGGTCAGCACCACCAGCACCGCGAACACCATCATCCAGCGCGGTGCATGGCGCACCTGTCGGCCGATGGTGCCCACGTAGGTGCGCTCGACCTTGCCGTAGTACTTCTCGAACGTGCGGAAGACGATGTTCTTCGGCTTTTCGTGGCTGTCGTGCGCGTGCTGCTTGAGGAAGCTGGCGCACAGTGCCGGGGTGAAGCCCAGCGCCAGGAACGCCGAGAAGCCCATCGAGATGGCGATGGTCAAGGCGAACTGCTTGTAGATCTCGCCCGAGGCGCCGCCCTGCAGGGCCGACGGGATGAACACCGCCGCCAGCACCACGGTGATGGCGATCACTGCACCGGTGATCTGCTCCATCGCCTTGACGGTGGCCTCGCGCGGCGGAAGTTTTTCTTCCGCCATGATGCGTTCGACATTCTCGATCACCACGATCGCGTCATCGACCACGATGCCGATCGCCAGCACCAGCGCGAACATGGTCAGCTGGTTGATGGTGAAGCCGATGATGAACAGGCCCAGGAAGGTGCCCAGCAGCGCCACCGGGATGACCAGGGTGGGGATGATCGTCGCGCGGAAGTTCTGCAGGAAGATCAGCATCACCAGGAACACCAGGATGATGGCTTCCACCAGCGTGTGGACCACTTCCTCAATGGAGATTTTGACGAAGGTCGTGGTCTCGTACGGCGTGAACCAGCTGACGCCCTGCGGGAAGCTGCCCGCCAGGTCATTCATCTTGGCGGTCACGGCCTCATACACGCTCAGTGCATTGGCGCCGGGCAGCAGCTGGATGCCGAACGCACCCACCGGCTTGCCGTCGAACTTGGTGTCGAAGCCGTAGTTCTGCGGGCCGAACGCCACCCGCGCCACGTCCTTCAGGCGGACCGTGCTGCCATCGGCATTGGCCCGCAGGATGATTTCCTCGAACTGCTCGGGCTGGGTGAAGCGGCCTTCGGCCGACACGCTGACCTGGAACGACTGGTCCTGCGGCGCGGGATCGGCACCCAGTGCACCGGCGGCGAACTGTACGTTCTGCGCCTGGATGGCCGTCAGCACCGTGCTGGCCGACATGTTGTAGCCCTGCAGCTTGCCCGGGTCCAGCCAGATGTTCATGGCGTACTCGGAACCGAAGTGCTGGGTGCTGCCCACGCCCGGGACACGGGCGATCTGGTCGAGCACGCGCGAGGCGATGATGTCGTTGAGCTGGTTGCGGTCGATCGCGGCGACGTTGGACTGCACCGCCACCACCATCAGGAAGCCGGCGTTGGCCTTGGCCACCACCACGCCCTGGTCGGTCACCTCACTGGGCAGGCGGGACTCGGCCAGCGAGACCTTGTTCTGCACCTGGACCTGGGCGATGTCCGGGTCGGTGCCGGTCTGGAAGGTCAGGGTGATGGTCGAACGGCCGGAGGAGCTGGACGTCGAGCTGAAGTACAGCAGGTTGTCGATGCCGGTCAGCTGTTGCTCGATGACCTGGGTCACCGAACGTTCGGCCGTGTCGGCACTGGCGCCCGGGTAGGTCGCGGACACCGTGATCTGCGGCGGGGCGACGTTGGGGTAGGACTCCACGCCGAGGTTGAGGATCGCGATCACGCCCGAAAGCGAGATCAGGATCGCCACAACCCAGGCGAAGACCGGATGGTTGATGAAAAACTTGGGCATCGGAGCGGTTCCTTACTTGGCCTGGCCTTCGGCCGGCTGGGCGTCATCGCCCTTCGCTTCGGGGGCTGCGGCATCGGCCTTGGGCTGGCCGGCCTGCGGCGCGGCAGCCGCCTGCGCGGGGCCGCCTGCCTGCTGCTTGGCCTGGGCCAGTGCCTGCTCGTACGGGATCGCCTTGACCTGGCCACCGTCCCTGGCCTTCTGGAGGCCCAGGGCGATCACCTGGTCGCCGGTGTTCAGGCCGCTGGTGATGATCCAGTCGCCGCCCTGTGCGCGGCTTTCCATCTGCACGTCCTTGCGCGAGACCTTGCCGTCCAGGCCCACCACCATGGCGTAGGCGCCGTTGGTATCGCGCTGGATGGCGGCCTGCGGCACCAGGAAGATGTTGCTGCGCTGGCCCAGGTCGGCCTGCACGGTGACGAAGCTGCCCGGCAGCAGCGCCTTCTGCGGATTGGGCAGGGTGGCGCGCAGCGAGACCGCGCCAGTGGCCTGGTCCACGACCACGTCGGAGAAGTCCAGGGTGCCGGTCTGGTCGTAGGCCTGGCCGTTGTTCATCAGCACCTTGACGCTGGTGTTGGCGGTGTCGTTGAGGCTGACATCGCCCTGGCCCTGTGCCTGGCGCAGCGCCGACAGTTCCGAGGAGCTCATCGAGAAGTTGATGTACAGCGGATCGATCTGGTCGACCGTGGTCAGCAGGGTGACGTCGCTGGAACCGACCAGCGCACCTTCAGTGACCTGCTGCTTGCCGGCGCGGCCGGAGATCGGTGCGGTGACGCTGGCATAGCCCAGGCTGATCTGGGCATTGGTCACGGCGGCCTTGGCCTGCTGCAACGAGGCCTGCGCGCTGCGCTCGGTGGCCTGGGCATCGTCCAGGTCCGACTGCGACACGTACTTCTGCGGCGCCAGCTGGCGCGCGCGTTCGGCGGCGACGTGGGCGTTGGTGTAGGTGGCCTGGGCCGAGGCAAGCTGGCCCTGGGCCGAGCTCAAGTCGGCCTGCAGCGGCGCCGGGTCGATCTTGAACAGCACCTGGCCTTCCTTCACGTCGGTGCCTTCGTCGTAGGTGCGCTTGAGCAGCACGCCGGCCACGCGGGCACGCACGTCGGCGCTGCGCACCGGTGCCAGGCGGCCGCTGAAGTCACGCACCAGCGGCACGGTCTGCGGCTGGACCTTGACCACGCCGACTTCCGGCGGCGGTGGCGCCTGCTGTTCTTCTTTCTTGCTGCAGGCGGCCAGTGCCAGCACGATGGCGGAGCTGAGCAGGAGCGAGCGGGTTGAGGCGGTCATGAGGAGGGAGCTCCGAGAAAACGTGGGTGGTGAAAGGAAAGATCGGACAAGGGAAGGAACGGACACTTGTGAAGGAGGGCTTCAGCAGTGAGCTGCGCGGGGAGGCGGTGCATACGCGCGGAGAAACGTGTCAACGGCCAGTTCGGCCCAGGTGTGCTGTGCTTCCGGCGTGCGTTGCGGGACGGAGAAGCGCTGTCGTTCCAGATCCATGCCCAGCATCATGCTCAACAATATTTCCGCTGCCACGTGCGGTTGGTCACGCCTGAGGCATCCGGCATCCATGGCCAGCGACAACCATGCGGCCAGGCGGGCCAGCAGGCTTTCGCCGCCATCGCGCCAGATCGAGCGCGCCTCTTCCGGGAACTGCGGTGATTCGGCACTGAAAAGCCTGATGCTGGCGACTACGTCCGGCGCGGAAATGCGCTCGAGGTGTTCGATGGCAAACGCCAGCAGCGGTTCGCGGACCTGACCATCGAAAGCCTCAAGCCGCGAGGTGGTGATGTCCAGGTGTTCCTGCATCAGGTCCTGCAGCAGCGCATTCTTGCTGCCGAACTGGGCGTACAGCGTTTGCTTGGAGCATCCGGCACGTTGCGCGACCGCGTCCATGCTCACGCGAAAGCCCTGTTCGGCCATCAACGCACGCACCGCGGCGAGAACCCGCTGGCGACGACCGGCGGTGGTGGTTGGATCGGGATAGCCCATGGGGGCTGGACTATACCGTCCAGTTTAGAATTTGAACACCCCGGAAATGCCTTGTGCACAAGCCTTTCGTGGATGTGTAAAGCCCGGGTGACGAATGGGTGACGGGTTGGACAGCCCTCGCGGATGTTCGTGTGGCTTTCACCGCGGGGACGAAGGTCCGGGGTTGCCGGGGTGCCAGCGCTGCCACGACCGGGTTGCACATGAAACGCACCCGAATCGTGATGCTGCGCAGCACGGCCGTCATCGGGCGCAGGCATACAATTGGCAATTACCTTCAACCGTGTGACTGCGACTGTATGAGTACCACTGGCAACAGCAGGCTTCGCGATAAATCCGCTTCCAAACCCAAGGCCAAGACGGCCGCCGCGACAGGTAAGAACAACAAGACCAGCAAGGGCTCCAAGCCCGCCGCCAGCCCACGTGTGAAACAGGCCATCGCCAAGGCCTCGCCAAAGGCGGGGGCCGCGCTGGTGGCGTTCTCGCTACAGCCTATCCATGACGCGCTCAAGGCGCGGCTTCCCGCCGCCAAGCGCGAGCAGGCGCGGATCTTCGCCGAAGCCTTCTACCGCCGCATGGAGCAGGACGAATACCCGCACCACAGCGCCGAAGGCTGGGCCGCGATGGCCATCGACATGCTGGAGTTCGCTCGCATCCGCAAGCCGGGCAAGGCCAATGTGCGCGTGTTCAACGCCACGTTGAAGGCCAATGGCTGGGAATCGCCGCATTCGGTGCTGCAGATCGTCAATGACGACATGCCGTTCCTGGTCGACTCGGTGAGCATGGCGCTGGCCGCGATGGGCGTGGGCGTGCATGTGCTGGGCCATCCCGTGGTGCGTTTCGAGCGTGACAAGAGCGGCAAGGCCACCAGCGTCGGTGAAGGCAAGGCCGAATCGTTGATGATGCTGGAGATCGACCGCCAGCCCGCCGATGTGATGCCGCGTATCGCCAAGGCGGTCGAGCGGGTGCTGGACGAAGTGCGCCAGATCGTGCGCGACTGGGGCACGATGCGCGAGAAGATGCTCGCCGTCTCCGAAGACCTGGCCACGCGCCGCATGCCGGTCAGCGATGCTTCGCGCAGCGAGACCCAGGAATTCCTGCGCTGGGCCGCGGCCGACCATTTCACCTTCTTCGGCTACCGCGAATACCGCGTGCAGAAGCAGGGGGGCGAAGACGTGCTGGTGCCGCTGGAAGACACCAGCCTGGGCATGTTGCGTGGCCATGCCTCCGGCAAGCCGCGCCTGACCCGCCTGCTGGCGGCCAACCTGCTCAATGAGGCAGGTGAAGCCGAGGCTATGATCCTGACCAAGACCAATGCGCGTGCCACCGTGCACCGCAAGGGCTACATGGATTACATCGGCGTGCTGTCGTTCGACGCCAACGGCCGGATCACCGGCGAGCAGCGCTTCCTGGGCCTGTTCACCTCCAGCGCCTACAACCGCCGTCCGTGGGAAATCCCGCTGGTGCGCGAGCGCCACGAACACGTGATGCGTCAGTCCGGCCTGTCGCCGAACAGCCATAGCGGCAAGGCGCTGCGCCACATTCTGGAAACCCTGCCGCGCGAGGAACTGTTCCAGTCCAGCCAGGACGAACTGGCCCGCACCGCGATGGGCATCCTGGGCCTGCAGGAGCGCGTGCGCAGCAAGCTGTTCCTGCGCCGCGACCGCTACGGCCGCTTCTGGTCGGCGCTGGTCTATATCCCGCGCGACCGCTTCAACACCGAACTGCGCCTGCGCATCGAGGCGTTGATGAAGGAAGCCCTGCATGGCGAAGCGGTGGACACCACCGTGCAGCTGGGCGAATCGCCGCTGGCGCAGCTGCACATGACCGTGCGTCCACGCCAGGGCGAAGACATCAGCGTCGATGCGGTCGAACTGGAAGTGCGCCTGACCCACCTGCTGCGCAACTGGCAGGACGACCTGCGCGAAGTGCTCATCCAACGCCATGGCGAAGCCCGTGGCCTGGGCCTGGCGGCCAGCTATGGCCGCGCCTTGCCGCAGAACTACATCGAGAACGTCTCGGTGCAGCTGGCGGCCGATGACGTTGATCGCCTGGCTGCGCTGGATGGTCCGTCCGACCTGCGCCTGAGCCTGTACCGTTCCAGCCTGCAGCGTGCCGGCGAGGGCGCGCTGCGCCTGAACCTGTATCGCCAGGGCCAGGACATCCCGCTGTCCGACGCGCTGCCGCTGATGGAGAACATGGGCCTGCGCGTGATCTCCGAACATCCGTTCCGACTGGATGTGGACGGCACGGTGTCCTACATCCAGGAATTCGAGGTCGAACCGGCGATTGGCGCGATCGATGTCGCCGCACGTGCCGGGGATTTCGACGAGGCCTTCGCCCAGGTGTGGCGTGGCGATGCCGAGAACGACCGCTTCAACCGGCTGGTCCTGCGTGCCGGCCTGAACTGGCGCCAGGTGGCGGTGCTGCGCGGTTACACCAAATACCTGCTGCAGACCGGCGTGCCATTCTCGCAGGGCTCGGTGGAAGACACGCTGGCCCGCTATCCACTGCTGGCCGCGCTGCTGGTGCAGATGTTCGAAGCACGCTTCGATCCATCGCTGGACCTGCCGGCCAAGGCGCGTAACGCCAAGCGTGCCGAGGCGCTGGTCGCCCAGTTGCAGGCCCTGGCTGGCGATGCCGATCAGGACACCATCAAAACCCTGCAGCGACTGATCGATGCCGCATCGCAGCCGCGCCAGGCCTGGTGCGATGCAGTGCATGCCGCGCTGGTCAAACTGCTGGATGGCGTTTCCAGCCTGGACGACGACCGCATCCTGCGCAGCCTGATGGGCTGCATCGAAGCCACGCTGCGGACCAGTTATTACCAGCTGGGTGAAGCCGGCAAGCCGGCGCATACGATCAGCTTCAAGTTCGATTCGTCCAAGGTGCCGGAGTTGCCCAAGCCGCGTCCGTACCGCGAGATCTTCGTGTGCGGCCCGCGCGTGGAAGGCGTGCACCTACGCTTCGGCGCGGTGGCCCGTGGTGGCCTGCGCTGGTCGGATCGCCGCGAGGATTTCCGTACCGAGGTGCTGGGCCTGGTCAAGGCGCAGATGGTCAAGAACACGGTGATCGTGCCGGTCGGCGCCAAGGGCGGTTTCTTCGTCAAGCAGCCACCGGTCAGTGGCGAGCGTGACGCGGTCCTGGCCGAGGGCATCGCCTGCTACAAGATGTTCATCCAGGGCCTGCTGGATATCACCGACAACATCGTCGGCGGCAAGATCATTCCGCCGACCGATGTGGTGCGCCATGACGTCGACGACCCGTACCTGGTCGTGGCCGCGGACAAGGGCACGGCGACGTTCTCCGATATCGCCAATGGCCTGGCCATCGATCATGGCTTCTGGCTGGGCGATGCGTTCGCCTCGGGTGGCTCGGTCGGTTACGACCACAAGGGCATGGGCATCACCGCCAAGGGCGCGTGGGAGTCGGTCAAGCGCCACTTCCGTGCGCTGGGCCGTGACAGCCAAGCCGAGGATTTCACCGTGGTCGGCGTGGGCGACATGTCCGGCGATGTGTTCGGCAACGGCATGCTGCTGTCCGAGCACATCCAGCTGGTGGCTGCGTTCGACCACCGCCACATCTTCCTGGACCCGACCCCGGATGCGGCGCGTTCGTTCGTCGAGCGCGCGCGCATGTTCCAGGTGCCGCGTTCCAGCTGGGCCGATTACGACGCCAAGCTGATCTCGGCCGGCGGCGGCATCTATCCGCGCACGCTCAAGACCATCGCCATCACCCCGCAAGTGCGTGCTGTGCTGGGACTGGACGAGAAGGTCACCACGCTCTCGCCGACCGAGCTGCTCAGCGCCATCCTCAAGGCGCCGGTGGACCTGCTGTGGAATGGCGGCATCGGCACCTACGTGAAGTCCTCTGCCGAGACCCACGCCGATGTCGGCGATCGTGCCAACAACGCATTGCGCGTCAACGGCCGCGACCTGCGCTGCAAGGTGGTGGGCGAGGGCGGCAACCTGGGCCTGACCCAGCTGGGCCGCATCGAGGCAGCCCTGGGTGGCGTGCTGCTCAATACCGACTTCATCGACAACTCTGCCGGCGTGGACACCTCCGATCACGAGGTCAACATCAAGATCCTGCTCGACGGCGTGGTCCAGCAGAAGAAGCTGACCGAGAAGGCCCGCAACACCTTGCTGGCCAGCATGACCGACGAAGTCGGCCAGCTGGTGCTCAACGACAACTACCGCCAGAACCAGGCGCTGAGCCTGATGGAACGCATGAGCGTGCCGCGCCTGGGGTCCAAGCAGCACTTCGTGCAGGTGCTGGAATCGCGCGGCCTGCTGGACCGTCAGATCGAATACCTGCCGTCCGATGCCGAGTTCGCCGAACGCAAGGCGCGCGGCCTCGGGCTGACCCGGCCGGAGCTGTCGGTGCTGCTGTCGTACGCCAAGCTGATCACGTTCGCCGAGCTGCTGGAAACCGACATCCCCGAAGATCCGTACCTGTCCAAGGAGTTGCAGCGCTACTTCCCGCAGCCGCTGCAGGCCAAGTACGCCGCGCAGATGGAGAAGCTGCGCCTGAAGCGCGAGATCATCGCCACGGCGGTGACCAACTCCACGATCAACCGCATGGGCGCCACCTTCCTGATGCGCATGCAGGAAGACACCGGGCGCGGCATCGGCGAGGTCGCCAAGGCCTACACCATCACCCGCGAAACGCTGGACGCGCGGGCGTTGTGGGCGCAGATCGATGCATTGGACGGCAAGGTCGCCGAGTCGGTGCAGATCGATGCCCTGCAGGTGATCTGGAACCTGCAGCGCGGCTTCACCCGCTGGCTGCTGACCCGTCCGGGTGCGATTCCGGCCATCGCCACCGCAGTGGAGCGTTACCACGACGGCTTCAACGACATCCGTGCCGCAGACGGCGTGCTGCCCGATTCGCTGCGTCCGGCCTACGAGGCCAAGCTGGCCGACTGGCTGGCCAAGGGCGTGCCCGATGCATTGGCTGGCCAACTGGCGGCGCTGCCGTACCTGGAGCCGTCGGCCGACATCATCGAGCTGGCCCGCGAACGCAAGCTCTCGCCGGTGGCGGTGTCCAAGGTCTATTACCGACTGGGTGACGCGCTGCACCTGCCGTGGCTGTTGACCCAGATCGACGCGCTGCAGGTCGATGGGCGTTGGCATGCGGTGGCCCGCGGCGTGCTGCGTGACGAGTTGCAGTCACACCTGCGGGCGCTGACCCTGCAGGCGTTGGCCCTGCCGGGTGACACCGCCGAAGCCAAGGTCGCCCGCTGGCTGCAGCGTGACGACGCGGCGCTGCGCTTCACCCTGTCGATGCTCGACGAGGTGGCTGCGCAGAAGTCGCTGGACTATCCGACCGCATCGGTCGCGGTACAGCGCCTGTCGCAACTGACGTAAGCACGTCAGTTCGCGGCGTTGCCGGATGACCGACGGGGCAGGGCGCCAGCGCCTTGCCCCGTTTCTCGTTGGCGGCGCCGCGCTTGCGCCGCATGCCGCGTTATCCTGCGTCGCATGACGTCCCCACGACTTTGCTTCCTGGCCAGCTCCGCCGAACCGGCGCAGCAGGCGCTTGCCGAACTCTCCGCCCGCTACGGCCAGTGCGCGCCCGACCAGGCCGACATCCTGGTTGCGTTGGGCGGTGACGGCTTCATGCTGCAGACCCTTCACCGCCACGGCCAGCTGGGTAAACCGGTGTTCGGCATGAAGCTGGGCACGGTCGGCTTCCTGATGAACCACCATCGCGACGCTGACCTGCTGGACAGGATCGCGGCGGCCGAACCAGCCAAGCTGCGGCCGCTGGAAATGACGGCCCAGACCGAGTCGGGGATCGAAGTGCATTCGCTGGCCTACAACGAGGTCTCGCTGCTGCGCCAGACGCGCCAGGCCGCGCAGCTGCAGATCGAGCTCAACGGCCAGACCCGGGTGGAGGAGATGATTGGCGATGGCGTGCTGGTGGCGACGCCGGCAGGCAGCACGGCCTACAACTTCTCCGCGCATGGGCCGATCCTGCCGCTGGACAGCAAGACGATTGCCCTCACGCCGATCGCGCCGTACCGGCCGCGCCGCTGGCGCGGGGCGATCCTCAAGGCCAGTACCGAAGTGCGTTTCCGCGTGCTGGACCCTTACAAGCGCCCGGTCAGCGTGACGGCCGATTCGCACGAATTCCGCGATGTCACCGAAGTCACCATCCGCGAGTCGCGCGACCGCACCGTGACGTTGCTGTTCGACCCGGAGCACAACCTGGAAGAACGCATCTTCAGCGAACAGTTCGTGATCTGACCATGGCCGACAACACGCCCCGTTTGCTTACCGTCGCGGTCACCTCGCGCGCTCTGTTCGACCTGGAGGAAAGCCACGCGCTGTGGCAGTCCGAAGGGCTGGATGTCTATGCGGCCTACCAGCGCGAACACGAGGATGACGTGCTCGCCCCCGGCGTGGCGTTCACCGTCGTGCGCAAGCTACTGGCTTTGAACAAAGGCGCGCCGGATGACCAGCCGCGCGTGGAGGTGATCCTGCTGTCGCGCAATTCGGCCGACACCGGCCTGCGCATCTTCAATTCCATCCAGCACTACGGGCTGGACATCGTGCGGGCCACCTTCACTGCCGGCGAACCGACCTGGCCGTACGTCAAGCCATTCGGCACCGACCTGTTCCTGTCGGCCAATCCGGATTCGGTGCGCAGCGCGCTGGGGCATGGCATCGCCGCGGCCACGATCCTGCCCAAGACGCCGGGCGAGCGCGCAGAAGAGGCCGCCGCGGCCGCGGGTGAACTACCGGCGGGGCGTCTGTCGACCCAGCTGCGCATTGCCTTCGACGGCGACGCGGTGATCTTCGGCGACGAGAGTGAGCGCATCTCGCGCGAGCAGGGCGTGGAAGCCTTCGGCGCGCACGAGCGCGAGAAGGCGCGCGAGCTGTTGTCAGGCGGTCCGTTCCGCAACTTCCTGTCCGCCCTGCATCAGCTGCAGGCGGTGTTTCCACCGGGTGAGAACGCGCCGATCCGCACCGCGCTGGTGACCGCACGTTCTGCGCCGGCGCACGAGCGTGTGATCCGCACGCTGCGCGAGTGGGGCGTGCGCCTGGACGAGGCGCTGTTCCTGGGTGGTCGCCACAAGGGGCCGTTCCTGGCCGCGTTCGGTGCCGATATTTTCTTCGACGATTCCCAGCACAACATCGACAGCGCCCGCACGCACACCGCCGCCGGGCATGTGCCGCATGGTGTGGCGAATGAGTAGGCGCGCATGAATGCGAAGCGCGTTGCCCTGTTGCTGTTCGCCTTGGCATCGCTTGCCAGTGGTGTCTTGAGTCAGTGCCCCATTCCGGCACCGGTGCAGGAGCCACTTGGGATTGCCTTGCTGATTCTTTCGGCTGCCGCCATTTTCATTTGGTTCCGCGCCGACGCGAAGAAGCGTGCGTATCGTGCTTCGCCCTTCCTCAACGTTGCGGTCTTTGGTCTCGCGGCGTTTGCGCTTCCTTACTATTTCTTTCGCTCGCGCGGCTGGAAGCGAGGGCCGCTTTCCGGCCTGGGCGCTGTAGGCAGCTTCATCGCCAGCTGTTTGCTGACGATGCTCGGTGCACTGCTGACTGCCTGGATGCGTGGAACCCTGCAGTAGATCGCTCAACGTCAGACCTCTGGTCGGTCGCGATGTGAGCTGGAAGAACGGCCTGTTCCCCGACGATTGAATACAGGTGAACCTGTTTCAAGGGAATGCACGATCTACATTTCCGTCGTCCCCGCGAAAGCGGAGATCCAGTGTCTTGGCTTGCGGAAGCTTGAAGTCGCTGGATGCCCGCGTTCGCGGGGACGACGATTGTTCGCAAACCTCAACGTGGCAACTGGATATCCACCAGCTTCCACACAATGCCCTGGCGCTCGAACACGAAGGTCATCGGTGCGTCGCCGTCGGTTTGCGTGGTCGCGGTAAAGCGCGACAGCGAGTTGTAGTGGCCTGACACTTGCTTGAGTGGTTCGGCCGGGCGCGGCGGGCCGTAGGTGTCGCCGTTGGCGGTGTCGCCCGTCGCGCGTTTCCACACCGAATGGCCCTGCAGGATTGCGGCGATGCCGGTGGGTGTGACCATTGCATCGACGCCGATCCCGGCGGCACCGCCGGCCAGTGACAGGGCGATGGAACCCAGGAAGCTCGACTGCGTTTCGATGCCGGCCGCACGCACGATGCGGTCCTGCAGCTGCGCGCGCAGGTTGATGCGCAGGGTGGGGAAGTCGACGTAACGCTCCAGCTTGCCGGTGTCCTGTTCGGCCAGCGCGTTGCGGATGCCGTGGATGGCGATGTACGGCCCGGCGGCGACGAAGCCGCCGCAGGCCAGCAGCAACACGACGACCAGCGCGATCCATGGCTTCATAGCGATGTTGAGCGGCAACGGGACACGGCTTCATCGTGGCCCATGCACGCCCGCCGCGGCAATCACGACGGGGTTCATGCAATGGGCAAAGTTCAGGCGGGAACCGGTGCGGGTTGGGCGTAGGACTGCAGCAGCTGGCCGAAGCGCCGGAAGGCTGCGCGTGCGCCTTCGATGATGGCGTCGTGCTGGCTGGAAGGTACGACCTCGTCATCGAGCGCGGCTACGAAGCGCCGCCAGGCATTCGCGCGCCCGCCGTCGTACGCCGACAGGTTGCGGGCGCCGAAGGTGGACGACAGGCCAAGCCTGGCCTGGGCTTCCTTCAGCAGGAAAGCCGCGCCCAGGGTCGAGCCTTCGGACACGTACAGCCAGCCCAGCGCTTCGGGCATCGCGACCTCGCAGGTGGCCAGCGATTCGTGCGGGACTGGCATGTCGAGGTCCTGCAGGTCGCGCAGGGCATCGTGTTCGCGTCCGCGCAGGGCAGCATCGTGGATCACCTGCTGGATGCCGGGGCGGTCGAGCAGATGTTCGATATCGCGCTGGAACAGGTACTGCACCGCCAGGAAACCGGCGTAATGCATGCGGCTGGAAAACGGTCTGGCCTGCTCCATCAGGTCGTGCATCTGCAGGTGCAGGGCTTCGGTTTCGTGCTTGAGGCGCTGCGACAACAACGGCGCGTGTGCGGGGGAAGCTGACATGGGGGTTCTCCGGAACGGATAAGAAACCGGCCCGGGCGCGAACCCGGGCCGGTGCGCAGCTTTAGAAGCTGTAGCGCAGCGAGGCGCTGATGCTGCGGCCGGGCATGGTGTACAGGTCCACGGCGCTGCTGCTGGACACCGCGTCGTTGAGGCCGTTGCCGCTGATCAGGTTGCCCAGGCGGCCGCCCTGCAGGTTGCCCCAGTCCCAGTACTTGCGGTCGGTGAGGTTGTTCAGGCCGACGTTGAGTTCCAGCGCATCGGTGGGGCGGTAATGGGCGAACAGGTCCACCTTGCCGTAGCCCGGCGGCCGGAAGTACGTGGTTTCGCTGAGCTGGCTGTGGCGACGCACGCCGGTGCCGACCAGCTCCGCGCCCCAACGCTCGCCGCTGTAGCCCACGCCCAGCACGGCCTTGGCCGGGTCGACCGTGTTGAGCGGGGTGTAGCCGGTGTTGCCAGGTTCGATCAGGCGACCGTTGGCGAGCGAGGCGCTGGCGTTGATCGACCAGCCGGCCAGCGCGGGATTGAAGTAATCCAGCTGCAGCTGGCCGCTGGCTTCGATGCCCTTGACGATGGCGTGCTTGGCGTTGACCGCCTGGAAGGCTTGGGTGACGAAGGCGTTGGGCGCCAGTGCGATGACCCAGGCCGGGATGTCGGCCGTGGCCAGCTGGTAGCCATTCCAGATGAAGTTGTCGTAGTAGGTGTAGTAGCCGCTGATGTTGAACCAGCCCGCCGCGCCGTTGCCGCGCAGGCCGATTTCGCCGCCCTTGCTGGTTTCTTCCTTCAGGTCGGGATTGGGCACGTAGGCGATGTTGTAGGCGGCGGCGCGCTCTGCCCAGGCGCCGTCCAGCTCGTTGTAGAGCGGGGCACGGAAGCCTTGGGTGTAGTTGAAGTACGCGCCCAGATTTTCGTTGAACTTCCACTGCACGCCGAGCTTGGGCGAGGCATGGGTGGTCGAATAGGACGATGCCGTCGAACCGGTCTGGCTGTAGTACAGCGCGTCGCTGCCGGGTTTGTATTCGTAGTGGTCAACGCGCACGCCGGGGGTCACGGTCAGGCGGCCGTCGAGCAGGTCGATCTTGTCCTGCGCAAAAACAGCGATGCGATCGGTGTCGCTGTTCGGGAACAGGTGCAGCGGATAGCTGCCGGGCACGTAGGGCGAGGTGCTGCCGGTAACGCCGGTGGTCTTGTTGACGCCGTAGCCGCCCACATACGATTTCGGCGTGGTGCGCGACAGCTCCAGGCCATAGCTGAGGGTCTGTGCGACGCTGCTGTCCTGGCCGAGCGACTTGGTCGCCACCAGCCTGCCGCCGTAGACGGTTTCCTGCGTGGGCAGGCTGCTGTAGTAGCGGCGCACGGTCGCGGTTTCGGTCTGGGTGTTGGTGCGGGTGCTGGTCTTCTGCCAGTACGCGGTCCAGTCCAGGGTGTCGGCCAGCAGGCTGTCCAGCGCGTTGTAGCTCTGGCCGAAGTTCAGCTTGAAGCGGCGGTTGCTGTCCTGCGACAAGTAGTAGGTGGCCGCGGTGGTCAGGCTGGCCAGGCTGTTGGAGTCGGTATCGGTGCGCGCGCTTTCCACGCTGACGAAGTCGCGGCGGCCGCTGTCGGCGTTGTGCACGTACTTGGCCAGGAAACCGCTCTGCGTGTATTCCAGCGGTTCGGCGCGGGTGCGCGTGCTGCCGCTGCCGCCGACGGTGCCTTTGTTGTCGGTCTCGTGGCCTTGGCGATAGTTGGCCTGCAGCAGCAGGCTGTCCGCGGCGTCGCCGAAGGCCAGGGTGGCGGTGGTGCCGCGGCTGTTGTCGCTGCTGTCGTAGGACTCCTTGACCACGCCGCCGAAGGATTTGCCCGGTTGCAGGTAATCGGTGGGGTCCTTGGTTTTCAGGCTGACCATGCCGCCGAGCGCATCGGACGGATACAGCGCCGAGGCCGGGCCGCGCACGATCTCGGCTTCCTTGATGTTGTCCATGTCGATCTGGTTGCGGCCCGCGCGGAAGCTGCTGCCGGCGACGCTGGCGCCGAACGATGCAGGCAGTGACGCACCATCGATTTCGATCCGGGTGCGGTTGCCCGACAGGCCGCGGATATTGAAGCTGTCCAGGCCGAAGCGGCCTGCCGTGCCGACCACCGAGACGCCAGGTTCATAACGGACCAGGTCGCGGATGTTCTGCACCAGGTAGCGGTCGATCTGCTCGCGGGTGATGACCGAGACGGTGCCGGGCGTGTTCAGCTTGATCGGCGCACTGATGCCGGTGACCTGCAGGGTGGGCAGGTCGGTGGCCTGCGGCTGCACATCGGCAGGGGTGTCTGGCGTATCGGCGGCATAGCTGGGCGAAGCCAGCGCGGCCAGGACGACAACACTCAACGGGGACAATTTCAACGCGTAACGCATGGCTTCCACTCTTGAGAAGGAGAAGGCGCGCGTGCGAGGAGAAGACTCCGTGGCTGGCCAGCCGGGGATAGGGGTGCCGGGTGCCCGATCGGTCGGGCGTGTCAGCGGGAAATGCTGATCGGCTTCGGAAAGTTTAACGCGGGATGGGCTTCAGGTTGGTGGCGGCCTGTGACACCGACCGTTCCATCGCGTTTGCGCGTGGACGGGATGGCCCGCCCTAGAACTCAAGGTCCAACGCTGCGCACATGTAGTCGACGAACGGCGCCAGTGCAGCCAGGTCGGCGGCGATGGTCTGGCGCAGCCTGGGACTGGTCATGGTGGCATCGTCCAGTGAACGCCAGAACACGAAGTTCTTGTGCTTGAGGTCGTCGATGAATTCGAAATCCGCGGGGAATCCGCGCGGTGGGCGGCTCAGGACCTCGGCTTCCTCGAAATCGAATTTCCTGCGGAACGCAGGCGCGTGTGCGGCGGCTTTCCAGGTCATTGGATTGTCGAAGATGAACTGTCGCACCTTGCGCAGCGTGTCCGCTTCCGGGTGCCACAGGCCCGCGCCGACGAAGCTCTCGCCTGGCTGCAGGTGCAGGTAGAACGACGGCGCCGGCACCTGCTTGCGTCGCTCGTGGTACAGGCGCGCGCCCTGCCAGGACTTGTACGGCGACTTGTCGTTGGAAAAGCGCGCATCGCGATAGATGCGGAACAGCGAGCCGCCCACGGTCTTGGGATCGGAGCGGAACTTGTCGCTGACCGCGGCCAGGTCCGGTTGCAGGTCGGTGAGCAGCCGCAGGAACGGCTGGCGTACGTGGTCTTCGTACTTGGCCTTGTTGGCAGCGAACCAGGTCTTGTCGTTGTGGCGCGCCAGGGCCTTGAGGAACTTGAAACTGGCGTCGGAAAAATAAGTGGCCATGCGGCGTTCGGTGTCGTGCGATGTGGTGGTCAGGATGCCCGTGCGCCGGCTAAACCGGCGTGGACGCGTTCAGAGTCCGGCTTGCAGGGTGCGGCCATAGGCTTCCAGCTGGTCCAGCAGGACTTGTTTGGCGCCGTCATCGGCATGGCTGGCGCGCAGCGCGACCAGCTCCTCGAAGAAGCTGTCGAACCCATATTCGGAGACCTGCGTCGCTGGTGCCAGTCGCTGGCGGCGATAGTCGTCCCAACGCGCCTGGTCGGTGGCGTCCAGGGTCTGCGGCCAGTTGCGCGCGCGATAGCGGAACAGCAGCTCGTCCAGGCGCGGGTCCTTGAAGCCGAACGGCCGCGTGCCCAGTTGCGCTGGCGGCGTGGTGCGCACGTCGGTGAGTTTGCGCTTGTCGCCTTCGGCCAGGAAACCATCGTAGATCGACGCATCCGGATCGGACGGTGCATGCGCGCGCTCGCTGCCGAACACCTTGCGCACCTTCTCGGCCACCAGCGGCGCCTGCGCGCGCAGCAGCTCGGCTTGCGCTTGCACCGCGGCCGGGTCGATGCCCAGGCGTTCGAAGTCGGCCTCGCGCAGGTAATTCCATGGCACCAGCGCCGGGCAGCGGTTGAGGTGGACCTCTTTGAGCGGCACCCGGCGCACGTCCTCGGGCAGGTCGGCGCGCGGCGTGTACAGGCGGTCGGCGATGTCCTGCGGGTCCAGATCGAGCAGGGCCTGGCCGGCGTCGCCTTCCAGGTCCAGCACGATGATCCGGCTATCGATGCGCGGATGGCGCGCGACCGGCAGCACCGGCGCGGCGCACAGGCGGCTGGCCGGGTAGCGCATCGACACGTGCAGCACCGGCGTCATCGTCGTGGTGTCGAGCAGGCTGGCCGCGAAGCGCTTGTTGCGCAGTTGCAGCGCGTAGTCCCACAGCCGCGGCTGCGCGTTGCGCATGGCGCGCGCGATGCCGACGGTGGCGCGCACGTCGGACATTGCTTCGTGCGCATCGCCGGTGCGCACGTCGTTGGCCAGCGCCAGATGCTCCAGCTTGAAACTGGTCGCGCCGTCTTCGCGCTTGGGCCAGTGCACGCCTTCCGGGCGCAGTGCATGGAACAGCCGCGCCACGTCCAGCAGGTCCCAGCGACTGTTGCCGCCGCGCCATTCGCGCTCGTAGGGATCGAAGAAATTGCGGAACAGGCCGTGACGCACGAACTCATCGTCGAAGCGCAGCGTGTTCCAGCCCAGCGTGCAGGTTTCCGGGCGCGCCATCTCCTCGAAGATGCGGGCGATGGCATCGCATTCGGGCACGCCTTCGCTGAGTGCATGTTGCGGGGTGATGCCGGTGATCAGCGTGGCGACCGGCGAGGGCAGCAGGTCGTCGGCGGGTTTGACGTAGAAGGTGACCGGGTCTTCGACCGGATTCAGCGCTGCATCGGTGCGCTGGGCGGCGAACTGCGCGATGCGCGTGCGGCGCGGATCCTGGCCGAAGGTTTCCAGGTCGTAGAAGAGAAAGCTGTCGGGCATCGTGGGGAGCCGGATGGAGGCGCCCCTAGTATGACTGCCGCGCCTGCGCTTACAGGCTCCAGTCTAGGCGCAGGCCGGCGACCAGCGCGTTGGGCAGGTCGTGCAGGCGGGTCGGTTCGTTGAACTGGTCCGGGTGCACGATGTAATGCAGGTTTGGCGCGATCCGCAGCTTGGGCGTGATCGCGATGCCGTAGCTCAGTTCCATCATCACCTGGCTGGCGTGCGGGGTGCCGGTGCCGCCAGCGGCGGCGCGGGCCAGGCGCAGGTTCTCTAGCGCGATGTCGCTGTAGGTCTGCTGGGTCACCACGAAGGCGATGTCGTCCTGCGGGCGGCTGGCGAACGTGCCGCGCTGGACCAGCCCGGCCATCAGGAAGCGGTCTTCGATCAGCTGGCCCGAGGTGCCCTTGAGGGCCGCGCCGAACACGGTCAGGCCGCCGTCCTGGTCCCCGCTGAGCTGTTGTTCGAACCGTGCGTAGAGGCCGGAACGGCCGTGGCTGCTGGCGTAATCCAGCCCGCTGAGCAGGGCTGGATTGCCGTTGGCGTCGCGCAGCGGATCGCTGTAGCTGGAGTTGTCCTGCCAGCCGCCGAGTTCGTAGCTGGCCTTGCGCCCGGTCGAGGCGGTGCGCTGGTAACCGACCGCATACGGCACGACCCAGCCGGTGGCCTGGTGCGTGCTCCACTTCAGGCCGTGTTCGCCGTCGTCGGCCTGGCTTGGATCGACCTGGTAGGCGCCGACGTGGACGTAGACGTTGGGGGTGACCCAGGCCTTGGCATCGGCCATCCAGCTCGAGACCGGCCACCAGGTGAAGTTGCTGGTGCGGAACACGTAGGTCGGATTGCCACAGGCCGAGTTGCCCTGGAAGTACTGGCACAGGTCCGAGCCCAGGAAGTGGATGTTGGCGACGCTGCGGCCGGCTTCCAGCACCAGCCGGCCATCCAGCAACTGCTGCTCCAGGGTCAGGTTGGCCAGGCGCGTGCCCTGGCCGCCGTAGATTTCCTGCACCGAGGTGCTGTTGCCGGTGCTGCTGTTGGCCAGGTTGGTGCCGTGGCGATTGGTGCCATAGGCCTTGAGGGTGGCGCCGTGCCAGCCCAGTGCCTTGTCCAGGTCGACATCAACGCCAAACATCAGCTGGCCGGCATAGGCGGTGCCACTTTGCTTGCCGCCATCCAGGGTGGCGGCCGCCTCACCGGTGTAGGCGAGCTTGGGCGTGAACGCGCTAGCCGTGTCTTCTTCGGCATGGGCCAGCGGGGAAAACGCCAGCACGATGGCGGCGGGCAGCAGGCGGGAGGAAAAGGACATGGCGGCCTCGTGGAATGGAAGGGCGGGACGTGCAGCGCCTGGCCCGGCACCGATCGGGCCAGCCAGGCGTTGCGACACGCAGGAACGGGGTCAGGCGGCGACGGGTTTCTTCAGCAGGCGCAGGGCGATGGCCGTCACCGCCACGCCGGCCACGAGTGCGACCAGGTAGATGCCAAGGTGGGTGACCGCATTCGGAATCGGCAGGACGAACACGCCGCCGTGCGGCACCTTCAGTTCGACCCCGGCCATCATCGAGATGGCCCCGGCGACGGCCGAGCCCAGGATCAGGGCCGGGATAGTGCGCAGCGGGTCGCGCGCGGCGTAGGGGATCGCGCCCTCGGTGACGAATGCCAGGCCGAGCACGCCGGCGGCACCGGCAGTGCCGCGTTCCTCGGCGGTGAAGCGGTCGCGGAACACCCAGCAGGCCAGGGCGATGGCCAGCGGCGGGGTCATGCCGCCGATCATCGTCGCCGCCATCGGCGTGTAGACCTGGCTGGAAATCAGCGCGGTGGAAAACGCATACGAGGCCTTGTTCACCGGGCCACCCATGTCCACGGCCATCATGCCGCCGAGCAGTGCGCCGAGCAGGATCGCGCTGCCGCCCTGCATGCCGCGCAGCCATTCGGTCAGGACGGTCAGCACGTGCGCCACCGGGGTGCCGATCACGAACATCAGCAGCAGGCCGACCAGCAAGGTGCCCAGCACCGGCAGGATCAGCACCGGTTTGAGGCCTTCCAGGCTGCGCGGCAGGCGCAGCAGGCGGTTGAGCCAATACACGCCGTAACCGGCGATGAAACCGGCCAGGATGCCGCCGATGAAGCCGGCGCCCATGTTCGCGGCGACCACTCCGCCGATCATGCCCGGCGCGATGCCGGGCCGGTCGGCGATGGAATAGGCGATGTATCCGCCCAGGGCCGGCACCATCAACAGGAAGCCGGCCTTGGCACCGATCTGGAACAGGCTCCAGGCCAGCGTGCCCTGGTGGGCGTCATCACCGGCGTAGATCCCGCCCAGCGCGAACGCCAGCGCGATCAGCAGGCCACCGGCGGTGACGAAGGGCAGCATGAACGACACGCCGGTCATCAGGTGCTTGTACGGACCGCTGCCCTTGGCCTGCTGCGGGCTTGCGCCACCCTGCTGGCCGGCGGCGTGCACCTGGGCTTCGGCCAGGGCCTTGCGGATCAGGTTCTGGCCATCGTTGATCGCTGGCTTGGTGCCGCCCTTGTACAGCCGCTTGCCGGCGAAGCGCGACAGCTCCACCTCGCGGTCGGCGGCGATCAGCACCAGGTCGGCATCGCGGATCTCCTCGGCGGTCAGTGCATCCTGGGCACCGACCGAGCCTTGGGTCTCCACGCGGATCAGGTGGCCCAGCGCCTTGCCGGCCTGCTGCAGGCCTTCGGCCGCCATGAAGGTGTGGGCAATGCCGGTCGGGCAGGAGGTGACCGCGACGATGCGCTTGGCATCGCCAGCCGACGGCTTCGGCGCCACGGCAAGCGGGAGCGCCGCCAATGCGGTTTCTGGATCGTCCAGGGCCGCGCCCAGGCTGGTCGTGGTGATCGTTGCGTTGCCGAAGCGTGCGGTCAGCGCATCGCCCGCGCCCACCACCAGGACGTGGCTGGCCTCGCGGGCCTGGTGTTCGTCCAGGGCACCGGTTGACGCCCTGGTCGGTGCGGGTTTCGATGTCCAGCGCCAGGCCGCGCTGGCGGGCGGCACGCCGCAGCGCTTCGGCAGCGAGGACGGCCTCGATGCTGCGTTCGCCGGCGGCGATGACCACGATGGAAGCTTGCATGGGGTACTCCTGGTCCAAGGTCGTTTCCGCAGCGGGCGACAACCCGGTGCGGCAAGGGGTCAAGCCAGCGGCTCGATCAGCACGTCGTCGGCCCAGCGGCGGACCTGGGCTGGGTCGAGTTGGCGCTGGTCGCCGCTTTCCAGCCGGCTCATCGAAAAGGCAGTGGCCAGCCGCGCGCAGGCGGCCAGTTCGAAGCGGGGCACCAGCAGCGAAGCGGCCAGGCCAGCGACCATCGCGTCGCCGGCGCCGACCGTGCTGCCGCGGGCCAGCCGCGGTGGTCGCGCCACCAGTGCGCCGTGGGCGTCGACGAACAGCGCACCATCGGCACCCATCGAAACCACCACCAGGGCGATGCCGCGGTTGACCAGCGCATGCGCTGCCGCCAGCAGGTCGGCGCGCTCCGGTAGCGCGCTGCCGGTCCAGGCTTCCAGCTCGTGCCGGTTGGGCTTGACCGCATACGGCAAGGCGCCGGCCTGGGTATTCAGGGCCGCGGCGAGCGCCGGGCCACTGGTGTCCAGCAGGACCCGTGCACCGGCCGCCGCGGCCTGGGCCTGCAGGCGGGCCCAGGCCGTCTCCGGCAGGCCGGCCGGCAGGCTGCCGGACAGCGCGACCGGCACGCCCGGCGCGAGCAGGGGCGCCAGCTGCGCGCTGACCGCATCCAGCTGGTCCGCATCCAGCTGCAGGCCGGGCAGGTTGATGTCGGTGGTCTCGTCGCCGCCGTCCTCGACCAGCTTGATGTTGGTCCGGGTCTGGCCGGGCGCGCGCAAGCAGTGGTCGGCGATGCCGCGTTGTTCGAACAGCAGGCGGAAGCTGCCGTCGTTGTCCGCGCCAAGTACGCCCGTGGCGGCGGTGGCCACGCCCCAGTCGGCCAGGCAGGCAGCGACGTTGATGCCCTTGCCGCCAGCGTCGTCACGCGCACTGCGGGCGCGGTGGACGTGGCCTGGTTGCAACCGATCCAGGCGCACGGTCTGGTCGATGGCCGGGTTGAGGGTGACGGTGACGGCGTGCGGGGTCATGCCTGCTCCTGTTCCAGGGCGCGGACCTGTGCGGCGTCCTCGCAGGCCAGCGCCTTGCCGGCCAGGACCTGCAGATCGGCCAATGAGGCCGCGCGCAGGCGCGACTTCACGCCGGGAAGGTCGTTGGGGGTCATCGACAATTCGTCCACGCCCAGCCCAGCCAGCAGGGCCGCGCCGAACGGATCGCCAGCCAGGCCGCCGCAGACGCCGACCCAACGGCCGTGCAGGCGCGCGCCATCGACGGTGGCACGGATCGCGCGCAGCACGGCGGGATGCAGGCTGTCGGCCTCGGCGGCCAGCTCCGGGTTCTGGCGGTCGATGGCCAGCACGTACTGGGTCAGGTCGTTGGTGCCGATCGAGAAGAAATCGGCGTGGCGGGCCAGCACGTCGGCCTGGGCGGCGGCGGCCGGCACCTCGATCATGATGCCGATCTCCACCTGCGGCGCGTCCAGCGCGACGCGGATGCGTTCGCAGATCGCGCGCAGCGCGACCAGCTCGGGTACCGAGGTGATCATCGGGAACATGATCGACAGCCGTGCGCCGTCCCGAGCGGCGCGGTACAGCGCACGCAACTGGGGTTCCAGCAGGTCCGGGCGGCGCAGCAGCAGGCGCGCGCCGCGCACGCCGAGGAAGGGGTTTTCCTCGCGTGGCAGATCCAGGTGCGCGACCTGCTTGTCGCCGCCGATGTCCAGCGCCCGCACGATCAGCGACCGGCCGTCCAGCGCTTCGGCCATGGCCTTGTAAATGGCGTACTGCTCGTCTTCGTCCGGGGTGCTGGCGCGTTCCAGGAACAGGAACTCGGTACGCATCAGGCCGACGCCTTCGGCACCCTGTTCAAGCGCCATCGGAACCTGTTCGGGCAGGTTGACGTTGGCGCCGATGTCGATGCGGTGGCCGTCGCGGGTGCAGGCGGGCTGGGCGCGCTGGGCGGCTTCGTGTTCGCGGATGCGCTGCTGCTCGGCGATATGCGCGCGGGCCGAGGCCAGGTCGGCGTCGGAAGGGCTCAGGTACAGGCGGCCGCTGCTGCCGTCCAGGATGGCGGGTGTGCCTGCGGCGACGGCCAGCAGGTCGGCGCCACCGGCCACCAGCGCGGGCAGGCCCAGGGTGCGCGACAGGATCGCGGTATGCGAGGTCGGCCCGCCCTGTGCGGTGGCCAGGCCAAGCACGCGCGCGGTATCCAGGTTGGCGGTCTCGGAGGGCGACAGGTCGCTGGCGAGCAGGATGCAGGGGGCGTCCGGAAGATCAGCCAGGCCACCACCGGCGGCGGCCGGGTCCAGCTGGCCCAGCACCCGGCGGCCCACGTCGCGCAGGTCGGCCGCGCGACCGGCCAGGACCGGGTTGCCCAGCGCCGCCAGCCCTGAGGCGATCTGTTCGATGGCCTGGTGCCAGGACCATGCGACGCCGTGGCCTTCGACCATCAGCTGGCAGGTGCGGGTGATCAGGTCGGTGTCGCCGAGCAATGCGGCCTGGGCCTTGAAGATGGCCGCATCGGATGCGCCGAGCCGGCGCCGGGTGCTGTCTTCGAGGGCGGCCAGCTGCTGGCCGGTGCGTGACAGTGCGTCCTGCAGCTTGGCACCGCCTTCGCCGAGCGGGGCCGGCCGGTCGACGATCTCTTCCTGGCTGCCGCGCAGCAGGAAGACTGGGCCGATGGCCAATCCGGGGCTTGCCCCCAGGCCGACGACCGCGGGCGTGGCGTCGGGTGGCGTCCAGCCGGAGACCGGCGCTGCCTTGCGTTGCGCGGCACGCTCGGCGTCGGCTTTTTCCTGCGCTGTCAGCCCATCCATGGCCTTGCGCAGGGCGCTCAGCAAGGCCGGGGCGTCGTGGCCTTCGGCCGAAACGGTGATGGCGTCACCCTGGCGCAGTCCCAGCTGGAGCAGGCCGACCAGGCTCTTGGCATCGGCCGCCTGATCACCGGCACGGACCTGGGCGCGGGCGCTGAATCCGCCCGCGGTTTCGGCCCAGCGGGTAGCCGGCCGGGCATGCAGGCCGTTGGGGTAGGCGATGGTCCAGTCGAAATGCTCGGCCAGGTCGCTGGCGACCGTGCCGCCTGGCGCCGCCGGGACGTCCCCGGACAGCGCCTGGACGATGTCCGATGCCTGGGTGGTCACGAACAGGCGCTGCAGTGCGGCCTCGTCCTGGATCAGGCGGGTCAGGCGCCGCAGCAGGGTGATGTGGGTGTCAGACTGGGCCGCGATGCCGATGACCAGCCGGGTGACCTGGCCCGGATTCCATTCCACGCCTTCGGGCAGCTGGAGCACGGCGATCCCGTCGCGGCGGACCAGGTGCCGGTCGTCGCCCACCCCGTGCGGAATCGCCACGCCGTGGCCCAGGAACGTGTTGGCCAGCTGTTCGCGGCGGCCCATGCTGGCTTCATAGCCGGGCGCGACGCAGCCCGAGGCGACCAGCAATTGCGCGGCCTGGGCGATGGCATCGGCCTTGTCGCGAGCCCGTGCATCCAGGCGGACCAGTTCGGGACTGATGGGGGCGGTGGCGGGCAGGGATGACAAGGCAGACTCCGGGGGGTAGTGCATCAGGGTTGTATTGGGAACGTTCCCAATCAGGATTTCAATGTGCAGTGCACAAAATCCGCCTAATCAATTGGGGTTAGCATGTGTGGAAACGCAGGTCATCCCGGGATCGGGCATTTGATTTGGGAACGTTTCCATTGAGTATCAGCATCAACGATGTCGCAGATGCGGCCGGGGTTTCCAAATCCACGGTCTCGCGGGTCATTGCCGGCGGCTCGGTCAGTAGCGAGGTTCGTGCCCGGGTGGAAGCAGCGATCCGCCAGACCGGTTACCGCCCCAACCTGCAGGCGCGACGGTTGCGCTCGCGCCACACCGGCATCGTCGGGGTGATCGTGGCCGACATCCGCAACCCGTTCTTCACCGCCCTGATCGGGGCCGTCGAAGAGGCCGCCTATCGCGCGGGGCTGCGCGTCACCTTGTGCAATACCGATGAGGACCCGGAGCGCGAGGCGCTATACCTGCAGCTGATGCAGGAGGAGCGGGTCAGTGGCCTGATCTTCGCCCCGACCCGCACGACCATCGGCTGCCTTGACGGGTTGCCGCAGGACTTCCCGGCGGTGCTGGTGGACCGCGCTGGCGCAGGTGGGCGTCACGATGCGGTGGTCCTGGACAACGCAGCAGCGACTACGACCCTGGTCTCGCACCTGGTCGAGCGGGGCTATCGCAGGATTGGCGGGGTGTTCGGCAGCACCAGCAATACCGCGTCCGAGCGCCGCGATGGCTATCTTGCCGCGATGCAGGCGCACGGCCTGGCCGCGGACTACCGCGAGGTGGCGCCGCAGGCCGAGGCGGCCGAAGACGCGGTGGGCCAGTGGTTGCGCGGACCCACCGCGCCCGAGGCGATCCTGGCCAGCAACAGCCTGTTGACCATGGGCACGTTGCGGGCCGCGCGTTCGGTGGGGCTGCGGATTCCCGACGACCTGGCCCTGGCCGGTTTCGACAACGAGCGCTGGACCGAGCTGGTCGCGCCGGGCATCACGGTGATCGAACAGCCGGTCGAGGACATGGGCCGTGCGGCCGTGGCCCTGATGCTGGACCGGATGCGCGCCCCCGACCTGGCCGTGCGTCGGCTGGTGTTGTCCGGTCGTTGCATCGTGCGGGGCTCGACCGACGCGCGGACCTGAGCGCGTTGCGGGTCAGGGCACCTGCAGCGGCGGCAGGCGTTCGTGCACCGTCCGGGCAAGGGCGTCCAGGTCGATCTGCGCAAGATCGGCATGTCCGCGCGTGGCCTGCTGCAGGAGTTCGCGCTGGATCTGGCTGCGTTCCAGCGCCACCGCGTACGGAATGCGCATGAAGGTGACCATCGTGTAGTGCGGCACGAAACGGTCCGGGTGGCGCTGCTGCAAGACTTGCTCCAGCTGGCGTTGCAGCAGGAAATCCGCATCGTCCACGCGGTCGCGCATCTCGGTATAGTTCTCCAGCGCCATCGCCTGGATCGCGGCGGCGTTGGGTTTGCGCTCGGCTTCGAAGGCGGCGAAGGCGCTGGCCAGGTTGTCGCGCGCTTCCAGTTGCGCGGCCAGCGCCACGCAGTCTTCGAACGCGCAGTTCATGCCCTGGCCGTGGAACGGCACCATCGCGTGCGCCGCATCGCCCAGCAGCACCGCGCGATCGCCCAGGTGCCAGCGGTCCAGGTACAGCGTGCCGAGCAGGCCCGGCGGGTGGTGTTCCCAGTCACGTTCCAGGTGCGGGATCAGCGGCAGCGCATCGGCGAAGTCGCGTTCGAACAGCGCGCGCGCCTCCGCGCCGCTGCGCACGTTGGCAAAACTGGTCGGCCCCTCGTTCGGCAGGAACAGGGTGACGGTGAAGGTGCCTGCGTCATTGGGCAGGGCGATGCACATGTAGTCGCCGCGCGGCCAGATGTGCAGGGCATTGGCTTCGATCTGGAAGCGGCCGTCGGCGCCTGGCGGGATTTCCAGTTCCTTGTACGAATGCCCCAGGAATTCACCGCGCTCGCCCAGCGGGCTGGCCCGGTTCATCGCCGCGCGCAGTGCCGAGCCCGCGCCATCGGCGCCGATCAGCGTGTCGAAGCGGATGTCATGCGGCGAGTCGTCGCGGTCGTCGATGAAACGCGCATAGCCAGCCGGGAAATCGACCGTGTGCAGGCGCCGGTAGAAGTGGATCTTCGCGCCGGCGCTTTCAGCCAGGTCGAGCAGGGTGATGTTGAGGTCGGCGCGATGGATCGACCAGATCACCTCGCTGTCGTCGCGGCCGTAGCGCTGCAGCTGCTCGCCGCCACCGGCGAAGTGGACCATGCGTCCGCGCATCATCACCGCGCGCGCCATTACCGCGTCTTCGGCATCGGCCTGGCGCAGCGCATGGCGGCCGCGTTCGGCCAGGGCCAGGTTGATCGAACGGCCGGATTCATAGCCATTGACCCGTGGATCGCCACGGCGTTCGTAAACGGTGACGTCCCAGCCTTTGCGTGAGAGCAGGATGGCGAGCAGGCTGCCGGCCAGGCCGGCGCCGATGATGGTGATGGCGCGCGAGGATGCGTTCAATGCGATGTCTTCGGGGAAGGGGCGCGGCTGCGGTCAGACGCCGCGCCAGGTCTCCACTTCCTCGACGAAGCGGTAGATGTCCTTGAAGCTGTTGTACAGCGGCACCGGCGAGATGCGGATCACGTCCGGTTCGCGCCAGTCGCCCAGCACGCCGACCGAGACCAGGTAGTCGAACAGCTCGCGGCCTTGTTCGCGGCCACCGGCCACGCGCAGCGAGAGCTGGCAGCCGCGGCGTTCGGGCTCGGCCGGGGTGATGATTTCCAGCGTGTCCAGCAGGCGTGCTTCGATCAGCTCTTCCAGGAAGCTGGTGAGCTTTTCCGACTTGGCCCGCAACGCGGCCATGCCGCCGGCCTTGTCGACCAGCTCCAGCGAGGCCAGCAGCGGCGCCAGCGCCAGCACCGGCGGATTGCTCAGCTGCCAGCCTTCGGCGCCAGGCGTGGGCTTGAACTCGGGCGCCATCAGGAAACGGGTTTCCTTTTCGTGGCCCCACCAGCCGGCAAAACGCGGCAGGTCGGCCTGCGCATGGCGCTGGTGCACGAAGGCACCGGCGACCGCGCCCGGACCGGCGTTGAGGTATTTGTAGTGGCACCACACCGCGAAGTCTGCATCGGCGTCGTGCAGGGCCAGCGGCAGGTTGCCCACGGCGTGGGCCAGGTCGAAGCCGACCGTCGCGCCAGCGGCATGCGCCAGGCGGGCGATTTCGGTCAGGTCGAATGCCTGGCCGGTGCGGTACTGGATGCCCGGCCAGAGCACCAGGGCGACGCGTTGGCCGTGTTCGGCAATGGCGCGCTCGATGGCGGCCATCGAAATGGTGCCTTCGGCTTCGTCCGGCTGGACCTCGATCAGGTCGGTGTCCGGGTTGAAGCCGTGGAAGCGGATCTGCGATTCCACCGCGTGGCGGTCGGACGGGAACGCGCCGGCTTCGATCAGGATCGCAGGCCGTTGTGACGTGGGACGGTAGAAGCTGACCATCATGAAGTGCAGGTTGGCGGTCAGCGTGTTCATCGCCACTACTTCGCCCGGTAGCGCGCCGACGATGCGGGCCAGCGGCTCGCGCACCTGCTCGTGGTAGGTCATCCACTGTGCCTGGCCGCGGAAGTGGCCTTCCACCGCTTCGTGCGCCCACTTGTCCAGCACCTGTTCGACCGCCTTGCGCGCGCCCTTGGGTTGCAGTCCCAGCGAGTTGCCGCAGAAATACGCCTGGTCGGTGTGCTTGTGCCTGGGTAGCAGGAACTCATGACGGAAGCCGCGCAGCGGATCGGCAGCGTCCAGTGCGATGGCATGGGTGCGGGAAAGCGCGTGGGTCATTGCAGTGGTTCTGTCTGGACGTGGGTCGAAAGGGACGCAGGGAACGTGCCATCTCCAGCGTGGCCGGGCAGTCTACCCGGCGACCGTGCCGGTCACCGTGGCCGCCGTCCTGTTTCCCGGTGTGCTGCTTCGGCGCAGTAGATGGGTCAGGGTATCCAGGCTGTCTGCGATGCGGTCTGCCGCATCCAGCAGGGCGGCACTGACATCATCGGTGTGTGGGATCGCTTCGGCCAGCCTGCGTTCGTAGGGGCGCAATGCAGGGATCTCGGAGAACTTGCCGGTCTGGCGCAGGTAGCGCACCTGGGCGCCCAGGGTCTGGTCGACGGCGGCGCTGAAGCTGGTCAGTTCCGGCCGTGCAGGCAGGTGTCCGCCCTCGCGCAGTTGCGCTTCCAGGATGAGCGGCGCGCGCATCAGGCGCGTGGCATTGGCCAACAGCGACTCGGCCAGTTCGGCCTCGCCGCGGTTGCCCTTGCGACGGGGTTCGGCGCGTAGCCGGTCGATCGAGGCACGGACATTGGTCCGTGCCACGCGGGCGGTGCCACGGGTCTCGTCCAGCACGTCCACCCGCCCGGCCAGCAATGCGCTGAGATGGCGCTGGTCGGCCTCCAGCAGGGCGGCCACCGTCCCGCGCCCGCGACTGCCCTCCCAGGTGGGCCACAATGCATAGGCGACCATCGCCACCGCGCTGCCGATCAGGGTGGCCAGGACGCGGTCCAGCAGTGCGGTTTCCGGCGCATATCCTTCGAAGGACAGCATCAGCACCACCATGCTGGTCAGCAGCATGACGGCCAGGCCGTAGTTCACCTGGGTGGTCAGCCGGAATCCGAAGCAGAACACCCAGAACAGCAGCAGCCGGACCACCGAGCCATCCATCGCGTAGTGGATCAGCGCCGTGCCGGCGACCAGGCCTGCCAGGGTGCCGGCCATGCGCCCGGCACCGAAGGTGAGGGTGGCGCCGAAGTCGGGCTTGAGCACGATGGCCGTGGTCATGGGGACCCAGACGCCATGCGGGATCTGCAGCGTGCGTTCGAGCAGCAGTGCCACCACCAGGCTCACGGCACAGCGCACGGCATGGCGGAAGGCGACCGAGGACCACTTGAGGTTCGCTTTCAGCGTGACCCAGGCCGAGTTTGGCCGTAGTGCGCGCGGCAGGCGCGCTTCGGCCTGCTGGGCGTTGATCTGGCCCTGGCTGCTGGCCCAGTAGCTGTTGCGCACCAGGGCGCGTAGTTGACCAGCCAGGCCTGCGGCGCGGCCGACGGCCAGCTGCAGCAGGCGTCGGTCGCGCAGGCCGGTCGCCGCGGCGGCGGCCTCGCGCAGCGCCACGGCCTGGGTCTGCACTGCGACCAGCCCGCCCTCTGCGGCTGTGGGGGCGGCCGGTTCGCGCATGCTCTGGGACAGATGGTCCAGCACCAGCGCCGCCTGTTTGAGCAGCAGCTCGATGCGTTCGCCTGCGCCGGCATCGTCCAGCCGCGCATGGACATCGGCTAATGCCAGCAGGTCCACGCGGACCCGTTCGCACAGTTCGGCCATGATCCGGAACGATTGCAGCGCCACGCCGCGGGTGTGGTGCTGGCCATGCAGCAGTACCAATGCATCCTGGGCGGCCTGCATGGTCGGCGATGGCTGGCTGGCATCGGGACGTGTGCGCGCGGTGATGGCCAGCTGCTGCAGGATCGTGGCCAGTGCGAAGCGCTCGGGACGGTAGCGCTGCAGTGGCCAGGCAGCCACCGCCATGAGCATTTGCAACAGGCCACCGGAAAAGATCAGTAATGCGATGCCCGGTGCCTGCGCAGCGCCCAGGTGCATGTTGGCGCAGATCATCAGCAGGATCATGCTGGCCAGGCCATTGCGCGTGGCCAGCGGGCCCAGCGCCACTGCCAGCCCGCCACAGAAACCCACCGCCAGCACCGCCAGCGTCAGCGGCGCCGTGTAATCGCCCAGCAGCACGCCCAGCCCGCCGGAGGTACCAGCGATGGCTGCAGTCAGCAGCATCCGCCGCATGCGCAGGCCGTAGGCGCCGGGCTGGTCCGAGGACATGGTCTGCAGCGCGCCGGTGGCCACGCCCAGGCCGATGGCTGGTGCGCCCAGCCACACACCCAGTGCCAGTGGCGCGAACACCGCGAACGAATTGCGCAGGGCGACCCGCACCGGCACGTCGCGCGGTTTCAGGCGGAGCAGGGTACGCAGGATCGGGGACACGACGACCGGCTCAGGTGTCCGGCATCACGTAGCGGTCTGGAGCCGGATTGACGTGGCCGCAGGCCGTGCAGGTGCGGTGTTCAAGCGAGGCGTAGAAGCGGTCGAACACCGGCGGGAAGTCGGTCTCGATATTGCGCAGGTGGAAGAATTCTTCGTAAAGCTTGTGGTTGCAGGCCTCGCAGAACCACAGCAGGCCATCATCTTCATGCGGCAGGCGCCGGCGTTCGACCACCAGCCCGACCGAGCCTTCCATGCGTTGCGGTGAATGCGGCACCCGCGGCGGCAGCAGGAAGATCTCACCGGCGTTGATCGGGATGTCGCGTGCGGCGCCGTCCTCCTGGATCTTCAGCACCATCTGGCCTTCCAGCTGGTAGAACCACTCCGGGCCTTCGTCCCAGTGATAGTCGGTGCGGCTGTTCGGCCCGCCCACCACCATCACGATGAAGTCGCCCGCGTAGATCACCTTGTTGCCCACCGGCGGCTTGAGCAGGTGCCGGTGTTCCTCGATCCAGGCCTGCAGGTTGAGCGGGGCGGGCAGCATGGGGTTCCTCCGCGGAACGTGGTGCGTGGAAGGCGTGCCGGTTATTCGTCGCGCTTGCCCGACACCGGCATCGAGGCCAGCGCACGGTCGTAGGCGGGTTGCAGGTCTTCGGGTGCCGCCACGTCCATGCCCAGCTCGCGGACCCGGCCATCGGACAGGCTGTAGCACCAGCCATGCACGGATACTGCCTGGCCGCGCGACCAGGCATCCTGGATCACGGTGGTGTGGCAGACGTTGGCGACCTGTTCGATCACGTTGAGTTCGCACAGGCGGGCCAGGCGCAGGGCTTCGGTGCCGACCTTGTGCAGGCGCTCGGCGTGCTTGCCGAAGACATCGCCCACGTGGCGCAGCCAGTTGTCCACCAGGCCCACGCGGCGGCCGGTCATGCTGGCCTGGATGCCACCGCAGCCGTAGTGGCCGACGATCAGGATGTGCTCGACCTTCAGTACGTCCACCGCGAACTGGATGGTGGACAGGCAGTTGAGGTCGCTATGCACCACCAGGTTAGCCACGTTGCGGTGGACGAACACTTCGCCTGGGTCCAGGCCCAGGATCTGGTTGGCCGGCACGCGCGAATCGGAGCAGCCGATCCACAGGTAGCGCGGTGACTGCTGTTTGGAGAGGCGTTCGAAGAAGCCGGGATCTTCCTGCTTGATCCGGTCGGCCCATTCACGGTTGTTGCGCAGCAGATCGTCGAGTTCACTCATGGCCCGATTATTGCAGATGCGCGCGACACGGGGCCGCTACTGCTGGCAATGCGGGCAGTCGTACAGGCGGCGCCCGGCCAGCTCGCGCCGGCGGATCACTGTGCCGCAGTCCTGGCACGGCTCACCGGCCAGATCGAAGGCTTTGAAGGCGAAGCCGTCCGGGGTATCGGTGATGTAGTCGGCCTTCATGCCCGCTGCCTTGCGGATGCCGCGGCTGCGATAGCTGCGGCGCGGCACGTCCAGCAAGGCCTTGGCCAGCAGGTTGCGTTCGTCGACCGACAGGCCGGCCGCATCGCGGGTCGGCGCGATCCCGGCTTCGAACAGCACTTCCGAACGCAGGTAGTTGCCCATGCCCGCCAGGAAACCCTGGTCCAGCAGCAGCGCCGCCAGCGACATGCGCAGGAAGCGCGGTTCCTGCAGGCGTCGGGCCACCGCTGCGGCGGTCAGGCGCTTGTCCAGCACGTCAGGCCCCAGCCTGGACAGGAACGGATGCCTGGCCAGATCCGCGTTCTTCCACAGCGCGATGTCCGATGCCGAATACAACAGGATCGCGGCGTCCTGCGTTTCCAGCACCACGCGCAGGCTGCGCTTGGTTTCCGGGCGCTCGCCGGCCCTGGCGATCTGCCACACGCCATAGAGCTGGTTGTGGGTGTACAGCGTGGTGCCGTTGTCGAAACGGGTCAGCATCGCCTTGCCATGGGTGTCGATGGCGGTGATCCGGCAGCCGACCAGCTCCGGCGCCCTGGCCTTCAATGCAGGTGGGTAGAACCAGACTGCTTCGAGCGGCTGGTGGCCAACGGCCTTGAACAGGCGGTCGGCGGCGCGGCGGATTTCGGGACCTTCAGGCATCGGGCTTGGTTCGATGGAACAACTGAGGAGCGGAATGTCCCGGTACTACCCATGCCGACAGTCATTCAGTCCGGCACATGAAGGCTCCGGCGATAGTGGTCGAACGCGACCCCGCGAAACTTTCCGGAGGTCATCACCGCAGATCCAACGCGGGTAAAGCCGTTCTTCTCCAGCACCTTGATCGAGCCTGTGTTCTTCGTGAGGCAGGTGCTGTTGAAGATGCAGAGATTCAATCGATCAACCCCATGGGTCATTGCCAGCGCGACGGCCCTGGTGCCGAAGCCCCGTGATTGCCAATCGTGGGCGATCCAGTAGTCCAGCTCGGCAGAGCGTGCCGCCATGTTGATCTTGTTGATCGAGACCAATCCCCTGAAGGCGCCAGCTTCGGTCACTGCGAAGATGCAAGCGTCCCCCGAGCTGATCCTTGGTGATACCGCCGAAAACCACTGCGCGGCGCCATCTGCAGGGTAAGGCGAAGGCACCATGCTCAACCTCCCGACTGAAGCATGCGATGCATGCTTCTGCACGTCAGCAAGGTGTCGCTCCGAAAGTGGTTCCAGCTGAATCATTCGATTGCCTTGTTCACCGTCGAGAGATTGCGCCGGGCATGCGCGTCCTAGATCGACTGCAGTCTGCCACCGTCCACCGCCAGGCTGATGCCGGTGATGTAGCTCGCGGCAGGACTGGCCAGGAACGCGATGGCCGCGGCCACCTCGGAGGCATCGGCAACGCGACGCAGGGGGACGGTTGTCGCGATGGTCTCGATCACCTGTTCGGCCGTGCCGCCGCCAGCGGCCATGCGGTCGGCGACGATGTGGTTCATGCGCGCAGTGCGGGTGAAGCCGGGCAGGACATTGTTGACGGTGATGTTGTCCGGACCCAGTTCGCGCGACAGGGTCTTGGCCCAGCCAGCGACCGCGCCGCGGGTGGTGTTGGAGACGCCCAGGTTCGGAATCGGTTCGTAGACCGAGGTGGACACCACGTTGACGATGCGGCCCCAGCCGGCCGCGCGCATGCCGGGCAGTACCGCCTGCACGCGGGCCTGGTTGGCCAGCAGGTGGTGGCGGAAGGCGGTCAGGTAGGCGTCCAGGTCGGCCTCGATGGCCTTGCCGCCGGGCGGACCGCCGCCGTTGTTGACCAGGATGTGCACCGGTCGTTCGAGTGCCAGTGCTGCCACGGTGTCGCCTAGTGCCTGGGTCTGGCCGTCGTCACCGACGCGCCAGCCGTGCACCTGGCCTTCGATCACCAGCGGCAGTTCGGAGACGACCTGTTGCAGGACCGGTTCGCGTCGCGCCAGCACCGTGACATCCGCGCCAAGCAGGGCCAGTTCGATGGCGGTGGCCTTGCCGATGCCATCGGAGGCGCCGCACACCAGGGCATGTTTGCCGGAAAGATCGAGGTCCATGCAGGGTCCTTGAAGCGGATCAGGTGGTGCTGTGCAGGCGTGCACGCATCAGGCCCGCGACTTCGCGCGCCTGAGGGTCGTCCCGTGCGACCAGATCGTCCGCGACAGCCACGATGTTGGCTTCGGGATGGTTCTGGCTGAGCTTGAACTTGAGGTCCGCCTGGGTCACCTGCAGCCGGAACCCGACGATGCCACGCAGTTGTTTCAGGTGATCGTCGCGCTCGGGCTCGAAGCGCCAGTCGCGACCGACGCGGGTTTCAAAGTGCAGGCTCAACCGCTGGACCAGGTCGGCCAGCGCGGCGGTGTCGTCGAAGGTTTCCAGCGTGCCATGCAGATGGGCGACGGCGTAGTTCCAGGTTGGCACGCGCGCGGCGGCTTCCTTGTCCGGATAGGCCGATGGCGACACATAGGCGTGCGGGCCATGCACCACGGCCAGTGCATCGCCGGTGTGGCGCGCCTGCGGGTTGGGGCGCGCCCAATGGCCTTCGATCAGGATGTGTTGCGCGTTGCGCGTGTACAGCACCGGCAGGTGGTTGACTTCCGGCAGCCCATCCGCCGCGCGGGTGATCAAGGTGACGAAAGGATCGCGCCCGATCAGGGCATCCAGCTGGCTCAGGTCGGTTTCAGCGAAGGCAGGTCGCAGGTACATCCGGGCTCAGGCGCGGCCGCCCAGCGACTGCACCATCAGCGCACGCAGGTCGGCATCGCTGTCGGCGTAGGGCGGCACGACTTCATGCAGCGAGAAGCCGCGGACCAGCGCGTCTTCCTCGTCCAGGCCGTCATAGGCGACAAACTCGGCATCGAACAATGCCGCACGGGCGCTGTCCTCGCTGTCATAGGCCAGGGTGTTGCCGTCGCTGTCCAGGACCTCGGCGGTGCCGGCTTCCAGCAGGCGCATGCGTGCCCAGATCAGGGTGTGGCCCAGGGTGGCCAGCCACCATTGGACGCGCGTGGTTTCGTCGTTCATTTCAGGATCTCGAAGGCAAGCCACAGCAGCCCGGCCATGCCCAGGCCCAGCACGATCACCATGACGGAAACCCGTGCCGGTGTTGCCAGGCCGTTGAGCGAACGGTCGTCCGCGCTGAGGTAGTCGCCGCGCATCAGCCAGGCCAGCGCGGCAGGTTTCATGAAGGCGCCCGGGCCCAGTTGCTCGGCGATGTCGGGGTGACGGTCGCGCACGTGCACCAGGGTCAATGGCCAGAAGATCACCAGCGCGCAGAAGCCCGCGATCGCCGTGGCCACGAACAACAGGGCGAAGAACAAGATCACGCCAGGATCAACCGGGATACAGCGGGTGCGAGCACCGAGCACACCGCCAGCAGGCAGGCCCAGAACAGCGGCTTGCGCAGCCCGCGCATTGCCGCACTGACCTCCGGGTCGGCCTTCATCGCCTTGGCCTTGACGCCTGCCTGCTGCTTGCGGGTGATCAGCTTCTGCAGCTGCAGGCTGCGGGCGATGCCAACCATGCCCAGCAGGAAGGCGCCCATGCCGATGATGAAGGTCACCACCTGGATGATCAGTTCCGGCGACATGCTCAGAACTCCGCGCTGCCCGGTGCGCGCGGGTACGGGATTGCGTCGCGGATGTTGCTCAGCCCGCACACGTAGACCACCAGGCGGTCGAAGCCCAGGCCGAAGCCAGCGTGCGGCACCGAACCATAACGGCGGAAATCGCGATACCAGCCGTAATGCGCCGGGTCCAGGCCGAACTGCGCCATGCGTGCGTCCAGCACATCCAGGCGCTCTTCGCGCTGGCTGCCGCCGATGATCTCGCCGATCCCGGGGGCCAGTACGTCCATTGCTGCGACGGTCTTGCCGTCGTCGTTCAGGCGCATGTAGAAGGACTTGATGTGCTCGGGATAGTTGGTCACCACCACCGGGCGGCCGACGTGTTCCTCGGTCAGCCAGCGCTCGTGCTCGGTCTGCAGGTCCAGGCCCCATTCGACCGGGAAGTCGAACTTCCTGCCCGAGGCCTGCAGCAGCTTGACCGCATCGGTGTAGTCGATGCGCTCGAACGGCGAGTTGATGAAATTCTCCAGCTTGCTGATCGCATGCTTGTCCACGCGCTCGGCGATGAAGGCCAGGTCGTCGGCACGTTCATCCAGCACCGCGCGGAACAGGTACTTGAGGAAGTCCTCGGCCAGGTCCGCATTGGCAGCCAGGTCGTTGAATGCCACTTCCGGCTCGATCATCCAGAACTCGGCCAGGTGCCGGGTGGTGTTGGAATTCTCCGCACGGAAGGTCGGGCCGAAGGTATACACCTTGCTCAGCGCCAGGGCATAGGCCTCGGCATTGAGCTGGCCGGACACGGTCAGGAAGGTTTCCTTGCCGAAGAAATCGCGGCTGAAATCCACCTCGCCCTTGGCGTCGCGGGGCAGGTTGACCATGTCCAGGGTCGAAACCCGGAACATCTGGCCTGCGCCTTCCGCATCGGAGGTGGTGATGATCGGCGTGCTGACCCAGTTGAAGCCGTTCTGGTGGTAGAACCTGTGCACCGCTTGCGACAGGCAGTTGCGGATGCGCGCCACCGCGCCGAACAGGTTGGTCCGCGGGCGCAGGTGCGCGACTTCACGCAGGAACTCCAGCGAATGCGCCTTGGGCTGGATCGGATAGGTCTCCGGGTCCTCGACCCAGCCGACCACTTCGACCGACTCGGCCTGGAGTTCGAAACTCTGGCCCTGGCCCTGCGAGGCGACCAGCGTGCCGGTCGCGATGACCGCACAGCCGGCGGTGAGGTGTTTCACCTCGGATTCGTAATTGGACAGGGTATTGGGCGCGACCACCTGGATGGGCGCAAAGCACGAACCGTCACTGACGTTGACGAAGGACAGGCCCGCCTTGGAATCGCGCCGCGTGCGCACCCAGCCACGTACCGTCACTACGCCGCCGGCCGGGAGCTTGCCCGCCAGCGCATGTTCGACGCTTACCACCGTCATGTCTTGAATCCTGGCCTGTTCGGCGCGATCTATGGAACGCGCAAGTCTACCGGTTGCCTGCGCCACGGGCACGCTCCGTTCACCTGGCGGCGCAGCCAGGCAGAACCCCGGCGCTATAATCGTCACAGCAATTTCGAAGGCACCCTCCATGGCCATCACCCTGACCCCCATCGCCCACCAGCGCGTCCAGCGCTTCGTCCAGACCACGCCCGGTGCGCTGGGGCTGCGCTTCGGCGTGACCAAGACCGGTTGCTCGGGCTGGGGGCATATCACCGACCTGGCCCGCGACCAGCGCGATGGCGACACGGTGTTCGAATACGAGGGGGTGAAGATCTTCGTGGACGCCGACAGCCTGGCGCTGGTGGACGGCACGCAGATCGACTTCGGCAAGCAGGGGCTGGGCGAGACCTTCCTGTTCAGGAATCCCAATGCCACCGCCGAATGCGGCTGCGGCGAGAGCTTCACGACCTCGGTCGACGCGGCCTGAGGCCGGGCAGGGCGCCGAGCTGCACTTTTGTAGAGCGGACCTTGGTCCGCTGCTCTTCAGTGGAGCCGGGAAAGCCCCAGCGGACCAAGGTCCGCTCTACAAACCGCCGGCACGATCCGCGCGGATTGCATGCAACTCCTTGACCTGACATAATTTCCTGCTCCCTCGGGCCGCCATGGCCGTGGGTCCCTTGCTCCACCGCATCCACGCGGGGGGCTGTCCGGCGGGTTCCACGCGGAAACCGCCTTCATCCGAAAGGAAATACAACATGCGTTTCTATGAAATCGTGTTCCTGGTCCATCCGGACCAGAGCGAGCAGGTGCCGGCCATGGTCGAGCGCTACAAGGGCATCATCGAGAGCAACAACGGCAAGATCGTGCGCCTGGAAGATTGGGGCCGTCGTCAGCTGGCCTATCCGATCCAGAACCTGGTCAAGGCCCACTACGTGCTGCTGAACGTCGAAGTCGACCAGGCCACCCTGGCCGAGCTGACCGAAACCTTCCGCTTCAATGACGCCATCCTGCGTCACCTGATCATGAAGCGCGATGGCGACGTGGCCGACACCGAGATGTCGATCATCATGAAGAGCAAGGACGAGAAGGGCGACAAGCCCGAGCGCGGCGAGCGCCGCCGTCGTGACGACGAAGGCGATGCCGCCAAGTCCGACGACGATTCCGACTCCTCCGAAGCCGCCTAAGGAACACTGACATGTCCAAGTTCTTCCGTCGCCGCAAGTTCTGCAAGTTCACGGCCGAAGGTGTGAAGGAGATCGACTACAAGGATCTCAACACCCTGCGCCAGTACCTGACCGAGACCGGCAAGATCGTCCCGAGCCGCGTCACCGGCACCAAGGCGCGCTACCAGCGCCAGCTGCAGACGGCCGTCAAGCGCGCCCGTTTCCTGGCCCTGATCCCGTACACCGACAACCACGACGTGTAAGCGGCGTCCCGGTGGGTACCCGCAGTCGATGCGGGTGCCTGGCGGGATGCGCTGCATGTTCCACCGTCCATTCGGACAGCACCAGTTGCGGCGCCACTTCGCGCCGCTAACGAATACGGAGCTATTGAAATGAAGCTGATTCTTCTGCAGAAAGTGACCAACCTCGGCGTCCTGGGCGACCAGGTCAACGTCAAGCCGGGCTACGGCCGCAACTACCTGGTGCCGCAGGGCAAGGCCGTGCCGGCCACCGCCGCCAACGTCGCCGAGTTCGAAGCCAAGCGCGCTGACTACGAAGCCAAGGCCAAGGCCATCCACGACGACGCGTCGGGCCGTGCTGCCAAGTTCGAAGACGCCAGCGTGACCGTGGCGGCCAACGCTTCGACCGAAGGCAAGCTGTTCGGTTCGGTGGGCGCGCGCGAAATCGCCGACGCCTTCACCGCTGCCGGCAAGCCGCTGGAAAAGAGCGAAGTCATCCTCACCGATGGCGCGTTCCGCAACATCGGCGAATACGACGTGCTGATCAAGCTGCACGCCGACGTCGAAACCACCGTCAAGGTGGTGGTCGTCGCCGAAGCCTGATCCGGGCTTCGCGGTTTGACCGAAACGGGCGCCGTGAGGCGCCCGTTTTTGTTGGTGGATACGGTATTCGCAGGCGCTGCGACGCACCGGGGCCAATGTTTGCCCACCGGTTATCCACAGGGTTATCCGTACCGGCGGCCGCGCCCCGTGACTACCATGGCGCAGCGCTGCCGGCGCCTTTCGTTTTCTTCGAGTTGACCATGGCTTCTCCCCGCCGCGAACGTGATCGCGACCGTGACCGCGACTTCCGCAACGATCCCAGCGATGCCCGCATGGATCAGCTGCGCATGCCACCGCACTCCATCGAGGCCGAGCAGGCGGTGCTGGGTGGCTTGATGCTGGTCACCGATGCCTATGACAAGGTCAACGACAAGCTCAACCCGAATGACTTCTACCGGCGCGATCACCAGCTGATCTATCGCGCCATCAGCGAGCTGGCCGAGCGCAGCCGTCCCTACGATGCGGTGACCCTGGGCGAATGGTTCGATGGCCAGGGCCAGTCCGACCTGATCGCCGGCGGCGCCTACCTGATCGAGCTGGCCAGCTCGACGCCGTCAGCGGCCAACATCAGCGCCTACGCCGAGATCGTGCGCGACAAGGCGGTGATGCGGCAGCTGATCGACGTGGGTACCGAGATCGTCAATAACGGCTTCCAGCCCGAGGGCCGCGAAAGCTCCGAGCTGTTGGCCAATGCCGAGCAGAAGGTGTTCGCCATCGCCGAAGCGGGCTCGCGTGGTCGCACCGACTTCGTGGCCATGCCCAACGCGTTGAAGGACGCGTTCTCGCTGCTGCAGGACCGCTTCAACAATGGTGGCAGCATCACCGGCCTGCCGACCGGCTACACCGAATTCGATGGCATGACCGCCGGCCTGCAGCCGACCGACCTGATCATCCTGGCCGCGCGTCCGGCGATGGGTAAGACGACCTTCGCGTTGAACATCGCCGAGTTCGCCGCGATCAAGTCGAAGAAGGCCGTGGCGGTGTTCTCGATGGAAATGTCGTCCTCGCAGCTGGCCTTGCGCCTGATTTCCTCCAATGGCCGCATCAACGCCACCCGCCTGCGCAGCGGCCAGCTGGAGGACGAGGACTGGAGCCGGGTCACCGCAGCGATCCGCATGCTCAAGGAAACCAAGATCTTCATCGACGACACGCCGGGCCTGTCGCCGGAAGTGTTGCGTTCCAAGTGCCGCCGGCTCAAGCGCGAGAACGACCTGGGCCTGATCGTGATCGACTACCTGCAGCTGATGAGTGTGCCGGGTAACAGCGAGAACCGCGCCACCGAAATCTCCGAAATCAGCCGCTCGCTCAAGGGTCTGGCCAAGGAGCTCAACGTGCCGGTGATCGCACTGTCCCAGCTCAACCGCTCGCTGGAAACCCGAACCGACAAGCGCCCGGTGATGGCTGACCTGCGCGAGTCGGGCGCGATCGAGCAGGACGCAGACATGATCGTCTTCATCTACCGCGACGATTACTACAATAAGGAAAATTCGCCGGACAAGGGCTTGGCCGAGATCATCATCGGCAAGCACCGCGGCGGTCCGACCGGTTCGTGCAAACTGAAATTCTTCGGCGAATACACCCGCTTCGACAACCTGTCCCACGACTCGGTCGGTTCGTTCGAGTAAGCGGCCGGGCTGGGTTTCAGGCGCGCCTGGCCCGGTTTCGTCGCCCGCTGCGCGGCTTCGTCGCAGCACGGTTGCCATGGGCGGGCCTGGGGCGCAAACCTGGGGCGGAGAGGGCAGCACGTCGCTGCCGATGGAGCCTGTCATGACGACCCTGTTCGCGCTCGGCGTGTGGTGCCTGTTGTTGGTGCTGTGCTGGCCGCTGGCGCTCCTGGCCCTGGTGGCCTGGCCGGTGCTGTGGTTGCTGAGCCTGCCGTTGCGGTTGGTCGGCATCACTTGCTCGGCGCTGTTCGCGTTCCTGCGGGCATTGCTCATGTTGCCGGCGCGCCTGCTGGGTGGCCGCGCGCTCGCCACCTGAAGGATGCTGCCGGGCCGTCGCAAACGTCCCGCTTTCATCGTCGTGCGTCGACGCAGCAGGCATCATGGGCGTTCGCTTTATTGATCGAACGTCCACATGCCTGCTGCGCTTGTCTGGTTCCGCAATGACCTCCGCCTGGCCGACAATCCTGCGCTGCAGGCTGCGCTGGAGACAGGATTCGAGCCGATTCCCGTCTACATCCCTGCGCCGCATGAGGAAGGGAAATGGGCGCCGGGCGCGGCCTCCAACGCCTGGCGGCATCGTTCGCTCAAGGCGCTGAGCCACGACCTGCACCAGCGCGGCTCGCGCCTGGTGGTACGCCAGGGCGACAGCAGCCAGGTGTTGCGGGACCTGATCGTTGAAAGCGGTGCGCAAGCGCTGTTCTGGAACCGCAAGTACGAACCGGCGACCCAGCCGCGCGATGCGGCGATCAAGCAGGCCTTGCGCGCGCAGGGCTTCGAGGTGCGCAGCTGCAACGCCACGCTGCTGGTCGAACCCTGGGACGTGCAGACCAAGGCGGGTGGGCCGTACAAGGTGTTCACGCCGTTCTATCGCAACGTGATGGCATCGCTGCGGGCACGCGCCCTGTACGACGCGCCGACCAGCTTGCCTGCGGTGCCTGACGCGCTGAAAGGTGAGGGGATCGAGATGCTCGGTCTGGCGCCCAGGCTGACGTGGGACCGTGGCTTCTGGGATACCTGGACGCCGGGCGAAACGGGCGCGCACGAGGCGTTGGACGTCTTCATCGACGGCGCGCTGCGCGGCTACCTGGACCAGCGCGACCTGCCGGATCGCGTCGCGACCTCGATGCTTTCGCCACATCTGCACTTCGGCGAGATCGCGCCGTGGCGGGTGATCGCGCAACTGGAAGGTGCCCGCACCGCGAAGCTGGATACCGATATCGACGGCTTCATCCGACAGCTGGTGTGGCGCGAGTTCGCCTATCACCTGATGCACCATTTCCCGCAGACGGTCGAAGAAAACCTCAACCCGCGTTTCGACGGTTTCGCATGGGAACCGGCCACGCCATCGAAACTGCAGGCCTGGCAGCGCGGCATGACCGGTGTGCCCATCGTCGATGCGGGCATGCGCGAGTTGTGGCACACCGGGGTGATGCACAACCGCGTGCGGATGATCGTCGGCAGCTTTCTGACCAAGCATCTGCGCATGCACTGGCTGGAAGGTGCGCGCTGGTTCTGGGACACGCTGGTCGACGCGGATCTGGCCAACAACACCCTGGGTTGGCAGTGGATCGGCGGTACCGGCGCGGATGCAGCGCCGTATTTCCGCGTGTTCAACCCGGTGACCCAGGCGCAGAAATTCGATCCGCAGGCGCGTTACATCGGCCGCTGGGTGCCGGAACTGGAGGCGCTGCCGGTCAAGGTGCGTTTTGCGCCATGGGAATCGCCCGAACTGCTCCGGCAGCTGGCGCCGTCGTATCCACGTCAGCCGATTGTCGACCTGGTGCAGGGACGCCAAGCCGCACTGGCCGCTTATGCAGGAACGGGTTGAGCGGTCCGTACCGGGTGTCCTGTTTCGCCTAACTGAACAGGTGCCGGTGTGGCGCCGTGGGCTTCATCCCGTTTTCCGCCGCGTGACGTTAATTTGCACGCACTGAAACATTGGGGCCACCCCCGAAGCGAGGAATCATGCGTATGCAACCGAATCCGTTCCTGTCCCGCGCGATGCTGTGCGGCGTGCTCTCGGCCATGCTGCTGGGTGGTTGCGCCACCTATACCGGACAGACCAACGATCCAAACGATCCAAACCGCACCCGCAACAACGCCCTGATCGGTGCGGGCATCGGCGTGGCGGTGGGCCTGCTGAGCGGGCACGACGCGACTTCGCGTCGCCAGCACGCCTTGATCGGTGCCGGCGTGGGTGGCCTGGCCGGTGGCGCCATCGGTGTTTACCAGGACCGTCAGGAAGCGGAGCTGCGTCGCCAGACCGCCGGAACCGGCATCAACGTCAGCCGCGATGGCGATGTGATCAAGCTCAACCTGCCGGACGGCGTGACCTTCGACTTCGGCAAATCGACGCTGAAGTCGCAGTTCTACCCGGCGCTCAACAACGTGGCCGCCACGCTGAAGGAGTACAACCAGACCATCGTGGAGGTCAGTGGCCATACCGACAGCATCGGTAGCGACGCCGCCAACCAGACGCTGTCCGAAGCGCGGGCGAACTCGGTCGGTGATTACCTGATCGGCCAGGGGCTGATGCGCCAACGCTTCGAGATCGTCGGCATGGGCAAGCGCTATCCCATCGCCAGCAATGACACCGATGCGGGCCGTGCGCAGAACCGCCGTGTCGAGATCCGCGTGCTGCCGGTGGAACAGGAGACGTCCTCGCAGGTTCCGCGGGGCTGAGTCGTCCTGCAGAAAATCGACATGGGACGGGCCGCACATTGCGGCCCGTTTCCGTTTGGGCAAGCGGTTGAATTGATGGGTTTCCGGCAGGCCCGGTGATTTGGCCTTCAGGTGCGACGCAGAAGCTGCATGCTGCACTGCGTCATAATGGAGGTCGTATCGAATAAGGGAGACATGCCTTGGAACAGCCAATCATGACCGACCTGGGGACGACCGCACCGGCCGTCTCCCGACGCGTGTACGGTCTGGTGCTGTTCGCGTTGTCCATGGGCGGCTTTGCCATCGGCATCGGCGAATTCGCTTCGATGGGCCTGATGCCGGATATCGCCCGCGGGCTGTCGATCTCCGAAACCCAGGTCGGCCACTTGATCAGCGCCTATGCGCTGGGCGTGGTGGTCGGCGCGCCGATCCTTGCGATCTTCGGCGCGCGCTTGCGCCGACGGACGCTGCTCTTGTTGCTGATGGTGTTCTACGCGCTGGGTAACGCGGCCAGCGCGTTCGCACCGAATTATCACGCCGCACTGGTGTTCCGTTTCATCGCCGGCCTGCCGCACGGCGCCTACTTCGGTGTGGCCGCGTTGGTGGCGGCCTCGATGAGCGCGCCCAACCGCCGTGCCGCGGCCGTCAGCCGGGTGCTGATGGGCCTGAGCGTGGCGATGCTGGTCGGCAATCCGCTGGCGACCTGGCTGGGGCAGGTTGCCAGCTGGCGCTATGCATTCGGACTGGTGGGGATGGTGGCGCTGCTGACGGTGGTGCTGGTGTTCCTGTTCCTGAAGCCCGACCCGGACGAGCCGCGCCAGAATCCGTTGCGCGAGCTGCGTGCCTTCAACCAGGCGCAGGTCTGGTATGCGCTGGCCATTGGCTCGATCGGCTTTGCAGGCATGTTCTGCGTGTTCTCCTACCTGGCGCCGACCCTGATCAATGTCACCCACCTCAGCGAGTCCTGGGTGCCGATGGCGATGGCGGCATTCGGCGTGGGCGGCATGATCGGCAACGTGGTCGGTGGCTGGCTGTTCGACAAGCTGCAGTTCCGCGCCGTGGTGGTGATGCTGGTGTGGTCGATCGTGGTGCTGATGCTGTTCCCGATGGCCGCGCATTCGCTGTGGACCATCCTGCCGGCGGTGGTCGCGGTGGGCACGATGGTCGGCCTGTCGCCGGCGTTGCAGACGCGGCTGATGGACGTGGCCTCCGGCGCGCAGACGCTGGCCGCGGCCTCCAACCATGCGGCCTTCAATGTCGCCAACGCGCTCGGTCCGTGGCTGGGTGGGCTGGCCATTGGTGCAGGCATGGGTTGGACCGTGACCGGCTACGTCGGTGCAGCCACGGCGCTGGTCGGGCTTGGGATCTACTTCCTGGCGCAGCGTTCGGAAGGACTCGCGCGGGCCGAAGCCTGCGCCTGAGGTTCTTCCTGCAAGCGCAGGACGAGTACCACGGGTGGGAAGGCGCTGAAGCGGCATCGAGCCGGGCACCTGATCGGCGGCAGGGATTCCGGGCCGCCGTGGGCATTCGCATTGCTGCGTCGCACGGTGCTTCTGGTGCGGGATCAAGCAAAATTCAGGGCCCACGTACCATTGGCCCGTGCGGTTGCGGTCTTTGGCCCGCAGATACGGGATGGCGCGACGGCATGAACATTCCTTCCTGTACGAGCCCTATGGATCCAGCCGATGTCGAGTGAATCCCCGTCGTCCCGCGCGGCACCGAACATCGTCTGCTTCGGTGAAGTGCTGATCGACATGCTGGCGCAGCCTCCGGTCGAGGGCCGTGCGCGCACGTTCGAACAGTACGCCGGCGGTGCGCCAGCCAACGTGGCCGTGGCGACGGCGCGGCTGGGCGCGCGCAGTGAGTTCGTCGGCATGCTCGGCAAGGACATGTTCGGCGACTTCCTGCAGGACGAACTGACCAGGGCCGGCGTCGGCATCGGCTATACCGTGCGCACCGACGCAGCCAAGACCGCGCTGGCTTTCGTGGCGCTGGATGAAACCGGCGACCGTAGTTTCAGCTTCTATCGCCCGCCGGCCGCGGACCTGCTGTTCCGCGAGGAACATTTTGAGGCGGCCTGCCTGGCACAGGCCGATGTCTTCCACTTCTGCTCCAACAGCCTGACTGATCCTGCCTGTGCGCAAGCCACGTTTGCCGGCGCTGCCCGCGCGCGCGATGCCGGCGCGGTGGTGAGCTGCGACCTCAACCTGCGGCCGGCGCTGTGGCCGGCCGATGTCGATCCCATGCCGACGCTGTGGCAGGCACTTGCACTGGCCGACCTGGTCAAACTTTCGCGCGAAGAGCTGCAGTTCCTGGCGCGTGCTCCGGACCAGGAGGATGTCGTAGTCCAGCGGCTGCTCGTCGGCCGCACGCAGCTGGTGGTGGTCACCGACGGTGGCGGTGACGTGACCTGGGCCACCCGCGATGCCGAGGGCAAGGTCGCATCCTTCGCCGTGCAGGTGCGCGACACCACCGCGGCAGGCGATGCCTTCGTCGGCGGATTGCTCGTGCGCTTGGTCGAGCTGGGTGGCGCGGGGCAGGGCTTTGCCGGCTTCTGCGCCGATATCGAACGGCTGACCCAGGCCATCCGGTTCGGCGCGGCGGTCGGTGCGCTGGCGGTGACCCGGAAAGGCGCCTTTGCCGCCATGCCCGACCGGTCCGACGTCTTGTCCTTGCTCCAGGAATCCAATGAAGACAGCCACTGAGCCAGACTTCCGTTCCGCCGCGTTCCTGCGCAGCCACATCGCGCAGACGATGGCCTTCTACCATCCGCGGGACATCGATCCGCGCGGCGGATTCTTCCAGTATTTCAAGGATGACGGGACGGTGTACGACGCCGGCCATCGTCACCTGGTCAGCAGCACGCGCTTCGTCTTCAACTACGCCATGGCCTGGCGTGAGTTCGGGGACCCGGCGTACCACGCGGCCATGCTGCACGGCCTGCGTTACCTGCGCGAGGTGCATCGCAATCCACTGGCAGGCGGCTACATCTGGACGCTGCGCGACGGCAAGGCGGAAGACAGCACCAACCACTGCTATGGCGTGGCATTCGTGCTGCTGGCCTATGCATGCGGCCTGAAAGCCGGCGTGGAAGACGCGCGTGCATGGCTGGACGAAACCTGGCAGCTGCTGGAACAGCGCTTCTGGGATGCCGGAGCAGGTTTGTATCGCGATGAAGCCGACGCCGACTGGAACTTCAGCAGTTACCGCGGCCAGAACGCGAACATGCACATGTGCGAGGCCATGCTGGCGGCCTACCAGGCCAGCGATGATCGCCGCTATCTGGAGCGTGCCTTGCTGCTGGCCGACCACATGACGCGCCGGCAGGCGGCCAAGGCCGATGGCCTGGTGTGGGAGCACTACGACACTGACTGGAACGTGGACTGGGACTACAACAAGGACGATCCCAAGCACCTGTTCCGCCCATGGGGTTTCCAGCCCGGCCACCAGACCGAGTGGGCCAAGCTGCTGTTGATCCTGGACCGTGAGCTGAAGGGTGCGGTGGAGTGGCTGGTGCCAACCGCGCGCCATCTGTTCGACACCGCCCTTGCATGCAGCTGGGATGAGGTCAACGGCGGCATGGCCTATGGCTTCGCACCGGATGGTTCGGTCTGCGACGACGACAAGTACTTCTGGGTGCAGGCTGAAAGCCTGGCCGCCGCGGCGCTGCTGGCTCAGCGCACGGGTGATGACGTGTACTGGCAGTGGTACGGCAAGCTGTGGCAGTACGCCTGGGCGCACATGATCGACCATCGATACGGTGCCTGGTATCGCATCCTGCGCGCGGACAACAGCAAGTACAGCGACGAGAAGAGCCCCGCCGGCAAGACCGATTACCACACCATGGGCGCCTGCTACGAGGTGTTGGAGTCGCTGCGCGCGCACGGCCAGCCTTGATACGCGCGACCGGGGTTCCTGGGCCGTATTGATCGGGGGTGCGGAGGCCTTCTGGAGTCGTCTCCGCGGATTGGTCAGCGCGTTCGTCGGAGCTGTGGCGATGAGGGCGCCGCCGGGCGGGTTCAATTCCCCCCACCTCCACCAGATTGGCGGTGAACCCAAAGCGTCGCTTCGTGGCGCATTCTCGAGCAACAAAAAAGCCGGAAGCCATTCTTCAATGGTCTTCCGGCTTCCTTGTGTCTTGCGACAACAGCATTTGGTGGAGGTGGGGGGAATTGAACCCCCGTCCGAAGGCACTCCATCCCCGGTACTACATGCTTAGCTCACCGTTGGATCTCGCCCTGGAGCAGCACGGTGTGCAAAACGCACCCCAGGACCAGCCTGTTTTGGTTAAGCGATGACTGACAGGCAGCCGTCAAAGCCGGTTCCGTGATAATGACCCTACATCCACGAGCACGGGCACAAGTGGTTTCGGGGGTTCGCCTTAGGCGGCTGTAGAACTACAACTCAACACTGCTGTTTAGGCGGCGAGAGCGAAGTCCGAACCGTAGTTGTCGTCGTTGGCAACTAGAAGTTTGCAGCTGGATTTACGAGGAAAGCTACCCCCTCGGCATGCACCAGGTAATTTCGCAACCCCCGTCGAAGCCAGTGCACCCCCGGTTTCGAACAAGGTCGGAAGATCATCCCGATGCGTGCAGTGTAGGGGCGCGGGACACCTGTCACAAGGCGTGCGACGCAGCGCGGTTAGCCTGCGGTTGCGTGGCCGAGCGTCGTTGGGGCCGGCGTTGGTGATGACGCATCCAGGATGGGAGATCCGACATGGCCAGCAAACGACCGGCACGCCCCCGCGCGGCCGCCAAGACTCCGGCAGCAAAGAAGACGGCGACAACGGCCGCGAAAACCGCGCGCAAGGCGGTCAGGAAGGCCTCTGGGCGCGCCGCGGCGCCCCAAGGCGCGCCCGCGCCCGTCGGCGCCCTGGCCAGCAGCGGCTACATGGCCGGGGCCCAGGGGCAGGCGATGACCGTGGTGTACATCCACGGCATCGGCAACAAGCCGCCGGCCGAGGTGCTGCGCTGCCAGTGGGACCAGGCGCTGTTCGGGCGCGCCATGGGCGAGCGCACGCGAATGGCCTATTGGGTGGATCGCCAGCGCTATCCGGTCCCCGAGGCTGGCACCTGCAGCGATCGCGATGAGGGTCCGACCATCAGTCAGTCCGAGCAGCGCGTGCTGTCGACCTTCGGCCTGGCGCCGGCCGGTGGCGACCTGCATGCGCTGGTGGAGGCACTGGCCGGAACACCGCAGGAGCGCGCGAAGCTCGAGGCGATCCTGGCCGACGTGCAGGCAGGCGCGGCGCCGGATGCGGCACTGGGGCCAGGCGCGCGCGGCTTATGGTCAGGCCTGAACGAGATCCTGCTGCGGCTGGTGTCGGCGGCCTTGCTGCAGGACGTGCATGACTTCTTCTTCGTGCCGGCACGACGCGAGGTGATGGAGCGCAGCCTGCGCGAGCGATTGATGGCGGGCGGCGGGCCATTCGTGGTCGTGGCCCATAGCCAGGGCTCGATGATCGCCTATGAGGTCTTGCGCAAGCTCAAGGCTGCCGAGTGCGACGTGGCGCTGTTCCTGACGATTGGATCGCCGTTGGGGTTGCCGGCGGTGCGCAGCATGTTCAAGCAGGACATCAAGAAGAAAAAGCTGCCGTTCCCGCCGTGTGTGCGGGCCTGGTACAACGTCGCCGACCGGCTGGATCCGGTTGCGCTGGACGGTGACCTGAGCGATGACATCGAAGGCGCTGGCGATCGTTTCACCAATTTCACAGGGAGCAGGATCAACCCCGACGCGCCGCGTAATCCGCATTCGGGCTCCGGCTATCTGTCGATTCCCCAGGTGCGCAGCCATGTGCGTGCGGTGGTCGGCACTGGTTTCGACCAGCCAGTCACCAGCACGGTGGTGCTCAAGGACCTGTCCGATAGGATGGAAGCGCATGGCAGTGCGATGCGCCATGAAGTACTGATCGAGCTGGACCAGCTTCCCGCCGGCATGCGACCGACGCAGGCGCGCCAGGCCCTGGTCGATCAGATCCGCGCCCTGGCTGCACCGGAAACCGGCCTGTCCGGCGAGGCGCTGGACGAGGCGATCTGGCTGGAAGATTCGATGGAGCGTTTCGTCTCGGCGCAGCTCACGCGCTTCGAGATCGAGTCGCTGCGCAGCCAGTACAGGACGCTCAATTTCAAACGCCTGTGGCGCGACGCCGGCAAGCGGGCGCTGCTGGACCGCTCGCGTAGCGTGATCCAGGCCGATGCCGCGCAGAACGCCTATCACGCGCTGGGGCAGGGGATCGGCTGGGCGGTGCTGGATACGGGGATTGCCGCCGGACACCCGCATTTCCATGAGGCTGGCGTGCGCGATGTCGTGGTGGCGCAATGGGATTGCACGGTGCGCGGGCGTCCACGCGAACTCAGGCGCAGTGACGGCCGCGACTTCAGTCACCTGGACAAGGCGGGGCATGGCACGCATGTGGCCGGGATCATCGCTGGCCATTGCTCGGCGCCATTGCCGGGTGGTGACGGCAAGACGTGGGTGGATTTCACCGCAATCGCGCCACAGGCGCAGCTATACGGTTTCAAGGTGCTCGACGACCAGGGCAATGGCCGGGATTCCTGGGTGATCAAGGCCATCCAGCAGGTCGCGCGGATCAATGACGAGGCCGGCCAGTTGGTGATCCATGGCGTCAACCTGAGCCTGGGCGGCTGGTTCGATGCGGAAAGCTATGGCTGTGGCTTCACGCCGCTGTGCAATGAACTGCGCCGGCTGTGGCGGCAAGGCGTGGTGGTCGTGCTGGCGGCGGGCAACGAAGGCCTGGCCTGGCTGATCCAGCAGGACGGCATGGCGCTGGCGGCCAACATGGACATGACCATCGGTGACCCGGCCAACCTGGAGGAAGCCATCGCCGTGGGTTCGGTGCACAAGACCAATCCGCGCAGCTACGGCGTGTCGTATTTCTCTTCAAAGGGGCCAACGGCCGACGGGCGCTGCAAGCCGGACGTGGTGGCGCCGGGCGAGAAGATCATCTCGGCGCACTTCGGCTACAAGGCCAGGGATCGGAGCACCTGGATGGTGGAAATGAGCGGTACCAGCATGGCTGCGCCGCATGTGTCAGGGTTGATCGCGGGTTTCCTGTCGGTGCGGCGCGAGTACATCGGCTTCCCCGACAAGATCAAGGAGGTGCTGATGAACCACTGCAACGACATCGGCCGCGACCGCTACATGCAGGGCCGCGGGATTCCGAATCTGGTCAAGATGCTGGCCGAGACCTGATGCCAGGCGCGGGCCTGGTCGCTAGCCAGCGCGCGATCAGGCGTCGCGGTTGTGCCGGCGCATCACGCGCTGCTTGTCGCGCGCCCACTCGCGATCCTTTTCGGTCGCGCGCTTGTCGTGGGTCTGCTTGCCCTTGGCCAGTGCCAGTTCCAGTTTGACCTTGTTGCCCTTCCAGTACATCGCCGTGGGGATCAGCGTGTAGCCGTCGCGCTCGACCTTGCCGACCAGTACGTCGATCTCGCGACGGTGCAGCAGCAGCTTGCGGGTGCGGCGGTCATCGGCGAGTACGTGGGTGGAGGCCTGGATCAGCGGCGTGAACTGCGCGCCGAACAGGAACAGTTCACCGCTGCGCACCACCGCATAGCTTTCGCCGATGTTGGCGCGACCTGCACGGATCGACTTCAGCTCCCAGCCCTGCAGCGCCAGTCCGGCCTCCATGCGTTCCTCGAGGTGGTACTCGTGGCGCGCGCGCTTGTTCAGCGCGATGGTGCCCGTGCTGTTTGCTTTATCCTTGTCCGACTTCTTTGCCATCCGTCCATTGTCGCTGATGGAGACGGCTGGAGCGAGTCCGCATTTACACAGGCTTCCCGCACTCCCACGATGCCCACCATCCGCCGCAGCGCCCTGGTCGAACATCCGGCCGAATTCATGTTCGACCTGGTCAACGACGTCCAGGCCTATCCCCGTCGATTCGGTTGGTGCGACAAGGCCGAGATCCTCGAATCGACCGACACGCGCATGGTGGCGCGCCTGGACCTGGGGCTTGGCGCCTTGCGCACCTGGTTCACCACCGAGAACACCCTGGAGCGTCCGGGTCGGATCGACATGAACCTCAAGGACGGCCCGTTCCGCAAGCTGCATGGGCTGTGGGAGTTCCAGGCGCTGGGCGAAGGTGTCAGCAAGGTCAGCCTGACCCTGGATTTCGAGCCTTCCAGCCGCCTGCTGGGGCCGGCGTTCACGCTGGGATTCCAGGGGCTGGCCGACCGCATGGTCGATGATTTCGTGCGGACCGCAGACCGCGGCGGCTGATGCCGATGCAGATCGAAGTGGTGCTGGCTTGGTCGCGGGGCTATCGCGCCGTGACACTGGAGCTGCCAGAAGGGGCCTGCGTGGCCGATGCGTTGAACGCCGCCGCGTTTGAAGAAGCAGGGCTGGCCACGGGGATGTCCGTGTTCGGCGTCAATGCGACGCCGCAGACCGTATTGAATGATGGCGACCGCGTCGAATTGCTGCGGCCGCTGCTGATCGATCCGAAGGAAGCCCGCCGGCGTCGCGCCGCCGGGCCGTGAAGCCTTTGCTCAGGTCAGGCGATCAACCGCCGCCCTGGCCCTTCTTCTTGTCCTTGGCCAGGTTCGGTCCGAACTGGCGGACGCTGTTGCGCGCGAGCTGTTCGTCCTGGTTGGGGAAGTAATCGCCATCCCACTTGGTCACCTGGTCGTTGTCGAAGTACACCGTGAAGTTCTTCATGTGCACGTGGCCCAGGCGGCCGGTGCGTTCGGTGGCGGTGTAATCCCAGCGCTGCGCATGGAACGGATCGGCGACGGACGGCGTGCCCAGCAGTGCCAGTACCTGCTGCTTGCTCTGGCCAACGACCAACTGGTCCACGTCCGCCTTGTCCACCAGGTTGCCCTGATAGATAGGCTGCTTGTAGATGATGCCGCAGCCGGAAGTGGCGAGGCCGATGGCGGCGATCAACAGGTAATTGCGCATGGAGAAGGGCGTCTGCGATAGGGCGGGAACGAGCTTTGCGATGATACACTGCGCCCATCGCCGCGACCCAATCGCGAGGCAGCTGGCGCTAAACCGCCAATGAATGGGAGCCCCCGATGGAATCGCAGGATCTACGCAAGGTTGGCCTGAAGGTCACCCACCCGCGCCTTCGCATCCTGGCACTGCTGGAAGAAGCCAAGCCGCGCCACATGACCGCTGAAGACATCTACCGCTCCCTGATGGGCGTGGGTGATGAAATCGGCCTGGCCACGGTGTACCGCGTGCTGACCCAGTTCGAGGCCGCCGGCCTGGTGCTGAAGCACAACTTCGAAGGTGGCCAGGCCGTTTACGAACTGGACCGTGGCGAACACCACGACCACATGGTCGACATCGAGTCCGGCAAGGTCATCGAGTTTTCCAGTGACGAGATCGAAGCGCTGCAGGAGAAGATCGCCGCCGAACACGGTTACGAGATCGAGGAGCACTCGCTGGTGCTGTACGTGCGCAAGAAGCGCAAGTAAGTCCAGTTCAGTGCCTGCATTGGAAGGCCGGGGCAACCCGGCCTTTTGCTTGGGTCAGGCGACCGATTCCAGCAGCTTGCCAGCTGCGGCACGGGCCTCGGCGCTGATTTCCACGCCGCCCAGCATGCGTGCCAGTTCTTCCTGGCGGGCCTTGGCATCGAGTGATTCGACCGACGACTGGGTCATGCCTTCGACCGGCGCCTTGCTGACGCGGTAATGGGCGTGGCCCTGTGCGGCGACCTGTGGCTGGTGGGTCACGCACAGCACCTGGCGCTCGCGACCCAGGTCGCGCAGCTTCTTGCCGACGATATCGGCGACCGCACCACCGATGCCCGAGTCGACTTCGTCGAAGATCATGGTCGGCACCGCGTCCGAGCCCAGCGCGGCCACTTCGATGGCCAGCGAGATACGCGACAGCTCGCCGCCCGAGGCGACCTTGCGCAGCGGGCGCGGCGGCTGGCCGGCATTGGCGGCGACCAGGAGTTCGACGCGTTCGGCGCCCTGCGGATCGGGCCGGTCGGCGTCGTTGGATTCGAGCTGGACCTCCAGCTTGCCGCCACCCATGCCGAGTTCGCCGATCAGCGCACTGGTCTTCTTGGCCAGGCTGGTGGCGGCCTTGGTGCGGATCTTGGTCAGCGCGGCGGCGGCAGTGCGCCAGGCCTGGCGGGCGGTTTCGAGTTCGGTGTTGAGGCCGGCCAGGCGTTCGCCAGCGCCGCGCAGGCCTTCCAGTTCGGCCTCGATCCGATCCGCGACTTCGCCAAGCTGCTCGGGTGTGACCCGGTGTTTGCGGGCCAGGTCGTGCAGACGGGTCAGGCGGCGCTCGGCGCGTTCGAACTGGTCCGGGTCCACGTCCAGCTCATCGCGGATCTGACTGAGCAGGCCCAGCGCTTCGTCCATCTGGATCTGGGCGCTTTCCAGCATGCTGTCCACTTCGCCCAGACGCGGCTCGTGGTTGACCACGCGGGCCAGTTCGCCACGGGTCTGCAGCAGCAGGCGGCCCGCCGAAGGGCCGTCCTCACCGGACAGTCGGGCCAGCCCGTCGTCGCAGGCTTGGATCAGGGTGGAGGCATGGGCCTGGCGACGGTGCGCCGCGACCAGGTCCTGGATCGCGACCGGCGACAGGTCTTCGCGGCGCAGCTCGTCCAGTTGGTGCTGCAGGTAATTCAGGCGGTCGGAGACATCGCCGGCCGCGGTCAGGCGTTCGCGCTCGGCCAGCAGCGTGTTCCAGGCGCTGGCGGCTTTCTGCACCGCGACCAGTTGCGCCTGCGAGCCGGCAAAAGCGTCCAGCAGCGCCAGCTGGCTGCCCTTGGACAGCAGTGCCTGGTGCTCGTGCTGGCCGTGGATTTCCACCAGCAGCCCGGCCAGTTCACTCAGCTGGGACAGGGTCACGCTGCGGCCGTTGATCCAACTGCGTGAACCACCATCGGCGCGCAGCACGCGGCGTAGCTGGCACTGGCCGGACTCATCCAGCGCATGCTCGGCCAGCCAGGTCAGGGCAGGGGCTTTGGGCGGAAGGTCGAATTCGGCCGACAGCTCGGCGCGCTGGGCGCCGTGGCGGACCACGCCGGCATCGGCGCGCAGGCCGGACAGAAAGCCCAGCGCGTCGACCAGCAGTGACTTGCCGGCGCCGGTCTCACCGGAGATCACGGTCATGCCAGGGCCGAATTCCATGTCCGTGGCGCGAACCACGGCGAAGTCTTTGATGGTGAGGTGTCGGAGCATAGTCGGGCGGCATTGTAGGGCCAGTCGGCGCACAGGCTGAGACTGGCAGCGACAGGTTGCAAAGGTGGCGCCCGGCCGCTATCTATCGACCATGAATTCCCGAAGTCCCGACCTGGATGCGCGCTCGCGGCAGTTGCTGCGGACCCTGATCGGCCGCTACATCCACGACGGCGAACCGGTCGGGTCGCGCACCCTGGCCCAGCACGCGGGCCTGGATGTGAGCGCGGCGACCATCCGCAACATCCTCGCCGACCTGGAGGATGCCGGGCTGCTGACCTCGCCGCACACCTCGGCCGGGCGCATCCCGACCGCGCAGGGCTACCGGGTGTTCGTGGATAGCCTGGTCCAGATGCAGCCGCTGGCCGAGCGCGAAGTCGCCCGCCTGCGTGCCGAGCTCCCGGCGGGCACCGGCACCCAGGCGCTGCTGGGCAATGCTTCGGAGTTGCTGTCGGCGATGACCCATTTCGTTGGCGTGGTCGGCGCGCCCAGGCGCGAGCAGTTCGCCTTCCGCCATATCGATTTCGTGCCGCTGGACGGGCGCCGGGTGCTGGCGATCCTGGTCTTCGCCGACAACGATGTGCAGAACCGGGTGATCGAGCCGCGGCGCTTCTACGACCCGTCCGAGCTGGAGCGGGTGGCCAACTATCTGAATGCGCATTTCGCCGGCCGGCCCATCGCCGAGATCCGGGCCACGCTGCTGCGCGAACTGCGCGCGGCCCGCTCGGAGATGGAGGGTCTGCTGGCCCACACCGTCGAGCTGGCCGAACACGCCCTGACCCCGTCGGACGACGACATGGTGCTGGCCGGCCAGACCCGCTTGATGGGCGTGCAGGATCTCTCCGACCTGGATAGGTTGCGCGACCTGTTCGAGACCTTCGCCCGCAAGCGCGAGATCCTGCAGCTGCTCGAACGCACCATCAGTGCGCCGGGCGTGCGCATCTTCATTGGCGAAGAAACCGGCCTGGCGCCCATGGACGGCGTGTCACTGGTGGCCGCGCCGTACCGGGCCAGCGGCCAGGTGTTGGGGGTGCTGGGGGTGATCGGGCCGACCCGGATGGCCTACCAGCAGGTGATCCCGCTGGTCCAGGCGGCTGCCGATGCGCTCGGTGCGGCAATGCTGCGTCCCGGGGATGACTTGAATCCGTCCGCGCCGACCCAATAAGTGGGGCTTGCGGCGGATTGGTCCCGCCATGATGGAACTCCTCGATGACTTCAAACGAACACCAGGCCAGCGTTGACGCGGCCGCCGACGCTCCGCAGGACGCCGAAACGCTGCTGCTGGCGCAGATCGAAACCCTGCGCAACGAGCTCGACCAGCTGCGCGCCTCGGTCCTGCTGGACCGGGCCGACCTTGAGAACCAGCGCAAGCGCGTGGCCCGCGACGTGGACAACGCCCGCAAGTTCGCCAACGAGAAGCTGCTGGGCCAGCTGATGCCGGTTTTCGATAGCCTGGATGCGGGCCTGACCGCCGCCGGTGCAGAACCCAGCCCGCTGCGCGAAGGCCTGGAGCTCACCCAGAAGCAGCTGCTGAAGGTGGCTGACGACAACGGCCTGACCGTGCTCGACCCGACCGGACAGCCGTTCAACCCGGACCACCACCAGGCGATCAGCCAGGCGCCGGCCCACGAGGCGGCCCCGGGCAGCGTGCTGCAGGTGTTCCAGAAGGGCTATCTGCTCAACGACCGCCTGCTGCGCCCGGCGCTGGTGGTGGTCGCGGCGCACGACTGATCCATCGTCTGCGTCCCGCCGGCGGGTAACCGGCCGGAATTTTGTGTTCCACGGGCGCTTGAAGCCCGTCATCACATCCCTATATCAGGTTCATCGACCGGGCCGAGTGCCTGGTCCCGACCCGACAAACTTTCGCTTTTTACGGAGCTAGCACCATGGGCAAGATCATCGGCATCGACCTCGGCACGACCAACTCGTGCGTGGCCATCATGGACGGCGGCAAAGCCCGCGTCATCGAGAACTCGGAGGGTGACCGCACCACGCCTTCCATCGTCGCCTACACCAAGGACGGCGAAGTACTGGTCGGCGCCTCGGCCAAGCGCCAGGCCGTCACCAACCCCAAGAACACCTTCTACGCGGTGAAGCGCCTGATCGGCCGCAAGTTCACCGACGCCGAAGTGAAGAAGGACCTGGACCTGGTGCCGTACGGCATCCTGGCCCACGACAACGGCGATGCCTGGGTGTCCAGCAGCGACGGCAAGAAGATGGCGCCGCAGGAAATCTCCGCGCGCGTGCTGGAAAAGATGAAGAAGACCGCCGAAGCCTACCTGGGCGAGACGGTCACCGAAGCGGTCATCACCGTGCCGGCCTACTTCAATGACAGCCAGCGCCAGGCGACCAAGGACGCCGGCCGCATCGCCGGCCTGGACGTCAAGCGCATCATCAACGAGCCGACCGCCGCGGCCCTGGCCTATGGCCTGGACAAGGGTGACAAGCAGGACCGCAAGATCGTGGTGTACGACCTGGGCGGCGGCACCTTCGACGTGTCGATCATCGAGATCGCCAACGTCGACGGCGAGAAGCAGTTCGAAGTGCTGGCCACCAACGGCGACACCTTCCTGGGTGGCGAAGACTTCGACGCCCGCGTCATTGACTACCTGGTGGAAGAGTTCAACAAGGACCAGGGCATCGATCTGCGCAAGGATCCGTTGGCCCTGCAGCGCCTGAAGGACGCCGCGGAGCGCGCCAAGATCGAGCTGTCCTCCAGCCAGCAGACCGAAGTGAACCTGCCGTACGTCACCGCCGACGCGTCGGGCCCGAAGCACCTGAACATCAAGCTGACCCGCGCCAAGCTGGAGTCGCTGGTCGAAGACCTGATCAAGAAGTCGATCGAGCCGTGCCGCACCGCGCTCAATGACGCCGGCCTGCGTGCCAGCGACATCGGCGAGGTGATCCTGGTCGGCGGCCAGACCCGCATGCCCAAGGTGCAGGCGGCGGTGACCGAGTTCTTCGGCAAGGAGCCGCGCAAGGACGTGAACCCCGACGAGGCCGTGGCGCTGGGCGCCGCGATCCAGGGCGGCGTGCTGGGCGGCGACGTCAAGGACGTGCTGCTGCTGGACGTCACCCCGCTGTCGCTGGGCATCGAGACCCTGGGCGGCGTGTTCACCAAGATCATCGAGAAGAACACCACCATCCCGACCAAGGCCTCGCAGACCTTCTCCACCGCGGAGGACAACCAGTCGGCCGTGACCGTGCACGTGCTGCAGGGTGAGCGCGAGCAGGCCCGCTTCAACAAGTCGCTGGCCCGCTTCGACCTGTCGGGTATCGACGCCGCGCCGCGCGGCATGCCGCAGGTGGAAGTGTCCTTCGACATCGACGCCAACGGCATCCTGCACGTGTCGGCCAAGGACAAGAAGACCAACAAGGAACAGAAGGTCGAGATCAAGGCCGGTTCGGGCCTGTCGGACGACGAGATCGCCCGGATGGTCGCCGATGCCGAAGCGCACCGTGACGAAGACAAGAAGTTCCAGGAACTGGTCGTGGCCCGTAACCAGGCCGATGGCCTGATCCACGCCACCCGCACCGCGATCACCGAGCACGGCGCCAAGGTTGGCGGCGATGTGATCGGCAAGGTCGAGGCCGCGCTGGCCGATCTGGAAACGGCAATGAAGGGCGACGACAAGGCGCAGATCGAAGCCAAGTCCAAGACCCTGGAAGAAGCTGGCCAGTCGCTGTACGCCGCTGCTTCGGCTGGCGAGCAGGGTGCGCCGGAAGGTGGCGCCGGGCAGGCCAACCGCGCCGCCGACGACGTGGTGGACGCCGAGTTCACCGAGGTCAAGGACGACAAGAAGTAAGCGTCTGTCCACGATCGGCAACAGCTGACGAAGGAGCGGGGCCACGGCTTCGCTCCTTCGGCTTTTCCAGCGTCGCAGGCGCGCCCGGAAGCTGGGCGTGCGGCGAGGCAGGCTTTACCCATTCAACGCAGGCTTCCATCCGGCAATGAGCAAACGCGACTATTACGAGGTCCTGGGCGTCGCCCGCACCGCCACCGACGACGAGCTGAAAAAGGCTTACCGTCGTTGCGCGATGAAGTTCCACCCTGACCGCAACCCCGGCGATGCAACGGCCGAGGCATCGTTCAAGGAGTGCAAGGAGGCCTACGAGGTCCTGTCCGATGGCGGCAAGCGCCGCATCTACGACCAGCATGGCCACGCCGCGTTCGAACACGGCATGGGCGGTGGTGGCGGTGGTGGTGCCGGGTTCGGCGGCGCCGACATGGGCGACATCTTTGGCGACATCTTCGGCAACATCTTTGGCGGTGGCGCCGGTGGTGGTCGTGCCGCGCGTCGCGGGGCCGACATCGGCTACGTGATGGAGCTGGACCTGGAAGACGCGGTCGCGGGTACCGAGAAGCGCATCGAGATTCCCACGATGTCCGCCTGCGAGCCCTGCCACGGCAGCGGCTCGGAAGACGGCAAGACCGAAACCTGCACCACCTGCGCCGGCCGCGGCCAGGTCCGCATGCAGCGCGGGATCTTCACCATGCAGCAGGCCTGCCCGCATTGTGAGGGTCGCGGCCAGGTGATCCGCAATCCCTGCAAGACCTGCCACGGTGCCGGTCGGATCGAGGAAGAGCGCGTGCTGTCGGTGAAGATCCCGGCCGGCGTGGACAGCGGTGACCGTATCCGCCTGTCGGGCGAGGGCGAAGCCGGCCCGGCCGGCACGCCGGCGGGCGATCTGTACGTGGAGGTGCGCGTGCGTGAGCACGACATCTTCCAGCGCGATGGCGACGACCTGCACTGCGACGTGCCGATCCGCATTTCGCAGGCCGCGCTGGGCGACACCGTGCGCGTACCCACGCTGGGTGGCGAGGCCGAGATCCGCGTCCCGGCCGAAACCCAGACCGGCAAGCTGTTCCGCCTGCGCGGCAAGGGTGTCAAGTCGGTGCGCAGCCGCTCCACCGGCGACTTGTTCTGCAAGGTCGTGGTGGAAACCCCGGTCAACCTGACCGCCGAACAGCGCGAGCTGCTGCAGAAGTTCGAGACCACCTTCGTGGGTGAAGACGCGCGCAAGCACTCACCCAAGTCGGCCACGTTCCTGGACGGGGTCAAGGGTTTCTGGGACCGGATGACGTCCTGACCTGCCTGGCCTCTGGCGGATGACGATGAAGCGACCTGGTGACAGGTCGCTTTTTTCGTTGTGGCCGGCGTGATCAGGCGTTGCATCGGTTCCGCTGGAAGTTCGTCGGCCGCCTTGGCATGCTGCCTCACCGCCCGGACCGGGCGGCCATGGATGCCAAGGGGCAGGGAATGTTCAAAGGAATGCATCGATGCCTGACGGTGATGGCGCTGGCCTGGCTCGCGCCGGCACATGCTAAGGAACAGCCGCTGCAGGTCGAGCACGAACGCGTCAATTACCTCGTGCAGGCCGACGGCACCTTCGTGATCGAGCGCGAGGTTGCGGTCAAGGTGCTGCTGGAGAGTGGACTGGAGGCGGCGCGCGATGCATCGGTGGACTACAGCACCAGCATCCAGACCGCCAAGGTGACTGCCGCCTACACCTTGAAGGCTGACGGTCGGCGCATCGATGCGCCGCCGGGAAATTTCCAGGTCAACGCCAGCGCCGGCCGCGATGGCGATTCGCCGTTCTATTCCGACCAGACGGTGCTCTCGGTGGTATTTCCCAGCCTGGCCGTCGGAGATACCACGGTCTTCGCCTATCGGGTGGAGGCACTCAAGCCGATGTTTCCGGGGCAGTTCTCGATCATCAACAGCTACAACCCGGCCACCTACTACGGCCAGGTCGAGGTGAATTTCGACCTGCCTGCGTCCATGTCAGTGCAGCATCAGGCCTGGCAGATGCTGCAGGATGACGAGCAGACCCACGGCGACCGTCGTCAGCTCCGTTGGCGCTGGAAGAACACCGCGCCGGTCGACCCGGAAGCACTGCGCGACAGCACCTTCGATGTCGAGCGCTATCCAGGTTATGCGGTATCGACGTTCGCCAACTACGCCCAGATCGCGCAGGCCTATGGCGCGGAGGCTTCGCCCAAAGCGATTCCCGACGCCAAGGTGCGAGCGTTGGCACGACAGACCGTCGGCAAGGAGAAGGATCCGCGCCAGCGCGCTCGGCTGCTGTATGAGTGGGTCTCGCGCAACATTTCCTATGCCGGTAACTGCATCGGGCTGGGGGCGGTAGTGCCACGTGACCTGGACGTGATGCTGGAGAACCACATGGGCGACTGCAAGGATCATGCGACCCTGCTGCAGGCCCTGCTGAAAGCCGAGGGCATCGACAGCACCCAGGCGCTGGTCAACGCCGGTAGCGCCTACCGCCTGCCGTCCGTGCCGGTGGCTTCGGTCGTCAACCACGTCATCAATTACATTCCGGCGTTCGATCTCTACCTGGATTCCACCGCCGGCAACGTGCCCTTCGGGACATTGCCATCGGCGGTGGCCGGCAAGCCTGTGTTGCTGGTGGAGGGGCATGATGACAGTCGGCGCACGCCTGTCACGGCAGCCAGCGGGAACTGGCAACGCACCCGGACCGTGGCCGATATCGCGCTGGATGGCTCGGTGCACACGCGCATGCGGGTTGAGCTGGGAGGCGCCATGGCGTCCGGATTACGGGAACAGTTCCGCCAGCTGCAGCCCGAGGACGTGGACAAGCTGGTCAGCACCTTCTTCCGTGGCATGGGCCTGAGTGCGACGGGGAAGGTCCGCTATGAGGATCCGCAGGCGTTGTCGGACAGCTTCTGGGTCGAAGCCGATTTCGATGTGCAGTCGCTGCTGACGGTACCGGGTGGCATGACGCTGTCGCCGTGGTTCATGGCGACGACACCCATCTCGCAAATAGTGCGCAGCCAGGCCGGCATGGCCGAAGTGCCGGAGGGCGAAAGCAGCTGCGGTGGCCTGCGGGCCGAGGAGGATTACATCTTCCGCCTTGCGGCAGGACTGCATGCCGCCGCCCTGCCGCCGGCGCTGCTGGTGGAGGAGGGCAACCTGACCTACCGCGCCGAGGTCCTGCAGCAGGGACGCGAGGTGACGTTGCGACGTGTTTTCGACGACCGCACGCCTGGCCCGACCTGTTCGGCGGACTACAACCAGGCGCTTGCCGCGGTGCTGCGTCGTATCGTCCCGAATGTGAAGGCGCAGGTGGTGCTGCTCCCGGACGTGCAGTGACCAACTGACGGGATCGCAGCCGCTGCCGGCCCGGGTCGGCTGCAGCCAAGGCATAGAATGACGCCCGGTTTCCCCGGGCGTCTTTCTTTTGCACACATCGTCTCCTGTCATCGGCATCGTCGGTAGCGCTGGCGCGTATGGGCGCTGGCTCGCGAGGTTCTTGCAACAGCACCTTGGCCTGCGGGTGATCGGCCACGATCCGGCCGATCCGGACTCGCACCCGCCTGAAGCCTTGATCGACCAGGCGCAGGTGCTGATCTTCAGTGCGCCGATCCGCATGACTGCCGGCCTGATCCGCGATTACGCACGCCTGGCCGCTGGTCGCGAGCGCGGCCAGCTGTGGATGGACTTGACCTCGATCAAGACCGGGCCGGTCGCGGCGATGCTGGAATCGCAGGCCGAAGTCGTGGGCCTGCACCCGATGTCCGCGCCGCCCAAGACACCGACCCTCAAGGGCCGGCCGATGGTGGTCTGCGAGGCGCGACTCGATGCCTGGCGCCCATGGCTGCAGACCTTGCTGGATGCGCTGGAAGCCCAGTGCGTGCGGACCACGCCGCAGCACCATGACCAGGTGATGGCGCTGGTGCAGGCGTTGGTCCACGCCGGGCACCTGGCCCAGGCCGGCGTGTTGCGCCGCTATGCGGGGCAGGTGGGTTCGCTGGCGGAGTTGTTCCCGTACCGCTCGGCCTCGTTCGAAATGGACGGCGCGATGATCTCGCGCATCCTCTCGCTCAATCCGGCGATCTACGAGGACATCCAGTTCGGCAACCCGCATGTCCCGGGCGTGCTGGACGCGCTCGTGGAAGAGTTGTCCGGCCTGCGTGACCAGGTGGGCGCAGGCGATGAGGCGGCGCGCGCTGCGTTCCGCCAGCACATGCTGGCCGACAACAAGGCGGCGGTCGGTGCCGAGGCATTGGCCGACGGCAATTACCGCTTCGAACGCATCGGCTACCTGCTCGCCGACCTGGCTGAACCGTGCAGCCTGTCGGTGCACCTGCCGCTGGACCAGCCCGGCTCGCTGCGCGCGATGCTGCATGTGTTCGAACGACACGGGGTGAGCATTGCCTCGCTGCATTCGCTGCGCAACCCGGCCGGCGAAGTGCATTTCCGCCTCGGCTTCGATAGCGGTACCGATCTGGTTGCACTGGCTGCGGCCGCCGACGAGGTGGACGCCAGCGGTATCGGCAGGGTGCTGGATCGCAACGTGTTTGCCGCCAAGGTCGAAACGCCATCGGCAAGGATCGGGATTGCCGACCTGCAGCGCCGGCCGGCGACCGAGGCCGACATCGAAGGCTTGCTCGCCTTGCGCGAAGCCACGATGCGCGAGCACATGCTCAACTCGGGCGTTGATGCGTCGGCCGAAAGCATGCGCAGACGCCTGCTCAAGGGCTACGAACATGCCAGGGTGCTGCTGCACCAGGGCCGCATTGCCGGCCTGCTGAAGCTGGATCGCAGCGGCGCGGACTACGTGGTCATGCAGATCCAGGTGGCGCCCGAACTGCAGGGGCATGGGCTGGGCAAGACGCTGCTGCTGGAGTACATCGAAGAGGCGCGCAGTGTCGGCAAGGACGTGACCCTGCACGTACTCAAGGCCAATCCGGCGCGCGGGCTGTACGAGCGGCTGGGCTTCGTGGTGGAGGGTGAGGACGCTGAAGAGTTCCACATGCGGCTGTCGATGCATTGAGTCGCGTGGCCAACTTCATCCACAGAAGCTGTGGATGAAGTTCCGCACAAACCTGTGGACAACTTTTGCAGGCCGCGCGGGGCAAGGATCTCCACCGGTTTGATCAAATTTTCGCCAACAAGGGCGATTGGCCGGCTTGTCGTCGAAGTGCCAGCACGCCGGTGGCGCGACGTGGTTGAAAACGCCCGAGGCCGATGCTGGGAGGGTCGCTGCTTTTCCGCACAACTCGGGCTGCGGATTCGTGCAGGCGCTTCCTGCAGGCTGCGCGGTATCCTTGGCCGATGAATACCCAGATCACCCTGTCCCAGCGCGCCCTGGCCCTGACCAGTTCGGCGATCCGCGAAATCCTCAAAGTGACCGAGCGCCCGGAGGTGATTTCCTTCGCCGGCGGCCTGCCGTCCGGCTCGACGTTCCCGGTCGAGCGCATGCGTGAGGCCACGCTCAAGGTCCTGGCCGATGCGCCGCAGGCCGCGCTGCAGTACGGACCGACCGAAGGCTATCTGCCGCTACGCGAGTGGGTGGCCGCGCGGCTGGCCCGCAATGGCGCGCCGGTGAGTGCGGCCAATGTACTGATCGTCACCGGCTCGCAGCAGGGCCTGGACCTGCTGGGCAAGACCCTGATCGACGAGGGCAGCAAGGTGCTGGTGGAAACGCCGAGCTACCTGGGTGCGTTGCAGTCGTTCTCGCTGTTCCGCCCGCAGTTCACGAGCATGCCGTCGGACGACGAGGGTATCGACACCGATGCGCTGACCCCGGAGCTGCTGGACGGCGCGCGCTTCATGTACTGCCTGCCGAATTTCCAGAATCCCACCGGCAAGCGCATGCCGCTGGAGCGTCGCAAGGCACTGGTGGCCAAGGCGCTGGCTGCCGGCGTGCCGGTGGTCGAAGACGATCCGTACGGCGAACTGAGCTATGGCGGCGAACTGCTGCCCAGCCTGCTGTCGCTCAATCCCGAAGGCGGCATCTACATGGGCTCGTTCTCCAAGATCCTGGCGCCGGGCCTGCGCCTGGGTTATGTGGTCGCGCCCGAGCCGCTGTATTCCAAGCTGGTCCAGGCCAAGCAGGCCACCGACCTGCACACGCCGTCGTTCACCCAGCGCATCGTCTACGAAACCATCCAGGACGATTTCCTGGAAGCGCACATCCCAACTATCCGTGATCTCTACGGCAGCCAGTGCCAGCTGATGCTGGCTGCGCTTGAACAATATTTCCCGGTCGAAGCGCAGTGGACCAGGCCTGATGGCGGCATGTTCATCTGGGTCACCCTGCCCAAGGGCGTCGACACCACCCGGCTGCTGGCCAAGGCGATCGCGCAGAACGTGGCCTTCGTGCCGGGCGCGCCGTTCTACGCCAACGACCCGCAGGTCAACACGCTGCGGCTGTCGTTCGTGACCGTGCCGGCGGCCAGGATCGAAGCGGGCATGAAGATCCTGGGTGAGCTGGTGAAAGCCGAGATCGCCGCGCTGCCTGCCGCCGTCGCGGCCTGAGGAAGAACCAATGACAACTCCCTTGCGCGTGCTGATCCACGGCGCCTCCGGCCGCATGGGCCAGGCACTGCTGCGATTGGCGGCAGAGAATGACCAGCTTGACGTCGTGGCGGCGGTCACCCGTCGCAACCCGGCGGCCCGGGCGGTTGATGGGGTGGCGTATTTCGCCGCCAGCGAACTGGCCGGCGTGCCCGAATTCGATGTCGCCATCGACTTCAGCCTGCCCGAGGGCTTCGATCCGGTGCTGGCCCTGTGCGTCGTGCGCAAGGCGGCGCTGGTGTCGGGGACCACGGGCTTGTCCGAAACCCAGCTGTCTGCCTTGCAGGCCGCATCGGCCGGCATTCCCATTGTCTGGGCCTCGAACTTCAGCCTGGGCGTGGCGGTGCTGGCCGAACTGGTTGAACGGGCCGCCGCGGCGCTGCCTGGCTGGGACTGCGACATCGTCGAATCCCATCACGTCCATAAACAGGACGCGCCCTCCGGCACGGCCCTGACCCTGGGGCAGGGCGCCGAACTGGCTGGCGCCACGCCACGCTATGCCAGCCTGCGTGCCGGCGACATCGTCGGCGAGCACCTGGTCCAGTTCACCGGACTGGGTGAGCGCGTGGAGCTGACCCATCGCGCCACCAACCGCGACATCTTCGTGCGCGGTGCCTTACACGCGGCGCAGCGCCTGGTGGCGCGAAGCCCCGGCCTGTATCGGGTTCGCGACCTGCTGGACTGAATCGCGTCTGCGATCTGTTCACGTAACTGCAAAAACGGCTGGCGCCGGACCGGGCCGGTCCGTACAATTCGAACTCGCCTGTTAAACACATCGCCTCGGACCGGAGAAACACCGTGTTCGCGGTTTCTTGCAGCCGCAAGTTGACGTGGACGCAGGGTTTCCTCCATTCCCAAGGCGACCTGCAGTGACCCAACCCGCAATCCTGGTTCTCGAAGACGGCACCGTGTTCGAGGGCGAATCGGTCGGCGCAAACGGACTGTCCGTCGGCGAGGTGGTGTTCAACACCGCCATGACCGGCTATCAGGAGATCGTCACCGACCCGTCGTATGCACGGCAGCTGGTGACGCTGACCTATCCCCATATCGGCAACACCGGTTTCACCGATCAGGACGACGAGGCCGCCAAGGTCTGGTCCGCAGGCCTGATCGTGCGCGACGTGCCGCGCCGTCCCAGCAACTGGCGCAGCCAGGTGTCGCTGCAGGACTGGCTGAATGCGCGCGGCGTGGTGGCCATCTCCGGCATCGACACCCGCAAGCTCACGCGCATCCTGCGCGAGAAGGGCGCGCAGAACGGCGCGGTCATGGCTGGCGAGATCAACGTGGAGCAGGCGCTGGAAGCGGCGCGCAAGTTCCCGGGCCTGAAGGGCATGGACCTGGCCAAAGTCGTTTCGACCGAGAAGAGCTACGGCTGGACCGACGGCCAGCTGGACCTGGACACCGGCACGCCGGTGCAGGCGCAGGCCAGGTTCAAGGTCGTGGCCTACGACTTCGGCGTGAAGCTCAACATCCTGCGCATGCTGGCCGAGCGCGGCTGCGAAGTGACCGTGGTGCCGGCGCAGACCCCGGCGGCCGAGGTGCTGGCGCTGAAGCCGGACGGCGTGTTCCTGTCCAACGGTCCCGGTGACCCGGAACCCTGCGACTACGCCATCGACGCCATCAAGGTGTTTGTCGACAAGAAGATCCCGACCTTCGGCATCTGCCTGGGCCACCAGTTGCTGGCGCTGGCCGCCGGCGCGAAGACCCTGAAGATGGGTCACGGCCACCATGGTGCCAACCACCCGGTGATCGACCTGGATTCTGGCCGGGTGATGATCACCTCGCAGAACCACGGCTTCGCGGTGGACGAGGCCAGCGTGCCGGCCAACGTGCGGGTGACCCACCGCTCGCTGTTCGACGGCACCAACCAGGGCATCGAGCTGACCGACGCACCGGCGTTTTCCTTCCAGGGCCACCCGGAAGCCTCGCCCGGTCCGAAGGACGTCTCGCCGCTGTTCGACCGCTTCGTGTCGATGCTGCAGCAGCGCGCGGGATGACGTGCCTCGTGCCGCCTGAGCGCGGCGCGTCCTGAGGTGATGTCCGCGCAGTTTCAGCGGGCATCACCGACCAGATTCACGGGCGCGCGACTTTCGCGCGACCAGACCGACTTGACTGAGGGAAGACATGCCAAAGCGCACCGACATCCAGACCATCCTGATCATCGGCGCCGGCCCGATCGTGATCGGGCAGGCGTGTGAGTTCGACTACTCCGGCGCGCAGGCGTGCAAGGCGCTGCGCGAAGAGGGTTACCGCGTGGTCCTGGTCAACTCCAACCCGGCCACGATCATGACCGACCCGGAGATGGCCGACGCCGTCTACATCGAGCCGATCAACTGGCAGACGGTCGAGAAGATCATCGCCAAGGAAAAGCCGCAGGCGCTGCTGCCGACCATGGGTGGCCAGACCGCGCTGAACTGCGCGCTGGACCTGGCCGACAACGGCGTGCTGGAGAAGTACAACGTCGAGCTGATCGGCGCCAAGCGCGAAGCCATCATGATGGCCGAGGACCGCGAGCTGTTCCGCGTGGCCATGGCCGAGATCGGCCTGGAATGCCCGAAGGCCGAAGTGGCCCGCACGTTCGAGCAGGCGGTCGAGATCCAGGCCAAGGTTGGTTACCCGACGATCATCCGCCCCAGCTTCACCCTGGGCGGCACCGGTGGCGGCATCGCCTACAACCGCGAAGAGTTCGAAGAGATCATCAAGCGCGGCCTGGACCTGTCGCCGGTGCACGAAGTGCTGGTGGAAGAGTCGGTGCTGGGCTGGAAGGAATTCGAGATGGAAGTTGTCCGCGACACGGCGGACAACTGCATCATCGTGTGCTCGATCGAAAACCTGGACCCGATGGGCGTGCACACCGGTGACTCGATCACCGTGGCCCCGGCCCAGACCCTGACCGACAAGGAATACCAGCGCCTGCGCGATGCCTCTATCGCGGTGCTGCGCAAGATCGGCGTGGACACCGGCGGCTCCAACGTGCAGTTCGGCATCAACGCGCATAACGGTCGCGTGGTGGTGATCGAGATGAACCCGCGCGTGTCGCGTTCCTCGGCGCTGGCCTCCAAGGCCACCGGTTTCCCGATCGCCAAGGTCGCGGCCAAGCTGGCCGTCGGCTACACGCTGGACGAATTGAAGAACGAAATCACCGGCGGCCTGACCCCGGCGTCGTTCGAGCCGTCGATCGACTACGTCGTCACCAAGATCCCGCGTTTTGCCTTCGAGAAGTTCCCGCAGGCCGATTCGCGCCTGACCACGCAGATGAAGTCGGTCGGTGAAGTGATGGCCATGGGCCGCACGTTCTCCGAATCGCTGCAGAAGGCGCTGCGTGGCCTGGAGACCGGCAAGGTCGGCCTGGACCCGACCGGCCTGGACCTGGGCAATGAAGACGACATGGCCTCGCTGCGCCGTGAGCTGAAGGCCCCGGGTCCGGAGCGCCTGTTCTACGTCGGCGATGCCTTCCGTGCCGGCATGAGCGTGGAAGAGATCCATGCGCTGTCGTTTATTGATCCGTGGTTTCTGGACCAGATCGAAGACCTGATGAAGGACGAGGCCCGCGTGGCGGCCGAAGGCCTGGGTTCGCTGGACAAGGCGCGCATGCGCAAGCTCAAGCGTGCCGGTTTCTCCGATGCACGCCTGGCCCAGCTGACCGGCACCGACGAAACCGCCGTGCGCGTGTTGCGCAAGGCGCTGGGCGTCAAGCCGGTCTACAAGCGCGTGGATTCCAGCGCGGCCGAGTTCGCTACCGACACCGCGTACATGTACTCGACCTACGAGGACGAGTGCGAAGCCAACCCGACCAATCGCGACAAGATCATGATCCTGGGCGGCGGTCCGAACCGGATCGGCCAGGGCATCGAGTTCGACTACTGCTGCGTACACGCGGCGCTGGCGCTGCGCGAGGATGGTTTCGAGACCATCATGGTCAACTGCAACCCGGAGACCGTGTCGACCGATTACGACACCTCCGACCGCCTGTACTTCGAGCCGCTGACGCTGGAAGACGTGCTGGCCATCGTCGAGCTGGAAAAGCCCAAGGGCGTGATCGTCCAGTACGGCGGCCAGACCCCGCTGAAGCTGGCGCGTGCGCTGGAGGCCAACGGCGTGCCGGTGATTGGCACCAGTCCGGACTCCATCGACCTGGCCGAGGACCGCGAGCGCTTCCAGCAGCTGGTCGACAAGCTCGGCCTGAAGCAGCCGCCGAACCGCATCGCCCGCAACGACCAGGAAGCGCTGCTGCTGGCGCGCGAGATCGGCTATCCGCTGGTGGTGCGCCCGAGCTACGTGCTGGGCGGCCGCGCGATGGAAATCGTCTACGGCGAATCGGACCTGGCGCGCTACGTGCGCGATGCGGTCAAGGTGTCCAACGAGTCGCCGGTGCTGCTGGACCGCTTCCTTGACAATGCGGTCGAGGTCGACCTGGACCTGATCGCCGACCGTACCGGCGCGACCCTGATCGGCGGCCTGATGGAACACATCGAGGAAGCCGGCGTGCATTCGGGCGACTCGTCGTGCTCGCTGCCGCCGTACTCGCTGTCGGCCAAGACCCAGGACGAGCTGCGTCGCCAGGTGATCGAGCTGGCCAAGGCGCTGAATGTGGTCGGCCTGATGAACACCCAGTTCGCCATCCAGACCAATGACGACGGCGAAGACACCATCTACCTGCTGGAAGTGAACCCGCGTGCCTCGCGCACCGTGCCGTTCGTGTCCAAGGCCACCGGCATGGCGCTGGCCAAGATCGCCGCCCGCTGCATGGCCGGCAAGACCCTGGCCGAGCAGGGCGCGACCAAGGAAATCGTGCCGGACTACTACTCGGTGAAGGAAGCGATCTTCCCGTTCGCCAAGTTCCAGGGCGTCGATCCGATCCTCGGGCCGGAGATGCGTTCGACCGGCGAAGTCATGGGTGTGGGCCGCAGCTTCGGCGCGGCCATGGCGCGCGCGCAGGAAGCCGGCGGCATCAAGGCGCCGGCGCCGGGCAAGGCGTTCGTTTCGGTCCGCGACCCGGACAAGCAGCGCGTGCTGCCGGTGGCCCAGGCCCTGGTCGAGCGCGGCTTCACCCTGGTGGCCACCGCCGGCACCGCGGCGTTCCTGCGCGAGCATGGGGTGGCATGCGAACTGGTGGCCAAGGTCACCGATGGCCGCCCGAACATCGTCGACCTGATCAAGAACGGCGAGATCGTGTATATCGTCAACACGACCGAAGGCCGCCGCGCGATCTCCGATTCGTTCTCCATCCGTCGTGAGGCGCTGCAGCAGCGCCTGACGTATTCCACCACCATCGCTGGCGCGCGTGCGCTGGTGAACTCGCTGGAGTTCCGTGGCACCGGCCCGGTCCTGGCGCTGCAGGAACTGCACAAGGAGTTGCAAGCATGAGAGCCCCCATTACCAAGCAGGGCGCAGTGCGCCTGCGCGAAGAGCTGGACCACCTGAAGTCGGTCAAGCGTCCGCAGGTCATCGCCGACATCGCCGAGGCGCGTGCACACGGTGACCTGAAGGAAAACGCCGAGTACCACGCCGCGCGCGAGCAGCAGGGCTTCATCGAAGGCCGGATCAACCAGCTGGAAGCCGAGCTGTCCACCGCCGAAGTGATCGACGTGGCGGCGTTGAACGCCGGTACGCGCGTGGTGTTCGGCGCGACCGTCATCCTGGCCGATGTCGACACCGACGAAGAGAAGAAGTACCAGATCGTGGGTGATCTGGAAGCGGACATCAAGCGCTCGCTGATCGCGATTTCCTCGCCCATCGCTCGTGCCCTGATCGGCAAGAACGAAGGCGACAGCGTCGTCATCCAGGCCCCGGCCGGCGAGCACGAGTACGAGATCATCAGCGTCTCCTACGGCGCCTGAGTCGCGCACCGGGATGGCGTCGGCCACGCTGCTGCTGCCGGCACGCACCCAGCTTGCCGGCACCCTGAGTCCCGAAGCCGGCCGAGCGCTGGCCCGGGCGGATCGTGAAGCGGGTGACGCAGGCGAGCGCGAGCAGCTGCGTCGCCAGTTCCAGCTGAGCCCGGACCACTGGCCGGTCGCGGCGTTGACCCGCCAGCTCGACGCGGGCGATGCGGCGGATGCGCGCTGGCTGCGGGCCGATCCTGCGTTCCTTGCGCCGGACATGATGGGCGCGCGCCTGCTCGCACACGGGCCCGCGCTGGGCCTGACGATGGAAGACGTCGACGCATTGCTGCCGGCGCTGCGCCCACTGTTCGGCGATGCCGGCTTCGTCCTCGATGCACCGGAGCCGGCGCGCTGGTATCTGCGGCTGTCGTCCGACGCGCCGCTGCCGGAGTTCGCCTCGCCCGACGACGTGGTGGGTGATGACTTGTTCGGTCATCTGCCGCAGGGCGATGCCGGCCGGCGCTGGCGCGCCTTGTTCACCGAAGTCCAGGTCACCCTGCACCAGCACCCGTGGAATGCCAGGCGCGTGTCCGAGGGCAAGCCTGCGGTCAATGGCCTGTGGTTCTGGGGTGCGGGCCGCTTGCCCGATGTCGTGAACACGCCGTTCCGCCAGGTGCGCAGCCGCGATGACATCGTGCGGGCGCTGTCCTTGCTGGCGGGTGTCCCGGACCAGGTGGAAGGCGAAGTCGATGCGCTCATCGACCTGCGCCACCTGCGTTCGTTGCAGCTGTTCACCGACGACGCGCTGACCCCGTTGCTGGCCGAACTGCGCCGCGGCGAACTGTCACGCGTGGTCCTGGATTTCCAGGACGGCGTGCGTTTGGTGCTGGAAGCCGGGCAGCGCTGGCGCGTCTGGCGTCGTGCTCTGGCACGCCTGGACGCATGAGCCACCTCACACGCATTACCCGGCGCACCTCGAGCGGTTCCGGTACGTGGCCGGCATCGATGTCGCCGCTGCTGCAGCGTGTGTACGCCGGGCGCGGCGCACTGGATAAAAGCCAGGCACGCCCGCGGCTTGCCCAGCTGCACGCGCCGGAACTGCTGTCCGGCATGGACGCAGCCGTCGCGCTGCTGGCCGATGCCATCGCCAACGACCGCCATATCGTCGTGGTCGGCGACTTCGACTGCGACGGCGCCACTGCCTGCGCGGTGGCGGTGCGCGGACTGGTGATGCTGGGCGCGCGCCATGTCAGCCCGGCCGTGCCCAATCGGGTGACCCATGGCTACGGCCTGTCGCCCTCGCTGGTTTCGGAACTGGCCGAACTCAAGCCCGAACTGCTGGTCACCGTGGACCATGGCATCGCCTGCCATGCCGGCATCGCCCAGGCGCGTGCGCTGGGCTGGCAGGTGCTGGTCACCGACCACCACCTGCCAGGTCCGGCACTGCCGCAGGCGCACGCCATCGTCAATCCGAACCTGGCCGGCGACGACTTCCCGAGCAAGTCGCTGGCTGGCGTCGGCGTGATGTTCTACGTGTTGTTAGCGCTGCGAAGGAATCTGCGCGCTAGTGGCATGTTGCCCGCGCCCGAGCCTGACCTTTCCACGCTGCTGGATCTGGTCGCAGTCGGCACCGTGGCGGACCTGGTGCCGCTGGACGCCAACAACCGGGCGCTGGTCTCGGCGGGTTTGCGCCGGCTGCGCGCGGGGCAGGGCTGTGCAGGACTTCGTGCCTTGATCGAAGTCTGTGGCCGTCGCGCGGAAACCCTGAGTGCCTCGGATATCGGCTTCGCCATCGCGCCACGCCTGAATGCCGCTGGCCGCCTGGAAGACATGGCGCTGGGCATCGCCTGCCTGCTCTGCGACGAGGACGCGCCGGCGCGCGAGATGGCCGGCATCCTGCACGGCATCAACGCCGAGCGTCGCGGCGTGCAGCAGCAGATGACCGATGCGGCCGAGCTGGCGTTATCGAAGGTGGCCGCGCTGGATGGCGATGTGCCGCTGGCGGTGTGCCTGTTCGACGCCGACTGGCATCCGGGCGTGGTCGGGCTGGTCGCCTCGAAGATGAAGGACCGCGTGCATCGCCCGGTGATCGCCTTCGCCCCGGCCGAGCCTGGCAGCACCGCGCTGCGGGGTTCGGCGCGTTCGATTCCCGGCTTCCATATCCGCGATGCGCTGGCGGCGGTGGATGCACGGCATCCGGGCCTGATGCAGAAATTCGGTGGGCACGCGATGGCTGCCGGCCTGAGCATGGAGCTGGCCAACCTGCCGGCGTTCGAGGCAGCGTTCCGCACCCATGCGGCCGGTGCGCTCGACGACGCCATGCTGCAGGCCGAACTGCTCAGCGACGGCGAACTGCTGCCGCATGAGTTCGACCGTTTCCACGCCGAAGCACTGCGCGATGGCGGGCCGTGGGGGCAGGGCTTCGCCGAGCCGCTGTTCGACGGCACGTTCGAAGTGGTGGACTGGCGCGCGGTGGGCGAGCGCCACCTCAAGCTGGTGCTGCGCTGCCCACAACGCGCGCAGCCGCTCAACGCCATCCACTTCAACGGGCTCAAGCCCGAAGCGCCGCCGGCCCGCGTGCACATCGCCTACCGCCTGTCGCCGGACGACTACCGCGGCGGCGATGCGATCCAGCTGATCGTGGAGCACCTGCAGCCTGCGCTGGCCTGAAGGGCTTCGGCAGGACCTTGCGGTGCTTGTGGATGTGGGAGCCACTTCAGTGGCGATGAGGCATCGCCAGTGAAGCCTCATCCGGAAAAGCTCCATCGCCACTGAAGTGGCTCCCACATCCATTCCAAGCGTACGCAGGATCAGCCGAAGCGAGGTTTTGTGCCCCAGATCTGTGGCGAGATCGGCGGGATGTCGCGGCAGACGAAGATCTCGTAGCCGCGTGCGGATTCCTCGTTGTCCACGCCTTCGCGGTTGCGGAACAGGCCCTGCGAGATGCAGCGGGCGACCGAGCCGCGCTCGTCTTCGGCCGTGTTGCCCAGTTCGATGATCACGCGTGGCGGCGGCTCGCCAGGGCCGCGATACCAGGCGCTGTTGGTCCGGCTGATCACCGGCGGCAGCCCCAGTGCCGGGCCATAGAGGCTCATCGCGCCGACCTCGCCGTAGTTGTTGGCCAGGATCACCGTCCGAGCGCGCTCGTCCGCCGGCAACGCGCGATAGATGCGCGCGACGCGTTCAGCGAGTTCACGCCACCCGATCTGTTCGGCGAAGGTGTCGTGGAGTCCGCGCGAGAAGCGCCAGACGGACGAGTTGACAGGTGCAACCGGCAGCGTCCCCAGCGCACCCAGCAACAGGCCAAGCACCAGCAGCAAGGCCACCGTGGCGCGCAACAGCCGCGCACGCAGCAGCGAGACATGCGACAGCCACTGCTCGATCGCCACGCAGCCTGCGGCCAGCAGCATGGGGTACCCCGGCGCCATGTAGTAGCCACGCCCACGGGTGAGCGTGAACAACGCCAAGGGCACCAGGTATAGCCACGCCAGCACCCGATAGGGCCGCATGCTCCTGGCGAAGGCGACGAAAGCCAGCCCGGCCAGCCAGATCGGAAGTGTGAAGACGCTGGCACTGGCGTACAGCTGCTCAGGGAGGAACATCGTCGTCCGCCCCTGGTTGATATCGCGCGCGTGGATGTGGGCGACGAAATCCAGGTAGATGAAATCATGGCGGACCTGCCAGGCCAGGTTCGGCAGGAACAGCACGAACGCCACGCCCACGCCCAGCCATGGCCAGCGTGTTCCCAGTTGGGGCCGCAGCGGTCCGGCCAACACCCCGACGCCCAGGCCGATTGCCCATAGCACGATGGTGTAGCGCGTCATCAGGCCCAGGCCGAAGACCACGCCCAGCAGCAGCCAGTAGCGCAGATCGGCGCCATTGGCCAAGCGCAGGATCAGCCACGCCGCCGCAACGCCCCATAGCAGGTCCAGTCCGCTGTACATCAACATGCTGCTCATTAGCAGGCTGAAGGGCATGCACGCGGTGGCAACCGCCGCGGCCACCTGGGCAAGGCGGCGGCCGCCCAACTCCCGTGCGATCAGTCCAGAAAGCACCATCACCGCGCATTGCGCGATGGCGGCGGCGACGCGGAAGCCGCTCAGTGAAGACCCGAACACCGCCAGTTCCAGATGAGCCAGGAACGGCACCAGCGGTGGATACGGCACATAGCCCCAGTCCAGGTGCCTCGCGTCATCGAGCACCTGCAGTTCGTCGCGGTGGAATCCATAATGACCGTTCAAGCAGATGTGCAGTGCCAGACGCAGCAGGGCAAGCAGGATGAGGATCGGGAGCGCGCTGCGCGGCCGGGCATGGGGGGGCATGAGGTGGATCGAGGTCATAGCGATGGCTCTTGGGAGGGGGCAGCGGACGGTCGAAGCGTGCACTCGGGTCGTGACTCATCCCGAGAGGGGATCATGTCCAGCCGCCGGTGCCGTCGAGCGGCAGCGGCTGACTGGCGTGGACGGGCCCTGGCCTTCAGTCCAAACAGCGGCCGCAGCCACCTGACACGCCGGATCAGGCGCTCATGCAACAACAGACAGCCAGCCACGGTGCCGACGATCAGCAGGGCTGGTTCCAGAACGGGGCCCAGGTGTTGTGGCACAAGCCAATAGGCCAGCGCGACGATCAGGGTCTGGTGGAGGATGTACCAGGGGAAGACGGCCTCGATGCAGTAGGGTAGCCAGCGGAAGGGTCGGTCCAGCCATCGACGGGCCCAGCCGAAGATGGCCAGCAGCGCCATCCAGGTGTAAGTCACGCGGGCCATGCGCTCGACCCCGTACCAAGGTACGTGCATCACCCAGGCCGGCATCGGCTCGTGCGGCGGATACCGTCCCAGCCAGCGCAGCGCCAGCTCGATCATGATCGCCATGCCTGCGATCCGCAGGGTCCGCCAGCGCAGGCGTTCAACCCATGACCAGAACCAAGGGCTTGCTGACAGCAGGTAACCCAGCAGGAACAGTGGCAGCGATTCGGCATGCACCGTCCAGTCGCCGGACAGGACGTGGGTTTCCGGATAGCGCGGTGCCAGCACCAGGCGCACCCACGCCAGCCAGGCAATCGGCACGAAGGTCAGCAGCCAGGCGGTCGTACGCGGCGAACGGGGTCGCAGCAGCCCGTCGCTCAGCCGCCGCAGCAATGGCATGAGCACGATCAGCAGCATCGTATACAGCCAAAGGTAAGCCACGTACCACAGGTGCGCCCAGGTCAAGCCGCCCACGCCGGGGTCCAGCTGCCAGTAGCGCGCCATAAAGTCCCACATTCCAGGCGGCAGGTGCCCGTCTGCGCGGCCCTGGCAATACACCTGGAACGCGGCGACCACGAAAATGCCGAACCACAGTGGAACCTGCAGCCGCCAGGTGCGCAGCGCGGCAAAGCGCCAGCGGCGCTGTTCCACCTTCGCCAGCCCGATGGCGACGCCGGAAATCATGAACAGCAGCGGCATCCGCCAGCGGTTCATCGCGATCATCGGCCACTGCAGCCATTCGGTGATGTAACTGCTCTTGAAGTAGGTCCACTCGGCCACGTAGACCATGCCGCAGTGATAGAGGATGAGCAGCGCGAAGGCGATGACCCGCAGGGCATCGATGTCGTGGCGACGTGGCATGGTCGGTTCTGGCAAAGGGACGGTGGCCAACCTGCGGTGCGCTCACCCGATGCGCGAGCGCCAAGTGACTGATCGGCCGAAGGATGTGACCAACCGTGGGCGGGCAGGGACGAATGGGGGCGACAGCGTGCGGGCCTCGCAGTCGGTATCGCGCGTGGATGCGCAGCTAGCAGCACACTGCAGGCACCGCCTTCGCCTGCGGTGCATGACCGAGGCCACATGCCGCATGCCGTTCGCGCTGGCTACCATCGGCGGATGTCCAATCCTCCCATCGAAGCTGTCGCGCCTGCCCTGAATCCACGCCGCCGGCGCTGGAGCGAGTGGTTGTTCTGGGGAGTCTCCTTGCTGGTGTCCACGATCGGCAATGCGTTGACCGCGCTGATGGATGCCAGGCGCAACGGCCACGACTTGCACCTGTGGGAGCCGATGACCTGGGAGCTCACCAGCAACGGGATAGTGCTGGTCACCCTGCCTCTGCTGCTGTGGGCCTGTGAACGCTGGCCGCTGCATGCCGATACCTGGCGCCGGCGCCTGCCGCTGTACCTGGCGAGCAGCCTGGCTTGGTCCATCGTGCACGTTAGCAGCATGTTCTGGCTGCGCGAGTGGGTGTACTGGCTGCGCGGCTTCCACTACCACGATGATGCTTCGCTGCTGACGCGCTACACCTACGAATACCTCAAGGACGCGCGGACATTCTTCCTGATCGTGACCCTGGCCCACTTCGTGGATTGGTTCGACAGGCGGCGCAAGGGCGAGGCGCTCCTGCTGGCTGCGCCCGACGAAGGCCCCGCCGTCGAATCGATCGAACGCCCGGAGCGGTTCCTGATCCGCAAGCTGGGCCGCGACTTCCTGGTTGCTACGGCCGATGTCGAATGGGTCCAGGCCTCGGGCAACTACGTCAACCTGCGCGTGCGCGGTCACGACTACCCGCTGCGCAGCACCCTGGCCGGGCTGGAGGCGCGGCTGGACCCCCAGCGATTCGTCCGCGTGCATCGCAGCTACCTGGTGAACCTGTCGCAGGTGGCGTCGATCGAACCGCTGGACAGCGGTGATGCCCGCGTTCACCTGCACGACGGCACCGCCGTGCCGTGCAGCCGCAGCTATCGGGCCGCGTTGCGCGAACTGGCCTGAGCGCCGGCGGCGCTGGTGCCCCGGAGCGGCGATCCGGGCTGGACCGGGCAGACTTGCTAGAATTGCGCTCTTGCCTTCAATTGCCGCAACCCATGATCGAACTCAATCCCGTCCGCCACCGCATCGCCGAACTCACCGGACGGCTGGCGTCGCTTAGGGGGTTTCTTTGACTACGACGCCAAGCGTGAGCGTCTGGAAGAAGTCGAGCGCGAGCTCGAAAACCCCGATGTCTGGAACGACTCCGAGCGCGCCCAGGCGCTAGGTCGCGAGCGTTCGCTGCTCGACAAGACCGTCAACGGCATCCGCGACCTGACCGAAAGCCTGGTCGGCGCCGGCGAGCTGCTGGAACTGGCCGAGATGGAAAGCGACGAGGACACCGCGCTGGCGGTGGTTGCCGACGTGGACCGCATCGCGGTGAGCGTGGACAAGCTGGAATTTCAGCGCATGTTCTCCGGCGAGATGGACAACACCAACGCCTTCGTCGACATCCAGGCGGGTGCCGGCGGCACCGAGGCCCAGGACTGGGCCGAAATCCTGCTGCGCATGTACCTACGCTGGGCCGAATCGCGCGGTTGGAAGACCGAGCTGATGGAAGTCTCCGGCGGCGAAGTGGCGGGCATCAAGTCGGCCACCGTGCGCGTGGAGGGCGAGTACGCCTACGGCTGGCTCAAGACCGAGATCGGCGTGCACCGGCTGGTGCGCAAGTCGCCGTTCGATTCTGACAACCGCCGCCATACCAGCTTCACCTCGGTGTTCGTCTCGCCGGAGGTGGACGACAACATCGAGATCGACATCAATCCGGCCGACCTGCGTACCGACGTGTATCGCTCGTCCGGCGCCGGCGGCCAGCACGTCAACAAGACCGAGTCGGCGGTGCGTATCACCCACATCCCGACCAACACGGTCGTGGCCTGCCAGACCGGCCGCAGCCAGCACCAGAACCGCGACAACGCGATGAAGATGCTGGCCGCCAAGCTCTACGAGCTGGAAATCCAGAAGCGCAATGCCGAGAAGAACGCGCTGGAAGCCACCAAGTCCGACATCGGTTGGGGCAGCCAGATCCGCAACTACGTGCTGGACCAGTCCCGCATCAAGGATCTGCGCACCGGCATCGAGCGTTCCGATACGCAGAAGGTGCTGGACGGCGACCTGGACGAGTTCGTCGAGGCCAGCCTGAAATCCGGCCTGGAAGCCGGCGCCAAACGCATCGACGCCTGAGCCAGCGCGCCTGGATTCCGGGTGCGCATTTTGAATATCCACTCCCATAGACAAGAACATCCCCACATCGCCATGACCGAACAGCCCGCCGCGCCGCAGCCTCCCGTCGACGAGAACAGCCTCATCGCCGAGCGTCGCGGAAAACTCAATGTGCTGCGCGGGCAGGGCATCGCCTACCCGAACGACTTTCGTCGTGACGTAGTCGCAGGTGACCTGCAGGTCGAATTCGCCGACGCGGAGACCTTTACCGCCGAAGTGCTCGAAGGCCTGGACCGCCACGTCAAAATGGCCGGCCGCCTGATGGCCAAGCGGGTGATGGGCAAGGCCAGCTTCGCCCAGATCCAGGACGAGTCCGGTCGCATCCAGCTGTTCCTGCAGGGCAACGTGCTGGGCGACGCCTATACCGCGTTCAAGGGTTGGGACGTAGGCGACATCATCGCCGTCGAAGGCGGTCTGACCCGGACCAAGACCGGCGAGCTGTCGGTCAAGGCCACGGCCATTCGCCTGTTGACCAAGTCGCTGCGCCCGCTGCCGGACAAGTGGCATGGCCTGAGCGATGTGGAGCAGCGTTACCGCCAGCGTTACGTTGACCTGATCGTGACGCCGGAGGCGCGCGAGGTCTTCATCAAGCGCTCCAAGATCATCCGCGCCATCCGCGCCTGGCTGGACGCGCGCCGCTTCCTGGAAGTGGAAACGCCGATGATGCATTACATCCCCGGCGGCGCCACGGCCAAGCCGTTCACCACCCACCACAACGCGCTGGACCTGGATCTGTACCTGCGCGTGGCGCCCGAGTTGTACCTCAAGCGCCTGGTCGTGGGCGGCCTGGAGCGCGTGTACGAGATCAATCGCAACTTCCGCAACGAAGGCGTGTCCACCCGACACAACCCGGAATTCACCATGCTGGAGTTGTACGAGGCCTACGCCACGTACCACGAGATCATGGACCTGACCGAAAACGTGATCCGCGACGCGGCGCTGTCGGTGCTGGGCACCACCCAGGCGCGTTGGGACGGTGCCGACATCGACCTGGCCCCGGCGTTTCGCCGCTGGCGCATGGATGAAGCGGTGCGTCATTACAACCCGGAAATTTCCGCCACCGACTGCACCGACCGCGCTGCGCTGCTGGCCCATTGCGAGCGCCTGAAGATCCGGGTCAAGCCGTCCTACGGCTGGGGCAAGCTGCTGCTGGAGATCTTCGAGGCCACGGTCGAACACACCCTGGTCCAGCCGACCTTCATCACCGACCACCCGGTCGAAGTCTCGCCGCTGGCCCGCGCCAGCGACACCGAGGCCGGCTACACCGACCGCTTCGAGCTGTTCATCAACGGCAAGGAGATCGCCAATGGCTTCTCCGAGCTCAACGACCCGGAAGACCAGGCCGCGCGTTTCCGCGCCCAGGTCGAAGCCAAGGACGGGGGCGACGACGAAGCCATGCATTTCGACGCCGACTACATCCGCGCCCTGGAATACGGCATGGCCCCGACTGGTGGCCTGGGTATCGGCATCGACCGCCTGGTGATGCTGCTGACCGGGGTCGACTCGATCCGCGACGTCCTGCTGTTCCCGTACATGCGCCCCGAAGCGCAGGGTTGAAAAGTGACGTATGGGGGCAACAGCCGCCCCCTTTCCCGCATGGCAGGGGCTGGCGCGGGGCTGGATAGTCCAGCGTGACCGAAGGAGGCCGGCGGCCGGATCCATCCGTTTTCATGCGGTTTGCGTATGGATTGACAGGCGATCCGGCGGCCTGGTGCAGGCCGTCGGCATGGTGAGCATAGGTGGCATGTTTCGTGCTTGACATTCCGGCGTACCGTGGGAGGGCCGTCGTTGTCCAGGTCGCCATCCCCGGTGTTTCCCTTATAGTCCCCGTGCAGCCTCGCTTTCCCCCGAGAGGTAGCGTCATATGCTTACGCCCAGCCGCGTTTTCACCGCGGTCTCCTCACCAACGGACCAGCAGCACTGGCCCAATGGTGCAGGTAGCGAATTGAACATCGTCATCGTCGACGATCAGGCGTCAGCGCGCACGATGCTGCGCCACGTGATCGAGGACATCGCCACGGAGCTGGCCGTTCATGACTTTGGCGATCCCCAGGTGGCCCTGGACTGGTGCAGCAACAACCGCACCGACCTGCTGCTGCTGGATTACCGCATGCCGGGCATGGATGGGCTGGAATTCGCCCGTCGTTTCCGCCGCCTGCCGATGCACCGCGACATTCCCGTGATCCTGATCACCGTGGTTGGCGACGAGCCGATCCGCCAGGCCGCGCTGGAGGCGGGCGTCATCGATTTCCTGGTCAAGCCGGTGCGTCCGCGCGAACTGCGCGCCCGTTGCCGCAACCTGCTGCAGCTTCGCCAGCAGTCCGAGAACATCAAGCAGCGTGCGCTGTCGCTGGAGCAGCGCCTGCTGTCCAGCATGCATGAGGTGGAAGAGCGCGAGCGCGAGACGCTCTCGCGCCTGGCCCGGGCCATCGAATACCGCGACAGTGGCACCAGTGCGTTCCTGGAGCGCATGTCGCGCATCGCCGCGCTGGTGGCCGAACAACTGGGCATGAGCGAAGAAGACGTGCGTGCCATCGAGCTGGCTGCGCCGCTACACGACATGGGCAAGATCGCCATTCCCGACGCGGTGCTGATGAAGCCGGGCCCCCTGGACGAAGACGAGTTGGCGATCATGCGTCGCCATCCCAGGATCGGCCACGAACTGCTCAGCGGCAGCCAGAACCGCTTGATCCAGATCGGCGCGATCATCGCGCTGCGCCACCACGAGCGCTTCGACGGCAGCGGCTACCCCGACGGCCTGCGTGGCGAACAGATTCCGATCGAAGCCCGCATCGTCGCGGTCGCCGACGTGTTCGATGCGCTGATTTCGGCCCGTCCCTACAAGCCGGCCTGGACCCGCGATGCTGCGCTGGCCTATCTGTATGCACAGCGCGGCCGCCTGTTCGATCCGGTCTGCGTCGATGCGTTGTTCAGTGGCCGCGAGCGGCTGGACACCATCTGCGAACGTTATTCCACGTTACAGGCCCGGCCGGGACTGGAGTAGACCATGGGCGCGATGCTGGCCAGGATCAGTGAACGGTTGGCGCTGCGCCAGGACAGCGAGCACGGCCAGGCCCTGATCCGCATCCTGATCTTCAGCGGCGTCATCGTTTACCTGCTGGCCTGTGCAGCCGCCAGGATCCTGGAACCCCAGGTCTACGTTGAGTCGCTGGTCATGAGCCTGATGGGCGTGGCTAGCGGTGCGATCATTTTCCTCTGGATCCTCAGCCAGCCGGGGCGTTCGGACATCCGCCGCGCGGCCGGCATGCTGACCGATTACGGCCTGATGTGTTCGGCCATGGCCATGAAAGGCGAACCGCTGGCCTGGCTGTACGTGCTGGTCATGTGGGTCACCATCGGCAACGGCCTGCGCTTCGGCAGTCGCTATCTGATCGCCGCCATCGCCATGGGCTGTGCCGGTTTCGGCGCGGTCATCGTGACCAACGATTTCTGGCTGGACAACATGAGCCTGTCGCTCGGCTTGTGGGTCGGGCTGATCGCGATCCCGCTCTACCTGTCGGGCCTGCTCAGGAAACTGACCAGCGCCACGGCCGAGGCGCGGCGCGCGAACGAGGCCAAGAGTCGCTTCCTGGCCAACATGAGCCACGAGTTCCGCACACCGCTCAACGGCTTGTCGGGCATGTCGGACCTGTTGAGCACGACCCAGCTGGATACCGAGCAGCGCGAGTGCCTGGCCACCATCCAGGCGTCGACCCGCAGCATGCTGGCCCTGGTCGAGGACGTGCTGGACATCTCGGCCATCGAGGCCGGCAAGCTGCGCCTGGATGAAACCGAATTCTCGCCGCGCGAGCTGGTGCAGCATGTCGGTTTCATCATGCAACCGCAGGCGCGGACCAGGCACCTGGACTACGTGGTCGATATCGCCCCCGACGTCCCGCACAAACTGCTCGGCGATGCGCGGCATCTGCGCCAGATCCTCATCAACCTGGTCGGCAACGCAGTCAAGTTCACCGAGCGTGGCGGCGTGCGGATCCATGTTTCGATGGAGCAGGGCGCCGACCTCGCCTCGTCCATGCTGACCTTCACCGTGATCGACACCGGCATTGGCATCCCGGCGCGGCTGCAGGCGCGCTTGTTCGATGCGTTCGAACAGGCCGACGTCAGCCTGGGGCGCCGCTACGGGGGGACTGGCCTGGGGACGACCATCGCGCGTGGCCTGGTCGAAGCCATGGGCGGCACCATCGGCTTCGAAAGCCAGATGGGACTGGGCAGCACGTTCTGGGTCAAGCTGCCTTTCAAGGCAGTCGAGGGCAGCCCGGCCGCCACCGCACGCGGTCCGTCCATCCTGGAGGCGGTGGAAGATATCCCGGAAAACGTCATCGCTTTTTCCGATCCGTTCCTGCGCCATCGGGCCCGGGTTCGCAGCATGCAGATCCTGGTGGCCGACGACCACGAGGCCAATCGCATGGTCGTCCAGCGCCTGCTGCAGAAGGCCGGGCACCGGATCACCTGTGTTGGTGGCGGTGAAGAAGTGCTCGATGCGCTGGAAGTGTCTGACTACGACGCGGTGATCATCGACCTGCACATGCCCGGCGTCAGCGGCCTCGACCTGCTCAAGCAGCTCCGCGTGATGCAGGCGGGGGGCAGCCCGGATACGCCGGTGATCGTGCTCAGTGCCGACGTCACGCCCGAATCCATCAGTCGCTGTGAACAGGCCGGTGCCCGTGCGTTCATGGCCAAGCCGGTCGTGGCCGTGCGGCTACTGGACGTGCTGGCTGAAATCGCGGGCAACGCCAGGTTCGCCGCGCCCATGCGCCAGCAGCTGGAACGGCCAACGGTGCAGATCCCGCATGACGAGATCCTGGATCCGGGTGTGCTCGATGAACTCGGCGCATTGGGCATGGGGGAGGCGTTCGAGCGCGAGTTCATCAGCCAGTGCCTGTCCGATGCCGAACGCTGCATCACCGCCATGGCCGATGCGATGGAACACCGTCAGCCAGACAGCATCCGTGACCATGCGCATGCCTTGAAGGGTGTGTCGAGCAACCTTGGCCTGAGCCGACTGGCCGCATGTAGTGGCGAGTTGATGCGGTTGAGCGACTGGCAGGCATCGCAGGAATGGCGGACGCGTCTGGCGGTCATCAAGGCCGAGCTCGCACACGCGCGCACGGCCCTGGAGATCCGGGACAGGAACAAACTGCAGCAGGCACGCGAGAGCCGTAACGAATCGCTCTGACCCAGCCGCGATTCGCGCGGGCTCTTCTGGCCCTCAGGCGGCGCGCGCGGCGGAGCGGCGCTCCTGGGCGCGCACGATCCGCTCCATCATCCGCAATGACTTGTCGCCCAGCGCCAGTGCGGTGTCGACCCAGACTTCGGTGATGTCCATCAGCTCGTCGTAGCTCACGCGTTGGCTGATGTTGCGCACCTGGTTCATCGCAAGATGGGCGTGCGGGGCCCGCTGCTGCTGGCGGACCAGGTCCTGCACGGCTGCGACGCCCTGACCCTTGCCGACCAGGATGTCGACCACGCCCATGCGGTACATGTCCTCGCTCTTGTACATCACCCCGTCCAACACCAGCTTTTCGGCCAGTTGTGGTGACACGCGCTTGCACAGGAACGAGTAGGCGCCCATGCCGGGGAACAGGCCGAACAGCACCTCCGGCAGGCCCATTTCGACACCTTCCTCGGCGACGATGGTGTGGCAGGCCAGCGCCATTTCCAGGCCGCCGCCCAATGCATCGCCCTGCAGCAGGGCGATGGTGCGGACGTCACCACCCAGCCCGGTCTGCAGGATGTTGACCCCATCGACGCAGCGACGTGCGTACTGCAGCAGGTGCTCGCGATCGCGACTGCGGATCAGTCGGCCAAACAGCTCCAGATCGCCGCCCAGGTTGAACGCGGAGCCTTCCGATGCAAGCACGAAGTGGCGCAGGCGTCCTGCCTGGCGCTCGTGCGCGCTGCTGGACGTGATGGAGGACGTGAAACCCCACATTTCCTCGAGCAACTCGGGACGGAAGCACGGACGGGCCCCTGCCGGCGCGTCGTGGTGCATGTAGAGCCAGTGGCAATTGTTGTCGGGCGAGGACTCGGTGCGGATGGTGTTGAAATCGCGCGCGCGGTGAAGCTTTTCGATGGTGTTCATTGGGGCGGTCCTTGGGGGTATCGAAGGGAGGCGCTACGCCGGGGGTCGTCGCGTAGCCGATCCTACACCTGAACCAAGGAGCGAAATCTTCAAAAAAAACGCCATAAGTCAATGACTTATGGCGCTTCTTCTGATTCCGCTTTTGTTGTGACGTACGTCACACAAGATGGATCCACTTCTCGTCACCTGTTCCTTCGCCCGGCATGATTCCCCGGTTTGAACGGAACGCCCGCGCATCGCCGGGGGTAGGGCGAGTCCGGCTCAGTGCGCGGTTTTTTCCTGTTGGCGCAGATCCTTGCGCAGGATCTTGCCGACATTGGTCTTGGGGAGTTCGGTGCGGAATTCCACGTGGCGCGGCTGCTTGTAGCCGGTCAGGTTCTCGCGGCAGAAGGCCTTGACCTGCTCGACGGTCAGGTTGGGGTCCTTGCGCACGATGAAGATCTTCACTGTTTCGCCCGACCGTTCGTCCGGCACGCCGATCGCCGCGACTTCCAGCACGCCGGGCATGCCTGCGACCACGTCCTCGACCTCGTTCGGATACACGTTGAAGCCGGACACCAGGATCATGTCCTTCTTGCGGTCGACGATGTAGAAGAAACCCTTCTCGTCCATGCGCGCCATGTCGCCGGTGTGCAGCCAGCCATCGGCATCCATCACCTTGGCGGTCTCGTCGGGACGGTTCCAGTAGCCCTTCATCACCTGCGGGCCCTTGATGCACAGTTCGCCGACCGCATCGCCACCAGCCTGCACGAGGTTGCCGTCGTCATCCTTCAGGCAGCAGTCGGTGGACGGCACGGGCAGGCCGATCGAGCCGTTGTAGCTGGCCAGGTCGATCGGGTTGATGCAGGCTGCCGGTGAGGTCTCGGTCAGGCCGTAGGCTTCGACCAGGGTGACGCCGGTGACCTGCTGCCAGCGGTCTGCCACTGCGCGCTGCACGGCCATGCCGCCACCCAGGGTCAGGTGCACGCGGCTGAAATCGATCTTGTCGAAGTCGGGTGTGTTGAGCAGGCCGTTGAACAGCGTATTGACGCCGGTGATGGCGGTGAACGGCGCCTTGGAAAGCTCCTTGACGAAGCCCTTCATGTCGCGCGGATTGGTCACCAGGTGGTTGAGGCCGCCGAAGCTTCATGAAGACCAGGCAGTTCGCCGTCAACGCGAAGATGTGGTACAGCGGCAGCGCGGTGATGATGTATTCCTCGCCTGGACGCGCCTTGACGCCGATCCAGGTGGAGGCCTGCTGCATGTTGGCCACCAGGTTGCGGTGGGTCAGCATGGCGCCCTTGGCTACGCCGGTGGTGCCGCCGGTGTACTGCAGGAAGGCGATGTCCTCGGGCCGGATGTCCAGCTTCGGCAGCGGCTTGCCCTTGCCCAGGGCAAGCGCGTCGCGGAAACGCACCGCGCCGTTGATCTCGTAGTCCGGCACCATCTTCTTGAGATAGCGCAGCACGAAGTTGACCACCGGACCCTTCGGGAAGCCGAGCATGTCGCCCAGCGCCGTGGTGATGACGTGCTTGACCTGCGAGCCGGCCAGCGCCTCGGCCGCGGTGTCGCCGAAGTTGTCGATCACGATCAGTGCCGCGGCGCCGGAATCCTCCAGCTGGTGGTGCAGTTCGCGGGCGGTATAGAGCGGGTTGACGTTCACCACGGTCAGCCCGGCGCGCAGGATGCCGAAGATCGAGATCGGGTACTGCAGGCAGTTGGGCATCATCACCGCGACGCGGTCGCCGCGCTTGAGCTTGAGCTCATGCAGCAGGTAGCTGGCCATCTGCTGGCTCAGCACGTCGATCTGCGCGTAGGTGAGGACCTTCCCGAAGTTGGAGAACGCCGGGCGCTCGCGGAATTTCTCGATGGCCGTTTCCAGCACGGAGGCGACCGAGCGGAATTCCTCGACGTCGATTTCGCGCGGGATGCCGTTGGGATAGCTGGCAAACCATGGCCGGTCTTGCGTCATCTTGTCTGCCCCTCCCAGGGTGCTAAGGTCGGGCGCCGCCGGTGGATCCGGCGTCCCCCTGAAAAATGTGGCGATGAGCATACCGGCAGGAAGCACAAACCGGAATCTTTCAATACGTGTCCGCATGGTGCTGTTGGCCGGGTTGTCACTGTTGACGCTGGCCGCCTGCAGCCGGCCAGCCCCCGAGGCCCGCCTGCGTGCCGATATTTCGGCCATGCAGGCGGCGATCCAGGACCGCCAGCCTGGCGAGGTGATGGACCGGGTGGCCGATGACTTTTCCGGCGATGGCGGCATGGATCGAGAGGCACTGCACAACCTGCTGCGCGTGCAGTTCCTGGCCAATGCCGACATTGGAGCGACGATCGGCCCGTTGGACGTGACGTTGCGGGGCGATCACGCCACGGTGCGCTTCAGCGCGCTGCTGACCGGTGGCAGCGGGCGCTGGGTTCCTGACCAGGCAGGCGGCTACCAGGTCATCACTGGCTGGCGCCTGGAAGAGGGGGACTGGAAGCTCTACACCGCGCAATGGTCGCGCTGAACTGAAACGACGAGGCCCCGCACGCGCGGGGCCTTGTTCAAGGCAATGACAATCGTGTCAGGCTGCTTTTTTCGCAGCCAGCTGGCGCAGCACGTAATGCAGCAGGCCGCCGTGGCGGAAGTACTCCACTTCCTTGGGCGTCAGCAGCAGTACGCGGACTTCGAACTTCACCTCGCTGCCGTCGGCCTTCTTCGCAACGACCTGTGCGGTCTTGGAGTCGCCATCCTTGAGCCCTGTGACGTCGACGACTTCCGAACCGTCCAGGCCAAGCGACTGCGCGTTCTGCCCATCCTTGAACTGCAGCGGGAGGACGCCCATGCCGACCAGGTTGGAGCGATGGATGCGTTCGAAGCTCTCGGCAATAACCGCCTTGATGCCGAGCAGGTTGGTGCCCTTGGCCGCCCAGTCGCGGGACGAACCCGTGCCGTATTCCTTGCCGGCCAACACCACCAGCGGCACGCCATCGGCCTTGTACTTCACCGCCGCGTCGTAGATGGCCAGCTTCTCCGGCTCGCCGCCGGCCTTGGGGTAGTACAGCGCATTGCCGCCTTCCTCGCCGCCGAACACCAGATTCTTGATCCGGATGTTGGCGAAGGTGCCGCGCACCATCACGTCATCATTGCCGCGACGGCTGCCGTAACTATTGAAGTCCGCCGGCTGCACGCCGCGCGCCTGCAGGAAACGGCCCGCCGGCGAGTCCTTCTTGATGTTGCCGGCGGGCGAGATGTGGTCGGTGGTGATCGAGTCGCCGAACACACCCATCACCCGTGCGCCATGCACGTCGTCGATGGTGCCCGAGGTTGCCGACATGCCGTCGAAGTAGGGCGGGTTCTTGATGTAGGTCGAGTCGCCGTCCCAGGCGTACAGGCTGCCGTCGGGTGATTCGATGCTGTTCCAGCGGCTGTCGCCCTTGAACACGTCGGCATAGTTCTTCTTGAACATCTCCGGGCCGATGGTCCTGGCGATGAAGTCGCCGATTTCCTTGTTGGTCGGCCAGATGTCCTTGAGGAAGACCGGCTGGCCATCGCTGCCGGTGCCCAGCGGCTGGCTGGTCAGGTCGATGTCGGTGGTGCCGGCGATGGCATAGGCGACCACCAGCGGCGGCGAGGCCAGGTAGTTCATCTTCACTTCCGGATGCACGCGGCCTTCGAAGTTGCGGTTGCCCGACAGCACCGAGCTCACCACCAGGTCGCCCTTGGCGATCGCGGCCGACACGTCGTCAGGCAGTGGCCCGGAGTTGCCGATGCAGGTGGTGCAGCCGTAGCCGACCAGGTAGAAGCCGAGCTTCTCCAGGTCATCCATGACGCCGGCTTTCTTCAGGTAGTCGGTGACCACCAGCGAGCCCGGGCCAAGCGAGGTCTTCACCCACGGCGCGGCCTTGAGGCCCTTGGCCACGGCATTGCGCGCCAGCAGGCCGGCGCCGAGCATCACCGCCGGGTTGGAGGTGTTGGTGCAGGAGGTGATCGCGGCGATGACCACCGCGCCATCCTTCAACTGCCAGCCGGCGCCGCTGTCGGTAGTGGACTCGGTCTGCGATTCCCTGGCGCCGACCGCGGTGCCGCCGCCGCCCTCGTTGGCCAGGCGGTCTTCCTGCCTGCTGTCGCTCTTGCGCTTGTTGTCGCGGGCTTCGGCGAAGGGCACCAGGCTGTCGCGGTAGTTCTTCTGCATGTCACTGAGCAGCACGCGGTCCTGCGGGCGCTTGGGGCCGGCCAACGAGGGCTTCACTTCACCCATGTCCAGGCTCAGGGTGGTGCTGTACTCGGCGTGCGGGCTGGATGCGTCGTGCCACAGGCCCTGGGCCTTGGCATAGGCCTCGACCAGGGCGATGTGGTCTTCGCTGCGGCCGGACAGGCGCAGGTAATTCAGCGATTCCTGGTCCACCGGGAAGATGCCGCAGGTGGCGCCGTATTCCGGGGCCATGTTGCCGATGGTGGCGCGGTCGGCCAACGGCAGGTGCTGCAGGCCCTCGCCGAAGAACTCGACGAACTTGCCGACCACGCCCAGCTTGCGCAGCATCTGGGTGACGGTCAGGACCAGGTCGGTCGCGGTCGCGCCTTCGGGCAGCTTGCCGGTGAGTTCGAAGCCGACCACCTGGGGGATCAGCATCGATGAGGGCTGGCCGAGCATCGCGGCCTCGGCCTCGATCCCGCCCACGCCCCAGCCCAGCACGCCGATGCCATTGATCATGGTGGTGTGCGAGTCGGTGCCGAACACCGTATCGGGATACGCGTAGTGCACGCCGTCCTTGTCCGCGGTCATCACCACGCGGGCCAAGTTCTCCAGGTTGACCTGGTGGACGATGCCGGTGCTGGGCGGCACCACCTTGAAGTTGTCGAACGCCTTCTGGCCCCAGCGCAGGAAGCCATAGCGCTCCTTGTTGCGCTGGAACTCGATCTTGCCGTTGAGGTCCAGCGCGTCGGGCTTGCCGAACACGTCGACCTGCACCGAGTGGTCGATCACCAACTCGGACGGGATCTGCGGATTGATCTGGTCGGCATCGCCGCCCAGCTTGACCACCGCATCGCGCATGGCGGCCAGGTCGACCACGCACGGCACGCCGGTGAAGTCCTGCAGCACCACGCGGGCCGGCATGAAGGCGATCTCGGTGTCCGGTTCGGCCTTCGGATTCCAGGTGGCCACGGCGGTGATGTGCTCGGGGGTGACGCTGACGCCGTCTTCGCCGCGCAGCAGGTTCTCCAGCAGGATCTTCATGGAGTAGGGCAGTCGCGCGATGTCGTACTGCTTGCCCAGCACCGGCAGGCTGAAATAGGTATAGGACGTACCCGCGACTTGCAGCTGACTGCGGGTCTTGAAGGAATCACTCATGCTCAGGCTCCTGTTGACTTGCCTCGTGGCCTGGATCGGGCGCGGGGCTGGCTGTTCGATGACCACCTAATGCTGTTCAGTATCGGCGCTCCGGCGTGACAAGTGGGTGTCTGCCGAGGGCTTCCGCCGGCCCGGTGGTCTGGTCCGGCTAACAGTATGGAACTCCAAGTATGTATAATCTGTGCATACTTCAAGGGGCATTCCATGGAAGCCACCGTGGCCGAACGCGGCCAGATCACCCTCCCCAAGGCCGTGCGCGACGCGCTGGGCCTGACCAAGGGCACGCTGCTGAAGGTTGAACTCGACGGCAGCCGCATCGTGCTGCGCAAGAGTGTCGACGACGCCATTTCCAAAGCGCGCGGACGCTTTGCGCTGGATGGGCTGGAAGCGCCCAAGGCCGCGCGCGAGCCGTCCAAGCCGTAAACCAGAGCGCGCGACGTGATTGCCATCGATTCCCCCGTGCTGGTCGACCTGCTGGCCGACGGTCCCCAGGCCGACGCTGCCGAAGCCTGCCTGCGGCAATGCCTGGCCAACGGCCGCGTGGTCGTCTGCGACGTCACCCTGGCCGAAGTCTGTGGCGCGCTGCGCAATGGCGCCGAGGCATTGGGCGTGCTGGAAGAGATGGGCATCCATTTCAACGCGCTGGAAGCCAAGTCCGCACTGCGCGCCGGTGAAATGCAACGACGCTATCGCCAGCGTGGCGGTGGCCCGCAGACCCTGCCGGATTTCTTGGTCGGGGCGCATGCGCTGCTGCAATGCGATGCGCTGATCACCTACAGCCAGCCGTTCTATCGCGATTACTTCAAAGGCCTGCGCCTGATCGTGCCGCAGGTCTGAGTTCCACACCCCTCATTTTTGTACGTACTCATCGGGAGTTGACCATGTTGGAAGCCTATCGCCACCACGTTGCCGAGCGCGCCGCGCTGGGCATCCCGCCGCTGCCGCTGACCGCGCAGCAGACCGCCGAGGTCATCGAACTGCTGAAAAACCCGCCGGCTGGCGAGGCCGAGTTCCTGGTCGACCTGATCACCAGCCGCGTGCCGGCCGGCGTGGACGATGCCGCCAAGGTCAAGGCCAGCTACCTGGCCGCCATCGCCTTCGGCACCGAGCAGAACGCGCTGATCAGCCGCGCGCGCGCCACCGAGCTGCTGGGCACCATGTTGGGCGGCTACAACGTGCACCCGCTGGTCGAGCTGCTGGATGACGCTAGCGTCGGCGCGATCGCCGCCGAAGGCCTCAAGCACACCTTGCTGATCTTCGACGCCTTCCACGACGTCAAAGAAAAGGCCGACGCCGGCAATGCCAACGCCAAGTCCGTGTTGCAGAGCTGGGCCGACGCCGAATGGTTCACCAGCAAGCCGGAAGTGCCGCAGAGCATCACCTTCACCGTGTTCAAGGTGCCCGGCGAAACCAATACCGACGACCTGTCGCCTGCGCCTGACGCGACTACGCGCCCGGACATCCCGATGCACGCGCTGGCCATGCTGAAGAACAAGCGCGACGGCGCCGACTTCGTGCCTGAAGAAGACGGCAAGCGCGGCCCGATCAAGTTCCTCCAGGACCTCGTGGCCCGCGGCCTGCCGGTGGCCTACGTCGGCGACGTGGTCGGCACCGGTTCGTCGCGCAAGTCGGCGACCAACAGCGTGCTGTGGTTCACCGGCGAGGACATCCCGTTCATCCCGAACAAGCGCTTCGGCGGCATCTGCCTGGGCACGAAGATCGCGCCGATCTTCTACAACACCATGGAAGACGCCGGTTCGCTGCCGATCGAGCTGAATGTCGATCAGATGAACATGGGCGATACCGTCGAGCTGCGCCCCTATGAAGGCAAGGCGCTCAAGGACGGCCAGGTCATCGCCGAGTTCAAGGTCAAGTCCGATGTGCTGTTCGACGAAGTGCGCGCCGGTGGCCGCATCCCGCTGATCGTCGGCCGTGGCCTGACCGCCAAGGCGCGCGAAGCGCTGGGCCTGCCGGTGACCGACCTGTTCCGCCTGCCGCAGCAGCCGGCCGATACCGGCAAGGGCTACTCGCTGGCGCAGAAGATGGTCGGCCGTGCGATCGGCCTGCCGGAAGGCCAGGGCGTGCGTCCGGGTACTTATTGCGAGCCGAAGATGACCTCGGTCGGTTCGCAGGACACCACCGGCCCGATGACCCGCGACGAGCTGAAGGACCTGGCCTGCCTGGGTTTCTCGGCCGACCTGGTGATGCAGTCGTTCTGCCACACCGCGGCGTACCCGAAGCCGGTGGATGTCAAGACCCACCACACCCTGCCGGAGTTCATCTCCACCCGCGGCGGCATCTCGCTGCGTCCGGGCGACGGCGTGATCCACAGCTGGCTCAACCGCATGCTGTTGCCCGACACCGTCGGCACCGGCGGCGACTCGCACACCCGTTTCCCGGTGGGCATCTCGTTCCCGGCAGGTTCCGGCCTGGTCGCGTTCGCCGCAGCCACCGGCGTGATGCCGCTGGACATGCCGGAGAGCGTGCTGGTGCGCTTCAAGGGCAAGCTGCAGCCGGGCGTGACCCTGCGTGACCTGGTCAACGCGATCCCGCTGTACGCGATCAAGGCCGGTCTGCTGACCGTGGCCAAGCAGGGCAAGAAGAACATCTTCTCCGGCCGCATCCTGGAAATCGAAGGTCTGCCGGACCTGAAGGTCGAACAGGCATTCGAGCTGTCCGATGCCTCGGCCGAGCGTTCGGCCGCCGGTTGCACCGTGCACCTCAACAAGGAGCCGATCATCGAGTACATCAACAGCAACATCACGCTGTTGAGCTGGATGATCGAGCAGGGCTACCAGGACCCGCGTTCGATCCAGCGCCGCATCGACAAGATGAAGGAATGGCTGGCCGACCCGCAGCTGCTCAAGGGCGATGCCGATGCCGAGTACGCCGCGGTCATCGACATCGACCTGGCCGACGTGCACGAACCGATCCTGGCCTGCCCGAACGACCCGGACGACGTGAAGACCCTGTCTGAAGTGGCCGGCGCGACCATCGATGAAGTGTTCATCGGTTCGTGCATGACCAACATCGGCCACTTCCGTGCCGCGTCCAAGCTGCTGGAAGGCAAGCGCGACATCCCGACCAAGCTGTGGGTCGCGCCGCCGACCAAGATGGACGCCGCCGAGCTGACCAAGGAAGGCCACTACGGCACCTTCGGCGCGGCCGGTGCGCGCATGGAAATGCCGGGCTGCTCGCTGTGCATGGGCAACCAGGCGCAGGTGAAGGAAGGCGCGACGGTGTTCTCCACTTCGACCCGCAACTTCCCGAATCGTCTTGGCCGCAACTCGAATGTGTACCTGGGTTCGGCCGAGCTGGCCGCGATCTGTTCGCGCCTGGGTCGCATCCCGACCAAGGCCGAGTACATGGAAGGCGTGGGCGTGCTGGATGCCTCCAGCGCGGACATCTATCGCTACATGAACTTCGACCAGATCGAGGACTACAAGACTGGCGAGAAGACTGCCGCCTGATCGGTCGCAGGTCGCACGCAAAAAGCCCGGCAAATCGCCGGGCTTTTTGTTGGGCCGATCCACAACCGGCATCGCTGGGTCGTTGCTGGTGCTGGCCGCTTACGCGCGCCTGCTTTCGATCCACAGCTCCAGTGTGTCGGCGGGTAACGGCCTGGAAAACAGGAAGCCCTGCAGCACCTCGCAGCCCAGTCCCGCCAGCAGCTTGCACTGGCCCTGGGTTTCGACGCCTTCGGCCACCACGCGCTTGCCGAGGCTTTCGCCAATGCGCAGGATCGAGTTGGTCAGGGTGCGTGCCGCCGCACTGCGTTCCAGGTCACGGATGAAACTCATGTCCAGCTTGAGTTCGTCGATGGGAAGCCGGTGCAGGTGGCTGAGGCTGGAGTAACCAGTCCCGAAGTCGTCCAGCGACAGCGAGATGCCCGCGGCCTGGATCGATTCGAGGTTGCCGAGCACGGTGGACTGCGGCGACAGCATGACGCTCTCGGTCATTTCCAGGACCAGGTCGCTGGGTGACAGCTGGTGCTCGGTCAACAATGCCTGCAGCTGCGCGGGCAGGTCGGGATCTTCGAAGTTGATCGCCGAGAGGTTGATCGAGATCTTGGGGACCTGGACGCCGCGGGCGCGCCAGTCGCCCATTTGCCGGCATGCGCGCGACAGGACCCAGCGGCCCAGTTCGCCGATCAATCCGCATTCCTCGGCCATGGGAATGAAGCGCCCGGGCGAAATCGAGCCGAGCTGGGGATGGGTCCAGCGCAACAGCGCTTCGACACCCAACAAGGAGTGCGGCGAGGTGCTGGCCAGCTGGGGCTGGTAGTGCAGTTCCAGCTGGTCGCGGCGCAGCGCATCACGGAGCGCGGCTTCCAGCGCCAGGCGCTCCTGCGCCAGGCGATTCATTTCGGCACTGAAGAAGCAGAAATTCCCGCCACCGCTGTCCTTGGTGCGGTGCATCGCCAGGTCCGCATGGCGGATCAGCGTATCGATGTCATGGCCGTCGCCGGGAAACATGGCCACGCCGATGCTGGCGCTGGGCTGCACGGCGACCCGGCCGACGATGGCCTGTTGGGCGATCGCGCCGAGCAGGCGTTCGGCCATGCCTGCTGCCTGTTCGGCGGCACATTCGGGAAGCGCCACGACAAACTCGTTGCCAGCCTGGCGCCCGACCAGGTCATTGGCATTGAGCGTCTGTCCGATCCGCTTGGCCACATCCCGCAGCAGGCCGTCCCCGGCGGCGTGGCCCTGGGTCTCGTTGACCCGCTTGAAACGATCCAGGTCGATGAACAGCACCGCCATGGACTGGCGGCGCAGTTCGGCGTTCACCATCAGCTGTTCGGCGCGGGCACTGAACATCATGCGGTTGGGCAGGCCGGTCAAGGCATCGTAGAACGCCAGCTTGTGGATCCGGTTGCGGGTCTGGTCGCGCTGCAGGGCGAGCGAGCACAGGTGCAGGCAGATTTCGGCGAGCCTGATGTGCCAGGGGTCCGGCGCGCGCGGCTGGCGGTAGTAGAACGCGAATGTGCCCAGCACGTTGCCGCCGTTGGATTTGATCGGACTGGACCAGCAGGCATGCAGTCCGTATGTCTCGGCCACGAACCGGAAGTCCTTGAACAGCGGATCGGTCCTGGTGTCATGGACAATCACCGTCTGCCCTTGCCAGGCGGCCGTTCCGCAGGCGCCGGCACCGGGTCCGGCCTTGAGGCCTTCGATGTAGTGGCTGTACTCGGGCGGCAGGCTCGGCGCGGCCTGGACATGCAGGCATCCGGCGCCGTCCAGCGTGATCATGGAAGCCAGCAGGGAGGGGGCGATGCGCTCCAGCTCCCTGCAGATCATGTCCATGACATCCGCCAGTGGCTCGTCCCGCATCAGCGCGGTGAGCGCATCCTTGTGCAGGACCTCGTGCATCTTGGCCTGCGTGATTTCGGTCAGCGTCGAGACGCAGTACGCCACCGCGCCATCCTCTCCGCGGATGGGGTTGAAGACCACCGACACCCACAGCGGGGTCCCATCCTTGCGATACAGCAGCAGTTCGGACTGGGTGGGCTTGAGTCCATCGGCATGCAGGCGCAGCCGGTCGACCTCGTCCCGGTTGGAGTGCGATTGCGCCAGCACCTCGGATGGCCGTTTGCCGACCACGTCCTGTTCGGCATAGCCGAACATGCGCGTGAAGCCGGCGTTGGCATAGCGGATTTCCGACGTCGCGGCAGTCACCAGGATCGCGCAGTCGGTGTTGTCCGCGGCCAGGGTCAGGGCCGCGGCGCGCAGCGCATCGTCGGGCCGGTCGTAGCGTGGCGGAGGCGGGGCCTGTGCGGTTTCCGGCATGGCCAGGGGCATGTCCTGGCCATCGTCACCCGGACCATCCGGCCCGCCGTTGCCCGCAACCACTGGAGCGCGGGGCAGCATGGCTAGTGGCCCTGGCCGGACAAGGTGAGCAGGCGTTGTGCGATACGGTCCAAAGGTAAGACCTCCTGTACGGCACCCAGCTTGCAGGCGGCGCCTGGCATGCCCCACACCACGCTGGTGTGCTCATCCTGCACTAAAGTCGCCGCGCCTGCCTCCTTCATATCAAGCAGGCCGCGGGCGCCGTCATCGCCCATCCCGGTCAGGAGGGCGCCGACCGCGTTGCCGCCCGCATTCTGGGCCACCGAACGAAACAGCACATCCACCGCCGGCTTGTGCCGGTTGACCGGGTCCGTGTCGTCCAGCCTGCAGCGCCAGCGGGCGCCATCGCGGATGACGCGCAGGTGCTGGCCGCCGCGGGGCAGGTAGGCATGGCCCGGGAGAATCGCCTCGCCGTCGCTGGCTTCGCGCACCGACATGGCCGAATGGCGATCCAGGCGTTCGGCGAAGGCGGCACTGAAGCTGGCCGGCAGGTGCTGGGTCAGGACCACGGCCGGGGCGTCGGCCGGCATGCCTTCCAGCACCACGCGCAGGGCTTCGGTCCCGCCGGCCGAGGCACCGATGGCGATCAGCCGGTCGGTGGTCCGGAAGCGCGGCGCAGGCCCGGGCGTGGGCGCGACCGGTTCCAGGCCATGTCGGGTGACCGGGCGGGCGAGCGGACGGACCCTGACCTGGGCGGCCGCCTTGACCTTGCCGATGATTTCATCGGCATAGGCCTGCAGGCTGCGTGCGACATCGAGCCTGGGCTTGGAGACGAAGTCGATGGCGCCCAGTGCCAATGCCTGGAAGGTGGTATCGGCGCCGCGTTCGGTCAGCGAGGAGATCATCACCACCGGCGTGGGGCGCAGGCGCATCAGGTTGGCCAGGAAGGCCAGCCCATCCATGCGCGGCATCTCGACATCCAGGGTGATCACGTCGGGATTGAACTGCTTGATCTTCTCGCGCGCGATCAGTGGATCGGCGGCCGTGCCCACGACCTCGATGCCGGCATCCCGGTCCAGGATTTCGGCCAGGATCTGCCGGACCACCGCCGAGTCGTCGACGATCAGGACCCGGACCGGGGGCTGGATCTTCACTCGAACAGCTCCACGCCACCGGTGACCGGCGCCCTGGACAGGCGCGCACGTACGGCCGATTCGGCCGCCACCAGTTCCGCCTCGTGTGCGTGTGGAAGCTTCTGGACGACGACCCTCCCGGTCGAGGGGAAGAACCAGATCTTGCGTGGGTGGATGCCGCACAGGTCCTCGGCCAGGATCGGGATGTGTTCGGCCAGAAGGTACTGGCGGACGAACTCGGCGTTGCGCGTGCCGACGGGATTGCTGGTGAAGCCCTTGAGCACGTTGGCGCCGCCAAAGACCTTGGCTTCCAGGCGCTTGCGGTGGGCGCCGCGCTTGAGCAGGTCGTTGATCAACAGTTCCATGGCATAGCTGCCGTAGCGTGCAGGTGCGCCATCGCCGATCTGTCCTTCCGGCAGCAGGAAGTGGTTCATGCCACCGATCTTGAGCAGCGGGTCGCGGATGCATGCGGCGACGCAGGAGCCGAGCGTGGTGGTCAACGCGGTGTCGTCATCGACGCTCAGGTACTGGGTGGGAAGCAGTTTGGCGGCGATGGTCTGGAAGCGCGCATCGTGGTAGCGCATGACGTCATCGGCCTTCAGCGCCGCGTTGCTCATCGTGCTGCTCCACCCTGGCGGACAGGACGGTACAGGGTCCGTCCGCACGGCTGGATCAGGTCGGCCGCATGCAGGTAGTTTTCCGAATGGCCGGTGTAGAGCAGGCCATCATCGCCCAGGTGGGCCACCAGCCGCGACAGGATCGCCCGTTGGGTGGGTTTGTCGAAATAGATCATCACGTTGCGGCAAAACAGCGAGACATACGGTCCATCCACTGCGTAGCGCGGGGCCAGCAGGTTGAGCGGACGGAACTCGATCAACTGCCGCAGCTGCGGGACCACCCGGCATTTGCCTTCGTTCGGACCGGCGCCCCGGTGGAAATACTTGCGCTTCATCGCCTCGTCCAGCGAGGCGATGCGCTCCATGGGATAGACGCCGCGCGATGCGGTTTCCAGTACCTGCGTGTCGACATCGGTGGCCAGGATCCTGACCGGCGGGGTCAGCGTCCCGAAGGTCTCGCAGGCGGTGATCGCAAGGGAGTAGGGCTCTTCCCCGGTGGAGGCGGCGCACGACCACAGCTTCAGCGTGCCCTGGCCGGTGCGGCGCTGCAGGTCTTCCCTGAGCTTTTCGAAATGGTGGGGCTCGCGGAAGAACGAGGTCAGGTTGGTGGTCAGTGCGTTGGTGAAGGCCTGCCATTCCTGTTCGTCATTGCCTGCTTCCAGTTGGTCCAGGTAGTCCTTGAACGCACGCAGTCCCAGGCTGCGAAGGCGGCGCGACAGTCGTCCATAGACCATGTCGCGCTTGGCTGGCACCAGGGCGATGCCGGCGCGCTGGTAGATCAGGTCGCAGACCCGGCGAAAGTCGCGATCGGCGAATTCAAATTCGCGCGACTCCGACGGGGTGGGGGACATTGCAGCCATGGATAAGTGCCGGAAGTCGGATGTCCGTTGTATCGGCCGCTGCACGCCAGGTCTTGAGGTCGATCGTGCCCACGGATACGCCGGCGAAAAAACGGAAGCCCCGGTCATTGGACCGGGGCTTGGCCTGGGTGGATCGCTGGTAGCGAATTCCTAGAACTCCTGCCACTCGCCATCGGCCAGCGCGACCTGCCTGATCTGTTCGGCCATGCGCGCGCGCGCGGGCTTGCTGGATTCGGTGGTGTGCGACCTGGGCGCGGCCGGGCGTGCCTGTGGGGCAGCGACCGGGGCGGGTAGCTCGTCCAGCTTGAAGATCGACACGGCCTGGGCCAGATGCGTGGCCTGCTCCTCCATCGAGCGGGCGGCGGCGGTGGCTTCCTCGACCAGCGCGGCGTTCTGCTGGGTGGTCTCGTCCATCTGGGTGATGGTCAGGTTGACCTGCTCGATGCCGGAGGACTGCTCCTGCGAAGCGGCGGAGATCTCGCCCATGATGTCGGTGACCCGCTGCACGGAGGCGACGATCTCGGCCATGGTCTTGCCGGCCTTGTCGACCAGCTTGGTGCCGTCGGCCACTTTGGACACCGAGTCGTCGATCAGTCCCTTGATTTCCTTGGCTGCGCCGGCCGAACGCTGCGCCAGCGTGCGCACTTCGCTGGCGACCACGGCGAAGCCGCGGCCCTGTTCGCCGGCCCGCGCGGCTTCCACGGCGGCATTCAACGCCAGGATGTTGGTCTGGAAGGCGATGCCGTCGATGACCGAGATGATGTCGGCGATCTTCTTGGAAGACGATTCGATGCCGGTCATGGTCGTGACCACCTGGCTGACCACCTCGCCACCCTTGGCCGCGACATCGGCCGCACCGACGGCAAGCTGGTTGGCCTGGCGGGCGTGCTCGGCATTCTGCCGGACGGTGGAAGTCAGCTCCTCCATGGAGGCCGCGGTTTCCTCCAGGTTGGCGGCCTGCTGCTCGGTCCGCTGGGACAGGTCGCTGTTGCCTGAAGCGATTTCGCCGGCAGCGGTGTTGATGGCGCTGGAGGACTGCTTGATGCGCCCGACGATGTCGGCAAGCTGCTCGGCGGTGGCGTTGGCGTCATCACGCATCCGCGCAAACACACCATGGAAATCGCCGTTCATGCGCACGGTGAGATCGCCTTGCGAAAGGGCCGCCAACAGGCCGGAGATCTGCTCGATGCTCGCCGCATTGGCATCCAGCAGCTGGTTGAGCTGGCTGGCCAGCTCCAGGAAGAAACCCTGCTTGTTGTCGGTGCGGATGCGCCGTTCCATTTCACCGGCGGCGGCAGCCTTGACGATGGAGGCGACTTCTTCCTCGACCATCACCTCGACGGTGCGGTCTGCCCACTCGACGACGAAGCCCTCCGACTGACCGGCCTCGTTGAGGATCGGGTTGACGACCAGGCGCATGGTGCGCCCACCGACGCGGATCTGGGCCTGGTGGGTGCCGGTGAGCTGGTCGAGCATCCTGGCCTGCCGCTCGGGATGCTTGTGGAACAGGTCGATGTTTCGGCCCAGCAAGCTGGAGGCATCGAAATCGGGAAGGTCGCGGCGGATGTCCGACTCCGCGTCGTGCAGCAGCGCGATGACGGGCTGGTTGACGTAGATGATGTTGCGCGCGCTGTCGGTCAGCATCACGCTGGTGCTGACGCTATCGAGCGCGGTGCGGATCCGCAGGTTTTCGCTGGCCACAATCTGGTCGTGCTCGATGCGCTCGCGAAGGTCCTTCTGCATCCGTCGCAGGGCCAGCATGAGGTCACCGATTTCATCGTGCCGGTCTACGCCGATATGGCCATCGAGCTTGCCGGCGGAGACCTCGTTGGCCACCTTGACCGCACCGCGCATGGCGCTGGCCAGCGAACGGGCGATCAGCCACGCCAGGACGACGCCGCCGGCAATGCCCGCCGCCAGCAGGATGATCACCAGGCTGGACGATGTCGCATAGGCACGGTGGGCACCCGCGTTGGCCGCGGCGGCCTGGCGGTCGTTCTCGGCGATCAGCTGATCGATGTCCTTGGCCAGGGCATCGTGTTCCTTCTGGTTGTCGCCGATGAAGGTATCGATGGCGTCGTCGAGCAGGTCGAGGTCAACCATCTCGGTGATCGATGCATACGAGGCCTGGGTCTTCTTCCAGTCCTGGACGATCTTGTTGAAGAGCGCGCGTTCGTTGTCGTTGGAAATGTCGGCGGGGTATTCGGCCATCAGCTTGGCGAGCTGGGCTTCGATCTGCTGCTTGCGCTTCTTGGCATCGGCCTTGACCGTGGCGCTGCTGCGGATCAGGCCCTGGTAGCTGGCGTTGCGGTACTCGCCGACCAGGCTGCGCATCTGACCGCCGGCGCGCACGCTGGGCACCGTGCGGGTGGAAACCTCGCTGGCAACGTTGTTGATCGTCCTCATGCCGACGTATGAGGCGATCCCCTGGACCAGCATCAACAACAGCACCAGGCCGAAAGCGAACATCAGCTTGGGCATGAGTTTCAGGTTTTTCATCCACTGCATCGGTCTTTCCTTTTTTGCGGTCGCCCGTCGTGAAGCGCTGGAAGCAATCCCACGGCCCCGGGATGGCGCCGTGGGAGGTCGAGCCGGCTCTGTTTACTTGATCGTTGCGAGCTTCAGCTCGGACGGCGAGCTGACTTCGATCTCAGCCCGCTGGCTGTCGCGCAGGATCTTGCCGATCACGCACACATCCTTGCCTTCCAGGGTCTCGGGTGGGAAGCCGAACTTGGCGCGGTTGGCGCCGTCGATGCGCGCGGAGAACGTATGGCGCGGGAACATGCCGCCCATGTACAGGAACGTGGGTTCGCCTTCGGAGTTCTGGGCGTACTTGGCCTTTTCGACCTTGCCGCAGACCATGCCCTCCTTGCCGACGTAGCGTGTGGCGACTTCTGCCGGAATCATCTCCTGGGTCTGCGCAAACGTTGCCATCGGGATGCTGGCCAGAAGGACGAGCGGAATCAGCGAAAGCAGGCACTTCATTGGGGTTTCTCCGTATCAGGGTGGGGCGTGGGCCTTGTCGGATCGGTGCAATCGGCCCTGCGACCTGACAGCTATCGGCGCTTCCGTACGATCCTGAAGCGCGAAATGAGTGACGCAGCTCTCGGTTACCGAGTGCGGTCGGATCGCTATCGGGAAATTCCCGACAGGCTGGCCTCGGCTCAGGCGGCTTCGCTGTCCGAACGCACCAGGTCGGCACTGTCCAGCAGGGTTTCGATGTCCAGCAGGATCAGCATGCGGTCGTCATGCGTGCCGATGCCGCTGATGAAGCGCGTGTCCACGGCCGCGCCGAACTCGGGCGTGGGGCGGATCTGGTCTTGATTGAGCGGGATCACGTCCGAGACGCTGTCGACCACGATGCCGACCACGCGGTCTTCCACGTTGAGCACGATCATCACGGTGAACGCGTCATAGCGGGCTTCCTTGAGGCGCAGCTTCAGGCGCAGGTCGATCACCGGGACGATGGTGCCGCGCAGGTTGATCACACCCTTGATGTAGTCCGGTGCGTCGGGGACGCGGGTCACCGCGTCGTAGCCACGGATTTCCTGGACCTTCAGGATGTCCACGCCGTAGTGCTCCTCGCCCAGTGCAAAGCTGAGGAATTCGCCACCATTCTGGGCGGCCGGGTTCTTGCTGTTCATTGATGACTCCACGAGCGTAAGCGGATGGTGGCGGGGACCGGGGAAGCGGCATGCGCTTGGTCAACATCGGCGGGCGGCCTGGAGACTTGAGTCCCGGTCACGGGTGCGGCTCAGAACACGCCGCTTTTCCTGGCGCTGCGCTGCCGGTCCACCCGGAAGATGTAGCGCTGGATCGATGCGTCGGCGCCGCGGGGCAGGGCGCCAAACTGCAGTCCGACCCGGGTGTAGTCGGCCCCGCTGGGGGTGGTCTGCCTGAGTTGGCTACAGACGGTGAGCGACAGGCGGATCGGTGGCTGGTCGGGGAGCATGAGGATGCAGTCGGGATAGGTCTGGCGCAGCGCGAGCTGCGGCATGTCCGCGGCCAGGGCAATGGCCATGCCGCCACCGCTGATGTCCACCACCCGGAGTTCGAGCTCGCAGGGCGCTTCGCCTGGATCGCCTGGAATCTGCAATCTGCAGATGGGGGATTCGGTGATGGGGGTTTCCAGCCGGTAGAACTCGCGGCGCTGCACGTAGTACAGGCTTTCCGGCAGCGGGACCCGGAACGCCACCTGGCCGTCCCGGTCGATCCGTTCAATCTCTTCGACCCGGAAGCGGAGCCTGACGTGGTTGAGCTGGGCAAAGCAGAGCAGATGGCTGGCCTGCGCTGCGGCACGGTTGGAGGCTTCGTTATGGCTGCCGTCCAGCAGGATCCAATCGCTGTCCTCGTCGGCTTGGAGCAGTGCGGTCGGGAAGGACTGGTCCCGCCCGGCCACGTGTGCGGTGATGGTCGAGCGCTGTTCGATCAAGTCCTGCAACAGGCGTCGGACCTGGCGCGGATTACGCACCAGGTATCTGTCGTCAGCCTCCGCCGGGTCATGGGCCAGGCTTGCAGGCAAATCGGTGGCACTGCCTTCGTGCATGGGATTTCGCTGGTTCAGGGGCACAGCCTACGTGGGCAACGGAACACTTCGCCCTTGTTAACGGCTGCGTCCCCGACTTGTTGAGGGTGTTGGAAGGAGATCGGTTGCCGGCGCTGGCTGCCCCGTCACCGCTGCACAGAAGGCGACCCCGGCATGACCGGGGTCTGGTTGAGCGCCTGTTCTGTCGGCAACCATGCGCTGGGGCGCGTGCTTGCCCGGGCCATGGCTGCATCGCCTCAAGACGCTGCTGTCCGGGCAGGAAAGCAGCGTGTCATTCGAGGCAGGGGCCTAGAACTCTTCCCAGCCGGCCTCGGCCGGCACCGGCACGTTCCTGCGCGGCGGTTGCGAGGACGCAGGTGGCGTGGAGGTCCATGCCGTGACCAGCGTCTTGATCGGCGCCGGCACATTGGCGGGCTTGGGCGCTGTCTTGATGCTGGCGAGGGCCTGTGCTGCGCCGTGTTCGATCTTGAAGATGGACACCGCATCGCTGAGCTGGGATGCCTGTTCTTCCATGGCGCGTGCGGCGGCAGTGGCTTCTTCGACCAAGGCGGCGTTCTGCTGGGTCGCTTCGTCCATCTGGGTGACGGTGAGGTTGACCTGCTCGATGCCGGCCGACTGCTCCTGCGAGGCAGCGGAAATCTCGGCCATGATGTCGGTGACCCGCTGCACGCTGCCGACGATCTCGCCCATGGTCTGGCCAGCCTTGTCGACCAGGGCCGAACCTTCGGCGACCTTGCCGACCGAGTCGTCGATCAGCGACTTGATTTCCTTGGCCGCGGCAGCCGAGCGCTGGGCCAGGGTGCGCACTTCGCTGGCGACGACGGCGAAACCGCGGCCCTGTTCGCCGGCGCGGGCGGCTTCGACCGCGGCGTTGAGTGCCAGGATGTTGGTCTGGAAAGCGATGCCGTCGATGACCGAGATGATCTCGGCGATCTTTTTCGAGGAGGTCTGGATGCCGGCCATGGTGGTGACGACCTGGCCGACGACTTCGCCGCCCTGCGAGGCGACCGTAGCGGCGCCGATGGACAGTTGGTTGGCCTGGCGCGCGTGCTCGGCGTTCTGGCGGACGGTGGAGGTCAGTTCTTCCATCGAGGCGGCGGTTTCTTCCAGGCTGGCCGCCTGCTGCTCGGTCCGTACCGAGAGGTCGCTGTTGCCGGCTGCGATCTCGCTGGATGCGGTGTGGATGTTGGCAGAGGCACCCTGGATCTGGCTGACGATCTCGGTCAGGCGTTCGACCGTGCCGTTGGCGTCGTCGCGCATCTGCGAGAACACGCCGTGGAAATCGCCACGCATGCGTACCGTCAGATCACCGTCGGCGATGGCGCGCAGCACCGTGGAGATCTTGTCCAGGTTGTCTTCGGTGGTCTGCATCAGGCCGTTGATGCCTTCCACCATGCCGCGGAAGTCGTGCTGGTAACGGTCGGTGTCGCCGCGATGGGAGAAGTCACCCGCGGCGGCGGCCTGCGCCAGTCGCGTGATTTCGGCATTGATCGCCTGCAGGCTGGCCTTGGTGGTCTGCATCGCGGCGGTGATCGCGGCCTTCTCGCCGGGCAGGACTTCCATGTCGGTGCTGAGGTCGCCGATCGCGTACTGCTGCATCACCTCGACCAGGCGCTTCTGCACGGCCACGTGGGCCGCTACCAGGGTATTGGTGTCCTCGACCATGCGTCCGTAATCGCCGGGGAATGCGCTGGCGTCCATGCGGTAGCTGATCTCGCCGGCCTCGTGGCGCTGGGCCATCGAAGCCTGCGCCTGCATGACCGCCTGCAACTGCTGTTGCATGCGCTCCATCGCGTCGAGCAGTTGGCCCAGCTCATCATCGCGCTGGTGATGGATCCGGCTGTCGAGGCGACCGGCCGCCACGGCGCTGGAGACGCGCACCGCCTCGGCCAGCGGCTTGAGCACCTGGCGACGGACCAGCAGGTACAGCGCGGCACTGAGGACCAGTGCCGAGAGCAGGCCGACCAGCAGGATGGTCCACAGCACCGCGCGTGCCTGCTGCATCACCAGCGACCGCGGCACCGAGACGCCGAGCGCGAAGGACTGCGGCGCGTCGCCGATGCGTAGCGGGACGAACGTGCGCAGCTCGTCGCCGCCACCCTGTTCGACGCGGTCGCTGAATACTTCGCCCTTGCCGATGGCGGCGAGCATGGCCTGGGTCCCGGCATCGTCGAGGGTCTTGCCGATGCTGGATGCATCGTTGCCGGCCAGCACGACGCCGGCTGGCGAGATCAGGCTGACATGGCCTTCGCCCATCGGGCGAAGTTCAGCGATGCGCTGCTGCAGGGAGGACAGGGCGAAATCGACGGTGACCACGCCGACGAACGTGTCCTTGTCGATGATCGGCGTGCTCAACGTCGTCATCAGCACGTTCTTGTCGCCGATCTTGTAGGTGTACGGTTCGACCACCACTGGCTGCCGGCGCTCGCGCGCGAGCAGGTACCAATCGCCGTCGCCCGGCTTTTCGTAGTCACGCAACGGCTCGCGGATCTGGGTGCCGTCCTGCCACGCCCAGTAGGTCATGAAGCGGCCAGTCGCGTCATGCCCTTCGCTGCCGGCGAAGTCCTTGTCCTTGCCATCGAAGGCCTCCGGTTCCCACAACGTACTCATGCCCATCCATTGCGGGTGTGCCTGCAGCTGGTGGTGCAGCAGCTCGGCTGCGGCCGCACGGTCCAGACCCTCGCCGGAGCGCAGGCTGAGGAAGCTGTTGGCCACCGAAGCGCTGGTATCGAACGCCATGCCCATCTCGCCAGCGATCCGCTGCGCTTCCAGTTTGGCGAGGTTCTGCATGCTGGCGCGCGAGGTCGCCATCAGGGCATCGCTGCTGCGCCAGTAGCTGATGGCGGCGGTCAGGCCGAAACACAGTGCCGCGATCAGCGCGGTACCGAGCATCAGGCGGGTGGCAACGCTCCCGCTGCGACGGGAGGAGAGGATTCTGTTCATGGGGGTGACCTGTATCGGGAGACATCACGGACGGCCATGTCGGCCGCCCGTGCTATGAAAACCGCACCGGGCTGGTACGGGGAAAGAGCGGGACGCGTTTCAGTCGCTTTAGGCCAATGTCAACGCCGGTTGCGGTGACCGAGCGGGCCTGGATGCCGCGGCGTGAGCGATGGGAAGCAGCGATACGCGCGGGCCGAGATTCAGCGCCTGCGCATCCAGCCGGAAGACGGCGACCGCATCGCTGAGCTGGGACGCCTGTTCTTCCATGGCGCGTGCGGCGGCGGTGGCTTCTTCGACCAGCGCGGCGTTCTGCTGGGTCGCTTCGTCCATCTGGGTGACGGTGAGGTTGACCTGCTCGATGCCGGCCGACTGCTCCTGCGAGGCAGCAGAAATCTCGGCCATGATGTCGGTGACCCGCTGCACGCTGCCGACGATCTCGCCCATGGTCTGGCCGGCCTTGTCGACCAGGGCCGAACCTTCGGCGACCTTGCCGACGGAGTCGTCGATCAGCGATTTGATTTCCTTGGCCGCGGACGCCGAGCGCTGGGCCAGGGTGCGCACTTCGCTGGCGACGACGGCGAAGCCACGGCCCTGTTCGCCGGCACGCGCAGCTTCGACCGCGGCGTTGAGCGCCAGGATGTTGGTCTGGAAGGCGATGCCGTCGATGACCGAGATAATCTCGGCGATCTTCTTCGAGGAGGTCTGGATGGCGGCCATGGTGGTGACGACCTGGCCGACGACTTCGCCGCCCTGCGAGGCGACCGTAGCGGCACCGATGGACAGCTGGTTGGCCTGGCGCGCGTGTTCGGCGTTCTGGCGGACGGTGGAGGTCAGCTCTTCCATCGAGGCGGCGGTTTCTTCCAGGCTGGCCGCCTGCTGCTCGGTCCGTACCGAGAGGTCGCTGTTGCCGGCCGCGATCTCGCTGGAGGCGGTGTTGATGTTGCTGGCCGCAGCCTGGATCCGGCCGACGATCTCCGTCAGTCGTTCCACCGTCGCGTTGGCGTCATCACGCATGACTGCGAACACGCCGTGGAACTCACCCTCCATGCGCGAGGTCAGGTCGCCGTCGGCAATGGCACGCAGGAGGGTGGAGAGCGATCCGAGACTGCCATCGGCGGTGGACATCAGCAGGTTGAGGCTGCTCACCATGGCATGGAACTCGTACTGGAACTGTTCGGCGTCGCCGCGCACGCTGAAGTCGCCCTTGACCGCGGCGTTGGACAGGCGTGCGATCTCCCGGTTGATCGCACCGAGATTCCGCTTGACCATGTCCATGGATTCGCTGATCGCGGCCTTTTCGCCCGGCAGTCGCTCCATGTCGCCACTGAGGTCGCCGATGGCATAGCGCTGGGTCAGGTCGACGACCTGCATCTTGACCGCGATGTGTTCTGCGACCAGCGCGTTGACTCCTTCCACCATGCGCCGGTAGTCACCCGGGAAGCGCGTCTGATCGATGCGGAAGCTGATCATGCCGGCGCCGTGTTGGCGTGCCATCTCGCTTTGCGCGGCCATCACGGCCTGCAGCTGGGCCTGCATGGTCCGCATGCTGTCGAGCAGCTGGCCGGATTCGTCACGGCTGGTGCTGGTGATGCGGTTGTCGAGCTGTCCCTGCGCGATGGCGCTGGCGACCCGGGTGGCCTCGCCCAGCGGGCGTGCGATCGCGCGTGCGATCACCCAGCCGAGCAGGGATGCCAGGATCACGATCGCGGCCATGACGCTGGCCACCCATCGCGTCGTGCGCTGGTGTATCACATTGGCTTCCAGGATTTCCCGGTCCAGGGCCTTGGTGTTGTAGGTGGCCAGCTCCTTGAGCATGGCGAACAGCAGGCGCCGGCCCTCGAGCGAGGTGCTGTAGGACACCTGGCGGCCGGTCGCGAAGTCGCCGGCGGCGATGGCCGCGGCAATCCTGTCATGGGTGGCGAAGTACGCGGTCAGTGCCTGCCTCATCTTTTCGTAGAGCGCGGTCTCTTCTGCGCTCGAATTGATGGAGAGCTTCCGATAGTCGGCCTCGTCCTTCTCCACCTGCGCACGCGCGTCGGCAAGACGCTTGGCGTACTCGGCGACTTTCTCCGGGTGGCCTTCTTCGTCGAGCTGGGAGAGCTCAAAGATGCGGTATTCGCCAAGCGTCGCGTGCATGCTGGACAGGTGCTGCACGGATGGCATCCAGTTACTGCTGATCTCGCTCAATTGCCTGTTGGACGCGTTCATGCGCGCCAGCGAAAAGAAACCCAGCGCGAGTGTCATCAGGGTCGTGATGGTGAAGGCCAGGAGCAGCTTCTTAGCGATCGGCAGGTGATAGAACCATTGCATTGGAGCTTCCTTTCACAGGTCTTGGAGGCGTGATGGTCGATGGCGTGGCCGGGCACAGGCGCGGACTCCAACCACGTGCGGTGGCTGGGCCCATGGGGGATATCGGCAAGCCGTCGGGGGGCTTGAGCGTCCTTGCTTCGCCGCCGCGGCGTCCGCTTTCCGTGCGGCGGAACCGCCCTGGAGCTTGGCCAAAAAGAAAGCCGGCGATGCCGGCTTTCGTTGGGTCGATCAGGCGGCGTGCGGTATCCGCAATGTGCGGACCAGTCCGCCGATATCCACGATCAGCGCGACCCGGCCATCACCAAGGATCGTGGCGCCGGAAATGCCGGCGATGCGGCGGTAGTTGTTCTCGATGTTCTTGACCACGACCTGCTGCTGGCCAACCAGCTCGTCCACTTCCAGGGCGATCTTCTGTCCGTCGGCCTCGACCACCACCACCAATGGCTGGCCCTGCGATGCGCGGCCGTAGCCATAGGCATCGCTGAGCGAGACGATCGGCAGGTATTCGCCGCGCACGCGCAGGACCCGGCCTTCGCCGCCCATCGTGCGGATGTCGTCCGGCTTGGGCTGCAGGGCCTCGAGCACGTAGGCCAGCGGCAGGATCACGGTTTCGCCAGCGACCGACACGGTCATGCCATCGAGGATCGCCAGGGTCAGCGGCAGGCGGATCAGTACGCGCGTGCCATGACCGGCATTGCTTTCAAGCTGGACTTCGCCGCCGAGCCCCTGGATGTTCCGTCGCACCACATCCATGCCGACGCCGCGACCGGACAGGTCGGTGACCGCCTCGGCGGTCGAGAAACCCGGCGCGAAGATCAGGTCCCACACCTGGGCGTCGCTGGGGTTGTCCGACACGGCGATGCCGCGCTCATGCGCCTTTTCCAGGATCCTGGCGCGGTTGAGGCCGCGGCCGTCGTCGCTGACTTCGATGACGATGTGCCCGCCCTGGTGCGAGGCCGCCAGGGTGATGGTGCCGGTCTCGTCCTTGCCCGATGCACGACGTGCTTCCGGCAGTTCCAGGCCGTGGTCGATGGAATTGCGGACCAGGTGCACGAGCGGGTCGGCGATCTTCTCGATGAGGCCCTTGTCCAGTTCGGTGCTCTCGCCGATGGTGCGCAGGCGGACCTGCTTGCCCAGGCGGGTGGAAAGGTCGCGGACCAGGCGCGGGAAACGCCGGAAGACAGCATCCACCGGCAGCATGCGCACGCCGATGACGGCTTCCTGCAGGTCGCGCGTATTGCGCTCCAGCAGGTCCAGGCCGGCGAACAGCTGCTCGGCGTGGGCGGGATCCAGGCCACCGGAGACCTGCTTGAGCATGGCCTGGGTGATGACCAGTTCGCCGACCAGGTTGATCAGTGCATCGACCTTGTCGACACTGACCCGGATCGAGGTCTCGGCTTCCTGCGCGGCCGCGTTTCCAGCCGGTGCATTGGCGGCCACGGTGGCCGCCGGTGCGGAGGTGGTGGTGTCCGGGGCTGGCGCAAGCACAGGGGCCGGCCCGGTGGCCAGGTCCGGCGACGGGACTTCGCGGATATCCAGTTCGCAATCGTCGACGACCCAGGCGAAGGTGTCCTCGATCGCGCTGCGCGGAATCTGACCGACCAGGCCCAGGTCCCAGGCCAGGTAGGCTTCGAGCGGGTCAAGGTCGCCGAAGCCGGGCAGGCGGCCGCTGCGGCAGGCGACCTGCAGTGGGCCGAGGTGTTCGAGCTCGCGGAAGATGCGAAGCGGGTCGTTGCCACTCATGAACAGCGACGGCGCAGGGGTGAAGCCGATCTGCCAGGCCTGCGGTTCGGCCGACTGGTTGCTTGCCGGGATGGCTGCGGCGGCCGGCGCGGCCCCGGTCATCGCCTGCTGCAGCTGGGCGTGGATGGCCTGGACTGCGACAGGGTCGGCGGGCGTGCCATGTTCGGCTTCGCGCAGCAGTGCGCGGAGCACGTCCACCGAACCCAGGATCGCGTCGATTGCCTGCGGCTCGATCTGGCGCTTGCCCGAACGTAGTTCGTCGAGCAACGTTTCCAGCACATGGGTCAACCCGGCCATGGCATCGAAGCCGAAGGTCGCCGCGCCGCCCTTGATCGAATGCGCTGCCCGGAAGACGGAGTTGATGACCTCCGGATCGCGGCTGCCTTGTTCCAGGGCAAGCAGGCCGGCTTCCATCGCATCCAGCCCTTCGCGGCTTTCCTCGAAAAAAGTGGCGTGGAAGCGTTGCAGGTCCATGCTCATGGCGCGCGGTCCGGATCGTTGGGGAAGGTGTGGCTCAGCCCAGGACTTTCTGGACGGTGGCGACGAGCTGCTCGGGATTGAACGGCTTGACCAGCCAGCCGGTGGCGCCGGCGGCCTTGCCTTCGGATTTCTTGTCGGCGGCCGATTCGGTGGTCAGCATCAGCATCGGCGTGAACTTGTATTCGGCCAGCTGGCGCAGTTCGCGGATCAGTGAGATGCCATCCATGTTGGGCATGTTCACGTCGGTGACCACGGCATTGAACCGGCGGCCCTTGGCGCGGCCGAGCGCGATGGCGCCATCTTCGGCTTCCTCGACCGAAAAGCCGGCGGAGGTGAGGGCGAAAGAGACCATCTGGCGCATCGACGCCGAATCATCCACCACCAAAATACATGCGCTCATGCAGCGTTCTCCACGGAATTCAGTTTGTCGGTTGTTGCGGGCAGGCCCAGCGCATCGCTGACCCCCAGGAGCCGTGCCGCGTCGCGGAACGTGTCGTTGCAAGCCTGGAAAACGGTGCGTTTGCCATCCTTGCGCCGGGTGTCGATGAAGGCGCACAGCACCTGCACCGAAGCGGTGTGGATGCGACGCACCTGGCCTGCATCCAGTTGCAGCTCCGCATCGGAGGCCAGCAGCGGTGCCAGCTTCTGTTTCAGATCGGCGCTGTTCTCGATGCCGAGGTCATCGCCAAGTTGAACTGTGCTCATCGCGGCCCTGCAGGGAATGGTTCTACCGCAGGTATCGGCCGGGGCCTGGGGATCTTTAGGGCGATGCGGCTGGCGCTGGAGCGCCACATGGCCGTGACGGGGTTTGACGGTAGAGCCGAGCTTGCTCGGCTGCTCTCCGGCCCGGTCATGGGGGAAGCCCCGGCGGAGCAAGCTGCGCTCTACACACAGCCGGTTCGCGGGATCCCTGTAGAGACGAGCCTGTGGCAATCCCCTCTTTGGGACTCGGCTGCTCTTCGGCCAGATCATCGGGAAAGCCCCAGCGCAGCAAGCTGCGCTCTACATGATGTTCCGCGTGGCAGGTCCCTGGATTGCTGTTTGCGCGGGAATGACGGGCAATACGCCGGCCATCGCTAATGCAGCAGCTGTTCGGCATCGAGCAGGATCATCGGCGGCCCTGCCACCCGGGCCACGCCGCGGAACAGGTCGTTGGAGATGCGGCCGATGCGGGCGGTATCCGGCAGTTCGATCTGCTGGTCGGTGAGCGTGGCGACGTCTTCGACCGCCGATACGCGCAAGCCGAGGGCCTCGCCGTTTTCTTCCAGCACCACGATCCGGGTCAGCATGTCCATCTCGACCGGTGCCGCACCCAGGTGCAACCCCAGGTCGATGACGGGCACGACCTGGCCGCGCAGATTCATGATGCCGAGCATCGACGCCGCGGTGCCACGCAGTGGCAGCAGCGGCACCGGGAGCACGACTTCCTGCACCTTGAGCAGTTCCAGCGCATAGGCCTGTTCGCCGCAACGCAGGCGTAGCCAGCGGGTACTGCGGTCGGGGGCGCGTCGATTGCGCGGCGGTGCCGCTGCATCGACGGAGGAGCCTTGCGGCATGAACGACTGCAGATCGACCAGCGGCACCTGCGGTGCGAACGCATCGCGGGTGCGTTCGGCCTGGGCGCGGTGCTCGGGCGGATGCACCATCGAACCAGCTTGCTCGGCCTGCATGGCAGCATCGGCGTCTGCTTCGGCGAGGTTTTCCGCGGCGGTCGACAGGATGCCGGCCAAGGCTGGATCGGCGTCGGCTTCAGCCAGGACTGCGGCGGCGAGTTCCTCGGGCGTCGGACCTTTCCGTTCTGGAGCGGGCGCCTGGATCGACAGGATCCCGGCCAGGGCTGGATCGGCATCGGCTTCAGCCAGGACCGCGGCGGCGAGCTCCTCGGGCGTCGGGCCTTTCCGTTCCGGCGCAGAGGCCTGGGTCGACAGGATGCCGGCCAAGGCCGGATCGGCATCGGCTTCAGCCAGGACTGCGGCGGCGAGTTCTTCGGGCGTCGGACCTTTCCGTTCCGGCGCAGCGGCCTGGGTCGACAGGATGCCGGCCAAGGCCGGATCGGCGTCGGCCTCAGCCAGGACTGCGGCGGCGAGTTCTTCGGGCGTCGGGCCTTGCCGTTCCGGCGCAGCGGCCTGGGTCGACAGGATGCAGGCCAGGGCCGGATCGGCGTCGGCTTCGGCCAGGACTGCGGCGGCGAGCTCCTCGGGCGTCGGGCCTTTCCGTTCCGGCGCGGGCGATGGCGCGATCTGCTCGGCGGCGACGATCTCGTGCAGCAGTCCTTCCAGGTAGTCGTCAATGACGCCGGGCGATGGGATGCTCATGCAGCCTGCTCCATCGGCACCGCGTCGCTGGCGATCAGCCACTCCAGGGCGCGGCGGTAGGCGGCCAGGCCACGGCCGGCATACCCGCTTGGCATCGCCGCCAGGGTCAGCGCCTTGACGTTGCAGATCTTGGTATCGACTGGAATCGCATCGCTCCACACGCGATCGCCGTAGCTGTCCTGCATCTGGCGCAGGGTGTCGTTGCCGGCGCGCGTGCGCTTGTCGAACAGGGTCGGCAGGATCGACGTCGGCAGCGGGCGGCGACGTGAGCGTTCGACCATGTCCACGGTCCGCACCATGCTGGTCAGGCCGTGCAGGGCCAGCGGTTCGGCCTGGGTCGGAATGATGACCCGGTCGGCGGCGGCCAGCGCGTTGATCATCAGCAGGCCCAGGGTGGGTGGGCAGTCGAGCAGGATGTAGTCGTGCTGGCCGGCATGCCGGGTCAGCGCCTGCTGCATCGCCAGGCCCAGGCCAGGCTGGTTGGCGCTGCGCCGTTCCAGGGTGGCCAGGGCCGTCTGCGCACAGACGTAGCCGAGGTGCTCGACCTCGCTTGCCCTGGCCAGGCTGGACAGGTCGGCGGGCGGCGTGGCGAACAGGTCGAGCACGCCACTGGGCGGTGGTTCGGCCGGCACGTCGAACGCACGGGTCAGCGAAGCGTGCGGATCCAGGTCGATCATCAGCACGCGATGGCCCAGCATCGCCAGGCCACGGCCCAGCGCCAGGGTGGTCGTGGTCTTGCCCACGCCGCCTTTCTGGTTGGCAATGGCCCAGATGTGCATCAGTTCACTCCTTCAATGGCGGTGGAGATGGCGCCGTGGCCGGTTCCGGCGCCTGCGGATGCAGCGGCGGGAATCGGTGCCGTTGCGGCGGCGTGCAGGACGGGTGCGTCGGCGGCCGGTTCGCTGCTGTCGGCCAGGATGACCAGCACCACGCGGCGGTTGGCGTTGCGCCCGGCCTGGCTGTCGTTGTCCTGGCGCGGGCGGAATTCGCCGTAGCCGATCATCGACAGCCGCGAAGGCTGCAGGCCCTGGTCTGCGAACAGGTGCACGACGCTGGCGGCACGCGCGGCCGACAGTTCCCAGTTGGAGGGGAACTGCGGCGTCGAGATGGGCTTGTTGTCGGTATAGCCCTCAACGCGGACGCCATTGGGCGCATCGCGCAGGACGCCCGCCAGCGCGTCCAGTGTGTGCCGCGCGTCCTGCTCCAGCGTGGCCGAGCCGGTGGCGAACAGGATATCGCTGTTGATCTCCACCTCGATCCACAGCGCTGAGCGGCGCACCGTGATCAGCTTTTTGTCAATCAGCAGTGACAAGGTGCGGTCCAGTTGCCGTGCTACCGCATCCAGCTGCCGTTGCGCGCGCGCCAGTTGGCCCTGGTCGCGCAGGGAGGCCGCCAGCGCCACGGGCGAAGCGGAGGTCATGCGGTTGGGATCGGGCAGGGAAATCGGTGGGCTGGACTTGATCGGCGTCGGCCGCTGTCCGCCGGAGCCTTGCACCGTGTGATCGCCGACCTGGACCGGGGCGACGGTACGGGGCGCGCCGCCGAAAGCAGTGCTCATCGCGTCGGCCATGACCCGGTACTTGGCTTCGTTCACGGTGGACAGGGCGTACATCACCACGAAGAAGGCAAGCAGCAGCGTCATCAGGTCGGCATAGGGGATGGCCCAGGCTTCGTGATTGGCGTGCTCTTCGTGCGGACGCTTGCGGGCCATGGTCACCGGCTCAATGCAGGAAGCCGGCCAGCTTCGATTCGATGTTGCGCGGGTTTTCGCCCTGCGCGATCGCGATCAGGCCTTCGATGATCATTTCGCGCTCGCCACTGCGGTGGTGGATCACGCTCTTGAGCTTGTTTGCCATGGGCAGGAACAGCAGGTTGGCAGAAGCGATGCCATAGATGGTCGCGGTGAAGGCGGCTGCGATGCCGTGCCCCAGCTTGCTGGGATCGGCCAGGTTCTTCATCACTGCGATCAGCCCCAGCACCGCGCCGATGATGCCCATGGTCGGTGCATAGATGCCCATGCCTTCGAACACCTTGGCGGCGGCCAGATCCGCATGTTCCTGGCCACCGACGTCGATTTCGAGCATGTGCCGGATCGATTCGGGTTCCACGCCGTCGACCAGCATCTGCAGGCCCTTGCGCAGGAAGGGGTCGCGCTGGCCCTCCACGTGCGACTCAAGGCCAAGCAAGCCGTTGCGACGCGCGATGTTGCTCCATTCCATGATCTGGGCCAGCAGTGCATCGCGGTCGCTGGCCGGTGGCTGGATGATCCAGCGGGCGATCTGGAACGCACGCCGGAATACCGCCGGCGGGGTGTGCAGCAGGATGGCGGCGATGGTGCCGACGATGACGATGACGAACGCAGCCGGCGACCACAGCGCCGAGAGGCCGGCACCCTTGAGGATGCTCCCGCCGACAAGCGATGCGATCGCCAGCAGCAGTCCGGTAAGGCTGAGTTTGTCCATGCAGCAGATATCGGCAGAGATTCAGGGGACTTGATGGGGCCGGGATTTCGGGCTCCGGCCCCGGTTCAGGCGTTCGTGGGGTGGGGCTTGGTCCGCCATGAGAGACCATTGCGGCGTGGCAGGCGGGCCAAGACCCGCGCTATGGCGTTGCGCTATTCCTTCAACCCGTCCACGTCGAGGATCAGCGCCAGGCGACCGTCGCCGATCAGGGTGGCGCCGGCATAGCCAGGCAGGCCGCGCAGCGCACGGGGCAGGGGCTTGATGACGACTTCCTCGCGGCCGTGCACCTGGTCCACGACCAGCCCCATGCGTGACTCGCCGGCCTGCAGGATCACCACGGTCAGCAGCGGGGGTTGCGGAGCGTCGATGTTCAACCAGCGGCGCAGGTCCACCACCGGCAACGTGTGCGATTGCCGGTCCAGGACCGCGCGGCCGTCGAACCAGCCCAACGAGCGCTGCGGTGCATGCAGGACCTCCATCACGCGTGCCAGCGGCAGGGCATAGACCGCATCGCCGGCCTGGACCAGCAGCGTCGGCAGGATCGCCAGGGTCAGCGGCACGCGGATCGTGAAGCGGCTGCCGCGGCCAAGCTCGGACTGGATCTGGATCTGCCCGCTCAACTCGCGGATGCGCGACTGGACCACGTCCATGCCCACGCCGCGGCCGGAGATGTCGGTGACCTCGGTCTTGGTCGAGAACCCCGGCAGGAACACCAGTTGCAGGCATTCCTCGGTGCTCAGGCGTGCGGCGGCTTCCGGGTCGATCAATCCTTTTTCGCGTGCCTTGGTCCGCAGGCGCTCGGGGTCGATCCCGGCGCCGTCATCCTGGACTTCGATGCTGACGTAATCGCCTTCCTGCCGGGCCGACAGGCGCACGTGGCCACTGCGCGGCTTGCCCGAGGCCGCGCGCAGGTCGGGCGCTTCGATGCCGTGGTCGATCGAGTTGCGCACCAGGTGCACCAGCGGATCGGCCAAGGCCTCGACCAGGTTGCGGTCCAGCTCGGTCTCGGCGCCGATCAGTTCCAGCTCCACTTCCTTCTGCAGGGTGCGGGCGACGTCGCGCGCGACCTTGGGAAAGCGCGAGAACACCTTGCCGACCGGCTGCATGCGGGTGCGCATCACCGCCGACTGCAGGCGCGCGGTGGCCACGTCCAGGCCGCTGACGGCGCGGTCGAGTTCCTCGTCGCGCAGACGCACGCGCAGGGTCTTGAGCCGGTTCCTGGCCAGGACCAGTTCGCCGATCAGGTTGACGATCGCATCCAGGCGCTTTGTATCAACGCGCACGGTCTGTTCCGGCTCGCTGGGCTTGCTCGCCACCGGCGCCGGTTTGGCCATCGGCCTGGCCGGCACAGCAGCGGGTGATGGCCGCTGGAGTGGCGTCGGCGACGGCGCGGCTTGGGCCTTGGCCGGGCCATGCAGCTGGTCGAGCAGCGCCTCGAATTCGTCATCGTCGATCAGGTCGCCACCGCCAGTGATGGCACCGGCCACGAGGGCGGCATCGGACGTCGCCGGGTCTTCCTCGCTGGCGGAAAACTGGGCGATCAGCTGGGCGGGCGCGTGGGCGGGCGCATTGCCGCGGCCAAACGCATCGAGCATCGCCTGCAGGTAGTCCAGCGATTGCTGGGCGGCGTCGAAATGGCGCGCCTGCAAGATGGCCTCGCCCGCACGGGCCATGCCCAGGGTTTCCTCGGCGGCATGGCACAGCTCGACCATGGCGTGGATCGCCAGGAAACCGGCGCCGCCCTTGAGCGTGTGGAAGCCACGGAACACCGCGTTGAGCTGTTCGCTGTCTTCCGGCGCCTGCTCCAGTGACACCAGCTGCTCGCCGAGCCGGTCCAGGATCTCCTGGGCTTCGATGATGAAGTCGGCGGCGATGTCGTCGGGCACGGCGCTCATTGCGTTACAGCCCCAGGCCAGACAGCAGGTCGTCGGCGTCGTCCTGCGACACGCCGTGGCGATCCAGGCCGGCGAGGACCGGGCCTGCCAGGGCGCCATCCGCTGTCGGCTTCTCGTCCTTGGGCGGGAGTCCGAGCGCGCCAAAGCCTTCATGCACGCGGCGCACGATGCCGGCCACGCGCCGGATGATCTGGCCGGTCAGGTCCTGGAAGCTCTGCGCCAGGGCCATCTCGGTCAGGTTGTGGCGGATCTTGTCCAGGATCTCGCCCTGGTCACCGGTCAGGCCGCCGGCGCGCAGCTGTTCGGCCAGGGCGCGGCATTCCTCGGCCAGGTCCAGGGTGCGGTGGCTGGCCTCTTCGGTCATCGCCACCACGTGGTCCAGGCGCGAACAGGCATCGTCCAGTTCGCCCGCGGCGGCCGGGACGGTCGGCAGTTCGCCCAGGGCTTGCCCCAGTTCGCGCGCCAACCGGCTCAGCCCCTGCATCATCGGTCGCGTGCGCCAGGCGGCGAGGGTGTCGATCTCCCGGCGCCAACCGGCTTCGTCGCCGCTTTCCAGGGCATCGAGCGCACCTTGCAGGCGTTCGATCAGGGCGCTGCGTTCGGCAGTGGCTTCCATCACGCCGCCGCGCCGAGGCGTTCGAAGATCTTGCCGAGCTTTTCCTGCAGCGTCTGGGCGGTGAACGGCTTGATGATGTAGCCATTCACGCCGGCCTGCGCCGCTTCGATGATCTGTTCGCGCTTGGCCTCGGCCGTCACCATCAGGACCGGCAGGTGCTTGAACTTGTCGTCGGCACGGATGCTGCGCAGCAGGTCGATGCCGGTCATGCCGGGCATGTTCCAGTCGGTGACGACGAAATCGAAGGTGGACGCGCGCAGCGCCGCCAGGGCGCTGTTGCCGTCTTCGGCCTCGGCCGTATTGGTGAAGCCCAGATCGGCGAGCAGGTTCTTGACGATGCGCCGCATCGTCGAGAAATCGTCCACGATCAAAATCCGCATGTTCTTGTTCAACAGTGACTCCATTGGTTCCTAGGTTTCATCTTCCAGGCCCGAGTCGACCATCTGGAACGCCTTCAGGCGTCCGCGCAGACGGACCGTGGCCTGGCCGTGGATCTGACAGACGCGCGATTCGCTGACACCGAGCACCGCGCCGATTTCCTTCAGGTTCAACTCCTGCTCGTAGTACAGCGACAGGACCAGTTTTTCGCGTTCCGGCAGCTGGCCGATGGCCTTGCCCAGCTCGCGGCCGAACTCGCGCCGTTCCAGCAGCTGCTGCGGGTTGGGGCCGCCCTTGGCGATGGTGTCCAGTTCGCCGTGGTCCTCCACGCGGGACTCCAGGCTCAGGACATGGCCGCGGGAGGCGTCTTCCATCAGGCGCATGTAGTCGTGCAGCGGCATGTCCAGCGCGGCCGCCACTTCGTTGGCCGCCGCCGCCCGGCCGGTGTGCTGCTCGATCCTGCGGATGGCCGCGGCCGCGTCGCGGGCACGGCGGTGCACCGAGCGCGGGACCCAGTCGCCGCGACGGATCTCGTCGATCATCGCGCCGCGGATGCGGATCGAGGCGTAGGTCTCGAACGAGGCACCTTGCTCGGCGTCATAGCTGCGCGAGGCCTCGAGCAGGCCGATCATGCCGGCCTGGATCAGGTCGTCGGTCTCGACACTGGCTGGCAGGCGCGCGGCCAGGTGGTGGGCGATGCGCCTGACCAGGTCCGCGTGCAGGGTGACGTAGTCGTTGTCGCTGTTGCGTTGGACGGCACGGTACTGGGCGGCGCCCTTCATGCGGCCACCCCGCGATTGAGCATGCGTTCGACGAAGAATTCGACGTTGCCGCGGGGCGCGGTGGGCGCCTGCCAGCGCGAGGTGCGGCGTGCGATTTCGGAGATCGCCTGCGCTGAAGGGCTGGCCGGGTAGGCCTTGACCACGGGCTGCTGGCGCTGCACGGCCAGTCGCAGCCAGTCGTCCTGCGGCACGCAACCCAGGTAATTCAGCGACACATCGCCAAGGAATTTCTCGCAGACCCGGCTCAGCTTGTCGTACAACAGCCGCCCTTCGTTGGGCTCGCGGACCATGTTGGCCACGATCTGGACCCGGTCCACGCCGCGTTCGCGCGAGAGCACCTTGATCAGGGCATAGGCGTCGGTGAGCGAGGCCGGCTCGTCGCAGACCACCACCACCGCGTCCTGCGCGGCCTGGCAGAACGTCAGCACGCTGTCGGTGATGCCGGCCGCGGTGTCGATCACCATCACGTCCAGCGGGCGTTCCAGTTCGGAGAACACGTTGATCAGCCCGACATGCTGGGCCGGTGGTAGCTCGGCCATGTGCCGGCGGCCGGATGCTGCGGGGACGACCATCAGCCCGTTGGGCATGTCGATCAGGACGTCTTCCAGGGTGCAGCGTCCGGCCACCAGGTCGGTCAGGGTGAACTTCGGGGTCAGCCCCAGCAGCACGTCGACGTTGGCCAGCGCCAGGTCGGCATCCAGCAGCAGGGTCCGCTTGCCCATGTCGGCCAGGGCCATGGACAGGTTGACCGAGAGGTTGGTCTTGCCCACGCCGCCCTTGCCGCCGGTGACGGCGATCGTGCGTACCGGCCCCAGCGGCTCGCGACGCGTGGCCGACAAGGGGAAGGCGTTGGTCAGGTTTGCGTAATCACGCGATGGCATGGGTCTGCTCCGGAGTACAGGGCTTATCGGCATCGCGCCGCAAATCTTCAAGGCGCAATACCAGGCTGGGGGCATTGGCGCGGTGCAGGTCGTCGGGGACGCGCTGGCCGTCGGTCACCCAGGTGATGGGCAGGCGGTGGTCGACCACCACCGACAGGGCGCTGCCGAAGCGGCCGGTTTCATCCAGCTTGGTCAGGATCACGCCCTGGGGTGCGGCCCCGGCGAAGCGGCGGACCACTTCGTCAAGGTCGGAAAAATGGGCGTTGGCCGGCAGCACCAGCAGGCAGCGGACTGCTTTCGAGCCGCGCAACCAGTTCAACTGGGCGGCCAGGGCGCGGTCGCGCTGGCCCATGCCGGCGGTGTCGATCAGCACCAGCTTGTAGTCGCTCAGGCGCTGCAGCAGCTGTTGCAGGCTGGCGTCGCTGTCGGCCTCGTGCACGGCGATGCCCAGCTGGCGGCCGTAGCTGTGCAGCTGTTCGCGGCCGCCGACGCGGATGGTGTCGGTGGTGACCAGCGCCACGTCGCGCGCGGCGTGGCGTTCGAGGAAGCGCGAGGCCAGCTTGGCGATGGTGGTGGTCTTGCCGGCACCGGTCGGGCCGACCAGGGCAATCACGCCACCTTCCTCGAGCGGGTCGGTGGGGGCGATCGGCAGGCGCTGGGACAGCAGGCCCAGCATCAGTCCGCGGCCGCGGTGCAGTTCCAGGTCCGCGGGAATTTGCATCACCACGTCACGGGTCAGCCCGGCGTCGAAGCCGTAGTCCTCCATCAGCTCCAGCGCCTGGGCACGCACCGGCGAGCCGCGCAGGCGTTCGTCGGTGAGGCGGTTCATCTCGCGCTCGATCATCTGGCGCATCAGGGCCAGTTCGTCGCGTAGCTGGACCAGCTGTGCATCGCTCTGCGGCGACTGGAACCCAGGCACCGCCGCCGGCAGTGCCTGCGGAGCAGGGCTGGCCTGGATGGGGGCGAGCACTGGCGCCGGGGTAGCAACCTGCGCGACCGGTGACGCCGGGGCCTGCTGCGCCTCGGGAGACGGTGCCTGGATCACGTCCGCCTGCGGTGGCGCCGACACCGGCGCGTTGAGGAAGATCTCGTGGGGAATCATGAATTCGGCGAAGGGCTTGCCTGGGCTGGATGCATTGGCGACCGCATCAGTCGGTTCCCTGGCCGCGGGAGCGACGGGCGCTGGCGTAGCAACGACGGTCGGCATCGGAACCGGAACTGGAACTGGAACCGGAACTGGAACTGGAACTGGAACTGGAACTGGAACTGGAACCGCCGCAGGGGCAGGGCGCTTCGCCGAGTACCGCTCGCTGATCGCAGCCATCATCGCCATGGCCGCGTTGGGTGCGGCCTTGGTCGAAGTCCGCGGTGCTGGATTGGCGGCCGAGAATGCGGCCTTGGGCGGCGTGGGCGCGGCAGGGCGGACCGAATCCAGGGCTTGTTTCACCAGGGCTTCGTCGTAATTGTTGGCCGCGACGATCTCGATGCCTTCCTCGGTCCTGCGGTTGGACAGGATCACCGCGTCCGGGCCGTGCTCATCGCGGACCATGCGCAGGGCGGTGCGCATGTCGGGGGCTACGAAACGTTTGATCTTCATCGCTGGAAACCGGAACTCGGGAAGAGGGTGTGGGACATGACGGGGCGTAGCGGAATGCGGTGGGGCGGCGGGCAGCGTCTGGTGGTCCTGGTCGATGTCATCGTCTTGTCTCCATGCGGTGCCAAGGCACCGGTCAACTGATCGTTCCCACCAACTTCAACCGCTTGTCTTCCGGAACCTCGCTGTAGGACAGGACCGACAACGAAGGCACGCTGTGCCGGACCAGGCGCGCCAGCGCGGCGCGGACCTGGGCCGGGACCAGCACCACTGCGGGCTCGTTCCTGGCCTCCTGCTTGCTGACGCACTCGGCCAGGCTCTGGTGCAGGCGTTCGGCAAGGCCGGGTTCGAGCGCAGCGCCGTTGCCCTGGGTTGAGTCCTGCAAGACACGTTCCAATTGCGGGGCCAAGGTGAACACCGGCAGTTCCGGCGCCATGCCCGCGATTTCCTGGACGATGAAGCGGCCCAGCGCGTTGCGGACCGCAGCCGTGAGCGCGCCGGGTTCCTGACTCTGCGGGGCGTGTTCGACCAGGGCTTCGACGATCTTGCGCAGCTGGCGGACCGGGATCTTTTCGATCAGCAGGTTCTGCAGGACGCGCACGATCACCGACAGTGGCAGCGCCTTGGGGGTCAGGTCCTCGACCAGCTTGGGTGCGTTCTTGGCCAGGGTGGCGAGCAGCTGCTGGACTTCTTCGTGACCCAACAGTTCCGGCGCGTGCTCACGGATCAGGTGCGACAGGTGGGTGGCGATGACCGTGGCCGGATCGACCACGGTATAGCCCATGGTTTCGGCCTGGACGCGCTGGTACGACTGGATCCACACCGCATCCAGCCCGAACGCCGGGTCCTTGCCGGCGATGCCGTCGATCGTGCCGATTGCGCCGCCCGGATCCAGTGCCAGTTCGCGGTCGGGGTGGATGTCGGCCGTGGCGACCGGAACCCCGTGCACCAGCAGTCGATAGGCGCCGGCCGGCAATTCCAGGTTGTCGCGGATGTGCACCGGCGGGATCAGGAAACCGATGTCCTGGGTCAGCTTGCGCCGCACGCCCTTGATGCGCGCCATCAATTCGCCGCCCTGGGCCTTGTCCACCAGGGGGATCAGCCGGTAGCCCACTTCCAGGCTGAGCGGATCGATCGGGCGCAGCTCGTCCCAGCCCAGTTCGGCGCTGACCTGCGCGCCGGCAGTGCCGGCCGGTAGCGTGGGATTGGCCTTGGTTGCTTCCTGGACAAGGCTGCGCTTCCACATCTTCCAGCCGAGCAGGCCCAGGATCAGGGCCAGCGTCAAAAAGGCGACGTTGGGCATCCCGGGCACCAGGCCGACCAGGCCCAGGATGGCGGCGGCCACCGCCAGTGCCTTGTGCTGGCCGAACACCTGGCCAACCATCGCCCCGCCCATGTCCTGCGAGCGCGAGGCGCGGGTGACCAGCATCGCCACGGCCGAGGACACCAGCAGCGCCGGCAGCTGTGCGACCAGGCCATCGCCGATCGACAGCAACGTATAGGTCGAGGCGGCCTGCGCGAACGACATGTCGTGCTGGAGCATGCCCACGGCCATGCCGCCGAGCAGGTTGATGAACAGGATCAGGATGCCGGCGATGGCATCGCCGCGGATGAACTTGCTGGCGCCGTCCATCGAGCCGTAGAAGTCGGCTTCCTCGCGGACTTCCTCGCGCCGGGCCTTGGCGTCCTCGCGGGTCAGCAGGCCGGCGTTGAGGTCGGCATCGATCGCCATCTGCTTGCCGGGCATGGCGTCGAGGATGAAGCGCGCGGTCACTTCCGACACGCGCCCGGCGCCCTTGGTGATGACCACGAAGTTGATGATGGTCAGGATCGCGAACACCACGATGCCCACCGCGTAGTTGCCGCCGATCACGAACTCGCCGAACGCCTCGATCACCTTGCCGGCGGCGCCATGTCCGTCCTGGCCGTTGAGCAGGATCACCCGGGTGGAGGCCACGTTCAGCGCCAGGCGCAGCATGGTGGTCATCAACAGCACGATCGGGAAGATGCTGAACTCCAGCGGGCGCTGCACGTACACCACCGCCAGCAGCACCATCAGCGAGATGGCGATGTTGAAGGTGAACAACGCATCCAGCACCGGCGCGGCCAGCGGCACCACGACCATGGCCAGCATCGCCATCACGATCAGCGGCGCGCCCAGCCCGTGCTTGATCATGTCCATGACCTTGCGCGGGTTCATCTGTGTCACCGGCCGGCTCATGGCGTGGCCCCCGGCGCGAATTCATCCACTTCCAGCGGCGGCAGCGGTGGCATCGGACCGCTGCGCCAGGCGCGCAGCTGGTAGACGTAGGAGAGGATCTGGGCCACGGCCGAATACAGTCTCACGGGGATTTCCTTGCCGAGTTGGCCTTCCCTATACAAGGCGCGTGCCAGAGGCGGCGCCGAGACCACGGCAATGCGATGCTGCTCGCCGACCTCGCGGATGCTGAAAGCCAGTTCGTCCACGCCCTTGGCCACCACGATGGGCGCACGCATGCGTCCGCCTTCGTATTTCAGCGCCACCGCGTAGTGGGTCGGGTTGACCACCACCACGTCGGCGGTAGGGACGGCCTCCATCATCCGCCGCTGCGAAAGCTGCATCTGCATCTGCCGGATGCGGCCCTTGACCTCCGGGCTGCCCTCGCTTTCCTTCATCTCGCGACGGACTTCCTCGCGGGTCATCTTCAACCTGCGCAAGTGATTCCACTTCTGGTACGGCGCGTCGATCGCAGCCAGCAGCGCCAGCGCGCCGGCGGTGTAGAGCAGCAGGTGCAGGGCGAAGCCCAGGCCGTGGCCGATGGCCTGTTCCAGGGGTTGGCGCAGCAGGCCGCGCAGCGCATCGAGCTTGCCGACCAGGAACAATGCGACGGCCCCGCCGACAAACAGCATGCGCAGCAGCGACTTGAGCAGTTCGGCCAGGCTCTCCGCGCCGTACAGGCGGGTCAGGCCACTGATCGGGTTGAGCCGGCTGAACTTGGGAACCAGCGATTCGCTTGAGAAACGCAGGCCGCCCATCAGCAGCGGGGCGATGAAGCCTGCCGCCACGCACACACCCAGCAGCGGGAGCACCACCCACAGCAGTCCGAGCAGCAGTTCCCCGGTGTGGCCGAACAGGGCGCTGGGGTCGTTGCGCAGGCCCAGGTCCGGACTGAGTGCGGACTTCATCCACGCCACCGCACCGGCGGTCAGCAAGCCGGACATGCCCATCATCGCGAAGATGCCGACGCTGAAGACCGCTGCGGTCGCCAGCTCCCGCGAGCGCGGGATGTCGCCCTGGTCACGGGCCTGCTTGAGGCGTTTTTCGGTGGGCTGTTCGGTGCGCTCGCCGGCTTGCTCGTTCTCGGACATGGCGGGAGGAAGGCGGGGGAAGGAAGCCTGCCCTGATGCAAGGGCTGTTCCATCCCGTGGTTCCTCCTACGGGCCGGTGACCTGCCGGGCGGCGTCGAAGGCTGCGTCGAACAGGCGTTGGCACCGGCGGTCCCATCTCGCCGGCCATCACCGCCAGCAATGCCAAGCCCAGCAGGACCGCGACCGGCAGGCCCAGCTGGATCGGATTCAATGCCGGAGCGGCCTTGGCCAGGGCGCCGAACGCCAGGTTGACTGCCAGCATCGCCACCATGACCGGCAGGGCCAGCGTTACCGCGCCACGCATCACCGCCATGAAGAATTCGGGCGCCACCGCCAGCATCGCCTGCACGTCCGGCAGCGCCGTCCCGATGGGCAACGCCTTGTAGCTGTCCACCAGCAGCGAGACCACGGCCAGGTGGCCGTTGGCGGTGAAGAACAGCAGGCCGAATGCCAGGTAGAACCACTGGCCGGTCACACCGGAGGTCACGCCACGCAGGGGGTCGGCCATCTGCGCAAAGCCCAGGCCGGTGCTCTGGGACACCAGTTCGCCGGCCATGGCACCGGCTTCGAAGATCATCCGCAGCATGAAGCCCATGCTCGCGCCGACCGCCAGTTCACGCGCCACGCTCAGGACCACGGCCGCGTCGAAACCGTTCCAGTCGGGTACGGGCGGCAGGAGTGGCGCCAGCGCAATGCCCAGTGTCCCGGCCAGGATGACCCGGATCCTGGCCGGCACCGCTCGGCTGCTCACCAGCGGCATGACCATGAACATCGCGCCGACGCGCAGCATGGTCCACAGGACCGCACCGATCATCGCGAAGGCCTGCTGGCCATCGATGACCATCTGCGTTGCCGAATCCATCCCGCGGCTATCCGATCAGGTGCGGGATGCGCTGGAACAACATGGTGGTGTATTCGACCAGCCGCGCCAGCAGCATGCTGCCGGTGGCGAACAGCATCGCGGTCAGGGCGATGACCTTGGCGACGAAGGCGATGGTGGGTTCATTCAACTGGGTCGCCGCCTGGAAGACACCGATCACCACGCCGACCAGCAGCATCGCCAGCAGCAACGGGCCTGCGATCCACAGGACCGTGATCAGGGCATCGCGCAGTTCGGTCAGGGCCAGTTCGGGACTCATCGGCTCAGACCCCGTTGAAGCTGGCGGCCAGCGTGCCGACGGTCAGCACCCAGCCATCGACCAGCACGAACAACAGGATCTTGAAGGGTGCCGAGATCAGCATCGGCGACATCATCATCATGCCCATCGACATCAGGACGCTGGCCACCACCAGGTCGATGATCACGAACGGGATGAAGATCAGGAAGCCGATTTCGAACGCGGTCTTCAGTTCGCTGGTCACGAACGAGGCCACCAGGACCGGGAAGGGAATCGCATCGGGCCCGCTGTAGGTGCCGTTGCCGGCCATGCCGGCGAAGGTCATCAGGTCGGCCTCGCGCACCTGCGCCAGCATGAACGCACGCAGTGGCTGGGTGGTCAGGGTCCAGGCGGTGGTGAAGTCGATCTGGCCATTGAGGTAAGGCCCCAGGCCCTGGCTCCAGGCTTTGTCCCAGACCGGCATCATCACCATCGCCGTCAGGAACAGGGCCAGGCCCATCAGCACCTGGTTGGAGGGCGTCTGCCCGGTGCCCATGGCCTGGCGCAGCAGGCCCAGCACGATGGTGATGCGGGTGAAGGCGGTCAGCACCAGCAGCATCGACGGCAGCAGGGTGATGGCCGTCATCAACAGCAGTGTCTGCAACGGCAGGCTGACCGACTGTGCGCCGACCTTGCCGACGGTTACATCGGGGAGCGCAGGCAACTGCGCGGGTGCTGCCTGGGCCAGCGCCAGTGCCGGCACGCAGGCCAGCAGGAGGATCGACAGGGGAACTATCCAGCGACGGAGCATGAGGGTTACACCAGGAAATTCGGAAGTCTTGACCAGCGTCATTCCCGCGAAAGCGGGAATGACGGCGTGTGGAATGACGAGCGCGCGGAAGCGGCCATCACCTGCGCAGCTTCTGCTTCAGCATCTGCGCGAAGTCGGGCAGTTGCTTCAGGTCCGGCAGCCTGGCCGGTGGCGTCTCCGGCAACGATTCCGGCAATGCATGCAGCATGGCGATGCCACCGGCCGACACGCCCAGCAACAGCTGCTCGCCGTTGACCTCGATCACCACGACCCGTTCCTTGCTGCCGACGGCCAGGCTGGCGACCACACGCAATCCCTGCGCCGGGCGGAAGCCACTGCCAGGCATGCGCTTGAGCAGCCAGGCCAAGCCGATGATCAGGCCCAGCACCAGCAACAGCGCGAAGACCGCGCCGAGCAGGCTGGGCGGCGACGGCGCGGCGTTGCCGACGCTGGCCGCGTGCGTGGTCGCCTGGCCGGCGACCGCCAGGACGGCGCCGTCCAGATGCAGGCTCACCGCAGTCTCCGGATCCGCTCGCTGGGGCTGACCACATCGGTCAGGCGCACGCCGAAGCGGTCGTTGATGGTGACCACTTCGCCATGTGCGATCAGGGTGCCGTTGACGTAGACATCCAGCGCCTCGCCGGCACCGCGGTCCAGTTCCACCACCGAACCCTGGTTGAGCTGCAACAGGTTGCGGATCGGGATGCGTGAGCGGCCGACTTCCAGCGACAGGGTCACCGGAACATCCAGGATCAGGTCCAGGTTGAGGTCGTTGGCATCGGCTGTCGAATCGGCCTGCAGCGTGTCGAACTGGGCGGCGGTGGCGCCTAGGTTTTCGTTCTGGCTCATGAGGCCTGTTCCTGGATGGTGCCGCGGCGCGGGTTGGTGCCGGGCGGTTGGTTGGAAGTGATCTTGATGGCGTTCTGGCCGTGGGAAATGCCGAATTCGCCGGTGAACAGCGGGACGCCCTCGACGCACAGCGGGACCTGGCTCGGCAGGTCGATCGGGAGGATGTCGCCGACTTTCAGCCGGGTCAGTTCGCGCAGGCTCAGCTGCTTGCGGGCCAGCACGCTGGAGAGGGTGACCTCGGCCGCGTTGAGCTGTTCGCGCAGCATCACGTTCCAGCTTTCGTCGCGGTCCACCCGGTCGCTCTGGATGCCTGCGTCCAGCAGGTCGCGGATCGGTTCGAGCATCGAATAAGGCAGGGTGACGTGGATCTCGCCACCACCGCCCTCCAATTCGACATGGAACCGGCACACCACCACGTACTCGCGCGGGGTCACGATGTTGGCGAAGTGCGGGTTGATCTCCGAGTTGATGTACTCGAAGTCCACGTCCATCACCGGCGCCCAGGCTTCCTTGAGATCGGAGAAGGTCTGCTTGAGCATCAGTTGGATCACGCGCATCTCGGTGGCGGTGAATTCGCGCCCTTCGATGCGGGTGTGGAAGCGTCCGTCACCACCGAAGAAGTTGTCGACCACGGCGAACACCAGGGTCGGTTCGAACACGATCAGGCCGGTCCCGCGCAGCGGCTTGAACTTGATCAGGTTCAGGTTGGTCGGCACGTATAGCGAGTGCATGTACTCGTTGAACTTGACCAGGTCGATGCCGCGCACCGACAGCTCGGCCGAACGCCGGATCAGGCCAAACAAGCCGATGCGCCAGAGCCGTGCGAATCGCTCGTTGACCATCTCAAGGGTGGGCATGCGCCCGCGGATGATCCGGTCCTGGCTGGAGAAATCGTACTGGCGTGCCTCGCCCGGAGCCGGCGGTGGTGGCTGGGTGTCCACCACGCCGGCATCGACGCCATGCAGCAGGGCATCGATTTCATCCTGGGAAAGCAGGTCACTCATGTCCGGTGCGCCTCACTGGGTCACGAAACTGGTGAACAGCAGGTCGTCGATGCGCTTGCTGCCGGTCTCGGTGGTCATCAGCTTCTGCGCCTCGGCCAGCGCGGCGGCCTGGAGTTTCTTGCGCCCGGCGATGTCGGCGATGTCGGCGGCCTTCACCTGGGAGAACAGCATCAGCAGGTGGGCGCGGATGGCAGGCGCGTTGTCCTGGATCTGCTTGAGATCCTCCGGGTCGCGGGTGACCAGCTGGACTTCGAGTTGCAGGTAGCGCGGGCCGTCATCGGTGCCGTCGAGGTTCACCACGAAGGCCGGGTCCATCGCGAAGTACTGCGCCGGCTTGGGCAGCGCTTTCTGGCTGGACTGCGCCTTGTCGTGCCCGGACGAGGGCTTCTGGACCAGGAACCAGGTGCCGCCGGCAGTACCCAGGACCAACAGCACGGCTGCCCCGATGAGCATGGGCTTGCTTGGCTTGCTGCCCATGGCGGCAGGCTTGGCGTCGGCGGATTTTTTCGACTTGTCGGCGGCGGTTGCCACGGATTGCTCCAAGGGGACTCAAGACCCTCGTGGATGCAATTGGCGTGCCGAAACAGGCCAGGCGGCGCAACGGGAACGTGACGGAGACTTGACGCGGGTCTGCCGGGGGACGGGGAGGCGGGCGAAGACGAAGACCGGGGCTGCCAGGGAGTGTCGGAATAACGACTGAAAAACCCGCGGCCGCGTCTCCCGGGTAAGCACAGCGCCTCCGGGTGCCTTGCCGACAAGTCCCTCCGGTGCGCTGCGCTTACCCGGACGACGGAACTATGTCGGTGGGTCCCTGGGCCACGACGGGATCAGGCATAGGCGTCGAGCAGGCCGCGGCGACGCGCGACCGCCGCCGGAATTCCGGCGGTGCCCTGCAGCAGCTCGTCCGCCGCGTCCGGACTGGCGCTGTCGCCGGCAGCGAACGACTGGCCCTGCGAGGCCTGTTGTTGCTGCTGGCCGACATCGGCCTGGCCGAGCTGGAATCCATGCTGGCCCAGCATCTCCCGCAGGCGCGGCAGGCTGTTTTCCAGCGCGTGGCGCACCTCGGCCTGGGCGCTGAGGAAGCTGGCATTGACTTGGTCGCCGTTCAGATGGAGACGGACCTCGACCGGGCCCAGCTCGGCGGGGCTGATCTTGATATGGGCGTGTCCGATCTTCTGGTCGGCCAGCCAGCTCATGCGCGCGCCCAGTGCGTCGTCGAACTGGTCGCTACGCAGGTCCGGGGTCGGCGTGGGCGAGCCACTGAATGGCGTGGCGCTGTCGATCACGCGGCTGGTGGGCATCGCCGCAGGCAGCGCCTGCAGGTTGATCGGAGCTGGATCCGTACCGGCACCAATGGCGACATCATCGGTCCCGTTCTCGGCCGTGCCTCCCAGTGCAGCCAGGGGGGCCAGCGGCGAGGTGGCCGTTGTCTCCGCGCCGCTGATGGACGTGCCGGAGGAGGCAGCGCCCCGGGCCAGCAACGCTGCGGATGCAGCCGCGCCGTTGGCGGCGGTGCCGGAGGAGGTGCCGGCGGAACTCGCAGCCTGGGCCAGCAGCACACCGGGACCTGCCTGGGTGGTTGCCGCGCCAGGCGCCCCCAGCTGGAGGCCCGGGAGTACGGCGACGCCTGCGGCCGCAGCGCCGGCTGCATTGCCCGCCAGGCCCGCCGCGGTCAATGACCCGCCGGCGGCGCCGGGCATCGCCGTGTTGAGCACCGGTACGACGGCCATGCCAATGCCGGCCAGGCCGACGGGGGGCCACGCATCGTCATCGTCGCGATCCTCCTGGGCTACGGCTTTCGCTCCGGGCTTGCCGGCGGAGGTTTCGCTGGTTTCGCTGGCCTGGTCCTGCGTGGTGGATGCGCCGCGGCTGCGCCCGGTCCTGGCCGGGTCAGGCTGGCGCGCGGGCGCCGCGGGCTGGTCCGGCCTGTCGTCCCGGGAAGCGGCCTTGTCCTGCGGTTTCCGCTCGGTTTGCGGCCTGGTCGGTGGTGGCGCGGGGGTGTCGCTGTCCATCATGCTGGCGAAGTCGCGGGTGCCGGTTCCGTCCTTGTCCGGGTTGTCGTCCCTCGCTGCGGACAACAAGCTGGCCCGGCCACTGCCGCCCAGGGCGGTAAGCGCGCTCATGGCTTGTCTCCGTTGTCGCTTTCGGCGGCGGCCTTGGCCAGGCGTGCGCCGCGCGCGCCCAGGTCATCCATTTCGCGCTGGATGCGACGGTCATCGACCTTGCGCTCCTGGGCGCGGTAACTGGCGGCCAGCTGCTCCAGCACCTGCTTGTCGCGACTGGCCAACAACAACCGGCTTCGTTCCATTTCGACGTTCTCCCGGTTGCGGTCCACGGTCTGGGACTGCTGCTGGACCGCGCTGTCGAGGCGGTCCAGGAACGCCCGCCGGTTGGCCAGCTGGGCCAGGCTGGTGGCAGCCATCTGGCTGTTGGCGTATTCCTCGGCGTATTGCCGTAGCTCTTCCAGTCGCGACTCGTGGGTCGTCAGTGCGCGCTGGCGTTCGGCCAGGGTGCGCGCGGCTTCGTCTTCGTGCTGCTGGGCACGCTGGAGCAAGGGATCGATACGCTTGGATTGCATCATGGCTTAGCTCTCAATTCTCACGTTCGACCAGCCGCTGCAACGCGGCTTGGCTGTGGGGCAGGTCGGCGGCCCTGGCGACATCCTGGCCGAGGAATTCCACGATCTCCGGCCAACGTTCCAGCGCTTCATCCACGGCTGGGTCGTTGCCACGCTGGTAGGCGCCGATGGCGATGAGGTCGCGGTTGGACGAGTAGGCCGACACCAGCCGCTTGAGCGCGCGGATGCGCAGGCGCCAGGGTTCATCGGCGATGTCCTGGACCACGCGGCTGACCGAGGATTCGACGTCGATGGCCGGGTACAGGCCCGAGTCGGCGACCCGGCGCGACAGCAGGATGTGGCCATCGAGGATCGCCCGGGCGGCGTCGGCGATCGGGTCCTGCGGATCGTCGCCTTCGGTCAGTACGGTGTAGAAGGCGGTGATCGAGCCGCGACCCTTGGCGCCGTTGCCGGCGCGTTCCACCAACGCCGGCAGCTTGGCGAACACGCTCGGCGGGTAGCCGCGGGTGGTGGGTGGTTCGCCGACTGACAGGCCGATCTCGCGCTGGGCCTGGGCGAAGCGGGTCAGCGAATCCATCAGCAGCAGCACGTTCAGGCCCTGGTCGCGGAACCATTCGGCGATGGCAGTGGCGCGGTAGGCGCCATGCAGGCGCGCCAGCGGCGGGCGGTCGGCCGGGGCCGCCACGACCACCGCGCGGCGCAGGCCTTCCTCGCCCAAGGTGGTCTCGACGAAGTCGCGCACTTCGCGGCCACGTTCGCCGATCAGCCCCACCACGATCACGTCGGCGGCGGTGTAGCGGGTCATCATCCCGAGCAGCGTCGACTTCCCCACGCCCGAGCCGGCGAACAGGCCCACGCGTTGGCCACGGCCGATCGGCAGCAGCGCGTTGATCGCGCGCACGCCCACGTCCAGCGGCTGGGTGATGGGTTCACGCGCCAACGGATTGATCGCGACGCCGGCCATGCCGACCGAGCCTTCGGCGCGGATCGGGCCCTTGCCGTCCAGCGGCACGCCATCCGAATCGATGACCCGGCCGAGCAGGCCTTCGCCAACCTCGACGCCGCCACGCCGATGCAGCGGCACCACCCGGGCATTGGGCAGCAGGCCGTGCATTTCGGCACTGGGCATCAGGTAGGTGCGCTCGCCGGAAAAACCGACCACTTCGGCATCCACCCAGCCGTCGTCCACGACCTGGACCTTGCAGGTCGAACCCAGCGGCGCTTCGCAGCCGACTGCTTCCAGGGTCAGGCCGACCGCGCGACGCAGGATGCCTTCGCGGATCAGGCCACGGCCATGGCTGGCGTCCAGGCCGATGCCCCCGAGCCGCGTCGCCAGGCGCAGGTTGCGCGCAGCCAACCAGTCGGCGGGCGTGGTGCCCATCAATGCGCTCATGGGGCAGGGCTCCGGGTTGCATTGCACATTGGCGGCAATGGCGGAGCGTCGATGCGTTGGCTGTTCGAGGCGACGGCCAAGGCAGCGGCTTTCAATAGCCGAATGGCTGTTAAAGACCTCGGATAGATGATGAAAGAAGCAGCTCTTGTAGTTGCTGTTGCTTTTTGCTGTTGATCTGCGGGGTGTGCTTGACCAGCCTTCGGCTGTTGAGAAGCGCTCTTTTGGTCACTTTTCTTTGCACAAGCAAAGAAAAGTGACTCGCGCCCGAAAGGGCGTGAAAGCCGTTGCGGTTGCTTCAACCAAAAACGGCATGGATGACCAGCCATTGCGGCTGTTGAAGAACCTCTCCCGCCTACGCGGGAGTGGCAATGGAGAGAGGGCGCGAAAAGCCTCTGAACGATCCGCCCACCGACCACGCCACTCACGCCCCCACCCCCGACTTGCGCATGACCATCTCCAATGCCGCACGCAGGCGTGCATCGAGGGTGCCGTCGATGCGCACGGCTTCGGCATGCACGCGCAGGTCGCCGCGGCTGAGGGTCAGGTCGGGCACCAGCCGGGTGCCCTCGGCCATCAATCCAAGCAGCGGAGCCAATGCGCCGATGTCTTCCGGATGCAGGCGGACTTCGACGCTGCGCTGGGCGCCGCCGACCGCGTCCAGTGCTTCGGTCACCAACGCCTGCAGCAGGGCCGGATCGGCCTGGTAGGCCGGGCCGATCAGGCTGCCGGCAATGCGCACGGCGAGGTCGCCCAGTGCGCCGAGCACCTCGTTTTCCAGGTGGGCCAGCGGACGGGAGAAGTTGTCCAGGATTCCATCGATCTGCGCGGTGAGGCGGCGGATTTCGGCCTGGCCCTGGGACAGCCCTTCGGCATGGCCGCGCTCGAATCCTTCGTGCTGTGCCGCCTCTTCGATGGCCTGGATTTCCTCCAGGCTGGGGGGGCGCAGCGCCGGGACTTCCTCGACCACCTCGGGCGGCGGCGGCACGTCAAGCTCAGGCGCCAGCCAGCGCACGACATCGTTGCTCATACCATCGCCTCCGCACCGCTGCCGCCCAGGCTGATCAGGCCTTCATCGGCCATCCGGCGCACGATCACCAGGATCTCCTTCTGCGCGGCTTCCACGTCGGCCAGGCGCACCGGGCCGCGTGCCTCCATGTCCTCGAGCAGGATCTCGGCGGCGCGCTGGGACATGTTGCGGGTGATTTTTTCGCGCACCTTGATGTCGGCACCACGCAGGGCCAGGCCCAGGCGCTCGCCGGAAACTTCGCGCAGCATGGTCTGCAGCCCGCGGTCGTCCAGTTCGACCAGGTTGTCGAACACGAACATCAGGTCCTGGATGCGTCCGCCCAGGTCGGCGTCGATCTTGCTGATCGCCGCCAGCACGCCCTGGTCCTGGCCGCTGTCCATGAAGTTGAGGATGTTGGCCGCGACCTTGACCCCGCCGACGTTGGACGATTTCAGGTTCTGGTTGCCGGAGAACTGGCGTTCCATGATCTCGTTCAACTCGCTCAGGGCGTTGGGCGGGATGCCGTCGAGGGTGGCGATGCGCATCAGCACGTCGGCGCGGCTGCGCTCAGGCAGCAACTTCAGTGCTTCAGCGGCCTGGTCGCTGTCCAGGTGGGCCATCACGATGGCGATGATCTGCGGATGCTCGTTGCGGACCAGGTCGGCGACCGCGCGTGGATCCATCCACTTCAGCGTGTCCAGGCCGGTGGTGTTGCGGCCCAGCAGGATCCGGTCGATCAGGCCGCCGGCCTTGTCCGCGCCCAGCGCCTGGACCAGCACGTTGCGGATGTAGTCGTCGGCGCCGACGCCCAGCGAAGTCTTGGTGCCGAGCTCGGTATTGAATTCGTCCATGACCCGCTCGACCTGCTCGCGCGAGATGCCGGTCATGGTCGCCATGGCGATGCCGATCTTCTGCACCTCCTTGGGGTCCATGTGCCTGAGGACTTCGGCGGCATCGGATTCGCCCAGCGACAGCAGCAGCACGGCGGCGCGCTGGACGCCGGTGATGGCGGTGGCATCAGGCTTCATTGGCGACCCATCCCTTGACGACCTGGGCCACGCGCTTGGAGTCGGCCTTCACTGCTTCGCGTGCAAGGCGCAGGCGTTCCTCATAGGCGTCGGGCAGGGCAATGCTGGACTTGTGCTCGCCGATGCTGGCGGTGTCTTCGGCAAGCGCCAGCATCGGGTCATCATCCTGCAGGATCGAGACGCTGGCCGTCTGCGGTTCGGCCCTGTCCTTCTTGTTGGCTGCCGGGGTGGCGCCGCTGATCTGGCGCAGGGCCGGGCGCAACACGCCAAAGGCCAGGGCCAGGACCACGACCGCGCCAAGCAGCAGGCGCAGGGCATCGCGCATGCGCGGGTCTTCCCACCATTTGGGTGCGTCCTGCGTCTCGGTGGCGGTGCGCACGAACGGCGCGTTCATCACCGACACCGTATCGCCGCGCTCGGCGCTGAATCCGACCGCCTGCTTGACCAGGCCCTCGATCCGGGTCAGCTCCGCCGCGTCCAGCGGCTGGTCGGTGACCTTCCCTTGCGCGCCTGGGCGCGGCACGTTGTCGATCAGCACCGCTACCGAGACGCGCTTGATGCGCCCAGCGGGCTGCCGGGTGTGCTGCAGGGTGCGGTCCAGCTCGTAGTTGCGGGTGGCGTTCTTGGTGGTTTCGGTCGGCGTCGCGGCAGTGGCCTGCTGCGCGTTGGTGCCAGTAGCAGGCGTGGCGGGCTGACCAGGCTTGGCGGTCGCCGCCGGCGTGTTGCTGGTCGCACCGGGAATACCCTGCGGGCCGGCCGCAGCGGTGCTGCTGTCGCTGACTTGTTCGCTGCGCAGTTTGGGCGGATCACCGTTGTACAGCTCGCGGGCTTCCTCCACGACCGAGAAGTCCATCGTCCACGCTGACCTCGGGATTGACCCGGCCAGGCCCGGTCATGGGTTCAAGCAGTTCGCGAATGCGCTGGTTGTAGGAACTCTCCTGGCGACGCACCTGATCGAACTGGGCCGCATTGAGCGCCGCATCGCTGTTCGGGTCGGAGATGGTGAGCATGCGGCCGCTCTGGTCGACCACGGTGACGCGTTCGGGCGAGAGATCCGGGATGCTGGAGGCGACCATGTTGACGATCGCATCGACCTGGTTGCGTTCCAGCGTGTTGCCGCCACGCAGTTCCAGCACGACCGAGGCGCTGGCCGCGTCACGCTGGCGGGTGAAGGCGCTGGGCTTGGGAATGGCTAGGTGCACCCGCGCCTCGCGCACTGGGCGCAGGGTGGAAATGGTGCGCGCCAGCTCGGTTTCCAGCGCGTGCTGGTAGCGGGCGTTTTCGACGAACTGGCTGACGCCGAAACCCGGGTCCTTCTCCATTACCTCGAACCCCATCCGCCCGCTGTCGGTCAGGCCGGAGCCGGCCAGCTTCAGGCGTGCGTCGTACAGGCTGGACTGCGGGACCGTGATCGCACCGGTGGCCTGGTCGATCTTGAACGGGATCTGCGCGCTCCGCAGCAGGTCGGTCGCTTCGGCCGTGCCTTTCTCGTCAAGGCCGGTATACAGCGGGGCGTAGTCCGGCTTCTGCGACCAGAAGAACACGAACAGCCCGGCCGCAACCGCCAGGGCGATCATCGACATCAGGCCGATGCGGCGGGTGATCTGCAGGCTCTGCATGCGATCGAACCAGGCGCCGGCCTTTTCGCTGTTGAGGGTGTCTTTGGTGAGGGCGAGGGCCATCGGGATCTACCTTGCTTACAGCGGCATGTTCATCACGTCCTGGTAGGCCTGGACGAGTCGATTGCGGACTTCCACGGTGGCGCGGAACGCCACCTGGGACTGTTGGGCGGCCAGCATGACCTTGGCCAACCCGGCGTCGGGGTCGCCGAGTTCGAATGCCCTGGCAAGGTCGCTGGCTTTCTGCTGGGTGTCGTTGACGCCGCTGATGGCGCCACGCAGGGTGTCGCTGAAGCTGGGCGCATGTGTACCGGAAACTCCCTGATCACCGACCAGCCCCTGGATCTGGTTTCCGCGCGCCACATCGCCGACCTGGCCGGGCGCGCTCTGGCTGACCTGGCTCTGGTAGCTGCGGATCTGCGAAAGGATCGAACTGATGGAATCGCTCATCGAGGGGGCTCGTGCCAACAGGGCACTTCCCTCAATGCAAGTGGCGTGCCGAAACTGCGGCGGGTTTCCGGCGCGGTCGCGTTTGTTCGTCGGGCGGGTACGCGCAGCGCACCCGGGAGACGCCTATCGGGAAAGCCTCCCAGGGGCTACTGCACTTGCCGGGTCGACGGACAGAAAGCCGGACGGACCCGTCACTGCAAGGCGTTATCGCCGGCTCAGCTGACCAGTTCGACCTGGTCGCGGTCGACGCCATATTTGCGCAGCTTCTCGACCAGCGTCGTACGCCGCAGGCCCAGCAGTTGTGCGGCATGTGCGACGACGCCCTGGCTGCGTTCCAACGCTTCGCTGATCAGGGACAGCTCGATGTTGGCGATATGCCCGCGCAGATCGATGCCATCGTCGGGCAGGCCGGGAGGGACGATCGTTTCCGGTGCGGCCGCCGGTTTTTCGACGCTCGCTGCGCGGGCCGGCGAGGGCGCAACCTCTGCAGCGGTCACGTCGTTGAAATCGCCCCGATAGCGGGCAGGCAGGTCCTGCACGCGCACCAGGCCCGCGGGATGCAGGACCGCCAGGCGCTCGACCAGGTTGGTCAACTCACGCACGTTGCCTGGCCACGGATAGCTGCGCAGCGCGAACAGGGCTTCGTCGGTGAAGCGGACTTCACCGCGGCCGGTCCGGGCCAGCTGTGCGGCAATGGTCTGGAACAGGGCCGGCAGGTCATCAGCACGGTCGCGCAGCGCCGGCATCTCGATCGGGAACACGTTGAGGCGATAGAACAGGTCCTCACGGAACTGGCCCTTGCCGATGCACGCTTCCAGGTTGCGGTGGGTCGCGGCGATCACCCGCACGTTGCAGCGGATGGTCTGGCCGCCGCCGACGCGTTCGAAACTGCGCTCCTGCAGCACGCGCAGCAGCTTGACCTGCATTGGCAGGCTCATGTCGCCGATTTCGTCCAGCAGCAGGGTTCCACCCTCGGCCATCTCGAAGCGGCCCTTGCGCGCACTCAGGGCACCGGTGAAGGCGCCTTTCTCGTGGCCGAACAGCTCGCTTTCCAGCAGATCCGCCGGGATCGCCCCGCAGTTGATCGCCACGAACGGACCATCGCGACGTGGCGACTGCTGGTGGATCGAGCGGGCGACCACTTCCTTGCCGGTGCCCGATTCGCCCAGCACCAGCACCGTGGTGTCGAACGGGGCGACCTGGTCGATCAGTCGGCGCAAATGGGTAACCGCCGGACTGCTGCCGGTGGGGCCATGGTTCTGGCTGGCGCCGGCCTGGTGTTCGGCGTCCAGGCGCTTGAGGCTGGCGCGGCGCAGCAGGGTCTCCAGCTGGGCATAGCGAAGCGGTGGATCCAGCGGCCAGACGTTGGCCTCGTGCAGGCCATGGGCGGCGGCGAACGCGCTGTTGTCGCCGCCCATCAGCAGCACCGGCGGTGGAAGTGGCGAGCGTGCCAGCCAGTCGAAGAAGGCCCCGCCCTGCGGTACCTGGTCGGCCGAACCGACCATCACCGCCAGCCATTCGTGCTGGCGGTGGCGATTGGGGTTGAGGTCGGCGATGTCGGTGATCCAGCGCGGATTGAAATCCATGAATTCGAGCAACGCGACGGTGCGCTCGGCGCGCACGGCGTCGTCGTCGATCACAAGGATGCGGGATTCACTCATGCTCTCTCTCCACCAGATCTTCCAGAATGGGCATGACTTCCTGGATATATGAAAGTTTGCTGACGAAGTTGTCAGCCCCCGCGCGCAATGCATGTTCGCGGTGCTCTGCGTCGTCGAAATGACTGGCGATGACGATGTATGGCGCATCATCTTGCGACTTGATCAAACGGGTGGCCTGAAGCCCTCCCATCTCTGGCATTGCCAGGTCCATCAGGATCACCGCCGGGCGCAGCGCTTCGGAGCGCTCGATCGCCTCCAGGCCATTGCTGGCGCTACCGACGACCTGCAGCCAGTCGAGCTTGCGGAAGTGGCGCATCGCGGCGTTGATGAAGCCTTCGTGGTCGTCGACCAGCAGAACGGTGAGCTTGCTCATGGGAATCCTTATCCGGTGCGCGCCAGCAGCGCCTTGGTGGGCCGGCGGCGCTCGCGGGCCGGCGCAATGTCGAGTTGCTCGCGGTATTTTGCGACGGTTCGGCGGGCGATGTTGACCCCCTGGCGGGCCAGCAGCCCGGCGATGGCCTCGTCGGCCAACGGCCGCCCATTCGGTTCCGATTCGATCAGGCGCCGCACCATTGCCTTGACTGCCGCGCCGGAGACGCTGGCACCTTCCAGGCGCACGGCGAAGAAATGCTTCAGTTCGAAAGTGCCGCGCGGGGTCTGCAGGTATTTGCCGCTGGTGATGCGCGAGATTGTCGATTCGTGCATACCGATCTCCTCGGCGATCTCCTTCAGGGTCAGCGGCGCCATCGCCTCGTCGCCCTGTACCAGGAAGGAGGCCTGGCGCTCGACGATGGCGCGGGTGGTGCGCAGCAGGGTCTCGTAGCGCATCGACAGGCCGCGGGTCAGCCAGCGCGCTTCCTGAAGCAGGTCGCGTAGCGGTTGCGCGGCTTCGCCGGCATTGGCCAGCGCCCGCTCATGCATGGGATTGACGCCGACCCGGTGGGTGGTCGCCGGGTTCAGCGCCACCCGCCAGCTGCCGTCGGCGTGCCAGGCGACGACGTCGGGAATCACACTGACATTGCTTTCCGGCAGCAGGTCATCTCCGGGCCGCGGTTGCAGCGACAGGATCAGGCGGACCGCTTCGCGCACATCGTCGGCCTCAGCGTCCAACTGCTGGGCAATGCGCGGGTAGTCGTGGCTGGCCAGCAGGGCCAGGTCGCCGTCCAGGATGCGCGTGGCCAGGTGGCGTGCGGCGACGCGGCCGGGCAGGGCGGTCAGCTGGGCCTGCAGGCATTCGCGCAGGTCGCGCGCGGCCAGGCCGGCCGGCTCGCCGTGCAGCAGGCGTTGGCGGATCGCTTCGACCTTATCGATGGTGATGTCATGGCGCGCGCAGGCCAGCAGCTGCAGATCGGCCAGCGGTGCGGTCAGGTAGCCGGCGTCATCGGTCTGTTCAAGCCAGAAGGCCGCTACCGCCAGCGCGTGCTGGTCCAGGTCGAGCGCCAGTTCACGCAGCACGCGCACATGCGGATCGCTGGACTCGCCGGCGGCCACGCGCTGCATGCGGTCGTCGCCTGCGTCCCAGCTGCTGCCGTGCACGTCCCACATCGAGCTTTCGGGCAGTTCATCGAACGCCGCGGTCTCCAGCGCCGGATCGCCGTCGGCCGACGATTCGGCGTTGGCGTCGGTGGTTTCCTCCAGCTCAAGCAGCGGGTTGGTCTCCAGCGCGCGACGGATCTCCAGCTCCAGCTGCATGCCGTCCAGTTGCAGCAGGCGGATCGACTGCAGCAGCTGCGGCGTGAGGTGGAGCTGCTGTCCAAGTTGGGCTGAAAGGGTCGGTTTCATGCAATGTCCAGACACACCGGCGCGGGCTGGTGCCATGGAAGCATCTTCCCTCTTATGGTGACGACTTTTGCATCGGGGCCGCATGTGCAGGGGTAGGGTGAATCCCCTACGAGGCGTGGGTAATTCCCCTACATGCCGGGGAGGGCGCCGACTTTCCCCGCCGGATTCACGACGCTTTGCAGGGCGCTCGCGCTGCGATCAGAGCAGTTCGTTGTGATGCTTGGCGGCCAACAGGACCAGGTCATTGGCGCGACGGCAGCCGAGCGACTCCATCATCCGCGCGCGGTGGGTTTCGACCGTCTTGACACTGATTCCCAGGTCCGCCGCGATTTCCTTATTGCTCTGGCCACGGCCGATTTCACGCAGGATCTCGCGCTGGCGCGGCGGGAGTGCGGCAATGCCGACCGGTTTTTCGCGGCCCAGCATGGGCGCGATCATCCGTAGTGAGATCTGGGGGCTCAGGAACAGTTGGCCCGCGAGGGCCGCGCGCAACGCCAGTTCCAGTTCCTGCGGCGCGGCATCCTTGACCACGAAGCCCGCCGCGCCACGGTCCAGCGCGTCACGCACATGCAGTGGGTCGTCGTGCATCGACATCACCACCACCCGCATCCTCGGCGCGACGCGCAGGATGTCGGTCATCGCGTCCAGGCCGCTGCGGCCCGGCAGCGACAGGTCCATCAGCACGACATCCGGCCGATGCAGCGTGGCCATGTCCAGCGCCTGCTGCGCATTGCTTGCCTCGGCCACCACGTCGATGTCGGCAAAGGCCTGCAACAGGCGCGACAGGCCGGCACGAACCAAGGTGTGATCGTCGACGATGATGACTCGCACGCGCGAGGGCCTCTCCTCTGTAAGCCTGATACCTTAGTTGATGCGCACCAGGGTGCCTACCTTGGATGTGTCGTCCCCGGGTGCGGCGACTCACCCGACCCAGTTGAAATGGCTGGGAAATGCACGTGGAGCGCGGGTATTTGCCGGTTCAGCGGGCGGGTTCCCTGCGGCGCGCGTCGGCGACCTGGCGTCGATGCAGGCGGAACAGGTGGCGTTCAAGGACTTCTTCCAATCCAGGCGCCAATGCGGCAAAGCGCAGCCACAGGAAGAAGCTGCCAGTGCCGGTCTCGGACTCGGTCAGCAGGATCACCGGGAGCTCGATGTGTTCGGGCAGCCAGTCGCAAGGTTGCAGCCGCACCAGCCCGGCGGCCCCGGCGAATGCGCCGCTGCGCGCGCCGGTTTCCAGGCGGATGCCGCGGCGCGACCAACGCACCGGACGCAGCGGCAGGCTGCCTTCGGACTTGCGCGCAAGCCGGCCGACCATCACCAGCAGCAGGTCGAGCTTGGCTTCCACCCGCTGGACCTGCAGTGGCTGCTCGCTGCGCTCTTCGCGGAGGTCGTCGCTGCGCAGGTCTTCGATCTGGGCAATGCTGCGCAGCGTCGACTCGGCCAGGCCGGGACGCGGGGAAACCGAACCGGCCTGGAATTCGGCTGGCAAGGGCAGGTCGCAGGTGATCGCGTCGTGGAACAGTTCGGCATCGGCCTGGGTCGAGGCAGCGGCATTGGGCGGAAGGTTCATGACCGGTTTCTCAGTTTCAGTGGTCTTCCCAGGAGCATGGCGGGTGAGGGCGGTCGTCGCCCCGCGCCACCTGTCCGGACTCAGCGCAGAACAGGGCCGTACGCGCTAGATCAGCGCAGCGTCGCGTAGGAGCGTATCGCCTGGCGCGCCTTGTGCGCGTTGTGCAGCCACTCGGAGGCTTCGTCGCGCATCTGGCCCATGAGCGACAGGAGTTCGGCCTGGGCACGGAGCAACTGCTGGCATTCGTCGTGTGACAACGACGAGGGTGCTTGCGAGAAGCAGTCGCGGACTGCCTCGTCGTAGTTGTGCACGCGCCGTTCCAGGCTCGGATAGTCCTGCGCATGCAAGGCTGCGCAGATCCCTTCCAGATCACCGATCAAGCGTTGTGCGGCCAGGCTCATCATGCAGGTACTGGCGTCTGCCGCGGCTGGTCACGGGCACTCTGTGGAATCGCATTCCATGCCCCGGCGATTTCCTCCAGCAGGCCGGAGACTTCGTCCAGCGCAGCGCCGTCGTTGTGCATGTTGGCTTCCGTGAGCCGGCGCATCGCATAGCTGTACAGATCGGACAGGCGACCGGCGATGTCCCCGCCTTGCTGGTGGTCCAGGGAGGCATTGAGGTGCGAGACGATGGCGCAGGCATCGGCGATGGCCTTGCCCTTGCCCGGGATGTCGCGGCGTTCCATGCAGGCCCGCGCCAGGCGGATGCGCTTGCACGCTCCGTCCAGCATCAGGCTGATCAGGCGATGCGGGTCCTCGCCCAGGGCCGCGCTGCTGACGCCGGTCTTGCGATAGAAATCTGCGATGTTTCGGCTGGCACCATGCATGGCATGTGTCCTTGATGTTTGGGGTTAGCTGGACTTCTTCGAGCTGCTGGAGCTTCCGGAGCTCATGCCCAGGCTGTCGATCATCTGGGTCAGATAGCTGCTCGTGGTGGACATCTTCGCCATCGTCGCTTCCATCGCGGTGAACTTGGCCTTGTAGCGCGCTTCGACCTTCTGCATCCTCGCGTTCAGATCCGTGGTCTGGTCGGCGAGGTCCTTGATCTTGTTGTCCAGGCTGAGCGTGCGCTGGGGGATGACGCCGGTATTGCTCGTAAGCATGTTCTGCATCAGTGTCTTCATGTCCTTGCCGAAATCGGCATCGGCGCCGAACACATTGCTGACCGCTGAAGGATTGGCATCCAGTGCTTCGGACAACTTGCCCGCGTCCAGGGTCATCGCGCCGGTCTTGTCGGTGGTGATGCCCAGTTGCGTCAGCGCGGCGTAGTTGCTGCCGACCAGGCTGCGCAGCTGCGATTCGAGGTTGCGCACCAGCGAATCACCGGTCAGCGCGGCTTGGGTCTGGGCCTCGACGTCGAACGCGCTGACGGTGCCGAGGATGGTCAGCGCAGCGTTGTAGGCACTGACGTAACTGCTCACCGCGGTGCTGACCGCACTCTGGTCGGTCTCCACGGCGAGGTTGTAGGCGCTGCCTTCGGTGGTCTTGGTCAGGGTCAGGGTCACCCCATCGAGCACGTCGGTCAGCGTGTTGCTGGCCGAGGTCTTGGTGTAACCGTCGACCTTGATCAGTGCGTCCTGGGCAGCCGTGGTCTGGCTCAGGCCAACGCTGCTGCCGTCGCTGGCGGTGACGCCAGGGTAGGTCAGCGCCGCCAGCGCGGCATCGCTGCTGCTGACCTGGATCGCATTGGCTTGGCCGGTATCGGCGGCGGTCAGCACCAGGCGGTCGCCGTCATCGGTCCTGACCACGCTGGCAACCGCGCCCTGTCCGCTGGTCTTGGCATTGATCGCCGCGGCGATGTTGGCCAGGGTGTAGTCGGCGTTGATAGTGACGTCGTAGCTGTGATCGCCGGCAGTGATGGTCAGCGTGCCGGCACCGACTGCGGCATCGGCGGCATAGGCGGCCGAGGTCAGCTTGTGCTTGGTCGCCAGCTGGCTCACCTCGATGTCATAGCTGCCGACGCTGGCACCGGACGCGGCGACGGCGGTGAAGCCTGCACCTTCGGCCACGGTGGCGGTGCGCGCATTGCCGCTCTTGCCGCTGTCAAGGCCTTCGAGCGCGGTCTGCACCGCCGACAGTGCGCTGGACACCTTGCCCAGCGCGGAAATCTTGCCGTTGGCACTGCTGGTCGCCTTGCTGATGCGGGTATCGGCACCAGCGCGTTCGGCGGCCACCAGCTTGGTGACCAGGGTCTCGGTGTCCACGCCGGAACTGAGGCCCGAAAAACTGATGGTGCCGGTATAGACCGAACTCATGCGCACTCACCTCCACCGACGCGCGAACGCCGCCTGGTGAGGGCGGCGACGGGTGGTTGTGGGCGCGATGGGTTCAATGGCGTTTCCGGCAAGAGGAGTCCGCCGGAGGGGGTGTCCCTCCGGCGGATTCGGTTACTGCAGCAGCTTGAGCACGTTCTGGGTCGACGCGTTGGCCTGGGCCAGCATCGCGGTACCGGCCTGCTGCAGGATCTGCGTGCGGGTCAGTTCGGCGGTTTCGGCGGCGTAGTCGGCATCCATGATGCGGCTGCGCGAGGACGACAGGTTTTCCGAGGTCGTGGACAGGTTGGCGATGGTCGAGGTGAAGCGGTTCTGGATCGCACCCATGTCGGCGCGGGCCGAGGTGACCGACTCCAGCGCGTTGTCGATGATTTCCAGCGCCTGCGACGCACCGGTGAAGCTGGTGATGTCGACCGACTTGGAAGTCGTCGCGGCGGCGAGCGTGGTTTCGGCGACGCCGGTGACGGTTTCGCCATCGACGGTGGCGTCACCGGTGTAGGGATCGCCAGCGGCGGCGGCAGTACCGAACGAGAACGTCTGCCCGGCCTTGACCGAGGACAGGGTGATCGCACCGTCGTCGCCGACCGAGGCGAATACTCCAGTGGTGTCCAGCTTGGCGTTGATCGCGGCGGCGGTGGCCTTGCTGATCGAATCGCCGGCGGCGACGCTGAAGTCGCCCAGGGCGATGTTGCTGGTGTTGCCATCGGCGTCGGTCACGGTGATGCCGAGGCCCGAGACCGTGGTGTCGGCGGTGGCGGCATCGGCGGTGCGGGCGGCCAGGCTCGCGGTTTCCGAGAACTGGGTCTTGCCCAGCGAATCGACGTTCGCATCGACGATGCTGCCGACCTGGATGGTCTGGCCGGCGTTGGCGCCGACCTGGAACAGCGCGCCGGAGAAGCTGCCGTCGAGCAGGTTGGTGCCGTTGAAGTTGGTCTGGTTCGCAACGCGGTCGATTTCCGACAGCAGCTGGGTGACTTCGGCCTGCAGGGCGTCGCGGTCGGTCGAGGAGTTGGTGGCGTTGGCCGACTGCACCGACAGCTCGCGGATACGCTGCAGGTTGTTGGTGATTTCTTCCATCGCGCCTTCAGCGGTCTGCGCCAGCGAGATGCCGTCGTTGGCGTTGCGCGAAGCCTGGTCCAGGCCGTTGATCTGGGTGCTGAAGCGCTGCGAGATCGCCAGACCTGCGGCGTCGTCTTTCGCGCTGTTGATGCGCAGGCCGGATGACAGGCGCTGGATCGTGGTGGCCAGGCTCGATGAGGAGTTATTCAGATTCCGCTGAGCGTTCAGCGACATCACATTGGTGTTGATGACTTGTGCCATGGTGTTATCTCCTGTAGGGATTTGACCCGGCGGAAAGCGGTCCGGCCGGCGTTGCAGTGAGCCGGGTGGACTACCCTCGCTGCTGCTGACACTAAATAACGGCGACCAGTCAACAACCTTTAATGTTTTTTTGGGGCAACTCCGAAACAGGGGGGAGGGCGTGCCCGCGCGACGTCGGCGACGTTTCGCTACAGGGGTGGGGCACGGGCGTGGCGTGGCGTACATGGGATGCGTGTGCGTGAAGGCGCGGCTCAGAGCTGCTTGAACAACGACATCTGCTGGATCTGCGCGAACACGCGCTGCGCCGCATCCAGTGCGGTGCTTTCCTGGCTATAGCGGCTGAGCGCCTCGGCGTAATCGAGGTCGCGGATGCTCGACAGGTCGGTCTTGGTGGCGACCGTACGTGATGCATTCAGATCGTTGGCGTTGTCGATCGCGCTCTGCCCGGCGCCGCCTTCGGCGCGTGCATCGACGAAAGCCTGCTGCGCGGTCGAGATGTCGCGCAGGCCGGACTGCAGCGCGTTGTGCTGCGCTGCACGCTGCGCATCGGTGGTGGTTTCGGTGCCGAGGGTGGAGGCCAGTTCCTTCAGCGTGGAAAAAATATCGCGGGTGCCGGAGGGCGCGATCGTGAACGTGTCGCCGGCGGCAGGTGCGCCTTCCAGTCGCATCTGGATGCCGCCGTAGGCGATGGTGTCGCCGTCGCTGTAGCGACCGCTGTCGAGCACGCCGCCACTGGCGTCGCGCACTTCGTAGGTATCGGGCGCAGTGAACACCACGTTATAGGTGGCGCCGTTCCAGGTGTCCGAATTGGTGATGCCGAAATCCAGCAGCAGGCCGGTGCCGGTGTTGGCGGCGCCGACGCTGGTGTCGACGGTGCCGGTGCCGGTGCGTACGCGCATGAACACTTCGCTGCCGGGCAGGGTGTCGTTGATTCGCAGGCCGGAGGCGACCTCGACCTGGCGCTGGGTCTGGTCCCCGTTGTAGACCACCTTGCCGCCGCTCAGGGTGAAGGGTGCATTGCCATCCTGGGTGCCACCGAACAGGTAGCGGCCACTGCCGTCATCGCTGTTGGACAGGGCCAGCAGCTGGTTGTAGATGGTGTTGAACTCGTTGGAGATGGACTTGCGGTCGGCGTCGGACAGGCTGGCGTTGTTGGCCTGCACGCTGAGCGTCCGCACCCGCGTCAACAGGTCGCCGGCCTGGGCCAGCACGCTTTCCTGCTGGTTCAGGCGACTCTGCAGCTGGGTGGCGTTGTCGCCGTACTGGTCCAGCCGCGCCAGGCTGCGATCCATCTGCTGCGAACGGCCTGCCCCGAGCGGATCATCGGCACCGGTGACCATCTTCGACCCGGTCGAGACCTGCTGGTAGGTCTTGGCCAGCTCGCGCTGCTTGGCCATCATCAGGTTGAGTGAGAACTGGTACTGGCCATTGGTCGAGATGCGGGTATTGCCCATGGTCAGACGGCCTGTAGCAAGGTCTGGAAGATGTTATCGGCGCTGGCGATGATTTTTGCAGCGGCCTGGTAGGCCTGCTGGTACTTGATCAGGTCGGCGGCCTCCTGGTCCAGATTCACGCCCGAGATCGAGTCGCGCGCGGCCAGGGCCTGGTTGTTGATGGTCTGCTCGGATTCATGCGCGTTCCTGGCCTGGGACGCAGCCGAAGCCACCGTGGTGGTGAAGCTGGACAAGGCGGCATTGAGGCTCAAGTTGCCACCATCCAGCGGCTTGGAATCGTCCAGTACCGCCATCCGCAGCACATTGCCGTTGTCGCTGGAGCCGGGGGCGGTGGCGCTGATGCTGAAGCTGTCGCCGGCCGCCGGCGCCCCATCCAGGGTGAAGCTCCAGCCGTTGGCCGAGATCGTGTCTCCGGGCGCGTAGCTGTAGGGCCCGCCGCCATCGACGGTGTACTGCCCCGCATCCAGGAACTGGACCTCGGCGCTGTTCTGCAGGCTGGCGTTACCCGGGTCGACGACACTGAGGTTGGCCACCGTGGCATTGCCGACATTGTCCAGGTCGGCCTTGCCCTGAACAGCGCGCGCCGCGGCGATCATCCCGGGGTCACTGAACGCCACGCCCAGCGTTCCGGCGCTTCCGCCGGTCGGCTTGATCATGAAACGGTCACCGGCTGTCGCGGTGCCCGAGACGGTGACCGACACGCCGTTGATCACCAACGGGTCGGCAGCGGTACCGCTGCCGGCCAGCGGCAGGGCCACCCCGGTATCGGCGCGCGAGGCCGACCAATTGGTCCCGTCGAAACCCAGGACCAGGTCGGTGCCATCCAGCTGGGCAACCTGAGCCACGCTCGCTTGCAAGGTCGCGCTGCCGAGATTGTCGGCATGGGGGCTGACCGTGGGGGGGCTCACAGTGAACATGTCCACGCCGCGCTGGCCATAAATGTCCACGCCAGCCGCCTGGGCCTGGTTGACGCTGTCGGCCACGGCCACCGCCATGCGCCCCAGGGCGTTGACGGCCGGGTCCAGCACGTTGCTGCGGAATTCCAGCGTTCCGCCCAGCGAGCCACCCAGTGCGCCGTTGCCAAGCGGGATGGTCTGGCCTTGCGCGACCAGCGCCAGGTTCAGACGATCGGAATGGTACGGGTCCTTGACGGTGGTCAAGGCCATCGCCGTGGTCCCGACCACCAGCGCCTGGCCGCGGCCGCTGTACACGTTGATGGAACCGTCGTCCTGGCTTGCGGTCGTGCCGCCGGTGAAGGACACCAGCTTCTCGATCAAGGCATCCCGTTTGTCCAGGGCTTCCAGCGCCGGACTGTCGGTCTGCGAGATCTGCCGGTTGAGCTTGGCGATCTGGCTGGTCAGGTCGTTGACCTGTTTCACGCTGTCACTCAGGGTCGAATCCACGTCGTCGGACATCGAGTCCAGGCTGGCATCGAGCTGGTTGAACCGGTTGGCCAGGGTGCCAGCACTCTGCAGCACGGCCTGGCGCGAGACGTTGGAGGAGGGATCGCTACCCAGGCCGCTGAGCGCATCGAAGAATCCCGACCAGACCCCGCTCAAGTTGGTGGTTTTGTCCGAGAGCAGGCCATCCATGTTGCCACTGAGGGTGGACAGCCGGTCCAGCCGGTTGAGTTCTCCATTGCTGTCCAGCACCCGCGCGGTGGCCAGCGAATCGGTCGTCCGCTTCACGCCCTGGACCTGTACCCCATCGGTGCTCAGCGTGGACAGGTCGGTGACCTGACGGCTGTATCCCGGCGTATTGGCGTTGGCGACGTTGTTGCTGATCGTGGCCAGCGAGCGCTGGTAGCCGAGCAGGGCACTGGTGCCGGTTGAGAACAGGTTGGGCATGCGATGTGCTCCGGTTACCTGCTGGCCAGCAGGTCACGTGGCGTGTCGACCGCCAGTGCACGTTCGAGGGTGGGACCGTTGGCGATGGCGTGGATCTTGCGCGCATAGCCTGGGTCGGTGGCGTAGCCAGCCCGCTGCAGTTCGCTGGCAAAGCGCTTGACGTCGCTACCAGCCTGGAGCGCGTGCTGGTAGCGCGGGTTGCTCTTGAGCAGGCGCACGTAGTCGGCAAAGCTTTCGGCAGCCGAATCGTAGGCACGGAAATCGGCACGTTCGCTGCGTCGCTGGCCGTCCACGTATTCGTGGGTCGCAGTGTTGACCCGGGAGCCTTGCCAGCCGCTGGCCTTGATCCCGAACAGATTGTTGGCGCTGTTGCCCCGGTCATCGCGGATGCCGCGACGGCCCCAGCCGGTTTCCAGCGCGGCCTGTGCGACCAGGGCGCGTGGATCCACGCCCAGCTCCTGCGCGGCCCGGCGTGCGTGCGGCCAGATCTTGGCCACGAAGTGTTCGGGCGTGCCGGCGGGAAATTTGGACGGGTCGGATGCGGCGATCCGACCGACCTCGTCGCACGCAGATGGGTCAGTGGCATTGGCCTGCGCGCCCGCATCACCGGACCGGCTGCTGTCACGGACCGGGGTGAGCATGACAGGTGTCCCCGTGGCGTCCGATGCGGCCTGCTCGGCCCCCAGCTGGCGCGAGATCTGCGAGGCCAGCCCCAGGCCCTTGCCCTGGCTCAGCAGGTCGGAGAGCTGGCGATCGTACAAATCGTGGTAGACCTGGTTCTCCTGCGGAAACAGCGAGTCACCGAAGCTGGCTTCGCGCATGCACTTGACCAGCATCTGGGTGAACTGGCTCTCCAGCTTCCGGGAAACATCGTCGATGCGGCTTTTCTGCGGCGGAAGCCCGGACGTCGTACCCAGCGGCATGGCGGGGCGATCAATGTTCATCAGATCACCTCCAGGTCCGCCTGCAGCGCACCGACCTGCTTGAGCGCTTCGAGGATCGCGATCAGGTCGCCCGGCGCGGCACCGATATCGTTGACTGCCTTGACGATCTGCTCCAGGGAGACCCCGCCCTGGAACTTGAACATATGGCCACCCTGGGCGGTCGCCGACACCTGCGATTGCGGCGTCGCGACGGTGTTGCCGGCAGAGAAGGCATCTGGCTGGCTGACCACGGTGGACTCGGACACGGTGACCGTCAACGAGCCATGGCTGACCGCGGCCGGCATGACCCTGACCGCCGAACCGATCACCACCGTGCCGGTGCGCGAATTGACCACGATGCGGGCCGCGCTCTCGCCGGGAGTGAGTTCCAGGTTCTCGACCTGGGCCAGGAAGTTGACGCGCTGTCCAGCGCCACTGGGCGCCTGCATGCTGATGGTGCCGCCGTCGATGGCGGCGGCGCTGTCGGGACCGAAGGTTTCGTTCAACACCGCCACCATGCGCGAGGCCGTGGTGAAGTCAGGCTGATGCAGATTGATGGTCAACACGTTGCTGCCGCCGAAGATGTCGGGCAGGGCGCGTTCCACCGTGGCGCCATTGGGAATGCGGCCGACGCTTGGCACGTTGACCGAAATGCGCGAGCCATCCTTGCCTTCGGCGCCGAAGCCGCCGACCACCAGGCTGCCCTGGGCGATCGCGTAGATCTGGCCGTCGATGCCCTTCAATGGCGCCATCAACAGTGAGCCACCGCGCAGCGAAACCGAATTGCCGATCGAGGAGACGGTGATGTCGATCGGCTGGCCGGGCTTGGCGAAAGGCGGCAACTCGGCGTGGATCGCCACCGCTGCGACGTTCTTCAATTGCGGATTGACGCCCGAAGGCAGGTTCACGCCCAGCTCGTTGAGCATGTTGCGCAAGCTCTGGACAGTGAACGGGGTCTGGCTGGTCCGGTCACCCGTGCCATCCAGGCCAACCACCAGGCCATAGCCGATCAACGGATTTCCACGCACGCCGCCGATGTCGGCGATGTCCTTGATGCGTTCTGCCAAGGCCGGGCCAGGCAACAAGGCCAAGGCCAGCACCAGAAAGGGAAGCGGCCACCATCTGGCTGCCATCGTCTTGCCGGCAGCCTGGAGGCGGACATCCTGGACGTCTTGTCGTGTGGTCGGACTCATGGTGGAACTCGACACTCAATAAGGATAGGCGGATGACTGGAAGAACTTCGCCAATGGACCGGGAGTGTTGGACTGGGCCAGGGGGCCACGGCCGCGATAGGTGATGCGGGCGTCGGCGATCAGGCTCGAGGACACCTTGTTTTCGTTGGAGATATCGGCATCGCGGACCACGCCTTCAACACGGATGTATTCGTTGCCCTGGTTCAGGCTCAGGTTCTTCTCGCCACGGATGACCAGATTGCCGTTGCCCAGGCGACGGATAACCGTCACGGTGAGATTCCCGCTGAGGGTATTGCTCTGGCTGCTCTTGCCGCTGCCGTCAAAATCCCGGCTGGCATCGACCTGGTTCTCCAGCAGGTTGCGCCCCCTGAGCGTGACCCCCTTGCCTGCGATGGTGGGTGCGGCCATGTCCATGGTGCTGTTCTTGCTTGTGGTGGTCGCCGCATCGGTCTTGGCCGAGGTGGTTTCTTCCAGGACGATGGTCAGCAGGTCGCCAACGTTGCGCGCCCGCCGGTCGCCGTAGATGTTGAGTTGGCCAACACCGTCCTGGCGATAGATCGAGCCGGCCATCGGCGCATAGACAATGGCCGTCTGCTCCACCTGCTCCTGTTCCTTGCGTTCCTTTCTTTCGTTGAGTTTGTTGAGGCCAAGCGAAACCAGCGGAATGCTGAGGCAGCCGCCCAGCAGGATGGGCAGCGACAGTGCGGCAACGGGGAGTACGAATCGTTTCATGTCACGTCGCTTCAAACGTTGTTGTTGAGGTAGCCGAGCATGGAGTCGGTCGTGGAAATCGCCTTGGCGTTCATCTCGTAAGCGCGCTGGGTTTCGATCATGCTGACCAGCTGCTCGACGGTGTTGACGTTCGAGCCTTCCAGCGCGCCCTGGACGATGCTGCCCAGTCCATCCAGCCCGGCGGTGCCTGCCTGGGCCGGGCCGGAAGCGGAGGTTTCCTGATAGAGGTTCTGGCCCATCGCCTGCAGACCGGGAGGGTTGATGAAGTCGGTCAGGCTCAGTGTCCCGACCTCGGTCCCGGTCGCACTGCCTGCGACCTGGGCGGTGACGGTGCCGTCGGCGCCGATGGTGATGCTCTGCGCGCCTTCCGGGATCTGGATGCCGGGCTGCACCGGGTAACCGCTGTTGGTCACCAGCGCGCCGTCGGCATTGACGTGGAAGCTGCCGTCGCGGGTATAGGCCGAGGTGCCATCAGGCATCTGTACCTCGAAGAAGCCGCGGCCGTTGACCATCACGTCCAGCGCGTTGCCGGTCTGCTGCTGGCTGCCCTGTTCGAAATTCTTGGCGGTGGCCACCACGCGCACGCCGGTACCGAGCTGCAAGCCAGTGGGCAGGGCGCTGGACTGGGAACTGGCCCCGCCCGGTTGCCTGACCTGGTGGTAGAGCAGGTCTTCGAAGTTGGCGCGGTCGCTCTTGAAACCCGTGGTGTTGGCGTTGGCCAGGTTGTTGGAGACCACCGACATCCGTGTCTGCTGCGCGTCCAGTCCGGTCTTGGCGACCCACAAAGCCTGATTCATGTCCTCGCTCCTCGGTGCGGCGTCGGATTTGCGCCGTCATGGATAGGCAATGCAAACGCTGTGCCGAAAAGCGGTGGGCAAGGGGGAGTAGCCGTCGGAGGCCAAAAAAAAGCCGGGGCATGCCCGGCTCCATTGACGCTTTGTTTCCGCCTGCGATGTCCTCAACTGCCCAGACGCAGCAGGGTGTTGGCCGACTGGGCATTGTCATCACTGGCCTTAATCACTTTCACCTGCATTTCAAACTGACGCTGCAGCTGGATCATCTGCACCAGCGCGTCGGCGGTATCGACGTTGCTGCCTTCCATGACGCCAGTGGTCAACACGCTGCCCTGCGCGCGGGGCAGCGGTGTTTGCGGGCTCGCATTGCGCATCAGTCCATCCAGGCCACGGGTCAGCTGCTTCTGTCCGGCCGCGACCGTGCGCAGGCGGCCGATCGTGGCCATCGTTTCCGGACCCTGTCCCTGCGGGACGATGGAGATCGTGCCGTCGTCGCCGATCTGCATTGATTCGTGCGGTGGCACCACCATCGGCACGCCGTTGTCATCCAGCACAGGCCGCCCCGCACTGAGCAGCTGGCCATTGGGCGTCAGCAACAGATTGCCTGCGCGGGTATAGCCTTCTCCGCCATCGGCGGCCTGAACTGCAAGCCAGTGGTCCTGGGACAGCGACACATCCAGCGGATTCCCAGTGACCTGTTGCGAGCCGGGACGGTTGTTGAAGCCAGTGTCGCCCAGCACCGAATCCACCCGCGACGGATAGCCGTTGCCAGGAATCCGGTAGGCCTGGGTATTGGCCAGCGCCTCCTTGAATCCCGGGGTGTCGGCATTGGCGAGATTGTGCGACACCGACGTCTGCGCCTGCAGGCTGGCGCTGGCTCCGGTCATCGCGACATAGGCGGCCTTGTCCATCAGCGAGATCTCCGCGGCACTGGCAACGATTCAGGCATCAGCGGGAGATGTTGATCACGGTCTGGGTGATCTCGTCCTGGGTGGTGATCATCTTGGCGTTGGCCTGGAAGTTGCGCTGGGCCACGATCATGTTGACCAGCTGCTCGGTCAGATCCACCGTGGAGGCTTCCAGCGCGCCGGACTGGGTGCTGCCAAAATCCGAGCTGCCCGGGGCGCCGGTGCGTGGCGTGCCCGCCGAGGTGGTCGCCGCCCAGCAGTTGTTGCCCTGCGGCTGCAAACCCTGCTTGTTGTTGAAGTTGGTCAGTGCGATCTGACCCAGCAGCTTCTTGTTGCCGTTGTTGTAGCTGGCATAGACCATGCCATCGGCCGCGATCTCGAACTTGGACAGGCTGCCGGCCGCATAACCGTCCTGGCTCAGGTCGTTGACTGCAAAGGCTTCGCCATACTGGGAAGAGTCGCCTACCTGCATGCTGATGCTCAGGCTTCCGGCACCACTGGCGGGGGTGTAGCCATCCAGACTGATCGTGCCGTTGGCCGGGCTCAGCAACTTGCCGCTGTCCGAATACGTCAGGGTCGTCGGCGTGGCGCTGACCGAGGTGCCGTCGATCGCCGTGTACTGCTGCCACTCGTTGGCGTTGGCGGTCTTGACGTAATACATCGTCATCACGTGCGAGACGCCCAGTGAGTCGTAGACGGTGACCGACGTGGAGTAGTTGTAGCTGTTGGCGTTGGCCGGGTCGAAGGTCGCGACCGCCGGTGCGCTGGCATTGGCGGGCAGGGTGACGTTGGCGCTGACCGAACTGGTGGGATTGGGCGAACTGTCGGTCGTGCTCAACTTCAGGTTGGTCATGCTTGCGGTGCTGACCGTGGCGCCATCTTCGTTGGGAGCGAATACCTGCAGGTTGTAGCCATCGGGGGTCACCACATTGCCGTCGGCGTCCATCTGGAAGTTGCCCGAGCGGGTATACAGCGCGTTGCCGTTGTTGGAAACGTTGAAGAACCCGTTGCCGGAGATCGCCACGTCCAGGGTGTTCCCGGTGTTGTCGATGTTGCCCTGCTTGAACTGCTGGGCCACGTCCGCAGTCCGCGCGCCGCTGCCGACCGCGTTGTTGGCCACGCCATAGGTGCCGCCCATGAAGATGTCGGCGAATTCCGCGCGCGATTCCTTGAAGCCGGTGGTCCCGGTGTTGGCGATGTTGTTGGAGGTCACGTTGAGATCGGCATTACTGGCACGCAAGCCGGACAGTGAAGTGTTGAAGCCCATGGCGATTCCTCGGGAAAGTAGGGTGACGGCCGGTACCGGCGCGGAACTAGCTGATGCGTTGCACTTGGGCGAGCGGGATGCTTTGTCCGCCGGCCAGATTCAGGGTGACCCCGTCCTTGCCCAGGCTGACGCTCTCGACGGTGGCCTGGGTCTGGGTGTCCAGCGGGATCGGCCGACCATCGCTACCGGTCTGGGTGGCGGTCAAACGGTAGTTGCCAGCGGGCTGGCGATGACCTGCATCGTCCTTGCCGTCCCACGCGACCTGACGCGCCCCGGCCGGACCGGCATCCAGGACGAAGCTGCGGACCGGCACGCCGTTGCCATCCTTGACCACGACATTCACCGCGCCCGGTCCGTCGACCTTGAGCGAGGCATTGGCTTCGCCGTCCGCGGGAAGTGACAGGCCTGATCCCGGGACCTCCACCTGCCGGCCGATCAAGGCCGCGCCACGCAGCGCCTGGTCCGAACCGTTGACGCCGAGGAACTGGTCGGCCTTCTTGTTCAAGTCACTCAGGCCCTGCACGGTCGAAATCTGCGCCAGCTGGGCCAGGAAGGCGCCGTTGTCCATCGGGTTCAACGGATCCTGGTTCTTCAACTGCTGGGTCATCATCATCAGGAAGTCGGCCTGGCCGAGCTTGTCCTTCTGCGTGTTTTCATCGGCCTGCTGCCGTTCGGCCACGCTCTTCCTGCTGGTTGCAGTCAAGCCCAGGCTGGAGAGGGCATCGGTGGAGATCGCGTTCATCGGTGGAATCCTCGGTCGCCTCAGCGACCCATTGTCAGAGTGGCCAGTGCCAGATCTTTGGCGGTGTTGAGCATCTCAACGCCTGCCTGGTAACTGCGCGAAGCGGAAATCATGTTGACCATCTGCGCCACCGGATCGACATCGGGCGCGTAGACGTAGCCGTCGGCGTCGGCCAGCGGATGGCCGGGCTCATAGCGTTTGATCGGAGCAGCTTCGCTCTGGCTGATCTCCTTGACCCTGACCCCGGTGAGGCTGGAGTCCTCGCGATTGGGCTGGGCCTGGAAGATCGGTTCGATCGGTCGGTAGACCTGGTCGGGCGAGGACGCCACCGAATCGGCGTTGGCCAGGTTGGAGGCAATGGTGCTCAGTCGCACCGATTGCGCCTGCAGGGCCGAGCCGGCGACATCGAAGATCGGCAGGTTGCTCATGGCGTGGCTCCTTACTGGCCGGTGATCGCGGTCAACATGCTCTTGACCTTCGATTCGAGGAACGAGAGCGAGGCGCGGTATTCGAGCGCCGCACGACCGTAGGCCGCGCGTTCGGTATCGGGATCGACCGTATTGCCGTCCAGGCTGGGCTGGACCGAATCACGGTTAAACAGGAATGCCCCAGGCCCACTGTCTGCAACCGCGATATGGCCCGGGTCGGTGGTCGCCAGCCCTCCTTGCTGCTGGCCGGCGGCCTCAAGTGCGGCCTTGAAGTCCAGATCCTTGGCCCTGTAACCCGGCGTGTCAGCGTTGCTCAGGTTGCTGGCGATGAGCTTCATCCGTTCCTCGCGCAACGGCAGCGCGCTGGCCTGGATGCCGAGATAGGCCGAAATGGGGTTGGGCATGGAGGGCCTCGGGCGTGAGTGGCTGCCTGGAGAAAGCAAGCGCTGTGCCAAAGCCGAGACCAGGCCAATTGGCAAACCTCGTGATGAATGTCAATTTGGGCTAAAGATGTTCGCCAATGGCTCCGATAACTTCCCGTGTGTCACTTCATGTCAATTGATGCCTTGATCGCCCGAGTGTGGCGACCTGTCGTCAGCTTGGCTGGCCGTTCTTTACAGGAGTAGGGACTTGGGAATCGTTTCTTCAGCCGTTGGGCATACCGTCGGCGCCGCGTGGCAGGCAGTGAAGGGCACCGTGCAGGGCGCGTTGCATGGGGACGTCAAGGACATCGCCAGGCTCGCCGTGGTGGCTGGAATGGCCAACGGCAGCATGACGGTAGGGGCCGGCGTGACGGCGCTGGCGGGCGAATCGGCGATCGGATCGCTGTTGGACGTGTTTGCCTGAAGCCACGGCCCGGTAGGGCCCGGGTGCTTTCGATATCCGCGGGAGGGCTGGTGTCAGCCCTCCTCATGACGGTCGGCGGGCCCGGGTGGCGCGTCTGTGGAGCCGTCAAACGGCTCGCGCAACGTCCTTCAGTCGTGTCAGCACGAATGCAGCCAACTCATGGGCACTGTATTTGGCCACGAAGGCATTGGCGCCCACCTGTTCAACCATCGCGTTGTTGAAGACGCCCGACAACGAGGTGTGGAGCAGGACGTACAGCCCGGCCAGGCCGGGATTGCGCCGGATTTCCGTCGTCAGCGTGTAACCGTCCATCGTTGGCATTTCGATGTCGGAAATCACCATGGCATAGCGGCTGGCCGGATCCTCGCCCGAGGCCAGTACCTGCAAGAGGTGGTCCAGCGCCTGGCGGCCGTCGGAAAGCAGCGTGGCGCCCACCCCAAGCTGGTCAAGCACGCTGCGGATCTGCTGGCGCGCCACGCGTGAATCGTCCACCACCAGGACCTGCAATTCGCGCCCGGCGGTGTCCAGCACCAGCGAGGGATCGAGCCGGATGTCGGTATCGACGTTGGCGATGTCCGCCATGACGCTTTCCACGTCGATCACCTGGATCAGCTCGCCCTGGAAGCGCGTCACCGCGGTCAGGTACGTGGCTGCCGAGCCGAGCTCCGGCGGTGGGTGGATGTCCTCGACGGCAATGTTGACGATGCGTTCGACGCCGCTGACCAGGAAGCCCTGCACCGAGCGGTTGAACTCGGTCACCACCACATAGCCCGGGATCGCGTCCGTACCCGGCTCGCGTTCGGGGTGGCCAATCGCCAGGCCCAGGTCGAGCACCGGCACCGAGCATCTGCGGATGTCGGCCACACCGGCAAACTGTGAAGGCAGGCCCGGCACCCGGAACAGGTCAGGGCGGCGCAGGACCTCCTGGACCTTGAAAACGTTGACGCCAAAAAGTTGGCGGCCACCCAGCCGGAAAAGCAGCAGGGCAAGGCGGTTGTGCCCCGCCAGGCGCGTGCGCTGATCAATGCGGTCAAGCAGGTCATGTGACATGCACTGGATATCGACCACCAGCCGGCCGAACTTGAGGCGGGAAATCCGGGGCTCGGAAATGGCGCATGGGAAGGACGGGCGGCCGCTGGTGCGCGTTCGACCCAGTTCCGGCACGCCGCTTGCAACCAGCGTCCACTGACTTCCCCCGCATGGAGCCATCAATGCGCCTGATCCTGCTTGTCCTGTTGTTGATCGCCGCCCCGGCCTGGGCAACCGGGCAATTCCAGACGGTGGAATCCATCCGTGCCGCCGCTCTGTCCACGGTCGGCCCGGACGCCGACGCCGAGGCCACGCTCGACCCCGGCTTGCGCATGCCGGCATGCCCGGTGGCCTTGCAGGCCCAGCCCACCGGCCAAAGTACGGTGGAAGTGGCCTGTCCCCAGGCATCCGGATGGCGGCTGTTCGTGCCAGTCAAGGTCCGGAGGAACCAGGACGTCCTGGTGCTGAACCGGGGCCTGGCAGCGGGAGAGATCATTGCCCTGGCCGACATCACCATCGAAAAGCGTGATGCCTCGCGTATTGCCGGTGCAGTCCTGGCTGATCCGGGCGAGGCAGTTGGCAAGGCCGCGCGCCGGGTACTGCCGGCGGGCACCATGCTGTCGGCCGGCGTGCTGGTCTCCCAGCGCCTGGTGCGACGCGGAGACATGGTGTCGCTTGTGGCCCGCTACGGTGGGGTGGAGGTCCGCATGAGTGGACGGGCGCTGGCCGACGCAGGCCAGGACGAGCGGGTCGCGGTGGAGAATTCATCCTCGCGGAAGGTGATCCAGGGCATTGTGCAGGCCAGTGGCGCGGTCCTGGTGACCCGCTGAAATTTCTCCTAAAGTCGGCGCGCAAGCCGCCGCTATCACCTCCGAGTTGAAAAGGACATGTCCGTCATGAATCAGAAAATCGAAGGAAGCCTGCCCGGTAGCGCCTTGCTGCGTACCAGCAAGACTTCCGCAACGGCATGGGATGGTTCTTCGTCCGCGGTCGTCACCGATATTCCGAGCATCAGCGGCGACAGCCTCAAGCTGACCGGCCAGGCCGCCAACCTGCAGGCGCTGCAGCGTGACCTGGGGCAGGCTTCGCCCATCGACAGCAGCAGGGTCGAGGCGATCAGGAACTCGCTGCAGAACGGCAGCTACAAGATCGATCCGGACGCCATCGCCAGCGGCATGCTGAGCCTGGATCAGCAGTTGAGTGGATCGTCTGCGTGGTGATCGAGCCGTTGCAGCGCCTGGGTGAGGCCCTTGCTGGGGAGCGCCAGGCCTTGCTCGAGCACGATGTCCAGGGGCTGATGCAGGCCACCCGGGACAAGCTGGAAGCGCTGCGTGCGCTTGAGGCCGATGTCCCGCGCGATCAGCGCGAGCGCCTGCTCGAACTGGCCGATGCCAATCGCGCGAACGGTGTACTGCTGGCGCGGCGCCGGCGCGAGGTCAACTGGGCCCTGCGACACCTGGGGCGCAGTGAAAGCGCGCCGTCCTATGACGCCAATGGGCAGTCCACCACGCTGCAGGCCAGCCGCTCCCTGGCCATCGCCTGAGTCCGTCGGCGGATCGCGCCGACCGGGTATATTGCGGCTTCGTTCGTCATCCGTTGCCGCTCGTGAACTCCGCAGATCCCGACCAGACAGAACCGGCAGCCTTGCCGTCGCGCAGGACGATGCTTGCCCTGGGCGAGTTGATGTACGAGGGCGTGATGCTGTTCCGTGCCGATGGCCGGCTGGTGCTTGCCAACAGCGCCGCACGCAGCCACCTGTGCGAAGTCGATGCCGACCGGGCCGATGACCCGCGCACGCTGGGCGAGCGCCTGACCGAACGCCTCCCGAACGACGCGCTGTTGCAGGCCAGGACCAATGGTCGCTGGAGTGGCAGCCTGCCGGCCGAGGACCGTGTCGTCCTGGCCCATCTGTACTTCCATGACGACGATGAGGGCGGACACTATCTGGTCCTGATCCAGGGTGTCGAAGGCCAGGAAGGGTTCGAACAGGAGTTGCAGCAGCGCCATGCCGAGCTTCGCCAGGCGTACATGCGCCTCAATGGCGCACAGGACAAGCTGCTGCAGTCCGAAAAGATGGCCTCCATCGGCCAGCTTGCCGCCGGCGTCGCCCACGAGATCAACAACCCGATCGGCTACGTGCACTCCAACCTGGGCAGCCTCCAGGAATACCTGCGCAGCCTGTTCACCCTGATCGAAGCCTACGAACGCGCCCTGCGCGCGCCCGATCCGAAGGCGCTGCTGAGCGAGATCGACGACATCCGCACCCGCTTCGACATCGACTTCATCAGTCGCGACCTGCCGCAGTTGATGGCCGAATCGCGCGAGGGCATCGAACGCGTCACCCGGATCGTGCGCGACCTGAAGGATTTCTCGTACTTCGACCAGGCCGAATCCTGGAAGCTGGTGGATCTGCACGCGGGCCTGGAATCCACGATCAACATCATCTGGAACGAGCTCAAGTACAAGGTCACCCTGCAGCGCAATTATGGCGAACTGCCGCTGGTGGAATGCCTGCCGTCGGAGTTGAACCAGGTCTACATGAACCTGCTGCTCAACGCCGGTCATTCAATTGGCGAGCGCGGCACGATCACGGTCAGCACCGGCCAGGAGGGTGACCAGGTGTGGATCGAATTCAAGGATTCCGGGGCCGGGATCGCGCCGGACCTGATGCAGCGGATCTTCGATCCGTTCTTCACCACCAAGCCGGTTGGTAGCGGGACCGGGCTGGGCCTGTCGATCTCCTACGGCATCATCAACAAGCACCATGGCCGGATCGATGTCACCAGCGTGCTTGGCGAAGGCGCGTGCTTCCGCATCGTGATTCCCGCACGCCAGCCGGCAACGAAAAAGCCCGCGTTGCCCGCACAGTTCTGATCAATCCGGCACCTACATGACCAAGGCAACAGCCTGGCCGCGGTCCGCAAGAATGGTGGTGCCTAGTCGCGCGATGCCAATGGAAGGTCGCGGCGCTGCTCGTCATGGGTGCGGAACGCCTGCTGGATGTGCGTGCGCAGTTCGTCGTCGTCCCAGGGCTTGGTCAGGAAGCGATAGATCGCGCCGCGGTTGATCGCGTCGGTGACCGTGGCCAGGTCGGTGTATCCGGACAGGACCAGGCGGATGGTATCGGGGTAGAGCATCTTGACCCTGCCCAGGAACTCGGTGCCGCTCATGTCCGACATGCGCTGGTCCGACAGGATCACCTGGACGTCGTTGGTGGCCAACAGGTCGAAGGCATCGCGCACGTTGCCGGCGGCAAGGATCCGATAGCCATCGCGGCGGAACAGGCGTACCAGCGACCTCAGGACATTCTCTTCGTCGTCCAGCAACAGCAGGGTCCGGTCCGGGTGCGTCTCGGTGAACGATTCCGGCCGCAGGTAACGACGCCGCAGGGCGCTGCCTGCGGTCTCGGCCGACATCGGCTCGCCGAACAGGTAGCCCTGGAAGATGTCGCAATCGTTGCGCCGCAGGAAGCCGAGCTGTGCCTGGGATTCGACCCCATTGGCCACCACGACCATGCCGAGCTGGTGGCCCATCGCGATGATCGCGCGGACGATGGCCGCCTCGCGGTTGCCGCCCGGGGCGCTGTTGATGAAGCTGCGATCGATCTTCAGCTTGTCGACCGGGTAGCGCACCAGTGCGGTCAGGCTGGAATCACCCGTGCCGAAGTTGTCCAGGCTCAGGCCGATGCCTTCCGTGCTGAGATTGGCCAGCGTTTCATGGACGAAGTTGACGTTCTTGGTCAGCGCGCTCTCGTTGATCTCCAGGATGAGTGTCTGCGGCGGGACACCCGTGGCCTGGAGCGCCGCCATGACTTCACTGAAGAACGTGGGGCGCAACAGCTGCAGCGTGGACACGTTGACCGCGATGGTGAAATCGTCGAAGCCCTGGTCGCGCCATGCCCGCGCCTGCCGCAGCGCGCCTTCCATGACCCAGGCGCCGATCTGCACGATCACGCCCAGGCGCTCGGCGGTGCGCATGAAACGTTCCGGCACCAGCATGCCCATGGTGGGTGATTGCCAGCGCACCAGCGATTCCATGCCGACGACCCGGCCGTCCCGGGCGCTGACCATGGGCTGGTACCTCAGGCGCAGCTCGCCATTGGGAATGGCATCGACGATCTGTCGTGAAATGGTCTGCTCGTGGTGGGTACCGGGCTGGCCGTCGGTCTCGAACACGCGCACCGTATTGCCGCCCTCGCGCGCGGCCTGCGACAACGCATCCTCGGCATAGTCCAGCAGTGTCGATACCCGCGTCGCATGCTCGGGACACAGGCTCATCCCGATCTTGCCCGTCATGAACAGGTGGTAGGGCAGGACCGACAGCGGAAGCTCGATCTGCTGGCGGATTTCCTCGGCAAACACGTCCGGTGGCGGTATGTCGCCGCGGCGGGGAACGGCCATCAGCAGCTCGTCGCTGCCGTGGCGCCACAGCAGGCCGCGCCCACGCAGGTGCTCGCGCAGGCGCTCCATCACCAGCAACAGCGCCTGGTTGCCGACCTCGCCACCCATCGCTTCGTTGATCGAGGCGAAATGGTCGATGTCGATATGCAACACCATCACGCCATGGCCCTCGGCGAGTGCGCGATCAACCATCTCGACCAGCGCTGGATGGCCCGCCCCGAGACGCAGGGGCATCTGGTCGCCCTGCGGGGCTGGTGAAACCGGATTCCACATCCTGTCAGTGCTCCACAATCGCTGTCGGTGCCGTCGCCATGGCATAGGGCAGGTGGAGCATGATCCGGGTGCCCGCGCCCGGCGCTGAATCGATCAGCAAGGTTCCCCCGACGCTCTGGGCGCGTTCGCGCATCACGATCAGGCCCAGCCCGCGCGGTCCCTTGGGATCAAACCCATCGCCATCGTCGACCACCTCAAGACGCAGATGGCCGTCATCATCGCGCAACGCCAGTTGCACCTGTCCGGCACAGGCGTGCCGCAGGGCGTTGGTCAGGCCTTCCTGCGCGATCCGGAAGCACGCCTGTTCGACCTCGCCACTCGGCCGGGAGGGAAGCAGCTGGACGTTCCATCTGCAGGTGGACCGCCGATGCGCGGAACAGCATGCTGGCCTGCCAGCGCAGCGCTGCCTCCAGGCCCAGGGCGTCGAGCTGCGGGGGACGCAGCAACATCGACAGGTTGCGCAGCTTGGTCATGCTGCCGTCGGCAAGCGAGATGATCTCCTGCAGGTCCTCCTGCCGCCGCTGGGCGTCGGTTTCTTCCAACGCCGCATGCGCCGACAGCTTCATCGCGGTGATGGCCTGGCCGATATCGTCATGCAGGTCGCGCGAGATGGCGCGGCGCTCGTCTTCCTGCAGCGAGAACAGCCGTCGCGCCATGGCGTGGAGTTCCCCGTTGCTCAGGGCGAGCGCATCGCGCATCCGCTCCGGCTCGCTCAGGTCGCGCACCAGCAGCAGCTTGCAGTTGCGGCCGCTGTAGCGGACATCGCCGAAGGACAGGCCCGCCTGGAACAGCACGCCGTCGCGGCGTTGCATGCGGACGGTGATCCCTGGCTCGCTGCGCTGATGGGAGGCCTGCAGCTGGTCACGCACGCGTTCAAGGTCCTCCTCCAGGACCAGATCGTGCAACGCCTCGCCCAGCAGGCTTTCCGGCGCGCAGCCAAACTGCCCGGCGCACGCAGCATTGATGTAGAGCACCAGTTCCTGGTCCAGGATCACCACGCCGTCGGGCAGCACCCGCACCAGTTCGCGGAACTGCTCCTCGCGTTCCCGCAGCAGGCGCCTGGAACTTTCGTGTTCGGTGACGTCCTGCAGCGTCCCGCGGATGCACGGCACGTTGTCGTCCCGTGTTGATCCCGCACGCAGGTGCAGTGTCCGCTGGCGGCCATCGGCGTCGGTGATCGGCACGAGCATGTCCAGTTCCACGGGCGCTTCACCCTGCATGTCCCGCAGCACCTGGCACAGGTGGGCCTGGGTCCCGGTATCGAAGGACGCCAGCAGCGCCTCGAAACCATGATGGCGACGGTCATCAGGCGGGATGGGCCTTCCGAGCATGCGGTAGACCTGTCGCGAATACCTGCCCAGTCCGCTGGCCGGGTCCAGTTCCCAGGAGCCGAGTTGTGCGATCGCCTGTGCTTCTTCAAGGCGTTGCAGTGCCTGGTCGCGCCGCATCTGTGCGTCATGCTCGGCGTTGCGGTCGTTGATCACGAGCAGTCCGGCAACTGTGCCCCGATGATCCAGCGCGTTGCTGCGGGCCTGGACGACACGCAGGCTGCCGTCACGACATTGCATCGGCCCGTCCATCACCTGCACCGGGTCCGCACCATCGTCGGTTTTTTCAAGGCCTCGATGCAGGCGCAGTTCCGTGGAAGGTGGCCAAAGCTGCTGGACGTCCAGGCCGATGAGCTGATCGGACGGCCAGCCGAAGAACGCAGCCGCAGCCAGGTTGGCCTCGATCACATGCAGGTCGTTCAGGTCGTAGACGAGCATGGGATTGGGATTGGCCTGGAACAGGGCGCTGCGGCTGGCCTCGGCGCTGGCGAGTTGAAGGCGCACCCGCAGTGCGCTTCGCACCCGCGCCCTCAGGAGCAGCAACAGCACGATGGCTGTTGCCACCAGGAACATGGCGTTGCTTGCCAGCTGCGACACACTGGAACGTTGGCGCCCGGGCATGAAGCGCGTCATGAGCCAGTCGCCGCCGATGATCCAGAGCAGGCCGAGCGACAGGTAACAGGCAACGATCAGCCAGATGCCCTGACGGGGCCAGTAGTGGCTTCGCCCTGCAGGCGGCTGCCGGGAAACGGAGGGCGAATCTGCGTGACCTGTGCGCATGTCCGGGCTGCCTGGCGCGGCTGTCTTCATCCCGTCTCATCTTAGCGGCATCGGTGAGGCCAATCACGGCGGCCAGGCGCTCAATTAACCGCGGCAGGCGCCGATATCGATTTCGTCCGCCAGCCCCAGGGCGGTGCAACGGAGTCACCCACTTGGATCACGGCGTCATCTCAAGCCTGCTGCAGCACCCCCTCACGTCGGCCTTGCTGTTGCTGGCCCCGGATGGTCGGCCGCTGGCGGCCAATGCGGCGGCGCAGGCCATGGAACTGCCGCGGACCGTGGAAGCCTATGCGGGCCTGCTGTATGAGCTTCGCGCTTGCCTGGACGACGGCCAGCCGATGCTGCCCTGTACGCTGCCGGGAAGTGGCGGAAGGCGCCTGGATGGCTGGCTGCGCGCGGTCCGCGACGAGCAGGGAGCACTGCTGGCCTACACCCTGAGCGTGCCCGAGCCCGTCGCCAGCGAAGGTGCGACGCGTTGGGAGGTCGCACTGGAAAGTTCGGAGCAATGCCTGTGGGACTGGGACATCCCCAGCGACACCTTCTTCCGCTCTGACCGCGGGAAGCAGGTCCTGGGCCAGGACGACCGTGCGCTCGCCAACGGCCTGAATGCCATGCTGCAACTGGTCCATCCCGATGATCAGCGCAATGTGCGGGATGCGGTCCAGGCCCATTTCGACGGTCGCACGCCGCGTTATGCGAGCGAGTTCCGTATCCGCCACAACGATGGGCAATGGCGCTGGATCCTGGATCGCGGCCGCCTGGTTGCACGCACCGCCGACGGCAGCCCGCTGCGCATGGTGGGAACCCATACCGACATCCATGAGCAGAAGCTCCTGGAACAGCGCCTGCGCGATCAGCAGGTCATGCTGCGCGATGCACAACGGGTCACCAACACTGGCAGCTGGTCGTGGGACGTGGAACAGGACCAGGCCTGGTGGTCGCGCGAATTCCTGGCATTGACGGCGCCCACCGATGGCCAATTTCCAAACAGCCGTGGCTGGCTGCGCCTGCTGAGTCGTGAATCCGCCGCGCAGCTTGCCGGCGCCTGGCGGCGGCTGAAGCGCGAAGGCAAGCCGGTGAACCTGGATATCGAGCTGGTGGCCAACCGGGCGTCGCCGTTGCACCTGCGCCTGTGGGCGCAACCGATGCTGGACCGGGCCGGGCGCATCAACCGGGTCCTGGGCCAGGTCCAGAACATCACCGAACAGCGCCAGACCGATGCATTGATCCGCTGGCGGACCGAGCTGCTCAACCGCGTCTCGGCGCTGGGCAGGATCGGTGGGTGCGAAATCGAAGTCGACACGCGCCGCATCCAGTGCACCGAGGAGTGCTACCGCATCCATGGATTGCGCAAGGAGCCGGTTGCGCTGGACAGGCTGCTGTCCCTGTACACCCGGGACTCGCAGGATGCGTTCGAAGCGGCCCTGTCGCGCATCGCGCAGGGCGGACTGCCCGAACAGCTGGACCTGTGTTTCCACCGGGCGTCGGGGCAGCGGCTCTGGGTGCAGGTGCTGATCGAACTGGATAACCGGGACGGACTGCCGCAACGGTTCGTGGTCCTGTTTCGTGACATTACCCGCGAACGCGAGAGCCGCGAGCGCATCGAACTGCTCGCCCATTACGACGCGCTGACCGGCCTGCCCAATCGCACGCTGCTGCGCAGCCAGGTCGAGCAGGCAATGCAGGAAGCGGCCGAGCGGGGCAGCACCCTGGCGATGCTGTTCGTCGACCTCGACGGCTTCAAGAGCATCAACGATTCCTTCGGCCACGCCACCGGCGATGCGCTGTTGAAGCTGGCGGCCACGCGCATGCATCAGCAGCTGCGGACCAACGATCTGTTCGGCCGGTTCAGCGGCGACGAATTCGTGGTGGTCCTGCGCGACCTGGCCGAACCGGAGGATGCAGGCCATGTCGCGCGCAAGTTGATGGCAGCGCTGGCCGAGCCGCTGGACAGGAACGAACTGGTCATCAAGCTGGGCGCGAGCATCGGCATCGCCCTGATGGAGGACGGGCGTCGGGACTTCGACAGCCTGCTGCAGGCTTCGGACGCTGCGATGCATGCCGCCAAGGAGTCGGGTCGCAATGCCTGCCAGTACTACAGCCAGGATGTCCTGCAGCGGACGCAACGACGCCTGGAGATCGAACGCGCACTTCGCGGCGCGCTGGATCGCGACGAATTTTCACTGGTCTATCAGCCGCTGGCACATGCCGCCGGTGGGCGCGCGCCGGCGGTCGAGGCCCTGCTGCGCTGGCACCGACCCGACCTTGGCCATTGCAGCCCGGTCGAGTTCATTCCCATCGCCGAGCAGTGCGGCGAGATTGTCCGCCTGGGTGACTGGGTGATCGGCGAGGCATGCCGGCAGGCCGCGGCGTGGGCCAGCGCGGGACTGCAGCTGGAGCGGATCTCGGTGAACGTCTCGGCGGTGCAGTTGCGCGACCGCGGCTTTGCCGAACGGGTCATCGCGCTGTGTCGTTCCCACGGCTGGCCACCGACCCGGCTGGAGCTGGAGCTGACCGAATCGGCGCTGATCCGCGACACCGAAGCGCTGCGTCGTTGCTTCGAACTGTTCGAGGAGCATGGCGTGCAGCTGGCGGTGGACGATTTCGGGACCGGATTTTCGAACCTGCATTACCTCAACCGGTTCCCGGTGCAACGCCTGAAGATCGACCGCAGCTTCGTGCAGGACATGCTGCAGGACAGCGGGACCGCCAAGGTCACCCAGGCCATCGTCCAGCTGGGTCACGCCCTGGGCATGGAAGTGGTGGCCGAAGGCGTGGAAACGATGCAGGAAGAGATGCTGCTCCGCGAGCAGGGCTGTGACGAGATCCAGGGCTATCTGTACTCACGCCCGCTGCCATCGCGCGAGATGGGGGCCTTCCTGCGCGCCCACCACGACCAGGTTTCGTCCGCGTTCCGTCGGCCAGCGCTGGTCGCTTCCTGACCAGGCAACGCCTGGCTGCAAGGGATGCCGCGGCGTCGGGCACGGCGTCTGGTCGCGGCTTGGTCGCGATTCGCGTCAGACGCGTTGAAAGCCGGCGTCCGCGACGACACATCGAGACGGCGATTCCGACAGGTTCGCCGCCCGGGTAGGGCCATAGGCGGCACCCGGGGGCACGTCGCCTGCGAGCCCGGTCCCGGGTGCGCGTTGCTTACCCGGGCTACGCTTTGAATCGTGGGAGGTCGCTTCAGGGATTCACTCGGGAAGTTCGACTTCCGCGATGTTGCTGCCGGTCAATCCCATATCCCAAGCCAGCCCGAGCCAGACCAGGCTGTCATCGGCCACAGGCGCATCGGCGTTGCCCCGGTGCGTGGAGCGCATGTCTTGCAACTCGGCCCGGGCCAAGGTTTCCAGCTGTTCCAGGACCGCGCGGCGGGGATTCATCGTCAATGCTTCCCCGGCTTTGCCAGGGCCCGACCTTGTGCGGCGCGCTTCGGAAAGCACCGTGTTCCCGGCTGCGGCCGCCAAGGGCAGGGCATTGAGCGATGGCATGGGGTTGGACCTTCTGTCGCGATCAGAAACGACAAACCCCGGCCTGGACCGGGGACTTGTCGTCGCATGGGGCGAAGCTGCAATCGGGCGGGTCCTCAGAACAACTCGACCGTGCCGGCGCCCATGTTCTGCTGTGCCACCGCCTTGTGCGGCGGGCGCTCCCATTCCACGCGCATCTCGCGCAGGCGCGTCCCGACCCGCTGTAGTGCAGCGACCAGTTCGCCGTCCGGGGCGCCACCATGACGGTGCAACAGTTCCTGCAGTCCAACGGCCTCGCGATTGATCGCGGTCAATCGGTCCAGGTGGGTATGCACGCCACCCAGTGCCTGGGTGGCGATGTCCTCGAACTGCAGGGCGCGCACCGCGTCGGCCACGCTGCTGTCGATCGCACGCCCGCATTCTGAAATCTCGCGCATGCCATCGCCCAGCGACCTGTTGATCGCAGCGACGTTGTTCAGCATCGAGGCAGCCTCGACGCGCGCCTCGCGGGAACGATCCATGTCGCGCGACGCCATGTGCGAGACCGTTTCCCGCACCTTGGCGATGGCATCCTTGGAGCTGTGCGCGAGCTTGCGGATCTGTTCGTTGAACGTGGTCGAACGCTCGGAGAGGTTGCGCACCTCGTCGGCGACCACGGCGAAGCCGCGGCCGGCCTCGCCAGCGCGTGCGGCCTCGATCGCGGCATTCAATGCCAGCAGGTTGGTCTGGTCGGCGATCGACTTGACGTCCTCGAGCAAGGCGAAGATGCCATCCAGGTGCTGGGCCATTTCGTCGATGTGATGGACCGTGGTGGTGCTCTGGCCGCTGACCTGTTCCAGGGCTTCGACCAGCTGCTCCATGCGGGAGCTGGCGTGCTGGGCGAAGCGGGCCACATCGACACCGGCACCGCCATCGTCGCCCGCGCGGTCGACGATCCGGGCCAGTGCCTGACTCTGTTCGCGCGACTTGCGGTTCATCGCCTCGAAGCTGCCGCCGAGGCCGGAGACGGCTTGTCGGATCAGCTCGCGGGCCCGCTCGATTTCGCCGCGCGAACCTTCGATCTCGTTACCCACGAAACTGCGCAGATCGGAAAGCAGCTGGTCCTGCTCGCGCATGACCTTGGCCTGCTCGGGTGACCGCCGGGTCTGGCTGTAGGTCATCCACGCACCGAACCCAAGCCAGCTCAACGTCATGGTGGTGAGGATGGCCCAACGGGCTGGCGCTGGCCAATCGAAGCCAACGGAAACGGGAAACAACAACGTCAGGACCAGCGGGGCGGCCAGACGGATCAGCGGGCGTGAATACATGGACGTTCTCGGCAAAGTCACGAGTGCTGTATCGGCCATGTGTCCCGGGTCTTTAGCAGGCCGCGAAGACGAGGCCTGCATTCCCGGCGGTGCGCGCGCAGAAGGACCGGACGCCGCCTGGCGCGGCCTTCGTTCGCAGCTGACGGATCGTCGGGAAGCGTTGCGTCAGGCGCCCAGCCAGCCGCGTGCCGCCTGCGCCATCGCCCTGCGGGCGAACACGAAGTCCCACAGGCTGCCGCCCAGCTGGCGCCACAGCACCGCCGCGCGCACGGCGGCCAGCAGGATCGCGCGGATTTCCGAGACCACGCCTGGCTGGGCGAGGTAATGCGGGTTGCCCTGGACCATCACCCGCGGACGCAGATGACTGATGGTGTCAGCGTAGAGCGTGCCCAATGCCATCAACACGTCCGGATGGGTGCTGCCGCGCTCGCTGGCCTGGGGAGCGATCTCTTCCAGGCCACCGGTGACGGCCTGGACGGTGTCTTTTTCGTGGATGAAGCGGCGCTCGACCTGCAGCACGGCCATGGCCAGGCGGGGCAGGGACGGGTCCTTGTTCTCGCCGCCAAAATAATCGCGCACCAGGCGCAGGCCCGGGCCAAGGTTGGCCGCGCGGTCGTACACCGCTTCGGTGGAAGGCGCATCCATCCGGAACACGCTGTCCAGCACCGCGCCGGTGGCGCTGTTGTCCGAGTGCCCGGTTTCGGCGATGCGCCGCACCTGGGCCAGCGCCTGGGCCAGCGCCGCCAGCGCCAGGACGCGTTCGCTCAGGGGCGCGCTCATGCCGCGCGCTCCTGTTGCAGGCGCACTTCCAGCGGCGCATTGGTGGTCGCGATCACGGCGCCGCCCAGGCAGTCATCGCCGTCATAGAGCACCACGGACTGGCCGGGCGTGACGGCGCGTTGCGGGCGTGCGAATTCGATATCCAGTGTTCCGTCCTCTCGTACGTTGACCGTGCAGGCTTCGGCAGCCTGCCGGTAGCGGGTCTGGGCACTGCAGTCGAAGCGCGCCGCGGGGGCGCTGCCTGACACCCAGTGCATGGGCTCGCTATGGAGTTGCGTGGAATGCAGGTAAGGGCTGCGGGTGTCCTGATCGACGTACAGCACATTGGTCGCCACATCCTTGCCGACCACATACCAGGGCGCCGCGGCGCGTCCGCGCACGCCGCCGATGTTCAGGCCTTCGCGCTGGCCAAGGGTAAAGAAGAACACGCCCGGATGCTGGCCGATGACCGCACCGTCAGGATCGCGCATCTCGCCGGCCTTGGCCGGCAGGTACTGGCCCAGGAACTGGCGGAAATCACGCTCGCCAATGAAGCAGATCCCGGTCGAGTCCTTCTTGTCGTGTACCGGCAGGCCGGCGTCGCGGGCGATCCCGCGCAGGTCCGGCTTGTGCAGGTGGCCGATCGGAAACAGCGTCGCAGCCAGCTGCTCCTGTCCTAATTGATGCAGGAAATAGCTCTGGTCCTTGCCCGCATCGGCGCCGCGCAGCAGGTGCCAGTGCTTGCCGCGCTGTTCGACCCGCGCGTAGTGGCCGGTGGCGATCTTCTCGGCGCCCAGCTCGCGCGCGGCGTCGATGAAGTGCTTGAACTTCACCTCGCGGTTGCACAGCACGTCGGGGTTCGGCGTGCGGCCGGCGGCGTATTCGGCCAGGAAGTGGGCGAACACCCCATCCCAGTATTCCTTCGAGAAATCGCGGAAGTGGAAGGGGATGCCCAGCCGCCCGCACACCGCCACCGCATCGCGCCGGTCGTCCTCGGCGCGGCATTCGCCGGAGCCATCATCCGACCAGTTCTGCATGAACAACCCGGCCAGCGGCTCGCCGGCCTGGACCAGCTGCAGGGCGGCGACCGACGAATCCACGCCACCGGACACACCCACCATCACGCGCGGCGTACTCATGGCACCTGGTTCACGGCGGACAGGGGAAACCGGCGCCCGGCCAGATAGTCTTCGACCACCTGCCAGACCAGCGGGCTGCGATGGCGCTGGCGTGTCTGCTGCAGCTCGTCCGGCGTCATCCAGACCGCACGCACGATGCCCTCGTCCAGCGTCAGGGCCGGGTCGTGCGAGACCGGGTCGGCGGCGAAGGCAAAACGCAGGTAATGGCGCCCGGTCTCGGCCTTCCACTGGTAGGCGCCGACGAACTGGGTCAGGCGCACGGTCCAGGCGCTTTCCTCCCGCGTCTCGCGCACCGCGGCGTCCTGCAGGCTCTCATCCGGCTCCAGGTGACCGGCGGGCTGGTTGAGCACCAGCCAGCCTTCGGCGTGTTCTTCGACCATTAGCAGCCGACCATCGCGCACCACGATGGTCGCCACGGTGGTGTCGGGTTGCCAGAAGCGATCGGTCGTGAACGTCATTGCGGACGCGCCATCAGGAAGATTGGCCCGATATTGGGACAGTTGCGCGTAAATCCATTGCGGGCATGCAAGCGACGGACATTCTTCATCCGGCAAATTGTGCGTGCGCAGACGCAGCCAGTCCAATCCGTATAATTCACGCATGCCCCAAGCCCCCCAACATGAGCACGATCACGGCGTCCTGGTCGAAACCGGCAAGCCGGAAGTCGCGCCACCGCCGCTGTACCAGGTCCTGCTGCTCAACGACGACTACACCCCGATGGATTTCGTCATCGAGGTGCTGCAGCAGTTCTTCAATATGGATATCGAGAAAGCCACCCAGGTGATGCTGCACGTCCACACCCGCGGCCGCGGTGTGTGCGGCGTCTACACGCGTGAGGTGGCAGAGTCCAAGGTCGCCCAGGTGAACGAGTTTTCCCGGATGAGCCAGCATCCTTTGCTGTGCACGATGGAACAGTCCTGACCCCGGTCGTAGGCCAGCCCACCGCTGGCTGAACACAGCAGTTCAAACCCGTTGTGGAAATTCCCGCTACAGGCCGCATATTGTTGGCATCAGCAGTTGGGAGCGATCCATGTTCAGCAAAGACCTCGAGCAGACCATCGGCCAGTGCTACAAGCGCGCCCGCGAGGCGCGCCATGAGTTCATGACCGTTGAGCATCTCCTGCTCGCATTACTCGACAACCCCTCCGCCCAGGCCGTCCTCAAGGCCACCGGCGCCGATACCGCACGCCTGCGTACGGACCTGGACCAGGCCGTGGAGGCCTCGGTCTCGCGCTTGGCAGAAGATGACGGGCGCGACACCCAGCCCACCCTGGGCTTCCAGCGCGTGCTGCAACGGGCCGTGTACCACGTGCAGTCCTCGGGCAAGAAGGAGGTCACCGGCGCCAATGTGCTGGTGGCGATCTTCGGCGAGAAGGATTCCCACGCGGTCTATTTCCTGAACCAGCAGGACGTGACCCGCCTGGACATCGTCAACTACCTGTCCCATGGCATCGCCAAGCAGGGCGAGGGCGAACCGCAGGCCTCGTCCGGTGAATCCACCGAAGGCAAGATAGAGGGCGGCGAAGGCGAGGCCAAGGGCGACGCCCTGGCCGAATACGCCAGCAACCTCAACGAAGCCGCGCGCAACGGCAAGATCGACCCGCTGGTCGGCCGCGCCGAAGAGATCGAACGCACCATCCAGGTCCTGTGCCGCCGCCGCAAGAACAACCCGCTGTACGTGGGCGAGGCCGGTGTCGGCAAGACCGCCCTGGCCGAAGGCCTGGCCAAGCGCATCGTCGACGGCGAAGTGCCCGAGGTGCTGGAAGACGCGGTCATCTACTCGCTCGACCTGGGCGCGCTGGTGGCGGGTACCAAGTATCGCGGCGACTTCGAGAAGCGCCTCAAGGCGGTGCTCAGCGCGTTGAAGAAAGTGCCCAACGCGGTGCTGTTCATCGACGAGATCCACACCATCATCGGTGCCGGCTCGGCGTCGGGCGGCACCATGGATGCGTCCAACCTGATCAAGCCGGCGCTGGCGTCGGGCGAGCTGCGCTGCATCGGCTCGACCACCTTCCAGGAATACCGCGGCATCTTCGAGAAGGACCGCGCCCTGGCGCGCCGCTTCCAGAAGATCGACGTGGTCGAGCCGACCATCAGCGAGACCTACGAGATCCTGCAGGGCCTCAAGCCCAGGTACGAGTCGCATCACAACGTCAGCTATGCCGACGAAGCGCTACAGGCCGCGGTCGACCTGTCGGTCAAGCACATCGGCGACCGCCTGCTGCCGGACAAGGCCATCGACGTGATCGACGAGGCCGGCGCCCGCCAGCGCCTGTTGCCGGAAGAACAGCGCAAGACCCTGATTGATATCGAAGAGATCGAGACGATCGTCGCCAAGATGGCGCGCATCCCGGCCAAGCAGGTCAGCGCGACCGACAAGGACGTGCTGCAGCACCTGGACCGCAACCTGAAGATGGTGATCTTCGGCCAGGACCCGGCGATCGAATCGCTGGCCTCGGCGATCAAGCTGGCGCGCTCGGGGTTGGGCAATCCGGACAAGCCGATCGGCAACTTCCTGTTCGCCGGTCCGACCGGTGTCGGCAAGACCGAGGTCACCAAGCAGCTGGCGATGCAGCTCGGGATCGAGCTGGTGCGCTTCGACATGTCCGAATACATGGAGCCGCATTCGATCAGCCGCCTGATTGGCGCCCCTCCGGGCTATGTCGGTTTCGACCAGGGTGGTCTGCTGACCGAGAAGGTCGTCAAGAACCCGCATTGCGTGCTGTTGCTGGATGAGGTGGAAAAAGCCCACCCGGACATCTTCAACATCCTGTTGCAGGTCATGGATCGCGGCGTGCTGACCGATACCAACGGGCGCGAGGCGAACTTCAAGAACGTGATCCTGGTGATGACCACCAACGCCGGTGCCGCCCAGGCTTCGCGTCGCTCGATCGGCTTCACCAAGCAGGATCATTCCACCGATGCGATGGAAGTGATTCGTCGCGGCTTCACGCCGGAATTCCGCAATCGCCTGGACGCGATCGTGCAGTTCCAGGCGCTGGGCTTCGACCACATCCTGCGCGTGGTGGACAAGTTCCTGATCGAGCTGGAAATGCTGCTGCACGAAAAGCACGTCACGCTCTCGGCCACGCCGGAAGCGCGCGACTGGCTGGCCCAGCACGGGTTCGACCCGCAGATGGGTGCGCGCCCGATGGCGCGGGTGATCCAGGACAAGATCAAGCGCCCACTGGCCGACGAGCTGCTGTTCGGCAAGTTGATCGGCGGCGGCCGGGTCAGCATCGATGTCAAGGACGACGAGCTGGTGGTCACCGCGCAGTCCGAGCCCGAGCGCCTGCTGCCGGCCACGGTCGAGTAATCGGGGCCCAGTCGGCAATGAGAAAAAGCGGCGCAAGCCGCTTTTTCTTTGCGTGGCCATCAGGACAGGAGGGCTGGCTCGCCACCTGGATATCGGTGGGCAACCCATGCAAAAAGGCAGCCCGCTGGGCTGCCTTTCAAAAACAAGCCGCCGTGCGGCTTATTTCATGCGGTAGGTGATGCGCCCCTTGGTCAGGTCGTAAGGCGTCATTTCCACCTTGACCTTGTCACCGGTCAGGATGCGGATGTAGTTCTTGCGCATGCGACCGGAGATGTGGGCGATGATTTCATGTCCATTTTCCAGCTTGACGCGGAACATGGTGTTGGGCAGCGTCTCGGTGACGGCGCCTTCGAATTCGATTGAATCGTCTTTCGACATGGAAGCCTGCTGAGAGTGCGGCAACGGAAGCGCTGCCCGCGAAGCCGCGCATTATACCCCGCTTGCGTCGCCACCGCAAAATTGCGTTAAGCGGCGCCCAACAAGGCCGCCGGGATATCGCCGACGCGCCTGGTCCAGGCCTCGGCAGTACCTTCCAGTTGCACCTGGCCTGCCACCAGCGCCAGGAATTCGGCGCGCGGCCACTGCTCGGCGCCCATGCGGCCAAGATGGTCGTTATCGACCTGCGCATCGATCAGCGGCCAGCCCCAGCTGCCCAGCACATGCGCCAACCCGGCCAGGGCGGCCTTCGAGCCACCAGAGGCGGCGCTGAACATGCTTTCGCCGAAGAACATCTGGCCGATGGCCACGCCATAGATGCCGCCGACCAGTGTCCCGGCATCCCAGACTTCCAGCGAATGCGCATGGCCTTGCCGGTGCAGCGCCACGTAGGCATCCAGCATCTGCGCGGTGATCCAGGTGGCATCCTGGCCAGGCCGTGGCGCGTTGGCGCAGGCCATCATCACCCGGGCGAACGCGGTATCGGCCCGCAGGATCCAGTCACTGCCGCGCAGCTGGCGCCTGAAGCGCGCACTCAGGTGCACGCCATTGGTACGGAACACGGTGCGCGGATCGGGCGACCACCACAGCAGCGGTTGGCCATCCGAGTACCACGGGAACACCCCGGCGCGGTAGGCGTTGAGCAGGCGTTGCGAGCTCAGGTCGCCGCCCACGGCCAGCAGTCCATCGGGCTCACGCAGCGCCAGGTTCGGGTCGGGAAAAGGCGCGCCGGGCGATGCATCCAGCAGGAAAGGCAGGCGCCGGCTCATCGGCCACCTTCTTCCTGCGCGACTGCCGTCATTGATCGCTCCACTTCAGCGGTCCCTTCGCGGAACGGCGAGCGTCCGGCCAGGATCGTCGCGTGTTGCCGCACTGATGCATCTTCTTCCCGGCACCAGCGCCCCAGTGCCTCGCGGAACGAAGGGTCGGCAATCCAGTGCCGGCTGCGCACGAAGGTCGGCAGGAAACCGCGCGCGATCTTGTGCACGCCCTGCGCGCCGGGTTCGAAGCGGGTCAGGCCCTCGCGCAGGCAGTAATCGATACCCTGGTAATAACAGGTCTCGAAATGCAGGCCGGCCAGGGTGGCATCGGCACCCCAGTAGCGGCCGTAGAGCGTGTCGCCACCGCGCAGGCACAGCGCACCGGCGACCGGGTGGCCTTCGTGTTGGGCCAGGAACAACACCAGCGCCCGCGGCATGGCCAGCGCCAGGTGCTTGAGGAATTCCGGGGTCAGCGCGGGCGAATTGCCATATTCCTGGAAGGTCTGCAGGTAGAAGCCATACATGGCGTCCAGATCGTCATCGCTGGCCTCATCGCCATGCAGCACGCGAAAGGTCACGCCAGCCTTGGCGACCTTGGTCCGCTCCTGGCGGATGTTCTTGCGATGCTTGTGATCCATCGCGCCCAGGAAGGCATCGAAATCGGTCCAGCCCGCCATGTTGTGCCATTGATACTGGACATCGGTGCGTGGCAACCACTCGGCGTCGAAATCGGCGTCTTCTGCCGCCGCATGGAAATTGACGTGGGCCGAGGACAGGCCGTGTCTGCGGACATGGGCGGTGATGGCGTGCACCAGTGCCTGGCGCGCTTCCGGGGTCCTGGCCAGCAGGCGCGGGCCGGTCACGGGCGAGTAGGGCACCGCGCACAGCCACTTCGGGAAGTAATCCTCGCCATAGCGAGCATAGGCATGCGCCCAGGCGTGGTCGAACACGAACTCGCCGTGTGAGTTGGTCTTGAGATACCCCGGCGCGGCGCCCACCAATCGCTCGCCATCCCACAGGGTCAGGTGCTGCGGCGTCCAGCCCCAGTCGGTACGCAGGCAGCCTGTGCGCTCAAGCCCGGACAGGAAGGCATGGCGAACGAAGGGGTTGTCATCGCCAAGCAGTGCATCCCAGGCTTCGGGCGCGATGCCGTCCAGCGACCGCAGCCAGCGGGTCTGCATCATTCGGTAGTCAGCACGGAGAAGGGCCGGAGCAGCGTCATCAGCACTCGACGATCAGGCGGGAACCGCAGTATGCCGTGGGCTATGGTGTGGGCCGTACGCCCCGGCCGGGCACTGGCGCGCCCAGCCGGGTGAGCGGATCAGGCGCCCTTGTCCAGGAAGCGCTCGGCATCCAGCGCGGCCATGCAGCCGAAGCCGGCCGAGGTGATCGCCTGGCGGTAATGCTGGTCGGCCACGTCGCCCGCGGCGAACACGCCCGGCACCGTGGTCTGGGTGGCGTTGCCATCCAGACCGGACTGGATGGTCAGGTAGCCGTTGTTCATGCCCAGCTGGTCGTCGAACAGGCTGGTGTTGGGGGTGTGGCCGATGGCGACGAAGAAGCCGTGCACGACCAGGTCCTGGGTGCTGCCGTCCAGCACCGACTTCACGCGCAGACCAGTCACGCCAGCCTCGTTGCCCAGCACTTCGTCCACGGTGTGGTGCCAGACCGGCACGATCTTGCCAGCGTCGATCTTGGCCTGCAGCTTGTCCTGCATGATCTTCTCGGCGCGCAGGGTGTCGCGGCGGTGGACCAGGTAGACCTTGCTGGCGATGTTGGACAGGTACAGCGCTTCTTCCACGGCGGTGTTGCCGCCACCGACCACGGCTACGTCCTGGTCGCGGTAGAAGAAGCCATCGCAGGTCGCGCAGGCCGACACGCCGCGGCCCTTGAAGGCCTCTTCCGACTCCAGGCCCAGGTACTTGGCGGTGGCGCCGGTGGCAATGATCAGCGCGTCGCAGGTGTATTCGGCGCTGTCGCCGATCAGCTTGAACGGGCGCTGGGTCACGTCGGCGGTGTGGATATGGTCGAAGATGACCTCGGTCTCGAAGCGCTCGGCATGGGTCTGCATGCGCGCCATCAGGTCCGGGCCCATCAGGCCGTGGGCGTCGCCCGGCCAGTTGTCGACTTCAGTGGTGGTCATCAGCTGGCCGCCCTGCTGCAGGCCGGTGATCACCACGGGCTTGAGATTGGCGCGCGCGGCGTAGACGGCGGCGGTCCATCCGGCCGGGCCGGAGCCCAGGATCAACAGGCGGCTGTGCTTGGAAGTGCTCATGTATACTCGAAATATTGGGGTTAAAAGCACGGAACAGACGCGATCTGGACCGCTGCGGACGGGCCATAGAGTGGCGGTGCAGGCAAGTCGAATCAAGGCGCGCAGGTGGAATGCTCCGGCCGCATCGCATTGGAACAGGGTCGCATGACGCCTAGTGCCGGCCTGACGGGCCCGACTGCAGGCCTCACTGAATTTCGCGCGCGATTCGTTTACTATCAAGCACTAACGAAATATTCCTGAGGTCGGATCCCAAGGTGGCAAAAGCGCTCCCGGAACGCGGCAAATCCAAAGGCGCCCCCGCCGCGCGCCGCACCAAGCCGTCCACGCCCCCCAATCCCGGCCGCCAGCGTTTGTGGCGCGACCTTGCATTGATCGTGATCGCGCCGGTGCTGCTGTACCTGCTGGCCTGCCTGTTCACCTATTCGCCGCAGGACCCCAGCTGGACCAACACCAGCAACCTGACCGCGCCCATCCACAACATGGGCGGCAAGGTCGGCGCGATCGTCGCGGACCTGCTGCTGGGTTTCTGTGGCTACGTGGCGTTCCTGCTGCCGGTGATCCTGGGCGCGATCGCCTGGATCGCGCTGTTCGGCATGGACAAGGATGGGGATGGCGAAGCGGACCTGGGGCCGGCGCTGCGCCTGGTGGGCATGGTCGGTTTCCTGATTTCCTCGACCGGGCTGCTGTTCGTGCGCCATATCTCGGCCACGGACTTCTCCGCTGGCCCGGGCGGCATCCTGGGCCGGCTGGTGGGGCGTTCGTTGACCGTGCTGTTCGGCGACCTGGGCGGCAACCTGTTCCTGCTGGCGCTGTTCCTGGTGTCGGTGACGCTGGCCACCGGGCTCTCATGGTTCGCCCTGATGGAACGGATCGGGCAGGGCGTGACCGCGTTGCCGGCGCTGCTGCGTCGCGGTGGCAAGCAGGCCGAGGACTGGCAGAAGACCCGCGTCATGCGCGAACAGCGCGAGGAAGTGCGCAAGGTCGATGCGGTCAAGCAGGCCAAGCGCGAACCGGTCAAGATCGAGCCGCCGGCCGCGCCAGTGGTGGAAAAGAGCGAGCGCGCCAAGCGCGAGACCCAGATCCCGCTGTTCCACGGCACCGGCGCCACCGCCGATGGCCTGCCGCCGCTGGCCCTGCTGGACGATCCCAAGCCGCAGGCCAAGGGCTATTCCGAGGAAACCCTGGAAACCCTGTCGCGCCAGATCGAGTTCAAGCTCAAGGACTTCCGCATTGATGTGCAGGTTGTCGGCGCTTATCCGGGACCGGTGATCACCCGCTTCGAACTAGAGCCGGCGCCGGGCGTCAAGGTCAGCCAGATCAGCTCGCTGGACAAGGACATCGCCCGTGGCCTGTCGGTCAAGGCGGTGCGCGTGGTCGACGTGATCCCGGGCAAGTCGGTGATCGGCCTGGAAATTCCCAACACCAGCCGCGAGATGATCTATCTCTCCGAGCTGTTGCGCTCCAAGGAATACGACAAGTCCACCAGTCCGCTGACCCTGGCGCTGGGCAAGGGCATCGCCGGCCAGCCATCGGTGGCCGACCTGGCGCGCATGCCGCACCTGCTGGTCGCCGGCACCACCGGTTCGGGCAAGTCGGTGGCGGTCAATGCCATGGTCCTGAGCCTGCTGTACAAGGCCAGTCCGAAAGAACTGCGGATGTTGATGATCGACCCGAAGATGCTCGAACTGAGCGTCTACGAAGGTATCCCGCACTTGCTGGCGCCGGTCGTCACCGACATGAAGGAGGCCGCCAACGGCCTGCGCTGGTGCGTGGCCGAGATGGAGCGCCGCTACAAGCTGATGAGTGCGGTCGGCGTGCGCAACCTGGCCGGCTTTAACAAGAAGGTGACCGACGCGGTCAACGCCGGCCAGCCGCTGATGGACCCGCTGTTCAAGCCGAACCCGGACCTGGACGAGATGCCGCGCCAGCTGGACACGCTGCCGTTCATCGTGATTTTCATCGACGAATTCGCCGACATGATGATGATCGTCGGCAAGAAGGTCGAAGAACTCATTGCCCGCCTGGCGCAGAAGGCGCGTGCGGCCGGCATCCACCTGATCCTGGCCACCCAGCGCCCATCGGTGGACGTGATCACCGGCCTGATCAAGGCGAACATCCCGACCCGCATCGCGTTCCAGGTCAGCTCCAAGATCGACTCGCGCACCATCCTCGACCAGTCCGGCGCTGAGACCCTGCTGGGCCATGGCGACATGCTGTACCTGCCACCGGGCACGGCCATGCCGGACCGCGTGCATGGCGCCTTCGTCAGCGACGAGGAAGTGCACCGCGTGGTCGAGCACCTCAAGGCCAGCGGCCCGGTCAACTACATGGAAGGCGTGCTGGAAGAGATGCAGTCGATGGGTGACGGCGTGATGGTCGGCCCGACCGGCCTGCCCGAGTCCAACAGCGGCGGTGGCGACGAATCCGATCCGCTGTACGACGAGGCGGTGAAGATCGTCACCGAAACCCGGCGCGCGTCGATCTCCGGCGTGCAGCGCCGGCTGAAGATCGGCTACAACCGTGCCGCGCGCCTGGTCGAGGCGATGGAAGCAGCCGGCGTGGTCTCGCCGCCAGAACACAATGGCGACCGCAGCGTGCTGGCTCCACCGCCGCCGCGCTGAGCGGCGGTCATCGACAAACCCGTCAGGTTCAACGCAGGAACCATCCCCGTGCGGGACACTCCAAGGTGAGCCCAATCCCCGGAACGCACGTGATGTCCCGTCTGCTGATCCTGCTGTGCGCCTGCCTGCTGCCGGTGTCCGCCCTGGCGCGACAGGAGGCCGGGGCAAAGACTTCCAGTCCCGAGCCGGTCGCAGCGGTTGAAGCCAGCAACAACTTCAGCTTCGTCCGCTACCTGGCCGACTACGTGGTCGCGCCGGACTACACCAGCACCGAGACCGACGAATACGAAGTGCTGGTCCGCACCAAGGCCGGGGTCGAGGCCTGGAGCCAGGTGCGTCTGAGCTACAGCGAGAAGATGGAACGGCTGGAAGTGCTGGCCGCCTACACCATCACCGCCGATGGCCAGCGTCATGACGTGGCGCCGGACCGCATCTACACCCAGGAGAGCTATTCCAGTGCCTCGGCGGCGATGTACGCCGACCGCAAGGTCAAGGTCATCGTGTTCCCGAACCTGGCGCCGGGCACGCGCGTGGTCTACCGCTACCGCACGCACCAGGTGCAGCCGTACTTCGCCGGCTATTTCAACCTGTGGGAAACCTTCCCGTTGATGCAGCAGTACGACCAGGCCAGGGTCACCCTGACCGCGCCGGCGTCCATACCGATGCATCTGGAAGCTACGGGCATGCAGGGCGGCAAGCGCAGGGTCGAGGGCGGCAATGCGCACTGGGAGTGGAGCTACAGCAACCGCACGCCGATGGACCCGCAGGCCTGGAGCGTGTCGGCCTGGGAGTTCAGTCCCGGGATCATGGCCAGCACCTTCGACAGCTACGGCCAGCTGGGTCGCGCGTATCAGCGGGCGGCGGGTGAGGCGGCGAAGGTCACGCCGGAAATCCAGCGGCAGGCCGATGCGATCACTGCGGGCATCGACGACCGTCGCGCGCAGGCACAGGCGATCTACGAATGGGTCGCGGCCAACATCCGCTACGTGGCGGTCTACCTGGGCAACGGCGGGCTTGAACCGAATCCGGCCGCGTCGATCCTGGCCAACCACTACGGCGACTGCAAGGACCACACCGTGATCCTGGAGGCCTTGCTGGCGGCAAAAGGCATTGCCAGTTCGCCAGTGCTGATCGGTGCCGGCGGCGGGCCGACCCTGCCCAAGGGCGTGGTCCTGGGGCGCTTCAACCACGCGATCACCTGGGTGCCGGAGTTCAGCCTGTATCTGGACTCGACCAGCCCGTATGCGCGCTTCGGCCAGCTGCCTGCGTCGGACCTGGGCGCACCGGTGGTGCACACGGCCGATGGCGTGGTGGCGCGCACGCCAGCGAACGACCCATCGCGCAGCGCCTATCGCGCGACCAGCACTTTCGATTTCGATGCCAAGGGCAATGTCAGCGGGCAGACGACGATCGACAGCGGCGCCAGTGGCGAGATCGGCCTGCGCGGAACCTTCTCGCAGCTGACCACGCAGAACCGCCAGCGCATCGAGGACTCGATCATGGCGTCGTCGGGCTTGAACGGGCAGGGCCGCCTGCGCCTGCAGGGCCAGGCCGAGGACCTGGACCACCCATTCGGCTACGGCTTCGATTTCAGCGCGCAGGACGACGTGGATTTCAGTAGCGTCGGTGGCATGACCCTACCGGACATGCCGGGTGCCGATTCCATGCGTGAGCTGTATTCGAAAGCCGTGGCCGAAACCAACCTGACCCCGTTCCAGTGCAACCAGACCCTGCGCGAGGAAACCTATGTGCTGCGTTTCCCGACCAGTGTGCCGGTGATCGCAATCCCACGCGATGCGCATTTCGAGAACACGGCGGGCCGCTACGACGTGACCTGGGCGCGCGACGGCCAGCAGATCACTGCCACCCACCGGCTCACGCTCAATGCCATCCATGGCGCCGACCAGCTCTGCCAACCGGCCGATTACCCGGCGTTCCGCGCGCTGTACCAGGATGTGCGACGCGGCTTCCGCGGCCAGATCCTGTACGGCGATCTGTCCACGGTGCAGACCGCGCGCTGAGCGATGCGCGCATGGCTGAATGGCGGCCACGGGCAGCCATGCGTCGTGGCATGCGGATTCAGACTGGACGCGTCAAACTTGGCACATCGAAACAACAGGGGTTTCCCATGATCCGCATGCTGCGATTGGCCGTCCTGGGCACGGCGCTGCTGGCCGGCACCGCCTTGGCCGGTGCACGCGACGAGCTGACGACTTTCACCACGGGCTTGAAAGGGCTCGATGGCCAGTTCGCGCAGAAGACCTTCAACGGCAACGGCAGCCTGAAGGAACGCTCCAGCGGCCGGGTTGCGCTGTCCACGCCGGACCTGTTCCGCTGGGAGTACGCAAAGCCCTACGAGCAGCTGATCGTCGCCGATGGCAAGAAGGTGTGGCTGTATGAGCCCGACCTGCAGCAGGTCACCGTGCGCGGCCAGGGCAACGAGGCCGAGTCCAGTCCGCTGGCGGCGCTGCTCAAGCCGAAGGAGCTGGACGCAAAGTTCGACGTGTCCGAAGGTCCGGCCGAGCAGGGCCTGCAGTGGATGACCCTGACGCCCAAGCGCGATGACTCGGCGACCGGTTTCCAGATCGCCAAGCTGGGCTTTTCCAACGGCCAGCTGATGCGCATGGACGTGACCGATGCAGTCGGCCAGCGCACCGAAGTGGACTTCACCAACTGGAAGCGCAACCCATCCTTCGCCACCGGCACCTTCAGCTACAAGCCTGCCGCCGGCGTGGACGTGGTCGGCGACGGCAACTGACCCGTACCGGGCAAGCGGCCACGCCGCGATAGAATAGGGCCGTGGCCAGAGCCAAGACCTTTCCCAGCGATACGCCAGACCTGCTGAGCGTCGACCGCAGCGCGATGCAGCCGCTGGCCGAGCGCATGCGTCCGCGCACCCTGGACGAAATGGTTGGCCAGCGCCGGCTGCTGGCGCCGGGCACCGCGCTGCGCCGCGCGGTCGAATCCGGCCATGTGCATTCGATGATCCTGTGGGGCCCGCCGGGCTGCGGCAAGACCACCCTGGCGCTGTTGTTGGCGCGTTATGCCGATGCTGAGTTCAAGGCGATCTCTGCGGTCCTGTCCGGGCTTCCGGAAGTGCGCCAGGTGCTGGCCGAGGCCGCGCATCGGTTCGCCGAAGGCCGGCGCACGGTGTTGTTCGTCGACGAGGTCCACCGCTTCAACAAGGGCCAGCAGGATGCGTTCCTGCCGCATATCGAGCGCGGTACGATCCTGTTCGTCGGCGCCACCACCGAGAACCCTTCGTTCGAGTTGAATTCCGCGCTGCTGTCGCGCTGCCGCGTGCATGTGATGGAAGCGGTGTCCGCGACCGACATTGCCCAGGCGCTGCGACATGCACTGGATGATGGCGAGCGTGGCCTGGCGGGGCAGGCGTTGAGCGTGTCCGATGCCGCGCTGGCGCAGATTGCCGGTGCCGCCGATGGCGACGTTCGCCGTGCACTGACCCTGCTGGAGATCGCCGCCGAACTGGCTGCAGACGAAGCCGGTGAGATCACCGAAGCGACGCTGGTGCAGGTGCTGGCCGACCGCACGCGTCGCTTCGACAAGGGCGGCGAGCAGTTCTACGACCAGATCTCGGCGCTGCATAAATCCGTGCGCAGCTCCAATCCCGATTCTGCGCTGTACTGGCTGACCCGCATGCTCGATGGCGGCTGCGACCGCGCTTATCTGGCGCGCCGGTTGACGCGCATGGCGGTCGAGGACATCGGCCTGGCCGACCCGCGCGCGCAGCAGATGGCGCTGGAAGCCTGGGACATCTACGAGCGCCTGGGCAGCCCCGAAGGCGAACTCGCCCTGGCCCAGTTGGTGCTGTATCTGGCGTCCACCGCCAAATCCAACGCGGGCTACGCCGCCTTCAATCTGGCCAAGCGCGAAGTGGCCGAGACCGGCACGCAGGAGGTCCCGATGCACCTGCGCAACGCGCCGACCAAGCTGATGAAGGGCCTGGGCTACGGCGACGGTTACCAGTACGACCACGATGCCGAAGGTGGCATCGCGCTGGACCAGACCGGCTTTCCCGATGCGATGGGCGAGCGGATCTATTACGAACCGGTCGAGCGTGGCCTGGAAATCAAACTCAAGCAGAAGCTCGATGCCCTGCGTGCCGCCCGTGCGCAAGCGCGGGCCGGGAAAGGAAAAGCATGAACCCTGCGATCTGGTGGCAGCAGCTGGCGCTGGTCATGACCGGCGGCGCGCTCGGCGCCGGCCTGCGCTTCTGGATCGGCGGGCAGATGCTGCGCCAGTTCGGCAGTGGGCTTCCTTACGGCACCATCGCGGTGAACTTCCTTGGCTCGCTGGTGGGTGGCTTCCTGGTGGTATGGCTGGAAGATCGCGGCCAGCCGGCGCTGTACCTGCGCGCGTTCCTGATCGTGGGCATCCTGGGCGGCCTGACCACGTTTTCGTCGCTGATGATGGAAAGCCTGATCTTCGTGCGCACGGGCCGCGGAATGGCCATGCTCGCCAACTTGGGCATCAGTCTGGCGGGCGGTTTGTTGCTGGTGTTTGCCGGTGCCTGGCTTGCGAGCCAGCTGCGGCCTTCGGCCTGAAGTCGCTTTCCTGTAGAGCGGACCTTGTTGCAATCCCCTTTTTGGGACTCCGCTGAAGCTTGCCCTGGGTCTGGCCGAAGAGCAGCGCAACAAGCTCCGCTCTACAAGGGCGCAGGAGCTGCACTGCACGGCTTCAGCGTTTGAAGCGGTAGTGCGCCACCATCCATTCGTTGCCATTGGCATAGCCGAACAATTCCGCGCAGGCCATCCAGAACATGCGCCAGCGCTGATACCAGCGGCCGGCATCAGCCACGCCGTAAGCCTGGCGCATCAGGCCCATGACCTGGTCGTGGTTGGCGTCCTGGTTTTCCAGCCAGGCGTTGGCGGTCTTCTGGTAATGCGTCCCCGGCAGCAGCCAGCGCTCTTCGATGGTCAGCTGTTCCTGGAACTTGAGTAGCGTATCGGCCGCCGGCATCAACCCGCCGGTGAAGAAGTGCCGGCCCATCCAGGGGTCATCGCCTTCGGCCTCGAACAGGTACAGCAGCTCGCGATGGCAGAACAGATGCACGAACAGCTTGCCGCCGGGCTTGAGCCAGCCGGCCACGCGCGACAGCAGCTCCTGGTAGTTGCGCATGTGTTCGAACATCTCGATCGAGACCACGCGGTCGAAGACCGCCTCCGGCAGCTGCAGCGCATTGATGTTGGCGGTGATGACCTCGACGTTGAAGATCGCGCGTTCGCGGCAGCGGGCTTCGATGAATTCCTTCTGCAGGCGCGAGTTGGACACCGCGGTGATCGTCGCCCGCGGATAGCGCTCGGCCATCCACAGTGTCAGTGAGCCCCAGCTGCAGCCCAGTTCCAGGATGTGGTTGGCGTTAACCAGTTCGGCGCGTTCGCAGTACAGGCGCAGCATCTTCTCTTCGGCCTGGCTCAGGTCGGTGGTGGTGTCGTCCCAGAAGCAGCTGCTGTACTTGAGGTTCTTGCCCAGGCACAGGCGGAAGAACTCCTGCGGCAGCTCGTGCTGCTGGCGGCTGGCGCCCTGGGGTTCCACGGCGATGGCGTCTTCGCGCAGGCCATCCAGCCAGGCCTGTTGGCGCGCGAACACCGCATCGGTGCCACCCTTGCGTTGGTCCTTCAGGCGCTGGGCGCACATGCGGCGGATGCCCATGCGCAGCAGGGCATCGGGCAGGCGGCCGGACTCGGCCAGGCGCGTAGCGAGGTTCTCGCGGACTTCCATTTCCTCGGAAGCAGGCGTTTGCACGGACATCAGATTCTCCAGGAGCAATCAGTGTTTTAGAGGCGGGAAGCGTGCCGATGGCACGCCTCACCCACGCCGCAACCTTGCAGCGATGACGCCTCGGTGTGTCCAGATCCCCGCGACACGGTACAGGAAGCCCCAGCTGGGTGCATTTCCGCATCGCAGCGGCGGTCGCCCACGCTGCCCGCGGGGCGGTGTCGCGCCGGAGGCTGCAGCTAACGCAGTCGGGCTGTTGTCTGACCCGCAGGCGCGTCCCATGCTGATGGCACGGGCGGGCTGGATCATTCAAGTTGACGGCACCCCGTGCGCGCAAAGGAATGCCGCGATGAGATTGATCCTGCTGCTGGGACTGTGCCTGTTGACGGAAGGTGCCGGCGCACAGTCCGTCTACAAATGCCGTGATGCGGCCGGCACCGTCGTCTACCAGTCCGATGCCTGTGCCGGGATCACCGAGAAGCAATGGACGACGGACCCCAACATCGGAGCGACCACGACAGAGCGCAACGCGGCCGAGCGCAGCATCGAGCGCGACCGTCAGTACCTGAAGTCCAGCAACCGCGTTCCCGCCGCGCGCAGTACCCGACGTTCCCATGCGCCACGGGCCAGCGCGCCCAGTCCCTGCGAACGCGCGCGCCAGGCGCGTGCAGCCGCGCACGAGCGCAAGGGCGTGCGCTGGTCCTACAGCGACGCTTCGTCCTGGGATGCACGGGTGTTCAAGGTCTGTCGCTGACTTCAGCGCGCCGTGCCCCTGGCGCTGATCGCGACGAAGCTCGCCTTGGCAGGCGTTGCTTCTCGTGAGGTGGAGCTGACGGCAGATAGATTGATTATCGAAATCAAGATTGATCAATGCGTTTCCAGGTGCCAGATTGCCGCCTGCGATGTGGATGCACCAGATGCGGAAGGACGATGCGCCAGACGGCCCGTCGGTCACCTGCGATCCAGACGCCTTGTCCTTTTTCGTAGATCAGATCCGACCATGAACACCGCCCACCGCAAGCCCTTGCCTGGCACCCAGCTGGACTATTTCGATACGCGCGCGGCGGTCGATGCGCTGCAACCCGGCGCCTACGACACGCTGCCCTACACCAGCCGCGTGCATGCCGAAAACCTGGTCCGGCGCTGCGACCCGGCGCTGCTGGATGCGGCGCTGATGCAGCTGATCGAACGTCGGCGCGACCTGGATTTCCCGTGGTTCCCGGCGCGCGTGGTCTGCCACGACATCCTGGGCCAGACCGCGCTGGTGGACCTGGCCGGGCTGCGCGATGCGATTGCGGAGCAGGGCGGCGACCCGGCCCAGGTCAATCCGGTGGTGCCGACCCAGCTGATCGTCGATCACTCGCTGGCGGTGGAATACGCCGGCTTCGACAAGCAGGCGTTCGCCAAGAACCGTGCGGTGGAAGACCGCCGCAACGAAGACCGGTTTCATTTCATCGACTGGACCAAGCGCGCGTTCAAGAACGTGGACGTGATTCCACCGGGCAACGGGATCATGCATCAGATCAACCTGGAGCGGATGTCGCCAGTGGTCCACGCCATCGACGGCGTGGCGTATCCGGATACGCTGGTCGGCACCGATAGCCACACCCCGCACGTGGACGCGCTCGGCGTGATTGCCATTGGCGTAGGCGGATTGGAAGCGGAAAGCGTGATGCTGGGCCGCGCCTCGTGGATGCGGCTGCCGGACATCATCGGTGTCGAACTCAGCGGCCGGCCGCAGCCGGACATCACCGCCACCGACGTGGTGCTGGCGCTGACCGAATTCCTGCGCAAGGAAAAGGTCGTCGGCGCTTACCTGGAATTTTTCGGCGAAGGCGCCGACGCGCTGACCATTGGCGACCGCGCCACGATTTCCAACATGACGCCCGAATTCGGTGCGACCGCGGCGATGTTCTACATCGACCAGCAGACCATCGACTACCTGCGCCTGACCGGTCGCGAGGATGCGCAGGTCAAACTGGTCGAAACCTATGCCAGGACCACCGGGCTGTGGGCCGATGCACTGAAGACCGCGCAATACGAGCGCGTGCTGCGCTTCGACCTGTCCGGCGTGGTGCGCAACATGGCTGGCCCGTCCAACCCGCACAAGCGCGTGGCCACGGCCGAGCTGGCCGCGCGCGGCATCGCCGACGAAACCAAGCTGGAGGCTGGCAAGGCCGAACAGGCGCAAGGCCTGATGCCCGATGGCGCGGTGATCATCGCCGCCATCACCAGCTGCACCAACACCTCCAACCCGCGCAACGTGATCGCCGCCGGCCTGATCGCGCGTAATGCCAACGCGCGTGGACTGACCCGCAAGCCGTGGGTCAAAACTTCGCTGGCGCCAGGCTCCAAGGCCGTGCAGCTGTACCTGGAAGAAGCCAGGCTGCTGCCGGAGCTGGAACACCTGGGCTTCGGCATCGTCGCCTTCGCCTGCACGACCTGCAATGGCATGAGTGGCGCGCTGGATCCGAAGATCCAGCAGGAAGTGATCGACCGCGACCTGTACGCCACCGCGGTGCTGTCAGGCAACCGCAACTTCGATGGCCGCATCCATCCGTATGCCAAGCAGGCATTCCTGGCCTCGCCACCGCTGGTGGTGGCCTATGCGATTGCCGGCACCGTGCGCTTCGACATCGAAAAGGACGTGCTGGGCCTGGATCACGACGGCAAGCCGGTCACACTGAAGGACATCTGGCCCAGTGATGCGGAGATCGATGCCATCGTCGCCGCGAGCGTCAAGCCCGAGCACTTCCGCCAGGTCTACGACCCGATGTTCGCGCGCACCGCGCAGACCGGCGCGAAGATCGATCCGCTGTATGCGTGGCGCCCGCAGAGCACCTACATCCGGCGTCCACCGTACTGGGAAGGCGCATTGGCGGGCGAACGCACGCTGCGTGGCATGCGGCCGCTGGCGGTGCTGGGCGACAACATCACCACCGACCATCTGTCGCCATCCAACGCGATCCTGGGCAGCAGCGCGGCCGGCGAATACCTGGCGAAGATGGGCTTGCCGGAGGAAGACTTCAATTCCTACGCCACCCATCGCGGCGACCACCTCACTGCTCAGCGTGCGACCTTCGCCAATCCGAAACTGATCAATGAAATGGCTGTGGTAGACGGGCAGGTCAAGCCCGGTTCGTTGACCCGGATCGAACCGGACGGGCAGGTCACGCGCATGTGGGAAGCGATCGAAACCTACATGGAGCGCAAGCAGCCGTTGATCATCATTGCCGGTGCCGACTATGGCCAGGGCAGTTCGCGCGACTGGGCTGCCAAGGGCGTGCGCCTGGCCGGCGTGGAAGCCATCGTCGCCGAAGGCTTCGAACGCATCCACCGCACCAATCTGGTCGGGATGGGCGTGCTGCCGTTGGAGTTCAAGCCCGGGACCGACCGCAAGACGCTGGGCATCGACGGCACCGAAACCTTCGACGTGATCGGCACGCCGACGCCGCGTGCCGACCTGCAACTGGTGATTCATCGCAAAGACGGCGCGCGCCAGGAGGTCAGTGTGACCTGCCGCCTGGACACGGCAGAAGAAGTCGCCATCTACGACGCCGGCGGCGTGTTGCAGCGCTTCGCGCAGGACTTCCTGGCCTCGGCAAAAGCGGCTTAAGGATCAAGGGCATGGCATTCGCAGCACAGATCAGGATCCCTGCCACCTACATGCGTGGTGGCACCAGCAAAGGCGTGTTCTTCCGGCTGCAGGACCTGCCGGCCAACGCGCAGGCCCACGGAGCCGAACGCGACCGGTTGCTGATGCGGGTGATCGGCAGTCCCGATCCGTACGGCAAGCAGATCGACGGCATGGGCGGGGCGACTTCTAGCACCAGCAAGACGGTGATCGTCTCGGCCAGCCACCGGCCCGATCACGATGTCGACTACCTGTTCGGCCAGGTGTCCATCGACAGTGCATTCGTCGACTGGAGCGGCAACTGCGGCAACCTGTCGGCGGCGGTCGGTCCATTCGCAATCAGCAATGGCCTGGTCGATCCGGCGCGCGTGCCGCGCGATGGCATTGCCACCGTGCGGATCTGGCAGGCCAATATCGGCAAGACCATCATCGCGCACGTGCCGATGGTTGCAGGCGCGGTGCAGGAAACCGGCGACTTCGAACTCGATGGCGTGACCTTTCCCGCGGCCGAAGTGCAGCTGGAATTCCTCGACCCGGCCGATGATGCAGAAGGCGACGGCGGGGCAATGTTCCCCACCGGCAACGTGGTCGACACGCTGGAAGTGCCGGGCGTCGGCAGCTTCGACGCGACCCTGATCAACGCCGGCATTCCCACGATCTTCCTCAACGCCGCCGACCTCGGCTACACCGGTACCGAACTGCAGGACGCCATCAATGGCGATCCACAAGCGCTGGCCAGGTTTGAAACCATCCGTGCCCATGGCGCGGTGCGCATGGGCCTGATCGATGACGTCAGCGAAGCGGCCAAGCGCCAGCACACGCCCAAGGTCGCCTTTGTTGCGCCACCTGCGGGCTACACCGCGTCCAGCGGTAAAGTGGTGGCACTGGGCGATGTCGACCTGCTGGTGCGTGCGATGTCGATGGGCAAGCTGCACCACGCGATGATGGGCACGGCTGCCGTGGCCATCGGCACGGCGGCGGCCATTCCCGGCACGCTGGTGAACCTGGCTGCCGGCGGCGGCAAGCGCCAGGCCGTGCGCTTCGGCCATCCCTCCGGCACCTTGCGGGTTGGCGCCGAAGCGACCCAGATCGATGGAAGCTGGACCGTGCGCAAGGCGATCATGAGCCGCAGTGCGCGCGTGTTGATGGAAGGTTGGGTACGCGTTCCGGGTTGAGGTCACGGCTTCGAGACAGGGGCAAGGCGGGCAAGGCCATGGAGGAGGGTGCACGCCGCAAGGCATGCGAAAATCCAACCATCCGTCTTTCCCGAACTCCGCGAGCCAGCTCATGAATCCAGCGACGCCTTTCCCCATCGGTACACCCGGCAAGCCTTGGGGCACGGCCGAAAAGGCCGAGTGGCGTTCACGCCAGGTCGTCCGGCGCAGCTACCAGCAGGAAGTCGTCGAACCGATCAAAAAATTGCGCGATCACTTCGATGTCCTGCAGTACGGACAGCTCGACTATGCGCCGGACCAGTTCCCTTTGTACGCCGTGCGCAGCCGCGACTGGGACGACACGCTGCCCACGGCCCTGGTCACCGGCGGCGTGCACGGCTATGAAACCAGTGGCGTGCAGGGTGCGCTGCAATTCCTGAGGCAGCATGCAGCCGACTATGCCGGGCGCTACAACCTGCTGATCGCGCCCTGCATCAGCCCCTGGGGTTACGAGCGCATCCAGCGGTGGAACGCCGATGCGGTGGATCCGAACCGTTCGTTCCATGCGGACAGTCCGGCCCAGGAGTCGGCCGCCCTGATGCAGCTGGTCGCGCCACTGGATGGACAGGTCCTGGTGCACATCGACCTGCACGAAACGACCGACAGCGATGAATCCGAATTCCGTCCCGCGCTGGCTGCCCGCGACGGCGTGCCCTATGAACCGGACGGCATTCCCGACGGCTTCTACCTGGTGGGCGACAGCGAGAACCCGCAGCCGGCATTCCAGCAGGCCGTGATCGCGGAGGTGGCCAAGGTGACCCACATCGCGCCAGCCGACGGCAACGGCCAGATCATCGGTTCGCCGGTGGTGGCACCGGGCGTCATCAACTACACCGTCAAACGTTCGGGCCTGTGCGCCGGCGTGACCAATGCCACCTTCACCACGACCACCGAGGTCTACCCGGACAGTCCGCGGGCCACGCCACAACAGTGCAACGACGCGCAGGTCGCCGCCGTACGCGCCGCGCTGGACTACGCGCTGGCGCAGGGCTGAAACCGCCCGGGTCCGTCAGGGGCCGGCGTTCCAGCGCAGGATCACCGGCGCGCCTTCGTGCCGGACATCGACGCCGAGCAAGCTGATCGTTGCCGGATCAAGCACCAGGTGCCGGCCCAGTTCGATGGGCTGGCCGAGCCATCGCGCCGTCAGCACGCGTCCGAAATGTCCATGCGTGAACAGCGCCACGTTGCCCGTCAGGCCGCGCAGGCGTTCAACCAGGTGATCGGCGCGGGCCGCGACCGCCAGTGGCGTTTCGCCGCCAGGACAGCCGTCGTGCCAGATCTCCCAACCGGGCCGGTCGGCCAGGATTTCAGCCGAGCGCCGGCCTTCATCCTCGCCGTAGTCCCATTCGGCCAGGTCCGGATCCACGCTGGCCAGCGCGCTCAGGCCGGCCAGCGCGCAGGTGTCCTGGGCCCGGCGCCGCGGGCTGCTCAGCACGGTGGAGAAGGAGACGCCAGCCAGCGCCGGTGCCAGTTCGCGCGCCATCTGCTGGCCACGCGCGGTCAGCGGGATATCGGTACGCCCGGTATGACGACCGGACAACGACCATTCGGTCTCGCCATGACGGACGAGGAAGATCTGCAGTGGCGCGATGGACATCGAAGACGTGCTGGTTTGATGGTTCAAGGGACGGATGCCAGGGCAATGGCATGCCAGCGTCGCACACGCCGTGTCATGACGCCCACGCCTTTGGAAGCGCGGCAGCACGCGTACGCTAAAAATATGCGCTGTTGAACCTGGCGGTGTCCTGGCATTCCGCCAGGTGGAAGCCGCACGGGCCTTCGCCCTGATCGAGCCATCTGAGTGATGGTCGATGAGGTGATTGCGGCGAGGTCAGGCGCGCGCCCGAACCCGATCAGGGTTGCCCAACTCGCTCGCCATGAAAGCTGTGGAGCGTCGTTGCCCGTGGACTGAACCAGGTTGATCTGGCTCCTTCAGAAAAGCGCCATCTGTGCGGTGCTGGATGACTGGATGAATCGCGCACGTTTGGTTGAGCGGGTCGCATGTCGAACCTGCGGGTTGCCGGGGCTGCTCTTGCCGCCGGCCTTCGCATGGCCGGTGCCGATTGTGCGATTGAGGCCCGAATCAGGACCAAACCACAGATCCAATTGGTCGACGTTGGGCTTCCGTTGTTCCATGTTCGATATGCAGCGCCGCTCGGTTTGGCCAGGAAGCGACGTTGTAGAGCGGAAAAATGGGGTGCGGATCATAGAGGGTCCAGATCAATGCGACAACGCTGATGCAGGTGCCGCGACGTGCGCCCGCATCGAGGTCTTCCGCGGAAGCTGAAACACGCCTCCAGTTGCGGCGCTGCCCCGATCGGATGGAATGGGGCGACGGGGTGTCCCAACTTTGCGAAGATGTGCGCCATCGATCGATTGGGCCCACGCACGGAGGGGCGACTTGAGCAGCACAGGGACTTCAATTTCGCTTTTCAAGCTGGTTCCTGGTGAGTTGTTCCGGCCGCTGGCCTCTCCCAATCGCGAACATCACTGGCTGTTGCTATGCCGACTGTTCGACGAGTTCTTCGGCCCCGACGCACCGATGCCGCCCAGCGTGGGCCTGCCCAGGCGGGACATTACTGCGGCGATCGAGCGCTACCTGCTGACCGACGACCCCTGGGAAACCGAGGAAGGCGACGTGCCCGATGCACCGCTGCCGGCGCGCGCGCAGACCTTGTACGAGCGCTTCCGCAGTGCGGGCTGGCTGCGGCAGGAGCGGGTGGGCGCGCGCGAGATGGTGTCCATGCCGCCACTGGTGGCCCAGCTGCTGTCCACCCTGATCGACTTCAGCGAGCACGGGCCGACGTTCGTGTCGGCCAAGGTGCGCTCGATCGAGCTGCAGCTACAGCAGGTGGTGGAGGGCAGGGCCGGCGCCGATGCATTGGACGAGGCGGCCGACCAGGCACGCAAGCTGCTGGTGTCGCTGTCCTCGATGAGCCTGCAGGTGCGCGACCTGATGCCCGAGCTGAGCAAGGCCGAGAGCACGGCGCAGTTCGCCCGCCAGTGGTTCGAGCGCTACGTGGGTCAGTTCTTCATCGGCGACTACGCCGACCTGCACCGGGCCGACCATCCGCTGGCGCGGCGCAGTTCGATCCTGGCCATGGTCCAGCAGATCGAATCGACCGGGCTGCGAGACCGCCTGCAGGCCTGGTACGGCGAGCATCTGAATGGCCATGATCCCGAGCGCGCCAGCGGCCGCCTGCAGCGCAGCCTGCGCCGCCTGCACGAGCTGGACCGGATCGGCGAGTACCTGGGACGCCTGGATGACGACATCCGCCAGGCCAACCGTCGGGCGTTGGCCTTCATCGACTATCGCCTGCGCGCGCCCGACAAGCTCGACGTGCTGCTGCAGCGCGCCTGTCGTGGTGCGTTGAACGCGCCGGAAGATGCCCTGCGCATGCCGGTCGGGCCGGGCGGATTGATGAATGCCGAACGCCTGCGTGCGCCGCGCCAGAAACCCCAGCCCATCGCCCGCAGCGCCAACGCCAGCCAGCAGCCCACCGCCGAACAGCTGGCCCGCCTGAGCCTGCTGCGGCGGATCAAGCGCGCGCGCCTGGTCACGCCCGAGGACATGGCGCGCTATGTCGGGCGCCACCTGGAACAACAACCGCGCATCGACTCTTCGGAACTGAGCATCGACTCGATCGAGGACTTCCGGGCCTATCAGACGCTGATGACCCTGGCCCTGCGCAGTCATCGCCAGGGTGGCCTGCGCCGTGACGATCCGCTGGGACGGCTGCTGCGCGGGTTCCGCGTCGAGCTGGTGCCTGCGCTCGAACCGCTTGATACGCCTTACCTGAGCGCCTCGCGCTTTGTCATTCACCGGACGCCCAAAGCCGCATGAAACGCAGTTGGAACACCCTCAGCCAAGCCTCCAATGGCCTGTATGCCGTGCAGGACTTCGAGCGCGCCGCCTACCGGCTGGTGACCGAACAGGTCCTCTATGCCAGCGACCGCAATGCGCGCGTGGCCTACCACCTGATCGAAGCGCATCTCGAGGACTTCAAGTCCGCGCTGGAACCGCTGGGCATCGTGCTGGAGCGCAACGCCCATTACCGCTACGTGGTGGCCCTGCCGCGGCATGGCGAAGGCAGCCCGGTCTCGCTGGAGGAGACGATCCTGCTGCTGATCCTGCGCCACCGTTACGACCAGTCCATGCGCCAGGGCCAGATCGAAGACCTGGGCGAAGTGGTGGTGGACCTGCCCGCGTTGCAGGAGGCTTATCCGGCGTTCGCCGGCCGGCAGATGCCAGAAGTGGGCGCGTTGCGCCTGCTGGCACGTTCGCTCAAGCGCTGGGGCGTGTGCCGCCTGGTGGAAACCGAAGGCGACGACCCGCAACCCTTCCACCTGCAGGTGCGCCCGGCCATCGTGGAGATCGTGGGCGAGCACTGGCTGCAGCGTCTGGACCAGCACAACCGCGACGATCAGGACGGCCAGGGCGATGCTCCGGCAAGCGAGGACGACGATGCAGCTGCTTGAACGCGTCCACCTGGTCCAGTTCTTCCTGTTCGAGGCCCAGACCCTCCAGCTCGATCCCACCAGCGCGATCATCGCGCCCAACGGCGCGGGCAAGAGCGCGCTGCTCGATGCGCTGCAGATCGTGCTGCTGGGCGCCGACCGCAGCCGGATCCGCTTCAACGCCCAGGCCGGCGGCAGCAGCCGCGCGCGCTCGATTCGCGACTACTGCCTGGGCGTGTACCGCAGTGGCGATGAAGGCCGCAAACGCCGCACCGCCACCACCTACATCAGCCTGGTGTTCCGCGACCAGGAGACCGGCGAGCCGCTGACCGCCGGTATCGCGCTGGGCGCGTCGGTGGACGAGCCCGACCATCGCGTCCACGGCCTGTACCTGCTGCCCGGCGTGGCCCTTGCACTCGAAGACCATCTGGAACGGGTCGATGGCAAAACCCTGCCGTTGGCCTGGGCTTCGTTCCGCGAGCTGGGCGCCAGGCTGTGCAAGCAGGCCGGCACCAAGCAGGAGCTGCACACCACCAGCGAGCGCTTCCTCAAGGACCTGCTGTTCCGCCTGCGCGCCTCGCCGACCCTGCACCCGGACCTGGGCGCCTATCGCAAGGCGTTCTCCAACGCGTTGAACCTGCAGAAGCACGAGGACATCGACCTGTTCGTGCGCACCCTGGTGGCCGAAGACCGGCCCACCGAGATCGCGCGGTTCCGCGCTCTGCTGGAGACCTTCCGCCAGATCAAGGACAAGATCGAGCAGGTCGCCCGGCGTATCGAGGTGGCCGAAAAGGTCGACGAGCAGTACGGCAAGATCGCCGCCCAGGCCGAGCGCGCCGCCTCCAGTCGTGCATTGGAGGCCGAGTACCGGCGTGACCTGCTGGGCGAACAGGTCGAGCAGGCCGATCAGCAACTGGCCCGGGCCGCCGAAGAACTTTCCACCGCCGGGCGCGTGCTGCAGGAGGCCCGCAGCGGTCGCAGCAGTGCACGCCAGGCCTACGAGCAGGCCCAGCAGCGGCTGCAGGGCACCCATGGCTTCGCCGACCAGGCGTCTTTCGATGCCATTGCCGGGCGTGACCGCGACCAACTGGTCCAGCGCAAGAAAGACCTGATCCGCCAGCTCGCCTATGTGCGCGACCAGCTGCAGGCCGTGGCCGGATTGAAGCTGGACGCGCTGGATCCAACGGCATTGGCCGAGGCCGTGGCGCCCTGGCAGCAGTGGCTGGAGGAACTGGGCGCGTTGGCCGGCGATTCGGAAATTCCGCTCTCGCCCGAAGCGCTGCATGCCCAGGCCTTGGCCGCGCTGAAACAGAGCGCGCCGATCCTTGGCGCGGTCGCCCAGCACGCCCGCCTCAGTCACGCCGCATGGGAAGAAGCCAGCGCCCGCCGCGACAGCGCCAGACGCAACCAGGGGCGTGTCAGCGCGGGCCAGTCCGAGCTGCGTCCGGATGTCGTGCGGCTGATGAACTACCTGCACGATGAAGGCATCGAGGTGCGGCCGGTCTGCGACCTGGTTCGCATCACCGACACTTCCTGGCAGCCCGCCATCGAAGCCTACCTGCGCAGCCACGTCGAAGCGCTGCTGGTGCCAGCCGAACACGAGGAGCGCGCGACCCGGCTGGTGCGCTCGCTCCAGGGCGGCCGCGCCGTCTATGGGGTGAAGCTGGCCCTGAGTACCCACGCCAGGGCGGGCAGGGCAGAACATCCGGCGGTCGATGCGGTCGCCAGCCTGATCGCTGGCGACAACGCCGAGGCGGTGGCCTACCTGCGCCGCCAGCTGGGCGAGCTGCGCCAGGTCGACAGCGACCAGGACGTGGTGCGCACCCGCCAGGGCCTGACCCGCGATGGCCTGGTGGCCAAGGGCGGCGGCATCGAGCGCCGACGCCTGCCGGCCGCCTCCGAACTCAAGATCGGCGCCACCGACAGCCGCGAGCGGCTGCGCAGCCTGCGTGAAGAGCTGGAGACGGCCGAACAGGACGTGCGCAGGTTGGAGCCGGCCTATCGCCAGGCCGAAGCCCTGCAACAGGCACTATCGCGCTTCGCCGATGCCGATGAAGTTGCCCTGTCGATCCACGACGGACTACTGCAGCACAAGGATGCCGAAGCGCGTTACCGGATCACCCGCGAGAGCCACGCCGCCCAGCTGGATCCAGACCTGGTCCAGCTTTCCGAACAGGTCCGCGAGCTGCAGGCGCGGGCGGGGCAATTCGACCTGCAGATCGAACAGCTTGCCGGCAAGGAAGCGGTGGCTCAGGGCAACCGCGATGCTGCGGAACGCCTGCTGGCCGCGCTCCGCTCACAGGAGGAGTTCTACTCCAGGAATGCCGTCGCAGCCTTCAACGATCCTGACGTCAATCCCAACCGGGTGGAGCGCCAGCGCGAGGAGCTCGACGAAAAGCTGCCCTCGCTGGAGGACCGGGTCAAACGCTGCGAGGAACGCGCCCGCGATGCGGACCGCCAGCTTGCCGCACTGGTGCCGGCCGCCTGGAGCGAGCTGGCCCAGTACGCCAAGGATCACGGCAGCACCTTCGATTTCGCAGCCGATGCCTGGCGCCCGGCGCAAGGGTTCCTGAAGAAGGAACTCGACCACCTGCGCGGAACCGAGTTGGCCCAGTACCAGGCGCAGGCGGCCGAAGCCTATGGCACGGCGGTGGAGACCTTCCGCACCAACGTCGCTTCCACGCTGTACGACAACTTCTCCAAGCTGCGGCACCAGATCAATACGCTCAACCGCACCCTGCGTTCCAGTCCAGCGTTCTCCAATAACGAGCGCTACCAGTTCCACTTCGAGGTCATCGCCGAATACCAGGAGCTGCACCGCTTCATCCAGCGGGCAGCCGATCTCAATGGCGAGGACGGCCTGTTCGGCACCGCCGGCGAGGTGCCTGCGGCCTTCCATGATCTGATCGAGGACAGTGCCCAGCCCAGGATGGCTGCTTCGCCGCTGGATGACTACAGGCGCTTCTTCAAGTTTGAAGTCCAGATCAAGCAGGATGACCGCGTCATCGGCACCCTCAGCGAGCGCATGCGCTCGGGTTCGGGTGGCGAACATCGCGCGCCGCTCTACGTGATCGCCGGCGCCGCGCTGGCCGCCGCTTACGGCAAGAGCGATGCGCATCCCGGCGGCATGGGACTGATCCTGCTGGATGAGTTCGGCGACAAGATCGATGCACAGAATGCCCGCGCAACGACCAACTACCTGCGTTCGCTGGGCCTGCAACTGGTGCTGGCCGCGCCCGATACGGCACAGGGCACGTTGAGTGGCGTCATGGACAGCTACATCGAACTGTTCCGCGACGGCGACCTGTTGCAGGTCGAACGCATCGAGGTCAAGGCGGCCGCACGCGAACTGCTGCTCAGCGACCAGTTCGATCTGCACCCGGAGCTGCTGGCAGCCGAGACCGATCGCATCAACGCCGAGCGCAATGCCTGAGCATGGCGTTGGCCAGGGCCACCCTGGAGCGGCTGTTTCACCGCGGCGAACGCGCACGCCTGCGCGACGGCGATGCCGTGGTGTCCCTTGACCCACCCCCGGCAAACGGGGCCAATCTGAAGTAGACACTTCGCCCCGCATGGCTCCGTAGCGCGAGCAGCCAGGCGATGCAGGGGGCGCGTTTTATTTAGAGGAACAGATGGCGTACGCGCTTACGCCAGTCGGGCTGGGGAGGGCCTTGGGCGAGATCTGTCCTGCGGATGCGGCGCCGAAGAGGGGCGGAATCCCTGCCGGCTGATACCCCTGGAAACCGGAAAACCGCGGTGCGCCTACGGCGAGGGCATCACCTGCAGTGACCGATCCAGGTCTCGCAGTTTCCATGCGAGGCCTGCGGCCGCGCCGCCCGATTTCATGCATGTGGCCCGTCGCGTCGCGCCCGCCTGTCCGGCCGCGATGGGTTCAGGCGTTGTGGCGTATGCGACATGAGGCATGGGTCTTTCGCTTCCTGTTCCGCAATGACCGTCACGGACGTATCGCATGCAGAATCTGGAAGGCAGCAGGATCGCCATCATCGGCCTGGGTTACGTCGGGCTGCCGTTGGCGGTGGAATTCGGCAAACACTATCCAACGCTCGGTTTTGACATCAATGCCGCACGGGTCGAGGAACTGCGGGCTGGCCGGGACAGCACGCTTGAAGCGAGCGCGGCCGAGCTGGCAGCCGCCAGGCAGCTGAGCTTCAGTACCCAGCTGGAAGATCTTCGCAGCTGCAACGTTTACATCGTCACCGTGCCCACGCCGATCGACGCTGCCAAACGCCCCGACCTGACGCCGCTGGTCCGTGCAAGCCAGACGCTTGGCCAGGTGCTCAAGCCTGGCGACGTGGTGATCTATGAGTCCACGGTGTATCCCGGCTGCACCGAAGAGGTCTGCGTGCCGCTCCTTGCCCATGGCTCGGGGCTGGTCTTCAACCGCGACTTCTTCGCCGGTTACAGCCCGGAGCGGATCAACCCCGGCGACAAGCAGCACCGTGTCACCTCCATTCTCAAGGTCACCTCAGGTTCGACGCCCGAGGCGGCTGACTTCGTGGATCGCCTTTACGGATCGATCATCACCGCCGGTACCCACCAGACCAGCTGCATCAAGGTGGCCGAGGCGGCCAAGGTGATCGAGAACACGCAGCGCGACCTGAACATCGCACTGGTCAACGATCTTGCGATCCTGTTCAACAAGCTTGGCATCGACACCCTGGAAGTGCTGCAGGCGGCCGGCACGAAGTGGAACTTCCTGCCATTTCGGCCTGGGCTTGTCGGTGGCCACTGCATCAGCGTCGATCCGTACTACCTGACGCACAAGGCGCAGGAGGTCGGCCATCACCCGGACGTGATCCTGGCCGGACGACGCACCAACGACGGCATGGGGCCATACATCGCCAGCGAGGTGATCCGGCTGATGGTGCGCAAGGGCATCAATCCGGTGAGCGCCAGGGTGCTGCTGCTGGGGTTGGCCTTCAAAGAGAACTGTCCGGACCTGCGCAACACCCGGGTGATCGACATCATGCGTGCGCTGCACGGCTACAGCGTCCAGGTTGACGTGCACGACCCCTGGGTTGACGCCGCCGAGGCCGTGCACGAATACGGCCTGTCGCTGATGGATCAGCCCGCGCCAGGCGATTACGACGCGGTGGTTGTGGCTGTCGGGCACAAGCAGTTCGCGGCATTGGGTGCTGAAGGCGTACGCGCCTTCGGCAAGCCCGACTCGGTGATCTATGACGTGAAGTACGTGCTGCCCCGCGAGGCAGTGGACGGGAGGCTCTGATGGCGACGCTGAATGCCTTGTTGCCGCACGACATACGGTCGCGCGTGGCTCAGGAAACCGGAATCTGGCTGGTCACCGGCGCCGCCGGTTTCATCGGCTCCAATCTGGTCGAGACGCTGCTGGGACTGGGCCAGCGCGTCGTTGGCTTGGACAACTTTTCCACCGGGCACCAGCGCAATCTGGATGAAGTCCAGCGACTCGTTGGACCGCAGGCGTGGGGGCGCTTCCGTTTCATCCGCGGCGACAGCTGCGATATGCAGGTCTGCCGGGCAGCCTGCGCTGGCGTGCGCCATGTGCTGCACCAGGCCGCGCTGGGCTCGGTGCCGCGCTCGATCGAGGACCCGCTGGATACCCACGCGTCGAACGTGACCGGCTTCCTCAACATGCTGGTGGCGGCCAGGGATGCAGGGGTTGAAAGCTTTACCTATGCCGCATCCAGTTCCACCTACGGCGATGAGCCGAGCCTGCCCAAGCTTGAGGACGTGATCGGACGGCCGCTGTCGCCCTATGCGGCCACCAAGCTGTTCAACGAGCTTTACGCCGAGGTCTTCGATCGCTGCTATGGCTTCCGCGCGATCGGCCTGCGCTATTTCAATGTGTTCGGGCGCCGCCAGGACCCGAACGGCGCCTACGCCGCGGTGATCCCGCAATGGATCGCCACGATGCTCCGCGACGAAGGGGTTTACATCAACGGCGATGGCGAAACCACGCGGGATTTCTGCCACGTGGCCAATGCAGTGCAGGCCAACCTGTGCGCCGCGCTGGCGACGGACGACAACCGCAACCTGGTCTACAACGTGGCGGTCGGCCAGAGCAACAGCCTGAATGGCCTGTTCGATGGACTGGTGGCGCAACTGGAGGCCGTGGGTGTGCGCTATCGGCAACGCCCCGTGTATCGCGACTTCCGCGCCGGTGATGTACGCCACTCGCTGGCTGACATCCGCCGCGCCACCGAGCGGTTGGGCTACACGCCCACCCACACCCTGCCTGAAGGGCTACGCGAGGCGATGCCATGGTACGTGGAGTTCATCGCCGAGCAGGCGGCCTGTTGCAGTGCCTGATGCCGCTCGCGCCACGGTGAACCAGGCTGCGGCAAGCCTGCAATTCGTGGCCCGCGCACGACGGGCCATGGAGGCCACGGGGCTGCGCCCTTGCAACGTTGGTGAAGTCAGCATCGTGCTCTTCGACACGGTGGCCTGGGGTGAACTTGAACCCGACGCGTACCGGCTACTGGACGCCAATGAGCGCCGCCGTGCCGCGCGCTTCCGGTTTGAGCGCGACCGATGCACCTACGTGCTCGCGCACGCCATGTGGCGCGTGGTGCTGGGGATTTCCCTCGACGCGCCTCCGGGCGAGGTGCCGCTGCATTTCCTGCCTACAGGTCAACCGCACCTTCCCGGCACCCGCTTCACCACCAGCCTGAGTCACAGCGGCCCGGTGGTGCTCATTGCCGTGGGGCTGGTAGGAGCCCTGGGGATCGACGTCGAGCGCTGGCCATCACGCGTGTCGATGGACGCCCTCCTGCAGGTGATCTGCTCGCCCGAAGAACGCGGCCCATTGGGTGCGCTGCCGCCAGATCAACGCGAACGCGAACTGCTGCAACTCTGGACGCGGAAGGAAGCCTTGCTCAAGGCATGGGGCACCGGGCTGGAGCAGGCGCCTGCCAGCTTTTGGTCTCCGCCGGGCGGGATTTCCGTTCCGCCGCAGGGACTGATCGGGGTTCCATGCAAGGCGATTGATCTGACGCTTGCCGAAGGACACCTGGGCGCGCTTGCCGTATCGCTGGATGTCGCCCGATACCGGCTCTACACCGTGGCTCGCAACGCCTGACCAAGCGGCGGCGTGCCCCAAGCCCAGCAGAAAAATCAGTTCAGGTGTCCGCACCCGGATTCAATGCCCGTATCACCCAGTTGTACATCGCTATTTCATGGGGTAGGGACCGGTCCCCGGGGGGAGTGGCCTTCAGGTGCGGTGCTTTGATGATGAGTGGGGTGGGGCATGCGCCGTTTCGTATACGGACAAGCTGCTCGTTGGCTTCTGTTTCTTGGCGTTATCGAGTTGATGCTGCTGAGCGCCTCGATGTACGCGGCAACACATTTGCGTCTGCGCACGCCCGAGGAGTTCGATCAGTCCGTCCATTTCCTGCCGGCACAGGCGCTTCTGTTTGCGGTGCTGATCATGCTCGGCCTTGGGGCACTGGGCCAGTATCAAACCTACATGCGGGCAAGCTGGTTTGGCCTGCTTGCGCGTCAGGCGATCGGGTTTGGACTGGGTGGCTTCGGCCTAGTCGTGGCGTACTACGTTGTCCCGCAAGCCTACGTGGGGCGCGGCGTGCTGGGTATTGCGCTGGTCATTGGCTTCCTGGCCGTCACCGCCTTTCGTGCTGCTTTCATGCGGTTGGTGGAGATCGAGGCCTTCAAGCGCCGCGTGCTCGTGCTGGGGGCAGGCGAGCGTGCGTCGCTGATCCATTACCGCCTGCGCAGGCGCAGCGACCGACGGGGATTTTCCGTCGTCGGTTTCGTGCCTAGTCCGGGCGAAACGGTCGCCATACCGGCCGAGTTGCTGGTGACGCCGGAAAAACCGCTCCGCGAGTGGGCCGGGTTGCGCAGGGTGGATGAGATCGTGGTCGGGGTCGAGGATCGTCGCGGCAGTGTGCTGATGGAGGATCTGCTCGAATGCTGGCAGACCGGCATCGTGATCACCGACCTGACCACCTTCTTCGAACGTGAGGCCGGTCGCGTGCAGTTGTCCCTGACCCATCCGTCCTGGCTGGTTTACTCCGGCGGCTTCCACGCCACGCCATTACGTTTGTTCACCAAGCGCAGCTTCGATCTGATTGCTTCACTCACCGTGCTGATGCTGACCTGGCCGTTGATGCTGCTGGTGATGCTTGCCATCCGCATCGAGTCCGGCGCAGGCCAGCCGATCCTGTACCGGCAGGAGCGGGTCGGTATGCGCGGACGGACGTTCTGGCTGGTGAAGTTCCGCAGCATGCGCACCGATGCCGAACTGGATGGCGTGGCGCGCTGGGCCCGCGCAGGCGACGAGCGTGTGACGCGTGTCGGTCGCTTCACGCGCAAGGTGCGCCTGGATGAGTTGCCACAGCTCTGGAACGTATTGAAGGGCGAAATGAGCTTCATCGGGCCACGACCCGAGCGTCCTCAATTCGTTGCTGATCTCGGCAGGAGCATCAGCTACTACAACCTCCGCCACTGCCTCAAACCAGGCTTGGCCGGCTGGGCGCAGCTGCGCTATCCGTACGGAGCCTCCGAAGACGATGCAGCCGAGAAACTGAAGTACGACCTGTACTACGTCAAGAACCACAACCTGCTTTTCGACCTGCTGATCATGATTCAGACCGTTGAAGTCGTGATTTTCGGAACGGGCGCGCGTTAGGGCCATTGGCCAGCCGGTTCCAGTAGCGCGCGTGTGCATGAAGGCCCAGGGCATCGCCGCCGTGACGTCGTCTTCGATCGATGGACCGCAACAATTCCAGGAACAGTGTCAGATGCCAACGAAGGGAATTTCAGGAAACCTCAGGCGCATGGCCCATGACGGCGCCGAGTTGCCCGGTGTCCGGCTGCTGGCAAAGCCGGTGTATCGATTGATGTTCGACCGCGGAGCGCTGTCTTCGAATTCCTACTACGGCGTGTATCCCAGCCATGACGCGGCGCTCGCCCAGGCGCCGAAGACCCTGCCCACGGGCTATGACCTGCCGCGTGCGGCAGATCTCTACCACGAGCGGCTGGACAGCATCCTGCCAAGCGACTATCCGGTCCTGTTCTGGCTGTCGCAGATCTTCCTGTCAGGTCAACGCACGCTCTTCGACCTTGGTGGGCACATTGGAATCAGTTACTACGGCTTCCAGTCCTACATCGATTATCCCGATGACCTGCGCTGGCTGGTTTACGACCTGCCAGCGCTGGTGTCGGCCGGGCGTGAGTGGGCCGGCCAGCACGATACCGGTCGCAGGCTGGGCTTCACCCAGTCCCGCGAGGATGCCGATGGCTGCGCCATCCTGCTGGCGAGCGGGGTACTCCAGTATCTCGACTTCACCCTCCCGGAAATGCTGGGTTCCCTGCGGAATCCGCCCCGGCACGTGCTGGTCAACGTCACGCCGTTACATCCGGACCGGAGTTTTTTCACCCTGCAACGGATCGGGGAACTTTCCAGCTGCCCCTACCGGGTGATGGCCGTACCGGATTTCGTCGACGAGATGAAGGCGCTGGGCTACACGGTGGTCGATCGATGGGAGTCCTTCGAGCGCTACATGCGGATTCCGTTCGAGGGCGACCACTCGATCGACCGCTACTACGGCTTTTATTTCCAGCGTAGCTGACGACATCAGGAAAGGAAGGGAAAGACGTGAATGGTCAATGCGAACATCCCAGGGCAAGGCACCGGGCGCCTTGGGTCGCCATGGCCGTCGCGCTGCTCCTTGCCGCGAGCGGCAGCTTTGCAATGGGCTTGACCGTGGATCCGTTGGCGGCGACGAAAAGCCCATCCCTTGGATCGCACACCCTGCTTGTGCAAACCGACGGCGAGGGTGTCAACCCTGCGATCACCGCACCCGTTTCGACGCAGGAAGCAGGGAGTTCGCTGCTTGTCCTTGTCGGTGGATTCGCAAGCAATGCCAGCCTTCCATCCGACACCTATGGCAACACATGGGTGCGCCGGGATCCGGTCGTGACCTACAACGGGTATGGCGGGCGCTTCAACACCGCCGCGTACGTGGCGCTTTCGGCCAGGGGCGGCGCAGGCCATCGGGTGCGCCTTGCCAAGGAGGGTGAGGAGGCCGGTGAAATCACCGCGCCCTTCATCGAGATCCGCAATGCAGGCGTCCTCCAGGACGTCGCCCAGAACTATCCAACGCCCGACCTGATGAGCCGACTCACCGGGAAGGTCCGGCATGTGCTGGATGGTGCGAACGAAAACGGCGGACGCGCCGACCTGACCAGTGCCAGCGTGACCACGACCGGGCCGGCCACCCTGGTGGCGGTGTGGTGGGGCGATGCGTACGTCTATCGGATGACGGCCGTCCCCAACAATGGCTTCAAGGTGATCGACCGCTTCCTTGAGCTGCCGCCGAACAGTGGCGTGCAGTGTGCCGTGGCAGTCAGGCAGGTGGATCGGGCTGGCAGCTATCAGGTCACCTGGAGTGGCACGCCGGCGCAGGGCGCAATTCTGTGGTTGTTCGCGTTCCAGGCAAAACGTTAGCGGAGTCCCGATTCGCAGCCACGGGAGTTCCTGTTGCGCCTGGCACGGCGATCAAACATCCACGCGGCGCGATACAGGACGTATTCGATGGAAGTCGCCACCGGCCAGGCCGGTGGCTGCAGAGAGGTGGAAACGCATGGATATGAAATCCAGTCTGGTTGATGTCGATTGGTCGTCGTTCGAACCCTGGCGCATCCAGCCGGTCAGGCACCGGCTCATGCAGCACGACTTGCTGCGTTTTGATGCATTGGTTGAACTCGGCAAGCGACTGGAGGCGCAGCGCTGCATCCGCACCCACGGCAGCGAGGCGAGCGCGGGAACACCCTTCAACGCCGCGCCCGACCTGCACCCCAATGCACGGTCGGCAGTGGAAACGCTGCAGCAGATCAAGAAAGCCAAGGCGTGGATGTCGCTCCTGAACGTGCAGGTCGATGCGACCTACCGGAGCCTGGTGGACGAGGTGCTTGACGAACTGAAGCGTGGGATCGATCCGGTCGACCCGGGCATGTGCTACCGCGGCGGCTGGATCTTCATCACTTCGCCAAACACGGTGACGCCGTTCCATTTCGACAAGGAACACAATTTCATCCTGCAGGTGCAGGGTCGGAAGACCCTGTATGTCTGGGATCGAAGTGACACGGTCGTGGCCAGCGACCGCGCGCGTGATCGCTTCCATGCCAGCCATGAGCGCGACCTGCTGGTCTGGAAGGAAGCATTCCGGGAACGCGCGCAGGTGTTCCATCTCGAACCGGGCATGGGTGCTTACATGCCCTCGACCAGCCCGCACATGGTCGAGAACGGCGACGAGCCTTCGGTCACCGTCAGCTTTACTTACTACACCAACGCCACCCGTCGGGACAGCCAGCTGCACAGGGCGAATGAGCGCGTGCGTGCCCTGGGGTTGCAACCACCCGGTGTTGGCGAAAGCGCGTTACTGGATGCGTGCCTGCTTGCCGGCTTCAGCACGGGCGCCGGTGTCCGTGACTGGGTCCGTCGCCTGGCCGGAAAGCCACCACGCTCGGACCGGTCACCCTATGCCTGCGTAGGGCGCCACTGACCTTCCTTCATCCCCGTTCGGGACGCCACGGACATGAGCCTCTCACTCGATCATTGCTGCACCGCGCAGGCCGATAGCTCGCTGCTGGATGTCCTGGTGCGCACGACGCCAATGCAGGGCGAACCTGTGCCGCGCCGGCTTTGCCGCCCGCTCGAATTGCAGGTGCCGGCCGCGCTCGCTGAACGTGCGGACCGGCTCGACATGCCGCTGGCCGCGATGCAGACAGCGGCCTTGGCCATCCTCGTCGCCCGCCTGACAGGGCAGTCGCATGTATCGATCACCGCGGCCGATGGCGCGGCAAACTTCGAGGTACCGCAGGCCGGCCCGCTCGACGCCTGGTTGGCGGGTGCCGGTTCGGTGCAGCGTGATGACGCAGGGATGCCTGCGCCAACCACGCCCAGCATCATCGGCCGATGGACGGACGATCCAGCACTCGATGCCTCGCTGGACACGCCGCTGCTGTGGACGATCCAAACCGGCGACAGCGCGATGTTGCAGCTACGCTTCCTCTGCCCGGTCATCGACAACGGGATGGCGGCGCTGCTGGCGGACGCTCTCGCCCAGGTGTTACGCGGGCTGGCGGTCGCACAGGATCTCAACGAGGTCCAGGCGATGGACATGGCCGAGCACCATCGCTTGCTCCAGGCGTGGAACGCGACTTCGGTCGTTCGCAGCGGACCGTGCAGCGTGCACGGTCTGTTCGGCGAGGTCGCCCGGACCCATCCGTTGGATGTCGCAGTCGAATGGGCGGACGGACGGCTGTCTTACGCAGCGCTGGATGCACGCGCCGAGCACGTGGCGCACGGCCTGCGCGCGTCTGGCGTCGTCGCCGGGGACATCGTCGCGTTGCTGCTGGATCGCTCGCCCGACGCCATCGTCGCGCTGCTGGGCATCCTCAAGGCCAGCGCCGCGTATCTCCCGCTTGATCCTTCGCATCCGGCCGAGCGCCTGGCCTTTTCGATCAACGATGCCAATGCCGCCCTGGTGATCGCGGCCCGGGAAGACCTCGATCTGCCCGGCGTCGTCGCGCGCGTGGCCAGCCTGGCCCAGATCGAAGCCCAGGCCGCAGATGCGCCTGACCCGGCGCCCACGGTGGACGGGCATGCGCTGGCCTACGTGATGTACACCTCCGGCTCGACCGGAACACCCAAGGGCGTGGAAATCCCACACCAGGCGATCATCCGGCTGGTATGCGGGGTGGACTACGTCGATCTGGCCGACAAGCCGCGCGTCCTGCATGCGGCGCCGCTGGGTTTCGATGCCGCCACGCTGGAAATCTGGGGCCCGCTGCTCAACGGCGGAACCTGTGTCATCCATCAGGAATGCATCCCCAGCGGCAAGCGCCTGGCTGCGACGATCAGTCGCCATGACGTGCGCATTGCCTGGCTCACTTCGGCGTTGTTCAACGCCATCGTCGATGAAGACGCGCAGGACCTGCGCGGGCTGGCGCAGCTGTTCATCGGCGGGGAAGTGCTGTCCGTCGCACACGTGCGGAGAGCACAGGCTGCTTTACCCGGGCTGGCGATCATCAATGGCTACGGGCCGACCGAATGCACGACGTTTTCGACGACCTATCCCATCCCGCATGGGTTGCCGACAGCACTACGCGCGATCCCGATCGGTCGACCGATCGCCGACACCACGCTGCTGGTATTGAACGCACGTGGCGAGCCAGTGCCGGTCGGCGTGATCGGCGAGCTGTACATCGGTGGCCTGGGGCTGGCGCACGGCTACCTGGGGCGTGCCGAACTGACCGCCGAGCGCTTCGTCATGGACCCCACGGGGGCTTCCCAGGCGCGCTTCTACCGCACCGGCGACCTGGTGCGCTGGTTGCCCGAAGGCGTACTCGACTTTATCGGGCGGGTGGACGGACAGGTCAAGATTCGCGGCTATCGCATTGAAACCGGTGAGATCGAAGCCGCCTTGCAGCGGATCCCGGGCGTGCGTGCGTGTGCGGTACTGGCGCGCGAAGACCGGCCGGGCCAGAAGCGGTTGGTCGCGTATTACGTTGCCGACGATGCGGCGCCCGCCGTGCCGCAGCTGCGGGCCGAGCTCTCGCGCCAATTGCCGGAGTTCATGGTGCCGGTGAGCTGGCTGCGGCTGGAGGCGTTGCCGGTCACCGCCAACGGCAAGCTGGACCGGCGCCAGTTGCCGCAACCGGATCGGGGCCGGCCGGAGCTTGCCCGTGCCTACAGCGCGCCGATTGGAGCGGTGGAGCAGGCCATCTGTGATCTGTTCGCCACGTTGCTGGGGCTGGACAACGTTGGACGCGAGGACAATTTCTTCGAACTCGGCGGTCACTCGCTGCTGGCCATGCAACTGGTTGCGCGCCTCCATGCCGAGCGCTCGCAGGCACCCACCATCACCAGCTTCTTCGGCGACCCGACCCCGGCAGCGGTGGCGGCCAGCATCGAGGGCAGGGCGAGCCGGACGGTCGCCGCCGAACGCCTGGCGCAGCCGCGCGACCCAGCCGCTGCGCAGGAGCCGGTCGCGATCATCGCCATGGCGGGCCGTTTCCCCGGTGCGTCGGATGTGGAGGCCTTCTGGCGCAATCTCTGCGCAGGCGAGGAGTCCATCAGTTTCTTCTCACACGGCAGAGGAGCTTGATCGCTCCATTCCCGCGGCACTGCGGAACGATCCGGCTTACGTGCCGGCGCGCGGCATCATCGACGGGGTCGAGGACTTCGACCCGGCGTTCTTCGGCATGCTGCCGCGCGAGGCAGAGCTGATGGATCCGCAACAGCGGATTTTCCTGGAGCTGTGCTGGGAATGCATGGAGCGCGCCGGGCAGGTCCCGGACGCCCAGACCGCGCCGGTGGGCGTGTTCGGCGGCATGTACAACGCCAGCTATTTCCAGCACCACCTGCAGCCGCGGCCGGACCTGATCGACAAGCTCGGCGCCTTCCAGGTCATGTTGGCCAATGAAAAGGATTACCTCGCCACCCGGGTGGCCCATCGGCTCAACCTGACCGGCCCGGCCGTCAGCCTGAACACCGCATGTTCGACCTCACTGGTCGCGATCTGCCAGGCCCTCGATGCGTTGCGTGCCGGCCGCTGCGGCATGGCGTTGGCCGGCGGTGTTTCGATTACCTGTCCACCGCGCAGCGGCTATCTGGCCCAGGCGGGGACCATGCTGTCGGCGGACGGCCACACCCGCAGCTTCAGTGCCGATGCCACCGGCACGGTCTTCAGCGACGGTGCGGCGGTGGTGCTGCTCAAGCGGCTGTCCGATGCGTTGGCCGACGGTGACCCGATCCACGCGCTGATCCGCGGCGGCGCGGTCAACAACGACGGCGGCAGCAAGGCCAGCTTCATGGCGCCCAGCAGTGCAGGGCAGGCTGCGGTCATCGCCATGGCCCATGCCGATGCGGGCGTCGAGGCGCGCAGCATCTCCTACGTCGAAGCGCACGGCACCGCCACGCCGATTGGCGACCCGATCGAGCTGGAAGGACTGACCCGTGCGTTCCGCCACGGCACCGCCGACGTCGGCTTCTGCCGCCTGGGTTCGGTCAAGAGCAACGTCGGCCACCTGGTGATGGCCGCCGGTGCCACCGGCGTGATCAAGACCGCGCTGGCGCTGGCCGAACGGCGGCTCCCGGCGTCGCTGCACTACGGCGCGCCCAACCCGTCGATCGATTTCCCCGGCTCCCCGTTCGTGGTCAACGACCAGCTATGCGAGTGGGTGCCCGAAAGCGGGCCGCTGCGCGCGGGAGTGAGTTCGTTCGGTGTCGGCGGGACCAACGCGCACCTGGTCATGGAGGAGCCACCGGCGCGGCCGGCTTCCGATACGGCGGAAGGGCCGCAACTGCTGGTGCTCTCGGCACGTAGCGCGCAGGCACTGGGCGTTGCCGCGGCCAACCTGGCCAGGGACCTTGAAGCGCGGCCGGACCTCAATCTTGCCGACGTCGCCTGGACCCTGGCGACAGGGCGCAAAGCGTTCACCCATCGCGTGAGTCTTGTTGCCAGCAACCTGCCCGAAGCGGTCTCCAGCCTGACCAGTCTGGAGACGGCCGCGGCGGTGGCCCGCAGCCATCCTGCCAAGCCTTGCGACGTGGTGTTCCTGTTCCCGGGGCAGGGTGCGCAATACGCGGGAATGGGACGCGAACTGTACGCAAGCGAGCCGGCCTTCCGATCCGCGTTCGATGACTGTGCCGAACTGCTGCGCGACGCGCTTGGCTTCGACCTGCGCGAGCGAGTCTTTGCCGATGACGCCGATGCGCTGCTGCCCACCGCCGTCATGCAGCCGGCCACCTTCGCCATCGAGTACGCGCTGGCGAGGCTGTGGATGCACCTGGGGCTGACGCCGGCGGCGATGATCGGGCACAGCGTCGGCGAGTTCGTGGCAGCGACGCTGGCCGGGGTGTTCGAGCTGAAGGACGCGTTGCATCTGGTTGCCCGGCGCGGCGCGCTGATGCAGGCGATGCCCGCAGGCGGGATGTTGTCCGTGCGGTCGCCATGGGCTGCGTTGGAAGCGCGCCTGCCGGAGGATCTGGCCCTGGCGGCGGAAAATGCGCCAGGCGCCTGCGTGGTGGCCGGCACGCATGAGGCCATTGCACGCTTCCAGGCCGTCCTGGAGGCCGAGGGCGTCGCCTGCCGCCCGCTGCGCACCTCGCATGCGTTCCACTCGGCCATGATGGACCCGGTGCTGGCACCGTTCGGTGCCGCGGTGGAAAGCGTCGCCCGCCGGCCGCCACAGCTGCCGTTAGTAGCGACCGTCACCGGCGATTGGCTCAGCGCGGATGAGGCCATCTCGGCCACGTACTGGACCAACCACCTGCGCAACCCGGTGCGCTTCTCAACGGCACTCGGCCGCACGCTGGAAGCGCCTGCGCGTGTCTTCCTGGAAGTCGGCCCACGCGCGACGCTGGGCACGCTGGCACGACAGCAGCTGGGGGCACAGCGCAACCACCTGTCGACGCTGGCATCGCTTGGCGACACCCCAGACAGCGAGCGGGCGACCCTGCGCCAGGCGGCTGGACAGCTGTGGTGCCGCGGCGTGGCGATCGGCCCGGAGGCGTTCGACCGGCGCCAGGTGAGGCGTCGCCTGCGGCTGCCGACCTATCCGTTCGAGCGTCAACGTTACTGGGTTGAGGCACGTCCCGACCAGGCGCCTGCCGCCACCGCCGTTCCGCCAGTCCAGCCCATCGCGCCACCGCAATCCATGGAGTTTCCAATGCCGACGCCTGCAGCCTTCGATACCGGTCGCCGGGCCAACCTTGTCGCCCAGCTGAAAAGCACCTTCGAGGACGTGGCGGGCGTCGATTTTGGCGACGCCGATGGCGCGACCCACTTCATGGAGCTGGGGCTGGACAGCTTGATGCTGACCCAGATGAGCCTGCACCTGTGCAAGGTGTTCCCGGTCAAGGTCAGCTTCCGCCAGCTGATGGTTGAGTACGCAACGCTCGACCGGTTGGCGGAGCTGATCGATGCGCAGTTGCCGGCTGAGTCGGCACCGGCACCGGCCGCAGCCACGCAGCCAGCAGCCATGCCGATACCGGTTGCAGCGCCCTCGGTGCAGACACTGCCGCAGGGCGCTCCGCAGCAAGGCTACGTGCAGCAGGTGATCGAGCAGCAGATGCAGTTGATGGCCCAGCAACTGGCCTTGCTGGCCGGCCAGGGCACTGCCGCGCCTGCGTCTTCCGGGCCTTCCACGAGCGTGGCTACCACACCTGCTGCGGTGGCCGCGCCGGTCGAGGCTGCTGCCGCTACCGTGGTCGACGAGGAAGCGGCGCTGGCCCACACCCGTTACGACATCAAGAAGGCGTTCGGCGCGATTGCACGCATCGATACCGGTGCACATGAACTGTCGGCGCACCAGCAGGCCCGGCTCGACCGCTTCATGCAGCGCTACGTGGCGCGCACGCCGAAATCCAAGCTGTACACCCAGACGCACCGGCCGCACATGGCCGATCCGCGCGTGGTCAATGGCTTCCGCCCGATGCTCAAGGAGATCGTCTACCAGATCGTGATCGAGCGTTCCAAGGGCGCACACCTGTGGGACCTGGATGGCAACGAATACGTCGATGCACTCAACGGTTTCGGCATGAGCCTGTTCGGATGGCAGCCGGATTTCGTGCTCGATGCGGTGCGTGCACAGCTCGACCTGGGCTACGAGATCGGTCCGCAGCATCCGTTGGCCGGCGACGTGGCCAAGCTGATCTGCGACATCACCGGGCATGACCGCGCTGCGCTGTGCAATACCGGCTCCGAGGCCGTACTCGGTGCGCTGCGCATTGCCCGTACCGTGACTGGACGCGAGACGGTGGTGCTGTTTTCCGGCTCATACCACGGCATCGTCGATGAGGTGATCGTGCGCGGCACGCGCAAGCTGCGCGCGGTGCCCGCGGCCCCGGGCATCCTGCGCAACACGTCGGAACACGTGCTGGTACTCGACTACGGCACGCCCGAGTCGCTGCAGATCATCCGCGAACGCGCGCACGAGCTGGCCGCGGTGCTGATTGAACCGGTGCAGAGCCGCCGGCCGGACTTCCAGCCGGTCGAGTTCCTCAAGGAGGTCCGCGCGATCACTGCGGCATCGGGGACGCTGTGCATCTTCGATGAGATTGTCACCGGCTTCCGCGCCCATCCGGGCGGCGTACAAGGGCTGTTCGGCATCCAGGCTGACCTTGCCACGTACGGCAAGGTCGTCGGCGGTGGTTACCCGATCGGCGTGATCGCGGGCAAGCGACCGTACATGGATGCGCTCGATGGCGGGGCGTGGGAGTTCGGCGACGACTCGCAGCCAACCGTGGGCGTGACCTATTTCGCCGGAACCTTCGTGCGCCATCCGCTTGCGCTGGCTGCCGCCAAGGCCGTGCTGGAGCACATCAAACAGGAGGGCCCCGGACTGCAGGAACGCATCAACCAGCGCACCGCGGCGCTGGCCGCCGAGCTCAACGACTTCTGTGACGAGCGCGGCGCGCCGATTGCGATCAAGCAGTTCGCCTCGGTGTGGAAGACCCAATTCCTGGAGGACCATCCGTTGCAGGACCTGTTGTTCGCGATGATGCGCAGCCGCGGCATCCACATCCTCGACAACTTCCCCTGTTTCTTTACCAGTGCGCATAGCGAAGCGGACTTCGTCGCCATCGCCAATGCCTACAAGGAAGCGGTGGTGGAGCTGCAGGACAGCGAATTCCTGCCGCGCCGCGCGGCGACCTCGCGCACGGTCATGGAAGCGACCCAGCCACCGCGACCGGACGCCCGGCTGGGCCGCGACCCGCAGGGCAATCCGGCCTGGTTCGTGCCCGATCCGGCGCAGGCCGGCAAGTACATGCGGGTGGGCGCATGAACCCCGGGGCGCCCGCATCGGCCACGCTCACTGCGGTCGACTACGACCCGTTTGCGTCGGTCACGCTTGAGCGGGTGGTGCCCAGCACCGAGGCGCAGCGCGAGATCTGGCTCGCTGCGCAACTGGGCACCGATGCCTCGCTGGCCTACAACGAATCGGTCAGCCTGCGCCTGCGTGGCAGGCTCGACAGTCACGCCCTGGACGGCGCGCTGCATGACCTGCTGGGCCGGCACGATGCGCTGCGCGCCAGTCTTGGCCCGGATGGCGAAACGCTCTGCATCCTCGACCAGCCGGCGTTGACGCTGGCCCTGGTCGACCTGGGTGACCTGGACGATGCCGCACGCGACAGCGCGCTCAACCAGCGCCTGCGCGCTGTCGTGGAAACGCCATTCGCGCTGGAGCAGGGGCCGTTGCTGCGGGCCGAACTGCTGCGCCTGGGCGCGGACGACCACCTGTTGCTGCTGACCGCGCATCACATCGTGTGCGACGGCTGGTCGTGGTGGGTGATGGTGCGCGAACTGGCGGCGCTGTACGGTGCCCGCACGGGCACGGCGGGCGAGGCGCTGCCGCCAGCCGAATCATTCGCCGACTACGCGCTGGCGCTGGCTCGCCAGCCCGATGCCAAGGTGCTGGCCGACGACCAGGCTTACTGGTTGGCCCGCTATGCCGAACTCCCATCGCCGCTGGACCTGCCGACCGACCGGGCCCGCCCGCCACGACGCAGCTTTGCCTCGGGGCGGGTCGATCATGTCCTCGACGCGGCGCTGGTCGGCGCGCTCAAACGGCTAGGTGCGCAGCGGGGTGCCAGTCTCTTCGCCACGCTTCTCGGCGGATTTGCCGCCACGCTGGCCCGGCTTGCCGGACAGCAGGAGGTGGTCGTGGGCATCCCGGCGGCCGCGCAATCACTCGACGGCCACGATCATCTGGTCGGGCACTGCGTCAATCTGCTGACACTGCGTTGCACGCCCGATCCGGCAGCGCCGCTGGCGCAGCTGCTCGACGCCACCCAGACCCTGCTGCTCGATGCATTGGACCACCAGCGCTACACCTTCGGTACCCTGCTCAAGAAGCTCGGTATCCCGCGCGATCCAAGCCGGTTGCCACTGGTCAGCGTGCTGTTCAATATCGACCAGGCGCTCGGCCAGGAGGCCGCCGCCTTCCCCGGCCTGATGCTGGAGTTCGCCAGCACCCCGCGCAGCTACGAGAACTTCGAGTTGTTCATCAACGCGGTGCAGGAACGCGGTCAGCTGCGGCTGGAGTGCCAGTACAACCGTGGCCTGTTCGATGAAGCCACGGTGGCGCGCTGGCTGGCTGCGTACGAGACCCTGCTGCGCGGTGCGACCGCACATCCCGATGCCTTGCTGGGCGACCTACCACTGGTCGACCAGGACGGCCAGCGCCAGCTGCTGGCACTGCAGCCAGCGGCCACGCCGATTGCCGCGCGACGGGTGCACCAGCTGTTCGAAGAACAATGCAAACGCACGCCTGACCGTGTCGCCGTGCGCTGCGGCGATGACGCACTCACCTATGCCGAGCTGGACGCGCATGCCAACCGCCTGGCGCAGCTGTTGCGCAAACACGGCGCGCATGCGGGTGCGCTGGTGGGCATCGCACTGGACCGTGGTATCGACATGCTGGCCGCCGTGCTCGGCACGCTGAAGACAGGCGCCGGTTACGTGCCGCTCGACCCGGAGTTTCCCAGCGAGCGACTCAACCATATGGTCAGCGATGCCAGCCTGGCGGTGCTGCTGACCCAGGCTGTGCACGCCAGTCGCTTCGACCTGCGCGGGCGCCCGGTGCTGGCGCTGGACCAGGTTGGCGAAGTGCTCGCGGCATTGCCGGCGACGCCGCCAGTCGACGAGGCCACCGGCGAAGACCCCGTGGCTTACGTGATCTACACCTCGGGTTCGACCGGCCAGCCCAAGGGCGTGGAAATTCCCCATCGGGCGGTGGTTAATTTCCTCGCCAGCATGACCGAACGGCCGGGGCTGAAGGCGGATGATCGGCTCGTGGCGGTGACCACGCTGTCCTTCGACATCGCCGTGCTTGAGCTGTTCGGGCTGTTGGGCGTGGGCGGGGAGGTCGTGATCGCCCGGCGCGAGGAGGTCATGGATGGCGAGGGACTCAAGCGGTTGCTCGCCCGTGGCCAGGCCACCGTGATGCAGGCCACGCCAGCGACCTGGCGCATGTTGCTGGAAACCGACTGGACGCCGGCGCCAGGCTTCCGCGCGCTCTGCGGCGGCGAGGCACTGGCACCGGACCTGGCCGAACGACTGCTCGGCCGGTGTTCCGAGGTCTGGAACCTGTACGGCCCGACCGAGACCACGGTGTGGTCGACCTGCTGGCGCGTGGAGCGTCCACGCGATGGCATCGTCATCGGCACGCCGATCGCCAACACCACGGTGTGGGTCCTCGACGAGCAACGACAGCTTTGTCCGCTGGGCGTGCCCGGGGAACTCTGGATTGGTGGCGCCGGGGTGGCGCTGGGCTACCGTCACCGCTCCGAGCTCACTGCCGAGCGCTTCGTCCCCGATCCCTTCGCGGATCATCCAGGTGCACGTATGTATCGCACCGGCGACCGCGGTCGCTGGCGCGCCGACGGCACGCTGGAACATTTCGGTCGGCTCGATTTCCAGGTCAAGCTCCGCGGCTTCCGCATCGAACTGGGCGAAATCGAGGCGCGCTTGCTGAGTTTTGCGGGGATCGCCGACGCCGTGGCCGCAACCCGCGAGCTTCATCCCGGCGACGTGCGCCTGCTCGCATACGTGATCGCGTCGTCCGCAGCCACAGTCGATGAAGCCGCGTTGCGCACGCACCTGCGCGGGACGTTACCCGAGTACATGATTCCCCAGCATGTCGTCGTGCTGGAGGCGTTGCCGCGGCTGCCCAACGGGAAGATCGACCGCGCACGGCTGCCGGCACCGGTGGAGGGGCAGGTCGGTGCGGGCGCGCATCTTGCTCCGCGCGATGCGCTTGAACAGCGCGTCGTGGCGGCCATGGCGGCGGTCCTCGGCCATGAGCCCGGCGTCGAGGACAACTTCTTCGAACACGGCGGGCATTCGCTGCTCGCTGCCCAGCTTGTCGCACGACTCAACCGCGAGCACGACGTCGCGCTGCCCATGCGCACGGTGTTCGAGGCGCAGACCGCGGCAGGGCTGGCCGCGGCCGTGCGTGCTGCCGGCGCCGCGACAACGGCCACCGGCCACACGCGCATCGAACGGCAGGCCGACCGACATCGCGCACCGCTGTCGCTGATGCAGCAGCGACTGTGGTACCTGGAACAACTTCATCCCGGCCGGGTGGTCTACAACACCCCATCGGCGCACCGCCTGCGTGGCCCGATGGACGCGCAGGCGTTTGAGCGCGCACTGCAGGAAGTCGTCGACCGCCAGGCGATCCTGCGCACGTCGATCCAGTCCGGGGAAGGGGCCCCGGAACAGCGCATCCACGACGCGCTGCAGGTGCGTCTACTGCCTGTCGAGCCGTTGCCTGGGGCGTCGCTGCGGGAGCGCGAGTCGGCACTCATGCAGCGGCTCGATGCGCTGATCGCCGAACCCTTTGACCTGGCCAGCGCACCGCTGTTCCGTGCGCGCTTGTTCCGCCTGGACGAGCAGGACCATGTGTTTTTCTTCATGGCGCACCACATCGTCTGGGACGGGTGGTCGTTCGACCTGCTGTACACGGAATTGTCTGCCGCCTATGCCGCGTTCTGCGCGGGGCTGCCCATGCCGTTGCCACCACCGGCGATTGCCTATGGCGATTTCTCCGCCTGGCAGCGTGAGTGGATGCAGGGCGAAGAACTCGAGCGCCAGGTCGCGCACTGGTGCGAGCGCCTGGCCAATCCACCCGAGCCATTGGAACTGTCCGCCGCCCGTCCACGTCCGGCCCGTCCGACGGGCGAGGGCGGCACCGAATGGATTCGTCTGCCGGCAGCCGGCATGGAGGCAGTACGCACGTTGGGTCAGCAGAGCGGTGCCACCTCGTTCATGGTGCTGCTGGCGGCCTACTGCGTCTTCCTGCACCGGAGCAGCGGCCAGCGCGACCTGGTCGTCGGCGTCCCGGTGCGTGGGCGCGAGCGTGCCGAGCTGGAAACGGTGATGGGCTTCTTCGTCAACGCGCTGCCGTTGCGGTTGGAAATCGATCCGCAGGCCTCCTTCATCGAGACCGTGCAACAGGTGCGGGCCGTGGTCCTGGATGCGTTCGCCTTTCCGGACGTGCCGTTCGAACACCTGGTCAGGCGGTTGCGACTGCCGCGCGACGAAAGGCGTTCGCCCATCTACCAGGCCAGCTTCTCCTTCCAGGACGTGCGCCATCGCAATCTGTCCTGGGCGGACCTGCAACATGAGCATCTTCCGGTGTTCCAGGCTGGCGCAGCGGACGACCTCGGCCTGTGGTTCATCGAGCAGGAGAACGGCCTGCTCGGTGGCCTCACCTACAACACCGACCTGTTCGACACCGACGCAGCCATTCGCCTGCGCAACAACTACGAGGTCTTGCTGGCCGCGGCGCTGGCCGATCCGGCACGTCCGGTTTCCCGGCTGGCGTTCCTGCCGGACGACGAAATCCTGCAGTTGCAGGCCTGGAACGCCACGGACGCGCCCATTCCCACGGAAAGCCTGCATGGGCTGGTCGAGGCACAGGCACGGCGCACGCCGCAACGCATCGCACTGCGCGACGCCCATGCCGTGTTGACCTACGCCGAACTGGACGCGCTTGCCAACCTCATCGCGCATGCGTTGCACGCACGCGGGGTGCGACCGGGCGCGCTGGTCGGTATCGCGCTGGAACGCGGGGTCGACATGGTTGCCGCGCTGCTGGGTGCACTCAAGACCGGCGCGGGCTACGTGCCGCTGGATCCGGCGTTTCCGGCCGAACGGCTGGCCTTCATGATCCAGGATGCCGGCCTGGCCGCACTGGTCAGTGACCAGCCGTCGCTGTCGCGCTTGCCGGTCACCGACCACGCCTTGCTGTTGCTTGATGAGCCCGAGTCGCTGGACGGCTTGCCGGCCACCGCATTCCAGATGGATACGGAAGTCGATGCCGATGCCATCGCGTACGTGATCTACACCTCTGGCTCGACAGGTCAGCCCAAGGGCGTGGAAATTCCGCACATCGCCGCAGTGAACTTTCTCGCCAGCATGGCCGAGCGGCCCGGGCTGCACGCGGACGACAGGCTACTGGCCGTCACCACCTTGTCCTTCGATATCGCGGTCCTGGAACTGTTTGGCCCCCTCAGCGTGGGCGGCGAGGTGGTGCTGGCCAGGCGCGAAGATGCGATGGATGGCGAGGCACTCAAGGACTTGCTCGAGGTGAGCCGATGCACGGTCATGCAGGCCACGCCGGCAACATGGCAGGTGCTGCTGCAGGCCGGCTGGTTCGCAGGCCCGGATTTCCGCGCGTTGTGCGGCGGCGAAGCGCTGACCCCGGAGCTTGCTACCCAGCTGTTGGCCAGCTGCAGCGAGGTCTGGAACCTGTATGGCCCGACCGAAACCACCGTCTGGTCGACCTGCTGGCGCGTGCAGCATCCACGCCGGAGCATTGCCGTCGGCACGCCGATCGCCAACACCACCGTGTGGATCCTCGACGAGCAGCACCAGCGATGCCCAGTCGGGGTGGCCGGCGAAATCTGGATTGGTGGCGCGGGCGTGGCGCGCGGGTATCGACACCGCCCGGCGTTGACCGCGGAGCGCTTCGTCGCCGACCCGTTTACGGATCGACCGGGTGCACGCATGTACCGCACCGGCGATCGCGGTCGCTGGCGCGCCGATGGCATGCTCGAGCACCTGGGTCGCCTCGACTTCCAGGTCAAGCTGCGCGGCTTCCGGATCGAGCTGGGCGAGATCGAGTCCGTCGCCCGGGAGGAACCGGGCATGGACGAGTGCGTGGCCGTGGTCCATGAGGTCGAGGCGCACGACCGCCGGCTCGTGCTGTACCTGGTCTCTGCCGAAACGGACAACGATCTGCTGCTACGTGTTCGCGCCAGGCTGGCCCGGCAGTTGCCCGGCTACATGCAGCCGCAGCACCTGGTGATGCTGCCGGCGTTGCCGCGGTTGCCCAACGGCAAGACCGACCGCAAGGCACTGCCAGCACCACAGCTGCAACCAAGCGCGACTTCGGCCATGGTCGACGCAACCTGGCTGGAAGATGCCGATCCGCGCCAACGCTATCTTGCGGCGCTCTGGTGCGAACTGATCGGGGTGGGGCAGGTGCTGCCCAGCGACAACTTCTTCGATACCGGTGGCCATTCGCTGCTGGCGATGGAACTGGCAGCGCGGGTGCGGCTCGAAACCGGGGTGCGCATCAACCTGCTGGATATCGCCACCGGGACACTGGCTTCGCTGGCCGCGGAGCTTCCCGAGGGCGAGGTTGCACCACCAGCGTCACAACCCGAGCAGCCGTCCACGTTGGGCGGCCGCCTGCGCCGATGGGCAGGGCTCAGTCCGCGTGCCCGCTGATGCGGTCGGCGTGCGTGCTTGATCCGAAGCTCAGGTGCTGTCACGCCGGCTCGGCCGGCCCGCGCTCGCGCGAAGGCTGGTGCGAGCCCGTCTCGACCACGGCCTCGGCGCATTGCTGCAAGGTTTCCTCGGCGACACGGCGCCAGCCACGGGAGAAGCGGCCAGACAGCGCGGCCTCGTCCCAGTCGCGTTGCAGGGCCGTCTCCAGGCCGCGCGCCAGATCCATGCTGTCCCGCGGACGGATCAACACGCCATTGGAGGCATCGACCACTTCCGGAATGCCACCGACGTTGGTGGCAACGACCGGCCGGCCGCAGGCGAGGGCCTCGACCAGCACGTTCGGATGGCCTTCCGAATAGCTCGGCAGCGTCACCAGGTTGGCCGCGGCCATCCATTGGGCAACCGCCTCCGGCGCCAGCGGCCCGGCAAGCTGCACGTTTGCGGCACCGGCGGCCAGGGCGCCAAGCTCGGCCTGCATCGGGCCACCGCCGACCAGCACAAGCTGCAGTTTCGGGCGGCGGGTGGCGAGTTCGCGCACGGCCGCCAGGAGTTCGCGCAATCCTTTTTCGGGAACCAACCGGCCGACATAGAGCACCAGTTCCGCATCCGGCGCGATGCCGAGCGCCTGGCGTGCGGCTGCCTGGCTGGCGAGGTGGAACGTCGCCGCGTCGCAACCATTGGCAATGACGCATACCCGTGAAGCCTCCGCGCCATAGCGCGTCACCGCCAGCCGGCCGAGGTCCTCACTGACGACCAGAAGGCGCCGGGCGCCTCGCACCACCCGGCGGGTCAGGTGCCGGCTGATCACATCGCGCACACGAATGTCCGAGCCACGCGCACCGGCCACCAGCGGGACGCCGGCGCGCCGTGCTGCCAGCATCGCGCCATACGCGTCTGGGTAGAGCCAGTAGGAAAGCACTACGTCGGGCTGGAAGCGCGACAGCGCATCGCCGATCGCGTGGGCGCACAGGCGGCCATTGAAGGGCCGGGTCACGCCGGGGAGGGCCGCATAGGGTGGATATTCGACTTCGCAGTCGAGCCCGGCGGGTGCGCCGGGTGCATGCGCGACGTAGCTGCCGGGCTGCGCCCAGCGAGGATAGACGGCGATCGGGCTGACCACGCGCACCGTCGCAAGCCGTGCCAGCTGCTGCACGGTCTGCACGATCGGACGCCCGCGGGTTGGCTCGCCCTGGATCGGGAACTGCGAGGTGACCACCAGCACGCGCATCGTCGCTAGGCGTCCAGCGTGCCGGGTATCGCTTTGGCGGCCGGTGCGGCGTGTTCGGCGAACATCGCCTCCAGCCCACGGCGCAGCCCGATGCGCGGCTGCCAGGACAACGTGGTCCGCGCGGCGTTGATATCGAAGTTGGCCAGCGGGCGCAGCGAGCGGACCCGATAGCGGGTCAGTGGCACGCCGCGTCGGAGCATCCAGCCCAGCAACTCGACGCCGGTGGCCAACCCCATGAACGCGAAGGTGGGTAACCGGACCAGCCGCAACCTGCTGCCCAGTTTTCCCTTGACCATGTCCAGATATTCGCCCTGGGTCACCGTGTGCGGATCCACCAGGTTGAAGACCTGGCCGGTGGCGGCCGGGTTGTCGGCGGCCAGCAGCAGGCCGTCGACCACGTCGTCAACATGGACCAGCGGCAGCGTCTGCGCGCGCGCGCCCACGGCGATCCAGAGGCCGGCAATCGCCAACGTTCCATTGGGCGTGACCTGCTCCGCGCCGGGGCCGACGATCTGGCCCGGGCGCAGGATCGTCGCCGGCAGCTGGTGCTCGCGAATGGCCTCCAGCACCATCGACTCGGCGGTCAGCTTGGTCTGCGTATAGGCGCCGCGCTCGCGGGGGCGCGGTTCGTAGGCCGAAGCCTCGGTCACCGGCCGGGCCGGATCGCGCCCAGCATGATCGAGCACGCTGAGCGAGCTGACGTAGACCAGCTTGCTGGTCGCATGGCGCCTGCAGGCATCGATCACGTTGCGCGTTCCCCAGATCGTGCCGGCCTCGAAGTCGCGCGGGTCACCGCGCATGGCGGCGCCGACGTGATAGACGGTGCGTACGCTGGCAATCGCATGTTCGACGATGCGCGGATCACCCAGGTCCCCGATCACCACCTGCAGGCCCTGCATCGCATCCAGCGCTGCACTGGGTGAGCGCACCAGCACGCGGACGCGTTCGCCACGCGCGCGCAGGGCGGCGACCACGCGGCGGCCGAGGAATCCGTTGGCGCCGGTCACCAGCGCATCGGCGGGTTCGAGCGCGGCCAAGCGTGCTTCAAGTGCATCGGTACGTTCGGCGTCGGCACGCACGCAGGCGTCTTCCATCAGTGCGATCGGGCGGCGGCCATCCTCGGCGCTGACCGGGGGGGGCCTTCCCTCATGGAGTGCGCGCGCGAATTCCTCGGCGCCGCGCTGGATGCCGGGCGAGGCGCGCAGGCGGCCGGTGGCGAAGCGCAGCACGTTCCAGGGGATGCGGAACACATCGCGCAGGCTGAGGAAAAAGGCGGTCACCATGATGCCGATGAATTTCGGGCCCGGCAGCAGCCGCTGCTGACGGCAGATCTGCAGGAAGCGATCGGCTTCGACGGTGCCGTGCGTGCCATGCACGACCAGGCGGTTCTGCATCGGCCGGGCGTTCCACGAAAGCAGCATCCGTCCCGTTCCCCTGGCGCAGGTGGCGGTGGCATGCCACTCGTCAAATCCAAGGTTGGGCCTGCGGCCGGTTGCGCGGTAATGCACCTCGAGCTGGCTGATGGGACCAAGCAGCGATTCGAGGACGTACAGGCTATGCACGCCCAGGTCGCGGAACGGATAGGAACCTTGCCGGACCATCGCCGGTAACGGGCCACCCGCATAGGCGGGATAGTCCGAGCTACGGACGATGTCCACCGCCAGTGTTTCGCCGCAAGCCCCGGAGGCCACCAGCTGCCGCGTCCGCATGATCACCGGGTCGAAGTGATCGGAGTGATCGACCGATAGCACCAGCCCCTTTGCCCGCGCGCATTCAATCATGGCATCGCACTCGGCCACAGACTCGGCCATGGGCTTTTCGACAAACACGTGGCAGCCCAGCTCGAGTGCCTGCAGTGTCAGCTGGCAGTGGCTCGACGGAGGCGTGAGCACGTGCACGGCATCCGGATGCCGTGTCTCGACCAGTTCGTCCAATCCTGAAGCGACGAACCCGATATCGAAAGCCGTCGCCAGCGTACGTGCGGCTTCGAGGTCTGGATCGCAGATTCCGACCACCTCGACAAACGGCAGGCGGCAAAGCGCCGCCAGGTGATGGCGCGCCACGTAGCCGGCCCCGACGATGCCGATACGCACATGTTGCTGCTTGGATTTCATCCCGGTTCCCCTTCCATGGCGCGATGGCCGTTGCGTGCGGCGAGTGCCATGCTGACGTGGCCAAGCACCTCGTGAACACGGTTGTCCCAGGTCTGGCCGGCCACGGCCGCCATCCGCGCCGCCGCGGCACCCGGGGGGTCCTCATGCACGGCTTTTTCGAGTGCGGCCAGGAACATTTCCTTGCCTTCGACGATCTGTACCCATTGGCTGAACCTTTCGATTTCGGCATTGCTGACGCTGACGATGGGTTTGCCGGTGGCGAGGTATTCACGCAGCTTGAGCGGATTGGCGTTCTCCACCTGCCGGTTGTGCTTGTAGGGGATGATCGCCACGTCGAAAGCCTTGGCCCAGGCCGGCAGATCCTGATACGGCTGCGCGCCGACAAGCATGACGTTGGGCAGGGCACGCAGCACCGAGACATCGGTGGCGACGTGACCGACCAGCAGGAAGGTCCACTGCGGGCGCATGCGCGCGAGCCACGCCACCAGTTCCAGGTCGATCCACTCGTGGATGGAACCGAAGTAGCCCACGACCGTGCCCTGCAGGCTGGCAGCGGCTTCCGGCAACGGGGTCGCCGGATCCATGGCGCGTGCAAACAGCGCGACATCGACGCCGTGGGGTGAGAAGAGCGTGTGAGCATTGACGGCCTGCTTGGACGCCAGCAAGGCCGGCGGCGCGACGAAGACCAGGTCTGCGCAGCGGGTCAAGGCATCGTCACGCGCGCCGATGACGGCGGCATCCACGCCTGGATGGGCGGCGTAGTCGTCAATGCAGTAGTAAACGCACAGGTCTTCGCCGAGCCGTTGTGCAAGAAAGCCAGGGTGTGGCACCACGAACCAGGAAATGTACCGGGCAGTGCCCAACGCGCGCATCGCCCTGCGCACGGCCCAACGGCCGAAGACACGGTTGAGCAGGTCCACGCCCGGCACCCGCCGGAAAGGCAGCTGCGGCACCGTACATAGCCAGAAATTGGGCCCAAGCCGGGCAGGGGGGCGCAATGCGGCGCCAAGCTTGCGCAGGGCGCGACGAACATCCCGGCCACTCGCCTGCGGCGCGCGCATGCCCGGCGAATCGACATAGAGCAGCGGTGCCACTCCCGCCAGGCGCGTGGCGAGGTGATGGCTGCTGGTGCGGTTCTCCGCATGCCAGTCATTGCCGAAATAGACGATGCCGTCATCGCCTAGCATGCATGCGCCGCGACGCCCGCGCACAGCGACATCCCCTTGTCACGCACCAGGCGGTGCCGGGCGATGGCGATGGGGTGCGCGCCGAGACTGTCCCTTCGCATGCCGATCCGCATCCAGTAAATCCCCCTGTCCATAAGCAGCCCGGGCAGGCCGCCAGGCTTATTGCAGTCAACGCGGGCTGGTGCCAAAACCGGCAACCGAGGCACGGATCGGCCCCGATCAATGCCGATGCGGCAGATGGATTCACATCTGGCCTGAGGACGCCGGTTACGGCGTTGTCCCTGACGAGATCCAGGGTGCCTCCGGCCTTGGCCGCGGCAGGCACGCGCCGCACTCTTGGCATGGGGATACCGCGATGGGCCCAAGGTCGGGCATTTCTGAAACTGGTGCATGTCGTGCACCCCGTCATCCCGGGGTGTCGGTGACGCAGGGGGCATTGCATTGACCGCTGAAGCAGCCAATGGACTGGAAGCACCGGTTCCGCAGCGTCCGGGTAAACGACAGCGGCTGGCTGCCATATGCGGCGCAGCGGGCATGCTCCCCGGCCTGACCTCGCTCCGCCAGGTCCTGCGCAAGGACCTACGCATCCTTGCCTACCACCGGGTGCTCCAGGTAGACGAGCCGACGGCCTTTGCATTCGATCTGAACGAAGTCAGCGCCTCGCCCGCGCAGTTCTACGCGCAGATGCAGCTGGTGAAGCGTCATTACGACCCGATACGCTTCCACGATGTCCTGGTCGCTGGAAGTGGGGGCGCGCCATTGCCACCCAGGCCGCTCATCGTCACCTTCGATGATGGCTATGACGACAACTACCACGTCGCATTCCCGATCCTGCGCGAACTCGGCGTGCCGGCGATGTTCTTTGTTTCCACCGGGCATATCGACAGCGGGCAGCCGTACGCTTACGACTGGCTGGTGTACATGCTGTGCCGTACCGGCGCCAGGCGCCTGTCGGTCAGTGAGCTGGATTTCGATCAACCGATCCCTGAAACATTGACCGGCCGGCGGGCGCTGGCCAAGGAACTACTGTTCCACCTCAAGGCGCTGGATGCGGTCACCCAGGCCACGGTGATCGCCCGCCTCGGGGAGGCCTGGGGCATGCGGCCGGAAAAACACGCGCAATGCCGCCCGATGACCTGGGATCAGTTGCGGGAAATGCACGCGGCCGGGATGGAGGTCGGCGCGCACGGCGTTCACCACCACATCCTTGCCAAGCTCGCCCCGGCCGCGATGATCGCCGAGGTGCACGATTCGATGCGCACGCTCAGGCGCGAACTTGGCGCACCTGTCGATGTGATGTCCTATCCGGTTGGCGGCCCTGATTCGTACAACGCACAGGTGATCGACGCCGCCAGGCAGGCCGGCTTCCGCATGGCATGCAATTACGTCACGGGGGTGAACCGACTGCCGACCGCTGCGTACTTTGAACTGCAGCGCCTTTCCGTCGAGAGCGAAATGGACCTCGACTGGTTCGCGGCCATGACGGCGTTGCCCGAGGTGTTCGCCCATCGCAAGCGCGTGCGGCTTGGCTAGGCATTGGTACGAACCCCTGGGCAGGCGCTGACATCCATGTTTTTCCTCATCGTGATCTACGTGGTGCTGGTGCTGCTGCGGCCACAGGAATATCCGGCACTGGAAGGCGTGCAGCTTCCCTTGCTGCCGGTCACACTGGTGCTTGCCCTCCTGGCCTGGCTTGTCTCGCGCAACAAGTCGCTGGGCGCTCCCCAGTACCGCCTGCTTGGCGGCTTCCTGGTCGTGATGATGCTGTCGGTCGTGGTCAACGGCTGGTATGGCGGGTTCCTGGCGGAACTGCTGCGCTTCGGGCCGATCGTTGCGGCATTCGTGATCCTGTCCAACGCCGTCACCAGCACGCGGCGCCTGTTTTTCGTGATGGGGGCGGTCGTGCTGTGCGCGACGGTGCTTGCACTGCATGGCGTCGAGCAGAAGCAGACGGGGATCGGCTGGACTGGCGTGCCGCTGATCCAGGACGGGCGCATCCAGTACGTCGGCATCTTCAACGATCCCAATGATCTGGGGATGCTTTTTGTCCTGGCGCTGCCGATGGCGATGTACCTCAGCGCCCGTGGCGGCGGCTTCGGGCTGCTGCGGCTGTTCTGGCTGGGTGCCGGCCTGATGCTGCTGTATGGCATCTACTTGACCGATTCACGTGGTGCGCTGCTGGCTGTTGCGGCCGTGCTGGGCATCTGGCTGTGGCGAAAGCGCGGCATCGTGGTCGCGGCGCTGCTGGGCGGCACGTGCCTGGCGGGCCTGTTGCTTCTGCCCTCGCGACTGCAGGACCTCAGCCCTGACGAGGAGTCCGCCAGCGGCCGGGTCGATGCCTGGTACGAGGGATTCCAGATGTTCATCTCGCATCCCCTGTTCGGGGTCGGCGCGGATAACTTCACCGACTACAACAACCTCACGGCGCACAACTCGCTGATCCTCGTGCTTGCCGAGACCGGGATCGTCGGCTTCACCCTGTGGCTGGGATTCATTGGCTACTGCTTCCGGATGATGCTCGCCGTGCTGCGGCATGCGCCGGACCTGCCGGACGCGAGCGCCGTTGCCGCATGGAAGACCGAGCGCGCGGTCGCGATGACGCTGCTGCTCTCGCTGAGTGGCTGGCTGGTCACGGCCTTCTTCCTGAGTCGCAGCTACGCGCTGGTGCTGTACCTGCTCGCCGCGCTGATGGTGGCCGCCTACGCAAACGCGCGCCGCCGGTTTCCGTCGCTGCCCGCGTTCGACCTCGGCCGCGACTGGATGCGCCTGGGCCTCATCGCCGTGACGACCGTGGTCGGGCTCTACCTGGTGGTCCGGGTGTTGCTGGCACTCCAATGAACCGATCCCCAAGCGCGCTGCGCAATACGCTTTTCTCGTCCGCCGGGATCTATACCGAGTATGTCCTGGGCATGCTCACCTCGATCCTGATCGCGCGCCACCTGGGCCCGCATGGCTTCGGGGTGTACAGCATGGTGATCTGGCTGGTGTCGGTCGGCATGACCATGACCAACGCCGGATCATCCACCGCGCTGATCAAGTTCGTCGCCGAGCTTCGTGGTGGCGGCCGGCAGGAACTGGTCCAGCCCTTGCTGAAGTACCTGCGGCGAACCCAGCGGACCTGCCTGCTGCTGGTGCTCGTCGCGGCGGCGCTGTTGTCGGCGTTCGCCGGCGCCAGGTTGCTGCCGGAATTCAACCGGCTGGCATTGTTCGCCCTGCTTGCGCTCACCATCAGCCTGCGCGCGCCGTACATGTTCAACATTTCATTGGGCAAGGGGCTGGAGAATTTCCGCGCGACCGCCACGGTGGCCATGGTCGCCACGCCGCTCAACCTGGCCATGGTCGTGGCCGCATGGTGGCTGGACGCACCGATGCATGTTTTCCTGGCGGTGTTTGCGATCTCAAGCGCGGTGTTCTACGGCGTGTCGCATTACCAGACCGCGCGGCTGGTACCGGTGTCCACGGTGGCCCAGCTGCCTCCTGAACTGAAGCAGCGCGTGGTGCGCCACATGCGCTACGCGGCGGTCACGGTCACGGTCGGATTCGTCGCGGCGAGTGACGTCGGGGTGTTGCTCCTGAACCTGTTCGCTTCTTCCGAGGCGGCCGGCCAGTTCAAGGTCGCGTTCCAGCTCTCTGCGGGTGCGGCACTGTTGCTGCCCGGCGTGGTGGGTGCGTTGATGCTGCCGATGATGGCCAATGCGCTGAGCCAGGGGTTGGCCATGGCTGGGCGGCGCTTCGTCGGCGCGACCTCCTACCTGATGCTGTTGGCCGCTCCGCTGGTCGGGTTCGGCCTGGTGTTCGCGCCTGCGGTGATCGGCCTGCTGTACGGCGCCTCCTATGCCGCGGCGGCGCCGATCTTTGCCACGTGCCTGTTCGGCGCCGCGTTGGGGACGGTGGCGCAGGCGGGCTCCAGCCTGCTGCTCAGCGCGGACCGGCAACGCAGCATCATGCTGCTGGTACTCGCCAATGCGGTGGTCAAGCTGCTGCTGGACGTGGTGCTGACCGTTCACTACGGGCTGGTCGGCGCGGTTGTTTCCTACACGATCACCAGCCTGCTGACGGCCGGGGCGGTCCTGGGGCTGGCCATGACCACCAGCGGGCTGGGGCTGGACTGGTCGCGACTGGCGCGGATCGTGGCTGCCGCCGCGCTGGCGGCTTTGGCCGCTTTTCCCGTTCGTGAGGTGTGGACACCGTTTCCAACGCTGGCGCTCGGCGGTGCCTTGTTCGCCGGGGCCTACTTCCTGCTGACGTTCGCACTGGGGTGCTGGAGCGGGGACGACATCGAGCACATGCAGCGGATGCATCGCCGGGTTCCCCAAGTGCCTGGCGTCGCAGCCCTGCTGGCCTGGGCCGACAGGCGTGCCTGCAGGGGGTCCTGACGTGTGCCTTGTCCAGTTGAACCGGGAGCTGCCTTGAACATCACCCACTTCGTCGAATCGCTTGATCGTGGCGGCCTGGAGCGCGTCGTGATCGACCTGGTGCGGATCCAGCGGGAAGCCGGCCACAACTGCCAGGTGGTCTGCCTGTTTTCCGCTGGTGCCCTTGCCGGTGAACTCACGGCGCTCGGCGTGCCCGTACTCAGCTGTGAAAAACGTCGCGGCCTGGACCTGCGGGCCATGCTCGTGGCCCGGCGTTTCCTGCGACGGCATGCGACCGAGATCCTGCACACCCACAACGCCATTTCGCACTACTACGGGGTACTGGCATCACGGGGGCTCTCGCTTCAGCGGGTCATCAGCACGCGCCATGGCATGGGCGCGACCCGTGCCGTCGCCCAGCGCGGCTCGCGTGGGCGTTCGTGGCGCGATGACAGGCTGGAATGGCTGTATGGCAAGTCGATGGCCTGCACCCATGCCGTCGCCGCCGTCTGCGAGGCCGCACGCGATGAATTCCAGCAGCGCAAGGACCTGCCCACGCAGAAGATCGTGGCGGTCCCGAACGGCATCCACGTTGAGCGGTTCGAGCCAACATCGGCGGAAGCCCGGCAGCGGTTGAGGCAGACCCTTGGCGTGTCGGAAGACACGCGCCTGGCGGGCTTCGTTGGACGACTGACCTGGGCCAAGGACCATGCGACGCTGGTTCAAGCTTTCCGGCTGGTCCGCGAACAACTGCCCGACACGGCCCTGGTGCTGATCGGCGATGGGCCGCTGCGCCCAGCGCTGGAGGCGCTTGCGCAATCGGAGGGCATCGCCGATCGGGTGTTCTTCCTGGGTGATCGCAATGACATCGACGCCTTGCTGCGCGGGTTGGACCTGTTCGTCATGTCCTCCGTCACGGAGGGCTATTCGGTTGCCTTGCTGGAGGCCTGCGCCTCGGGGCTCCCCATCGTGGCGACCCGGGTCGGAGGGAACCCGGAGATCGTGCGCGATGGCATCAACGGCGCGCTGGTCACGCCGGGCGTCCCCCCCGAGCTGGCTGCGGCGATGGTCGGCATCCTCGGCAACGAGACCCGCGCGCTCAGGATGGGCCGGGCCGGTCGCGACTGGGTCCTGCAACACGGTTCGCTGTCTGCGATGGCGGCGCGCTACGCCGAGATCTATGGCTGCGCGGCTGCCTGAATTCACGCCGGTGCCGCGCGGAAGCCGTCCTGCCAACCATCAATGCTGTATGCCCATCAATGGAAGCCCGATGAAATTACGATCCAGGAAGATGCAGGTGCTCGGCTGGCTCCCAGAGAAGCTGGTCTCGGTGCGCGGTGACCCCGCGGGCAGGGCGTTGTACCTGACCTTCGACGATGGCCCCGACAGTTCCTGGACACCGGCACTGCTGGATCTGCTGCGCGCGCATGAAGCCTGCGCGAGCTTTTTCCTGGTTGGGCGCAACGTCGAGCGGCACCCAGGACTCGTGCAGCGGATGGTCGATGAAGGGCATCGGCTGGGCAACCACTCCCATACGCATCCCCAGTTCAACCATCTGTCCCTGGCCCGGCAGCTGGAGGAGATCGATGTCACCGATCGCCTGCTGGCCGGTTTCGATGGCGTGCGCAGGCATCGTTTCCGCCCGCCACGCGGCGTTGTCTCCCTGCCTTTGACGCTGCACTTCGCGGCACGGCGACGCAACCTGACCTACTGGTCCTATAACAGCATGGATTACCTGAAAAGCCCGCCTGAAGAGCTGATCGCACGGATGCGGGCCATGCCGCCCGTGGCCGGCGAAGTGATCCTGATGCACGACGACGGCGGCTGTGCGATCCAGATGCTCGAGACGCTGCTAGGGGAGTGGACGGACGCCGGTTTCAGCTTCCGTGCGCTGCCCCAGGCCCGCCAGCTTGACGAACGTCCTGCGCATGGCGCGCCCGCGCGCTCGGCGGGTTGAGTTGACCCCGCGCGTGCCACCCCAGCCAAGGAACCGCCGATGATGATCAGCCATACCGCTGCGTTCGCACTCCTGCTTGCCGGACTTGTCGTGTTGGCGGCGCTTGCAGGCTACGCACTGCTGCGCATGCGGAACATGCATCTGTGGATAGGCAGCTATCTGCGTCGCCGGCCGACGCAGACGGCGACCGGGCCGATCCATGTGATGTTCTGTTTCGTCGACCATTTCGAGCCGATGTGGGGCAAGGTGGACCTGCCCACCCAGCGTCGCCGCGTGGACCGCTGGTGCCAGGACTACCGGACGCTGGCAGACCGCCATCGCGACGCCGACGGACGGCCGCCACAACATACTTTCTTCTATCCGGAAGAGGAGTACGCCGAGGAGCATCTGGACAAGCTCGCTGCGCTCTGCGCGGAGGGCTACGGCGAAATCGAGATCCATCTGCATCACGACAACGACACCGAAGACAACTTCCGCGAAACGATCGACCGGTTCTCCAACACGCTGCACGAGCGCCATGGCGCCTTGTCCCGCGACCCGGACAGCGGGCAGCTGCGCTTCGGCTTCATCCATGGCAACTGGTGCCTGGACAACTCACGCGCCGACGGCCGCTGGTGCGGCCTCAATAACGAGCTGATCCTGCTGCGCGAACTGGGCTGCTACGCCGACTTCACACTGCCCTCGGCGCCCAGCGACACCCAGACGCGCACCGTCAACGCAATCTATTACGCCACCGATGACCCACTCCGGCCCAGGTCGCACGATTACGGCGTGGCGGTGCGTGCCGGCGGCAGTGACAGCGGCGACTTGTTGATCGTCCAGGGTCCGCTCGGCTTGAACTGGCGTGAGCGGAAGTGGGGCCTGCTTCCGCGCATCGATAGCGCCGATGTCCGTCGATCCTGTCCGCCGACGCCGGAGCGCGTGGACGCCTGGGTGCGCACCGGCATCCATGTCGAAGGACGACCCGACTGGGTGATCGTCAAGATCCATACCCACGGTACCCAGGAGCGCGACATGGAGACCTTGCTCGGCCCCTCGATGGATGCCATGCATGTGCATCTGGAGCGCAGTTACAACGATGGCAGCAAGTACGTGCTGCACTACGTCACCGCGCGCGAGGCCTACAACATCATCAAGGCGGCCGAATCCGGTCACACAGGCGACCCCGGCCAGTTCCGCGACTTCAAGCTTCCGCCGCCGCCGCATTCCCCCTGGGGCCAGGCAGAAGCGGATACGACCGAGGCACGTACCGGTACCGGCTTCGCATAGGGGATGGACGCGATGCAGCCATCTGTCGTCAGCGTGGTGATGCCTGTTTATAACGCCGAGCAGTGGCTGCGTCATTCGATTGGATCGGTGCTTCGGCAGACCCATTCGTCGCTGGAACTGATCGCCATCGATGACGGATCGAGTGACCAGTCATGGGACATCCTTCGCGAGTACGCCCGCCTGGACCCGAGGATCAGGCCCATCCAGCTGGAAAGAAACGGCGGTGTCGCCGCCGCACGGAACGCCGGTATTGCTGTGGCAACCGGCGGCTATATCGCGTTCCTCGACAGCGACGACTGGTGGCACCCACGCAAGCTGGAATGGCAGCTTGCGCAGATGATCGCCGCGGGCGCGCGGGTCAGTTACGGTGCGTACGATCGAGTCACCCTGCATGGGCGCCTGCTCTCGCAGGTGCGACCGCGCCGGGAAGTCCACTACCGCGACATGCTCAAGAGCAACCATATTGGCCATCTGACCGGCATGTACGCGCGCAGCTTGGGCACCGTCGAATTCCGGCGCGTCGGCCATGAGGACTACGTCTTCTGGCTCGATCTGGTGCGGCGTGCCGGGCGTGCCATCTGCATCAGCGCCCCGACACCGCTGGCGTCGTACCTGGTGCGCGATGGATCGGTCTCTTCCAACAAGCTCCGTGCGGCCGCATGGCAATGGCAGATCTATCGACGCATCGAACGGCTCGGTTGGCCGAGGTCCGCGTTCTACATGTGCCACTACGCGTGGCACGCCATACGCAAACGCCATTGATGCACTTGCGAAATTTGGTTCGATTGCCCAGGTCGGCAGCATGAGGAACTCCGATGACACGTCTTCGCGCGGTGGTATGCATGGCGCTGCTGTCCGTAGCAGTCATGCCGACGGTCCGGGCTGCGGTGAAGCTCGATCTTTCGTATGTGGAAAAAAAATCGGTCGAGTACCGGCGCTTCAAGAGCTATGTCGATCGTGCGGTGGCGGGGGATCCGGCGTACGGATTTTCAGCGACGGATGCGGCATACATGTATCGCCTGACCGGCGAGCGGCCTTATGGCCTGCTGGCCGTGCGCATGGTCGATGACCAGGTCAGCGCTGCCGAAGCGGCGATGGCCAATGGCCAGGCGCCTCCCATCGCCGATGATTCATACCTGTACGTCGGCCCGATGCTCCGCGACCTCGCGCTTGCCTACGACTGGTGCGGCGACCTGGTGACGCCCAGGCAGAAATCCCGCTGGAAATCCTATGCAGACCAGGCGGTGGCCAATGTGTGGCATCCCTATGTGGCCCGCTGGGGCGGACACTGGCTGCCCGGCAACGGCTGGGCCATCGACGATCCGGGCAACAACTATTTCTACAGCTTCCTGGAAGCCACCATGTACTGGTCGCTGGCCAGCGAGAATTCTGCCTGGGACAACCTGCTGCAACGGGACCGACTGCCCTTGCTGACTTCGTACCTGGCCACGTTGGCAGGCGGCGGCAGTCGCGAGGGAACCAGCTATGGCGCGTCGTTCCGCACGCTGTTTGGCCTGTATCGCCTATGGCGGGATAGCAACGGCAAGGACCTGGCCAATGCCAACGCGCACCTGACCGACACCATCCATTATTGGGTCCATGCCACGGTCCCGACCATGGACCAGTTCGCGCCGATCGGCGACCAGCCGCGCGTATCGGTCCCCGAGCTCTACGACTACGAGCGCCAGCTGATGCTCGAAGCCCGCGCACTGACGCACGATGCCGCGGCGGCTGGCGAAGCGTCCTGGTGGCTGCACCACATCTCGATCAAGGAGATGACCAATAGTTTCAATAGCCGGCATGACCTGCTGTCTGCTGGCAAGGGCGGTGCCGCGCCGAATGCGTTGGTCTATCACGCGAGCGGAGTAGGGCAGCTGTTTGCCCGCACCGACTGGAGCAGGAAGGCCGTGTGGCTGAATTTCAGCGCCGGGCCTTATGACCAGAGCCACGCCCATCAGGCACAAGGCGCGGTGACCCTTTTTGCAGGCGACTGGCTCACCGTCTCGGAGAATATCTGGAGCCATAGCGGCATCCAGCAGGGGACTGAAACCAATAACGTCGTGCGCTTCGAGCGTGGCGGCAAACCGGTGCCGCAGGTCAGCCCGACCACGTCCTCACTGCAACTGGTCAGTACCGGCGCGAACGGGGAAGTCCATGCCGTGGCCAATCTGACCCCTGCATACGGAGGAAATCCCGCGGTGCGCGGCTGGCAACGCGCCATCGATTTCAAAGGTCGTGCCCTGACCGTCCATGACACCTTCACTACCAGTCCCGGTACCGAGGCCGTCTTCCAGCTCAACGTGCCGACCAAGCCGACGATCGAAGGCAACATCGCGACGGCGGGCGCGCTACGGGTCACGGTCCTGTCGCCGGCCGGCGCAAGGCTGACGGCGGTCGACTGGACCAAAGTGGACAAGGACTACACCCGCGGCTGGAGGCTCGATGTGCGCGGGCCGGGCAATCAGTTCATCGTGAAGCTGGAGGCCAACTAGCGCAGTTGAGAAGCGTATGCAGGCGCCCGTGCAATCGCAGGCTCCGGCAGTTCATCGCGCGCAACCTGGGGGAAATGCAGGCACAGCCAGTGTTCGATGGTATCGAGCAGCCGCCGGCGGTCATCAGCCAGGATGTAGGTATGGTCAACCTCTCCCAGGAAGCTGACGCTGATGCCCGGATGGGCCGCCAGCGTCCTTCCATAGCACTCGCCAAACTGGCGTTGGTGGTTGAAATACCAGCTGGCCCCGCCGCTGTAGATGAAGCAGAGCTTGAGCCCGCGCTGGACCATCCCGGCCAGTTCATCCCGTACGCGCGCCTGTGGGGGAAATTCGACCCGGAACTGCGAGCCTGTGGACGCAGCAGCCGCAGCCGGGGGCTGTAACCGCCGTGCAAGCGCACGCAGCACGCGCGACGGGTCCAACAGGCGTGGCAGGTAGTGTCGAACCTTGAATCCAGCGGTGGGATAGGCATAGCCATCCAGGAAGACAGCGCCAGCCACTGCCTCATCGCCCTGGGCGACGAGGTGGGCGTTCTGCGCGCCCGAGCACAGGCCGATCAACACGAAGCGGCTGCAACCCGCCTGCTTGCGCAGCAAGGCCATGGCACTGGAAACGTCACTTCGCACCTGCTGCTCGCGCGACTGCGATTCGTTGCTGGCACCGCTGTCGCCCACCGTCGACAGGTCGAAGCGCAACGTCGGGAAGCCACATGCATTGAGCCGCCGGGTCATCTGCACGTGCATGCGAAACGGCCCGACGCGGTGCACCAGCCCGGCATTGAGCACGATCACGCCGGTCGTGCGCGAGTCAGAGGAGGGATAGCCCACGATCCCCAGCAGGTGCTGGGCGCGGCCGAACCGGGTGGCATGCTCATGCATAGGTTGACTCCTTTACGCGACGGGTCACGATGTCGATCAGCTCGTGTGACTGGATCATGGTTTCCAGCCCCGCCAGGTCATCCCACGGCGTGGGCAGTGAAAGCGAGGCGACCTCGGCACCGGTCCTGCTGAAGCGATGTGTGGGCGCGGTTGCGTCGGTCGTCGCGGAATGCAGGACCAGCATGCGTCGTTGCGGCAAATCAAGCCTCAGCTCGGCCAGCTGCCGCCGAAAGGACGCGCCGGTGGCAAACCCCTGCCATTGGCCCGCCAGTGCCGCGGCCGGCCGTGGTGCCGCGAAGCGATTGAGGTCGAAGCGGAGCGCGGCTTGTAGCTCATCGAGCGCATCCACGTGGGCCGGGCCGTCCAGTATCGGATCCCACACGATGAGTTGTTCCAGGCGCGCACGCTCGGCGGCGGCCAGCGCGAGGCTTCCACCGAGCCGGGTGCCGAATCCGATGATGTGCTGGCAGCCGCTGCGCGAGCGCAGCCGCTCGGCGGCCGTTGCAACATCAGCCAGGCAGCGGGACCACTCGACCTCTTCGCTGGCCCCGGCCGAGTCGCCCGTGCCGTAGTAGTCAAAGCGCAACACATCCACCCCGATGCCGGCGAGCGCATGCGCCAGCTGACGGTAAAGCCGGTGGCAGCGAATCAGATCCTGGCCCAGCGGTGGGCACAACAGCACGCCGATGCCGTGCTCAAAGGAGCCCGGATGATAGATGCCGAACAGGTCCTGCGCGGCGCCGAAGTGGCAGGGTATCTCGAGCTGCGTCTGCATGATCATCGGTTGTAGAGGATGCCGAAATAAATCTGGTTCTCGTGGTAGTCCTGCTCTGCCTGGTTGCTGCTGCGCTGTTGATGGAGCAGGGAGATCCGCCAGCCCCAGCGTGGGTTCAGGCGCTTCACGATGTCCAGGCCATAGTTGATCGTGTTGTCGCGACGATCGATGGTGTCGTAGGCCAGTCTTTCGTACACGCTGACCATCGACAGCGTCAGGGTGGGACGCAGCTTGTAGCTGATGTTGATGCCGGCGCCGCGGGTTTTCTGGTCGAGCGTGGGATCATTGATGTAGCCAAGCCTGCGGTAGAGCGGGGCAGCCGTCAGCGTCAGCCGCTCGCCCTGGAAGGTATAGGCCAGTCGGAACCGACGCTCCAGGTAGACCTGGGCATCAACGGTGGTGTTGCCCACGTCGACACCTCTGCCGGTGCCCTCCAGGATTCCAGTCGGCGCCTGCAGCAACATGTCCTGGGCGGCATCGGAGTATTCGCGCGCCGCCGACAAGGACAGTGTGCTGCGCTCGGTCGGGCGGTAATTCATGGTCAGGCGCTGCAGCGGCCCGGAAGCCGTTGGCATTCCCGTTTGCTTGAAGTCCAGCTGCGACCAGCCCAGACCCAGATCGATCTGCAGGTGCGAAAGCTCGCTCACGTAGCCAGCGAGCAGTTCACGACGATCGTAGTCCGGAGTCGCGGCCAGCTCGGTCAGCGAAACCTGCTGGACCTGCAGGGTCATCGACAACCGGTCGGTTGCATTCATGTCCCTGGTGATGCCCAGCGACTCCTGGGTCCGGTGCGAATTGAAATCCTTGGTCTTCTCCGCGTAGCTGCTGATGTAATGCACAGCGGCCTGGCCGCGCGTGGCCCCGCCCAGCAGGAAGTGGAATACGGGGCCGAAGGTGAACACATTCGTCTGCTGAAGATTGTCCGGCCCGGTGCTGGCCAGCCGGTCGATTGGCTGCACGCCGGCATAGTCCCGCATCTCCAGGTCCAGCCTTGCCGGCAAGATCGTCCAGTTGGCCTGGCCTGCCAGCTGCAGCTGGACCTGATCGGAAAATCGTTGGCTCAGGTAATTGCGATATTCCAGGTTCCCGGCAACGTTGGCCTGCAGGTCGGCCCCCTGCTGCAGGTAGGAAAAACTCATTCCCGGTACCAGCACCGATTCGCTTATCGGGTCCTGCGCCGTCAGGGCGATGTTGTCGCTGTGTTCGACACCGCCGTAGAGGGTGTAGTTCAGCTGACCGGCGAGCAATGTGCCCGGCATCGTCGTCGCCGCCAAGGCCAACCCGACGCCGCTCGCGAGCTTGAAGTAGTCCGACATACTGCTCTCGCTGAAAGTGACGCGTGGGCAAACAGTTCGGTGGAAGCATCGCGGCTTCGTCAGCATCGACGGAGCCGCGTAGAGCCGCTTGCGTTCTTTTTTTCCCATCCAGATCGGCTAACGCGATTCGCTGCGCCCGGCGCCATCGGGAAGATCGTCAGGGCGCATGGTTGAAGACCACGCCTGCGACCTTGCCAGGCGCGAAATTCGCGACCGCCTGGCTGATCGCCTTGGGTGTGTCGCGACCGTAGCCGGCCACGACCACCACGAAATCGGCCAGATCGGAAAGGATGCGTGCGTCCGGCGAGCCGCCGATGGCCGGCCCATCCAGGAAAATGTAGCGGTCCAGATAGCGGCCGCGCAGCGACTTCAGCGCAGCCCGCATGGGCGCCGACGAGAAGTATTCGCCGCCGTTCTCGCGCGCCGTACCTGCCGGGATCAGTCGCAGGCGGGGGATGCCAGTCGGATAGATCATGCTGGGGATTCCGCGGCCCGGCGAGTCAAGGAACTCGATCAGTCCACCAGAGATCGGTTCCACATCCAGGGCCTTGTGCTGGGCCGGGTAGCGAAGATTGCAGTCGATCAACAGACTGGTCTTGGCGACATCGAAGGCAAATGCAGCTGCGAGGTTGCGGGCCACGAAGCTGCTGCCCGAGCGTGGGCTGACCGCCGCCAGCAAGGTCACGAAATTGTCCCCGTTCGCCAGGTCCAGCAGGCGGGTCCTGATTTCTCGGAAGGCATCCGAATGCGGGCGCGCCGACTCATCACGATGGATCAGCCGCAGTCGATCAAACTGCATGGGCGCCAACATGGTCGTCTCTGCCATGCGCGTGATGACATGACGCGATGATGGCCGGCGGACCAGTCCGGTTTCGCGAACCTCGTCCGTGCTTTCCGGCGCTTCCATGTCGTGCGTTGAATCCCTGATAGTCACGTCATTCCCCGATGCTTGAGCAGAAAAACGACCAGATAAGCCAGAACAACCGAGAGCACGATCCCCAGCAACAGGGTGTTGTGGATCGCGTGGCGGCGACGATCCTGGGCGTTGGGGTAATACGGCACGGTGGCCAGCACGGTCAGTCCAGTCAGACGTTCTAGTTGCTCTGCAGAACGGAGCCTGGGGTCATACCGGACAACGCCAAACAGCAGCGCCAGCGGAACGGCGATGGCCAGCGCCATGCCGGCGAGGCCAAAGTGCATGAAGCGCAAGCCCGAAGGCACCAGCGGCAGGGTGGCTGGGTTCTGGACAACCAGGTTCAAGCCACGCTGGCGCGCGTCGAGATTCATGGAGACCCGTGCGTTTTCGCGCCGCTTCAGCAGGTCCTGATACACGTTGCGGTTGACGTCATAGTCACGGGTGAGCTCCGAGGTGACATTGGCCGTCGCGGCAATGTGTCTGCTTCGCTGCAGTTCGGCCCCGAGCATGGACTCGGATACGCTCAGGCGCGCGCCAGTGGCTGCAAGGTCGGCACGTACGGCGGACAGGCGGCTCTTCAGCTGCTGGTACAGGGGGTTGAACTGTGCGTGGCTGTCCAGCGCGATGGGTGTGCCCGCTGCCTGCGCGCTCAGCTTGCGCTGCCTGGCCTGCGACACCTGATGTTGGATGTCCTCCATCTGGTGCCGTATGCGAACCACGTCCGGGTAGTCGGATGTATAGCTCAGCAACAGCTTGTCCAGCTGTGCCTGGAGTTCGGCCAGCTGTGCCTGGTAAATGCCTTCGGTGGTCTGGACCGCAGAGACCTCGGACTCGCCCGATAGCTGGGCCAGCATCGAGGACTCCTGCGATCGCTTTTCCATCAGGTCCATTCGCGTGTTCTCGACCTGCGCGCGCAGGTCGTTGATGCGCGAGAGCGTCGCCACATCGCTGCCGGGGCGGGCGTCGGCATCCGCTTCGCGGTACTTCTTCAGCTTGTCTTCGGCGCCGGTGAGCTTCAGGCGGTAGGCTTCAACCTGGCTGTCGATGAACTCGAATGCCTCTCGGCTCTCGCGCTGTTTCGAGGCCAGGCTCTCGCTGATGAACTTCTGCTCGAACTGCCTGGTGACTTCATAGGCCCGCCGCGGGTCAGAGTCGAAGTAGGTGATTGTCAAGAGATTGTCGCGCGATAACTGCACCGTGGTCCGCGCCTTGATGCCTTCGATGATGCGTTCTTTTTCCACCGGCGAGGGATGGTCTTCAGACCAGCCGCCTGCGCCGAAAGCGGCGTCGATGACCTTGGTTCCCAGGATGACTGCGCGCGCAATGCCAGCACGATCCGCATTGCCGGTCGGCGTTGCCGCACCTTCCATGAGCGGGGTGATGATGCTCTTTTCCTGCGCCAGAATCGTCGTCGAGGCGACATACTTCTTCGGCCACAGCAAGCCTGCCACCAGCGCCGCGAGCGCGATCGCCGCGAATATTCCGCCGATGGCAAGGCGGTGGCGTCGTGCTTCCGCAAACAGTATCGGTGCCAGGATGGGGAGCGAGTGGTTCTGTTCTTCCATGGCGGCGTTGTCCCGGGATGCGTTGTTGTTCAAAAGGCGCGCTGTGGAACGGTCACCACATCACCTGGCTGGACTGGGTAATTGGTTTCCAGCTCGCCTTTCTGCAGGATCTTTCCCAATCTCACTTCGTAAGATTGCGTGGCACCGTCGCCGCTATGCCGGTAAAGCTCTGTCCTGTCGGGGGCGGCAAACTCGTTCGTACCGCCAGCGGCGAGGACTGCATCGAGGATGGTCATTCCTTGCCGGTAGGGCAGGGACACGGGGTTGCGCACCGCACCAGTGACGCGAATGCGCGACAGGTACTCGTGGCTGCGCAGCTCGGTAAGAATCACCGCGACCTGGGGGTCCCGCACGAACGACTTGAGCTTCTCCTGGATTGCGGCTGCCACCGCGTCGGGCGTCTCGCCACCGGCCTGGACATCGCCAATCAGCGGAACCGTGATCTTTCCATCCGGACGGACCGGCACGGTGACGCTGAGGTCCGGGTTCTGCCAGACGGAAACCTTGAGCTGGTCGTCTACGCCAATGTGGTAGGCGGTGACGGCCATGACGGTGTTGTCGATCTGCGGCGCTGCGAGCGATCCTGGAGAAGATGCGCAACCTGCCAGGAGATTGATGAGCAACAACGCAGCAATGCGGTAGAAGTTGGTCATGGCCGGACACCTGACTGTTGCGAGGTCTCGGCGGCGGCATAGCGTACCGACGCTACTAAGCGATGTTTCCGAAGCATGGTTTCACCCCTGTTTTTTCCAAGTTCTTGAACCTGCTGGGCCAGCGCGACACTGAAAGCCCCGTTGCCCAAGCCTGTAAGCGCTTTCTGAGGTCGCGTTTCCAGCAGCCCCACGCTTGCAAGCTTGAAAAGCCAGGTTCTCACCGACCAAAACCTCGAAGTACTGGTCACAGAAGCCGGCGAGAGTCCGCTTTATGCCGTGTCCAACGTAGGTAGCTGCGAAATGCGGCAAGGGTCCAGAAAAAAATTTCGTATCCGGTTCTTGGCAGCGGTCGGGGAATTTAAGAAAGAAGATGATCGTCGACTATCTTGAGGATTCGGCGACAGCCGAAAATGCTGCGGATATCTGCATTGTCGGCGCAGGGGCAGCCGGCATTGCGATTGCGCGCTCGTTCATCGGTACATCGTTGCGCGTGTGCCTGCTTGAAGGCGGTGGCCTGACGGGCGAGCTGCGAAGCCAGGCGCTATACCGAGGTCAGTCGGTGGGCGCTGTACCGTTGGATCCGGCGACATCACGGATGCGGGCGTTCGGAGGCAGTTGCAACCTGTGGGGCGGGGGCTGCATGCCACTGAATCCACTCGACCTCTGCGCGCGTGACTGGGTCGCGCATAGCGGTTGGCCCATTACCGCGACCGAGTTGGAGCCGTATTACTTGCGTGCCCTGGAAGTCTGTGGGCTCCCGCGGCGCCAGATCGACGGCAGCGGCAACGGCTTCGATGCCTTGCCCGGGCTCCCGCCAATTCCCTTCGATCGGGACAAGCTCAACAACCAGATCTTCATGCGCACACCGCTCCTGTTCGGCCGTGACTATCTGGCTGAAATCGAACGCGCGCCGAACGTCACGGCGCTGCTGCATGCCAACCTGCTCGAGCTGAATGTCACGCCCGATGGCCGCGCCATACAGGGCGCGACCATCGGCTCGCTCTCTGGAAAGCGGAGCGTGGTGCGGGCACGTCATTTCGTCCTTGCCTGTGGCGGAATCGAGAACGCACGGCTGCTGTTGCTCTCGGACAAGGTGCTTCCTGGCGGCCCGGGTAATTCCCATGGCTCGGTCGGGCGCTACTTCATGGATCATCCGAGCGGGAAGCTCGGCGCGGTGGTGGGCGGCAGAACCGATCAGCTGGCGCGGCCGTACGATCGAGCGCGTGCACGCGGCACCGCCACGTTTCCGGAAATATGTCTGTCCGAGCAGGCGCAACAGGCTCACGGGCTGCTCAACGGGCGAGTGCACCCATTCGTGGAGGAGGGCACCGTGCCACGCGGACTCGCCGCCTTGCGGGGGCTGCGCACGGGCAGGCGAGTCGCGCCCCCTGACGAAGGCAGCCTGCTCGAGGCTGAGCTATGCGCGGCCATGCGCAACAGCGCATTGCCTGAGTCCAGGGGGGCGACGGGGACAACAACCGGGCTTCTGCTACAACTCGCCCTGGGCATGGGCGACGTGGCGCGCGCACTGGCGCGCAAGCGGGCTGGAAAGCCGGCTGTGCGCAGCAGTCACCTCGTCCTGGTTGGGTATTTCGAGCAGGCCCCCAATCCGGAAAGTCGCGTCAGGCTCGACCATGAAGTCGATGCACTCGGACAGCGAAAAATCTGCATGGACTGGCGCCTGAACGCACTCGATCGCCACACCTACCGCAACGCCGCCAGGCTATTCGGACAGGAACTGGCCAGGGCCAGTGGGGGGCGCTTCGAGCCCGAGCCATGGGTCGCCGCCGGTGACGAGACACCTCCGCAGGTTGAAGGCACCGGGCACCACATGGGCACGACCCGGATGGCCGAAGACGCACGCCATGGCGTGGTCGATCGAGACTGCCGCGTGCATGGCATGGACAACCTGCATATCGCAGGCAGTTCGGTGTTCCCGACGGGCGGCTGGGCGTTCCCCACGTTTACGATCATTGCACTGGGCCTGCGCCTGGCCGAACGGCTGCAAGCCCTGTGCGGTTAGGTTGAGGTCGCAGCTTCATTGATGCCGCCGGACTTGCTCTTCCACTGGTAATACGTCGCTGTGCTGATCCCGGCTTGGCAGCAGATATCCTTGACCGGTAGGCCTGCATCAGCCTGCTTGAGCATGGCTACGATCTGCGACTCGGTGAACTTGGATGTACGCATGAAACCTCCTGGCTGGGGAAAGATGCCAGAAAGTTCTACTTATACGGTGTCTGTCAGACGGGGGGGGCTTACCGAAGCAGATACATTGGCTGCGAAACCGTCACCATCGTGCTCCGCGTGTAGCCAGGACCAGCCTACTTCCACGAAGTCATAGCCGGGGCCGTGGCTATCGCTGGCAAAACAGGTAGCAGGGAGCAGTGCTGAGGCAATTGCCACGGTGGCAAGAAGACTCTTTTGCATAGAACACCCCGCAATCAATCGTATGACTTTGGACGCGCGGCCAACATGTGGCCGCGCGTGCTCGGTGTGGCTAAAGTGCTACATAGATGGCCTTGCCTTCTTTGATCGTTTCGACCACTTTGATGTCCTTGATCGCGTCCGGATCAACCTTCAATGGATTCTTGTCAAGGATGACGAGATCGGCCAGCTTGCCCGCTTCGATAGAGCCCTTGCTGCCTTCCTCGAAATATTCATATGCGGCATTGATAGTTATGGCTTTGATGGCATCCAACGGGCTAATTCTCTCATCGGGCCCCAACACCTTGCCGCTGCGAAGCTTGCGATTGACGGCGGTCCATACGACCATCATCTGGTTAATTGGCACCACGCTAAAATCGGTGTGATTTGTTGGCTTTAGCCCCAGCGTTAGCGCAGTCTGCATCGGGCTAATAAAGGACGCTTGTTCCATCCCTCTATTCTTGATATGAGCTTCGCCGAAGAAGAACGTATGCTCCGTGTAGAACGATGGAATCATTCTGTAGTCAAGATACTTCTGGAGCTGGTCTTTTCGAACGAACTGAGAGTGGATGATGACCGTGCGACGGTCCCTCTCGGCAGCGCCAGTGATTGCGAACTCATGGCCATTCAGGACTGCGTCAATGCCCGCGTCGCCGTTCGCATGTGCAATGACCTGCAACCCCTTGTCGTAGCAGGTCTTGAACATTCCATTGAGGGTGTCCTGCGGGAAAGTGGGCTCGCCTTTCCAGTCTTTTTCGCCACCTGGCCCGCCGGTTAGGTAGGGAGTGGTAAAAAACGCGGTCTTCCCTTGTGGTGATCCATCGGCGAGGATCTTGCAGCCACCGAGCTTCAGGCGCTTTTTATAGGTGCCGAAGGTGCTCGCGGGGTGCACCTTGAGAACGTTCTCTAAGTCGCCAATGAAAGGGTAGGAGATCACGTCGATGAAGAGCTCGCCACGATCTGCCGCCCTCTGGAGTACCTCGACCTGCGGAGCCATAGATGCGCCGTCTTGGGCAGTGGTGACGCCGGCAGCGGCATACAGATCTTGAGCATATTTGATCTGACTTGGCTCTTGGTCTGGAGAAGACGCAGGCAATTGCTCATGCAAGGGAATCCAAGCCGTTTCCATCAACAGGCCTGTGGGCTCCTGACTTCCAGGCCTACGCGCGATAACGCCGCCGGCTGGAGTCTTGGTAGCGGCCGAAATGCCAAACTTCTTCAGCGCGGCCGAATTAAGCACCGCTCCATGCGTTGACACATGTAGCACTATCACCGGATTGTCTGGAAATGCGGGGTCCAGATCATCGCGGGTAAGCGGATGGTCACCAGGAAGCATGTTGTCGTCGTACCCATACCCAAGAATGATTTCGCCGGGCTTCTTTGATTTCGCCTGAGCAAATCGCTGCAACTCCGTGACGATTTCCGCGGCTGTGCTGGCAGGGCCCACCGGAGGCGCGGTAACGTTAGCTTGGTCCTCCATCGCCATGCCGTTGATGAAGTGGCTGTGTGGGTCTATGAAACCCGGCAGCAATGTCTTTCCCTTGAGATCGATCATCTTTGTAGCGGCACCCGTTGAACTCGCGGTGAGCTCGCTGAGACTGCCTACAGCGACAATCCTACCGTCCTTGATTGCGATGGCTTCAGCAGTAGGCTGCGCATCATTGACGGTGACAATGTCGCCTCCGAAATAGATCGAGTCGGCGGAATTCTGGTTGACTGCCGTAGTAGTTGGAGGCACTGCGTCGGCTTGTTCTTTGGAACAACCGGCTAAAAGAACGGCGGCGAGACTTATTCCGATGGCAACAGTTTTCAAAGTGGATCTCCATGCAGGATTGATTTAGGCCAGCGGCATCGTCACTTCCAATTATCAAACCAAAATGAGCGACATGACCTAATCGAATTTTGGAAAATCTGGAGCTACAGGCACCTTAGGTTCGCCAACTGCGATTAGGCGATTGCAGTGTATTGAGGTCTCTGGTCTGCTCCCCAGCAGTGAGACGCCCCGCCGGAGATTATGGCATTGACACGCGTTCGTTTTGCTACGAATTTCACACCCCGACCCTTGGTAGCCAGTAACGGGGCTAGGACCAGCTGACCGGCAGAGCTACCCAGATATCAGTTGCCCGCCTAAACCCGATTCAAACGAAGCCCCGCAGCTCATTGGGGCTGCAGACAACAGTGCTGGGTTAGAGCGGTTTCAACACTGACGTCGGGAACAATTGAGCGCGACGTTTCCGTTCCGCCAGGGCCGCGGCTCTCTGGGGCCTTCTACTTAAGGCGTTCTAGGGTGGTGCGGTCGCTAACTTTCCTAACCGCCCGCTCAGGACCCGCAATGCCCTCGATGTCGTCTATTCCAGCAAACGCCGCTGGATCAGTGTTTCGGCGACCTCATTGTCGGCGCACAGCGCTGCTTGGCCATCGTGTTCAAGCGTGTCCGCGGAAGAATGCCACCAGTAGAGCGGGGTTTGGTGCAGAGCCGTACTTCTCGGAGGTGAATGGTAAAGCGGTGACTTAGTCGGATGACGCGCAAAAATTCACAGCTTTACCGAGCCCGGTTGCAGGATCGACTGGGTAAAATTGCCTAATTTTTTCGGCATAGCGTTCATCGTGTACCACTAGTGTCTGCGTGTGTTCAAAGCTGCTCAGAAACATCTGCATTGATTGCCCAGACTCTCCGCCGGGATTGCCCAAAATTCTCTGCGGTGAACAGCGCCCACGCCCAGATCGTGACACTCCTGCAGCAGTACGGCGACGGGTTCACCCCCAAACAACTGGCGGCGATTCGTCGCCGTCTGCGCCCGCAGCGGTGAGCAGGGACTGGGGTTATTCCTCGTCCCCGTCGAACTCGACGAGGGCTGCACGCAAGACCGCAGCAGGATCGGTCCTGAGCATCTCCTCAGGAGTCGCACCATCCAGCAAAACGTGGCGAGTCATAAACCACTCCACCTCACCCCAGCCGGTCGAACGCCCCTGATCATCCGTAATAAACGGCCCTTTTTCCCGCATGACCGTCAGGATGTCGTGCAACTCGCTGATGGGCTGGCCATCTTCCCGGAACTGCCACGTGGGGTAGCGGTACTGGGACGAGGGCGGATCCGTGAATACCGCGAGAAGTCGCCATTGCCGACGCAGCTCCGTCGCCACTGACCGGACGCCTTCGCGGGTAGGATCAATCGCCTTGGACACTACTGCCGCCACTGGCCACTGCGCCGCCAACCTCGCGCGTTCTTGCGCAGCGGCAAGTTCGATCGGCAGTAAGTGATCATAATCGGAGGTCACCATCTAGCCTCTGCACCCCGTGGGGAAAGTCCCTGTCATGAAACGGGCAGCACGCGCTCCGGCGCGGCGCTTAACGTCTCCTTCGGATTCGTTCTATGCCCTTGGCCTGGAGCGAATCTGGCGCCTCCGCGGGGACTCGTGTGCGGATAGTGGCAAATCCCCAACAGAATTTGCAGCCTAACCTAAGTAAGGCAGGTGCGAGTTGGTGTCCCAATGGCATGAATTTCTGCGTGAGTTCCTGGTCGATTTGGTGTTCTGCCTGGGAAATGCAAGAACCCTGCGTCCGGGTAGGAAGAAGTTCTGCAAAGAACAGCAGTCAACAACAACAGCCGTTGTCCATTGAAGCTCACTAGTTCAAATGGGTTCTTGGCAGTAATCGTCGATCATTACGCGAAATGTTATTTATCCATTAATCCTGATCGAAAATGGGCGTCAATGATCAAAACTTAGTTCCGCGCACTCTTGTCGGCGTTTTTAAACGTTGTCGCGTGCCAAAGAGCAGCTAAGTGCTTGATTCTGCGTGCATACAGAGATCGTAGACCGTCTTCAGCATGGCGAAAAACCCATGATGCGACGCTATAGCGGCAAAAAGCTCACGGAGCGACAGCATAAAAAAACAAAGAGACTCATTGACCGTGAACTCGCTTTGGCGCGCAAAGTCGACAGTGAAATCACAAGCTGTCTAAAGCATGAATGAATTTTGGCACTGAGCCACTGCGCAAAACCAATCGTCCGCGCAGTAGGAGTTGTGAGTTTTACAGCGCATATAGCCAACATCGCGGCATAACTGCGAAGGAATGCGTCATGCCCACCCGCCTGACGTTTCACATGAGGACTGGCAAACCAGTGACGAATCGCATATTCGGCTGACTGTGATAACAATTGGAAACCTAAGCGGCGCATCGACGCTATTTCGGAGGCTTAGAAATGCATATGAGCTGATTATCGCACTACATCTTTAGGCAGAAAGCAGAAAAGCCCGAGCCGGCAAGCTCGAGCTTTTCAAAGACCATACAGTTTGCGCCGTATGGGGGCAGCCTGCCAGTTCATCCCCTCGTCGTCAAGAGGGGCGGGAGCTATTTGCCTCATTGGAGTCTGAGATGAAGAAAAAAAAGAGAATCACCGGTTCAACCTCCACATTTGAAGTTGTTGCAGGGGCGAGGGCAGCGTATTTCAACCGAGGCGTCGTCGTCGTCTCCATCTCATCCGGCGACCTTATCCAGGTCCGGTTTATGGGTAGCGATGAAGTTGTCTGGGCGAGCGTGGCTGACCTGGCTCCTTATTTGGAGGACGCACAAATGCGCGTCATTCCGCACCTTACGTGCGCAGACCCTGTCCTTGAAAAGCGATGCGCAGACTGGGCGTCCGGATTCAAGGGTATGGAGAGCAAATCTGGAAGTCACTCGCTAAGCGAACTGGCAAAAGCGATGGGCGTAAGCCTCCGGACTGCCCAACGGCGTTATCGAATATTCCGGAGTGACCCGAGCCCCGGCGCTCAAATAAATACCCCGCCTGGACGCGCACCCGGCACAAGGTCTCTACCTGCACCGATCGAGAAGATTGTTGATCTGGCGACATCTGAAATTTACGAATCTCCTGAGAGAAAGCCAATAAGCGCAGTAAAACAGCGCGTTGACGAACTCTGTGAGGGGGCTGGTCTTTCGGCGCCGTCATATTCTGCCGTAAGAGCCAGAATCAGATCTCAGCACGGGATCAAACAAATGAGAAAAAGATATGGCATGCACAAAGCTGATGCACTGCTAAAGCCGGCGACGACGGGTCTCGTCACTAGCCGTCCACTTGAAGTTGTTCAAATAGATCATGCCAGAGTGGATGTGCACGTCGTTCATCCCGAGACACGCCAAGTGATAGGAAGACCTTGGATAACACTAGCGATTGATGTGTATACGCGGTGCATCATGGGCTTTCATCTTTCTCTGGATGCGCCAAACCATACCGCCGTGGGATTGACGATTTCCCATGCCTGCCGGCCAAAGCAAAACTGGTTAAAAGAAATTTCGGTAAGCGTTGATTATCCGATGTACGGAATGATGGAGAGCATCCACTGGGATAATGCCAAAGAATTCCACACGAAGGAGGTAAAGGCTCAGTGCCAGAGGTTTGGAATTGGAGTTAATATCAGGCCAGTCAGGAAGCCTCATTACGGCGCCTACATTGAAAGGCTCATTGGAACATTCAGTAGAAAAGTAAAACTTCTGCCTGGAACATCATTCTCCAACGCTGTCGAGAGGGGTGACTATGATTCCGAAGAATCAGCCGCCCTCACGATGTCCGAGCTAAACAGCTGGATCATCCTTGAGCTTGCCGGAAAGTATCACAATGAACAACACCGAGGGCTACAGGGCGCAACGCCAAGAATGATGTGGGATGAGGCATGGAGAAAAAAAGACGGAAGTATTGAATTGCCCCGTCTGATAAGTGACCCGAAGTCTTTCTTCATTGGCTTCCTTCCAACCACTGAACGCATGGTAAGGACTGACGGCATCAGCCTCAATACACTCCGCTATTGGGATTCAGCATTGAGTGGCTTCATTGGAAACAAAAAAAAATACATGTTTCATAGTAACGATCGAGACTTGTCTCGAATCTTCATGGCGGATGGCGACTCCTATATAGAAATTCCTTCCGTAGATCGTACGATGGGTTCATTTTCGAAGCATGAGCTAAACGCCGCAAAGCGCTCTCTTCGAAAAGAAGCCAAAGGCGAGTTTAGCACGAAGCGTATTTTTGAAGCTTTACGGGAGCAGCGTGAACTGGTCGACAACGCCTTGACGGAGTCAAAGCGAGCACGTCGAGATCATGCCAAGCGAAAAGCAAACGAGGCGCAGAAAATACCCGGTTCGGAACATGACTCGCCTGTCGATAAGGACCCGGTCAACTTCGACCAAGAAGTTGAAGTGCCTGTCTACGCTGCCGGCCTTGAATTTGGCAGCCCTATTACCTACAAGCCGTTTCCAATTGGTTCGCCTCCATACGTAAAAAAAATTAACTCGCATATCTACGACGAGGAAGTTGCCGCGACGAACAGTTCATTGGAGGATCTGCCTTGAATTCATTCGCTCATCTTGCGCCTGAGGTGGAAGTCCATATGGAATCTCAAGGCAGCCGCATCTCATTTCTTCGACAAAAGAACTTTCCGTACGTCCACAATCACTATTCGAATGCGGCTCTAGCTTGGCTCGCCGACGCTTACGAGCATGAGTATGGAAAAGGGCGTCCGCTGGGCCTTCATATTGTTGGAGATTCAGGAATGGGGAAGTCCAGAATATTCAAGTTTTATAAGGATTCGCTGGCTTCCGAAAGCAGGGATGATGAAGGAAGGAAGTATCAGGGCGTGATGCACGTCGAAGTTTCCTCTACGGGCAGTCATGTTGATTTATGTAATCTTTTAGCTGATGCGTGCGTGCCTGACTTCAAGTTGCGTCGCGGTGTGGGCATGGATAAGGAGCTCTGCAGGCTTCTCAAGCAATTTGGAGTGAGGCAAATATTAATAGACGAAGCAGGAAATTTTTTAAATGGTGGCCCGAAGTCAGTAAGCATCTGTCTGTCCACGCTCAAGTCGCTAAGTAACGCGGGATTTGCATTGTCCATTGCAACGACGATGAATTGGCGGAACGTCTTGGCGTCCGATGAACAACTTGGATCCCGTTTTACACACCTGAAGCTATCTCGCTGGGAAGAATCGCTTTCTTTCCGGTCATTTTTGAAAGGGGTCGAGAGGTATTTGCCGTTGCCGTCACCGTCTGGGCTCGATAAGCGAGAGCATCTACGTTGGCTCTTGAGTCATAACTTCTGCACGACCGACGACATCCTGCGCGTACTCATACGCGCCAGCATTATCGCGATCTCTGAAGACGAGCCGTGCTTGTCTCGCTCAATTCTTGAGCGAGCCGAGCTCCTTATGACTCCGAATCCGGCGGTGGGTTAGTGGACTTTGAAAAATATCCGGTGTTGGCTCTTCCCGCAGAGGGTGAGTCGTTTTGCTCTTGGTCTAGCGCTACCCGCTTACTTCTAGGGTTCGACGAAAAATCGTGGTTGGAAATCATTGGTTCTGATATCCGCGAGCCCGAGCGGCCAGCCCGCGGAATCACCTGGACAGGGGTACCAGCGAAAATTGGATCAATTTCCGAGGTGCCGGCGGCTTTCAGGAGCTTGCCGGAGTATCGGCGCCGTCATTGCGCAATCTGCTTTATTGATCAGCTTGGCAACAGACGCTGGCCCACCATGTGCACCTGGATTGACGTACGCAGCATTGCTTGTTCCAAGCACATGCTGCTACTACAGCCGGCGATGCCATCCAGCCCAGACTATGTGCATAGAACATTAGAGGCTGACGATGAAATCTACGATGTCTTCATGTGGCTCGAAGAATGGAAATCTCTTGAAAGGAGCCGCAATATTGCTGATCGAGTTGAAGCACATTGGCGAAGAGATCTGACTACGGCGTGCACCCGTAATTGGTCTAACTATCATGACCACGGACTAGGCACTCTGATCCTTTGGGAATTGCATTCGCAAGGATGGTCTATCGGGATCGGAGGTGGGAGAAATCCTCCGAATCGGCCTGCGCGTTCCGGGCACCTGACCTCCTCTGTGCGGCTCGGGGCCTTCATCGCCGCGTATCGGCTCTGGCTTATATTTAGAGCTTCAGGCTCGACTTTGGAGTATGCACGAGTTCCGGATCCCGGCCGTCGTGCGTGGGGCTGGCTGCATGCGCGATGGCGGCGTCGGGCTTTCCCTGAGCGAAATGCGCAGCTGCGTGCATTCTGCATGTTGAGCCGTTAGAGGTGGCTGCAGTAAGACTGGGGCGCTGGAGCGAAGAACTTCGACGGTTGTTGTCCGAGACAACACGGCTCTCCTCTTAGCCATCCGTGGCGAAAAGGCACCTAAGCGCGACCGCTATCCCCCTGAGCCGCTTTTCGCGCCCGCGTTTGGTACAACGCCCAGTAGCGACGGGTGACGGACTAGCCATGCCTTGGTTTCGGCGGTGGGGGTTTGCTCCAGAAGAGTCTTCCCATTGGCATGACACGTTCCAAGAAAATCTCAAGCAGTAGCGGGTGTCGCCAGTTTGAATCTGGCACAAAGCAGTAGTCGTCTTCGGCAATCTCATTTGCAGCCTGCTTGGCGAAAAGCCACCTTCCACGACGCTGGATCTGCGTTTCTAGCATCGAGTAGGCTGCGGTAGCATCGAAGTTCTCCCGTAGGAGGCATGCGGCCGCGTGCCGCAGTCCCGCCCAGGCCAGGTAGCGGCGTCGGCCAAGCGAATAGGGCGCCCATTCGCGCCTTATTGAGGCGATCAATGGGTTCGGATCTAGATTCGCCATTTGGTGACGCTGTAATAGGTGGAGAAGATAGGCTTCACTATCGGCGTCGACCAAAAGACTCCATAGGGCTTCACTCGATGAACGGTCATCCTTGACGCGCAGCTGCAACGCTTGTTCTAGCGCTCGCTGCAATGCGCCGGCAGGCGTGCCATGGTCGCGATTGAGCCAACTTATTGGGTCGTACAATGCGCGTTGCGCATTGGGAGTATCGCTTGAACAGCGCGCCAGAATCCCAGCGTCTTCGAGCGTTTGGAGCAGATCTAGTGTCAGGGGCAGTCGCGCGGTGATTGGTCGCGGTTCGCGAGTTGCGAGCCCGATCGCGCACCACGCCGCCGTCCCAATCAATCCAATTCGCTCAGAGGCGCGCAGCAGTGCCGGGTGCGGCTTAAGAGAAGTCAATTGAGTGCGGACACGAGCCACGCGTACCTCACGGTGTCTTGGGACAAGCGTAGCAACTGGCTCGTATCAAAGCCACATGATTTTCATGTAACCGGTGGCTAGCTCATAGATTGCTTGTCGCGTTCAGCGACGACAGCAATGGCCACTAAGACGATCTATCAGGAGCACTATCGCGGTCTGGTGCTCAAGCTGCGGGAGATGAGGGAGCGGTCTGGCGCCTCTCAGGGCGAGATCGCCCGAAAGCTCGGCTGGCCTCAACAGCGGATTTCAGCTATCGAAGCTGGAGCGCGGCGCCTGGACGTATTGGAATTTATCCAGCTTACGCAGGCACTTGGGCTGTCCAATAGTGCGGCAAGCCGCCTTCTTTTCCCGAGCTGATTAGGCGCCGTTATCGGGGGTAGGGCCGCTTCCGACCGAGGCTGTGTGAAAACCCAGGCATCGCTGGCAAGATCAAGACACTCTTCGATTGGTGCTGATCATGAAGCGATTCGTCGATGGCGTGGATCGGACCCAGGCGCTTCTCCTGCCTGATCGGCTCGAGGATTACGTCCACCAGGACAATCCCGTTCGCCTCGTCGACGCCTTCGTGGATGCGCTGGATCTCGGGTCACTGGGCTTCGAGGCCGCCAGCCGCGCCGCTGGTGGCCGACCCGCTTATCACCCGGCCGCGCTGCTCAAGATCTACATCTATGGCTACCTCAACCGGGTGCAGTCCAGCCGCCGGCTGGAGCGCGAGGCGCAACGCAACCTGGAGGTGATCTGGCTGACCGGACGATTGGCACCGGACTTCAAGACCATCGCCGACTTCCGCAAGGACAACGGCGCCGCCATCGTGGCGGTGTGCAGCCGCTTCACCACGCTGTGTCGCAGGATGAAGGTCTTTTCGCATGCCGTGGTCGCGATCGATGGCAGCAAGTTCAAGGCGGTCAACAGCCGCGATCGTAACTTCACAGTCGGCAAGGTCAGGGCACGGCGCAGCCAGCTCGGCGAGAGCGTGGCCCGCTATCTCGCCGAATTGGATCGGGCGGACCGCGATCCGGCACTGCTGCCCGAGGCGCGCGTCCCGCAGCTCCGCGACAAGCTGGCCAAGGTGCGAGAGCAGATGGCGGCGCTGGATCGCATCGAACAGCAGTTGCAGGAAGCGCCCGATCGCCAGATCTCGCTGACCGATCCCGATGCTAGGTCGATGACCTCGACGGGGCGCGCCAACGGCACGGTGGGCTACAACCTGCAGGCCGCGGTCGATGCCGAGCATCACCTGATCGTGGCCCACGAGGTCACCAACATCGGACATGATCGGACGCAGCTTGCGCCCATGGCACTCCAGGCCAAAGCCGCGTTGGGCACCGGCCACCTGACCGCACTGGCCGATCGTGGTTACTACAACGCCCCACAGATCCTGGCCTGCGAGCAAAACGGCATCATCCCGCTCGTGCTCAAGCCGCTGACCTCGAACAGCAAAGCCGAAGGGCGCTTCGACAAGCGGGACTTCGTTTACGAGCCGGCGCTGGATGCCTATCGTTGCCCGGCCGGCGAGCAGGCCACGCATCGCTTCACCAGCGAAGAAAACGGCCTGACGCTGCGCAAGTATTGGTCATCCGCCTGTCCAGACTGCTCGATGCGCGACCAGTGCACCACAGCGCGCTACAGGCGAATCAGCCGCTGGGAGCACGAACACGTGCTTGAGGCGATGCAGATTGCGACTCGACGCCAGGCCGCAGGTCGCCGTTGCGCGACGGCAGACGGTCGAGCATGTCTTCGGCACCCTCAAGGCGTGGCTGGGCACCACGCCGCTACTAACCAAGACGTTGCCGAAGGTCGGAGCAGAGATCAGCCTGGCGGTGCTGGCCTACAACATGAAGCGGATGATCAAGATCATCGGCATGCCTGGCATGTTGAGAGCAATCGCGGCCTGAGAGTGGCGATGCCATCGTCCGCACGGACATGGCGTATGCATGGGCAACTCGGCCGCGCTGGGTGGTCAGGCGTTTTTACACAGCCTCGACCGCAAGCCGACATTCGGGCAGACGGATGGACAGTTCAGTTGAGGCAGGTCCCGGTCGAGATCACATGTTGGCGTAACTGGGGCCGCCGCCGCCTTCAGGGGCGATCCAGACGATGTTCTGGGCGGGATCCTTGATGTCGCAGGTTTTGCAATGCACGCAATTCTGCGCGTTGATCTGCAGGCGCGGTTGGCCTGCTGTCCTGGTCCACGATCTCGTACACGCCGGCGGGACAGTAACGCTGAGCTGGTTCGGCGTAGCGCGGCAGATTGTGCCGGACAGGCACGGTGGGATCTTTCAAGGTCAGGTGCGGAGGCTGATCTTCCTCATGACTGGTGCTGGACAGGAATACCGACGAAAGTCTGTCGAAGCTGAGCTTGCCGTCGGGCCTGGGGTAGACGGTAGGCTTGGTATTGCTCGCCAGCTTCAGGGTCTGATGATCGGGGACGGTATCGCGGATAGTCCATGGAAAGTTGCCGCCAAACCAGTTCTGCTCGATGTAATTCAGGCCACCCCCGAGGACTGGGCCGAACCTATGCAGGTGGCTACCAAAATTGCGGCTTGTGCGCAGCTCCTGGTGCAACCAGCTGGCCTTGAATTTTTCGCTGTATGCGGTGAGTTCGTCACCACCCTCGCTGCCGGAAAGCAGTGCATCGGCTGCGGTGTCTGCTGCCAGCATGCCCGACTTCATCGCGGTGTGGCTGCCCTTGATCTTGGAGAAGTTGAGCGTTCCTGCGTCATCGCCGATCAACAGGCCGCCTGGAAATGACATCTGTGGCAGCGAGTTCAAGCCACCCTTGACGATGGCGCGTGCGCCGTAGCTGGTCCGTGATCCGTTTTCCAGCGCCTGCTTGGCGATCGGATGGTGCTTGAATCGCTGGAATTCCTCGAAGGGAGACAGGTAGGGGTTGCGATAGCTGAGGTCAACGATCAGGCCGACGAAGACCTGATGATTCTCGGCGTGATACAGGAAGAAGCCGCCGGAGCTGTCGCTGTCGAGTGGCCAGCCGGTGCCGTGCACGACCAAGCCCGGGCGGTGGCGTTCCGGCTCGACGGTCCACACTTCCTTCAGTCCAATGGCGTAGTGCTGTGGATCGGCATCGGCCGCAAGGTTGAAATGCTCAATCAGCTGCTTGCCCAGATGTCCACGACAGCCTTCGGAAAAGAACGTGTATTTGGCGCGCAATTCCAGGCCGGGCGTGAACTCGGGCTTGGGCTTTCCGTCGCGGCCAACGCCCATGTCGCCGATGGTGACGCCGCGGACAATGCCGGCATCGATGATCGGAGTCTGAGCCGCGAAACCCGGGTAGATCTCCACGCCTTGCGCCTCGGCCTGGGTGGCCAGCCATCGGCACAACTGGCCCAGCGAGATGATGTAATTGCCGGTGTTGTGCATCGGCTTTGGTATCAGCCCACCCGGTATGCGGATGGCTTTTTCGGCGCTGGTGAAGAAATACACCTCGTCACGTGTCACAGCCGTTTGCACAGGGGCGTGGAGCTCTCGCCAGTTTGGGATGAGCTCGTCCAGTGCGCGCGTCTCGAAGACCGCGCCCGAGAGGATGTGTGCGCCCACCTCGCTGCCTTTTTCCACCACGCAGACGCTCAATTCGCTTCCCGCCTCGGCGGCGCGCTGTTTGAGGCGGATCGCGGCGGATAGGCCCGCGGGGCCGGCGCCGACGATCAGCACGTCATAGGTCATTACGTCGCGTTCGATTGACATCAGGAGCTACTCCGTTGGCTGCACGGCATGGCGTACAGGTGATCCCGGGACGGCAGACGCGCGCGCGCGATCAGGTCGCCGGCGTGCCGCCGCCTGCCAGGGCCTGGGCAACGCGCGAGCGGGTGGGGCTGCCGAGAAACTGGCAGATGAAGTCTCCGGCAGCGGCCAACCGCTCAAGATCGATACCCGTCTCGATCTCCAGGCCGTGGAGCAGGTACACCAAGTCCTCGGTCGCCACGTTGCCCGAGGCGCCGGTGGCGTAGGGGCAGCCGCCCAAGCCGCCGACGGAAGCGTCGAAGATCGACACCCCGGCCTGGAGCGAGGCCAGCACGTTGGTCAGTGCTTGGCCATAGGTGTCGTGGTAGTGCCCGGCCAGCTGGTTTAACGGGACACGTCGGGACACGGCATCCAGCATGCGCCGGGTCTTGCCGGCAGTGCCCACGCCGATGGTGTCGCCCAGGGAGATTTCGTAGCAGCCCATGTCGTAAAGCGCGGAAGCCACTTCGGCAACCGCGGAAGGCGCCACTTCGCCTTGATAGGGGCAGCCCAGCACGCAGGACACATAGCCGCGCACCGGAATCTGCTCCGCGCTGGCGCGGGTCATGACTGCTTCGAAACGCTGAAGGCTTTCGGCGATGGAACAGTTGATGTTTTTCTGCGAGAACGCTTCGGAGGCGGACCCGAACACCGCCACCTCCCGGGCGCCTGACGCGACCGCGGCTTCGAACCCCTGCAGGTTGGGCGTCAGGACTGGAAAGTGCACGCCTGCCCGTTGCGGCAGGCCCTGCATCACCGCCTGATGATCGGCCATCTGCGGGACCCAGCGCGGGGACACGAAGGCCGTGGCCTCGATATGGCGAACTCCCGCCATGACCAGACGCTCGATGAGGGCCAGCTTGATCTCGGTTGGCACGATCTGGCCTTCGTTCTGCAGGCCGTCGCGTGGACCGACCTCCACGATCTTCACCTTTGTTGGCAGTGCGCTCATGTGCTGACCTCGAAGTCCACCAGCGAGGCGCCTTCTACCACTTGTCCATCAACTGCGCAGCGATAGGCGAGCACCTGGCCGTCCGCGGGTGCCACGATACTCATCTCCATCTTCATCGCCTCCATCACCAACAGCGCCTGGCCTTTCTTGACCTTTGATCCTGCATCGACGAGCAGCGCGATGATCTTGCCGGGCATGGGCGCGGTCAGGCCGCCTTGCACATCCTCTTCGTCGCCAGCGTGGGTCAGGGGGTCGACATGGGTAAGCGTGTAATGAACTCCCCGCAGGAACACATGCACCTGCGGCTCGAGCCTGACCACCGTGGTTTCAGAGCTTCGATCGCCCACTGCCACACGTGAACGTGTGGATGAAAGGCGCTGCAGGGTGGCGTGCACGCCGTCGACTAGATAGTGCGGTCCCGCGTAACCAAGGCGCACCTGGACCGACTGGTCGCCTGCAGAGAATGCAAGCAGGCGATGGTGGGTGCCGTTGAGTCGCCATCCATCCGCGCTGTCCCAGGGCGAATGCGGTTCGCGCGCGTTTGCATCACGTTCATGCGCTGCGAGCGCGAGCGCAGCCACTTCGAACACCTCGACCGGCGGTTGCTGCGGCGTGGAAGTGAGGGCATTGCCGGCTCGCTCGATCAGGCTAGTGTCGACATGTCCCTGGCGGAACACCGGGTGATCGATGAGCCGGGACAGGAAGGCGATGTTGTGCCCAACCCCGACGATCTGGAGCTCGCCCAAAGCCTTGAGCATCCGCTCGATGGCAGCCTCGCGCGAGTGGTCCCACACGATCAGCTTGGCGATCATCGGGTCATAGTGGGGCGTGATCCGGTCGCCTTGCTCCACCCCGGTATCTAGGCGCACGTGAGGAGAAGCGAGTGGCGCGCGAAAATGCACGAGGCGCCCGATCGACGGCAGGAAACCTTTCTCAGGCTCCTCCGCATAGATCCGCGCTTCGATGGCATGCCCGTTCAACGGCACCTGCTGTTGGGTCAGCGGCAGGGCTTCGCCGGCGGCCACGCGTAGCTGCCACTCCACCAGGTCTTGTCCAGTGATCATTTCGGTGACCGGGTGTTCGACCTGCAGGCGGGTGTTCATTTCCATGAAGTAGAACGCACCGCCCGGTTCGACAATGAATTCCACGGTTCCGGCGCCGACATAACCCACCGCGCGCGCCGCATCGCAGGCCGCGCGCGACATGGCCGCACGTTGTTCGGCATCCAGGCCGGGCGCCGGAGCTTCTTCGACGACCTTCTGATGGCGACGCTGCGCTGAGCAGTCGCGCTCGTTCAAGCTGATGGTGTTGCCGTGTTGGTCGCAGAACACCTGGATTTCTACGTGCCTGGGCTGCTGCAGGTATTTCTCCAGCAGCACGCGGTCGTCGCCGAACGAGGTCCTGGCTTCGCGTTGGCAGGACTCAAGCGCGGCCAGGAAAGTTTCGCTGGACTGGACGACGCGCATGCCCTTGCCGCCACCGCCAGCCGAAGCCTTGATCAGCACTGGATAGCCCATGCCATCGGCCGCGGCTTGCAGCACGCCGGGAGCCTGGTCTTCTGCGTGATACCCCGGCACCAGGGGAACGCCAGCACCGGCCATGAGCGTCTTGGCTGCAGACTTGCTGCCCATGGCGCGAATGCTTTCAACGGGCGGGCCGATAAACACGATGCCGGCCTCGGCGCAGGCGTCGGCAAACGCATCGTTCTCCGACAGGAAACCGTAGCCTGGGTGCACCGCCTGCGCGCCGCTGTGGCGCGCGGCTTGGATGATGTGCTGCACCCGCAGATAGCTGTCGCGCGAGGCGGCAGGACCAACGCAAAACGACTCGTCGGCCAGCCTCACATGGCGCGCGCCAGCGTCGGCTTCGGAATAGATCGCAACGGTGGCGATCCCCATGCGGCGGCAGGTCTGGATGATGCGGCACGCAATCTCACCGCGGTTGGCGATGAGGATCTTGGTGAACATATCAGTTGCCCCACATTGGCTTGCGCTTTTCAAAAAATGCCGCGATGCCCTCGCGGGCCTCCGCGCTGGCACGTGCATCGGCGATGCGTCGTGACGTGTCGGCCATCAAGGCTTCATCCAGTGGATGGCCGGCGACGTCGGCGATCAGTCGCTTGCATCCGGACAACGCCTGCGGCGCCCCCAGGAGCAGGGCGTCAAGGAGCTGCCTGATCCTGGCATCGAGCACATCGGCGATGCAGACTTCATGCACCAGGCCGACGCGAAGTGCCTGCTCGGCGTCGAAGCGTTCGCCGCTTAGGAAGTAGCGGCGTGCGGCCCGCTCGCCCATGGCCCGGATGACGTACGGTGCGATCGTCGCAGGCAGCAGGCCGATGCGCACTTCGGTAGTCCCGAAACTGGCAGCCGGTGTCGCGACGGCGATGTCGCAGGCGCTTGCCAGGCCGGTTCCACCGGCCAGCGCAGCCCCATGGACCCGTGCGATGGTCGGCTTGCGCAGGCGGTAGAGGGCACCGAGCATGGCCGCCAGCCGACCGCTGTCCTGCAGATTTTCAGCCTGGCTGAAATCGGCCATGCGCCGCATCCAGTCCAGATCACCACCCGCGCAGAAGCTCTTTCCACGACCGCCCAGGACGACGGCGCGGACAGTGTCGTCGGTATCCAGCTGTACGAACGCCTGGTGTAGCTGCGCGATGAGGTGCTCGTCGAATGCGTTGTGCACCTGCGGGCGATTGAGCCAGACATGGGCCACGCCATCGGCACGTTCGATCTGCACAAGGTTGCCGCTCATATCGCGCTCACATGCGGAACACGCCGAAGCGTGTCGGTTGTATCGGCGCGTTCGCCGCGGCGGCCAGTCCCAGGCCCAGCATGCGCCGGGTCTGTGCCGGGTCCATGATCCCGTCGTCCCAGAGGCGGGCGGTCGCGTAATAAGGGCTGCCCTGGACATCGAACTGCTGTTGCGTCGGCGCCTTGAACGCGGACTCCTCCTCGGCGCTCCAGCTTTTGCCCTGGCGTTCGAGCGCATCACGACGAACTGTGGCCAGCACCCCAGCGGCCTGCTCACCGCCCATCACCGAGATCCTCGAGTTCGGCCACGTCCACAGGAACCTCGGTCCATACGCCCGACCGCACATGCCATAGTTCCCGGCCCCGTAGGAGCCACCGATGAGAACCGTGAATTTCGGGACCTGGGTCGTGGCGACCGCAGTGACCATCTTGGCGCCGTGGCGGGCGATGCCTTCGTTTTCGTACTTGCGCCCGACCATAAAGCCGGTGATGTTCTGAAGGAACACCAGCGGAATGCTTCGCTGCGTGCAAAGTTGGATGAAGTGCGCCGCCTTGATCGCAGATTCGGAGAACAGCACGCCATTGTTGGCGAGGATGCCTACCGGATAGCCATGGATGTGTGCAAAGCCGGTGACCAACGTCGTGCCGAACCGGGGTTTGAATTCATCCAGCCTCGAGCCGTCCACCACGCGTGCGATGACTTCGCGCACGTCGAAGGGCTTGCGCGTGTCGGCCGGGATGACGCCATACAGTTCGTCGGGATCGTAGCGCGGGTCTTCACTGGACTGCGGCGGCGCGCTGTCGGGTCGAGCGCCGAGATTGCCGACCAGGCTGCGCAGGATCGACAGCGCATGGCGGTCGTTTTCCGCCAGGTGGTCGGCAACACCGGAAATGCGGGTATGCACATCGGCGCCACCCAGGTCTTCGGCGCTCACGACTTCACCAGTGGCGGCCTTCACCAGTGGCGGGCCGCCCAGGAAGATGGTGCCCTGGTCGCGCACGATGATGGCCTCGTCGGACATCGCCGGTACGTAGGCGCCGCCGGCCGTGCAGGAACCCATCACGCAGGCCAGCTGCGGGATCCCCAACGCCGACAGGTTGGCCTGGTTATAGAAGATCCGTCCGAAATGCTCCTTGTCCGGGAACACCTCGTCCTGCATCGGCAGGAACGCGCCACCGGAGTCGACTAGGTAGACGCACGGCAGATGGTTCTCGAGCGCGATCTCCTGCGCCCGCAGATGCTTCTTGACGGTGATGGGGTAGTAGGTGCCGCCCTTGACGCTGGCATCGTTGCCGACGATCACGCACTGCCGGCCCTGGATGCGGCCGATGCCGGCCACCACGCCCGCCGAGGCGATCTCGTCGTCGTACATGCCATGCGCGGCCAGCGGTGCAAGTTCGAGGAACGGTGCACCTGGATCCAGCAGCAGGTCAATGCGATCACGGACCAGCAGCTTGCCGCGTGCGGTGTGCTTCTCGCGCGCCGCTTCCGGCCCACCCAGGCAGGTCTTGGACGTCTTGGCGCGCAGTTCCTCCACCAGGCGCAGGAGCGCGCTGCGATTGGTCCTGTATTCGTCGCTGTTGGTGTCCAGCCTGGAAGTCAGCGCCGTCATTACCGGGTCTCGCTGAAGAGCTCGCGACCGATCAGCATGCGACGGATCTCGGAAGTGCCCGCGCCGATCTCGTAGAGCTTGGCATCGCGCCACAATCGTCCAGCGGGGAACTCGTTGATGTAGCCGTTGCCGCCCAGGGCCTGGATCGCCTGGCCTGCCATCCAGGTGGCCTTCTCGGCGCTGTACAGGATCGCGCCGGCGGCATCCTTGCGCGTGGTCTCGCCACGGTCGCAAGCCTTGGCCACTGCATAAACGTAGGCACGGCAGGCGTTGAAACCGACGTACATATCGGCCAGCTTGGCCTGCATCAACTGGAATTCGCCAATGGATTGGCCGAACTGCCTGCGTTCGTGGACGTAGGGCAACACCAGGTCAAGACAGGCCGCCATGATGCCCAGCGGACCACCGGACAGGACGACGCGTTCGTAATCCAGGCCGGACATCAGGACCTTGACGCCGCTGCCGACGCTGCCCAGCACGTTTTCTGCGGGGACTTCGCAGTCCTGGAACACCAGCTCGCAGGTGTTCGAGCCGCGCATGCCCAGCTTGTCCAGCTTCTGTGCAGTGCTGAATCCGGGGAAGTCCTTTTCAATGATGAAAGCAGTGATGCCCTTGGATCCGGCCGAGACATCGGTTTTGGCGTAGACGATCAGCGTCTGCGCGTCCGGGCCGTTGGTGATCCACATCTTGTTGCCGTTGAGCAGGTAGTGATCGCCGCGCTTGTCGGCCCGCAGTTTCATGCTGACCACGTCCGATCCAGCGCCCGGTTCGCTCATCGCCAGGGCGCCGATGTGCTCGCCACTCACGAGCTTGGGCAGGTACCTGGCTTTCTGTTCGGGAGTGCCGTTCTTGCGCAACTGGTTGACGCACAGGTTCGAATGCGCACCGTAGGAAAGCCCGATCGAGGCCGAGGCGCGTGAGATTTCCTCCATGGCCACCGTATGCGCGAGGTAGCCCAGCGAAGTGCCGCCATATTCCTCCTCGACCGTGAGTCCAAGGACACCTAGCTCCCCTAGCCGGGGCCAGAGAGCGTTGGGAAATGCATTGTCGCGGTCGGTCTGCGCAGCGAGTTGGGCGATTTCGCGCAGGGAGAAGGCGTGGACGGCCTCGCGCAGGCTGTCGATGTCAGGACCCAGGTCGAAGTTGAGCGATTTCAAGGTCATGCGGGGGATCCTTTGTGGGAGATTCGGATCGAAAGTGACCCTGTGTTGGCACACGTCGGCGAGCGGATGCGTGCGCTCAATTCGCGCTTGTTGCGTCCCCGTCCGGGGGCGCACTGTCCGGCCACTGGAACTGGCCCGGCTCTCGGCGCATGAAGCGACCGATGGCTTCCTGGGCGTGGGCCGAGGTGAAGGCAATGCCTTGAGCGCTGGCTTCGGCGTGCAGCAGGGTGCCCAGATCCATTTCGTAACTGCGTGCCAGCAGCATCTTGGTTAGGGAAAACGCCACGGGTGATGTGCCGGCCATGGAACGGGCGTACTGCGTCGCTCTGGACATCAGGTCCTGCGCGCCGGTGACTTCGAGGACAAGTCCAAGATCGCGCGCCTGGGCAGCGTCCAGTTCCCTGGCCGAATAGATGAGCTCACGGGCGCGCGCCATGCCGATCAGCCTGGGCAGCGTGTACAAAATCCCGAGATCAGGCACCAGACCGACCTTGGCAAAGGACAGGCAGAACCGCGCGCGCGTAGATGCGATCACCAAGTCGGCCGCCATGGCCAGGCTGAATCCCGCACCGAAGGCGACACCGTCGACGGCGGCGATGACTGGGCGATCGAACTCCAGCAGTTTCCGGTAGGTGCGATGCTGGTCGAGCATCCGCGCCCTGAAACGTTCCGCATCGCTGTCGGCCATCGACGACATGGCAGAGATGTCGCCGCCGGAGCAGAAATCGGTGCCTGCCCCCACAAGCATCAAGGCGCGTACCTGCGGGTCCTGGCCCAGCCGATCAAGCGTCTGATCCAGTTCCATCCGCATGATCGGACTGAGGGCGTTCTTGCGGCCCGGGTTGGACAGACTGAGCGTGGCGATGCCGTCTTCTACGCTCGTCTCTACATGGGTCATCGTGCGCCTCTCCGAACGGTCTGGTCACTGGTTCGGATCATGGGGTTGCTCCAGGCGACTCACCGTCGCCCTCCTGGTCGATCGGCGGCGCTGCGCTCGCAGGGCTTGCCGTGACAACGAGGCTATCGGCTCGCTGCCAGGCTTTGCTTGTGTGCAGTAGCTGGATGCCCCAAATGAGAGGCAAGCCGGGTGTCACCCGGAGCCTCTAGACCGTGGCGGCGGCCCCATCCAGCAGGGTCAGCTTGCGGCTGCCCATGAAGATCGAGCGCGGTGACAGCCCGTAGTAACGACGCATCGAATGGCTGAAATGCGAGGAATCCGGATATCCGGCATCCAACGCGATATCGACCATGTTGGCCTGCTGGGTCACGCAACGCAGGATGCTGCGTGCGCGTTTCCAGGCGCGGTAGTGACGAAAGGAGATGCCGATCTCCGATTTGAACAGATGCAGGAACCGCGAGACCGACAAGTGAATGCGCGCGGCGCAGTCGGCCGCGGAAATCTGGCCTTCGGGACGATCCTGCACCGCCCTGAGAACGTGGTGGATACGTGGATCGACCTTGCGCTCGGCAAGGCATTGGCCGAAGAAGAAGTTGTCGAACTTCTGGGTGTCGCCAAAACCATAGCCTGGACTTTCGATGAAACAGTCAACCGAACGGCGCAGCGCGTCAGGAACATCCTCTGCCTGGTCGCACATCCGCATGAAGGCCAATGCGTGTCCCAGATCTACCGATTCCGGCTCGATCAGGAGCGCACAGATCGTGCCCCTGTCGGAGGACAGCTGGTGGCAGGCGTAAGGGGGCACCACCGATAGCCAGGCAGTGTGCTCGGTCCCGTCCATCAAGAGGCGATGCGGACGATCAAGAGACAGATAGAGCGTGTAGGACCCCAGCGTGCGGGGCGAGGGTTGCCCGACCAGCCCCACATAGACCAGTCGCTCGGGGTGAATCCACATGGCCTGTCGCCGGTGAAGCGGTGCCGGACCCTGGGCAAGATGCGCCGGTGAGAGCTGGGTCATGGCACCTGCAGCGGTGAAAGCATTCATCATTTCCTCCTGGTGACTCGCGGCGCGATCAACTCAGCCGAAATGTCCATGCGGTGGGGGCACATGGCGGCAACACGTCCCGACATTCCGTGGAGCGTGCTTCAGGTAAGATACTAGTTGATTGACCAGCAAGTTTGAACACAACTTTAGCTGGGTGGCGGTGCCGGATGCGTGGGGTGTTGGCGGCCACGCGTGAAACGGGCGTTTCGCAGGGGCTTTCAGCTTGTTGGCGTGTCAATCATGCTGGGCGCATGCCGGCACGGGAGTCGACTTCTTACCCATACGCCTGCGCATCCTGCAGGCTTGATCAACGATGGATGCCGATGAGTTACAAGAAACGTCCTCCTGCTGACGTCCGAACGCCCGTCAAACATGCCAGGATCCTGCGTCGGGCACAGGTCAAGGCTGAGGCAACGGCGCCGCTTTCGGCCGCGGCGCTGGCCGACAAGTCGCCGACCCGCCGGACCCAAGAACAACGCCGGTTGGAAGCCGAGGCACGCCTGCTGGACGCCGCGTTGTTACTGGTTGCGCGCAAGGGTTGGGCGGGGATGACACTGGCTGAAGTGGGAACGGCGGCGGGCTACAGTCGTAGCCTGGTCGCACACCATTTCGGCAGCAAGCCCAAGTTGCTGCAGGCGCTGGCCATGCATATCGGACGCAATTTCATCGCCTCGTTCGGCCAGCGGCTAGAGAGCAGCGAAGGGCTGCCTGCCATCGCGCAATTCATCGAGGCCTACCTGGGGCGGAGCCACGCCGAATGGACCAACACGCGTGCGCTGCTGATCCTGATGGCAGAGGGCACCACTGACGATTCCGAAGCTGGCGCCAACCTGGCCGCCTACAACGAGCGCTCGATCAAGTACTTGCGGCGGCTGTTTGACATCGGCATCCAGAACGGCGATGTGCGTGCCGACATCGATTCCAAGGCCGCCGCGACGTTGCTGCTTGGCTCGCTGCGCGGCGTCATGCTGCAGAGCTTCCAGCAGAAGACCATCGTGGACCTTCCACGTCTGCGCAATGAGGTGGTGACGATGTTCCTGCGCTATGCGGCGAGCCGCCCCGCGGAAGCGCTGGTGCAATACCAGTGTGGGTGGGGCGGGGCGGACACCCCGCCGGGCGCAGGGGCCGCGAAATGATCAGGGTCGCCCTGGACGCTTGGGCAGGATGCCCATCTTCTTGCAGATGATGTTGAGCAATACTTCGTCGGCGCCGCCGCCGATGGACACGAGTCGCAGGTCGCGCCATGCGCGCGACACCGGGTTGTCCCAGGTATATCCCATGCCACCCCAGTACTGCAGGCAGGAGTCGGTCACCTCGCGGCACAGGCGTCCGGCCTTGAGTTTGGCCATGGAGGCGAACTCGGTCATGTCCTGGCCTTCCATGTGCAGTTGGGCTGCCCGGTAGACCAGCGAGCGCAGCAGCTCCACCTCGGTCTTCAGTTCGGCCATGCGGAAGTGAACGACCTGATTGTCCAGCACCGATCCACCGAACACCTTGCGCTGACGGGTGTAGTCGATGGTCTGGTTGATGACGTTGGTCATCGCGGCCAGCCTGCGGGTGGCACCACTGAGCCGCTCTTCCTGAAACTGTTCCATCTGATAGGTGAAGCCCTTGCCCTCTTCGCCGATGAGATAGCGCTGTGGAACGCGCACATCATCGAAGAAGACCTGCGCCGTGTCGGAGAGCCACATGCCCACCTTGCGGATCTTCTGTGTGGTGATGCCAGGCCGCAGTTTTCCGTTCTCGCGCAGTGGGACGCAGATCAGCGACTTGTTGCGGTGGATGTCCTCGCCGCCGGTATTGGCCAGCAGGCACATCCAGTCGGCCTGCATGCCGTTGGTGATCCACATCTTGGAACCATTGATGACGTAATCGTCACCATCCTTCACCGCACGCGTCTTGATCGAGGCGACGTCCGACCCGGCCCCGGCTTCAGAAACCCCCAGGCAGACGACCGAATCCCCGGCAATCGTTGGTTTCAGGAACACCTCCTTCAATTCATCGCTGCCGTGCCGGGTCAGCGCCGGAGTGGCCATGTCGGTCTGGACCGAAATGGCCATGCCGATGCCGCTGGCGCTGACGTTGCCGATGGCTTCGCAGAAGGCGATCTCGTAGCTGTAGTCCAGGCCCATGCCGCCAAACTCGGTCGGCTTGTTGACGCCCAGAAACCCAGCGTCGCCGAGCTTCTTGAAGAGTTCATGCGCAGGGAAAATCTCAGCTTCCTCCCATGCGTCGATATTGGGCTCGATTTCGCGGGCGATGAACTGGCGAACGCTGTCCTGCAATGCGACGTGCTCGGAAGAAAACATGAAGACTCCTGACGGGTTGCTGATGGGTTTCAAGCCGCCCCGACAAGCAGGGCCGCCGTTGGACTTGTGCAACGGTGCGGCTGTCATCCGGGAGGCAGGCTTTCGATCTCCAGTTCGGCCAACAGGCTGCCCGAGGTGACCTGCTCGCCCACGCTAACGTGCACCGCGCTCAGCACCCCGGTTGCGGGGGCATGGTGGACGTACTCCATCTTCATCGCCTCGACAGTGAGCATGGGCTGCCCCTTGGTGACTGCGTCACCTGCCTTGATCAACACGTCGACTACCCGCCCGCTGATCGCGGCACGCAACTTGTCTCCGGCGGGCTTTTCGTCCTGCGAGCTGGTGGCCGCTCGGGTCCTGTCGATCAGCTGCACCACCCGTCCAAGCTGCTGCAACAACAGCACATCGCCATCGCGCCAGTAGCTGGCACTTTCGGCAAGACCATCGCAGCTGAAGCGCACGCGGTCCTGGGTCGTGGCGATGATGTTCACGCTGAAGGCCTGTTCCCCCATGTCCACACGCCAGGTCTTGCCATCGTCGGGATTGATGGAGGCGGTGCGCTGCAGGCCGGCATGCTCGAACGCGAGCACTGCAGCGCGCGGCGCCCATAAACTTGGCGACGTCGCTGGCGCAGACCCGGCTTCATCGCGGGCCAAGAGCAGGGCGCCCAGGGCGAGGCTGCGCTCGACGACCGCGGCATCGACTTCGAGCAGTTGGTCCAGGTGGTCGGCAATGAACGCGGTGGTGGCCCCCCCTGCGGCAAACACAGGGTGTTCCAGGCAGCGCAGGAGGAATGCCTGGTTGGTGGTGAGGCCCAATGCAACGGCTGCCTCCAGGCCAGTAACGAGTTTGCGACGGGCTTCTTCGCGGGTACGACCGTGGCTGACCAGCTTGGCCACCATTGAATCGTAGAACGGTGATACCACCGCCCCCGGGAACAACGAATCCTCCACGCGCAGGGTCGATGGCATCTGCCAGCGCAGCATGGTGCCGTTGCACGGCATGAAGCCGTTCTCCGGGTCCTCGGCGCAGAGCCGGACCTCGATGGAATGGCCATCGCTGACAACCTCTGACTGCGACAGCGGCAGGGGTTCGCCTGCAGCGACACGCAGCTGCAGCTCCACCAGATCCAGCTGGCTGACGAATTCGGTAACCGGATGTTCGACCTGCAACCGGGTATTCATTTCCATGAAATAGAAATCGCCGTCGCCATCCAGCAGGAATTCGAGCGTGCCGGCCCCTTCGTAGCCGATCGCCTTGACCGCGGTGACGGCTGTTGTCCCCATGGCCTGGCGGGTGGCTTCGTCGATCGCGGGCGAGGGCGCTTCTTCGATGACTTTCTGGTGCCTGCGTTGGACCGAGCAATCGCGCTCGCCGAGATGGATGGCGTTGCCATAGCGGTCGGCGAGGATTTGGATCTCGATGTGGCGCGGCTTGACCACGGCGCGTTCGAGAATCACGTGGCCATCGCCAAAAGCGTTCTGTGCTTCAGAACGCGCGCTGCGCAGCAGGTCGGCGAACTCGTCGACAGAGCCCACCAGGCGCATGCCGCGTCCGCCGCCGCCCGCGGTCGCTTTGATCATGACCGGAAAACCGATGCCCTTGGCCTCGGCCAGCATGCGTGCATCGGATTGGTCCGGGCCTTGGTAACCCGGGACGCACGGCACGCCCGCCGATCCCATGATGTCCTTGGCGCCGGCCTTGTCGCCCATGGAGGTAATCGCATCGGGCGAAGGCCCGATGAACACCAGTCCGGCGTCCCTGCAGGCCTGCGCGAATGCAGCGTTCTCGGCGAGGAATCCATAGCCGGGGTGCACTGCATCGGCGCCGCTGCGTTTGGCCGCGTCGATGATCGCAGCCACGTTGAGATAAGACGCTGCCGGCGCAGCCTCGCCGATGCACACCGCCTGGTCGGCTTCGCGCACATGTCGTTCGCCCGCATCCACGGTCGAATGCACCGCGACCGTGCGGTAACCCATGCGGCGCGCGGTCCGGATCACGCGTAGCGCGATCTCTCCGCGATTGGCGATCAGGATCTTGCTGAAAGGAGTCGACAGGAGGGCCGCGGGAATCACGGTCGTCGAATGGACAGGCGTCGAACGTGGCGTGTTCATGGGCGGCCAACACCGAACTGGATCGGGTGTGTCTGGCGGGACGAAGCCTCGCGACAGATGGCGAAGACCTCGCCAAGCAGGGCGCGGGTATCGCGCGGATCGATGACGCCGTCATCCAGCAGATGGGCGCTGGTCGTGAACACATCCAGCTGGGATGCATAGTGCTCGATGATGCGTCGCTCCATCGCATCGAGCTTGTCCCTGTCCACTTCGCCTTTCCGGCGCATTCCGGCCTCGGCGACGATGCTCATGGTCTTTGCGGCCTGCTCGCCGCCCATGACGGCGGTCTTGGCATTGGGCCAGGAAAAGCAGAACCGGGGATGCAGTCCCCGGCCGCACATGGCGTAATTGCCTGCGCCGAAGGACGCGCCACAGTAGAGCGTGACCTGGGGAACGCTGGCATTGGCGACGGCCTGCAGCATCTTCGCGCCGTGCTTGATGCTGCCGGCCTGCTCGTATTCGCGGCCGACCAGAAAGCCGGTGGTGTTGTGCATGTACAGCAATGGCGTACCGGACTGGCAGCACGCCTGGATGAAATGGGTGGCCTTGGCGGCGCCGTTGGGATCAAGCGGGCCATTGTTGGTGATCACGCCCACCGGATGGCCGTGCAGGGTGAAGTGCCCGGTGACGGTGGCCGGGCCGTAGTTCGCTCCGAATTCCAGGAAGCGCGAGCCATCGGCAAGCCGCGCGATGATTTCGCGCATGTCCACAGGGCGACGGTGGTCGGTGGGCATCAGCCCAAGGAATTCCTCGCCGTCATAACACGGAGGTTCGAACGTGCGTGGCTGCGGCACCTCGCCGCGATTCCAGTCCATGTTGGCCATCAGCTCGCGCACGATGCGGATGGCGTCGCGGTCGTCCTCGGCCAGATAATCGCCCAGGCCGGAGACACTGGTGTGCATGACGGCACCGCCGAGTTCTTCTTCGGTGGCGATTTCACCCGTGGCCGCCTTCAGCAGGGGTGGGCCGGCGAGGAACGCGCGCGTGCGGCCCCGCACCATCACCGTGTAGTCGGACAGGCCGGTGCGATAGGCGCCGCCGGCGGTGGATGATCCATGGGTCACCGTCACGATGGGAAGGCCGGCGGCCGAGAGCCGGGACATGTTGCGGAACTGATTGCCTCCGGCCACGAATTCCTCGACGCGATAGGCCATCAGGTTCGCGCCTGCGCTCTCCACCAGCTGCAGGTAGGGCAGTTTGTTTTCCAGCGCGATTTCCTGCATGCGCAGGACCTTGTTCAGGCCCATTGGTTGCAGGGCGCCGGCGCCGATGCCTGAATCGGTCACCATGATCATGCAGCGCACGCCGGACACGAAGCCGATGCCACCGATGATTCCGCCGCCTGGCACGCTGTCCGCCAGATCGGGTTTGTCCAGGCCTAGTCCGGCGAGTGCGCTGAGTTCGAGATACGGCGTGCCGCGATCAAGTAAGACGGCAAGCCGTTCGCGTGGTAACAGCTGACCACGTTCGTCAAACTTGGCTTTCGACTTGCCCGAGGTCGTCGAGCTCCTGTGCTCGTATTCGCGAACGCGGCCCAGCAGCCTCAGCATCTCGTCGCGATTGGCCTGGAAGGCCTGGCTGGACGGGGAGACGTTCGATTCAATGATGGCCATCTGATGTCCCAATACTTTTATCCAGCCTACGAAAGCAGCACCGGTCTGCGCTTGCGGAGACTGGCTGCGTTGGCTTCAAACAGGCCGATGGACGTTGGTTGGTGCGTCGAGGTAAGGCCGGCCGCGGGGCGAGCTAGCGCTTGGACGCAAGAATTCCCTGCATGGGCAGGCCCATAAGCTCAACCGATTCGCCGGCACGGTGTCCGCCGGCGGCCGCATCGCTCTGCAAGAGGAGTAAAGGCATTGGACAGAAAGCAATGGCGCGCTCAGGTGGTTGAAACCGCCCTGGAGCCAGATCTTCCCATCATCGACGCCCACCACCACGTCTGGGTCGGAGAGCCCTTCGGGCATTTCGAACTCTACGACCCGGAGTGGCTGTATGCGGACCTGCAGACGTCCGGCCACAACGTGGTCAAGACGCTCTATGTCGATTCCCATTCGGGCTACCGCGAGGACGGGCCCGAAGCACTGCGGGTCGTGGGTGAAACCGAGTTCGCCGACGACATCGCCAACGAGGCCGTGCGCCGCGGTGGCAAGTCCGCCGGAGCATGCGCCACGATCGTGGCCAGTGCCGACCTGATGTTGGGCACGGCGGTCGGCGAGGTGCTCGATGCGCATCTGGCCACCTCGCCCAGGTTCCGCGGGATCCGCCACATGACAGCCTACGTCGACGAAATGCCGCCGCTATTTCCCGGTGCGGTGGGTGGCATGATGCTGTCTTCCGAGTTCCGCAAGGGTTTCACCGAGCTCGCCGCGCGCGATCTGGTGTTCGATTCGTTCCTGCTTGCGCCGCAGCTTCCCGAGCTCACCGATCTGGCCAGGCAATTCCCCGACACGCGCATCGTGCTCGACCATGTCGGCGGACCGATGGTGATCGGACGGTACGACGGGCGCCTCGACGAAGCCTTCGCCGACTGGAAACGCGACATGGCCGAACTGGCCAAGGCGCCCAACGTCAGCGTCAAGTTGGGTGGGCTCAACATGGGGATCGCCGGCGTTGACGCCTTGGCGCGCGAACAGCCCTTCAGCTCGGAGGAAATGGTGCAGGCGCAGCGCGACTATCTGCTCACCACCATCGATCTGTTCGGCCCTGCGCGATGCATGTTCGAAAGCAATTTTCCCGTTGACATGTACGGCATCTCCTACACCGTGGTGTGGAATGGCTTCAAGCGGCTCACCGCTGGCTTCTCGCCGGAAGAACGGACGCAGCTGTTTTCAGGCACTGCGGCACGGGTGTACCGCGTCGACGCGTAGTCGCTCTCCGGCGCGGACCCGACGTGCTCGGCAGGGCGTTGCCGGGCGCTCCTTGCGCTGTCGATGTAACGGAATGACAGCAGCAGCGACGCCCGGAATCGTCCGGGTCGTGGCTGCTGGCATGGCCTGAAATCCTTTGGTCGCCGCGCTTGGCCTAGCGAACGGTGTAGGCGTCGAAATCCGGATCGCGCAACATCGCGAAGTAGGTGGACCCACGCCAGGGCGCATTGGTCACCGAGCGGCCCTGCTCGGTAAGGTAGTAGAAGCCCTTGCCGAATGCCTCCCAGATCACCTGCTTGTTCGCTTCGGCAAGCCGGTCGTTGTAGTCGGCGAAAGCTTGCGGGCGGCATTCGACGCTGGATCCGCCACTTTCGATGGTATGCACCATCAACTTGAGCGCGTAGCGCGACCAGCACTCGGAAGCGGAATAGAACGAGCCTGCACGGGCCTGGGCGTTGGGTCCGTAGAACATGAAGAAGTTGGGAAACCCCGGTGCCGTCATGCCCATGTAGGCGCGTGGACCGTCCGGCCTCCACAACGCGGCGAAGGTGGCGCCGTCGCGGCCGACGTATTCGACCGGCCACATGTAGCTCATCGTCGAAAAGCCCACGGCGCAAACGATCAGATCGCAAGGATAGGTCGTGCCGTCCTTGGCGACGATCGCATCGCGGGTGATATGGTCGATGGGGTCGGTCACCAGCTCGACATTGTCGCGCAGCAGCGCGTCGTACCAGCCATTGTCCACAGTTGGCCGCCTTGCCAGCGGGGGATAGCGCGGCATCACTTTTTTGACTAGGTCGGGCCGGTCGGCCAGGCGTTGCTCGATGAACGCAGCCACGTTCTTGTGCAGTTCGTCGTTGCGCTGGTTGATCACGCCGCCTTTTTCAAGCCATTCCGGATCGAACTCCTGCAGGCCTTCCAGCTGTGCGTTCAGGTAATGCATCGCATAGCTGTGCCAATACCAGAACAGCGGATAGTGGTCGAAGAGCCACTGCATCTGTGCAGGGATCTTGTCGCGGTATCCCTCCATCGGCAGCACCCAGTTCGCCGTGCGCTGGAAGACATCCAGGTGCTCGGCATGGCGTGCCAGGTAGGGCATCAGCTGAGCGCCACTGGCGCCGGTGCCGATCAGCGCCGCGCGGCGTCCGCCGAGTTGATAGTCCGGGTCCCAGTTCGTGGTATGGCGGATGGTTCCTTCAAAGCTGCCGATGCCCGGGATGTCGGGAAGCTTCGGGGTCGAGAACAATCCGCTAGCGGCGATGACGAAGTTCGCACGCAGCTGCTGCTCGCGTCCGTCGTCTCCGATCAAGGTCAGGTCCCACTGCGAGACCGCTTCGTTCCAGATGGCCGAGCGCAGCTCGGTGTTGAAGCGGACCTTGCCGGCGATATTGAACTTCTCGGCGCAGTGCTTGAGATACGCCTTGGTTTCCGCCGCCGCGGCGAAGAACTCCGTCCAGGGGTAACGCTTCTCGAACTTGTACTGATAGATCAGGCTGCTGGAGTCGACCCGTGCTTCCGGATAATTGTTGAGGTTCCAAGTACCGCCAATGTCTCCCTGGCGTTCGATGACGGTATAGGGAAGCCCGAGTTGTTCCAGATGCACCGCTGCCGAGATCCCGCTGATGCCGGCGCCGATGACCGCGACATGGAGCTGATCGACCTGCGACTGCGGGGGCTGTTTGTTCCAGCGCACCTCGCGGGGAAACGGTTCGAAACCTGCTTCCTCATAGCCGAGCAGGAACTCGTCTTCAGTCAGCGGACCATGGCCGAAAAGCTCCATCGTCCGGCGGATGCGGGCGCTGTCCATGAGCGCGGCTTCATCAAAGTTGTCAGGGTCGTGCGCAAGGAAATACTCCAAGGCGCGTTGGCGCATGGCCTCATGGTGCTCGGTAGCCAGCGAATACGTCGAAAGCGCACCCGCCCATACCGGAGTTACTTCGACCGGCAGGCTAGCCAAGTCAGGATCCCCGGTGAGGTGATACAGCACCAGCCTCAGGACGTTGGGGTCTGCCACCGCCAGCGCGGACTTGATCGCGTCGACATCCGCATCCGGACGTGGGGATACGTCGTCGATCTTGGTCGGGCGTGTGTTCATGCGTACTTCTCCTCCAGCCACCGGGCGAAGCTGCGATGTCGATGACCGTGTTCTTGGGTGATGCGGGGGATTTTGTGTGGGTCTTTCGGGCCGGGTCAGCGGACGGCCGACCGCCGCTGAGCGACGATCTCCCTGGCGCGCTCGACCAGCTGTTCTCCGCTCTGGTGGATCATCTCGGCCCGCAGGACGCTGATCTTCCATCCATCCTGCGTGCGGACCAGGGCGTGGTAATAGGTCGCTCGCGCCTCCCACACCTCGTTGCCAAGCACGTGGATGGCGTGGCACTGCGAGCGTGCGAGGGCCGAGTCGCCGGTGACCGTAATCTGGAAGTTGGTGATGCAGTGCTGGCGCCGCTCAAAGCCAGGCAGGAACGCGGAAAGGTTCCTGGCATGTTCGTGGATCGGGATGCCCGCACTGCCAGGGCCTGACAGCGAGCTGTAGTCGATGACCGCGTCCCGGGTGAACTGGGCCAGGGAGCGGGCACCTTCATTGAGGTCCGAGTGCAGGGTCGACGCACTGACCACATCCTGGATAGCGATGCGGTCCTCCACGGCCTGCAGGCGCGCGGCAAGCGCCTCTGCGTTCATCGCGTGACCGCCCGCTGCATGGAGCCGGTACCACGGTGCTTGACAGGACAGGTATCAGCCATGTGCGTCCATCTTCCAGCCTTCGACGAAGTAGTCGATGTCCGGGTCCTGCCCGGGCGTGGCCAGGTACGGGGCGAAGTCTTCGGTGCCGGCCTCGCCCAGCACCTGCTCGTCCAGCACGAAGCGGCCAGTCATCGTTTTCGCGTCCGAGCTCAGGATGTGGTGCGCAGCATCAGCCATGATCTCCGGCAGGCGACCGCGGATGCCCAGGCTGGGATCAAGCCGTTTCAATGCTGCGGTCGCGATCACCGTGCGTGGCCAAAGCGCATTGACTGCGATCCCGGCGCCGGCAAGCTCGTTGGCCATCCCGAGCGCCAGCAGGCTGACGCTGTATTTGGACATGGTGTAGGCCACATGCTGGCCAAACCATTCCGGCCGCAGTTCCAGCGGCGGGGAAATCATCAGGATGTGGGGATTGGCGGCCTGCTTCAGGTGCGGGATGCACAGCTGGCTGCAGAGGTAAGCGCCGCGCACGGTGATGTCCATCATCAGGTCGTAGCGCTTCATAGGCGTCTCGACAGTCCGCGTATGCGCGATCGCCGCGGCATTGTTCACCAGGATGTCGATGCCACCGAAAGCCTGCACGGCCTGCTGGACCGCCGCGGCCACCTGCTCGTCGTTGCGAACATCCATCACGACCGCCAGCGCCTTGCCGCCGGCCTGTTCGATCTCGCGCGCAGCGTCGTGGATCGTCCCGGGCAGCCGCGGGTCGGGTTCGGCGGTTTTGGCAGCGACGATGACGTTGGCGCCATCGCGCGCAGCGCGCAGCGCAATGGCTTTGCCGACGCCGCGGCTGGCGCCGGTGATGAAAAGGGTTTTCCCGCGGAGACTATGTGCCATGTCCGATCGTCAAGGCCTGGAGAAAGGGAAAGCGAACCGGACGATAGGGCGCGCCGAGCGCGCCATCTTGCGTCAATGCGCTGCCAGGGTGGCCATTCCCCGCCGCTCCCGGCGCAGCGCTTGGACGCAAGACCACGCCCGGACCGGAATCTACCTTGCCGCGAATCCCCCGGATTGCACGCACGTGTCGATTCCGATGCCCGGTTCCGGCCAAACATGAGGAACACCGCCTCGATGGCAGCCCATCACCACCTGCAGGTCGAGCTTGTGGACCATGTCGCCACGCTGACTTTCCAATGCCCGCCCCAGAATTATGTGAGCCCGGCATTGGTCGGCGACCTGGCCGATGCGTTGACCTCATTGGACAACGACGACGCATGTCGTGTGGTGGTGCTTGCCTCGCGCGGCAAGAATTTCTGTGCCGGTGCGGATTTCAGCACGGGCGTAGCCGACGCTCGGGTCACCCAGGCCGGTTCGGGAAGCATCAATCCCATCGCGCTCTATCGCCAGGCCATGCGTCTATTCGACACGCGGAAGCCGCTGGTCGTCGCGCTGCAGGGCGCCGCCATCGGCGCGGGCGCCGGACTCGCGCTGGTCGCTGATTTCCGCATTGCGGCCGACGACGCCCGCATCAGCTTCAATTTCAACCGGATTGGCATCCATCCTGGCTTCGGCCTGAGCTTCACGCTGCCGCGGGTGGTCGGGCAGCAAAAGGCGGCGCTGCTGTTCTATACGGGGCGTCGGATCGTGGCACAGGAAGCGCACCAGATGGGTCTGGTCGATGACGTAGTGGCTGCGGCCGATCTACTGCAAGCGGCACAGAGGCTGGCTGCGGACATCGCGGTTTCCTCTCCTGTGGCGGTGCAGAGCACACGTGCCACGCTGCGTGCGGGCCTGGCCGACCAGGTGCGCCAGGCCAATGCGCGCGAACTCTCCGAGCAGCAGCTGCACTTTCGATCGTCCGACTTTGAGGAGGGCGTGCGCGCCATGTCCGAACGCCGTCCGCCGGTCTTTGGCGGTTAGAGCGTGTGCCGAGCGGTCTTGGTCTTGTTCTACTTGAATCCCAGGAGTGAATCGTGAATTTTCAGCTCGACCCAGACCACGAGGCGCTCAAGGATCTCGTCGCCCGCTTCGTCCGTGACGAACTGCTGCCACTGGAGCCGGCGGTGCTGGCCCGCGAAGCCGAGACCGGGCGCCTGGCGCTGACGCCCGAAGAGCACGCACGCCTGGATGCCAATTCCAAGGAGCGGGGGTTGTGGGGCCTGGATGCCCCGGCGGAGATGGACGGCATCGACCTGCCTGTCGTGGCAATGGTGGCGGTCAACGAGGAAATGGGGAAATCGATCACCCCTTATGAACTTCCGCCCGATTCGCCCAACCTGCGCATGCTGCTCAAATCCGCCAGCGATGCCCAGCGCGCCGCGTACCTGGAACCTTATGCGCGAGGCGAGACCGTATCGTCGATGGCCATCTCCGAGCCAGGCGCGGGCGCCGATCCTTCGGCCATGACCACCCGCGCCGAGCGTGATGGCGAGGACTGGGTCATCAACGGCCGCAAGATCTGGATTACCAGGGCCGAGCAGGCTGACTGGAGCATCGTCATGGCGGTGACCGACAAGAGCAAGGGCACCCGTGGCGGCATATCAGCGTTCATCGTCGACAAAGGAACGGCTGGCCTGATCATCGAGCGTCGAATCCCCATGCTCGGCGGCCACAGCACCTATGAAGTGGTTTTCGACAACTGCCGCGTGCCGGCCAGCCAGATGCTCGGCCCGGAGGGCCAGGGCTTTGCGCCGATGCAGGCGCGGCTGTCCAGCCGGCGCCTGCAGATGGCCGCCTGGTGCACGGGCATCGCCCAGCGGGCGCTTGATCTGATGTGCGAATACGCCGCCCAGCGCAAGACCTTCGGCGCGCTGCTCGCCGACCGTCAGACCGTGCAATGGTGGGTTGCCGATGCAGCCACCCGCATCCATGCCTGTCGGTTAATGACCTACGAAGCCGCTGCCAGAGTGGACGCTGGCGATGAGGCGCGGGTACAGCTTTCGATGATCAAGGTCTTCGCCACGGAGATGGCCTGGGAGGTGGTGGACCGTGCGATGCAGGTGTACGGTGCCATGGGCATGACCAAGGAAATGCCTCTCCAGCAGATGGCCAACAATGTCCGGCTCATGCGGATCTACGAAGGTCCGAGCGAAGTGCACCGCTGGGTCGTCGCGCGCGACCTGCTTGGGGGCCGTCGCTGATGCTGATGCACACGCTTCATCCCGATATCGCCAAGCTCGAAGGACCGCCGGTCGGCAGCCGACATGGTGGATAAGGCGCTGATAGCCACGGACGATCGCCCGTCCCTGGCAGCGTTGATGAAACTCCATGCCACTGACGGCGCGCACGTGGAAGGCAGGCATCACCACACCAATGCCAGGCAGGTGATCTTCGGCGGCCAGATGCTTGCCCAGGCATTGAGCGCGGCGGCTGCGCGTGCGCCGTCCGATGCCTTCGCTCACAGCTTGCGGGTGGACTTCCTGCGCCCAGGACTGGCCGACCGGGCCCTGCGTTACGACTGCGAAAGCCTCATGTCGGGGCGCAACATCACCGTCGTTCGGGTGGTGGCCAGCCAGGACGAGCGCCTGGTCATGCAGGGGACTACCTGTTTCCAGCGCCCCCAGTCCGGGCCTGACCACCAGCGCCCGTTCCCCGATGGCATTCCGGAACCGGACCAGCTGCACGAGCTCGGCGATGTGCTGTTTCGCAACGCGCATCGGGTCGACGCGGGTATCCTGGCGGCAACCTATGCGCACATCGTCGATGTGCGCCTGTGCGAGGGCGAACAGGCGCTGTTCCAGCGCTTTCCGGTCCCGCATCTGCGCTATTGGGTGCGGGTGCGCCATCCGCTTGAGACACCGCTGCAGCATCAGGCCGCGCTGGCCTATTTTTCAGACCTGTGGTTCTCGCTGACGGCGCTATGTATCCACCAGGACAACCAGATCGATGGCCAGCTCCAGACGATTAGCCTCAACCACACGGTGTGGTTCCATACTCCAGCGCGGGTCGACGAATGGCTGCTGGTCGACGCGCAGTCGCCATTCGCAGGCAACGCCCACGGCCTTACTGTGGGTTGGGTATATAGCCGCGACGGCACGCTGGTAGCGACGCTGGCACAGGAAGCACTGTTCCGTCGGCCCAGCACCGAAGGCGGTAATCCAGGGATCAGCACGTTGACGCAAGATCGCGGTGCGGCAGGTTCATAAGCTGGTGTGAGACCACGGCGGAACGTGAGCGATTTGATGGATCGCCAGCAGCATCCGCCAGCTGCAAGTCGTCGCCCAGGCAACGAGGAGCCCCATGACCAAACCCGCCACTGCTGCTGGCCTGCCCCAGACGCAGACCTTGTTGCTGGAACGCGAGCGCAGCTGCCTTCAGATCACGCTGAACATGCCGCAGGTGCGCAATGCGCTTTCGGCGCAGATGTGGCAGGAACTGGCGGATGTCTTCGATGTGATCAGGGACGAGCGTTCGATCCGCGTCGTGGTGTTGCGCGGCGCGGGTGGCCACTTCAGTTCAGGCGGCAATACCAAGGAACGCAACGCCATCGGCGCCAACAACAATAGCGTCCCGTCCCAGCAAACGGCCGTCGCCGAGCGCAATCGTTTCGGCGGCAGCGTGCTGGCGCGCATCGACCATGCGCCCCAGGCTGTGGTCGCGGTGGTGCAGGGCAGCGCGTTGGGGGGTGGGATCGGCCTAAGTTGCGCGGCCGACATTGTCCTGGCGGACCACAGCGCAATGTTCAGGCTTCCGGAAGCCGGCATTGGCGTGATCCCGGCGCAGATTGCACCTTACCTGGTGCGGCGTATCGGCCTGTCGCAGGCGCGTCGGCTGGCGCTGAGCGCGGCGACCGTCAGGGCGCCCGAGGCCTTGCAGATCGGACTGGTCCACCAACTGAGCGATGGTGCCGAAGCACTCGAGGCGAGCGTCTCAGCCGTGCTGGCCGATATCGACCGTTGCGGTCCGCACGCAATTGCCGCAAGCAAAGCATTGTTCCGGCATGCCTGCCAGGCCGATGCCACCGGCATCGACGCCTACATCGACACTGCGGCCGAGCTGTTCGCTGCGGCCTACTGCAGCGATGAAGGAAGCGAGGGCGCCAATGCGCTTGCCCAGCGCCGTCGCCCGAACTGGCAGGCACCTGCGTGAGTCTGCGCTGGCCGCAATCGGCAACCCAGGCTTGCGCAGACGCCCATGCGCCCTGCGATCTGCCAGACCCATCAGGGATACAGGCAACACCATGAGCGAACGCATTATCCGAATCGGTGGCGCTTCCGGCTTCTGGGGAGACTCGCCGGAAGCATCAATGCAGCTGGCCCAGGCCGGGGTGGACTACATCATCTTCGACTATCTGGCCGAGGTGACGATGGCGATCATGGCACGTGCTCGCGCCAAGGATCCCGCGCTTGGTTACGCGACCGACTTCGTGCGTCCGGTCATGGCGGCCCTGCTGCCGGGCTTGGCGGGCTCGGGCCTGAAGATCCTGGCCAATGCCGGCGGAATGAATCCCTATGCCTGCCGCGATGCACTGCAGCTACTGGCCGGCGAGCTTGGCGTCACGCTGAAGGTCGCCGTCATTACCGGCGATGACGTGATGCCGCAGTTCGAGGCTGTGCGTGAATCCGGTGCGCGCGAGATCGACAGTGGTGAGGCGCTGCCGGAAAAGGCCTGGAGCGCCAACGCCTACCTCGGTGCTGTACCCATTGCCGCTGCGCTCGCCGCAGGCGCCGATGTGGTGATCACCGGACGATGCGCAGACAGCGCGCTGGCGCTGGGCCCGCTGATCAAGGAGTTCGGCTGGTCGCTCGAGGACTATGACCGGCTCGCGGCGGGAAGCCTTGCCGGCCACATCATCGAATGCGGCTGCCAGGCGACGGGCGGGAATTTCACCGACTGGCGCCAGGTCGATGGCTGGAACGACATGGGCTTCCCGATCGTTGAGTGCTCGGCCGATGGCAGCTTTGTCGTCACCAAGGCCGCTGGCACCGGGGGGCTGGTCAGCCCGCTGTCGGTCGGCGAGCAGGTCGTCTACGAAATCGGCGATCCGCAGCGCTACGTGCTGCCCGACGTGGTCTGCGACTTTACCCAGGTGCAACTGGAGGCGGCTGGCCCCGACCGAGTGCGCATCAGCGGCGCGCGCGGCACCCCGCCAACCGACAGTTACAAGGTCAGTTCCACCTTCCAGGACGGTTATCGCTGTACCGCGATGTTCACCCTGTGCGGGCGCGAAGCCAAAGCCAAGGCGCAGCGGGTCGCCGATGCGTTGTTGGCGCGTACCCGCCGCTTGTTCGAACAGCGCGGCCTGGGCGATTACATGCGCACCAGCCTCAAGATCCTGGGTACCGAAGACCAGTACGGTCCGCACGCAAACCCGGCCCTGCAGCAGTCGCGGGAGGTAGTCCTCAGGCTGGACGTGCAGCATCTGGAGCGCGAAGCGGCGGCGATCTTCGCGCGCGAGATCCCGCCCGCCGGACTGGCCATGGCACCGGGACGCTGCGGGATGATGGGGCGTCCAAACGTGCAACCGGTGATCGGGCACGCCGCCTTCCTGTTGCCGAAGACCAGCCTGACGGTACTGCTCGACGTGGATGGCGAACGTCGGGAAATTTCCATCCCGCCCGGCACCGCGCCGTCGATCGCAACGACATCGGTCGCAGCTGGCCCAACCGGTCCGGTTTACGACGGGCCGACCAGGCGCGTTCCTCTTTACGAACTGGCCTGCGCCCGCAGCGGCGACAAAGGCGACAGCGTCAACATCGGCGTCATCGCACGCGATCCGCGACTGTTGCCGGTCCTGCGCGCCGAACTGTCCGCCGAGCGAGTGAAGGATTACCTCTCCCACCTGGTGCTTGGCACGGTGGAGCGGTGGGAGCTGCCCGGGATGAACGCATTCAACTTCCTGCTCAGGCAAGCGTTGGCGGGAGGCGGCACGCGCTCCCTGCGCAACGATCCGCAGGGAAAAACCTTTGCGCAGATGCTGCTCGACATCGAACTGGACGTGCCTGTCCAGTTGTTGCCGCTGCCTGCCCAGTCCGACTAGTCGAAGGAGAGCGTCCTTGAAGTATTCCGATTACCAGCACCTGCAGTTCGAGCGCAGGGGGCGCGTCCTTGAAGTGGTCATGAACCGGCCGGACAAGATGAATGCGGTCGATGAGCAACTGCACGGCGAACTGGCGCGGGTGTTCACCGATGCGGCGCATGATCCTGAAAGCGATGTCATCGTGCTGACCGGCGCGGGCAAGATGTTTTCCGCTGGCGGCGACATCGAGTTGCTGCAGCGGGGGATCGATGACCCTGCCTTCATGGAAGCGATGGCGCTGGAGGGAAAGCAGCTGTTGTTCTCGCTGCTTGATTGCGAAAAACCGGTGATCGCCAAGGTCAATGGCCACGCCACGGGGCTAGGCGCGACGATGGCGCTGTTCTGCGATGTGATCTTCGCCGCCGACCATGCACGCATCGGCGATCCCCATGTGGCGGTGGGGCTGACCGCGGGTGACGGCGGTGCCGTGATCTGGCCACAGCTGATCGGGTACGCGCGGGCCAAGGAATATCTGATGACCGGCGAGCTGGTTTCGGCGGTCGACGCGGCGCGCATCGGGTTGATCAACCACGCCGTTCCGGCGGCCGAGCTCGACGCGCGTGTGGCCGAGTTCGCAGACCGCCTGGCCGCAGGTGCGGGTCGTGCGATCCGCTGGACCAAAATGGCCATCAACATCCGCCTCAAGCAGGTTGCGCAGTCGGTCATGGATGCGTCAGTGGCCTACGAGTTGATGTCGTCACGGACGGCCGATCACCAAGAGGCTGTCAATGCCTTCAGGGAACGCCGTAAGCCGGTCTTCACTGGCCGCTGAATTGGAGGTGTGGGATGGATACGCACGCAGGCCGAAGTGTGGGCAGTGAGCTCGAAGACCCGCAGCTAGCGCTGCCCAGCGCGTTGCGCGGGCAGACGATGGCGCGCCTGTTTTGGGCCCGCTGTGCGGAGCGCGGAAACAAGATTGCGCTGCGGCGGACACGGAACGGGCATCGTCGCCAGGTGAGCTGGCGCGAGTATGGAGACAACGCACGCCTGACAGGCGTGGGGCTCCTGTCGCTGGACGTGGGCGGCCAGGACGTGGTTTCCATTTTGGCCGAGGGTTGCCCGGAATGGCTGTACGCGGACTTCGGCACGCAGGGAATCGGCGCCATCTGCAACGGCATCTACACCACCAGCAGCGCCGAGCAGGTCGCGCATGTCCTGCGCGACAGTGCGACCGTGCTGTGCATCGTCGATGAAAGGAAACAGCTCGACAAGGTGTTGGCTATCCGCGACGAATGCCCAAGCCTGCGTTGGATCATCGTTATCGATCCAGCGGCACTAGAGGGGATCGACGATCCGATGGTGGTGAGCTTCATCGACCTACTGGCGATGGGAAGGCGATTCGACCTGGAGCATCCGGGCTTCTGGGAAGAAAGACTGGCCTCGGGACGACACGAGGACATCGCGATGCTGGTCTATACCTCCGGGACGACCGGGCCGCCCAAGGGCGCGATGCTGACCAATACGAGCCTGATCTTCCTGATGGAAACCGAGCCCAGCGTCATGGCGCAGGGTCCTGACGATGAGTTCCTGAATTTCCTGCCGCTATGCCACACCGCGGGCCGGCTGCTGTCGGCGATCTTTCCCGTCAGAAGCGCCTGCGGGGTCACCTTCGTAGAACGTGCCGATACGCTGGCCGCCGAGATGAAGGAGTTGCAGCCAAGTCTGTTCTTCGCACCGCCCCGCCTGTGGTCCAAGATCCATGCCGGTGTCGAAGCTTCAATGGTGAAGGCGTCGGCGTCGCGGCGGCTGGCCTACGGGCTCGCATTTTCGGTGGGCTACCGCCGGGCGCGCTGGCTGGTGGCGCACCGTCCGCCGCCGCTCTGGATCAACCTGCTGTACGGCCTGGCCGATCGCTTGGTCTTCCGTGGACTCAAGCACAGCGTTGGCCTGGGTCGGTGCACCTCGCCACTGACTGGCGCGGCGCCGATCCCGTCCGAGGTCGTCAATTGGTACGTCGCCCTTGGCATCGAGTTACGTGAAGCCTACGGACAGACCGAGGCGACCGGGCTGATCGCCACTACGCCGGACGGTAGCTACAAGGTCGGCACAGCAGGGCGACCGCTGCCCCATACCAAGGTCAGACTTGGGGACCGTGACGAGATCCTCGTACAGGGTCCCAATGTGTTCAAGGGTTACTACAACCAGCCGGAGAAATCGAAAGAGACCTTGGCCGATGGCTGGCTCAAGACCGGCGATGTCGGGCGCTTCGACGGTGACGGCTGGCTGTATATCGTCGATCGTCTTAGCGACATCATTATCACCGACGGCGGCAAAAACATCTCACCCACGGAAATCGAGAACAAGCTCAAGGCGGCGCCGTATATCGCCGATGCGATCGTCATCGGCGACCGGCGGCCCTACCTCACTGGTCTGATCGTCATCGATTTCGAAAGCGTCGCCCAGCACGCCCGCGAGAAGCACTTCGCGCTCGCTGATTTCGCAAGCTTGAGCCAGGCCCCGGAAGTGGTCGCCCTGATCGAGCGATCGGTAACGACCGTGAACCAGCAACTGTCGCGAGTGGAAACGGTGAAGCGTTTCAGGCTCATTGATCGACAGCCGACGATCGAGCATGGCGACCTGACAGCAACCGGCAAACTCAAGCGCAGCATCTTTACGCAGAAGTACAGCGCGCTGATCGACGACATGTACGCCGGCAAGCAAGACGAACCGGGCGCCCAGTAGGCACAAGACGGTGCCGGGCACCGTCGATATGGTCATCAGCAAGTGGCGGCACCTGCCGCCACGCAATGCAGGCAACTGCATTTCCATGAAGACGGGCAGCAACAGCAACCGTCAAGAGAGAGCAGGCTTAGCGATGGCATCGGCGACGCAACCAACGGTTGAGGGCATCTCCATCGCGCTGCTCGATCGCCCGCCAGTCAATAGTCTGGGACATGCGCTTCGGGTCCAAATCGCATCGGTGATCGAAGCGGCCAACGATGCTCCGGAGATCCGGGTCATCGTGCTTGTCGGTGCAGGCCAGGTTTTCTCCGGCGGCGCGGACATCCGCGAGTTCGGTACTCCGGCCAGCACGGCCGAACCGACCGTGCGCACGCTGATCGGAATGATCGAATCGAGCAGCAAGCCGGTCATTGCTGCCATCGAGGGCTTTGCGCTTGGCGGCGGGCTTGAACTGGCGCTAGCCTGCCATTTCCGCGTGGCCACGCGGGAGGCAAAGATCGCATTGCCCGAGGTCAAGCTGGGGTTGATGCCGGGCGCCGGCGGCACCCAGCGCCTGCCGCGCCTGATCGGCGCGGAAACCGCATTGAACATGATCATGACGGGGCAAACGCTCGGCGCAGTCGAACTTGAGGAGTCGGGCTTGTTTGATGCCCTCATCGATGGCGATCTGATCCAGGGCGTGGTCGCCTTCGCCGCCGAAGTGGCGGCCGGGAAACGCGAAGCGATCCTTGCCCGCAATCGTGCGGTCGTTCTCGACAACGCCGACGCGTACTTCGAGTACGCACGTCGCAGCCTTGCGTCGAGCACGCGACAGTCCGAAGCACCACTGAAATGCATCGATGCGGTCGCCGCGGCGGTGGGCAAGCCATACGACGACACGCTGGAGCGGAAGGCCTTCTTCGAGCTGGTCACAAGCCCGGTCTCGCGAGCGCTACGCCATCGGTTCCAGGCAGAGCGCGCGTGTTCCAAGATCGCAGACCTGCCGCCGGGCACGGCCACGCACGCGGTGGAGCAGGTGGGTGTCATCGGTGCTGGAACGATGGGCGCCGGCATTGCCATGGCGATGCTAGACGCAGGCATTCAGGTGCTGCTCATGGACCAGCGCAGGGACGCACTTGAGCGCGGCATCGAGGCCATCCGCGGCAACTACGGACGATCCCTTGCCAAGGGCAAGGTGAGCGCAGAGCAGGTGGAGCAACGCCTGAATCTGCTACGCGGCGTGCTCGACTACCAGGACCTGGCCGGGGTTGACCTGGTCATCGAAGCTGTATTCGAAGACATGGCGGTCAAGGAATCTGTCTTCAGCACGCTGGATGCGGTGATGAAGCCCGGCGCGATCCTGGCGTCCAATACCTCGACCCTGGATCTTGACCAGATCGCAGCGTTCACCAAGCGGCCGCAGGACGTAGTCGGGCTGCACTTCTTCAGCCCGGCCAACGTGATGCGCCTGCTTGAAGTGGTGCGAGGTCGGCAGACCGGCGACGCGGTGCTGGCGACGGTGATGCAGCTGGCCAAGCGGATCGGCAAGATCGCTGTGGTGTCGGGGGTCTGCGACGGATTTATCGGCAATCGCATGTTCGGACACTACACGCGCGTGGCCGGCCTGTTGGTCGAGGAAGGCGCCAGCCCGCAGCAGGTGGACCGGGCGTTAGAGGCATGGGGCATGTCCATGGGACCGTTCCGCATGGGCGACATGGCCGGCCTGGACATCGTACTGGCCGTGCGCAGCCGGCACTACAAGACACATCCTGAATGGAAATTCCCGCGCTCGCTCGACCGCCTGTGCGAACTCGGCCGTCTAGGTCAGAAGACCGGGAAGGGTTGGTATCGCTATGCATCGGGACAACGGGTGGCGCTGGCTGATCCGGAAGTGGATGCACTCCTCGACGAATACCGGCGCGAGCAGGGCATCGCGCCGCGGCTGATGAGTGACGAGGAGATCGTGCAGCGCTGCATCTTCGCGCTGGTGAACGAGGCCTCGGCGCTGCTGGAAGAGGGCATCGCGCAGCGCGCCTCGGACGTGGACGTTGTCGCACTGAATGGATACGCCTTCCCCGCCCACCGCGGCGGGCCGCTGTTTTACGCGCAAGAGCAGGGTCTGTACAGCGTGGTGCGTGCAATGAAGCAGTTCGGTGACCAATCCGGCGATACCTTCTGGAAACCATCACCGTTGCTGGTCGGTCTGGCGGAAGCGCAATCTTCTTTCAGCAGCATCGGAGCTACGCCATGACCGAAGCTGTCATCGTGTCCACCGCGCGGACCGGGCTGGCCAAGTCCTTCAAGGGCGCGTTCAACATGACCCACGGCGCCACGATGGGCGGGCATGCGATCGCGCATGCGGTCCAGCGCGCAGGTGTCGATTCAGGCGAGGTCGATGACGTGGTCATGGGCTGTGCGAATCCGGAAGGCGCCACCGGCCACAACATTGCCCGCCAAGCTGCGTTGCGCGCCGGACTCCCGGTGACCGTCGCGGGCATGACGGTCAACCGTTTCTGCTCGTCCGGGCTGCAGGCCATCGCGACCGCGGCGCACCGGATCATCGTGGACGGCGCTCCGGTGATGGTGGCCGGCGGGGTGGAGTCGATTTCCTGCGTGCAGGGCCAGCAGAACCAGTTCATGAAGCACGATCCCTGGCTGGTAAAGCACAAGCCCGACATCTACATGTCGATGCTGCAGACCGCAGAGAACGTCGCTGCGCGCTACGGCATTCCGCGCGATCGCCAGGACGCGTACGGCGTGGCCAGTCAGCTGCGCGCGGCCAAGGCGCAGGCCGAAGGTCGCTTCGATGCGGAAATCGTTGCAATGACCACGCGCATGGCGGAGACGGACAAGGCCAGCGGCCACATCGTCACCCGTGAAGTCACCATCGCCCACGACGAAGGAATCCGCGCCGATACCACCACCGAAGGCGTGGCCAGGATCAGGCCGGCGCTGCCGGGTGGGAGCGTGACCGCGGGCAACGCCAGCCAGTTCTCCGACGGTGCATCGGCGTGCGTGCTCATGGACGCGCGGCTTGCTAAGCAGCGTGGGATCGAGCCGCTCGGGATTTTCCGCGGTTTCGCGGTCGCCGGCTGTGAACCCGACGAGATGGGTATCGGCCCGGTTTTTGCGATTCCAAAATTGCTCAGGTCCGCCGGGCTACGCGTGGAAGACATCGGGCTGTGGGAACTTAATGAAGCCTTTGCGGTACAGGTGCTGTACTGCCGCGACCGGCTGGGCATCCCGGACGATCGACTCAATGTCGACGGCGGCGCCATCGCCGTGGGACATCCCTATGGTGTCACCGGTTCACGCCTGACCGGGCATGCGCTGATCGAAGGCAAGCGCCGGGGCGTGCGACATGTCGTGGTGAGCATGTGCATCGGCGGTGGCCAGGGCGCGGCGGCGCTGTTCGAGATCCCATGAACGTCGATTCGATCCAGCGCTCCAGTCCGGTGGTGCGTGCTCTTCAACAGGCAACCGCACCCCGCGCTCAGGCGGTGCGCAAGCTGGATCATCAGGAGGCCCGCCCATGTGGGCTGGGCGCCCTTTACCGGATCATCAAGTCCACCTTCCCGATGCGGACTCCCCGCCGGGACATCTGGAGAGTTGCATGATTTTCAATGAGTCAGAACAGATCACGGCGCTGCGCGACATGATCCGGAAGTTCCTGGAGCGGGAAGCGCCGCTGGAACGTGTCGCGGAATGGGACCGGCAGGACAAGATGCCGCGTGAAATCTTCGATGCGATGGCCGACCTGGGTATCTGCGGCCTGATGGTGCCGGAAGAATACGGCGGCCTGGGCGTTGACGTGGTGGCCACCATGGTGGTGGTCGAGGAACTGGCACGTCGCTCGATCTCGATCGCCACGATTTACCTGATGAATGTCTGTTACGGCAGCATGGATATCCTGGCCTTCGGCAGCGAAGCGCAGAAGCAGGAATTTCTTCCGCGACTTGCCGCCGGTGAATTGATCTTTTCGCTTGGACTGTCCGAGCCTGACGTCGGCGCCGACCTGGCCAGTGCCAAGGTGACTGCGCGCCGCGAGGGCGAAAAGATCATCATCAATGGCACCAAGCGCTGGTGTACCGGCGCCAATATGACCGACTACATCTATGCCCTGGTGCGCTCGGGCGAGCCGGATGCGCGCCACAAGAATCTGTCGTTCCTGATCATCCCCACCGATGCGCCTGGCATCAGCATGAGCCACTGGCCGACGATGGGCTTCCACGGGATCGCCACCAACGATGTGATGTTCGATGACGTCGAAGTGGGACTCGACGCGGTCGTCGGCGGCGAAGAGGCATGGAATCGCGGCTGGCAGATGCTCACCAGTGCTGCCCTGGAGGCAGAAAAGCTGGTGTGTGCCGCCACTGCCCTGGGCATCGCCACCCAGGCGGTCGAGGACGCCTGGCAGTACGCGCAGGAGCGCAAGCAGTTCGGCAAGCCGATCTGCACGATCCAATCGATGCGCCATCTGCTGGCCGAGGTGCAGACCCAGCTGCTGGCCGCGCGCCTGATGGCGCACAACGCCGCCCAGCTCACCAACGCCAATCTGCCGTGCGCCGCGCAGACCTCCATGGCCAAGAACTTCGTGACCCAGACCTGCGTGGAGATCGTCCTGACCTGCCAGCGCATCCTTGGCGCTTATGGCTATGCGACCGAGTTCCCGATGGAACGCTACGTGCGCGACGTGCTCTGCACCCGCATCCTGGGTGGCTCGACCGAGATCCACAAGAACAACATCGCCAATCGACTGGGGCTCCCAAGGTAGTCAGGCAGTCACCAGACATTCAACGGCGCCGTGTCGCCAAAGCATAGGTCCAGCACATGAATACATTGATCGGAAAGAAGGCCATCGTTACCGGCGGAGGCTCAGGGATCGGGCGCCAGATCTGCCTGCAGTTCGCCGAGGAAGGGTGCGATGCGCTGGCGATCTACGACATCAACGAGGACACCGCGAACGAGACCGCGCAGATGATCGCGGCCAACAGCAAGACGCGCTGCTTCGTGTACCGCGTGGACATCTCGAGTTTCAGCGATGTCGAGACCGCCACCGCCGCGTTCGTCGAATCTTCTGGCGGTGCGCCGGACATACTGGTCAACAACGTCGGCTGGGACGTCCCGGCGCCGTTCCTGGAAACCGACCCAGCGTTCTGGAAGAAGATCGTCGACATCAACCTGATCGGCGTGTTCAACATGCACTCGGTCGTGCTGAGGCTGATGGTGGACAACGGCGGCGGCAAGGTCATCAACATCGCCTCCGATGCCGGGCGCCTGGGCGCTGCGCTGGAAGCGGTGTATTCGGCCTGCAAGGGCGGAGTGATTACGTTCACCAAGTCCATCGCGCGCGAAATGGCGCGCCACAACATCCTCATCAATACCGTCAGCCCGGGTGCGACCAACACGGCCGGTTATGAGCATGTGCGCGGCCTGGCACCCGACGCAGACAAGTTCGAAAAAGCATTGCTCAAGCTCACCCCGATGAAGCGACTGGGCGAACCGGCCGAGTGCGCACGTCTTGTCACTTTCCTGGCGAGCGACCACGCGTCTTTCATCCTTGGCCAGACCATCAGCGTGTCGGGCGGCCTGACGATGGTGGGCTGATCCGGTGTCCACCGGAACACATCGCCAACCAGGAGAACTGCAGTGAAGGCAATCGTGTGCGTCAAGCGCGTCGTTGATTACAACGTCCGGATCCAGGTCAGGCGGGATGGCTCGGGCGTGGTGACTGACAACGTCAAGTTCTCAATGAATCCCTTCGACGAGATTGCGGTCGAGGAGGCCGTGCGGCTCAAGGAAAAAGGCGAGCTGACCGAAGTCATCGTGGTCAGCATCGGCGGCCCCAAAAACGAGGAGACCCTGCGCTCGGCGTTGGCTTTCGGCGCGGATCGCGCGATTCACATCCGTGATGAGGGGGATATCCAGCCATTGACCGCTGCGCGCGCTTTCGCCGAAGTGTTCAAGCGCGAGGACGCAACGCTGCTCTTGGCCGGTAAACAGGCCATCGACGACGACGCCAACCAAACCGGGCAGATGGTGGCTGGCCTGCTGGATATCGCGCAGGCCACGTTCGCCAGCAGTGTGACGTTGGCGCCGGACAAGGCGACGGTGACCCGCGAGGTCGATGCCGGCCTGGAGACGCTCGAGGTCGACCTGCCCGCGGTGATCACCGCGGACCTGCGGCTTAATGAACCGCGCTACCTGAAGCTGCCGGACATCATGAAGGCCAAGAAAAAGCCGCTCGAAGTGGTCACTCTGGAAGAACTGGGGGTGGAGCGGCACGCCGGATTGAAGACTCTCAAGACGTTCGAGCCGCCCACGCGCAGCAAGGGCGTCATGGTCTCGACGCCTGCAGAGCTCGTAGCAGCCCTCAAGAGCAAAGGGCTGTTGCCGGCATGAACAACGGAGCCAACCCATGAGCAAGATTCTTGTCATCGGCGAGGTGTCCGACGGACACCTGGATGCTGGCGTCGCCAAGGTCGTCGCAGCGGCGGCGCAGATCGGCGGCGAGATTGAAATCGCCCTGTTTGGTGTGAACCTGGGCGATGTCGCTGCTGCGGCTGCCAAGCTTGACGGAGTCGCCAAGGTGCGCACCTTCGAATCGGAAGGCAATGCACACATCCTCGCTGCGACCTACGCGCCGCAGATCGTCGAGCAGGCAGCGGACTACAGCCACGTGCTGTTCGCCGGCAATGCCTTCGGCAAGGACACCGCGCCGCGCGTGGCCGCCATGCTAGGCGTGCAGCAGATTTCAGAAATCATGGTCGCGCACAGCGCGACGAGTTTTGATCGCTCAACCTATGCCGGCAACGCCATCGTGACGGTCGAGGCGCCGACCGGGTCAGCCATCGTGGCGACCGTGCGCCTGGCGTCTTTCACCGCGGTGGGGTCAAGCGGGAGCGCACCGATCGAAGCTTCGAGCAGCTCCGCGGCGCTCCCCACGCATACGCGCTTCCTGGAACTGAAGGCGCAGAAGAGCGAACGTCCTGACCTTCAGGTCGCAAGAACGGTCGTGGCGGGGGGGCGCGCGCTCGGCAGCGGCGACAACTTCCAGATGCTCTATTCCCTGGCCGACAAGCTCGGCGCGGCGGTGGGTGCCTCACGCGCGGCGGTCGACGCTGGCTACGTGCCCAACGACCTGCAGGTGGGCCAGACCGGCAAGGTCATCGCGCCCGAGCTGTACATCGCGATCGGCATCTCCGGAGCAATCCAGCACCTGGCCGGCATCAAGGATGCCCGCACCATCGTGGCCATCAACAAGGACGCGGACGCGCCGATCTTCGAGATCGCCGACTACGGCTTGGTCGGTGACCTGTTCAAGCTGGTGCCCGAACTGGAGGGCCTCGTGTCCTGAGCATACGCATCGTCGTCTGACCTGGTGCGCGGTGGGGCGCGTCGGGTCAGCGGCGACAACGGCTTGTCCATGCGAATGAGGGTTTGCGTGGATCCCGGGCTGGACCGGCAGGTTCAGAAGCGGCGCCCGCCCGGTGGGCCGACAGCTTGACCGGCGTTTCTCACAACGAGGGCGCCCAACTGGGAGGAGGGTGTATGAAAATCAACGGTAGCAGCAGTGGCGCGGCCGGAAGGTTCGTCACGGCTGGCGCAGTCCTGGCAACATTCATGGTCCACGCCCCCGCACACGCGCAGGCGACGACCCCGGAGGAGTACGCGCGCTTCGACGCGTTGGGTGAGCCAGGCCTGGCAATCTCCTATCCACCGGCCATCGAGTCGCTGCTTGGTGACAACGGAGGTTGGAGGACCTCCCTGGCAGACCACGATGCGTCGCTGACCATCCGCGGATCGTTCGTGCAGAACTACGACGTGCTGCAGAACAATCCGCACAACCCGCAGGTGTATGCGGGTCAGAAGTTCACTTCGCAAAGCAACTCGATCTATCCAACCTACACACAGGGGCTGGGCGCGATCGGGCTGCCCAACTCCAAGCTGATCGTGGGCTTGATCTCCTATGCCTCATCATGGTCGGCGAGCCAGGGCTCCAGTGAAGTGGTGCCGCATTTCCAGAAGCTCGCGTACTACCAGAGTTTTTTCGACAAGAAGCTTGAGATCAAAACCGGCTATTTGCCGAACTACACCGAGTTCATCGGCGTATTCACCGGCGGCAGTCCGCTGCTGACCACCGGCCTGTCGAGCCTGGTGCCGATCGAGGTGGGCCTGAGTGCAGACCCGGCACCATCCCCGACATTCAACCTGACGCTGCATGGCCCGCGCGATCTTTACTTCAAGGGTGGTGTGCAGCGCAGTTCAAGCCCATTGGGTCAGGAGTACCAAGCCGGGCACGACGGCCCGCTCAACCTGCGCTACCGGGCCGAACGCGCATCGGCACTTTATATCGGCGAATTCGGGCAACGGCGCGAGGCCGGGCCGGATACGGGCAGCCGCTGGGTGCGGGCAGGTGCGCTGTACAACACTTCGGACTTTACCAATCTTGAGAACGGCCGCTACACCAACAACCATACCCTGTTCGCGCTGGGTGACTTCCAGGTGGCTCAGCCCTACAAGTCCATGCCTTACCGCGGCATCTTCGTCGGCGGCTCGGCCTTTTACGCCAAGGACGAAGTCAACGTCATCTCCGAATACTACGAGTTGCGTCTGTACAGCGTCGGTTTGATCGAGAGCCGTCCTGCCGATGGCATGACCTTCAACATCAACCGCAGCACCTATTCGAAAGTGGCACGCAGGACGATCGGTGCCGGTCTCGATGCACCGGCGGGGCAATTCCAGGTGACGGTTAGTTACGCGGCGCGCCTGGCGCGTGGCTTGTACATCTCTCCAAGCCTGAGCTATGTGCACGGGCCGGCATTCGGCGATTACAACGATGCCGCAGTGGTGGGCGTGAACCTGTTCGTGCAGCTATAGGTGCGCGCGGTGTGGCAGGCGACGCGGCCGGCCACCGATGCTTCGTGCGAAACATGCAACTGCGCGCCGCGGCGCAGCCACTCCGTGCCCGTGCCAGGGCACGTCGTCACTTCCAACGTGTCCATCGGGGTCGTACCGGATGGACCAAGCAGGAGGAAACATGGCCTATTTTTCAAACGTGCCCACCTTGTCTGCCGAACACGCTGGCTCCTCCGTCAGGTGGGAGCTGCTGAGCGCGACCGACGAAGAGATCGAGCGCTCGCTCGCCTATACCGACCCGATGGTGCTACGTGGGTTGGTCTACCAGCTCACCGGCGATGAGGAACTGCTGCAGACCCAGGTCGCCAAGACGCGGTTCTTTTTTGCTGAAGCGTATGGACCGGCAAGTCTGCAGGATGTTGAAACGATCAAGGCCAAGGCATTGGCCTTTCTGAAAGCCTACCGCGATCAGGGCGCCGGCGAGATCGGGATCGGCCCACCCGAGCGGCTGCGCAAGTCCATGGAACTGGTGGTCGGCGAGCCGATCCCCGATCTGGAGGCTGGCATGTGGACCGAGGAAACCGCCCTCGATCCGTGGTCCAGGGCTGCCGAATGGCCACGCGCTCCCTCGCCGGAGCAGCTTGAGAAGTTCTCCGTGATCGTCATCGGCGCTGGCCTTGGCGGCTTGAGCGCCGCGGCCCAGCTCAAGCATGCGAACGTTCGCTACAAGGTGATCGAGAAGAATCCGGCCGTCGGCGGCACCTGGTACGAGAACCGCTACCCGGGCGCACGCGTCGATACGCCCAGTCGCGCGTATACGCACATCTTCGGCGCCGAGTTCATTTTCGACTACGCGTTCGCGCCGCAGGCGGAAAACGAGCGCTACTTCAACTGGGTGGCGGACAAGTTCGCGCTTCGGCCGGACATCGAACTCAACACCGAAGTTCAGTCCATGGCCTGGGACGAAGGGCAGGGCGTCTGGAAGATCGAGGCGATCGGCCCTGAAGGTCCAGTGAGCTACGAGGCCAACGCGGTGATTTGCGCATCCGGCCTGCTCGCTCGCCCCAGCCTGCCGGCGATCGAAGGCATGGACCGGTTCGGGGGAGATGCTTTCCATACCGCGCGGTGGCCGAATGATCTCGACCTAGCCGGCAAGCGCGTCGCGGTGGTGGGAACCGGTGCGACCGGGTACCAGATGGTGCCAGAACTGGCCAAACTGGCTGAACACACCACCCTGTTCCAGCGCAAGCCGCAGTGGGTGTTCCAGCTGCCGGGTTACACCAGCAAGCTGCCTGTTGAAGCGACATGGCTGGACCGCAATCTCCCTTTCCACACCAATTTCATGCGATTGCGGACCAACTGGCTCACTGGAGAGCACGTCTATTCGCCGATCTTCAGCATCGATCCGGAATGGAAGGATCCACACAGCCGGAGTGCATTGAACAAGGAAGTGCGCGATGCACGCATTGCCTACATCCAGGAAAAATTTGCCGGCCGCCCGGAGTTCATCGACAAGATGATCCCGCCGCATCCGCCGTTTTCCGCGAGGCCGCTGCTGGTCGATGAGAGTTACAACATCTACGACGCCCTGCTGCGTGATGATGTCACCTTGGTCGACAGCGGCATCGACCGTGTCACCCCGCGCGGTATCGTCGCCGGCGGCAAGGAGCATCCTTTTGATGTGATCGTGTGGGCCACCGGCTTTCGTGCCAATGAACTGTTGTGGCCAATGAAGATTACCGGGCGATCGGGAATCACCGTCGAAGAACTCTGGTCCAAGGATGGTGCGCGCGCTTGGGTCAGCGGCAGCATGCTGCCCAAGTTCCCCAACTTCTTCATGCTTTACGGGCCCAACACCAACCCGGCCGCAGGCGGAGGCATCGTCAACCACGAAGAGATGGTGACGCGCTTTGCCATTGAATGGGTGCAGAAACTCATCGTCGATGGAAAGCGCTCGGTCGAGGTCACCGAGCCGGCGTACTGGCGCTACAACGGGCTGCTGGATCAGCGCGAGGCCGGCAAGACCTATACCGACGCACGGGCGAAAAGCTTCTTCATGAATCGCTACGAACGCTCGTCGGTGATGCTGCCGTTCGCGCCCAGCGAGTTGTGGAACTGGCTGCGCCACGCCGACGCCGACGAGTTCCTGGTCACCTGACCTGCACACACCCGTACGCGGCGCGGGCAAGCCCTCGCTGCAGATCCCAAGTAGGAGAACCCAATGTCCGTCCTTGAACGTCTGGATCCCGAGATCCTGCCCGTCGTGAAGATGGTGCCGGTGATCGACATGGCCGATATTCCCGCCGCCCGCGCCGCGCTGCATGCCATGTACGCCTCGGTCGGCAGCCCGCCACTCAACCCTGCAATCAGTCGGGAGGACCACCTCGTACCCGGCTGGGAGAGCGATCCGGAGGTGCAGTTGCGTGTGTTCCGCCCTATCGATGCGAGCGAAACGCTGCCGTGCTTGTACTGGATCCAGGGCGGCGGTTACGTGCTGACCGCGCCAGACTTGGACGATCAGTGGTGCGAAACGATCGCCAACGACCTTCGCTGCTCCGTGGTGTCGGTGGGTTGGCGGCGCGCGCCCGAGCATCCGTTCCCAGCCGCGAGCAACGACTGCTATGCCGGCTTCGCCTGGACGATGCGAAACGCAGAAGCGCTGGCGATCGATCCCGGGCGGGTGGTCATCGGTGGCGCAAGTTCGGGCGGTGGGGCGGCTGCTGCACTGGCCCTGCGAATCCGGGACGTCGGCGAATTCAGTGTGGCCCACCAGCTTCTGGTCTATCCGATGCTGGACGATACGAATTCATCACCCTCCAGCCACAGGATTACCGATCCCGAGCTCTGGAACCGCCAGAGCAACGAGCTTGCGTGGCGCGCTTATTTGGGCAGCAGTTACGGTAGCTCGGATATTTCGCCGTATGCCGCGCCAACGCGGGCGTCGGACCTTGCAAGGCTACCGCCTGCCACGATCCTCACCGGCGAACTGGACCTATTTGTCGACGAGAACATTGCCTACGCGCAGCGCCTGCTGCACGCCGGAGTAGAGATGGAACTTCACGTCTATCCCGCTGCGCATCACGGCTTCGACCGCCACAACCCGGGCGCCGGACTGTCCCGTCGCTTCTTTGGTGATCGTGACGCCGCCTTGCGCAGGGCGATGTGGAAGCAGCGCGCACAGGCTTAAAAAGGCATTTAAACGTATTTCTCTTGTCTTACAGGAGTTAGGTGATGAGTTCACTGAGTCTGAAGAAAAAAGTTGCAGCGGTGACTGGCGGCGCAAGCGGCATCGGCGCCGCCTGTGTACGCCGCTTGGCGCGGCTGGGCGCAACGGTGGTCATCCTCGATGTGGATCTCGAGTCAGGTCAGGCACTGCAGGCCGAGCTAGGCGCGCCGCATCTCTACCGCAGCTTGGACGTGTCCGACCCGGCGGCGTGGAAAACAGTCCTTGACGAGGTCGAAGATCTGCTGGGACGTGTGGATATCCTGCATCTCAACGCCGGTGTCATGAGCCGGCCCCGCGGTGCGCCGTTGCTCGACGACCCATTGAAGTGGTTCACGCAGGACGCTTACCGCAAGGTGCGCGGCGTGAATCTGGATGGCGTGGTCTACGGGATCGAGGCGGTGCTGGGAAGAGGCGGATGTTCTCGTATCGTGCTCACCGCCTCTGGCGCCGCGGTTAGTCCGCTGGCCATGGATCCTTTCTATACCGCGACTAAGCATGCCGAGCTGGGCTTGGGCCTGGCTCTGGCGCCGACGCTCGCTGAAAAAGGCATGAGGATCGACGTCATCTGCCCCGGTGCCGTGGATACACCAATTACGGCGCCGGACATCCGGGCAATGCCACTGAAGCAAGAGTCGCCCGAGTTCATTGCTTCTGCGCTGGAGCAAATCCTGGCCTCCCCCAATGCACCAAATCATGCTTGGCTGGCTTACAGCGAAAAGGAAGGGGTGCGGGCCTATGTCCCGACGGGCGCTCAAGCGGCGTTGGATGTGGTTGATCGGCAGTAATGAAAATGGTCCTCGTGTCTCGATAGCGCAGCATCGCGACCTGCACTCTGCTTGATACGTTTGATGACGGTACTGACGACTGAGGGGACTTTTCATACCCGTGGGAAGTCACTCAAATGCTGTCGGGTTAAATACTGCGACCGCAGATCGTCCTGTAGCGAGTCTTCTGCTTGGTTGATGTGCAATCGTTGGATCTCTCGCGGTCGCTATCAATCATGGGAGTTTCCATGCAAGGCCAAGGATTTCGCAAAGTTTTCCAAACCGCGTCTGCGGCTCTTCACGGTCTTGTCGCAGACGGCCAGATCCTGGCGGTGGGCGGCTTTGGCCTGTGCGGGATGCCCGAGCAGCTGATCAGCGCGCTGCGCGATATCGGGGTCAAGGACCTGACGGTGATCTCCAATAACGCGGGCGTGGACGGCTTCGGGCTGGGCCAGCTGCTGGAGACGCGCCAGATCAAGAAGATGATTTCTTCCTATGTTGGCGAGAACAAGGAATTCGCGCGCCAGTACCTGGCCGGCGAGCTGGAGCTGGAATTCAACCCGCAGGGCACGTTGGCCGAGCGCCTGCGCGCGGGCGGGGCGGGCATCCCGGCGTTCTTCACCGCCACTGGCTACGGCACGGTGATCGCCGAAGGCAAGGAAACGCGCGAATTCGACGGCAAGCACTACATCCTGGAAACCGCGCTGCACGCCGACATCGCCCTGGTCAAAGCCTGGAAGGCTGACACCGCCGGCAACCTGGTGTTCCGCATGACCGCGCGCAACTTCAACCCGGCCTGCGCGATGGCCGGCAAGGTCTGTGTTGCCGAGGTCGAGGAGGTGGTCGAAGTCGGTGCCATTGATCCGGACCAGGTGCACCTCCCTGGCATTTACGTCGACCGCATCGTGGTCAACGCAAACCCTGAGAAACGCATCGAACAGCGCACCGTGCGCGCGCAGGAGACACACTGATGGCCTGGACCCGCGAACAGATGGCCGCACGCGCCGCCCAGGAACTCACCGACGGCGCCTACGTGAACCTGGGCATCGGCCTGCCCACGCTGGTGGCCAACTACATTCCAGACGGCGTGGACGTGTGGCTGCAGTCGGAAAACGGCCTGCTCGGCATTGGTCCATTCCCGACCGAAGACGAGATCGACGCCGACCTGATCAACGCCGGGAAACAGACCGTCACCGCGCGCAAGGGCGCCAGCTTCTTCGGCAGCCACGATTCGTTCGCCATGATCCGCGGCGGCCACATCGACCTGGCCATCCTGGGCGCGATGCAGGTCAGCGAGAAGGGCGACCTGGCCAACTGGATGGTGCCCGGCAAGATGGTCAAGGGCATGGGCGGCGCGATGGACCTGGTTGCCGGCGTCAAGCGCGTGGTGGTGATCATGGAACACGTGGCCAAGGACGGCGGCCACAAGATCCTGCCCGCCTGCGACCTGCCGCTTACCGGCGTGGGCGTGGTCAACCGGATCATCACCGACCTGGGCGTGTTCGATGTCACGCCAGAGGGGCTGGCGCTGGTGGAGTTGGCGGAGGGTGTTACTGCTGAAGAGGTGTCCTTAAAGACAGCCGTTCCAATAAGAAGCTACGGAATGGCTGTGTCTGGCCGAGGCTTTATGAGAATTCTTGCGCCGATGCCACGAGCTTGAGTTCTCACGCCTCAAAAAAAAAAGGAAGACAAACTCAGAAATCGTTGTAAAGACCGTTGACCGGTCGTTCTTTGATCAAATTCCTGAGCCCCTAGCGCTTTAACACAACCTCGGACGGAAGCACACGCACAAGGGCAGGGCGGTTAGGGATGTTTATCAGCGGTAGGGCGGATGTCCGCTTCTGGCCGAGGCTGTGTGAAAACCACCACGTCACTGGCAATATCTGAGCATCACTTGATTGGTGCCGGGCATGAAGCGATTCGTCGATAGCGTTGATCGGTCCCAGGGACTTCTGCTCCCTGATCGGCTCGAAGACTACGTCCACGAGGAGAACCCGGTGCGGGTGGTCGACGCGTTCGTTGAAGCGCTCGACCTGAGTGCCTTGGGCTTTGAGGCGGTTGATCGTGCCGCTGGCGGCCGGCCCGCCTATCACCCGGCCGCGCTGCTCAAGATCTACATCTACGGCTATCTCAACCGCATCCAGTCCAGCCGTCGCCTGGAGCGCGAAGCGCAGCGCAACCTCGAACTGATCTGGCTGACAGGACGATTGGCGCCGGACTTCAAGACCATCGCCGACTTCCGTAAGGACAACGGTAGTTCCATCGTGTCGGTGTGCAGCCGGTTCGTTGCGCTGTGCCGGAGGATGAAGGTCTTCTCACATGCAGTGGTCGCAATCGACGGTAGTAAGCTCAAGGCGGTGAACAGCCGAGAGCGCAACTTCACCGCTGGCAAGATCAGGGCGCGTCGCGAACTGTTGGACGAGAGCGTGGCCCGCTATCTGGCCGAGCTGGATCGGGCTGACCGTGATCCAGCGCTGCTGCCAGAGGGGCGTGTCCCCCATCTGAAGGACAAGCTGGCCAAGGTGCGTGAGCAGATGGAAGCGCTCGATGCCATCGAGCAGCAGCTCAAAGACACACCCGACCACCAGATCTCGCTGACTGATCCTGACGCACGCTCGATGACTTCGAGCGGACGTGGCACCGGGACTGTGGGCTACAACCTTCAAGCCGCGGTCGATGCTGAGCATCATCTGATCATCGCCCATGAGGTCACCAACGCAGGTAACGACCGCGCCCAGCTCTCGGCCATGGCCATAAAAGCCAAGGATGCGCTCGGCGCCGAACACATCACTGCGCTGGCCGATCGCGGCTACTTCAATGCGCCGGAGATCCTGGCGTGCGAGCAGGCTGGCATCATCCCGCTGGTGCCCAAGCCACTGACCTCGAACAGCAAAGCCGAGGGCCGGTTCGACAAGCGGGACTTTATCTACGACCCGCGAGCTGATGCCTATCAATGCCCAGCGGGCGAAGCCGCCACCCATCGCTTCACTACTGAAGAGAATGGCCTGACGCTACACAAGTATTGGTCATCGGCCTGTCCTGCCTGCCCGATGCGAGCCAAGTGCACGACCGGCCGCTACCGACGCATCAGCCGATGGGAGCACGAGCACGTGTTGGAGACGATGCAGCTGAGGCTCAATGCCAGGCCACAAGTCGCGGTGACGCGAAAGCAGACCGTGGAGCATGTGTTCGGCACGCTCAAGGCTTGGCTGGGCACTACGCCATTTCTGACCACAACCCTTCCAAAGGTCAGAACAGAGATCAGCCTGGCCGTCCTGGCCTACAACATGAAGCGCATGATCAAGATCATCGGAATGCCGGGCATGCTGAGAGCAATCGCAGCCTAGGCGTCGAACTTCCGTACTTGTCACAGTTGTCTGATCTGGACGCACCAGTGACGCTGAAACATCGGCGAAGAGTTTTTACACAGCCTCGACCGGAAGCGGACCCTGGCCCACGGGTAGGGCAGGGGAGCTGCTATCCAATATTAGGATTAGATGGATTTATCGTGGGTAGGGAGAGAGCAGTTTTCCTCCCCGAGTCATGCCTGCTCGGGGGTTTGCGGATCACCTGTAGGGTCAAACACGAACCGCTGCCCGGGAACCAGATTGAAATTGCAGTCTCCCGGCGGAAGTCCGTTTAGTCTCAGGAGAATGATGGCTTCGCCTTTCTTCGCCAGGTCGTTCAGAATCTCTTCCTCAAGCTTCTCGAAATGCGACAGCATGTGGAGAAACCCAGAGAGAACTTCTTCGCAATCTTTCAGCAGTTGTTGCTTCGACTCTCCTACGGTGCGGATGTTGAGCGTCTGGATTTCGGAATGGGCGGCCTGGGAGTTTCGTAGCTTATTCACAAAATTCATGTGATCCATTGCGCAATGGTCGAACTCAAGGCACAGATGAAATGGGTGCGCTAGCGTGCCTATCAGCGAAACCAAATGCGGGTCTTTCCCGTTCTCCTTCTTGCATGCAGGACAGGGAGACTCCAGCAGAGCGCCGAGCGCTAAGCGCTTGTATCGCGATTCAGTGAAGTTCGTGCAATAGAGCAACTGCTTGATCGCGACCTCGCAAACTCTAGCGGTATAGAGAAGCACGTCGTTGTATAGGCGAAGTCGCTCGACTTCTGCGTCCACCTCGGTGTGATCCGGTGTCGGGCTGGTGGCGTAATCGTGATAGGCGTTGATAGCCCGACTCAGGACCAAAGAAAGCGCGGATCCGCTGTAGCTGTATGGATTCGTGTAACGCCCCTTGATTTCGCGGTCGGAGTTGGAGATATATGAGAGTTGGCCGCGTTGCATCATCCAGGCCCGCATCTCGCGAGCCAGCGGAAGGAAATTGATACCCTCGATCTGCTCGCCTTCCCAGCGGAACGCGTGCGGACGGTAACTCCACGAGAGATGCTTTCCATGCCACTCGCGTTCGGGCGGTCGCTTGGTGCTTTCGGCATTCATGATGCAAGAGTAGTCCGAGCATTCTCAATGAGAAAGAACTGGCTTAAGGTAGTCGCCATAGCCTGCCATTGGCTGAAAGGGAGCGTCAGTGGGGCAGGGGACTACGAAGCCGTATCGGGGGTAGTGAAGCCCAGGTGCTTAACTCAATCTTCCGCGGGGCGGGACCGAACCCCAGACGTTGAATTGGCCGCGTGAGTAGGATTGTCAAAAAAACCCATCACGTGCCAGGTTGCAAAGCTTCAGCAAGATCGCGGACGGGCGTGCCCAAGTCGCGCCAGCGGTCCGGATGGCAGGTCATCATTAGCACCTGATGGCGTTGGGATGCGTCGTACAACACGCGCTTGAGCCGATCGAGACGATCCTTGTCGGAGTGGACCAAGGCGTCGTCCAAGACAAGCAGGGTCGGGGCTCCCGACTGCTGCAGCAGATCGGCGTAGGCGAGGCGGCAGACCAGCCCCAACTGCTCGCGCGTGCCGAAACTCTGTTCCTCGTAGTCGCCGGCGTTGCGGCCTTCCGTGGTGACCAGGCCACCCGGTAGCAGACCGGCATCCATGACGAGCTGCTGGTCTGGGAAGAGCAGACGCAAATAGTAGTCGACTCGGGATTGCAGGGGCGCCAGCAGGCGCTGCTGCACCGCGGCGCGGCGACGCTCCAAGATTTCGAGCAGGTGCGTTAGTACCTCGATCTGGCGCTTGAACTGGCCTACGCGAAGCGTCAGTGAGGCGTGCTGCACACGCAGCTGATCGCGCTGCTCTTCCAGGCCGTCGGCGCCCACGTGTTGGATCTCGGCACGCACCTGGGTCATGCGATCACGAGCAGAGTCGAAGCGTCTGCGCTCAGCCTTGGCGCTGGCATCGAGGCGGTCGACGTCGAGCTTCAGCTGGTCAGCGTTCAATGCAGCAGCTTGCGATTGAAACTCGCGGAGCTGGGTGGCGGCGTCGCGGGCGTCCGCCTGGGCTTGGAGCAGCCGAGCGTCAACATCGCGAATCTCATCCTGGCGGGTCGGGGAATCCACGCGGGCCTGCAGCTCCGTGACGGCCGCGGTGGACTGGTCGCGTGCAATCTCGGCTTCGCGCACATGCTGCTGGTGCCGGGAGCGTTCCTCACCGGCCAGCGTGAGGGCGTCCTGTGCGTGGCGCTGGGCATCCTGGGCTTCAACTAGGGGCAGCGTAGTCTCGGGGGGCGGCGGCAGGTCGGCTAAGCGCGCGGCGATCGCCATGCGGTCGGCGTCGAACCGGTCGAGTTCGAGGGCGAGGGCTGGGATGCCCTCGGGCGCCGCGGCGCGCAGTTCGCCGCGCGCCACGTCAGCGGCATGCTGGGCGGCACGGTACGCCTCGGCCTTGGCTTCAGCCTCCTGCAGGCTGGCTACCCCTGCTGCCGTGAGAGAGGCGGCAAACGCCTCATTGGCGTGGGTGCGGCGCGAGACGAGGGCATCCAGATCTTCGCCGCCAGGTCGCACCTCCAGGCGACCCAGGCCCGGCAGCTCGATGTCCACAGGAGCGGTTACCAGCAGCTCGCCGTCGCCGGCGAGGGTGTCGGTGCCGGCGCGCAACTGGATACCGGGATCAAGGGTATAGCCGACACGAGTGCTGACCGCCTCTAGCCGCACCACGGCATCCCGCAGCTCCGCTGATCGTTCACGGATGGCCTCGAGGTCTTGGGGGTGGAGCAGCGTGGCGGCGGCTTCGGCCTGCCGTGCCTCGAGCCGCCCCTTGGCCTCCAGTGCCTGCGCATGGCGCGTGTGCAGGGCGGCGTGCTGGTGTTCGAGTCGGCCCTGTTGGCCGGTCAGGTCCGCGCGGGTGGCAGCGTCCTGGGCCTGCTGAAGGGCTTGGGCTGCCTCCTTCATGGCGTGATCGGCGGTGGCGTAGTCGCCCTGGACCTGCGCGGACCTTGCCTGCATGTTCCCGAGGGCGTCGGTGGTGTTGGTGAGGCGCGTAATGGCCGAGGCCAGCAAGGACTCGGGTTCACGCAGTTCGCCAAGGCGATTGGTAAAGAGGGTGATGCGGTTGCCGGCGTCCTCGCGGCGCTGTTCCTGGGCTGCAATTGCGCCGTGCAAACGGTCCGCCTCGTCTAGTCCGGATTGGGCCTGGCCGCGCTGGGCCTCCAACTGCTCCCACGGGCGGGCGGATTCGAGTTCGCTCACCGTCGCCTGCAGGCGGGTTAGATCGTCGACTTGGCCGCGGTAGCGTTCGATGCGGGCATCGAGGCCCTGCAGTTGCTCGGTGCAGGCGGCCAGCTCGTTCCTGGCGGTGGCATAGGGGCCGCGTGGGTCATTGCGGGCGCCGGTGACCAGCGCGTCCTTCTGCGCGCTCAGGCGATCGATGACCGCATCACCGCCGGTGCTTGCGATGTTGCCCACTAAGGCCTGCAGCGCGCCCTGCAGGTGGCTGTCGGCGTGTTCCACCTGCGCGTGGACGTCCTGCCCGGCACCCTGCTGGACCCAGAGGAGGCCGGGGATGCCCCAGTTGTCGTCGCGGCTGGCGCCGCGCCGGGCATAGCTGTAGCCGATGAGGGAGGCGAGGTAGTCTTCCGCGTCCTCGCCGTCCAGGGTTTCGCGGGCGTAAGACAGGGAGCACCGCTTGGTCGCGAGGAAGCTCTTTTCCAGATGGTAAGGCGTGCCGGCGACCGTGAAGTCGAGCTGGATGGTCGGGGCGACGCCGCCGGCATCGCGCGGGCGCAGGTGGTCAACCGAGCTGGACTTGTAGCGCTCGAGGAAGGCGGCACGGATGGCGTCCACAAGGGTGGATTTGCCTGTCCCGTTGGGTCCGGAGAAGACGTTGAGGCCCGGCTCCAGGTCCTCGAGGACGACAGGTGCTCGGAACATGCGGACGTTCTGCAGAGCGATTCGCTGGAGCTTCATGCCGCCGCTCCCGTGGTGTTGACGCCGCGCATAGTAGTGGCCAGCAGGATCAGGCTGTCCCGGGCCATGTCGCCGGCGTCGCCGTCGAGCGTCTGGGTCGTGCGCAGCTCGTTTATCGCATCAGCGAGGTACCCATCGGCACGCAGGCTGGCGATGTCCTCGGGGGAGGGGAGCAGTTGCAGGCCGGCCAAATCCCACCGTAGCGCCAAGGCGCGGCCCTGGGCGCGGGAGATGGCGCGCTGGAGGCGTTCGTGGCTGGCCAGGTCGACAGCGCCGGTGACTGTAAGGTCAACGACGTCCGCGCTGGACAGGGTTTCGAGGGTGGCTTCGAGCGCATCGATGTCGCTGGCTACCTGCAAGGCGGTCTCGATTTGGCGCCACTGGTGGCGGCCAATGCGAACGGCGCGGACCTGCGGCTCCTGGCCGGCCTCAATCTCCACGATCAGCACGTTACCCGGGTCATTGCCGCGGAAGCGGTCCTGTTCGTGGGTGCCGCTGTACCAGGTGCGGGCGTCGATCCGCGCGGTGCCATGCCAGTCGCCCAGCGCGAGGTAGTCGAGGCCGGCACTGGCAACGCGGCCGGCGGCGATGGGGTTGGCGGAGTCGATGCCGTCGTGCAGAACTCCCTGCACGCTGCCATGGGCCATGCCGATACGAATCACACCGGGGAAGCGCGGCGCGTCTTCAAACCATTCGGTGAGGTCGGCGAAGGTATTGCGCTGGGTCAACGGGGCAGGGAGTACCACGGCCCTACCGTCCAGCAGCGGGACCGGCGCTGGGGTGAGGCAGAGAACGACGTTGGCAGGAACGGCGCCGAGGCGCTGTGCGCGGGTCCAAACCGACTCGATCAAACCGGCGTCGTGGTTGCCGGGCATGAGCAGCCAAGGACCGGGGTAAGGCTCCATGGCTCGGAACGCCTGCTGAATCGTCTTGTCGGCAACGGTCTGGGCGTCGAACACGTCGCCGGGGACGAGCACGGCATCAACCTGCTCAGCCGTGGCGAGTTCCGCGATCGCGCGGATGCCGTCGATGCGCGCCTTGGCCAGGAGGGCGGCATCGTCCGGCTCGAAACCTCCAAACTGCTTGCCGATCTGCCAGTCGGCAGTGTGTAGAAGTTTTGGCATTTGAATTGTTGCGCAATATGTACTTGATGGGACGATATACAGAGAAGTCTGCCGCCTGAAAAGCTGACTGGTATCCCTCAAATGCCGATCTTTCTGGAGATCAACTTTGGTGATCTAAAATGTTCTTGACACGCTGCTGAGATCGCCCAAGGATCGAACATCCTCACGGAAAGCTTCGTAGCTTCTGAACTGACTGTGCAGACTTTGAGGTGAAACTTGCGAGCCAACGGGCTCGATGCCGTATTTATCTAGTGTGGCGACCAGATCGTCCAGAACTGCGTTACGCGCAGTCACAAAGGTGGAAGCAAAGCACCGCCAGAACTTCCATCCTGCACGCTCTAAGATCCGCTGGCGACGCATGTCATGCTGCCACTGATCCGGACCGTGGTACTGATCCCCATCGCATTCGACGGCCAGTCGCGCGTCGCCAGCGCCTTCTACCACCAGATCAATTCGGTAACTTCCCACCCTAACCTGCGGGCGTACGCGATAGCCACGCTCTACAAGCGCGTCGTACATCTCGCGCTCAAAAGGCGATTCACATAGCTTCCTCAGATCCGCGACCTCCTCCTCGTTCTGAAGGTAAGGGGAGCTGAAGTGCTGAATGAGGCCAGCCCGAAGCTTGTCGGCTGGGCTCAGCTCTTCCGGGGTGATGCTGCGGACCAAGTACATCCGATCACGGGCGCGCGAGGCCGCAACGTTGTAGCGCTGGCGGAACATCTCCTGAGAGGAGGCTTGGGCACGCCCAGAGACCACCATAGAAAGAAACATGATGTCTCGCTCTTTGCCTTGGAAGGTTCTGGCATCGCCGAAGGCCATGTGATGCTTCTCGATCGTCGATTCGCCAAGTTCCGCAGCGACCTTGTCCCAGACCAGCTTCGCCTGCTCGCTACCTACCAGCGAGACCACGCCAATGGTTCGCCTGGACATGTTTGGGTCTTGGGTGATCTTCCTGATCTCTTCCAGGATGAACCTGGCTTCGCCCTCGTTTGTCTTCCCGTTCCCGCGGGCGCCGTCCAGTACATGGACGTCCACAAGGGGTGGGTCCAGTCGCTCAGAGGAGCGGGGCAGGCGCAACGGGCGGAGTTCGTGGTTGTAGAACTCGCGCTTTGAATATTCGATGATTGGGCCGACACAGCGGAAATGCTCGCGGAGCATGACTTGGCCATGCGCGAAAACCACCTTGAACAGGTCATAGATGGACTTGTCCGGCGACATCTGCGGACGATACAACCCTACCTGTCCATTCAGAAATTGGTTCATCAGGCTACGAATCTTGTCTTCTTCCAGTCCCACCCCCTCAGGTGACACCTGCTGATCGTCGCCCACGATCAGGATCTTCTTGGCGCGAAGAATTGCAGGGAGTGCAGTCAAATCTGACTGGGATGCCTCGTCGATGATGACAAGGTCGAACGCTCCCAGAGCAACCGGCAAGGATTCGCTAACGCGATAGTGGGGCATGATCCAGCATGGGATCGCTGGACTGGCCTGATCAGCTGCGTCGCGTGCATCCTTTCGGAAGCGGGGGGCCCTTACGCCCGTGCCCTTTCCGATGCGCGTAATGGCGACGCGATAGGCCTCCAGTGCGGAGCGAACAGCCGGTGAAGCTTTCTCCGCCATCTGAAGCCAAGTGCGTTTAGTAACCGTGGCTTGATAGAGACGGGCAAGGTCCGACTCCATTTCGGCGCGCTTCTGTGAAAGTTGCTTCAACGTCTCCCGTCCATCCATGGATTCCACCAGGGTCAGCAGGCGACGTCTGCGCCACAGCGATCGCCAGTTGTCAGGCAATAGGTCGTCATGCGCTGAGGTAACTGCCTCAGTGCGCAACCGCTTGGCCCATCGTGGCGCGCCCGATTCCTTGATCTTGTCGGTTAGGAAAACGACTGTATGAAGGTGAGGGAACTGGCTGTGCTGACGTCGAAGCTCGGCCATCAGCTCGGACCATTGGGCCTGAATCTCTGTGTCTTGAACGTGCGAATCGCCCAGCTGTTGATCGAAGAACCTAGAAATTCGCTGCGTAATGTTGCTCTGGCAATCTGCGATCGCTCGATAGAAGGTCTCTCTCATCTGCCACGTGGACGCCAGCCTGTTGCGACTCAGGTTGTGATCGAGAATCTCAAGTGCCTTTTCAAGCTTCGCGGACTCATAAGGTGTTTGTCCCGAATGGGGCCAAGCGGGAAGGAGCGCGGGGAGGCTGGAGGAGAGGGTCTTCTCTTCGCGCAGTATCTTTTGGAGCGAATCGAACGCGGACAAGAAGCCGGGCGCCTTGGAGATGACCTCTTCCGCCTTCGATAGATTGGGCAGATGCAGATCCGGTGCGACTGCGTTCCAGCGCACCAACATAGATGAGCAATCCTGACGAAAACGCACAAACAGAAGTACGTGATTCCAGTCCTCGTCGCTGGTCGGGGCTCTGCCAACCACCTGAACCTGGTCAAGAAGCTTCTTCTGCACTGACTTCCCAAACATGCCGGCGAAACCGAATGCCTTCTTCCCCTGTGACAGGTTATCAACAGCATCTGCCAGCTCAGGGCTTTCCATGAAGTCTTCAGGCAGGAGTACCGGGCGCGACAGGAACTGGGTGCGGCTACCGACCAGGCTGAGGATGTCGGACCTCAGCGTTTGAAACACCGTAAGCAGCACATCCTTGTTGGCGGTCCTTCGAAGGAAAGACTCGAGCTCGGGTAACCATGCATACCCGTGTTCGTCGAGGTTCCTACGTGAACTCTGGAGTCCTACAACTTGGCTCCTTGCTTCGATTGCCGCATTGATCGTTGCAGCGTCCATGTCTCGGAGGGGCGGCAAGGTCGCCGACTCAACCATGGCATTCAAGGTGGCCAGCTGCTTCATGTCCTGGTGAAGTTGCAGCAACCGCTCCGTCGGTGGGAATGAGTCCAGTGCTGGAAGGGTCTGGTCGAGTAGAGCCAGGTCCTGGCCCAGGGCGCTGCGCGCATCCCGCAGTGCCACGATTTCGGCATCGCCAAACGCAGGCGCATGCATTGCTTCAATGGTCAGCGCGTCAGGAATCCATGCTGCCTCGTCTGGATGAGCGGCTACCTCGTGGGCCACGTCTAGCGGCATGAGCTTCTGGCCGTCGAGCTGGATGGGCTCAAGGTTCTTGTTCGCCCAGCGAGCGATTTCCTGCTCGGTCTTGGCGATGTGCGCGTGAAGTTGGTCGATACGCTGCTCAAGCTGCGTGACTTCGCGCCGGAGTTCTACTCGATTGATCCGGGATACTTCGGCCGAAATCTTTCGAATCGAGTGCTCGAACTGCTTCATTCCTTCAGCTTCGCTGCTGAGCAGACTGATGGCTAAGGGGCGGATCTCTTCCGGGAGCTTCTCCTGTAGTACGGCTAGCGCCGGATCCCTCATCGACGTGACCAGGACCCGCTTGCCGGAGGCAAGATAGTGCGAAATTACGTTGGCGATCGTGTGGGTCTTGCCGGTGCCGGGAGGTCCTTGGACTACAACGCCATCATGGTGATCCAGCATTTGTACGATCTGGACCTGCTCGTCGTTATAGGGCATCGGAAAGTAGAGGTCCTTCGCCTTAACTTCGGTGCAAGCGTTCGGATCGATATTCGATAGACCCCGGTAGATGACCGGTGTCTGGTCCTGGCTGTCGACAGATGGGTTGGCAACCAGGGCCAATGTGGCGGGGGAGAGCGTCCCCAGGTTCAGACCATCGTCAATCAGTTTCTCGAAACGTTCCAAGTCCTGAATGAAAAGACTTGAGGTGCGCGCTCGCGCGAACAGCGCCCATGTGTCAGTAATCTTCAGGTTCTCGTCGGCTTTGGGTAGCTGGCGATCATCGGGGGTGGTCTGATCCGGCCAATAGATGCCGTTGGGGTCCAAGAGGCTCGCTGCACTCTTCAACAGGGGCTCGAAAGTGCTGAAAGCGAAAGGGCTGAACTGATCGGCCATGCTGGAAAAGAACTGCTTTCCAGCACGTGCCACCTCGGACACACCGAGGTTGTCCATAGACGTGTAGATATCCAGTTCCAGACGCGGATCAGGTGAGCGCGGACGGACTTCGATGGCGTGCGTCGATTCGACGACGGACAGCTCCACCAGTTTGGTAATCAGTGGGTAGGTGATCTTGCCTCCAGGGCGCTCCCATACGGCATGACCTATTCCCATCACCAGTTCTAGGGGCGAGTCCACAAGGTTCCCCTGCAGCATCTGGTGGGCTGCGAACAAGGAGGCATACTTGGAAATCGTCTTTCGGACTTCCTTCTCGGCGTCTGCCCACGGCCGCCAGATCTGGGCTACATAGGTCGCTAGCTCTGCGTCGAGCTGTGCCTTGATCGGTAAGGTGTGCACCGAGATAGGCTTCGCTTGGTCCGCTGGGTCGGGCGGATCAATTCCGAGGTCCTCAACGGTCTTGCGGTCAACAACTGATACGGTGCCCGGCTCACTAGCCGGGTTCTTAGACTGCAAGATTAGAGCCGCCAGGAGCTTGGTCTTTGGAACCGGAGGGGCGCTTTCATGCAAGCGCTCCACGCGCAGCCAGACATCGTCCTCTGCCGAACCTTTGTCAAATTCGATGCCTGGAAGGCCCCTGAGTTCGTGTTCATAGGCCTTGAAGGATCCATGCTGCTCCACAGTCCGCGGTGGCGTTCCCTTCAACTTGGCGGTTTGTACAACATAGGCCAGCAGGCCCTTCAAGCGATCGATGATGTTCGGATCGGTCATGGTCTTGGCAACTTGAGTATCGATAACTTCTGACGTCGGCGCCGTCGGACGCAGGCCAGCACCTACTTCGGTCAGGGGCGGGGCTGGTGGTGACAAGGCTTCGTTCGGCATGACGGGAGCATTCTCCGGACCTTGATCACGGAGGTGCTTCTGCACTTTGAGCGCAAGCTGTCTAGCCAGTTCGGTTTTTCGGTGTGAAAGCTCGTGCTCAAGAGCTTTTAACGTAGCCGTGTCGCAACGCGAGATGGAGTCCTTGAGAAGCTTCTCCAAATCGCGTGAGCTTGTACTGAAAAACGGCCGGATGTTCATGACTCCCCTGATTGGTGCCAACCTGAGCAAGCGGCTGCAGCCTATCCTTCCCCTACAGTCCCAGCTTTCCTAACAGGCATTGCAATGCCTTATCCCCTTAGTGACTTTGAGTCATACGGCGGCTAATTTCTACTTCAAGAGACGACCAGCAGGATTATCCTCTGCCGCGCCCGACTGAAAATACCCAATCACGCTCGCCACCGACCGGTGCTCGGTCATCGCCATCACTGCGGGCAGCGGCACGCCTTGCTTTCCCGCCTCGGTCACGAACCCCGACCGCAGGCTGTGTGCCCCAAAATCCCCCGCCAAGCCCGCCAAGTGAGCCCGGCGCTTCACGATGGTAGCCACTGACCCGGGGAGCAGGGCAGGGCCGACCCGCCCCTTCCAGACCCGCCGGAAAATCGCCCCCTCATGGATCCCCGCCGCCTCCAGCCAGGCGGTGAGCGCGTCGGCGCTGCGTCCCAGGATCGGCTTGTCTGGGCTCGAGTCCGCCGTCACCCCGGCCTGCTGGGTCTTCGAGTACTCCAGCCGATAGATGTAGCCGTCCTCGCCGACCTTGCGCAGATCGCGCATGTCCGCGGCCGCGATCTCGCTGCGCCGGCGCCCGCCACTGGCAAACCCGAAGCAGAGCAGGGCACGGTCACGCAGGCCTTCCAGCGAGTTGTCGCAGGTGGCCAGCATGAGTTCGAGCTCGGTTCGGGTAACCGCCGTTTTCTTGGTTGGCCGCTCGCCACGCTTGACCGCCGCCCTCCGGGCGCGGCTCAGCAGGGTACGGACACTGGGCAGCTCGCACGGGTTGGCCAAGCGCTTGAGCTTATGCGCCGTGGACAGCACAGCCACACGCTGGACCACGGTTGACAGCTTCAGTGGCCCGATCTTGGCCTTGAGGCCAGCGGCCACCAGCGCCTGGTCGATCGCCGGCGGAAGCTCGCAGACCAGGCCGGTCTTGTTCTTGCGCTGGATGTGGTCGACCAGGAACTGGATCACCACGGCCTCGCTCGCCGGCAAGGCTAGTTCAACGCCATAGCGGGTCTGGTGCCAGCCGGCCCAGTAGCGCAGGGCGGTGGCGTAGCTGCGGGTGGTGTTGGCCGCCGCCGCTTCGGCGAGCAGTTCACGCACTGCGTCGGCGGCCTGTTGGGCCAGCTGCTCGGGGAGCACCAGGCTCGCGGCCGTCGCTGCCACCGTGGCTAATGTGCTATTTCGCTTCATACTATGTAATGTACGTTATGAAATAGGGCGCGTACTAGTGATAATCATCACTTATCGCGAGTACGGAATCAACAGAGCAGGGCGCCGCAGTAGGAGGCAATTTCCATGGCCAGAGGCATCACAGAATCAGACGTTCACGCCGCTGCTGATGCGCTGGTAGCCAGCGGCGAACGGCCGACCGTCGAGCGCGTCCGTGCACACCTGGGAACAGGCTCGCCCAACACCGTGGTGCGTTGGCTTGAGACCTGGTGGCAAGGACTGGGCGACCGGCTGGAGGCTGATCGAAGTGCACGCTTGGCCGTGGCGGATGTCCCAGTAGAGGTGGCTGAGCTCACTGGGAAGTGGTGGATGTTGGCCCTTAACCAAGCACGGGTGTTAGTGACCAAGGAGCTTTCGGGCGAGCATGCCGCCCTCGTTGAGGCACGTCAGTTGCTCGATCAAGCCCGCGAGGCGTCGGCTGCGGAGACCGCCACGATCCTGTCGAAAATCGATGCTTCGAGAGCAGAGGAGCAACTCGCTTTGGCCCGTTCTAAGGAGCTTGAGCGCTTGGTAGAGCAACTTCAGCGCCAAATTATCGAGGTCACCAGTCAACGGGATGCGGCCACGGACCGGGTTAACGTGCTTGATCAGGCTCGCGAGAGTCAGTCCAGGGTGATGGAAATCCAGGCTGAAGCGGCTCGCTCCGAGCGAGACCGAATGGCAGAACACGTTCGGGCAACTGAAGATCGAGCGCACGCAGAGATTGATCGCGCCAGGCAGGAATCAAAGGATCTGCAGGCTCAAATTACCAGCCTGACGAAGCAGCGAAGTGCGTTCGAGCAGAGTCAGGCCGAAAAACATGAGAAGGCGCTCAGCGACCTAGCTGATGCCAGGCGGGCACTTGCCACTCATCAGGCAAGAGCGGATGCGTTAGAGAATCAGCTGACCAAGGCGATGGACCTGCCGGATGCACTCAAGCGCGCCTTGGAACAGTCGTCCGCTAGACCCGCGAAGCGATCACGTGCGGCTCGAACACCTCAAAGGGCCAAAGCGGCACAGGAGACTGGGGAATGACTCGTGATGTAGGGCCCGCCAAGTTAAACAGGTCAGAAATGAATCCTGTGGATCACTGGCGCGAAGTCGAGCGTGCCGCCCGCGTCGAACTTCGCCGCCGGGCCGATGCGGCCTTTGAAGAGATTGTTGCGATCTTGAAGCAGCATGCCAATAGCCTGGATGTCGCACAGAAGGCCAGGATTCGGTCTTTGCTCAAGCGTTGAGGTTCACTAGCGCTATTTCCACGGCAGACAAGGAAAACAGTGCACTTCGGAGTGCGAGATGTGGAAAACCTTGCATCCATTAGCGCGACTCCCCAACGACGAGCACCCTTGACTGCGGTAAACGAACACCGGGAGTGCGTTGGTGAACCATCCACGAGTGCACTGCGCACCAGTAATTGCGAGGCGCAGCCGAGTGACTCACAAGATCTGATCAGCAATCATTTAATACTGCGGATCAAGGTTCACGGTGATTAGCCGGGTCGGCCATTAAAGCGTCCGCATAGTTGATGGCGCAGATGTCCACACCTACGCGGAGAGGCTCAATCACATCCTCGGTGGTGAGTGCAGTGTTCAGCATGTTGCGGGCCGTTTCTACCATGGCGCTTCGTAGCGCCTCTAGGCGTTCTTGGTTGGCAGTCGAAAGGTCTTTTGCCTCTCGCAACATTTGCATCTGAAGGCCCGCCAGTTGAGCGAAGCGTTGACGATGGTAATGCATCATGTCGAACTCAATGGCTTGGATGAGGGCCTCATTGCGCGTCATGGCATCGATTCTGATACGGAGCAGGCCCGAGCACAACCTTGGCGACTGTATGCCGCAACCTGACATTTGATCGTGTCGTAGCAGGTTGCTAGACCAGCTAATGCCATATCGCGTCGTACTTTTAAGTCATTGATTGATATAGATCAGGGGTTAGGGCCGTTTGCAAAGAGTAGAAAAGATGTGCGCCAATCGTGTCGTTTTCTACGAAGAAATCCCTTATGAATCAAAGGCGCGAAGGGATATCGGCTAAGACGACATCATTGGAAATTCCCGACAACTCTTCCGTAGCCGCAATTTCAGTGCCAGCCATTCCATCAATGCGGGCCAGACGTAATTTCGCATAATGTATATTATGTTCAAGCACTGGGTGGCACGGAACCTGCGGCGCCCCTGGCCCAAACCGCAACGGATGCTCACCGCATGAAGGATCGAAATCTGACCGGCCCCTGGGCCGGTTTTTCGTTTGAGGCCGGCTTCCTGGTCACGCCAGAGGGCCGACGCTTCGACCCGGTCGACCTGCGCTGGCTGTCGCTCACCTGCAACCTCGCGCAGGAATGGCGCCTGATGATGGACGAGGCCGCACAGGAAGCCGCTGAAAGCCGTTCGGCAGTGGTGACCACGCTGCGATCCCGACTGGCCCATCGGCGGCGCCTGTCGTGCGCTAGGCGCGTCCAACGAGGATAACGGCGTCCCCGCAGGGGCACGCCCCTGCACCCCTGCTAGGATCGCGCCTTTCAGGGGGACGACATGGAATTCGAACGGGAATACCGCAGGCCGCCACCGGTCAAGCAGCGGGACGATCTTTGGTGGCAAATCGCCCTGGGCATCTTTGTCGGGCAGATGATGACCGGCGCAGTCGCCGGAGTGCTGGCCCTGATGATGGGCGCTTACATAGCAAACGAGAACGAAAAAGCGACTGCCCCAATCGTGAAGCAACTAGAGCGCACCGTCGAAGAAATACGCGCCCCAGCGGCACAACGATGGCACCAGCGCCCACACAGACCCCTTTCAGACGGCGAACGCTGCATCAAAGGCGAGCGGTTCCGAAGGCTGGAAAACGGCTGGGCACAGGTCTACAACGACCCGTGCTAGATCACATCGAACTGTAAACGACCTGCTTGGGTGCCACGCCGATATCGCCATAGGTCGCCATCTGCTTGCCGGTGATGACCGACCCGGCACCGACCGCCGCCCCACCCTGCGGCGGCTGCTGGACGGCCTGCGCGGGCACGTCCTGGCGCTGCTGGTTCGGCTGCTTGTACGGGTTGTAGGGCATGCCCAGACGCGCCACGCGGCGGCACTGCGCTTCATCCAGTTCATAGACGGTCGCCTGCTCGGTGATGCAATGACATCCGCCTTCGCTATGTTGGCCGTCCGCATCCAGACCGGCCCGACTCGCCATGCAGAACACCTGGGGATCAGCGGTGACGCCACGCTCATCGTAGATAACCGCCGTCCAGGGCGCCGTACCAAACCGCGGCAGGTGGTCTTGCGCGTACTCGGTGAGGTTCTTCCATTTCGGCTGAGGGCGAACATCCTTGGCGGCAGCTGAGGCCGACTCATCCGCAGTGGCCGGGCCCGGCAAGCCGGGCTCCGTCCTGTGCGTCTGATCGGCTCCCAATGTGCCGGCAAAGGTGGATGGCTTGAGGCGGGCGTAACCAAACCACCCGCAGGCGATGGCGAGGACCGCCAGCAGCGGCAGCGCGAGAACCTTCAACGGGATCTTGCGTTTGATCGTGTGCACTTCGGCCGACTTGTATGCACCGTAGGTGCTGGCCGGGATTGTCCGGGTCGTGGCCTGGGCAAGCTCGCGCTTTGCCTGCGACTTCACGTCCTCCTGCAATTCCTGCCAATGGAACACCTCGATGATCGTGGTGCCGAACTTGCGCACCGTGTGGAAATGGTCAGCGATCAACGGGCGCGCAAACGGATAAATCTGGTTCGGCCCCTGAGAGGTCCAGACCATGTCGATCCCGCGATGCCGATGCTCGGCCAGGCCAAGCACATGTGCAGGCGTCGCCTGCCGGCTGGCGTCGTGCAGATGCCCAAACCACTTCCACGCCTCGTCAATGAAGATAAGAGAGCCATTCGGGACCACATGGGCGTCGCAGCCCGAATCGTCCTCCGTGTCATGGCAGCGGCAGACGTGCCCAGGTCGAATGGCGTTCCACTCCTTCGGGTCTTTCAGAACGGTTGCCAGCCCTGGCTGCAGGCCGTCGATGCCGCCCGCGAAAATAGGCCTATCCGCTGCCTTCGCTGCCGCCATCAAGCGCTCCATCATGAGCGCGGTTTTTCCGTTACCGGGCTTGCCGGTGTAGATCTCGATTGGCATGTCAGACGGCCTTTACCGGAGGCTTGGCACCGAAGCCCTTTTTGAACAGGAACAACCTGCCCTGCAGAATACTGTGCTTGGTCGCGTAGGCCGAAATGACCATCGTCAATGCCTTGTCGAGCTTCAAGACGCCAGCCCATGCAACAGCCGTTGCGCCCATCGTGCCCGACCCGCTGCCGAACGAATGCGCTGCATTGGTGAGCGCATCCATCGCAGGTTCAACCACGATCTTCAATGTGCCCCAGTTGATCCCGAGCCACGCCATCGCGGTCATGATCCACAGACCGATGCGCGATTTGATAAGCCACCCGAAGGCGGAAACGAGTAATCCCCAAACGACCGGCATGGCTATGTCTCCGATCCGCCGCTGATGATCCGCAGGCAGAGCAAGGTGGCAAAAATGATGACGAGCTGACCGCCCAGGTTGACCCAGCTGCAGAACACGGACGTGTCGAAATGAATGCTTTGCCCCATGACACTCACGTCCGGGATGGTCGGGCAACTGCTGGTCCAGCCGAACCCGCTATCGTCCAACTCCCCTGCCTCACCGCCTGCACCATTGCTGCCGCCAGTACCATCACCATCGGCGAACGCAGCATCGGGCGAACCTTCCTCGCCCATGTCGCCACCCGAAGTGATCGCATCGGCGATCTTCTTGGTATTCGGGTCGGTGATGCCACTCCCCTCACCGTCAGCCATCTTTTCCAAGGCGCACGCAGCACGCCACTGCATGATCAGCTGGGCGTACTCATCGGCCTTACAGTTGCGCCCCGTGCACACGGGCAGCGCACCGCACGCACCGCCCGTGATCTTGGTGTCATTGCGCGTATTGCAATCGATTCGCCACTGAATGCGAGCCTGACCGCAGGCGATGGCGTCGCCCTGGCACGATGGCGGCGCGTCGCACCCATCGCCACCGCTAAACGATGGCTTATCCGAATCCGGGTCGCCATCCTCGTCCGCATCACTATCGGCGACGCCATCACCATCGACATCGGCTTTACACGTGCCGTCCTTGCCCAACGCCTTGCCGAGGCCGCAAGAATCATTTTTGACACACGACCCGTCCGGGCCTTTCGTGGTGCCAGCGGGACACACGTCATTGTCGTTTTCGCACTCATCCTTGGAATTTGTGTGCTGCCCAGAGGGACACGTCTCGGCCTTCTTGCAGACGCCATCGACCTTGGTCTGACCATCCGGGCACTCCGGAACAAGAGGTTCACAAGCCTCAGAGTCGTCAGGCCCAGGAATAACCGCAGATCCCTCGCTCCCATCTGGACATGTCCAATTGGCATTGTCACAGGTCGCACCAGTCGCGATCCCTGTAGAGCCACCACCCTCGTTAGGCGCCCATGAAGTAGTACAGCCGTTCACGCACTGAGTAGAACCGGCGCGAAATGTATAGCCAAGATGCGATGCGTTGGAGCGACTTAAACAAGTCTTCCCCTCAACCCAAGACCGAGTGCGGACGTTATACCGAGCCGTAGAGCCGCAAGGGACAACAGCTGCTTGATAACTATTGCCAGTCAACACCACAGCACCAGCACACCAACCAGTCGCACCACTATTAGCAGCAGCGACCAGTTTAGAAGTAAGCGAATTTGCCGCAGCAAATGCGGCACCCTGGTCATCGCATACCTGAGAAATGACATCAACACTAGACGAACACGTAGACGCGCGAGCCGTACCAAGGCCGAGAGCCGCAAACAGCAGCGCTACAACAACCAGTGCCAAACGACGCGCAACCGCGCTCACGAAGATGCGAGCAAGCCAGCGCATCAGTCATCCCCGCCGAAAACGATATACAGGGCTGCAACGAAGGCACCCAACCAAATCCATCCCTCCACGTCGCACCCCTTTATGCCGTCCGAAAAAGAAACCGGCGCGCGGGTATCGGACCCAACGCGCCGGCAGTGGTTACATCGCGCGACGCACCCACTTGTAGACCTTGATGCCGACCATCACGACCAGCACCGCGCCGCCGATGGCAGCAATCGGGGCAGCCGCGCCGCTGATCTCGGTCACCACTTCGGCAACATCGACAGCCGCGAACGCGGGTACGGTGGCGGTAGTGGCGACGGCCAGACCGGCCAGGGCCGGCAGCTTGTTGCGAAGGCTCTTGAACATGATTTCTCTCTCCTGACGGCCTGGGCGGAATTGCCCTAGTTGGCCTGATTGATGAACTTGCGAATCTGCCGAAAGACGAACGCCACAGCCCACAACAGCGCAATGGCTTGCCCGATGGCCTGGGCATCCGCGATGGTCATCGTCGGCAGCGCGACGACCTGCGGGGTGTAAATCGGAGACGCACAGGTCTGAGTGCTGACATCCAGATCAGCATCGGCACACGACAGCACCCAGACCGTCATGCGTCAGCCCTTCGCCGGAACGGCTTTGTGACTCAGCGGCACCAGATCGACGTAACGCTTCAACGTCAGGTCGCCGAACGGGCCCAGCGCGAAGCTCTTCGGGTCGATGTCGTACTCGCCCGGGGTGTACGCAGGACGGCTACCCAGGCCGACACGGAACGGCAGTTCGAAACCATTGCCCAGGTCCAGACCAACGGTCTGGCTACGCATGATGGTCTTGGTCTTGTTGTTCAATTCCTCTTCGACCTGGGCGGTCTTCACGCAGCAGATAGGCATGACAATTCCTCGCGCAACATGCGCTCTAGTGGTTCACCCTTTGGGATGCCACGGAAACGCCCGGGGTGACCTTCGCGGACGACGTGGGTTTCCAGAAATTCGCCCCATGAGTCATGGAAGGCGCCCCTGAGAACGTTAAGGGTCGGACCGATCTGACGCTTGGCCCAACGCACCATTGCGAGGCCCGATGCTTCGACCGTCTTGCGCGTTGTCGCGAGACGGGAACACAGGCCAGTGATGAGATCGCGCAGCACGCCGTAGCTGCCGCGCAGGTAGTCGCCCGGTGATGTCAGGACATCAAACGGGATGGACATGTGCTTGCCGTACAGGCGCACCTCAGCGCGCACCCACCTGGAGAACTTGTCCCCTAGCTGTTTGCCTTTCTCGTAGACGCACAGCTCCTTGTGGCCCTTGGCGCCTACGTAGAGCGTGTTCCCGGTGTTGTAGCCCTCATCGCTCAAGAAGCGATGACGCGGCGGGCAGCCACCTTCGGCGAACTCGCCACGCTGGGCAGCCGCGCGAAGCGCATGCACGTCCAGGCGTTCGCCTTCGTAGTCATCGTGTGCCACGTCTACGCGGCTGATGCGGGCCTTCATGTCCTGCAAGTGCATGCGGCAGGTGTGCCAGTTCTTCACCCACTTGCAGCCGGCGCCGGAGAGCGACACACACACCGAATCGCGATTCCCGCCCAGGCCGATACGACCCACCACTTCGCCATCGCGGTCGACCAAGATCGAGGACTTGGCGTAGTGCTGCCAACGCTTGTCGCGGATTGCGAGCGCGTTCACTTCACCGCTGAAACCGAAAAGCGTTCCGAGCAAGTTGTCGAGGTTCGTCAGGCGGCGCTCTTCGAGCGTTTCATAAGGGACCGTCAGGGTCAGGAAGTCGATCAGGCAGTTATCGCCCGACTGACCCTTTTGGCCCGTGTTACTACTGGGGCCAACCGCACCACCCTGCCCGTCCGCTTTTCCTGCGTTTGCCCGGGAGAAGGTGCGTACTACTTCACCAGCACACCCACGAACGGCGCGGGGTGCCAGCGAGGCGCGATCATGAGAAGACAGATCAGACATGGCGCACCGCCTTTGCCTGGCCACAACGAACCGCCAGGTCAACGAGCCAGGCTGCCAGCTGCGGCGGCGTATGTTCGCGCTCCGCCTTCGACACCTCCGGACGCCAGGTCGAATCACCCTTGCGGATGCGCGTTCCATCCTTGCGAGTACGCATCTGCGCAATCACATGGGTGGCCTTGCCCAACCGAAGCGGCACAGCCGGCACATCCCCAGGCTCACAACCGCAGACGTACAACAACGTCGGCTTATCAGCACGATGGCCGAACGCCGATTGCAGAATCGGCCAGGTGAAACCACCGAACGCATCACGCGCACCAGGCTTGGGAAGGCCGGCTACCGGCCACAGCTGCGAAGCCACCGGATGCTCAAGCACACCACCGAAGCGGCGGACCTGGTCAACTGCGAAGAATGCCAAGTCACGCTCACCATCACGCGGCTTCGCCAGGCCACGAAAGCTGCCCCAGGCCCGGCACGGCGGGTGCGCGACGACAGGCGCCCCACCCTGCCAAGTCAACGCGTCACGCTCGAAATCGTAGACATCGCATTGCGGCATCAGCTTGTAGTTGCTGTCTGCACGCGCAAAGAGGACTGCAACCAGGTCAGACACGGGGCAGCACCTTCGCGGCGACAACCTTGGCGGCGCATTCGATGAAATCCCGCTGCATGCGGAACTCGGCCATGCGGCGTGCATCGTGGATGGCGGCAAGGCGGGAGAAGAACAGCACCACGCCGAAGGCGATGGATGCCAGTGAGCCCATCAAGGCCAGGAAGATCAGCACGTCACTCATGCGGCACCGCCGACAGTGACAACGCGAAGCACACGACCCGCGAGCCAATCCGCGCACTCACGACGCAGCAAGTTCAACTCACGAAAAGCAGCGTTGCGGCCCCAATTCGTGGAAAGAACGCGCCAGCTGCCCGGAAGGACTTCGACTTCGACAAAGCTCATGCGATTCCCCTGCCCCAAGCGCCCCAAGAAAACCGGCCGGGGCTTGGGGTCCCCGTACCGGTGGTGTGCAGGAATCCCTGCACACGGAGGACTGTATAGTTGCGCCTGAACATCACTGTCAAGGAAAACCTATGCAGACGGCTGCAAATAAATTGCTTGACAAAGTCAAAGAATCGTGCGCGCTGCCATCAGACAACGTGCTTTCACAGCGATTGGGCGTTACGAGAGGACTACTCAGCGGATGGCGACACGACCGCTACCCGATACCGGACAACACCATTGCCGAGCTATGCACGATGGCGAAGCTGGACGCTCCAATTTGGCTCGCAGAGATCCACGCCGAACGCGCCACAAGCAAGGCTGAAAAAGCCATGTGGAGAACAGCGTTGGACAGGCTAAGCGCGGCCGCCGCGGTGGTCGCGCTGGTGTCGATCGGGGTCGCGGGAATGGCGCCTGAAAAGGCTTATGCATCAACGACTTATGCCGCCGAGAAATCGCATAGTCTGTATATTATGTAATTAAACAGATGCTGCCCCGGTGACATTGGATCCACGCAGGTCAATCAACCGCATCGGATGGCTGCTTCGTCATCTTTGATGTGCCCTTACGCCTTGACTGGACCTGGCTGCAGACTCTGCATACTTGCCTGCCGTTTGCTACTGCGCCTGGAGTTGTTGGATGTCGATGGATGGTTTTGAGCCGAGGCGGTTCGCAACGACGCGGCGCAGGTTTGTCACGGGCAGCGGTCTGGCACTGGCGACTTCGGCGCTTTCGTTCCCGGGCTTGGTATCGGCGCGTTCCGTTGGCCAGGCCGTGTCATCGCCGCCCGTGGTTCCAGAGCTCCGCGGCAGTCACTTCGAACTGTCCCTCGGCGCGCTACCGGTCAACATCACCGGACGCCCGTCCCAGGCCGTGGCGGTCAATGGCTCGTTGCCAGGACCGACGCTGTACTGGCGCGAAGGCGACGAAGTCACCCTGAAAGTCACCAACCGCCTGGGTGTGGATACCTCATTGCACTGGCACGGAATCGTGCTGCCGGCAGTGATGGACGGCGTCCCGGGCCTGAGCTTCCACGGCATCGGCCCTTCGGAATCCTATCTTTATCGATTCACCTTGAAGCAGTCCGGGACGTACTGGTATCACGCGCACTCCAGCCTGCAGGAAGCCAAGGGGGCCTTTGGCGCCATCGTCGTGGCGCCGGCCGGACCGGACCCGGTTACCGCTGACCGTGACTACGTGTTGCTGCTGTCCGACTGGAGCGACGAGAACCCGCACGCCATCGTGCGCAAGTTGAAACTGCAGCCGGATTACTACAACGCCCACAAGCGCACGGTCGGTGATTTCGCCCGCGATGCACGCCAGCAAGGTTTCAAGGCCGCCGTGCAGGATCGCCGCATGTGGGGCCAGATGCGGATGAGTCCGACTGACCTGGCCGACGTCACCGGGCTGACCTATACCTACCTGGTCAACGGCGCCAGCCCGGACGCCAACTGGAGCGGCCTATTCAAGCGTGGCGAACGCATCCGCCTGCGCTTCATCAATGGCTCGGCGATGACATTCTTCGATGTGCGGATCCCGGGCCTGAAGATGACCGTGGTCGCTGCCGATGGCCAGCCGGTGCATCCGGTCAGCATCGACGAGTTCCGCATCGCCGTAGCCGAAACGCTGGATGTGATTGTCCAGCCGCAGGAAGACCAGCCCTACACCGTGTTCTGCCAGGCCATGGATCGCAGCGGCTACGCGCGCGCCACCCTGGCGCCCCGCCCTGGCTTGCAGGCACCGGTGCCCGCACTCGATCCGCGGCCGATCCTGACGATGGCCGACATGGGCATGAGCATGGACATGCACGGCGGCATGGCGCATGGCGCGATGCCGGCGGCGCCACAGGTCCATATGGACATGGACCACGCCGGCATGAACCACAGTGACATGCCCACCATGGATCACTCGAGCATGGCTGGCATGGATCACGGCGCAGGAATGACCGGCATGCCTGTGCATGCACTGAACATCCAGCACCCCGCCAGCGAATCGAACAATCCCGCCGTGGACATGCAGACCATGGCACCCAGTCGTGCGCAGGACGATCCTGGTATCGGCCTGCGCGGCAATGGGCGGCGCGTCTTGACCGCTGCCGACCTGCACAGCACCTTCGACGATCCCGATCCGCGCGAACCTGCGCGCGACATCCAGCTGCACCTGACCGGCAACATGGAGCGCTATGTCTGGGGCTTCGACGGCATTCCGTTTTCCAAGGCCAATCCGGTTCGGCTGAACTATGGCGAACGCGTCCGCATCGTGCTGGTCAACGACACCATGATGGAACACCCGATCCACCTGCATGGCATGTGGAGCGACCTGGAAGACGCCGATGGCCAGTTCCAGGTGCGCCGCCACACGGTCAGCGTGCCGCCGGGCAGCGTGCGCAGCTATCGGGTCAGTGCCGATGCACTGGGACGCTGGGCCTTCCACTGCCACATGCTGCTGCACATGGAGTTGGGCATGTTCCGCGAGGTGCAGGTCGCATGAGTTCCCTGCACCGCTATTGTCGATTGGCGCTGGCCAGTGCGCTTGGCCGTGATTTGCAGCAATGCCCTGGCCCAGCAACACGATCACTCAGCCATGCAGATGCAGGACATGCCGGGCATGGACATGTCATCCATGCAGGATGACAACAAGCAGGACGACAAGAACAAGCCCGTCGCCAAACCCGCCGCCAAGCCGCAGGCAAGCAAGCCTGATCCGCACGCTGGCCACCACGGCATGAGCATGCCGATGGATCACAGCCAACATGCGCCAGCGAGCCCGGAAAAGACCGGTGCCCCAGCGAAGGCCAAGCCAAAATCGAGCCATGCCAAGCCAGCGAAAGCCAAATCGGCGCCACCGGCATCCGACCCGCATGCCGGCCATGCGATGCCGGCCGGAATGCCGATGGACATGCCCATGGACATGCAGGACGGTGCCGCGATGGGTCATGCCGGCCACGGCGCACATGCCCCCTCGCCTGCCGTGCTGCCCCCGCCGACACCCGAAGCACTGGCTGCCGCATTCCCCGACCTGGGTGGCATGGACATGTCCCTGCACATGGACGACAACCCCACGGTTGCGGTCCTGCGCGCAGACCGGTTGGAGCATGTCGAAGGCGGCAGCACCGCGTGGGATGCGCGCTTCGGTATCGGTGGAAATTTCGACAAGTTCTGGCTGCGCAGCGAAGGCGAACAGACCCGCGGCGAACAGGCACAGGGCGATGTGCAGCTGCAGTGGTCGCACGCGACCGGCCCGTGGTGGGACCGCGTGGTGTCGCTGCGCAGCGATTTCGGTCCCGGCCCATCGCGGCAGTGGGCAGGCATCGGTGTGATGGGCCTTGCACCGTACAAGTTCGAGCTGGAGGCGCACGTCTACGCGGGGGAGCAAGGACGCCTGGCTGCACGCTTCGAAGGCGAGTACGAACTGCTGCTGACCAATCGCCTGATCCTGACGCCCCGCGTGGAGCTCAACGCCTACAGCAAGGACGATCCAGCCAATCGCATCGGCAAGGGCTTGAGTGACGGTGAAGCCGGCTTGCGCCTGCGCTATGAATTCACGCGCCAGTTCGCCCCCTACGTGGGCTATGCGTGGAGCCGCAGTTTCGGCGACACCGCTGATCTTGCGCGCGCCCATGACGAAGCCGCGCTGGACCACGGCTGGGTCGCCGGCCTGCGCTTCTGGTTCTAGCCGTGCGACGGGGATGAGTCCGCAGATTCCCGCGCCGTTGCCGCGGGAATCTGCCCGCCAGGCGATGGCCGATGGCCCGACAGCTCGGCTTACGTAAAACCCTGGCAATCAGAGCACGATTGGACTGCTGGGCCCAGCATGCTCCGGAACGTCGAACTCGCCAAGCAACTGGCGCAGTTCCACCTCAAGCGAGACGCAGATCTGCGAGATGGGCACGTCGTTTGCACCGCCTTCGAATGGGTTGGCGCTGCTCTCGCCCACCTGGTCCAGCGCTGCGTACATCCAGCAGATCAGGGCGCTCAACGGGATCGCAAGCCACACCATCCGGCCAGCCATGAACCCGTCGACAAGCCGATTCAGCGGTTCGAGTTCGTTGATCATGCCCAAGGGCAGGAGCAGGCACAGGATCCTCACGAAGATCGTGTTGACGATGGCGTACTGCCTTGGGTACGGGTAGTTCTTGATCTGCTCGCTCTTTGCTTGCAGGTCCTGGAATTCCCGCAGGATCTTCTGCAACTCGACGAAAAAGCTGGCTGGAATCCCACCTGCCGCGAGCATTGCCTTGAGCGCTTCGCTCTGCAGGCTCAGGACATGCGCCGCCTTGGCCTGCGACACCAGGATCTGGCTTCGCTCCTGCGGGGCCACGTATTTGGAAAGCTCATCTTCAAGCGTGCTTTCCTTCTCCGGGAAGCTGTAATGCTTCCGGTATTCGACATTGGGCGCTTGCTGCAACGTTTCCCATGCCTTGCTGTCACGCATCTGGTAGCGGAGTGCGGTCAACCATGCGAGATGTCGATAGACCAGTCGCCTGCCCTCCTCGGCATCGGGCACGTAGTCGCGACTCATCGCTCCCCATAGGCGACTCATTGCAGCGATGGAAGCCCAGACCCGCTGTGCTTCCCATGTCCTGTTATAGGTCTGGGTGTTCTTGAACCCAGCCATCAGCGCGACTGTCGTACCCAGCATCAGGACCACACCCCATGGGATTGCCAGCCACCTGTAGCCGGCCATCTGGTAGAGCAGCACCGGGATGATGCTGAGGACGACAAGGGCATAGAGCGACCGTCGTGTCCAGAAGACGAATTCGGAAATCCTGTAGGAATGTCCAGTGTGCATCGCAGCAGACTCCATGCGCGGGAAGTGTGGGAACGGCGGCGCGCAGCGGATGCGGCGGCAGCGGAAAGACCGGGCGAATCTGCGCCTTTCAGGCGACTCGCAACCCCGGTTCGCCCTCTTCGTGGGCGATCGCTTCGGACACGCTGGCATCGTCCGACATGCGTTCCATGAAGCGCCGCAGGTTGGCGAACGCATCCAGCGGGATGTGCTTGCGTGCGGCCCATCTGAGCATGACGAAGAGGTAGGGATCGGCGACCGAGCGCATGCCAGTGAGCCACGCCTTGCCCTCCAGCTGCCGGTCGAGGATGGACAGGTGTCCAAGCACCTGTTTCCTCGCCTGTTCCGCCAGCGGTTCGATCATTGCCTCCCCGGGCAGGAATCGCGCCGGTGAGAAGAGTGGCTTGAATGCACCGTGCACATCGGAGTTGAGGTAGGCGAGCCATCGCAGGGTCTGGGCCCGCCCCTTTGCACCATCACCAAACAAGCCGGCCCCAGGGGACTGTGCAGCGACATAGTCCAGGATCGCCACATTCTCGGAGAGCACGAAATCCCCGTGCACCAGCAACGGCACGACGCCACTCGGATTCAACGCGAGATAGGCCTGCGATTTGATGGATTCCCCGTCCATGCGGATGGCGTCGTGTTCCACACCCACCCACTTCAGGACGATATGCCCTGCGAGCGAACACGCCCCTGGCAAGTAGTAAAGCTTCATGTTCATTCCTGTGCGTGCAGGCGGGAGGGGCTGCAAGGAGCACGGCTTGGCGCCGGCGCGAGCCCATCGATGAATTTCAGGTATGGGCCGCCGCGCCGGCCAGTCCGGATCGCGCTACCCACTGGTCGAATGTGATCGAACCCAGCCAGGGCATGCCTGATGGAACGAGCGTGTCCTGCTGAAGCCTGGCGCCGAAGTAACGCGCATCCGCGTCGCTGACGACTTCGCGCTGGTCACCGGTGGCATCCATGAAACGCCGTGCCAGGTCCGATAACGACATGCGCTCAGGGCCAGCGATCTCGACGATGCCGTTCTGCGGCGCCTGCAATGCGATACGCGCCACAGCCTCAGCCACTTCTTCGGCAGCGATCGGCTGGATCAGCGCGGGCGACAGGCGCACCTGGCCGCCTTCGACAGCTGCGTTGACGATGCCCGGCAGGAATTCGAGGAACTGGGTCGAGTGCACGATGGTGTAAGCCACGCCGGACTGGCGGATCAACGCTTCCTGGGCGATCTTGCCGCGGAAATACCCACTTTCGACCAGCTTCGCGGTGCCGACCACCGACAAGGCGACATGGTGGCGCACGCCCGCCCGCGTTTCGGCGCCCAGCACATTGCGGCCTGCGGTCTGGAAGAACGACAGCACGGCGTCGTCCGCGAACGAAGGAGAATTGGCCAGGTCCACCACGATGTCCGTGCCAGCCATGGCGTCGTCCAGCCCGGCACCGGTGAGGATGTCGATGCCCGTGGAAGGCGCGGCGGCCAGGACCTCGTGTCCCTGCTCGCTCAATCGCGAAACCACCTTGCTTCCGATCAGTCCGGTACCGCCGATAACCACGATCTTCATATTGCACCTCGATCCATGCAGTGAAATGGGAACGCCCGCCGGCAATGGCCAACGAGCGGGGAAATGCTAGGAGCGTCGAGCAGGCGCAAGTAGCCCTCGCACGGTCCGCACGGTGTTGCCGGCAACGCACCAATGCCCGTGCTCATCCGTGGATGTCGTGGCCTCAGGGCGCATGGGTATCCGATTCATGACCCGTGCCGTGCTGGCCTACCCGTGTAGCGCAGCCAAGGTCCAGGGATCGCACCTGCTGGCTGATGAAGTCGATGAAGACGCGGATGCGCTTGGGCAGCTGCTGCCGACTCAGGTAGCACAGGTAGTGGCCACCGTCGTCCGGTGCATAAGGCCGCAGGCAGGACACCAGCTGGCCACGACGCAGGAGATCGCAGACCTGGAAGGCCGGCATCTGGGCCAGCCCCTGCCCTTCGAGCACGGCCTGCAACATGAGTTCGTCGTCGTTCAACACGATGTCACCGGCCGGCGAAACCGTCTGCGCGCGTCCATCGACACTGAAATCCCAACTACGAAGGCGCCCATTGGCCAACCTGCGATTGATGCAGGCGTGCGTGGCCAGCTCCGCCAGCGAAGTCGGCAAGCCGTGGCGCCCGGCGTACCCGGGTGACGCGCACACCAGCCGTTGCATCGGGATCAGTTGCTTTGCGATGAGTTGGCTGTCATCCAGCCGGCCGTCGCGGAACACCACGTCGATCCGGTCGACCGCCAGGTCGACGGAACGCTCGTCCAGCAGCAACTCGATACCAACGGCCGGATAGCGCAGGCGGAACTCCCCCAACAGCGGCGCCAGCACCTTGCGCCCGAAGGCATGCGTGGCGCCGATGCGCAGTTGCCCGCGCGGCGGTCCATCGCGCAGGTCGCGGATCTCATCCAGGGCCTGCACGATGCGGTCGACGCCGGGGCGGCAATTGGCCAGGAACAATTCGCCCTCACTGGTCAAGGACGTCGACCGGGTCGTTCTGGAAAACAACCGTGCGCCCAGGTGTTCTTCCAGGCGCTGCACGCTCCGGCTGACCGCCGACCTGCCCACGCCCAGCCGGTCGGCGGCCCGCGCAAAACTTCCCTCCGTCGCCACGGTGATGAAGGCGACCACGCCTGCATAGCTTGCGGAGAAGCTGGCCAACGGTGCATCGGGACGATCGATGGAGACGCGGGTCATCGTATTCATGGACAAGGCCCTGCCCGGCCGCAAAGCGGTTGCATGCGGGTTGCTGCATGCGCGCGTGCACGCGCCACATGGTCCCGGCAGGTTTCCACCGGCAGGCCCAGCACGCATGCGATCTCGTCGTAGCTCGCCTCGAAAGCCTCGTGCAACAGGAACGCCGCCCGAACCTCCGGCGGCAGCGCGGCCACGGCCGTGAGGAATGCGAGCCATATCCGATCCCCTGCAGAGATCGCAGGGTTCGGCATCCCGTCATCTTTGGTGCTGGACATGACCCAAGGTCGGACGAGCGCATGCATCTGTGACATGCCGGTGCATTGGTGCCTGGCGCTCAACATGGCGCGTCCCTGCGCCGGTCTAGCCGCTGCCGCAGGCGCCGCCTAGATTTTCCCGGGACCAGAGCGCATCCGCGCCCGGCGGCCATCACTCGACATGGAGATTCCAACGTGAGCCAACGCATCGACTACCAGAAGCAATCCCCCGAACTGTTCAAGAAGTTCGTCGAGTTCAACCTGCTGGTGAAGGAGTCAGCGATCGAGGAATCGATCCAGGACCTGGTCTCCATCCGCGCCTCGCAGATCAACGGATGCACGTTCTGCCTGGACATGCACGTGAAGCAGGCCACCATCCATGGCGAACGCGCCTTGCGCCTGCACCACCTGGCAGGCTGGCGTGAATCCACGCTGTTTATCCCGCGCGAACGCGCCGCGCTGGCATGGGCGGAAGTGCTGACGCAGCTTCCCGCGCAAGGCATCCCGGACGAACTCTACGAGCGCGTGCGCGGCCAACTGTCGGAGAAGGAGCTATCGGATCTCACCTTCCTGGTGATGGCGATCAACGCATGGAACCGCGTCAACGTCGGCTTCCGCACCGTCCCGGGCAGCTACGACAAGGCCTTCGGCCTGGACAAGGCCAAGTTGTCCTGACCCGCACCCCGCGCTTTCCGCGGACGCGCGCGCGAGCCGCTGCAACGGAACCTGGAGTTCTCATGCGTACTGTTTCCCTCTCCCTCTTGTGCCTGTCGGCGCTGTTATCGTCTGGCGCTTCGGTGGCCCACGACACGGCGCGCCACGATGCGGGCCACGACAACACCCCGCTCCCCATCGTGACCCCGGTCATGACCCGGACACTGCCCGACTACCCCGGCAAGGAAGCGCAGATGATCACGGTCGAGTACCCCCCGGGCGCCGCAGACCCGGTGCATCGTCATAACGCGAACGGATTCATCTATGTCCTCGATGGATCGATCGTGATGGGCGTCAAGGGCGGCGAAGAGGTCACCCTGACGGCCGGGCAGAGTTTCTACGAAGGGCCTGACGACATCCACACGGTCGGACGCAACGCCAGCATGGACAAGCCGGCGAGGTTCCTGGTGCTGTTGCTGAAGGACGCCGGCAAGCCGGCGGTGATTCCGGTCCCCTGAGGGCTGCACCGGCATCCGGCGGACCAGCGGTCCGCCGGGATCGCCTTGCGTCACAATCGGGCTTCGTGATCCGACCTTTGATGTATGGAATGTGCAACTGAGGTTTTCACCCGACTTCGCCCGCGCCTGCTCGGCGTCGCGTACCGCATGCTCGGCTCCGTTCCGGAGGCCGAGGACGTGGTCCAGGACGTCTGGCTGGGCTGGAATGCGATGCCCCTGGGGGAGGTGGCCGATCCGGAGGCCTGGCTGGTCACCACCACCACGCGACGCTCCATCGACCGGCTTCGCCTGGCACGCGTCCATCGCGAGCACTACGTCGGCATCTGGCTGCCCGAACCGGTGATCACCGACAGCCCGATAACCCCGGAGGAATTGCAGGAATCGGCCAGCGACCTCTCGCTGGCGTTCCTCATCGTGCTGGAGCGCCTGGCCCCCGAGGCGCGCGCGGCCTATCTGCTCCGGGAAGTCTTCGATGCGGACTATCCCGACATCGCGGCCACGCTGGGCAAGAGCGAGGCGGCCTGTCGCCAGATCGTGCACCGCGCGAAAAGCCAGCTGCGCGAAGAACGCCCGCGCTATGTCGTCTCGGCCGCGGCACACCAACGTTTGATGCAGCGGTTTACCCAAGCCTGGTCCAATGCCGACTTCAAGGCCATGAAGAACATGATGGCCGAATCGGCAACCCTTGTAGGCGACGGCGGCGGCATCGTCACCAGCTTCCCCAAGCCGATGGTCGGGGGCACCCGCATCGCCCAGTTGCTCTTCGCCTGCACACTCCGTCGCAGGCATGAACTGCGCCTGGAACCGGCCTGGATCAATGGTCGACCAGGCCTGCTCCGCTACTTCGGCGACGCGCTGGAATCTGCGCAGTCCTTCGATACCGATGGGGAACGCATCCTCCGCGTCTACGTGCAGCGGAACCCGCAAAAGCTGCGGATGATCCAGTCCAGGCGGAACGTCGTCCTGAACTGACCACTTCGCCCGGCGTACCAACGACCGCCATCGCTGGCGATGGCGTCCTCCTCCCGCGCATCGATGCAGGAATGAGTTGCTGCATGGGTCGCACGCCTCGGGATGTCCCGGATGGACAAGCAACTGGGCCATCGCAAGCAAACCCTTGACTCTTGACCAGACTCAAGGGTGCACACTGGGCGTAGTCCACTTTGGAGCGCCCCATGAACATTGGTCAGCTGGCTCGCCAGACCCAGGTGCCGATCGACACCATCCGCTATTACGAGCGCCAGCGCCTGCTGCCCGAGCCACCGCGTTCGGCTGGTGGCTATCGTCGCTATGCCGAAGACGATATCGCCAGGCTGAATTTTATTCGCCGTGCCAAGGGCTTAGGATTCACTCTTGAAGAGATAGGCGAGCTTCTTTCGATCAGCGCGGGCCGAGGCGACATGGCCGACGTCAAGGAAGCAGCCAGCCGCAAGCTGGTCCAGGTCGAACAGCGCATCGACGAACTGGCGCGCGTGCGTGATGCGCTTCGGCTGATGGTCGATGCCTGCCCCGGCCATGGCGCCCTGCGCGACTGCCCGATCGTCTCGGCCCTGCGTGAGGAAGGCTGAGATGTCTTCCTCCAATCAAACCACGCACGGCGGGAAAAGCTGCTGCCATTCCCACGCAACGCATGACCACGCCGGTCCCGCCACAACCGCCACGGCACCGATGACCGACCCAGTCTGCGGGATGCAGGTCAACCCGGACACGGCCAAGCATCGCGCGGAGTTCGAAGGCCAGACCTACGTCTTCTGCCACGCCGGCTGCCAGCAGAAATTCAGCGCCGATCCACTGCGCTATCTGCAGCCATCCACGCGCCAGGAAACCCCTGCCCCGCCTGGCACCCAGTACACCTGCCCGATGGACCCGGAGATCATCCGCGACGCGCCCGGGACCTGCCCCAAGTGCGGCATGGCACTTGAGCCAATGATGCCGTCGCTGGACGAGGCCGAGAATCCCGAACTCACCGACTTCCGTCGTCGCTTCTGGTGGACGCTGCCACTGAGCGCGGCCACGGTGGTGCTGGCCATGTCCGGACATCTGCTGCCCGGCCTGTCGAACGGCACGCTGGCGTGGGTGCAGGGCGTGCTCGCCACGCCGGTGGTGCTGTGGGCCGGCTGGCCGTTCCTGCAGCGCTGGGTGCAGTCGATTGCCAACCGCAGTCCCAACATGTGGACGCTGATCGGTACCGGCGTCTCGGCCGCTTATCTCTACAGCCTGGTAGCGCTGCTGGCGCCGCAGGTGTTTCCGGCCTCCTTCCAGATGCATGGCCGCGTGGAGGTCTATTTCGAGGCCGCCGCCGCGATCATCAGCCTGACCCTGCTCGGTCAGCTGATGGAACTGAAGGCGCGCGCCCAGACCTCGTCCGCCATCCGCGCCCTGCTCGGCCTGGCCCCCAAGACCGCGCGCCGCATCGATGCTGACGGCAGCGAGCACGATGTCGCACTGGATGCGCTGCAACCCGGCGATCGCCTGCGCGTGCGCCCGGGTGAAAAAGTCCCGGTCGACGGCATCGTGCGCGAAGGTCGCTCGCACCTGGACGAATCCATGCTCACGGGCGAAGCGGTACCGGTTGCACGCGGACCAGGCGATGCGGTCATCGGCGCCACGCTCAATGGCCAGGGCGCGCTCATCATCGAAGCGACCCGCACCGGCGGAGACACCATGCTGGCGCAGATCGTGCAGCTCGTTGCCCAGGCCCAGCGCACGCGCGCACCGATGCAGGCCATGGCCGATCGCGTCGCGTACTGGTTCGTGCTGGCCGTGATCGGCGTGGCGGTACTGACGCTGCTGGCCTGGGGGCTGTTCGGTCCACCGCCGTCGTGGACCCACGGCATCCTCAACGCGGTCAGCGTGTTGATCATCGCCTGCCCTTGCGCGCTGGGTCTGGCCACGCCGATGTCGATCATGGTCGCCAGCGGCCGTGCCGCGCATGTCGGCGTGCTGTTCCGCGATGCGCAGGCCATCGAGCGGCTGAGTTCGGTGGACACGCTAGTGGTCGACAAGACCGGCACGCTCACCCGCGGCAAGCCCACGTTCGGCAGCGTGCAGGCATTGGCGCCGCAGACCGAAGACGAGGTCCTGCGGCTGGCCGCCAGCCTGGATGCGGGGAGTGAGCATCCGCTGGCGCAGGCGATCGTGACCGAAGCGCACCATCGCCAGCTGGCACTTTCCAGCGGTGGTGACATGACTTCGGACACGGGACTGGGCGTGCGTGGACGCGTGGACGGACACGCCCTGCTCCTGGGCAGTCGTGCGCTGATGCAGGCCGAACAGATCCCGGTCGAACTGCTGGAGGCAGCAGCAGAAGCGCTGCGCCAGGACGGCGCCAGCGTCATGTTCCTTGCCGTCGACGGCGCGCTTGCTGGCTTGATCGCCGTCGTCGATCCGATCAAGGACGGCACCCCGGCCACCATCGATGCCTTGCACGCGCTGGGCTTGCGCATCGTGATGGCCAGCGGCGATGCCAGCACCACCGCACGCGCGGTGGCCGCCAGACTGCAGATCGACGAGGTTCACGCCGAAACCAGTCCGCAGGACAAGGCGCGGCTGATCACGGACCTGCGCAGCCAGGGACGCGTCGTGGCCATGGCCGGCGACGGCATCAACGACGCGCCCGCGCTGGCCGCGGCCGATGTCGGGATCGCGATGGGCACCGGCACCGATGTCGCCATGTCCAGCGCACAGGTCACGCTGGTCAAGGGTGATCTGGGCGGCATCCTCCGGGCGCGGCGCATCTCGCAGCAGACCGTGCGCAACATGCGCCAGAACCTGGCCTTTGCCCTGTTCTACAACGGACTGGGCGTGCCGTTGGCAGCTGGCGTACTGACGCCGTTGCTGGGCTGGAAGCTGTCGCCGATGTTCGCCGCACTGGCCATGAGCCTGAGTTCGGTCTCGGTGGTGAGCAACGCCCTGCGCCTGCGCGGCAACAGGGATTGAAGCGGCATTGTTCCGCGGATGAAAAAAGTCGCGCATTCACGCTTGCGGAACCTCGAATCGATCATTAGAATGCCGGGCTCCCAAGACACCGGGGCCATAGCTCAGCTGGGAGAGCGCCTGCATGGCATGCAGGAGGTCGGCGGTTCGATCCCGCCTGGCTCCACCAAGTTTCAAGGGTTGCAAGCACTAGGCCTGCTTGTGATTCGTAAGTTTAGACAGCGTCCCCATCGTCTAGAGGCCTAGGACACCACCCTTTCACGGTGGACACCGGGGTTCGAATCCCCGTGGGGACGCCAGCTACAACGAGGTAAAGCGCAGCGTTGATCCGCTGCGTTTTTTCTTGGCAACATCGGGGCCATAGCTCAGCTGGGAGAGCGCCTGCATGGCATGCAGGAGGTCGGCGGTTCGATCCCGCCTGGCTCCACCAAGTTTCAAGGGTTGCAAGCACTAGGCCTGCTTGTGATTCGCAAGTTTAGACAGCGTCCCCATCGTCTAGAGGCCTAGGACACCACCCTTTCACGGTGGACACCGGGGTTCGAATCCCCGTGGGGACGCCATAAGTCAGCACGAAAGCGCAGCGGATATCCGCTGCGCTTTTTTGTTGCGCGTACGATCGGAACGTTGAGTGGAAGACAGCCGCATTAGCCATGCATGAGGCAACGGCTCGTCGTCTTCATCGGATCAACATCGGCGGTTCATGAAAATAAACGGGCATCCGTCGGGATTGCCTGTTGGTGCACCTTCCACAGACTCGCGTGAGGAGCATTGATGTCGAAGTCCGCAAAAGTCGCCGCCGGGCGCCATGAGGCCGCCTTCGCCAGCTGGATCCGCAGGAACGGCTACGCGCCCAGCGACGGGGTCAGCGTGTTCCTTGAGTTATCGGACTACTTCCGCAACGAGCTTGCGCTTCTGGACGAGACGGCACGCGTCACGCTCACCGACGAGGCGCGCACCTTCCTGCAGCAGCGGAGCACCGAAGACAGCTTCACCATGCAGTTCCCGACCGTCTATCTGTGCAAGGACAAGCAAGGTCGCCGGTTGCGCTACACCGTCACCCTGACCATCGGCGAGGACCATGCCGACTGGCTCGGACGGGTCTGGGCTGGCAACGAATACCTGGGCGAAGTCGCCGGCTCAGGTGGTGGCCCGAAGGCGAATTACCTGGCCCTGGCCCGCGCGCATATCGAATCGCAGATCGACTGCCATGACGCCATCGTCAAGCGGCCGCTGCCGGATTTCTGGTAGCCCCAAAGAACCAGGGCCTGTAGCCCGGATCAGGCGGCGTCGCCGGCCTCGGCCGGTTCGACAACCATCTCCTGATCCACCCGGCGCAGCGTGGCGACGCCGTGGCCGCGCTCGGCCAGGTATTCGACCCACTTACCCAGGAAAGTGTTCATGCGCATGCGATGGCTGATCAGCTCCGCCGGCGGCGGGAACATGCCGATCACGTCCTGCCAGCGACGACCCACGTAGCAGTGGGTGGCTTCGGCCTGGCGTGCATCGCGGTAAACCCGTACGAAGGCCGACGGGTCGGGTTCGCCGGTCTGCGGATCGATGATCCCGTAGGTGATGCGCAGCTCGACCGTGTAGCGATGCGTCTCGATGACGTCCAGATGCACATCCAGCCCGTCGCCGATGCTCGATACGTAGCGCCCGGGCACCAGGTCCGACGGCGCGAACAGGCGCGCCAGACGGCCGTAGTTTTCCGCATACAACGCCATCAGCCAGCCGAAACGACCCAGTTTGGGCAGGCGTGCGGCACGGGAAAGGGTTGCGGGCATGGTTCGATCCTACACGCTGTCCGACGTCAACGGCAGCATTGACGTCCCGCGTGTCCAGCCCTTAATTTGAGGGTCCGTACGGCGTTTTCCAACCCACGGACGCGGCGCTCCGCCCCACTTCCCGGATTCAGAACATCTCGCGCTGCAGGCCCAGCGTGGACATCACCTTGCTGGCGATTTCCTCGATGGAGGTATGCGTGGTGCTCAGCGTGGGCAGGCGTTCGGTGGTGAACATGCCTTCGGCCGCCGCCACTTCGCGACGGCAGGTCTCGGCCTTGGCATAGCTGGAATTGGGCCTGCGTTCCTGGCGGATCTGGCACAGCCGCTCGGGGTCGATGGTCAAGCCGAACAGCTTCCTGCGATACGGACGCAGGCGCGGCGGCAGGCGATCGGTTTCCAGGTCTTCGTCGGTCAGCGGGTAGTTGGCCGCCTTGACCCCGTAATGCAGCGCCAGGTAGACGCAGGTCGGCGTTTTCCCGGCACGTGAAACCGCGACCAGGATCAGATCGGCTTCGTCGTAGTTGATCGCGATGCCATCGTCATGGGTCAGCGCGAAGTTCATCGCGTTGATGCGCCGGTGGTAAGCCTCGAAATTGACGATGCCGTGGGCCTGGCCCACGCGCGACTGGCGCATGGCCCCCAGCTCCAGCTCCATCGGGTTGATGAACGGCGCGAACACGTCAAGCATCAGCGCCCCGCTCGCCTCCAGCAGGTGGGCGATGGCCGGATCGACGATGGAATGGATCACGATGGGCCGCGCGTCGTGGCGGATCCCTGCTTCGCGGATCCGCTCGGCCGCCTCGCGCGCCTTGTCGATGTCGTCGACGAAGGGAATCCGGTCGGTGATGAACGAAAATCCGGAGAACTGGGTGAGCAGGCTGTGCCCGATGGTTTCAACGGTGATTCCGGTTCCATCTGAAACATAAAAGACCGGTCGGACACTCGACATTACGTTCATCCTTTGGGCTGGACATTGACGATACCAATATCGCACCATTGCTTGTGCAGTGCGATATCGGCCTGCATCATTGGCACACCTTCTCCCCCCTCTCTGGGCCGCGGTCCGACGCAATTGCGAGCGGAACCCAGGTCCCTCAAGGAGCGTAGCGCTTGAACCAGAACATCCTGTGGCTGCATGAGCTTGGCCTGTCCGACCTTGCCCGCGTCGGCGGCAAGAATTCCTCACTCGGCGAAATGATCGGCAACCTGGCCCAGCTGGGCGTTTCGGTTCCCGGCGGCTATGCGACCACGGCAGAAGCGTTCAAGGACTTCATCGCGCACAACGACCTGTCCAAGCGCATCTTCGACAAGCTGGCCACGCTGGACGTGGAAGACGTCGGCGCACTGACCGCGGCCGGCAAGGAAATCCGCACCTGGGTCATCGACGCCCCGCTGCAGCCGGAACTGGATGCCGACATCCGCAGCGCCTACAGGCAGCTGTGCGATGAGAACGGTGGCGGCGAAGTCGCCGTGGCCGTGCGTTCCTCGGCCACCGCCGAAGACCTGCCCGATGCGTCCTTCGCCGGCCAGCAGGAAACCTTCCTCAACGTGACCGGCGCCGACGACGTGGTGCACAAGGTCAAGGAAGTGTTCGCCTCGCTGTACAACGATCGCGCCATCGCCTACCGCGTCCACCACGGCTTCAAGCACGAGGACGTGTTCCTGTCCTCCGGCGTGCAGCTGATGGTGCGCTCGGACGTGGGTTCGTCCGGCGTGCTGTTCACCCTGGACACCGAGTCCGGTTTCCGCGACGTGGTCTTCGTGACCTCCTCGGTCGGCCTGGGCGAGATGGTCGTGCAGGGCGCGGTCAACCCGGATGAGTTCTACGTCTACAAGCCCAGCCTGGCTGCCGGCAAGCCGGCGATCCTGCGCCGCTCGCTGGGCAGCAAGGCGCTGCGCATGGTCTATTCGGATGTGCCCGGTGAACGCGTGCGCACCGAGGACACCCCGGCCGAACTGCGCAACACCTTCTCCATCAGCGACGAGGACGTGCAGGAACTGTCCAAGCAGGCGCTGGTGATCGAAAAGCATTACGGCCGCCCGATGGATATCGAGTGGGCCAAGGACGGCGTCAGCGGCAAGCTGTTCATCGTGCAGGCGCGCCCGGAGACGGTGAAGTCGCGCAGCAATGCCACCCAGATCGAGCGCTTCGCGCTGTCCTCGAAGGACGCCAAGGTGCTGGCCGAAGGTCGCGCCGTCGGCGCCAAGATCGGTGCCGGTGTGGCCCGCGTGGTGCGCTCGCTGGAAGACATGGACCGCGTGCAGCCGGGCGACGTGCTGTTCGCCGACATGACCGACCCCGACTGGGAGCCGGTGATGAAGCGCGCCTCGGCCATCGTCACCAACCGCGGCGGCCGCACCTGCCACGCCGCGATCATCGCGCGCGAGCTGGGCGTGCCGGCCGTGGTCGGCTCGGGCAACGCGACCTCGCTGGTGCAGGACGGCCAGGAAGTCACGGTCAGCTGCGCCGAAGGCGATACGGGCTTCATCTACGACGGCATCCTGGAATTCGAGCGCACCACCACCGACCTGGGCAACATGCCACCGGCGCCGCTGAAGATCATGATGAACGTGGCCAACCCGGAACGTGCCTTCGACTTCGGCCAGCTGCCCAACGCCGGCATCGGCCTGGCGCGCCTGGAAATGATCATCGCCAGCCACATCGGCATCCATCCCAAGGCGCTGCTGGAATACGACAAGCAGGACGCGGCCACCAAAAAGAAGATCGACGCCAAGATTGCCGGCTACGGCGCGCCGGTCGACTTCTACGTCAACCGCCTGGCTGAAGGCATCGCCACGCTGACCGCCTCGGTGGCACCGAATCCGGTGATCGTGCGCCTGTCGGACTTCAAGTCCAACGAGTACGCCAACCTGATCGGCGGCAGCAACTACGAGCCGCACGAAGAGAACCCGATGATCGGCTTCCGCGGTGCCAGTCGTTACGTCGATCCGTCCTTCACCGACGCCTTCGCGCTGGAGTGCAAGGCCGTGCTGCGCGTGCGCAACGAGATGGGCCTGGACAACCTGTGGGTCATGATCCCGTTCGTGCGTACGTTGGAAGAAGGCCGCAAGGTGGTCGAAGTGCTGGAGGCCAACGGCCTCAAGCAGGGCGAGCGCGGCCTGAAGATCATCATGATGTGCGAGCTGCCGTCCAACGCGCTGCTGGCAGATGAGTTCCTGGAGATCTTCGACGGCTTCTCGATCGGTTCCAACGACCTGACCCAGTTGACCCTGGGCCTGGACCGCGATTCATCGATCGTGGCGCACCTGTTCGACGAGCGGAACCTGGCGGTCAAGAAGCTGCTGTCGATGGCCATCAAGGCCGCACGTGCCAAGGGCAAGTACGTCGGCATCTGCGGCCAGGGCCCGTCGGATCATCCGGAACTGGCCGAATGGCTGATGCAGGAAGGCATCGAATCGGTGTCGCTGAATCCTGACACCGTGGTCGATACCTGGCTGCGCCTGGCCAAGCTCAAGGCCGCGTAATGGCGTTGGGTCTGACGAATCTGGCGGGGGCTGCAGCGACTGCTGCAGCCCAGGCCGCGGCAACCACGGCCACGGCGCCTTCTACCGCTGCAAAGGCATTTGACTGGTCCACGGTCGATTGGACGGGGTACCTGGTCAACTGGGCGGCCGCACTAGTCATCGTGCTGGTCGGCATGTGGCTGGCCAAGCGCCTGAGCGTTGCGCTGGAACGCGCGCTGTCCCGGGCGCGCGTGGAAACCACGCTGAGCAGCTTCCTGCGCAACGTGTCCTACGCAGTGCTGCTGGTGCTGGTGTTCGTCACTGCATTGACCAAGATCGGCGTTCCGGCGACCTCGCTGGCCACCGTCCTGGGTGCGGCCGGCCTGGCCGTGGGCCTGGCGTTGAAGGACTCGCTTTCCAACATCGCCTCGGGCGTGATGCTGATCGTGCTGCGTCCGATGCGCGAGGGCGACCACGTGATCGCCGGCGGGCAGGAAGGTGTGGTCGATGAGATCCGCGTGTTCCAGACCAGCCTGCGTGCGTTCGACCAGCGTGTGATCACCCTTCCCAACAGCACGATCACCACCGCACCGATCATCAACTATTCCACCCTGCCCACGCGGCGGTTGGAGCTGACGGTCGGCGTGGGCTACGGCGACGACCTCAAGCAAGCACAGGCGATCCTGCTGGAGATCGCGCAGCAGAACCCGCTGGTGCTGAAGACCCCGGCACCGTTTGTACAGGTCACCAACCTGGGCGAAAGCAGCGTGGACCTGATGCTGTTCGGCTACGCCAACAACGGTGATTTCGGTAGCGCCAAGAGCACGATGATCGAAGCGATTCGCAACCAGCTGCTGGAGAAGGGCTTGTCCATCCCCTACCCCCAGCGCGACCTGCACGTGTATCACCACGATGCCGACGGCAAGCCGCTGTCCGAACTGCTGGCCAAGTCGGTCACCGACGATGGCGACCTGGGCAAGGGCAAGCCGTTCGTGTCGGGCAGCTGATGCCCTGAACGATCAAAGAAAAAGGCGGCCTGCGGGCCGCCTTTTTTTGTCTCAGCCCGCGTCCTGCGGAAGGGCCAGCGTGGCCAGGTGGCGCCGGTAGTGGCGTAGCTCGTTGATCGAGTCATGTACATCGCTCAAGGCGGTGTGCGAGGACTGTTTCTTGACGCCTTCCAGCACCTGCGGCGCCCAGCGGCGCGCCAGTTCCTTCAGCGTGCTCACGTCCAGGTTGCGGTAGTGGAAATAGCGCTCCAGGCGCGGCATCAGCCGATGCAGGAACCGGCGATCCTGGCAGATCGAGTTGCCACTCATCGGCGAGGCGTTGTCCGGCACCCACTTCAGCAGGAAATTCACCGTCTCGGCTTCGGCCTGGCCCAGGGTGACGGTGCTAGCGACGACGCGGTCCCACAGGCCCGAACGGCGATGCTGGTTGCGATTCCACTCGTCCATGGCCTCAAGCGTGTCGAGCGAATGGGCGATGGCGAACTCCGGGCCTTCGGCCAGGATATTGAGTTGCGAATCAGTCACCACCGTGGCGATCTCCAGGATGGAGTCGTTGTCGGTATCCAGCCCCGTCATTTCCAGATCGATCCAGATCAGGTTGCTGTTATTTGGGACTGGATTCATGACTTGATGCATTCGCGCGATGGTCGTTCATCATACCGCAGGCCTTCGCTCAGGCCTGAGCTGGTAGTGTCGAGGCGGCCGATTCCGGCACCGTTGTGCGTTTCATCGGGACGAGGCGCTTGTCCTGCCATCGCGCCACCACTGCATCCTGCAGTGAACCGGACGATGACGCTACCGTGGAACCCGGCATGCAGACCCCCCCACTTCTGCAGGCTGCATCAGGCACGTCGAGCTTGTCCGCAGATCCTGTCACTCGCACTTCCACCGCCGTGGCGCGCAGGAAGAAGGAGCACATGCCTGCGCTGGATGGCCTGCGCGGGCTGGCCGCGATCTCGGTGGTGATCGCACACCTGCCGATCAAGACACAGTTCTGGGAGAGCGTGAGCTTCGGCGAATGCGGCGTGTTCCTGTTCTTCGTGCTCAGCGGCTTCCTGATGGCGCACCTGCACCTGCAGGAGCCGATCAACCGCACCAACGTGCAGCGCTTCTGCGTGGCGCGCGTGGCCCGCATCGTGCCGCTGTACTACACGATCGTACTGGCTGCGTTTGCGGTGTCGGCACTGACGCAGGCGGACTTTCACTACCGCATGGATCTGATGGGCCTGGCCCGATTGCTGGCATTCGTTGGCTCGGTCGATGTGTTCTGGTCGGTGGGGCCGGAGTTCCAGTTCTATGGGTTTTTCCTGTTGCTGTGGTGCATTCCAGGCCTGCAGGCGCGCACGCGGACGATCGCAGTGACGCTGCTGGGGGCGTTCGTGGTCGCCAGCTATGCGTCCTCGCCGTACCTGCCCGGCATCCTGTTCGTCTCCAAATTGCATATTTTCCTGGGCGGCGTCGGCATCGCCTTGCTGCGCCACTGGTGGACCACGCGCAGCCCGCCCACGGCCCGCATCATCCAGATGCTCCAGCTGCTCGCCTGCGCGGCGATCCTGGTGCTGCTACTGCCCTACCCGCGCATGCTGTTGCCGCTCTTCCCCGCGGCCGATGTTGCACAGATCAGTGGCTGGTACTACGCCGACCTGCCACGCGTCGCGCTGGCGGCGCTGATCGTGCTGGCGTTCTCCTACCGAAGCACGCTGTCAGATGCATTGCTGGGCAATGGGCCGGCCAGCGAACTGGGCCGATCCAGCTTTTCCATCTACCTGCTGCACCGGCCGGTGATCGATCTCATGACGGCGCTGCATCTGTTCGACCGCCTGAATCCCTGGGTGTCCGGCCTTGGCTGCATCCTGGCCACGGTCCTGCTGGCCTCACTGGTCAACCGCGTGCTGGAAACACCCGCGCGCCTGTGGCTGATCGGCAAGTTCAGCCCGCCACGCGCGCAGTCCCTGCCCGCGCGCCCATGAGTCAGTCCAGCAGCGGCCTGCCACGCTTGGCCCGGAAGTAATTGGTCAGGCGGCGACTGGCTTCTTCGGCCAGTACCCCACCGGTGACCTCGACCCGATGGTTATGGCGCGGGTCGCCGAGCAGGTCGAACACGCTGCCGGCCGCGCCGGTCTTGGGATCGGCCGCCGCATAGACCACCCGGGCCACGCGTGCGTGGACCATGGCCATGGCGCACATCGCGCACGGCTCGAGGGTCACATACAGCGTGCAGCCGACCAGTCGGTGGTTCTGCAGGTGCAGCCCGCCCTGGCGCATGGCGACGATCTCCGCGTGCGCGGTCGGATCGTGGTCGCAGCGGTTGCGGTTCCCGCCCTCGCCGATGCATTGGCCATCCGCATCCAGCAGCACCGCGCCGACCGGGATTTCGTCGCGCTCGTGCTGGGCGATATCGGCCAGTTCAAAGGCGCGACGCATCCACCGCGCGTCCTGCTCCAGGACATCGGCATCGGAGACGTGCGGGACAGATGGGGCGGGAGGTGATTCCATGCGGACGTGCAAACAGGATGGCAGGCGACGGCGCAATTCTAAGGCGACTCCACGATGCACGTGCCCGATGGACCCGCGTTTCACGCATCGCTGCCCGCACCGGTGGATAATGCGCACCGGAAACCCCGCTTCCCATAGCTGACGTGCAGCCCTCGGTCGCTTCATCCATGACCTGATGCTGTAGACGCAACGACGACTTCGATGCCCCGGCGGCACGTCATTGCGTACAGGTCCATGCCACAGCAGCCCAGCAACCCACTGCACCACTGGCAAGCGCTCACCCGCGCCGCCAACGAAGCGTTTGTGCAGGAGCGCCTGGGCGAGGCCATTGCCCTCTACCGGCAGGCGCTGGACGCGGCGGAGTTGTTGCTGCATGTCGCGCTGCCTGCCGATGCCGCGATCGCCGCCTACACCGTGTCGCGCCTGAACCTGGCCGAGGCATATGTCCGTGCTGGCGATACCGAACGGGCCGCCGGTGAACTGGCCGGGGTCCACCTGCACCTGCTGAAGATGGCCGCGGACCCGACCCTGGGCCAGGACTGGCGCGCCGCCGCCCTGTGCCACAGCCAGCGCAGCTATCTGGAACTGCAGCACTTTCTCCGCACCCACGAACATCCCGGCATCGCCCGGCTGCTCCAGGCATCCCACCCACCTGTTTCCACCCTGAACTGACCGGGAGCTTCCCATGCCGCATACCCTGCCCACCCTGCCCTACGCCTATGACGCGCTGGAGCCGAACATCGACACCAAGACGATGGAGATCCACCACACCAAGCACCACCAGACCTACGTGAACTCGCTCAACGCCGCGCTGGAAGGCACCGAATGGGCCGAGCTGCCAGTCGAGGAACTGGTCTCGCGCATCGGCGAGCTGCCCGACAAGATCAAGGGCGCGGTGACCAACCACGGCGGCGGTCATGCCAACCATTCGCTGTTCTGGACGGTGATGTCGCCCAAGGGCGGCGGTGCGCCCGTCGGCAACGTGGCCAAGGCCATCGACGCCGAACTCGGCGGCTTCGATGCCTTCAAGAAGGCCTTTACCCAGGCCGCCATCACCCGCTTCGGCAGCGGTTGGGCCTGGCTGGTGGTGAACAAGGACGGCACGCTCAGCGTCGAAAACAGCGCCAACCAGGACAGTCCGCTGATGCAGGGCCAGACCCCGATCCTGGGCCTGGACGTGTGGGAACACGCCTACTACCTGAAATACCAGAATCGCCGCCCCGAATACATCGACGCGTTCTACGCCGTAGTCGACTGGAACGAAGTCGAGCGTCGCTACAACGCCGCCAGGGCCTGATCGTTTCAACCAGCCCGCATACAGGAACGCCGCCCGTGAGGGCGGCGTTTTCGGTCAAGCCCGGCGCTCAGCTCATCCGGCGCCTGCGATCGCGCGACACGACCGACGCACCCTAGCAATCGGCGTGCGCCTCAGTGGCCGTCCGAGTAAGCCACGGACTGGACGGCGGGCTTGCCACTGTCGTTGTCGGTCAGGGAAGGCTGCTCGGACAGCAGCGATTCGATGGTCGAGGTGAACTCTTCCTGCAGCTTCTGGTGGTAGGCGGCGCTGGCCGGCGAGGCGAATCCCGAATGGATACGCTTGACCTTGCCATCGCGACCGACGAACACGGTTGCAGGCCAGGTGTTCAGGTTGACCAGCTGCGGCACCTTCTCCCACATCTGGGCCGGGGTACCGGCGATGAGATAGTCGTACTTCACACCGTAGTGTTCGACCAGGCGCTTCTGGCGGGAGAGATCCTGCAGCTGCTCGGGTTCTTCGAAGTCGAGGGCGACGATGGCCAGCCCCTTGTCGCGGTACTTCTTGTCCAGTTCCACCAAGTACTGGACCTCGTCGTGGCAGTTCGGGCACCAGGTGCCGGTCACCACGGCCAGGACCACCTTGCCCTTGAAGCGCGGATCATCCTGCGAGACGTTCTTGCCGGTCAGCGCATCGGGGAAGTTGAAGGCGAACTTCTCGTTCGGATCGCGGACGGTGGTGTGCGCCGCGTAATTGGCGGGCTCCGGAAAGCCCTTCTGGCGCGCCACCTGCGGGCGATAGGCCGGCGAAGTGTCCGATGCATCCGAGCCGCTGTAATCCGTTGCCACCGCGTGCGTGTCCACGGCGCGGCCGGTGCTGGTCTTGACCAACAGCGTGCCGTCGGTTTGCGGGGTCAGCGTGTAAGCGGCGAATCCGCGTGCATTGGCCTGGCTCAGCACCCATTTTCCGTCGCGATAGAAACCGTCGTACGCGCCGCCATCGCCATCCACGCGCAGGATCGAGGCGGAGGCATCCTGACCATCCTGCTGCACCAGCAGGCGCAGGCTGCTCTCGCCCTTGGTGTTGGGCGCACTCAGCGGGATCTCCCACTCGCCATTGATGTCAGGCGCCTTGGCCAGCGTGTCCTTGCGGCGCTGCACGGCAGTGAACGTGTAGGCGCTGCCCGGCACGGTCTTGCCATCCAGGTTGCGCAGGTTGCTGTCCTTGGACGACACCGCCAGGGTGCCCTTTAACTGGCCGTCGACCAGTTCCGCATGGACGGTGCGGTCGATGACGCCCAGCAGGCGCGCTTCGGCCACCGTCAGATCAATCGCAGTGTGGCCGTTGCTGGCCACCGAAGCGCTCACCTTGCCCGGCAGCGGCTTGCGATTGGAGAAGAACGCGCCCTCCAGGTCGCCGTGCTGCCCAGCTGAAAAATCCAGCCGCAGTGGAATCACCTGGCCTTTCTCGTCCACGGCCTGTGCATCCCATGCGCCGACCAGCGCATGGGTGTCCGGCACCTGCCTGGCTTGCGCGGCGAAGGCGATCGATGCGACCGCGAGCATCACGGCGGCGCTGGCCACCCGCTGCCGTGCGATGTTCCCCAACATGGTCATCTTGATTCTCCGTTGAATTCCAGCAAGTTCATGGATGAAGGCCGCCTGGCGACCGGTGGATCGGCATGCGTCAACCCACCCCTGCCGGCAACGCCGGATGGGGATTCGAATCAACGCACGCGTGAGGATTTGCTCCCACAGCCGACGTGTTCTTCCGGTCGCCTGCGGTACAAGGCGCAATGCCCTGTGAAGCTGGATTCAAGCTATCACGCGGTTTCCGGGTGCCAAATCGCGGGAATGCATATCCAGATATCCCGCGCCGTCAGCGCCTGCGGCCTCAACGTGCCGCCACCTGTGCATGACCCGTACGCAGACCGTGCGCGACGGCATAGTCCTGCCATGACCTGGGCAGGCCGCGTTTTGTTTCCAGCAGGATCTGCAGGATGTCCTTGCGTTCCTGCGGGGTCAGATAAGCGAAGTCGCCACTGTCATCGACGCCGGACAGGATCTCGAGCAGCCGGTCATACACATAGGACTTGGCAGGTTCGGGAATCTCGTCGAAGGCTTCGCTGTAGATGAGGTAGCTGCATGGATAGCGGAAAATCCGTGACTTCAGATCGAAATCGCGCAGCGACCGTCGCTGCGAATCCCACGGTCCCTTGGCGGCAAAGCTGCGTGCGAACGCCGAATCCTGCAGCTGCGCGGAGATATCGTCCAGCGGTGCCTCATTGTCGAACAGCAGGTACTTGATCAGCCTATCGGCCGGCTTGGTGTATTGCGCCTGCACCCGCTCGGGAAGCTCGACCTTGGTCGGATCGCCACCATCGGGATTGGCCTTGCTCCATTCGTACAGCGCGATGCGCGTCTTGTAATTGGTCAGGGTGATCAGGTTGTGCATCTGGGTCTGGTGGGCCAGTACCAGGTGCGCCACCGCGTCGCTCTGCGCGCTCAGGTAAGCCTTCGGATCGAAGGCCGACACCTCCAGCGCGGTGAGTTTGCGCGAGGCATCGTTGCCGTCGCTGGGCGGCACGTCCTCGGCCACCACTGAATTTGCAATCGTCTTGCCCTGCGCAATGCCCGAGACATACCAGCCGCCCCAACGCTCGCTCAGCGGGCTTTCCTGGTCGGTGATCAAAGTGCGCGAGGCCGTCGCCAGCACGCCCGCCCGGGTCGGATACACCGACTGCAGCAGGACCCCAGGCACACCACGCGTACCAGCTGCGATATGGCATTGGGTGCAGTCCAGCTCGGCGCGTTCGAAGCGCGGACGTTCGCCCTTCTTCTCGTCAAGCAGATAGAAGATCGCGCCCTGCATCGGATCGAAGGAGACCAGCTCGATCGCCTTGCCGTCATGCACCGCACCGACGTAGACATCGTCGTTGTAATAGAGCGCGCGTGGATGCTCAGGTGCGATCTTGGTGTACTGGAAGCTGGTCTTGGAGAACACCAGGGTCTGCGAATCGTATGGAATATCCAGCAGCTTCAGCACCGATCGCAGGTAGCCGTGGCCGGGCTCGTAATCCAGCGCGACCTTGCCGGCTTCCAGCTGCTTTTCGAGCTTGGCCACCGGATCGTTGAGCGGCGCGGTCCGGTAGTTGATCGGCTCACCGCTGAACGGCACGAAGCCCTGGTTGGTCACCGCGATCTGCGCGCCGGCATCAGTGAGCGCCAGGCTGCCCAGCGCCACCACCAGGGCGGTTGCCAGGACCGAGGCACCCAACCGGGTCAGGCGTGCGGGCGGAGACGGCTTCGATACGTCTGCCGCGGTTTCGCGACTGTGCTGCATGGGGGGCTCCGTGGGCGAAGTCTTGGTCGCTTGCGACTGGCTATTCGGGTGCGGACGGCTTGGCCTGGCCGCGATGGCATCCGACGCACTCAAAGGGTTCGGCGTAACGCCGGTCGCCCAGCCTGGCCAGATACGTGTCGTTGATCTGATCGGTCATCTGGATCATCGTCCGCGCACGCTCCTTGACCGGGTTGTGATCGGTCGCGTAGTCGACATCGCCGGTGTCGCGATCCTTGTCGTGGCAGTAGCTGCACTCCACGCCCAGCTGCTCGCGATACGCACGCATGCGCTTGCGCAGGTCACGACGGGAGATGTCCCTGGGCAGCACTTTCAGGTTCTGGGGCGTGTAGTCCTCTGCCAGGTCATCGGCCGCGGCCTGCACATTGGCGGCATGGCCGGCAGCGAGCGGCGGCCCCAGCAACAGGATGGGAAGTGCGATGACCACGCCCCACCGCCAGCGCCTGAGCCGCGGTGAAGCGCCGGTGGTGATGTCTCGATCTGCCATGCGCACTAGGGGTTGTATCTGGAATGGCAGCTTTTGCAGGACGCCGACAATGCCTGGTAGGCCGTCGCCGCTGCCGGCCAATCTCCAGCAGCAGATGAGCTCCCCAGCTGTGCGGAGAGCGCCTGGGCTTTGCGTGCGAACCCCACTGCGTCCTTCGTGGCTGGATCCCTGGCGTAGAACGCTTCGACCTGCGCCAGAAGCGCCTGCAGCTTGGTGGCCGCTGCACCGGTGCGCGCGGCATCCTGCCTGGCCAGCTGCTGCTTCAGTGCGGCATGCAGGTCGTCGATGTCGTACATGAGGTCTTCATCGATCGTCTCGACCGCCAGCGCCGGTGCGGCCAGGCTGGCGACCAGCAGGCCAAGCAGCGCGGCATGGCGGATTACCGACCGCCGCCCGTTGTCGACGCGCCACCAAACCCGCGCACTCACTGCCGGGCCCCGCCAAACGACATCGTCGCCAACACCCGCTCCTTGCGCACGTAGTGATGCCAGAGCGCGAAGCCCGCATGGCCGGCGACCAGCGCAAGAAACAGATACTGGGCGACCAGATGGAATTGCCTGGCGAGCTGTCGCGCGTCTTCACTGACGGGAAGCGGCGGCAGTTGGACCAGCCAGAACAGATCCAGTGGCTTGCTGTTGAAGACCAGCCCGCTGACCGGCATCGCCAGCAGCACCGCATACAGCAGGTAATGCCCTGCGCGGGCGGCGTGATCCAGCGGGACATTCGCCTGCGCCGGACGCGGCGTACGCCAGCGGACGAGCAGCCGCGCAACTGTCAGCAGCAGGACCAGGATGCCGAGCGACTTGTGCAGCGTCATCACGTTGCGCCGACTGCCCAGCATGCTTCGGTAGAACTCGTCCGCATACGGAAGGCTCACGAGCACGGCGACCAGCAGGAACGTGGCCCAGTGAAGGAAAACCTGAGAGGAACGGTAGCGATGCGTTTGCATTAATTGGTGCGCGACGGCGGTTCCTGATGGCGGCTGGAGTGTAGCGACGGACCTCCGCGCACCTGCCAAATCATTCAACATAAGCTCATGCCGCGCGCTGTCTTCCTTGCGAAGAAACACACATGCACACGGGCATCCGCAGTACGTCGCCAGCAGCGGCGGCGCGGAAAAATCCGCCAGCACCAGGCGTCAGCAGCTGACGCCGGAAGGCGCTTCCAAACGGTGCCGGCCAGGGGAGTCGCCCAACCCCGCGCCAGACCCTTCGTCCGCCTTCGGCGGTTCCCAATCGGGGATCTCCGGCGACTTGCCGATGCGCGTCCCGCGCAATCGCGCCGACAGCGCCGTGGTCGAGAGATGCGGCGCGAGCAGGTGAACCAGTGACTCCACGCAGTCACGCAGCGGACGGTCGCCGGGCACGATCATCCAGGTCGTTCCACCATCGATCTGCTCCGGCGCGGGAAGCTGCAGCAGGTCGTCGTCCGATTCGACGATCGTGACCTGCGGCAGGATGCCAACACCGGCGCCATTGCGCACGTAGGCCTTCACCAGGTCGGCGTTCGGCGTGCTGATCGACAGTTGCGGCTGCAGGGCGTGACCTTGATAGGCACGCTGCAGGAAGGACGGCACACGATTGGCGGACGCATGCCCGATGAGGGGATGCTCGATCAAGTCGGACAACGTGGGTGGCCTGCCGAGACGCGCCAACGGATGCCCCGGCAACACGACCAGGCTTCGCTTCCACCGGTAGATCGGGATGGCGATTTCCGCGACCGGCGCTTCGCCGGAGGTGCTATGGATGATGAGGTCGGCGCGCAGTCCAGCGACTCGGCCTTTGCGCCTGGGCACTGGTTCCTGCAGCACGAGCGATAGCCTGGGATACAGGCGGCGCAGCGCGGCCAGCGGTGCGGGCAATAAATACCTGGCCTGGGTATGCGTGGCCGCGATCACCAGTGCGCCTGCCTGTCCTGCATCCTCGTACGCACCGGAATCACGGATCGACGCCACCCCATCCAGCACCGTCCGCGCGCGCCTGACCACGCCTGCCCCGGTCCTGGTCAGCGCTTCGAGCGCGCGCCCGCGACGCAGCACCAGGTTCAGGCCGAGCTCCTGTTCGATCTGCTTGATATGCCCCAGCAGAGCGCGTTGGGAAACACCGGCGTGGATCGCCGCGAGATCCAGTCTCAGGTCGGCATCAGCGATGGCGACCAGGCATTGCAACTGCACCAGATTCATGGAAGACCTCCCCCATGCGCTCGCCGAACACCCGGGCATGCGCTTGCCGATGCCAGCCGTTCTGCTTGGCTTGAATTGAACCAGCGACCTTGATCCACGAACTCGATTCCCCACTCCCGGTTACGAAGCCTGTTTCCGGTTCGGATGCCCCCTGCATGCGATGTCCAAACCGCGCCCGAAGGCTTGGCCGGAGTAAACAGGCGCGTTCATGTGCGGGCAAATGTCCGTTGCTCATGTGGAGATAGCAGGTGCTGAATGACCGGGCCGGGTGAACCCCGCTCCGACGGTGCGCGGCAATGTGCGTTGCACGGCATTTCATATATGCAGATAACGAGCCGTTCGAACGCGCCTCGAATTTTTCGTCATCCGGCGCGCAACAATCATCGCCGGTGCCACGCATGATGGCGCGGCATGCGGAAGCATCACCTGCCCTACGAACCTGCAGTGGCAGCTCCGCTCGCTGCGTTGTCATGTGCATCGCTTATGCAACGCCACCGCATCTGCCACCGGTGCCGCCCAGGCGCGCCGTTGGCGACTCCCTGCATCAGCCCCGTGCCGATGCAACTCCCTGCAATCGTGAGGAATTCCATGCGTTCTCTGCTTTCACTGGGCCTGGCCCTGTCTGCGCTGGCTGCCGCTCCCGTCGTCGCCGCGCCCGCGACCTACCAGCTCGATCCCACGCATACCGACGTGTTGTTCACCTGGAATCACAACGGTTTCTCGTTCCCGACCGGGCGCGCTGCGATCGGTACAGGCACGCTGGTGTTCGACGACGCCAATCCGAAGGCATCGCACGTCGAGGTCACCTTGCCCCTAGCCCAGGTCGAGACACATGTGCCCAAGCTCAACGATGTGCTCAAAAGCGAGAAGCTGTTCGACGTAGCCAAGTATCCGGAAGCCAGCTTCCGCAGCACTGCGGTCAAGGCGACGGGCAAGGGCAAGTACGAGATCACCGGCGATCTGAGCCTGCATGGCGTCACCAGGCCGGTGGTGCTGGATGCCACCTTGAACAAGATCGGCGAACACCCCAGCCGCAAGGTGCCGACGGTAGGCTTCAACGCGACCGCGACGATCAAGCGCAGCGAATTCGGCATTGAGTCGTTCCTTCCCAATATCGCCGACGAAGTGAAGCTGCACATCACCAGCGAGGCCTCGGAGGCCACGCAGTGAAGCCAGCGGCAGGCATGGCCGCGGCCGCGTTGCTGCTTGGGTCCTGCATCGCCCAGGCGCAACTGCCCGGCGCGGCGCCGGGCGATGCGAAGGTGGTCTTCGCGCCCCGCATCGCATCGACGCCGGATGGCGGACGCGAGTTGGTGCTCGATGCCAGCATCGCCGAAGGCTGGGTGCTGTATGCATCGGATTTCGAACAGCCGGACGTGGGTCCGCAGGTCGCACGGCTGACCGCGAAGGACGGCACGGCGACCGATGGCGCGCTCGCTTCGGTCGCTGCCAAGGAAGGGCACGGCTCCAACTTCGCCGGCGACTACCGCTACACCTACTTCACCGACAAGGGGCAGTTCCGGCAGCGACTGGCGAGCCGGGATGGACCGGTCAACGCGGAGATCCGCGCGCAGGCGTGCTTCGAGGAAAGCGGCCTGTGCGAACTGGTCCGCCAGCGCATCGCAGTGCGCTGAACGCGACCGCCAGCGACTCGTCCACCACGCCTGCACGGCGCTGCCGGCACCGACGTCCTTCTTCGCAAGCCTCAACATGACATTGCCACACTTCAAATTTTCGCTGACCGTGCTCGCACTGATCGGGGCGTCGCTGCTCAGCCACGCCGTCACCGCCAGCGCCGTGCAACCGGCGGCGACGCTCCAGCAGGCGCCATCGCTGCGCCTGCCTGACCTGGCGGGCGTGCCACGGGACTTGAGCCAATGGCGGGGACGCCCGGTGCTGCTCAACTACTGGGCCACCTGGTGCGGTCCGTGCCTGAAGGAACTGCCGGAACTGGAAGCTTTTTCCAGGACGCAGGCAGCGCGGCCGGGCGGCATCCAACTGGTGGGCGTCGCCCAGGACGACGCACAGCCCGCTGCCGCCCTGGCCAAGCGCCTGGCGCTGAGCTACCCGCAACTCGTCGAAGCAGACGGTCCGCCCGGAAGCGCGGCGGCATTTGGCAACCCGGATGGCACGCTGCCCTTCTCGGTGCTGATCGACGCACGGGGCCGGGTCCTCAAGATCCACCATGGCCCGCTTGATGCCTCCGAACTCGCGCGCCTGTCGGCGTTGGTCGAGGCATCGCGATGACGCACCTGAAGTTGCTCCTGGCGCTGGCCCTGCTGTCATGCGCCGCGCGTTTGCCTGCCGCAGAGACCGACAGCCTGCTTCCGGTCGACCAGGCCTTCAGCCTGCAGCGACAGGTCCTGCCCGATGGCCAGGTGAACCTGCGCTGGAACATCGCGCCAGGCTATTACCTGTATCGCCATCGCACGCGTGTCACCGCGCCGGAGGGCCGCCTGGACCTGCCCGAGGGCGAGCATCACGACGATCCGTACTTCGGCCCGGTCCAGACCTATCGCGGCCAGCTGCAGGCCCAGTGGCATCCGGTGCAACGTGGCGCGGCCACGCTGGATCTCCAGTACCAGGGTTGTGCCGACGCAGGCGTCTGCTATCCGCCGCAACGTCGCCAGGTCGCTTTGCAGGGCGCGGCTGACTGGACCATCGTCCGCGGTGCCGCGACCACCACCGCAGCCGCAGATGCGTCCGCCACATCCACTGGACCGGCAGCCACACCTGTTGTTACCGCAAGCGCCGGCAAGGAAGCAGCTCCGGCCGACCGTCCGGGTTCGCAGCTGGACGCCACCTTCTGGCTGGCCATCGGCCTGGCGCTGCTGGGCGGCCTGGTCCTCAACCTGATGCCGTGCGTCCTGCCGATCCTGTCGTTGAAGGTCCTCAGCCTGGCCAACAGCGGCGCCAGTCCCGGGCGCGCACGCGCGCATGCGCTGTCGTACACCGGCGGCGTGCTGGTCTCGTTCGCATTGGCAGGCATCGCGGTGCTGTCGCTGCGCGCATTCGGCCACGGCGTCGGCTGGGGCGCACAACTGCAGCAGCCGCTGGTCGTGGCCGGGCTGGCCTATCTGATGGTCGCCCTGGGCCTGGGACTCTCCGGCGTTTACACACCGAGCGGCGCGTTCGCCGGTGCCGGCCAGGGCCTGGCCAGCAAGCCAGGCCTGGCTGGCGATTTCTTCACCGGCGTGCTGGCCTGCGTGGTCGCCAGCCCTTGCGTGGCACCGTTCATGGGCACGGCACTGGCCTATGCGTTCGTGGCCCCACCGACGCTGGCACTACTGGTGTTCCTGGCGCTGGGACTGGGCCTGGCGCTGCCGTTCCTGCTGGTCGGCATCGTCCCTGCGTTCGCCCGGTTCCTGCCGCGACCGGGCGCATGGATGGACACGCTCAAGCAGGTCCTGGCCTATCCTCTCTACCTCACCGCCGCCTGGCTGCTCTGGGTCCTGGGCAAGCAGCGCGGCGTGGACGCGCTGGTCCTGGTGCTCGGTGGCAGCATCATGCTGGCGGCGGGCCTGTGGTGGTTCGAACGCCATCGCTGGCAAGGGCGCACCACGTTCGCGGTTTCAGGATTGCTGGTTGCCGTCGCCGCGCTTGCGCCGCTGTGGATCGTGGCCTACAGCCAGCCCGCGAACACCAGCCGTGTCGTGTCCGATGACGCCTACACCCCACAACGCCTGCAGCAACTGCGCGACGAACGCCGCACGGTGTTCGTCAACATGACCGCCGACTGGTGCGTGACCTGCAAGGCCAACGAACACGCAGTGCTCGACACCAGCGCCTTCAAGACCTTGCTGCAGCAGACCGGCACCGTCGCGTTGCGCGGCGACTGGACCAGTGGCGATCCGGCCATTACCCGCTTCCTGGATGAACACGGCGCGGTCGGCGTCCCACTGTACGTCGTCTATCGCCCCGGACAACCACCACGCGTGTTGTCCGGGCTGCTCAACCAGGACCGCCTGGCCAGCGCGCTGCGCTGAAGCCCTGCCCTCCGCCACCGCATGCGCGCGGACCATGCCCGCGTGCCACGGCAGCCCTGGTGCCAGCTCACCCCGGCCTTCGCGCTTCCATCAGGAGGAATCCGCCTGCCGCGAGCGCGACCACGCCGGCCAGGCCAAACATCGGCAACAGCGCTTGCGAGGCGCCCACCAGCACGGGGCCGACGATGCTGCCGACTGTATAGGCCAGCGCGATCGCGGTCATTGCCGGCGAGACCTGATGCATTCCGGCCCGCTTGCCGGCTTCGATGACGGCAAGCGTGTTGGCCCCACCCACGGCCCCGCCCCATAGGAACAGCACCACAGCCAACAGGCCTGCATGCGCGGTGCAGAACGGAATGGCGACCGCGCCGCCCAGTACGACCGACCCGATGAGGCGCTGCGCGATGCGATCACCGTATCCGTCCGCCAGCCAGCCGACCGGAACCTGCAGCAGCGTGCCGCCCAACCCGAATCCAAACAGGACCGCAGCCGCGCCCAGTGCCCAGTTGGCCTGCTGCGCCATCAGCGGAAGGAACGAGATCGCGGAGGTTTCGGCCAGGCCGGCGAGCGCCCCGGCCGCCATGAGCATTCGCAACCCGCCACCGCGCGCCGCATGGGCCGGCATTGCGGAGACCTCCGTGCGTATTCGCACATCGGCACGCCATAGCGCCAGCAACAGCAATGCACTTATCGCCAGCAGCGCCGCACAGACCAGCAGCGGCACCCGGCTCACTGCCAGCACGATGGGACCAGCGGCGATGCCACAGCCCATGAAGGTCTCGTGCATGCCGATCGCGCGCCCCCGGATCTCGGCCGGTGCAACCGCAGTGATCCAGGTATCGCAGGCGATCCAGCGCAGGATGAGTCCAAGGCCGGAGATGAAGTTCAGCCCGAACAGCGCCAGCGGATCGGCTACGGATGCCATCCCGAACAACGGCAGCGCGGACAACGCGAGCCCGGCCAGGGTCGATGTCACGAATCCCGCGCGGTTCAACACCGCCGGGACGCCGCGCCCGAAGATCAGAATCGCGACCCACGGTGCGGCAGCGACGCATCCGATGCTGGTTGGCGAGGCGCCCGCCGCTTCAAGCCGCAAGGCCAGCGCGGGAGGCACGGTGCCGATCTGCACCGTCTGCGCCAGGAATGACACCGCGTTGATCAGGGCCAGATGACGCCAGGACGTTCGCATGACGCCGCCGGGATCCGCATCAGAAGGCAAAGCTGATCCGGCCGTACCAATAGGCGCCTACCGTGCTGACGCGGTCGGCGGTGTTATAGACCTCCTGCCAGGCAGCGAGGCTCGATGCTGTCAGCGCCTGGTCCGGCTGGAAGCGGGTCTTCTCGTTGAACAGGTTGTCCACGCCCAGTCCCACGCTCCAGCCGCCGCCCACGTCGTAGCTGCCGCTGATGCTGGTCAACAGGCGTGGATCGATCTGGTACTTGTAGCCGTTGCTGAGCTGCCTGAGTGGACCGAAGTACTGGAAATTGAGGTTCAACCCCAGCGCACCGCGGTTCCAGCCGATGCCTGCCACCTGTGTGTAGGCAGGCGAGCCGTAGCGCAGGCTGTATTCGGTGCTCTGGGTCAGCAGCGAGAGGTTGGGCAGTGCCTGCAACGCCTGGGGAACCTGCGCGACCTTGGTGATCTCGGTCCTGCTGGCGTTGATCGCGTAGTTGTAGCGGAAACGTCCCCAACGGGTGTCCTGGCTGGCTTCCAGGGTCAGCTCCACGCCGCGCGTGCGCGTATCGCCGATGTTGGTGAAGTACTTGACGAAGTACGCCTGGCCATCGGGAATGGTCACACCGGCATTGGCCAGCAACGCATCGATGGCCGCCTTCTGGTCCGCCGTCAGCACCGCACCGCTGTAGTCGGTGACCGCATCGGGATTGGCGGCGTTGTAGCCGACATAGCTGGAGGCTCCCAGTTGGTCGCGCACGTCGATCTGGTAGAAATCCACCGCCGCATGAAAGCCCTGATTCGGGTCATAGGTGAAGCCAACGCTGTAGTTGTTGGCCTTTTCCGGCTGCAGCGGCACCGCACCGAGTGCACGGGCGGCGGCCGAATTGACCGACGCGGTCAGATAGCTCGCCGTGGGCGAATTACTGGTCACCTGGTAGTACTGCGCAGCCAGGCTGGGCGCATGGAAGCCGTTGCTGACCGTGGCGCGCACGCCGAAGCTGTCGCTCACGTCGAACCGGGTGGAAATGCGGCCAGTGGAAACATCGCCGAAGTCGGAGTGGTCCTCGTAGCGGCCGGCCAGGTCCAGGAACCAGCGACGTGTCACGTTGGCCGAGGCGCCCACGTAGACCGCCTTGCTGTTGCGCGTGGCCCGTGCCGAATCCGCCGGCTGGAAGCCGATGAAGGCCGAGGCGCCGGAGCCGTAATAGGACTCCCATTGCCCTGGAGAACGGGCATAGCGCTCGTACTGGTATTCCAACCCAGCACTGAAATCCAGTGGCGAATCCAGGAACCCCACTTCAAACGCACGGCGTGCATCGAAGTTGCCGATGTACTGCTGGTAGTCGACCTTGCCATCGTAGAAGTCGGTAGGGCTGCCCGGATAGGTCAGGCTGTAGTTGACCGAATCGCGCGTGTAGGTGCGGATGGTGTCGCGGTTGCCGGTCACGCTGGCATCCAGACTCCATGCACCGAAGCTGCCTTTGATGCCCGTGGTCCCGGTGTATTCCTGTTCCTTGGTCTGGATCACCGGTGCGAAGCCATCCGGCCAGACCGACAGTGCGCCGGCGTTGTTGCTGAACACCGTATTGGGCAGGCGGAAGTTCTGGATCGCCTCGGCGGTGCGGTCGCTGACGGTTGCGGTGGCGTAGAAATCCAGCGCATCGGAGAGGCTGCGGCCAGCATTGAGCGACAGCGATTTCAGGTCGTACGCGGGCGAGCTGTAGATGGTCTGCGCCTGTGCGTTGCGCGTTGCTTCGGCGGGGTTTGCCGTGGTGCCGGCAGGCAAGGTGTTGTTTGCGCCCAGCTTGACCAGGTTGCCGCTGCCGTCCACCGCCGGATAGCTCAGATAGCCATCGCGGTAGGCCAACGACCGGATGGCATGCTCCTGGTTGGTGACCTCCGCAGCGATGTCGAGGAATCCATCCTGTCCCCAGGGCAGGCCGAGGTTGGCGCGCAGCGTGGTCCGTGCGCCGTCACCCGCAGTGCTCTGGCCGCTTTCCACCGAAACACCACCGCCGCGCGATTGCGATTTGAGGATGACGTTGATCACGCCGGCAATCGCGTCCGATCCGTAGATCGCGGATGCGCCATCGCGCAGCACTTCGACGTGGTCGATCGCCGATACCGGGATCAACGCCAGGTCGGTCCAGGCATGGCCGGCGAAGGTCCCCGAGCTGGCATAGGCACTGGTGTTACGGCGTTTGCCATTGACCAGCACCAGCGTGTAGCCCGGCGAGAGGTTGCGCAGGCGGTAGCCGCGAATCAGGCTCTCCTGGTCACCCTGGTAGCCACCGTTCTGGCTCAGCGAAGGCAGCGCGTACTGCAACGCTTCCAGCAGGCTGCCCTTGCCCGTCGCGGCCAGGTCTTGCGCGCTCACCACGTCGATGGGCGTCGAGCTGTTCTTGACCGTGCGCGTGCTGCTGCGCGAGCCGGTCACCAGCACCGCATCCAGGGTCGATGCAGCGGTATTCGAACCGTCGGGCGATGGCCCGGAACCGGATCTGCTTTCCTGGGCCGGGCTGGACCAGGCAGCGACCATCGCCCCGAGCAGCGAGGCCAGAGGAAGGATGCGGGGCGATGTCTTTGCAGCGTTGCGGACAGTGCTGTGCTTCATGGAGGCAAGGATCCGAGTCGGTGGATTTGGACGACGCAGTCGCCAACGCTGCCGGCTGACGCCGGCACCAGTGACTGCACGTGGAGTTGCTCCGGTCCCCGCCCGTGACCACTCCCGCAAGACGCCCGCGGAGTCGATCAATCCAGGCGTGACACCCATCTGCCAGCGGTGCCTGCGTCCACCCCCAATCCGTGGAAGTACTCGAAATGCATCCAGTGTGTTCCGGCCCCATCGCTCGCGGACAGGTGCCGTCATGCCGTGGGCGAACGCGTGACCGCCCTCGCCCCTCGCCTGCCCTGGCGACCACCCTTCAGGGCTAGCACGTTGTCGCGTCCATTCGCGGCTGCATGCCGGGACTGCCGCCATCGGTTCCCACAGCCGATGGCGGCAGCCCTGCACACAGCCAATCCCGCTGTACCCATGTCCTTGCCACCTGGCCGATCAGATGACGCAAACGAAAGGCAGCGTTTTTATGACGCAGTTGCCTGGCCTCGTCTACGCCCGATCGTGCGTTTCTCCATAGCCGTCGGTTCTACGCTCATATGCATCCACGTCGGAGTCGCACCGTCGCGTGCAGTCCTTTCGTGGAGCACGCATAAAAATGGCGCGCGACGGAGACGCATCCGTCGCGCGCCAACGAGTCTCGTGACCGGTGAATCCGAGAATCTCTGAAAACGCGGGCATCCAGTCGGTCGCGCTGGCCGGCCGTGGGAGGGCCCGGCCGGCCAGCGCAACGCGCCTGTGCAGGCTCCCTTCTGATGAGCCCGGCTCCAATAAACGAATCCGCGCTGTCATTGGCAAATTCCACGCATGCATGTACTGATTCCCGCCGCGTGCTGGACGGTGGCCGAACGCAACGGACACCTCCTTCGATCTGCATATGGGGATAAACATTGCGAATAAGGAATCGGCCACTGCAGTCGCCCCGTCGAATCCGTTCGCTCCTAAAGTTGACTGGCAGGACAGCCTGAAGGAGGACGCCTCCCAGGTGCGCGATGCCCTCCTTCAATCACCAGCGATCCGAATGATCTCCATGCGCTCCCGCACCCTCGTCCTGATGATCGCCGCCTCGTCCCTGCCCGCCCATGCGCAGTATCGGGACGAGGCAAAACCCGATGGCATCACCGCACGTTCCGAGCAGCTTTGGCTTGGCCAGCCCTACACGGGACAGGTGGTCGCGACGCCACGCGGCGCCGATGGCCATCCTTCGCTCAGCGGCACCTGGCAGTTACTGCACGAGGACGGAAAGCCCGACGGCAACCTCGGCAAGGATCTCCCGCACTTCGCCCTGCCGTACACCGCACAAGGGCGCGAACAGCTGGCGGCCAACGACAAGGTCGTTGACCCTGAAGCGCGCTGCATCATCACCGGCATTCCACGCGCACTGACCGGCGTGCTTCCGTTCGAGATCATCCATACGCCCAAACGCCTGGCGACGCTTCATCAGCTCGGTTGGCATCGCTGGGTCTGGCTGGACGGACGGCCGCTGGCCCAGGATCCCGATCCGCGCTTCAGCGGCAACGGCGTCGGGCATTGGGAAGGCAACACCCTGGTGATCCAGTCCAACGCCTTCCACGACAGCAGCGACGGCAACGCATGGCTGGACGACAACGGCAACCCAATCAGCAGCAAGGCGCTCCTGACCGAGCGCTGGACCCGGCCTGACCGCAACCACCTCACGCTCGAACTGAACTACAGCGACCCGGTCTACTACAGCGCGCCGGTGCGCTATACGCGCCACTTCGTGCTGAGCGCGCAGGAACACCTGCGCGAGTTTTCCTGCGAGTGGAACAGCTGGTGGGTGACCAACAACCTCGAGCCAGGGCCCGGAAGGATCGGTGCCAATGGCAATCGCGGCTTTGGCCCTGACAACCAGATCGTGCCGGACTACCCACTGGGTTCGGTGCTGGACGATTCGCGCGGCACCGACTACTGGCTCTACAGGAAGAACAAGCCCAAGCCTTCCGACCTGCCCCCAACGCCAGCCAACGCTCCGGTGCGCACCCAGTGAACGGATCCACCATGTCCCAACGCACCCGCATCCGCATCAAGCGCGGCCTCGCCACGGCAGTGCTGCTTGCCCTCGCCGTCCAGCTGCACGCGCAGACCAAGGACCCAAGCGGACGGGCGACGCCTGCCGATGCCTCCGATGAAGACCTGTTCAAGCCACTGGACTACAAGGGACCACCGCTGCCATCGCCGCGGCTCGCCAACGGCAAGCCCGACCTGAGTGGCTTCTGGCAGGGCCAGCGCACGCCCGGCGTGCCTGGCGGCAACCACGGCAAGGACCAGCCCGGTTTCATCCTGCCCTATAGCGAAACCGGCAAGCGCGCCCTGATCCACAGCCAGAACCACCAGCGCGACCCGGAAGCCATCTGCCTGCCCGGTGGCATTCCACGTCACAACGCCAGCGGCCTGCCGTTCGAGGTCCTCAGTACCCCGGAGACCTTCGCCACGTTCTACCACTACACCACGCGACGGGTCGCCAGCATCGGACCCAGGCGCGCGTTACCGGCCAACCCGACGCCCACCTACTTCGGCACCAACGTGGCCTACTGGGACGGTGACACGCTGGTGATCGAGACCAGCGGCCTGCGCGACTCGTCCATCGACCAGGTCTGGCTCGACGAGAACGGCAACCCGACCAGCAACCAGACCCGGGTGACCGAACGCTGGACGCGCCCGGACTATCACCACCTGACCCTGGTCGAGACGGTCGACGATCCGAAGTACTACCGCGAACCCTTCCAGTTCACCCGGACCTGGAACTACGCAGGCGATGGCCGTGGCCTGGGCGAATACGCGTGCAACGAGAACAACCTCGATGCCGATCATCTCGGACCCGGCGCTGGCGTGATCGGGCCGGACGGCAATCGCGGCTTCGGCTACGACGTGCCGCTGCCGGAAAACCCGCCAGGCCCGGAAGCCTACGAATAGGGAGAAGGTTCGCCCTCTCCCCGACGCCCGGCATGCCGCCTGTACAACGCAGGGCCGCAACACTGACTTCCCGCAATGCCCGGGGCAGCAATCGCGTGCCGCGGACCTGGCATCGGCTGCACGAGGATTCCGCGTATCTCCCAGCGGCCTGCCGAACGGGCGCGGCCAATGCCGACCGGCTAAGGCAGCTAGAGCAGTCCGACCACGCGCCCTGCCGCGGCGGTGGAGATCCAGAGCAGCGCCGTCACGGCGGCGACCACCTTGGCGCCAACGCGTGGAGTGGCCTGGGCGCGCGCGAGGCGGTGGACGAGGTGCTGCAGGACCAGCGCGGTCAACAGCAATGCCGCCTTCGCGCGAAAGGCCGGGTTGACGTAGTACTTCAACGGATCGGCAATCAGCAGCCAGCCACCGCTCAGGACCACGATTGCCAGTCCGCTCCACAACCACGGACGCAACTCGCCGACCACCTGGGCCGGCGTTGCACTGCGTACGCCGATCCCCAGCACGCGCAGGTCAGTCAGCAGCGCCGTTCCGCCCAGCAAGGCGATGCCCGCCAGGTGCGCGGCCATGAAGCCGCCGAAAAAAAGGTAATGGGCTTCGTTGAATGTCTGGCTGATCGCCGTGTGCGACAGCCATTCGAACAAGGCATGCGGTGAGGCCATTGGCGCGCTCAGAAAATGAAGGCGATCATGCGGCCGCTGACAATCACGCCCAGCCACAGGGTCAGCGAGGTCGCACCCGCGATCCGTGCCTGCCAGGGCGGCGCACGACGCGCATCCCACGCCACGCGATGGCGGCGTTGCAGCAGGTGCCAGGCCACCAGGTTCACACCTGCCAGGACCAGCAGCACCAGCTTGGCCAGCAAGGCAGGATTGGTATAGATCCGCGAGGCCTGCGGCAGGAACAGCAGCACGCCGGAACTGAAGGTCAACAGCGCACCGATCCAGCTGAAGGGCAGCACCTGCGCACTCAAGCGTGAAATGGGCAGCTGTGGAAATGCGAGGCCCAGCAACCGCAAGTCCACAACGGCGACGCTGCCGACCATCAGCAGCAGCGACAGCACATGCAGCACATCCAGCGCCGGGAACAGATACAGCGATTCGCGCAGGTACTGGCTGACAGGCAGGTCGTACAGCCTTTCGAAGAAAGCCTGCAACTGCGGACTTGGATCGGGCATGGCGACGTTCGCCGGGTCAGGACCTGGCAGCGGCGGGCGCCGGCTCCTGGCCCTTGCCCTTGTCACCCGGGCCGCCGTCGCCGGGCGTGCCGCCGTTGATCACCCGTCCGTCCGGCAGGGTCACCAGGCGTCCATCCACCAGGCGCACGCCGGGCTTCTTGGTCAGGTAGCCATCCACGATCAGGGTGTCGCCGATCTTCAGGTCGCCCTGCTTGAAGCCCCGTCGCGAAAGCGCGCCAGGTCCGGCGCCTTCCACCGCCCAGTTGCTGACCTCGCCCTTCGAATTGACCACGTCCAGGTGGAAGTAACTATGCGGATTGGTCCACTCGATCTTGGTCAGCTTGCCCTTCAGGCGCACCGGCTTGTTGGCATCGTAGAGCGCGGCGAAGGAATGGTGCGCCTGCGCGCTGGCCGCAAGGATCGTCAACGCCAACAGGCCGGAACGCAGCAGACGCTTCTTCATGTGCAATCACGCTAGGGACGAGCCCGCATCGTAAGCAGTGACTGCCGTACCCAACTAATGACGGAAAGTTTCCGGGACATGCCACCGCATCCCGTTGTAGCCCTGGAATACCTGGCCAACACTTTCGACAGGAATTCTTCTTGCCTTGATCGGGCCCGGAGCGAGCGTCTTGCGCCACAACCACCGTCTCACCGCCTTGCTGGGCATGGCCATGATCGCGTTCACCGCGTGCAGCGCGCACGGCCCAGCGCCATCGGTTGCATCCGACCATCCTGCTCCCGCACTCGCCGCACCGCCGGTCGAGGCGCTGGTCACCTTGCAGGACCTGATGCTCAACGAGGTCGATGCATCGGCGGACGCGATCTGGGACGCAACCGGCAGCATCACCACCAGCGCGGGCACCATCGACCGCAGGCCGCGCACCGATGCGGACTGGGACGCCCTGAGACGTCACGCGATCGTGCTGCTTGAATCCACCAACCTGCTCGTCATCCCGGATCGCAAGGTCACCGATGCACCCTTCCCGTCCGACGGGCCCGGTGTGTTCAGTTCGGCCCAGATCCAGCAGCAGATCGACGCAAACCGCAGCGAGTTCAACGGGCTCGCCCTGGGCCTGCGCCAGGTCGCGCGCGCGCAGTTGGAAGCCATCGACCGCCGCGATGTCGACGCGCTGCTCCAACTCGGCGACGCGATGGATACGGCCTGCGAAGCCTGCCATCGCGTCAACTGGTATCCCAATGAAGTCGTCCCGGCGCTGCCACGGGATCCGCCGCCACCGGCCTCGACCTGAGCTTCCCTGGCCACCAACGAAATGCCCCACCGGTTACTGGAGCGGCTGCGCTCCGGACCGCCAGCGATCCGTACGGGATCAGCCTGCGTAGGCTAAGAGTCCCTCGGCCAGGGCATCGAACGTGACACGGCAGGCCGCGTTGTTCCGCAGCCCCTCATGCATGGTGATCCAGGTTTCCAGCTGGATTGAAAACTGATCCGCCAAGACGCGCACCAGGGCCGGATCACGCGCGGCGACCAACGCCTGGCACGCACCGATCCCGGCGCCACTCCTGATCAGCGCCAGCTGGGCGACGTTACTGTCGGTCCGCAGTGAAAAAAGCTCGCGACCGAAACCGCGGACCGACTGCTCCACCTTGCGGATGAACGCCGACGCCTGGTCGTAGCCGATGACCGCGTGGTCGGCCAGCGCATTGATCGAAGCTGGCGTGCCATGGCGTTCGAGATAACGCGCATGGGCAAACAATCCGACGTCGATCACGCCCACCCGGCGGGCGATCAGTTGCAGCTGATCGGGCTGCACCATGCGCACGGCGATGTCCGCTTCGCGACGCAGCAGATCCTGCACCCGGTCGGTCAGCACCAGTTCGACCTTCAATTCCGGATACCGCGCACGCAGCTGCGTGATGATCGGTGGCAAGACCTCCACGCAGATGACATCGCTGGCCGAAACACGGACCACGCCCTGTACCGCCTGCCCGCCGCTTGATGCGGCGCGCTCCAGGGATGCGGCGGTATGGTCCATCGCTTCTGCATGCGCGCGCAGGGAAAGCGCCACCGCGGTCGGCATCAGGCCCACCTGTGAGCGCGTGAAAAGCACCACGCCCAGCGCCTGTTCCAACGCGGCGATATGCCTGCCAACGGTGGGTTGGGTGATGCCCAGTGCGCGCGCGGCCCCGGACAATGTCCCTGCTTCCAGCACGCCCAGGAAGGAGCGGTAGAGTTCCCAGCGAATCGTCGAGGCCATGCGGAAATGTATAGCCGCTACACCATGCCCGGCAATTCCTTTCGGATTGCGCCGCGCCCACGATGGACTTCAATGACGAAGGAGATCGCGATGGCAACGCAAGACACGGCACTGGTGCTCGGCGCCACAGGTGGCATTGGCGGGGAAGTCGCCCGACAGTTGGTCGATGCAGGATGGACGGTACGTGCACTCAGCCGCCGACATGTCCCGGTGGGGGATGACACACCAGGCATCAGCTGGATCACCGGCGATGCCTTGAACAGGCACGAGGTCATGGCTGCAGCCGAAGGTTGCAGCGTCATCGTGCATGCGGTGAATCCACCGGGCTATCGCCGCTGGGCGTCGCTGGTGCTGCCGATGCTGGACAACAGCATCGAAGCGGCCATCGCCCAGGGCGCGACGCTGGTACTTCCGGGTACGACCTACAACTTCGGCCCCGATGCCTTCCCCGTATTGACCGAGGATTCGCCCCAGCACCCCCTCACCCGCAAGGGCGCCATCCGGGTCGAACTGGAGCGGCGACTGTTCGATGCCACCGGCAGTGGTGCGCGCGTCATCATCGTGCGTGCCGGCGATTTCTTTGGGCCCAGGGCGGGCAACAACTGGTTCTCGCAAGGACTGGTCAAGCCCGGGAAACCCGTCGGGAAAATCATCTATCCAGGCGCCCCGGGGATCGGTCACCAATGGGGTTACCTACCGGACGTGGCGCGCACCATGGTCGAACTGCTCGCGCGCAGGGAAGCACTTGGTCCGTTTTCGTGCTTCCACATGGCCGGCCACTGGGACGGCGATGGCACCGCACTGACCGGCGCGATCTGCCGCGCCGTCCATCGCCACGCGGGCCGCCCAGCACGCGTGGTGGGGCTTCCCTGGTGGCTGCTAACCCTGGCTTCGCCCTTCGTGGAAACCTTCCGTGAAATGCGCGAGATGCGCTATCTGTGGCAGACCCCGATCCGGATGGACAACGCGAAACTGGTGGCTACGCTGGGCTACGAACCGCACACGCCAATTGACGAAGCCGTCGTGGCGACGCTGGTGGGGATTGGCGCACTCGATCCGATGCCCGCAGCACCGGGCCTGGCCTGATATCGCAGCCTTGTGGAAGGTGGCGTCCCGGTCGCAGGACGCCGCCATTGCCTATGGTTCAACCGACCATTCGACCGCGGCATCGAACAACTTGAGCCCATCCGGGCTCAGGCTGGAGAACGTGTCGTTGTCCAGGAACAGCGCGACCCGGCGCGCCGGTGCGACGAAGTCGTAATCCATCGTCGCGCCCTTCTCGTAGGCGAATACCACCGCCTTGTCGGGTTCACCCGGCAGCGTGGCGATCACCGTCGCTGCACGTGCCGGCACGCCCCAACCCATCATCACGTCACGCGGGTACACATAGGTCTTGCCGTTGGGCACGCCGCCGGCCAGCGCATGCGGTGCGTTGATGATGCGGATGTAGTGCTCCTTCTCCACCTCGCCGTAATCCACGCCCTTCCTGCGGCCGGTCAGGCGCAGCGAATCCATCAGGTCGTTTTCCCAGGTCAGCAGCGGCACCTTGGTGTCCTTGAAGGCGGTGTCGGCCATCTCGCGCGACTGCACCACCGAAGACAGCACCACCAGGTCGTAGCCGGCCGCCCGCGTCGGGTCCACGGTCTGGTCGACGAAGGTCACCTTGAAACCCAGGGCTTCCAGGTGCGCGGCCACGATCCTGTCGGCGGCCAGGCCCTGTTGCTGGATCTGCCGATGGCGCTCATTGGCACCGGGCACTTCATCCAGCCGGGTGACGTAGAACACGCGTTTGCCGGCGTGCGCGGCCGGTTCGGCCCGGGCCGAACCGAACGAAAGCAGCAGCGACAACACCATCGCAAACTGCACGGCGGCTCTGGTCACACGTTGCATTGCAGGAAGCTCCATCGGGTCAGAAGTCGAAGGTGACATTGAAGTTCAGCGTGCGCGGCAGGCCGACGGCGAGCTGGCCGCTGCCGGCCGCACTCCAGTAGCGCTTGTCGCTGAGGTTCTCGACGTTGAGCTTGAAGGTGGTTGGCACCCCATGCAGGCGCATGGCATAGGCGGCGCCGGCAATGTAGGTCGTGTAGCCCGGGATGCTGGCGCGGTTCTGGTCGTCGATCGGGCGCGAGGCCATCGCGAACGCACCAGTGCTCACCGACAGGCCTTCAAGGAACGGCACGCGATAGTTGAAGAACAGGCTCGCAGTGCGCTTGGGCGTGTTGTTGGGCGTGTTGCCTTCCAGGCTGGCAGTGGTCGCCTTGACGATCTCCGCATCCAGCAGCATGCCGGTGACCACGGCCGACAGGTTCTCGGTCAGGTTGCCCTGCGCGGAGAACTCCAGGCCCTGGTAGCGCGCCTGGCCGTTGAGCGCATAGACGCCGCTGTCATCGGTATCGGCCGAGGCCTGGTCCAGGCGGAACACGGACGCCGACAGCAGCGTGCCGTTGTCCATGCGATAGCGCGCGCCGACCTCCTTCTGCCGACTGACCGCCGCGGGCAGCGCCTGGCCGGCATTGATCGCCGCGCTGGGCGCGGTACCGCCGGATTCCAGGCCTTCGACGTAGCTCGCGTAGATCGTGGCCTTGGGCGAGAGCTTGTAGGTCACGCTGAAGGACGGCGTGGTCGCGCTGGTATTGTAGGAATCGGCATTGAGCTGGCGCGTGCCGTAGCGCGCATAGCGCAGCGCGCCGATGACCTGCCATCGGTCACCCAGCTCCACCCGGTCCATGGCGTAAACGCCGCTGTCGCGGATGGTCTGCTCGTAGAACGCGCGATCGCGCAGCGTGGTCTTCGAACCGGTCGGCGAGCGCGTCAGTGAGGTAATGGTCACTGCGTCGTACATGTTCTGCGCGGCGGTGTACATGTAAGTGTTGAAGCTGGGCTGGTAGAGCTTGTTGGCATCGGCACCGACCTGCAGGTGATGGATTGCCGGACCGGTGTGGAAGACGCCCTCGACGCTGCCGCGATAGTTGGTGTTGGTGTATTCCTGGCCCTTCTGGTCGGCGCCGTAGACGGTGCCTTCGCCCGTGGTCTTGTTGTAGTTGTCGAAGATCCACAGCCAGCGATCACGGCGGGTCACCGACTGGCCGGCGCTGAAGCGTGCCGTCCACAGGTCGCTCAACGCGTACTCACCACTGAGCAGGTGCGTGGTGGCATCGGACAGCGTGTCCTTGCCTTTCATCGACAGCAGCTTGCTGGCGTCCGGCAGGCTCGGCAGCGTGATCACGCCGTTGACCGCAGCCGGCGGGACGATGGCCGCCTGCTCGGTGATGCGCGCGCGGATGCGCTCCACGTCGTAATGCAGGCTCAGGCGGCTGTTGACGTCCCAGTCCAGCGCGGCGCTGGCCATCTTGCGGTAGCCGTTGTCGCCGTCGATGGGCAAGTGGATGTTCTGGTCCACGGCGTTGACGCGGATGCCGAACTGCTTTTCGCTGCCGAAGCGGCGGCCCACGTCCAGGTGCACCTGGGTCCCGCCCTGGTCGTCGGCCGACAGCGACACCGAGGTGATCGGCTTGACCGTCGCGCGCTTGGTGACCAGGTTGACCACGCCGCCCGGCGTGACAAAACCGTAGTACAGGGCCGCGGCGCCCTTGAGCACTTCCACGCGCTCCTTGTCTTCCATCGGGATCGGCACATTGTTGTCGAACGGCAGCACCCCGTTGAACAGGTAGCTGGCGCGGTTGTCCAGGTTGATGCCACGGATGGAGAGCTGGTCGTAGGCCACCCCGCTCTGCTGCTGGCGGACCACGCCGGCCACGTTGCGCAGCGCGTCGTACAGCCCCGTCGCGCCCTGCGCGTCCAGCAGGTCGCGCGAAACCACGTTGATGTTGGCCGGCACGTCCAGCATGTCCATGCCGCGATACGGGCCAGTCTGGCTGTCGGGCACGGTGAAGCCGTTCTGGCGCAGGCCGACGACCTTCACCGCATCCAGGTCGGCCTGGGTGGGCATATCGGCGGCAGGAATGGCCGGCGTTTCGGATTCGGAGGCAAACGCAGGCAGCGCCGCAAGCAAGGCCAGCGGCAGCAGGCGGGGAACGAGTCGGGACATGGAGAACCTGTGGTGTGGAGATGGGCACACCGCGCCGTTCTTCCGTGACATTAGATGCGAATGCGTCGCATTAGTCTAGAATGATGCACTGCCACAAACAATCGCCGACCACAGGCCGCCCGTGCATACCGACAGCTTTTCCACATTGAAAACGGCGCCCGGGTTTTCCCAGTGATCAAGAACATCCTGTTCCAGCTGCACTGGTTCCTCGGCATCACCGCCGGCACTGTCCTGGCGCTCATGGGCATCACCGGCGCAACGCTATCGTTCGAGGACGAACTGGTGCGATGGACCACGCCGGCAACCGACACCATCGCCGCGCAGCAGCGCGCCGGCCTGGCGCCGCTGACGATGGAGCAGCTCGTCGTGAAACTGCGCCCGTCACCGAAGGCCGAGCTGACCCGCTTCAATCTCGACCCTGGCGGCGAGCGCCTTTCGAGCATGCGCTTCAAGGGCGTCGATGGCAGCGTGTACTTCGACCCCTACAGTGGCCAGGCATTGCCGGAACCCACTCTGGCGCCGGTGCTGCAGTTCATCGAAGACCTGCATCGGCGCCTGGTCGCCGGCGAGGCCGGCAAGCAGGTCACCGGTGCCTGCGTGATCGTGCTGGTGTTCTTCTGCCTGTCCGGGCTGTACCTGCGCTGGCCGCGTCGCTGGTGGTCGCTGCGCGAGTGGTGGCAGGTGCAGTGGCAGCGCAGCGGACGCAGCTTCCTGTGGAGCCTGCATTCGGTCGTCGGCACCTGGTGCCTGGTGTTCTATCTGCTGATCGCGCTCACCGGCCTGTACTGGTCGTACGACTGGTACCGGACCGGTTTCGTGGCGGTGCTCGGCGGTGAACCACGCAGCGAAGGCCGGCCGGCCGGAAAGCCGGCCAGGGGCATGGATCTGAGCGCCGTGCAGCACGCCATCGACCAGCTGCCTGGACTGCCGGGCCTGGCGTACGAACTGCGCTTCCCCAATCGTCCGGGCGCGCCCCTGACTGCGCGCTATCGCCAGGCCGATGCACCGCATCCGCGCGCATTCGACAGCGTGGACATTGATGCCGCCACCGGCCAGATCCTCAAGCGCACCCGCTATGCCGACCAGCCGCTGGGCAGGCAGCTGATCACCAGCGTGTTCGCACTGCACTCGGGCAGCTTCTTCGGCCTGCCCGGGCGCGTGCTGGTGATGCTGGCCAGCCTGTGCATGCCGCTGTTCCTTGTCACCGGCTGGATGTTGTACCTGGACCGGCGTCGAAAGAAACGGCAGGTGCGTGACTCGCGCGCCGGCCTCTCACCCGGACTGGTCAACGACGGCGCTGTAGGCACCCCATGGCTGGTGTCCTTCGCCAGCCAGAGCGGCTTCGCCGAGCAGCTGGCCTGGCTCACCGCCGGCCAGCTGCGTGCGGCCGGCCTGGCCGTGCAGGTCGAACCGATTGGCCACCTCGACGATGCACTGCTCTCCAGGACGCGCAATGCGCTGTTCGTCCTCAGCACCTTTGGCGATGGAGAAGCGCCAGACACCGCACGCGCCTTCGAACGCAGGTTCCTGGACAAGCTGCATGCCTTGCCCGAACTGGGTTACGCGATGCTGGCGCTGGGCGACCGGCAGTACACGCGTTTCTGTGGATTTTCCCGGCGCGTGGAGACCTGGCTGCATGCACAAGGGGCGCGTCCCCTGTTCCCGCCGATCGAAGTCGACCGCGACGATGCGGAGGCACTCGCGGCCTGGCAACAGCAGCTGACCGGCATCACCGGCCTGCAGGCGCAGACGCCGCTCGTGCAGCAGATCCCCTGGCAGGCATGGACACTGCGCGAGCGCACCCAGCTCAATCCCGGCAGCGCAGCCGGTGAGATCTGGCATGTCGCCCTGGTCCCGCCCGACGGTGTGCACTGGAAAGCCGGCGACATCCTTCAGATCGCGCCCTGCAACAACGATGTACAGATCGCACAAGCGCTCGCATGCGCAGGCCTTGCACATGCCGAAGCCGTCCTGGTCGATGGCAGCCATCTCCCACTGGCACAGGCCCTGGCCACGCGCGCCCTGCCCCCACCCGGGCCAGGCGCGCAGCAGGTCGTCGATGCACAGGCGTGGCTTGATGCCCTTCCAGCCTTGCCGCACCGCGAATATTCAGTCGCCTCGATCAAGGAAGACGGTGCTGCGGAGCTGGTCGTGCGCCTGACCACCACGCCCGATGGACGCCATGGGCTTGGATCGGGCTGGTTGTGCCTGCATGCAGCACCTGGGACGGCGGTGCAGGCCCGGATTCGCAGCAACAACGGCTTCCATCGCCTGGAGGACCGCGCGCCGATGCTTTTGATCGGCAATGGCACCGGCATCGCCGGCCTGCGCAGCCTGCTCAGGGAGGCGGACACCGCCGGCCATCACGGCCACTGGCTGATCTTCGGCGAGCGCACTGCAAGACACGACCACCTGTTCGCCGATGAGATGCAGCATTGGCAGCAGCAGGGGCACCTGGCCCGCGTCGACCTGGCGTTCTCGCGTGACCAGCCGGAACGGCGCTACGTGCAGCATCAACTGGCCGAAGCCGCGACCGAGTTGGCGCAATGGGTGAACGCAGGCGCGTCGCTGTATGTCTGTGGCTCGCTGCTGGGCATGGCCGAAGAGGTCGACCACACCCTGCGTACGGTCCTGGGCGACGACACCGTCGAGCAGCTGCTGGCATCCGCGCGCTATCGTCGGGACGTCTACTAGCGATACGCCGAACCGTGGGGGGAGAAGCTGGTCTTCGCTCTAGATCAACGACCGGGCATCCCCTTCAACCTCCCACCTGCACCGCAAGCGGGCTGCGCTCGCTGAACTGTCCGCGCCAGTAGGGGTAATACGGATACGGCGCATCCACCAGACTGGCCGCGTCCAGCCGCGCCAGCTGCCCGGCATCCAGCGACCAGCCGACCGCGCCGAGGTTGTCGCGCAACTGCGCCTCGGTACGTGCGCCAATCAGGACCGTGCTCACCGTCGGCCGCTGCAGCAGCCAGTTGATCGCGATTTGCGGAATCGTATGGCCGGTTTCGCCGGCAATCGCATCAAGCACGTCAACGATGCCGAACAGGCGTTCGTCATCGACCGCAGGTCCGAACGCGGCGGTGTCGTGCAGCCTGCTCTGCTCCGGCAGCGCCTGGCCACGGCGCAGCTTGCCGGTCAGCCGGCCCCAACCGAGCGGACTCCAGACCACCGCGCCCACGCCCTGGTCGATGCCGAGCGGCATCAGCTCCCATTCGTAGTCGCGGCCGGCCAGCGAATAGTAGGCCTGGTTGGCGACGAAGCGACTCCAGCCATGTGCGTCGGCGACCGACAACGACTTCATCAGCTGCCAGCCGGCGTAGTTCGATGCACCCAGGTAGCGCACCTTGCCGGCACGCACCAGGTCGTCGAGCGTGGACAAGGTCTCCTCCACCGGCGTCATCGCGTCGAAGGCATGCAGCTGCAGCAGATCGATGTAGTCGGTGCGCAGGCGCTTGAGCGAAGCCTCTACCGCGCGCAGCAGGCGGAAGCGCGAAGCACCCGCATCGTTCGGCCCATCACCCAGGCGCAGGCCGGTCTTGGTGGAGAGCAGCACCTGATCACGGCGGCCCTGCAGCGCGGCGCCGAGGATCTCCTCCGACGCGCCATCGGAATACACGTCGGCGGTGTCGAACAGATTCAGGCCCGCGTCCAGGCACAGATCGACCATGCGCCGGGCCTGTTCGACGCCGGTATCGCCCCAGGCCGAAAACAGCGGTCCCTTGCCGCCGAAGGTGCCGGCACCGAAGCCGAGCACGGGGACTTTCAGGCCGGAACGGCCGAGGAAACGGGTGTCCATGGATATCTCGCAGTAGGAGGATCGATCAGCCGGCCTGTGCACAGGCCGGCGCAACAGCACCGCGGCGTTCGGCCCGCACGCTGAGCAGCGCAATGACCAGCCCCACGCTCGTGATCAGCGCTGCGACCCAGGGTGTCGCCGGCAGGCCCAACGCACTGGCCACCACGACCCCACCGACCCATGCACCCAGCGCGTTGCCCAGGTTGAAGGCAGCGATGTTGAGGCTGGAAGCCAGGTTCTGGCCCGCGCCCTGTGCCTGGTCCAGCACCCGCAGCTGCAGCGGCGCGACGGTGGCGAATGCAGCCACGCCGAGCAGGCCGACGAAGGCGATCATCGCGATCTGCGAATGCAGCACGAAGGTCATCAGCACCAGCACCACCGCAAGGGCGACCAGCGAGCCGATCAGCGTGGGCGTGGGGCGACGGTCGGCCAGACGACCACCAAGCAGGTTGCCGACGATCATGCCGACGCCGAACACCAGCAATACCGGCGACACCGCAGCCTGGCTGAAGCCAGTGACCTCCACCAGCAGCGGCTGGATGTAGGTGAATACCGCGAACACGCCCGCATAGCCCAGCACCGTCATTGCCAGCGCCAGCAGCACCTGCCTGCGGCCCAGCACCGCCACTTCCTCGCGCCAGTGCACGGCCCTGCCCGCGCCGGCCGAGGCCGGTACCCACCACGCGACCACGGCCAGGGCGATCACACCGATCGCGGCCACCGCCCAGAACGTCGCCCGCCAGCCGAAGTGCAGGCCCAGCCACGCACCGGCCGGCACCCCAAGCAGCGTGGCCACGGTCAGTCCGGCGAACATGATCGAGATCGCCGACGCCTTGCGCTCGGCCGGCACCAGTGAGGTCGCCACCACCGCGCCGACACCGAAGAAGGTGCCGTGGGCCAGCGAGGTCAGTACGCGCGCGGCCATCAACATGGTGTAGTCCGGCGCCAACGCGCAAGCCAGGTTGCCCAGGGTGAAGATCGCCATCAGCGCGACCAGTACCGCTTTGCGCGGCAGCTTGGCGGTGGCAAGGGTCAGCACCGGGGCACCGACAAACACGCCCAGCGCGTAGCCGCTGATCAGCATGCCAGCGGCGGGAATGGAGACGCCGAGGTCACTGGCCACCTGCTGCAACAGGCCCATCAGCACGAACTCGGTGGTGCCGATGCCGAATGCACCGATGGTCAGGGCATACAAGGCGGCGGGCATGCGCGATGCGGAAGTCGGAGGAGACACGGGGGACGCTCTGTCTGCAGAAGGAAGGGCGACCATCCTGCGCATCCACGCTTGCCACTAAAACCACTATTATCCTGAATCACTTTCAATTATTTATTGATAATGGCCATGGACCGGATTGGCGACATCGCCCTGTTCCTGCGAGTGCTGGACCTGGGCTCCATCACCGCCGCAGCCCGCAGCCAGGACCTTTCGGTCGCCGTGGCCAGCCAGCGCCTCCAGCGCCTGGAACGCGACCTGGGCGTGCGCCTGTTCCACCGGACCACCCGCCGGCTACATCCCACGGCCGAAGGCCAGGCTCTGGCCGAGCGCGGCCGCCCGCTGGTGGAAGAGTTCGAGGCGCTTGGCGAAGGGCTGCGCGAGCGTGCGGTCGGCGTCACCGGAACGCTGCGCGTGACCCTGTCCGCATCCTTCGGGCGGCAGTACGTCTCGCCGCTGCTTCCGGCGTTCCAGGCACTGCATCCACAGGTCAGCATCAGCGCGCATCTGAGCGACGATCTGGTCGACCTGGTGAAAGACGGATTCGACCTGGCCATCCGCATCGGTCCCATGGAGGATTCGGGCCTGGTGGCCCGGCCGATCGCCTCCAACCACCGCGTCCTGGTCGCCTCGCCCGATTACCTGCGCCGTCGCGGCGTGCCGCAGCACCCCGACGAGCTCTCGAACCACGACGGCATCCTGCTGATGGGCCGCACCGGGCGGCAGGACACCTGGCAACTGACCGCGCCCGACGGGGAAACGTTGCGGGTCCGCATGCGCAGCAGGTTCGAAAGCAATTTTGGCGAACTGCTCAGGGACGCCGTGGTGGCGGGCCAGGGCATTGCGCTGCACTCGCTCTGGCACGTGGCGGACGACCTGCGGGCAGGACGCCTGGAGGTCGTGCTGCCCGCGTATCCACCGCCTGTTTCGCAGATCAATGCCGTCACGCCGGCACGCCGCCTGCAACCACCGCGGGTCCAGGCGTTCGTCGACTTCCTGGCCGGGCGATTCATGGCTCCTCCGTGGGAGCATCAAGGCGATGCCATCTGAGACCAGCGACCTGGCCGATCACGCCGGGCAGTCGGCGATATCCCCCGCCTGAATCGAGGCGGCCAACACGCGTGGCCTCGCAATGGTGGTCCATCCCAGGCCGGGCTTCCCCGCTACGGCCATGCTTCTGACGCAGACGCTTGCGGCAGCAATCGCTCCATTGCCTGGCTCAGCGCCCCTTCTGTTCGATGGCCTCGATTGCCTCGGCGATGATGCCCATCGCAATCCCGTGTGGCGTTGAGCCGGCCACCCGTTGCCCCGCCGGCATCCGGAGCCTGCCCAGGTCCGCATCCTGCACACCCAGTGCCTGCAACGCTGCCAGGCGCCCCCTGCGCTTGCCACGACTGCCCAGCACCCCGATGCAGGCGGCCTCCGATGCCAGGCCCGCCTGCATGATCTGCAGGTCGGCGCTCGCATCGTGCATGAGGCTGTAGATCGCCGTGCGGTCGTCAAAGCGAAGCGCTGCCAGCGCGGTGTCCAGGCGCCGCCGTTCGTAGTGCGACACAGGGAGCCCCGGCGGCGCGGCAACAGGCCCATCGGGTCGCACCACATGCAGGTCGATCCCGAACCGCGGCGCCAGTTCGACCAGCGCGAGTACCGCCGGGTCCGCGCCAAACACGACCAGCCTGGGCGGCACCTGATGGACCTGGAGGACTTCGTCGCGCTCCGCTGCCTGGGCCGCACCCAGGTAGCGAACGCTGCCGGAACCGCGATGCAGCGCCATCCGCAGGGGAAGGCGAAGCTCGCGATGGTGCCAGCGACGGGCCAGGTAATCGCCCAGATCCGGCAGTGGCCTGACCAGGATGCCAATCCGTCCACCGCAGCTGAGCTGGATGTCCAGGATGGGACTGTCCTGCCCGTAGTCCAGATAGCGGGACTGGCCATCTGACGATGCAGGCCATGGCTTCCAGGGCTACGGCGGCTTCAACGCATCCGCCGGACACGTAACCGGCCACTCGTCCGTCGCTGCAGATCGCCATCTCACTGCCCACCGGACGGGGGGCAGATCCCTGCACGTCGATCAGCGTCGCCAAGGCGCACTGCAGGCCCTGCTGATGCCATTGGCCCAGGACTGGCAACAGGTCCGCAACCAGGCCGTAGCTGGGCCACTCCGGCCACGGGTTGGTGGTTGGGAAACTGGGCGCGAGCCGGGCGTTCATGCAGTCAGCGGGCCAGGCATTGCAGCCAGCAACTTGTCCAGCGTGACCGGATAGTCGCGCACGCGCACACCGGTGGCGTTGTAGGTCGCATTGGCGATGGCTGCGGCAACGCCGCAGATGCCGAGTTCGCCCACGCCCTTGGCCTTCATCGGCGAAGTGGTCGGATCGGTCTCATCCAGGAAGATGACTTCCTGGTGCGGGATATCCGCATGCACCGCCACTTCGTAGCCGGCCAGGTCGTGGTTGACGAAGAACCCCAGCCGCTTGTCGACCACCAGCTCTTCCATCAATGCCGCGCCGGCACCCATCGCCATCGCACCGATCACCTGGCTGCGCGCGGACTTCGGGTTGAGGATGCGGCCGGCCGCGCACACCGCCAGCATCCGGCGGATGCGGATTTCGGCCGTGGCGCTGTCCACGGCCACCTCGACGAAATGCGCGCCGAAGGTGGACTGCTGGTACTTCCTGGCCAGGTCACCGAACTCGATGCTGTCCTCCACCGTCAGGTTGCCCGCTGCCGCCGCATCGGCCAGCGCCAGATGCTTGCGGCCCACCGATACCCTGCCATCTGAAAACTCGGCCTTGGCCGGGTCCAGTCCAAGCTTGCCAGCGACCGCCTCGCGTAGCTTCATGCAGGCCGCGTAGACGCCGGCGGTGGAACTGTTGGCACCCCACTGCCCGCCCGACCCGGCCGAGACCGGGAACGCCGAATCACCCAGGCTGACCTTGCACCTGCTCCAGCCGCAGGCCCATGACCTCGGCGGCGGTCTGGGCGATGATCGTGTAGCTGCCGGTGCCGATGTCGGTCATGTCGGTTTCGACCGTGACCACGCCCTCGCGATCCAATGTGACGCGCGCACCGGACTTCATGTTGAGGTTGCCGCGATATGCCGCGGCCACGCCGATGCCGATCAACCAGCGGCCTTCGCGACGGCTTGCCGGGGTGGCGCTGCGCTTGTCCCAGCCGAATTGCTTGGAGCCGGTCTGCAGGCACTCGATCAGCTTGCGCTGCGAGAACGGCCGCTCCGGGTTGGCCGGATCGACCTGGGTGTCGTTGAGGATCCGGAACTGGATCGGGTCGAGCTTGAGCTTCTCGGCCATCTCGTCCATGGCGATCTCCAGCGCCATCAGGCCCGGCGCCTCGCCCGGCGCACGCATCGCATTGCCTTCGGGCAGGTCCAGCACGGCCAGGCGCATGGCGGTCATGCGATTGGCGCCGGCGTAGAGCAGTTGGGTCTGGGCGACGGCTGTTTCCGGGCCGCCGCCTTCCAGGTCGCCCGACCAGCTTTCATGGCCGATCGCGGTGAGCTTGCCGTCGGTCGTGGCACCCAGGCGCAGGCGCTGGATCGTGGCCGGGCGATGGGTGGTGTTGTTGAACATCTGCGGCCGGGTCAGGTTGACCTTGACCGGGCGGCCCACGGCCCTGGCGCCGACCGCGGCGAGAATCGCATCAGTGCGCACGAAGAGCTTTCCGCCGAATCCGCCACCGATGTACGGCGACACCAGGCGCACGTTTTCCTTCGGCACGTCGAGCGTCGCCGCCACGTCACCCACGCTCCAGGCGATCATCTGGTTGGAAGTCCAGAGGGTGAGCTTGTCATCCTCCCAGCTGGCGATGGATGCATGCGGCTCCATCATGGCGTGGGAATGATCGGGCGTGGTGTAGGTCGCATCCAGCTGCACCGGTGCAGCGGCGAACGCACCGGCGAAATCGCCGACCGCTGTGTCTCGATCAGACGCGCCGCTGGGCATGGTCGCGCTGCTACGCGCGGCGGCCAGATCGAACGCACCAGGCTTGCGTGCGTAATCCACCTTCACCAGCTGCGCGGCGGCGCGCGCCTGCTCAAAGGTCTCGGCCACCACCAGCGCGATGGCCTGGTGGTAGTGCTGCACCTCCGGCCCGCCCAGCAGGTGCGCGGTGTTGAATTTGCCCTTGCCCAGCTTGCCCGCGCTGGCGGCCGTGACGATGCCCAGCACGCCCGGCGCGGCCTTGGCTGCAGCCAGGTCCATCGAACGGATCTGGCCCTTGGCGATCGTCGCGCCAACGACGAATCCATAGACCTGGCCGGGCACCACGTCGTGGCGCTCATATGCATACGGCGCGGTGCCGGTGGTCTTGAGCGGACCATCGATGCGATCGTGCGGTTTGCCGATGACCTTGCCCTGGTCGATCGGGTTGGTCGTGGCGGGGGTATCGAATCGCATGTTCAAGCCCTCGCTTCAGCAATGATCGCGCCCAGCGCACGCTCGGCCAGCGGCACTTTGAAGGCATTGTGTTCGGTTGGCCTGGCATCGGCCAGCAGGCGGTCCACCACGGCCTTGGCACCGTTGGGGAACTGCGCATCGGCGGCCGCATCGCGCCAGGGTTTGTGCGCCACGCCACCCAGCGCGACGCGACCGGTGCCGTCGGGCTGCACGATCGCGGCCACCGACACCAGTGCGAACGCGTAGGAGGCCCGGTCGCGGACCTTGTGATAGACCTGTTTTCCGCCGACCGGCCTGGGCAGGGTCACCGCAGTGATCAGCTCGCCGCGCTCCAGCGTGGTCTCGATATGCGGCGTGGTGCCGGGTGCCTTGTACAACTGCTCCAGGGCAATCGTGCGGGTCTTGCCGCTGGCCTGCAGCGTTTCGACCTTGGCATCCAGCGCACGCATGGCCACGGCCATGTCGCTGGGATGGGTCGCGATGCAGGCCTTGCTGGTGCCGACGATGGCCAGCATGCGGTTGAAGCCTTCCAGTGCGCCGCAACCACTGCCCGGCAGGCGTTTGTTGCAGGGCTGGCTGGTGTCGTAGAAATACGGGCAACGGGTCCGCTGCAGCAGGTTGCCCGCAGTGGTGGCCTTGTTGCGCAGCTGGCCGGACGCGCCGGCAACCAGCGCACGCGAGAGCAACGGGTAATCGGTCCGCACGACCTTGTCGGCGGCCAGGTCGGTGTTGCGTACCAGTGCGCCGATGCGCAAGCCGCCATCGGCGGTCTTCTCGATGCTGTCGAAGCCCAGTCCATTGACGTCCACCAGATGCGTGGGCGTTTCGATCTGCAGCTTCATCAGGTCGATCAGGTTGGTGCCGCCGGCAATGAACTTCGCATTCGGCGTCCGGACCAGCGCCGCGGCCGCGTCGGCCGGTGATGAAGCACGTTCGTACGTGAAGGCTTTCATGCGCGCGCTCCCGACACTTCGGTGATCGCTTCGACGATGTTGGAGTACGCACCGCAACGGCAGAGGTTGCCACTCATGCGCTCACGCAGTTCGGTCGCCGTCACTTCCATCGTCGCGTTGAGGTCCTCGCTGACGTGGCTGGGAATGCCCTGCTTGATCTCGTCCAGCACCGCCACCGCCGAACAGATCTGGCCTGGCGTGCAGTACCCGCATTGGTAGCCATCGTGCTTGACGAACGCCGCCTGCATCGGATGCAGTGCACCGGGCTGGCCCAGGCCTTCGATCGTGGTGATCTTCGACCCTTCATGCATCACCGCGAAGCTCAGGCAGGTATTGATGCGCCGGCCATCGACGATCGCCGTGCAGGCGCCGCACTGGCCGTGATCGCAGCCTTTCTTGGTGCCGGTGAGCTTGAGATGTTCGCGCAGCGCATCCAGCAGCGTGGTGCGTGTATCCAGCTCAAGCGCGACCGGTTTTCCGTTGACCTCGAAGGCCACGCGCTGGGTGGTGACCTGCTCGGGGGCCGGTCCCGCCAGCGCAGCGCGGGCGGGACCGGCCATGAGGCTGCCAGAGGCCGCCGTCGCCACCGAAGCAGTTCCGGCCTTGAGCAGGACGCGACGGGTGATCTTCAGATCGTTCAATGGAGTCTCCATGCCTGGCTGAACCTCTTGGCTAGGTGGGAAAGAAACTGGGCCGGCAGCATTCGGCTGCGCACGCGAAATTGGACTTGCGGAAACGAAACGGCAACGCGCGACCCAAGGCGAGCGCAACACCCCCGATTCTAGGCGTCTGAAACCGCGCCGTTACGCCGTCGAACGACTAAGTCCTATTCGCCTGGCTCATCAATCCGCCTTGCTGACAGGCCTGTCATCGCCGTGAAGCCTGCCGCGCCATCTCCGCCGAAGCCCGAGGCTCCACGGTCACGCCGGGCCATGCCGCTGCACGGGACAGAGACGCCAGTTCCAGTCAATGCATCGTGAAACCCAGCGCTTGCCTGGAGCAGCGCCGATCAAGTTTCTGACAAGCCCATCGGACCGCCCGCGCAGGCGGTGCCGGCCCACCCGCGGAGGAGCATTGCGCGCCCCCGCCACCGGACCCGGCACGCGGCATTCCTGGAGCGGATGGAAGGATTGGTTTTGGTGCCGTGGCGGGTATTGCCCGCGCTGGGCGTCTCGCCCCTGGCAGGACCGCACACAGCATCAGTGTGGACGGTCGCACACGTCTAGCGCGCGGCCACAGCCTCACCAGCGACCTCAACGCCGGGCGGCGGGTGCTACGCGAAGCGCATCCAGTCGTGACGATGCCGCCAGGTTTCGGACAGGCCCCGCACTGGCGGTCGAAGACACGCCAGTGATGCCGCTGGAACCGAAGGGCCGGAAGCTGGGTTGCCCGAGCGAACCGCGCCCGATGCAAGCCATCGAAGCCCGCTTAGAGCGTGGCCTGCGCCTGCAACACAAACACCCAGCTGTCCGGCCTGCTGGCATAACCGCCCGGGCGGGTCACGTACTGCAGTGCAGGACGCAGGATCAACCAGCGCCTGACCTGCACGCCGTAGTTCAGTTCGACGAACTGCTCGTCAGTCTGCACGTCCTTGCCGGTCAGGCGCTGGTAGTCGGCCAGCCGGCTGGAGACATCCAGCCGGTTCCAGGCCAGGCTCAACGCATCGTCCTCGCGCGAGGCCACCAGGCCACGCCAGCTCAGGCCGGCTTCCCACGAATAACGCAGCAGGCCGGTCTTCGCATCGGCCTGGGTGGCCACGCCGAACACGGATAGACCACGCACAGTGTCACCTTCGGGCTTCCACACGCGCTGGGCTGCCTGCACGTACGAACCACTGCGATGCGAGGCATACGGCGCGGCTGGATTGCCGATATCGGCCGCGTTGGAGGTATCCAGGTAATAGCCGACTTTGTAGGTGCCGGTGTAGTCGTAGCCGGTCTTGCCGTGGGTGAAGCCCACTTCCACCGGCAGGAAGATGCCGGTCTTGCCTTCCGCCGAAATCCGGAAGCCATTGCCAGCCTGCTTGCGCGTCGGGTTGACGTCGTACACGCCAGCCTGCGCGTACCAGCCCGAAGGATCGGCCCACTTGACCCGCAAGCCCCACTGGCCGGTCGGATTGTCCAGCCAGCCCGAGCTGTAGATTGGCCCCAGCGGATGGCCGCACTGGGCGTTGTTGTTGAAGTTGCAGGTGTACGGCAGGCCACCGTAGTCGTTGCCCATCGAGTAGAAACCGCCCTTCAGGCTGAGCCGCTTGGCCAGGAAGAAGCGCTCGTAGGACAACTCGTTGAAACGCAGGTTCTGGCCCTGGCCCCAGAACGCCTGGTTCTGGACGTACGAGCCGGTGGAACGGTCGTTGACCGCGTTACCGAAGCGGTCGGAGAACACCACCCGCATCGTGCCGTCGAAACCGAACAGCTTGCCGGTGTCGATGATCGCGCCCAGGTCGAAATGCTCGGCCGTGGACCAGCCGTTGCCGCGATAGCCGTTGCTGTTGACGCCACTGGCCACGACGATGCGCGCGGTCGGCGTCACGCCGCGGTCCTGCAGCCATTTGCGCGCGTCCCAGTCCGCAGCTGAGCGGCGTCTGGGCGATGGTATCGACCGACTTCTGCTTGGGCTTCGGGCGCTCGGCCTCCTCGGCCTGCGCCGTCAGGCTGAAGGCGGCCAACATGCCGGTAACGATCAGATGGTGGTGCCTGCGGTTCATACCTTTCCTTTCTGCTGCTTGCTGCGACGGGCGCGACGCACCAGCAGCACCAACGCGATCAATGCGAGCACGACCACGATCACGGCCGGCAACCAGAGCTGCCCGAGCTTGGCAATCAAGGGCTTGTCGCCCCCTGCCCGCATGAGGGTGACCTGCGCGGCGGTGACCTGGTCACCGGGGCCGAAGTTCGTTCGCACATAGCTGGCGACCGAGGCCACTTCCTCGTCGGTCAGCGGCTGCACGTAGGAACCTTCGGAGAAATGCGGCATCAGCACGTGCTGGTCGCCGACTTCCCGATCAACGCCGTTGACGATGGCCGCCACCAGGTTCTGCGGACTGGCCATGCCCACGGTGGTGTTGTGGACCAGCGAGGGGTAATAGCCGTCATGGCTGCCCTCGCCACGGGCGCCGTGGCAGCTCGCGCACAGGCCCGAATACAGCACCTCGCCCGACGAGGACGATGCCCCCGTCCCGCGCACTGGCTGTTCGCCCGGGCTCTTGCTGGCATCGCCCCAGTCGAAGGCGGCGCGCTCGACACCGGTGTCGGACACCGCAGGCACGGTGCGCAGATAGGCCACGATGGCAGCGATATCGTCATCGTGCAGCTTGGACAGGCTGTTGGTCACCGCCTCGGCCATGCCGCCACCAGCCTGCGCCTTGCCGACCACGCGGCCGGTCTTCAGGTACTGCGCCAGTTCGGTATCGCTCCAGCCACCGATGCCACTGATCTTGTCCGAAGTGATGTTGGGCGCGTACCAGTCACCCAGCGAGCCGCCGGCCAAAGCCTTGCTGCCCACTTCCTGCATCATCAGGCCACGCGGGCTGTGGCAGCTGGAGCAGTGTTCCAGCCCCTCCACCAGATAGGCGCCGCGGTTCCACTGCGCGTCCTTGGACGGATCGGGCTTGAAGGTCTGCTTGTCCAGGAACAGCAGGTTCCAGCCCGCCATCGACGCGCGGACACTGAAGGGAAACGGCAGGTCGGTCTGCTGCGCCGCCTCGTCCACCGGCTTCACGTCCTGCATGAAGTAGACGTACAGCGCGTGCACGTCCTCATCGGTGAGCTTGGCGTAAGCGGTGTACGGCATTGCCGGGTACAGGTGCGCGCCGTCCTTGCGCACGCCCTCGCGCACGGCCTTGGCGAAGTCGGCTTCGGAATACTCACCGATACCGTGGCGCTTGGACGGCGTGATGTTGCTGGCCCAGATCTGGCCCAGCGGCGAACTGATGGCGTAGCCGCCCGCATAGGGCTTGCCGCCCTTGGGGCTGGTATGGCACGCCGCACAGTCGGCGGCCACGGACAGGTAGCGGCCGTGTTCGACCGCATCATCGGCACGCGACACCTGGCTGGCCGCAGCCAGCATCAGGGCCACGGCACCCACGAAAAACCTGTTCATGCGGCACGCTCGATGGCGTCAGCCGCCCGCAGTGCCAGTGCCGCCATGGTCAGGGTGCTGTTGACCACGCTGGCCGAAACCATCGCGCTGCCACCGGGCAGGTACAGGTTGGGGTGGTCGTGCGCACGGCAGTCGATGTCGACCACCGAATCGCGCGGATCGGCGCCCATGATGGTCGAACCCATGATGTGGTTGTTGGCATTGAGCGCGGTGGTGATGACGAACTCCTCGGCATTGAACAGCGAGCCGATGTGGCGCAGCTGCTCGCAGGACTTGTCGTAGCCCTTGCGTGCGTAGTCGCCCAGCGAGTAGTGGATGTCCGGGCACGGCAGGCCATGTCCGTCCACGCGCGTCTTGGACAGGGTCAGGCGGTTGTCCGGGTCGGGCAGCGGCTCCAGGCTGATCGACAGGTCCACGCCATACACCGCGCGGCGGCGGATTTCCGCATCCAGCGCATCGCCGACCAATCCCTTCTTCAACGCCTGGTCGGTGGCGGCAGCCACGCGACTGATGTTGTTGAGGATGATCTTGGTGGAGGAATACTCGGAACGGAACGCGCCATCGCGCGGCCCGACCATGCAGCTGGACTGCGCCGGGCCACGGCCCAGCCACATCGGCCGGTCGGCGATGAACGAGCAGTGGAAACCCGAGTGATCCATCATGTTGCGTCCGACCTGGTCGGACGAATTGGCGATGCCGGTCGGGTTCTGTTCGTTGGCCGCCATCAGCAGCAGGCGTGGGGTTTCCAGCGCATTGCAGGCGATCACGAAGTTGCGTCCGGTCGCCTTGTGGCTGACCTTCTGGTTGTCGTACCAGTGCACGGCGGTCACGCGGTTCTGCGCGTCGGTATCGATGCGGTAGACCACCGATTCGGCCAAGACCTTGGCGCCCTGCCGTTCCGCCGCTTCGACGGTGTGGACGCCGTTGTACATCGCGCCGATCGGGCAGATCGGCTGGCAGTTGTTGTTGCCGCAGCAGGCAGGACGATCGTTCCATGGCTTGACCATGCGGCCCTGCGGAATCGGCACCAGGTTGTAACCGTGCGGATTGACCACTTCGGCGAACGCCGTATCGCCATTGCCCCACGGAATCATGTCGGCCAGGTACGGCTTGGAGCGCTCGGACGGGCTCTGCTTGGCCGGGTCGTTCGGGCCGGACACGCCCATCGCCTCCTCGGCACGGCAGTAGTACGGCTCGATGTCGTCATAGCTGAGCGGCCAGTCGCGGCCAACGCCATAAGCAGACTTCATCCGGAAATCGACCGGCAGGTGGCGCCAGCACGACGCGGCCCAGTGCCAGGTCGTGCCGCCCACCGCCTTGATGAAGCCTTGGCGGAAGCTGTTGGCATCCGGCCCGGTCAACGCCACGTAGTCGTTGGCCGGGTAGTACAGCGGCGCGGTCGCGAACGGCGACTGCGGGTACGGCCCCTGGAAGTCGCTGCCCAGGCGGCGTTCGAAGCTGGCATCGCGCCAGTTCTCGACCACATCGGAGCGGTTCAAGCGTGGGCCGGCCTCCAGGACCAGCACCGACTTGCCTGCACGGACAAGTTGGTTGGCGATCAGGGCGCCGACGACGCCAGAGCCGACGATGACGACGTCAGCATCGGCATCGCCGTCATGGAAAGTGGGCACTTTCATGGGGAGGATTTCCAGATTTTTTCAAGAAAGGGGTCTGCGCGCCTGACGCGTGCAGGGATCGAAAGACCGGGCAGCAATCAGCTCTGCGAGCGCAGCGGTGCAGGAACGGGGGCGGTCCACCAGGCCGGGCCACCCATGGCATAGGTCGGCGGGGACAGGCCATCGTCGGTCGGACGCTGCATCAGCGCGTCGCGATAAGCCACGGTGATGGCAGTGACGCCCTTGCCGACCGTGCCGGTGTACCAGGCAGCGATGATGGCCAGCGCAGCGGGCTTGGCCTCCCCTGCCGTCTCGACCAGCGCGGCCGGATCAGTGGACGTCTCGGCCAGCTTGGCCAGCACGGGGAACTGCGCGTGGAGTTCGGGCTGCAGCTTGGCAAACGCCGCTTCAATCCGGACGGCGGTCGCCGGGTTGAGATCCGTTTTCCCGGTCAATACACGGGACAACTTCAGGAACTGCTGGTCCACGACAGTCGAAGGCCCGGGCGCTCCGACAGCGGTCAGCGCGCTCCCGCCGCAGGCGACGAGAAAGGCGACCGAACCGGCGCCTATCAGGAAATCTCGACGGGTCAGGGATTCGAAACGCTTGCCTTCCGGTTCGCTCGCGGGGGTATCCATTGCTGTGGGTCGCCTAGTGGTTGCCTGAGCAAATATTACAAATAAGCCATTTCCGCCGCACGCCTTTCCTGATGCCTTTTCGTCAGTATGTCACCTGCACAGACACCTCATAACACAAGAAAACCACCAATGGCAGCGCCCAGATTCCCGGGGATCGAGCGCCCCCCGGACGGTGCCCGATGATTGCCCCACCGCTCAATCGGCCGGGTGGGATGCATCCAGCGTGGGCGCCGGCGCGATCGGCGCGCGCACGAGCAGATAGGGCGGCTGGCGCAGGTCACGACCGCCATTGAAACCCGGCAGACGATCCCACTGCCCCAGGGTCACGTAGACGTACTTGTCGGTGGTGGCGATCCCATCGGGCCAGACGATGCGCGGATCGCGCACCACGGTGTCCAGGTGCCCATCGGGCCAGCGCCGCAGGATGGCATCGTGCTCGCCATCGGTGATGTAAAGCCGGCCCTGCGCGTCGGTCGCCATGCCATCCGCGAAGCCCTTCTCGCCCAGGTCGCTGACCGCCGCGCCCAGCGTCGCCTCACTGGCGCTGAAGTCAGACAGCAACGCCGTGGGAATGCTGTACAGCGCACGGCTCGTCAACGGCGCGTAGTACAGCGTCTTCGAATCCGGACTCAGCGTGATCGCATCGGCACCGCCCACCGGAAAGGTCGGATGCCTGGCGTCATAGCGCATCGGCTTGCCATCCAGGATCGCCATGAATCCGGCTTGCGGCTGCGTGGACACATGGTGCTCCAGCACCCGGCGCTGGCGACCACTGGCCAGGTCGACCACGACCAGGGCCGGCGAGGTGCCGAACGAGGAATCACTGATGTAGGCCGTGCCCTTGTTCCCATGGGTCAGGTCGACCCGCAGGTCGTTCATGTGGCTGTCCTGCAGCAGCGCGGGCGCCTTGAGCACCACCTTGGCAATCACCTTGCCGGTGTCCGGGTCAAAGCCCACGACCTTGGCCGCGCCATCGGGAATCCCGCCGATGCCAGCGCGCTTGCCGTCGTCGATGACCCACAGGTTGCCGCGCGTGTCGGTGGTCATGCCATGGACCGACACCAGCCACTGCGCGAATGGGGCCTGCGAGGGCAGGCTCATCGCACGCGAGGGAAAGGGCACGAGCTTGCCGTCGACCAGTTCGGCCAAGGTCACCCCAGCGTGGTTGTCCGCATGCCGCGGAAAACCGACAAACACGCGACCTTGCGGCGTCACCGCGATGCCGGAAGGACCAGGCCCATTGAAACGGGCGACCACTTCCAGTGAACCGGCCGGTGTTGCCGCAGGATCGGAGGCGTCATCGGCAAAGGCTAGCGGCGTGCACAGCGCCAGCGTGCAGACGGCCAGGAACAGCAGTGATTTCATCGTGGGGCTCGCATGGTGTCCGCCACCAACCGGCAGCGATGGAACCCCATTGTGCAAATCCCGGCGCCCAAGTCAGGCAATGGCCTGCTTGGGCTTGCCGCAAACACGGCAATATCGCCTTGCCACGCCCCCCCTCTGGTGGCTTCGCCGGCGTCCGTGCCCCAGGACCGGGGAAACACCATCAGTCGACCCCGCACCTGGCCGGCCCACCGCGCGTGCGAAGCCATCCCCCGATGATTGCGGCGTTCGAGCGCGCTTCCCGGATCGACCGAATTGCCCACGACAAGATGTCCGAAGCGCGCACGCTATACAGGTGTTTTTCCCTCGGAACCCTGGGAATCAGCAAGACGCTGCGAGTCATCCCAAAGCTTCGCCGCACTTGCTTCGTTGTATGAAGCGACAGAAGACTTCGTCACCGACAGCTTCCCGTTACTGGACTGCAGATATTTTCCAGACACATGTGCATAGGCCGGGTCGATGGCAATCCTGGCCATCGACGCTCCTGAGAAATCCAGACGGCCCTGAGTAATCCCCATCATTTTTGATGCCAGCCGCATCGCCGACGTCTTGCTCAACCACTGAAGTGGTGCGGGCAAGCCACGCATCAGGCCAGTCTCGGGTATCGATCCTGGGTCGTATGCGATAGACGAGGTCGACCTGCCTGCTCTGCGCAACCTTCGATCAAGTTCGTACGCACACAGGATCATGCACAGCTTCGAGGTCGCATAGCGTTGCCCGAACGTCGACGAAGTTGCGCCACCCCTTCCCAGTCGCGCCAATGCCGAGACATCTGCGGTGAGGGCCTTGCCAACCAGCTTCCCGTCGCTTGTGTCGGGATCGTGCGTGCCGCTGGCGACGAAGACAATACGCCCCTCATCGGTCAACGATTCGAGCAGCAACTGCACAAGCAGGAAATGCCCAAGATAGTTGGTTGCGAAAGTGATTTCATATCCATCAGCGCTGAAGGCAACCTCCCCCGGAAAGCTCCCGCCAGCATTGCAGATGACGGCTTGTAACCGACCCATCTCGCCGTTCCGGATCTTCCCTTCACATATTGCAGCTGCGCGCCGAACAGAATCCAGCGAAGACACATCCATCTGCAGGGCATGAACCTTCACACCGAAGACTGATCGCAGCTCACTCGCTGCGTCCCCAATCCTTCCCAAATCACGACCGGCGATCACAAGGTCGCTTCCCATCGAAGCCAGTTGCTTTGATGCCTCGAAGCCCAGGCCGGAGTGACCACCAGTTATCAACACTGTAGACATGCTTTTTCCCATGGATTGGTTATTGATAAGTACGCTTCCAGCGCGGAACGTCACGCGTCCCGGAATCGCGCCGTCAGACTCATGACCAAGTTCCGGCTGCCCCCCCCCCCCGGTGCAATACGTACGTCAAGAGCAACTCGACATCCGCACGCGACCAATGGCTTTATCCAACTGCCATATCAGGCCTAAGCATAAGCACCACTGCCTGCAGGCCCGGGAGGGCGGCTGGAATTCGCGGCGGCATCGCGACGAATATTGTTCATGCCCGATCAGTTGAATAAACATATGCAGTCAATACAATATGAATAATTCTTCATATTTACTATTCGCATATGCGAACAACTGGAAAGCCAGATATATCCGCTAGAAAAAAGCCAGCGCAAGCGAGATCCAAGGCCACGGTCGACGCGATATTCGAGGCAACTATTCAGGTTTTGCTAGGCGAAGGCCTGCAGCGGCTAACAACGATTCGAGTGGCCGAACGAGCCGGAACGTCCGTGGGAACGCTCTACCAGTATTACCCCAACAAGCAAGCCCTGCTTTTCGCAGTCGTAGAACGCCATGTCGGCGAGGTGGGAAGTCACGTGGAGCAGGCCGCGGAGTCGGTCCACGGCAAGTCACTACCGGAGATTGTGTCTACGATCGTCAATGCATTCGTCATGGCGAAAATTGAACGCCTCGATGAGGCACGCGCCTTATATGCGGTTGCTGGCGAACTTGACTCGCGCTCACTAGCCACCGAAACGGAGAAGCGGGCACTCGCGATACTGAGCGCTGCGTTGCGCACGGCAAAAGATGTGCAGTTCAGCGACCTGCCCACCGCCGCCTATATGTTCCTGGCCGCGATGGTGGGGCCAACCACGTACATGATCGAAAATGGCGCACCAGCTTCCATCGTAAGGGCCTGGAGTGGGCAATTGGCGTCGTTGTGCCTGGGCTACCTGGAGCGCGTGGCGCATTCGACCGGGGAAGGCTGACCCAAGGCCTCTTTCACCAGTTGATTCACGTTTTCACAAACTCGAGCGACGCCTGCCAGTGAGTTCGACACCCCTGCCAGGCGCCACCGTCAACCTGTTCCGCTGGTTAGCGATAGTCATCGATGGCTGTCGTGAAGTAAATCTTTATAAATTAAAGAATTACATCAACCTTCCGATACTGAGCGATAGTCCCCGAAGGACCTGATTTCACTCCCACTCGATCGTCGCCGGCGGCTTACCGCTGATGTCGTAGACCACGCGCGAGACCCCGCGCAGTTCATTGATGATGCGGTTGCTGACGGTCCCGAGGAAGTCGTACGGCAGGTGCGCCCAGTGCGCGGTCATGAAGTCGATGGTCTCCACCGCACGCAGCGCGATCACCCACTCATACGCACGCGCATCACCGACCACGCCGACCGACTTCACCGGCAGGAACACCGCGAACGCTTGGCTGGTCTTGTCGTACAGGTCGGCCTTGCGCAGCTCGTCGATGAAGATCGCGTCGGCCTTGGCCAGCAGCTCGGCGTACTCACGCTTCACTTCGCCCAGGATGCGCACGCCCAGGCCCGGGCCCGGGAACGGGTGGCGGTAGACCATGCTGCGCGGCAGGCCGAGTTCGACGCCGAGGCGGCGCACTTCGTCCTTGAACAACTCGCGCAGCGGCTCGACCAGGCCCAGCTTCATGTGCTCGGGCAGGCCGCCGACGTTGTGGTGGCTCTTGATGACGTGGGCCTTGCCAGTCTTGCTGCCGGCCGACTCGATCACGTCCGGGTAGATGGTGCCCTGCGCCAGCCACTTGGCGTTGCTGAGCTTGTTGGACTCCTCGTCGAAGATGTCCACGAACAGGTTGCCGATGATCTTGCGCTTGGCTTCCGGGTCGGCCACGCCTTCCAGCTTGCTGAAGTAGCGATCCGCGGCATTCACGCGGATGACCTTGACGCCCATGTGCTCGGCGAACATCGCCATCACCTGGTCGCCTTCCTGCCAGCGCAACAGGCCGGTATCGACAAACACGCAGGTCAGCTTGTCGCCGATCGCCTTGTGCAGCAACGCGGCGACCACCGAAGAATCGACGCCGCCGGACAGGCCCAAGATCACTTCATCATCGCCGGCCTGCTCGCGCACGCGGGCGATCTGGTCGTCGATGATGTTGGCCGCGGTCCACAGCGTCTGGCAGCCGCACACATCGACCACGAAGCGTCTCAGCAGCGCCTGGCCCTGCAGGGTGTGGGTGACTTCCGGATGGAACTGCACGCCGTACCAGCGCTTTTCTTCGTTCGCCATCGCAGCGACCGGAATGCGATCGGTGGTGGCGGTGATGGTGAAGCCCGGCGGCGCGACGGAAACATGATCACCGTGGCTCATCCACACGTTCAAACGCGGCTCGCCGCCGTGATCGCTCAAGCCCTTGAACAGCGCATCGGGATTGATGACGTTGACTTCGGCATGGCCGAACTCACGCTGGTCGGCTGCTTCGGTCGCGCCACCCAGCTGCGCAGCCAGGGTCTGCATGCCATAGCAGATGCCGAACACCGGCAGGCCGCTGTCGAAGACTTCCTGCGGTGCGGCGGGCGCGCCCGGCAGCGTGGTCGACTCCGGGCCACCGGACAGGATGATGCCCTTGGCGCCGAAGCCGGCAATCTCGGCCGGGTCGTGGTCCCACGCCCAAATTTCACAGTACACGCCGATCTCGCGGATGCGGCGAGCGATCAGCTGCGTGTACTGCGCGCCGAAATCGAGGATCAGGATCTTGTCGGTATGGATGTTGGTCATCGGCCTGGCGCACTCTTGAAGACTGGATATGACGACGCGCGCAAACCTGGATCCGCGCGCGTCACTTTGAATTCACCACTACAGCCGTCCCTGGGAAAAACATCCCGGCTTTCGGAACCACCGGCCCAGCTGTCCATGGCCGGGCGTTCGCCAACGTGCGAAGCGTGCCTCGCAAGCGCGTTGCCTTATCCCGCCCTGTAGTTCGGCGGCTCTTTGGTGATCTGCACGTCGTGGACGTGGCTCTCGCGCTGGCCGGCGCCGGTGATCTTCACGAACTGCGGCTTGCTGCGCATGTCCTCGACCGTGGCACAGCCGACATAGCCCATGGTGGCGCGCAGGCCACCGACCAGCTGGTGGATGATGCCGCCGACCGAACCGCGATACGGCACGCGGCCTTCGATGCCTTCCGGGACCAGCTTATCGGCATCGGAAGAGTCCTGGAAATAGCGGTCCTTGGAGCCCTTCTCCATCGCCGCCAGCGAACCCATGCCGCGATAGCTCTTGTAGCTGCGGCCCTGGAACAACTCGACTTCGCCCGGAGCTTCCTCGGTGCCGGCCAGCAGGCCACCAATCATCACCGTAGACGCGCCAGCGGCCAGCGCCTTGCCGATGTCGCCCGAGTAACGAATGCCACCATCGGCGATCAACGGAATGCGGTCCTGCAGTGCCTCGGCCACCATGTTGACCGCGGTGATCTGCGGCACGCCCACGCCTGCAACCACGCGCGTGGTGCAGATCGAACCCGGGCCGACGCCAACCTTGACCGCATCGGCGCCCGCATCCATCAGCGCCAGGGCCGCATCGCCGGTGACGATGTTGCCGCCGATCACCTGGATCTGCGGATAGGTCTTCTTGACCCAGTTGACGCGATCCAGCACGCCCTGCGAATGGCCATGCGCGGTATCGACGATGATCACGTCCACACCGGCGGCGGCCAGCGCTTCGACGCGCTGCTCGGTGTCGCCACCGACACCGACCGCGGCGCCGGCCAGCAGGCGGCTGGTCGCGTCCTTGGCGGCGTTGGGGCTGTCGGACTTCTTCTGGATGTCCTTGACCGTGATCAGGCCGCGCAGCGCGAAGCTGTCGTTGACCACCAGGATCTTCTCGATGCGATGCTTGTGCAGCAGCTCCAGCACTTCCTCGTCGCTGGCGCCTTCGCGCACGGTCACCAGGCGATCCTTCTTGGTCATGATGTGGCTGACCGGATCGTCGAGCTTCTTCTCGAAGCGCATGTCGCGGCTGGTGACGATGCCCAGCAGCTGGCCGTCATCGACCACCGGTACGCCGGAGATGTTGCGGGCGCGGGTGAGCTTGAGGACTTCGGCGATGGTGGTGTCCGGGCCGACCGTGAACGGCTCGGTGATCACGCCGGATTCGAACTTCTTGACCCGGGCGACCTCGGCGGCCTGTTCGGCGACCGTCAGGTTCTTATGGATGATGCCGATGCCACCCAGCTGGGCCATGGTGACGGCCAGGCGGTGCTCGGTGACCGTATCCATGGCGGCCGACAGGATCGGCAGTTTCAGGCGCAGGTCGCGGGTCAGCCGGGTATCCAGCTTGACCTCGTTGGGCAGAACGAGCGAGTGGGCGGGGACGAGGGAAACGTCGTCGTACGTCAGTGCTTCAGCCAGGATGCGCAGCATCGGGCCACCTAACCAGTGCTTGGGAAGCGCGACATTCTACCGCACCGCGGCAGTCTTTTTCCTGCCTTCCTGACCGAATGCAGCGTTGGACGACCGGTTGAAGGTGCCGGCTGGCGGGACCGTTCAGCCAGCGTCGCTGGCGTCTGCGGCTTCCAGCGTGTTCTGCATCAGGGTGGCCACGGTCATCGGGCCCACGCCGCCGGGCACCGGGGTGATCCAGCTGGCGCGCTCGGCGGCGGCCTCGAAACCGACATCGCCGGTCAGGCGGCCGTCTTCCAGCCGGTTGATGCCCACGTCGATCACCACCGCGCCGGGCTTGACCCATTCGCCGGGGATCAGGTGCGGGCGGCCGACCGCCACCACCAGGATGTCGGCATCGCGCACGCGGGCTTCCAGCACGTCCTTCGGGGTGAACTTGTGGCAGCTGGTCACGGTGCAGCCGGCGATCAGCAGTTCCAGCGCCATCGGCCGGCCGACGTGGTTGGACACGCCGACGATGGTCGCGTTCTGGCCGCGCACCGGCCGGTCGGTGTGGCCCAGCAGGGTCACGATGCCGCGCGGCGTGCACGGGCGCAGGCCGAATTCGCGCAAGGCCAGGTGGCCGACGTTTTCCGGATGGAAGCCGTCTACGTCCTTGCGCGGATCGATCCGGTGGATCAGCCGGCGCGCGTCGGGGATGCCTGGCAGCGGCAGCTGGACCAGGATGCCGTGGACCTTGGGATCGGCATTGAGCTGGTCGATCAGGTCCAGCAGCTGGGCCTCGGTGGTGCCGGCCGGCATGTCGTAATCGAAGGCCTCGATGCCCACTTTTTCCGCCGCCCGACGCTTGTTGCGCACGTACACGGTGCTGGCCGGGTCGCCACCCACCAGCACCACGGCCAGCCCGGGGCGCGCCCTGCCGGCGTCCACGCGCGCATCGACCCGCGCCTTGAGCTGGTCCAGGAGCTCTTCGGCGATGCGGCGGCCATCGAGGATGCGGGCGGGCGTGGGAGCGGTCATCGAGGCGCGGTGTAGAGTTCGTGGCTCCGTATTGTCCCTGATTGCCGCAATGACCGACACCACGCAGTTCGAAGCCGCCGCCTTCCGCCGCCTGCTGCAACACCTGAACGTCGAACGCCACGACGTGCAGAACATCGACCTGATGATCCTGGCCGGCTTCTGCCGCAACTGCCTGTCCGACTGGTACCGCGAAGCCGCCGAGGCCGCGGGCACCCCGATGACCAAGGACCAGGCCCGCGAGACCGTCTACGGCATGCCGTTTCCCGAATGGAAGGCCAGGTACCAGACCGAGGCCACGCCCGAGCAGCTGGCGGCGTTTGCCGCCACGCAGGAAAAACACGGCTGAGCGGCGCCACCCCGATGCGCTGGCTGGCGGTGATCCTAGCACTGGTCGTCCTGGGCTATGTCGCGCTGTGCGCACTGGTCTACGTCAAGCAGCGCAGCCTGATCTTCTACCCGCAGTACACGCAGGTGGCGCCGCGCAGTGATGACCTGCAACTGAAGCGCGATGGCCTGGTGCTGCGTGGACGGGTGCTCAACCCGGGCCAGTCACGCGCCCTGCTCTACTTCGGCGGCAATGCCGAGCGGGTACAGGATTCGGCCGATGAACTGGCACGCAGCTTTCCCAGCCACACGATCTACCTGCTTGCCTATCGCGGTTATGGCGCCAGCGGCGGCGTGCCCTCGCAGGACGCGCTGTTCGGCGATGCGGTGGCGCTGTACGACCATGTGCGCCAGCAGCAGCCGGATGCGCCGGTCGATGTAATCGGTCGCAGCCTGGGCAGCGGCGTGGCCTCTTGGGTCGCCGGCCAGCGACCGGTGCCGCATCTGGCGCTGGTGACGCCGTTCGATTCGCTGGTCCATGTCGGCCAGCTGCATTACCCGTGGCTGCCAACGGGCTGGCTGATGCGCGAGTGCTTCGACTCGGCGAAGCACCTGGCCACACATCACGGCGACACGCTGGTCCTGCGCGCGGGTCGCGACACGGTCGTGCCGCCTGCCGCAACGGCCGCACTGATCGCTTCGCTTCCCGCCGATCGACTGCAGGTGGTCGCGTTCGCACACTACGACCACATCACCATTTCCGCCGCGCCGGATTACTGGCCGGCGATGGCGAGGTTCATGGGCTCCACCGTCGCCAGGCCTGCGCCCTAGCCCGCCTCGCGCAGCGCGGACGTCGCATCTGCACTGCTGCCCACGGTCAGTCCGCGCCTGCTGTGAAAGTAGGCGTGCCGCCAGGGTCCGGGCCGCATTGCGCAACTCGGGCACGGCAGTGATTTCCCACAACTGGCCACGCAGCAGCGGACCCAGGCAATACAGTCCATGGACCGGCGTGCCGAAGGAATCGCGCAGCTGCAGGTGGCGGTCGGCATCCACGCCCAGGCCGAGTGGATCGGCACCGAGCAGACCCGAATCGCGCAGGGTCGCCACCAGCGGATGGCTGCTGCGCTCGATGTCGGTGTCCAGGCCGGTGGCGCGGATCACCACGTCGAAATGGCCCAGCCAGGTGCTGTCGCCACCGCGCGGCCGGACCAGCGCTTCCACGTCGTGCACGCCAACCCTGGCACGCAGCAGTCGGCCGGCCAGCACCCGCAGCTGCCCCGTGGACTTCGCGGCCTGCAGTTCCTTGGCCACGCTCGGCGCGACCCGATGACGCATCGCCTCCCAGTGCGAGCGCAGATGGCGCAGGAAGCGCGCCCGCGCCTGCAGGTTCAATCCACGCCAGAACGGTTGCAGGTGCGGACGCAACGCATCGACCACGCGCCGCCAGTCATCGACCACGGTCGAGAGCTGGCGAAGGGTGCGAACCAGCGTGCGCAGGTCGTGGTCGCGCAACGCGTGGTGCACGCCCGGCGGTAGTTCCAGCGGCGCACCTGGCACGTCCAGATGCGCCTGCGGCAGCAGGCCGTGGCGCGACAGCGCGGTAATCGGGCCGCGATGGTCGCGCTTGCGCAGGGTCAGCACGACATCGGCCATGGTCAGGCCGGCGCCGACGATCAGCAGTCGCGCACCCGGCGGGATCTTGTCGATGGCACCGTCCTGCCAGGGCCAGCCGATGTAGCGCGGGTCCACGGCCAGGCGCGGGCCGACACCGGCCAGGCGCTGCGGCGGCAACGCGCCCACGGTCAGCACCACCACATCGCTGAAGAAATCCTCGCCATTGGCCAGCAGCACACGGAAGCCACCGGGCGTGCGGTCCACCGCGATGACTTCCTCCTCGATCCGGGCAAAGCCGCTGGCGCCATCGGTGGCCTGCTGCAGGTGCGACTGCAGGTACTCGCCGTAGGCCAGCCGCGGCAGGAAATCCAGGCGGCCGCGCTCGCCCAGGGCCAGCGTATCGGCGAATCCGGCCGGTGCCTGCGCATCGGCACCCAGATCCTTGGCGCGGACGTTGAGGACGTGTTCCGGTCGTGCTGCGCCGTAGGCGACGCCGCGGCCGAAGGTTTCAGGCTGGCCCACCAGGGTCACCCGCGTCTCCGGCCCGCCCTGACGCAGCAGCTCCGCAGCCAAAGTACTGCCGCAGAAGCCGGCGCCGATCAGGGTGATCTGCATGGGAATGCCTCCTCTCTCCAGGGGAGGTGCGAGTTGATCGCAGCCGGGCCGCATCATGCGTAAAGGTCTGGTTAGCCTGAACGCATCCGACCAGCACCGTTGGACATACCCTCATGCCACACCATCATTACCGCCGCTGGCCATCTGTCATCGACGGTACGTTCTGCGCGCGGTGGATCAGGTCTCGCGGGCGTCGGGCTCTTCCAGGTGGATCGGGCTGGAGGGGTTGAGCACCTGGCTCTCGCGGCGCGGCGTGGTGAACGGCGTCGGCGTGGCCGGCGCGGTGTTACCGATGATGAGCTGCCTGCCCGCACGCACGTCGCCCGCGGCGACTTCCAGGTCGAAGCGTTCTGCATCCAGGCGCCGCACTTCCTCGGCGCTGCGCTCGGCATCTTCCTCATCCACGCCCAGTTCGATCAGCGCGGCCATACCGAAGCGCACGGCGGATTCAAAGGTTTCGCGGATCTGGTAGTCCACCCCGGCCTTGACCAGCGCCAGCGAATGCTCGCGGTCGAACGAACGTGCCAGCACCTTGGCCTGCGGGAACTCGCTCTGTGCCAGCTCCACGATCTGGCTGGTCACCGCGCGGTTGTCCGTGCAGATCGCGATCGCGCGCGCGGTGGCCGCGCCGGAAGCATGCAGCACGTCCAGCCGGGTACCGTCGCCGAAGAAGATCTTGAAGCCGAATTCGCCGGCGCTCTGGATCATGTCGATGTCGTTGTCGATGATGGTCACGTCGATGTCGCGCGCCAGCAGCGACTGGCTCATCACCTGGCCAAAGCGACCGAAACCGATGATCAGCACGCTGCCGCTCTGGTCGTGAACCTCTTCAATGCCTTCCATCGACGCGGTGGTCTTGGGCATGAAGCGGCGCGCGCCGATCACCACCAGCGGCGTCAACACCATCGACAGCACCACGATGGCCGTCATGTTGGCGCTGACCGTCGCGTCGATCAGGCCTGCGGCAGCCGCAGCGGCGTACAGCACGAAGGCGAACTCGCCGCCTTGCGCCATCAATACCGCGCGATCCAGCGCTTCACCATGCGAACTGCGGGTCAGGCGCGCGATGGCGTAGATGCACAGCGCCTTGGTGATCATCATCGCGATGACCATCGCGAACACCAGCTTCCAGTTGGCCGCCACCACCGCCAGGTCCAGCGACATGCCCACGCTGAGGAAGAACAGGCCCAGCAAGATGCCGCGGAATGGCTCGATGTCCGCTTCGATCTGGTGGCGGAAGGTGGACTCGGACAACAGCACGCCAGCCAGGAACGCGCCCATCGCCATCGACAGGCCGCCCAACTGCATCACCAACGCCGCACCCAGCACCACCAGCAGCGCAGCGGCGGTCATGACCTCGCGCGCCTTGGCCCGTGCCAGCAGCCGGAACAAGGGATTGAGCAGCCAGATGCCGGCGGCGATCAGTCCAGCCAGGCAGGCAATACCGACACCGATCGAAGCCCAGCGCGAATGCTCGCCGCCCTGCGCCGGCAGCGGCGACAGGAACGCGATTAGCGCCAGCAACGGCACGATCAACAAGTCCTCGAACAACAGCACTGAAACGATCTTCTGCCCGCGCGGCAGGGCAATGTCACCACGCTCACCCAGCAGCTGCATCACGATGGCGGTGGAGGTCAGCACAAAGCCCGCCGCGCCCACAAATGCGACGGCACCGTGCAGGCCGAACGCCAGGCCCACGCCGGTCAGCGCGGCGGTGCACAGGGCGATCTGCAACGTACCCAGGCCAAAGATCTGCCGGCGCAAGCCCCACAGGTGCGAGGGCCGCATCTCCAACCCGATGACGAACAGGAACAGCACCACGCCCAGCTCGGCGGTGTGCAGGATCGATTGGGGGTCGGTGAACCACTTCAGCCCGAATGGACCGATCGCCAGACCACCGGCCAGATAGCCGAGCACCGAGCCCAGGCCCAGGCGGCGAAACAACGGGACGGCGACCACCGCCGCACCCAGCAGGGCGACGACGCTGACCAGTTCACTCGATTGGGCGGCTGCACTCATGCAGGGAGTTTAGCCGTGGCCGCACCATCAAAACCCGCATTTGCGCGAAAACGTGCCTGCATGGCCGCTGCAGTTCCAGCGACGTGCTCCGATGGAGCAAAGATCAGGCGCGATCCCACCGAAGAACGCACATTCGTACAAGACCGGATGCACGGCACGATGCAGGGAATCGACGGTTCAGCGCCGCGCGCGCGCCAGCCACCACGCCGCGGCCACCGGCACCACGAAGATCAGCAATTGGATCGGCGCTTCTTCCTGCAGCGCGTAGCCATGCGCCAATCCGACGCGCAGGTTCCAGGCCACCGCCAACAGCCAGACCACGGTGAAGGCCGCAGCGCCTTTCCGGCGATGGGCCTGCGGGCAACGAAACACCGCGCCCACGGCGATCAACAGGCCGGCAAGAATCAGGATCAAGGTGCGCATGGTGGTCTCGATGCCCGCGGTGACCGGGCTGCGCGCGCACGGTAACGCAAGCACTGGCGTGCAGGAAGCCGCGCGCCTTCAGTCGCGTGCCACCAGCGGCGCGCACACCGGGCAGGACGGGTCCGGCTTCAATCGCAGTTCGTGGAAGCGCATCGACAGCGCGTCGAAGTTGAGCAGCCGCCCAGCCAGAGAATCGCCGATACCCAGCAGCAGCTTGATCGCCTCGGTCGCCTGCAGCAGGCCGATCACGCCGGGCAGCACCCCGAGCACGCCGGTCTCCGCACAGTTGGGCGCCAGCTCCGGCGGCGGCGGCGAGGGGAACAGGCAGCGATAGCACGGCGCCTGGCCGCGCTGGCGCCCCGCGTCGAACACGCTGACCTGGCCTTCGAACTGCTGGACCGCGCCGTAAACCAGCGGCTTGCCCAACCGCACGCAGGCATCGTTGAGCAGGTAGCGCGTGGCGAAGTTGTCGGCGCCATCGATCACCACGTCCACGTCCTGCATCAGGCGCTCGACATTGTCAGCCGTGACGCGCGCTTCGATGGCTTCGACCTGCACGCCGGGATTGAGTGCGCCCAGCGCAGTCGCCGCCGACTGCACCTTCGCCATGCCGACCCGCGCGTCGGCATGCAGGATCTGGCGCTGCAGATTACTGCGATCCACCACGTCGTCGTCGGCGATGCGCAACGTGCCGACCCCGGCGGCGGCCAGGTAATACGCGGCCGGCGAGCCGAGCCCACCGGCGCCGACCAGCAACACACGCGCGGCGCGCAGCTTCTGTTGCCCCTCCTCGCCCACCTGCGGCAGCAGCAGGTGACGCGAATAGCGTTCAAGGAAGTCGGCGCGCTCGCCATCCAGCGCAGGCTTGACCAGCGGCAGGCCGTCGGCGATCCAGCGCGTGGTCCCGCCTTCGATGGACGCCACCTGTGCGTAGCCCGCCGAGGCCAACGCCTGTGCGACCGCCAGCGAGCGGCCGCCGAACTGGCAGATCAGCAGGATTTCGCGCGAGGGATCAGGCAGATGCATGGCCGGGTCTGCGACCAGCATCGCCTGAGGGATGCCCAGTGCGCCTTCGGCCTGGCCGCTGGCCCGCTCGTGCGCTTCGCGGACGTCGATCAGCATGGCGCCGGCAGACTGTCGTTGCCGCGCCTGTGCTGGTGTGAGGTGTTGGATGCCCATGCGCGCAGTATCGCGCGCCAGCGGTGCTTAGTAAGGCAGCACCACAACCGGCGTGCCGGCTGCGTACTGCCGTGCGCCGGCTTCCAGCACGATCAGCGCATCACTGTCGGCCGCGCCGCGCAGCTGGTGCGAGGCTTCGGCGGGATTCGGTTCGACCAGCAGCACACCATCGTCACTGGAAGACAGGCGGCCACGCAGGAACTCCAGGCGCTCGTGTGACTTGTTCCAGTCACTGGCCAGGCGTGCGGTAAAACGCGGGCGCGGTTCCGCCCTGCCCTGCAATCCGTCCAGCAGCGGCCTGCCCAACGCCAGGAAAGTCGCCAGCACCGACACCGGATTGCCAGGCAAGCCCAGCAGCAGCGCCTTGTCCAGCGCGCCGAACAGTACCGGCATCCCGGGCTTCATCCGCACCTTCCAGAAATGCACATGCCCGTGCGCCTGCAGCAGGCCGGGCAGCAGGTCCTTTTCGCCGGCCGAAACACCACCGGCGGTGATGACCACATCGAACGCGCTCGCGGCATCGCGCAACGCGGTTTCCACGCGCTGCGGATCGTCGGGAAGCCTGGGCCAGGCGACCGGTTCCAGGCCGAGCTGGCGCAGCAGGCCCATCAGCAGGTCACGATTGCTGTCGTAGATCTGCCCCGGCTGCAGCGGCATGCCCGCTTCGGCCAGCTCGTCACCGGTGGAAAACACCGCCACCGTGGGGCGCTGCGTCACCGCCAGGTCAGCGTTGCCGAGTGCAGCGGCCAGCGACACGCGCGCAGGGGTCAGGACCTGGCCGGCGCGCAACACCTGCTGCCCATCCTCCACGTCCTCGCCCGCGCGACGGATGTCGTTGCCAGCCCGGATGCCGGCCGGCACGGTGACCTGCGCGCCATCGAGATGGGCCAACTCCTTCATCACCACCGCGTCGGCACCGACCGGCAGCGGTGCGCCGGTGGTGATGCGTGCGCACTGCCCGGCCTGCAACACCAGCCCGGCATCGATCCCGGCGAACTGTTCGCCCACCAGTGCCAGCGTTGTCGGCACATCGTCGGAAAGATCGACACTGCGGACCGCAAAGCCATCCATGCGGCTGTTGTCGAACGGCGGCAGCGGGAATCCGGCCGTGACCGGCTGGCCCAGCACCCTCCCATCCACCCGCTGGATCGCCATGCGCGCAGCGGGCAGCTGGCGCTCGGCGGCCACGCGCTGGACGATTTCCAGCGCCTGGGCGTAGTCGATCCGGGTCGGAAATTCGACCAAGGCTTACTTGCCGCGTCCCTTGACGTGACGGATCAGGCGCTTTTTCTTGGCGACCTGGCGCTCGGTCAACACGTTCTTCTTGCCTTCGTAGGGATTGGACCCTTCGCGGAACAGGAACCGGACCGGCGTACCAACCAGCTTGAAACGCTTGCGGAAGAAGTTCTCCAGGTAACGCTTGTACGACTCCGGCAGCACTTTCAAGCGGGTGCCGTGGACAATGAAGGTCGGCGGATTCTCACCACCCGGATGCACGTAGCGCAGCTTGGACACATGCCCGCGGATACTCGGCGGCGGGTTGGTTTCGTAAGCGATCTCCAGTGCGGTATTGACCTCGCTGGTGCTGAACACCTTGGTCGCCGACGCATGCGCGCGGTGCACGGCCTTGAACAGTTCGCGCAGGCCCGAACCATGCTTGGCCGAGATACGCACGTTCTCCGCCCACTCGACGAAATTCAGCTTGCGGTCCAGCAGTGACTCGGCCGTCTGCCGCTGGTACTCGGTCAGGCCATCCCACTTGTTGACGGCAACCACCAAGGCTCGGCCGGCATCCAGCACCGCGCCCAGTACGCTCGCATCCTGGTCGGTCACGCCTTCGGTGGCATCCAGCAGCAACACCGCGACCTGGCACTGTTCGATCGCCTGCAGGGTCTTGACGATGGAGAACTTCTCCACCGCCTCGTCCACCCGGCCCTTGCGGCGGATGCCGGCGGTATCGACCAGGCGGTACAGCTTGCCTTCGCGCTCAAGATCGGCGGCGATGGAGTCGCGCGTGGTGCCCGGGCACCTCCGAGGCGATCATGCGTTCTTCGCCCAGCAGGCGGTTGACCAGGGTCGACTTGCCCACGTTGGGGCGGCCGACGAAGGCCACGCGCATGCGGTTGGGATCGTCGTCCAGCGTCTCGCCGGAACCTTCTGCCGGCAGGCGCGCCTGGACGATCTCCATCAGCTCGTCCAGACCCTGGCGATGCGAGGCCGACAGGGTCAGCACATCGGAGAAGCCATAGCGGGCAAAGTCGGCGCGGGCGTTGTCCTCGTCGACGCCATCGATCTTGTTCAGCACCAGCAGCGTCGGGCGCGCGGTCTTGCGCAGCCATTCGAGGATCTCGTCGTCCAGCGCCGAGGCGCCCTCGCGGGCATCGACGATGAACAGCACCAGGTCGGCCTCGGCCGCCGCGCCGCGCGCCTGGCGGGCGGTGGCGCCAGACAGGCCTTCCTCGTCACCGGCGATGCCACCGGTGTCGACCAGCACGAACGGGTGCTCTGGGTCCAGGCGGCAGACACCGTAGTTGCGGTCACGGGTCACGCCTGGCTGGTCGTGCACCAACGCATCGCGGGTACGCGTGAGCGCATTGAACAGCGTGGACTTGCCCACATTGGGGCGGCCCACAAGGGCGACGAGAGGCAGCAGCATGAACAGGGACCAGAAGGCGTGAAACGAATGGGCACCCGTGACTGGAGGCTGCTCCGGAAACCGGATTCAGCCTTCAACGGGCGCGTCGAAGCGGCACAGGATACGAAAACGGGGAGCCGGACGCATGTTCCGGCTCCCCGCGGGTTCGCAAGCCTGGCTTATTTGATGCGGAAAGCGGTCAGCTTGCCGTCGGTGTTCTGTACCACCAGCACGCCGTCAACCACCACCGGCTGGGCGCGGATCGGGTCGCCACCGGCGCGTTCACGGGCGGCCAGTTCGCCGTTGTCCATGCGCAGCCAGTGCAGGTAGCCGTCGAAATCGCCAACCACGGCGTAGTCGCCCTGCACCACCGGTGCGGTCAGCGAACGACGCAGCAGCTTCTGGTTGGACCACAGCGAACCGCCGCTGGACTTGTCCAGGGACCACACCGCTCCACCCTTGTCCGACAGGATCAGGCTGGATGCCCCCACGCCCAGCCCACTGACGCCGCCGTTGTCGCGGTTCCAGATCGGGCGGCCGCTCGGACCGTCGATGGCGATGGTCGCATTCTTGTAGCTGGATGCATAAAGCGTGGTGCCGTCCAGGACCGGTGCTCCGTCCACATCGGCCATGCGCTCCAGTTCGGTGCGACCCTCGGGCTGGCCGACCGTCTGATCCCACAGGGAATGCCCATCGGCCAGCGCCAATGCGCTCATGGTGCCGTCGTCGTTGCCGACGAAGACCATGCCCGGACCCAACGTCACCGGGCCATTGCCGCGCACGATCAGCGGCGGCTGTTCGCGATTCCAGAACCAGCGGCGCGTGCCGTCGGTCACCTGGTAGCACACCACCTGGCCGTCATTGGCGTGCACAAGCACATTGCCCTGGCCGATGACCGGCGGAGCGATGACTTCGTTGCTGGCCTGGGCGGTCCATTTTTCCTCGCCAGTGGCAGGGTCGAGCGCGATCACCTTGCCCGACAGCGTGCCGATCACCACCAAGCCTTCGCCTGCGCCGACGGCAGACACGCGGTCTTCCTTCATCTTGTGGTGCCACAGCTCCTTGCCGGTCTGCAGGTCCAGCGCACGCACGCCACCTTCGATGGCGGCCGCATAGACGTGGCCGTCGAACACAGCCGGTCCCTGCCGGGTACCGAGCAGCTTTTCACCCTTGCCGGCACTGGCTGACCAGAGCTTCTCGATCTTGACCGTTGCTTCGAACTTCTCCAGCGGCAACGGCTCGACGGCAGCCTTTTCGGCAGCCTTTTTGTCGTCGGTGAACCAGCCCTTGACCGTCGTGCAACCGGACAGCACTGCGACCAGCGCGACCACGGCGGCGGCGCGCTTCATATTGACAACCACTTTCATCAGTTCGACTCCGCGAGCCCGGGCACTGTTCCGCCGGCATTGGTAAGTTTGACTTCCACCAGGCGGCGCTGCGGCGAGGCAACGTCCAGGCTGGTCAGAGCCTTCAGATAGGTGTCACGCGCCTCGTTGCGCTTGCCGGACAGCGCAAACGCATCGCCCCGGGCTTCCAGCGCGGAGGAGCTGTCATATGGAGCCAGCAGCTTGAGCGCTTCTTCCGGCTTGCCCGAACCGTTCAACAGGCGGGCAGCGTGCAGGTCGGCATATGGCTTCATCGACGAGTCGGCCGGAACCGACTTCAATGTGGCCAGGGCGACATCGATCTGATTGGCCTTCACCTGTGCCTGTGCGAGCTGCAGGGCGGCGAGCTGGGCGTATACCGAATCGCCATCCTTCTGCAGTGCAGCCACCTTGGCCTGTGCATCCTTCAGATCGGTCCCACCGATGGACTTGGCCGCCGCGGCATAGTCGCCGTAGCCAGCCTGGGCTTGCTGGTCCTGATGCTGGCCCCACCATTTCCACCCAAAAATCAGCGCCAGTCCGAGCGCGATACCGCCGATCAAGCCGGCGCCGTTGTTCTTCAGCCAGGTGCGGACGCGCTCACTCTGTTCGTGCTCGTCCAGCAGGTCATCGATTGCCATGCGTACTCTCGCCCCGCGACGGTGCGGGGTCATCTAAATTGCGACTGTTGGACCCTTCGCGGGTCAGTCCTGGACCGGCGCGAGTGATCCGTCGGAGGATACCGCAAAGCGCGCCACGTTGGCCCGCTGGTACGGCGTCAGGTCCACCGTACTCCCGCCTTGCTGAACCTGAACCGCGGTCGCATTCCCCAGTTTGATCCTGGCGACTTGACCCGCCTGGAAGCTGCGCTCCTGGCCAGCCTTGAGCAGGCCGCGTTCAATGCTCTGGCCCTGTGGACCTTCGATATCCACCCAGCTGTCGCCAGTGAAGGCGAGCTTCAGCGCGGGCGTAGGCTCGACTGCCGGCACGGGCTCGCGTGACAGGCGTGGCCCCATCGACGCGGTGATAGGTGCGTTGTCAACTTCGGCCGAGGCCGCCGGCAGCTGCTCGCTCGTTGCTGGCAATGAAGCCGACGTGGTGGACGATTCAACTGGCGCCTTGGGCATGACGTCCAGCGATGCGGTCTTCAGGACTTGCTGCCCTGCCCCGTTGGACACCAGCAGCCACACCGGGACCGCGAAGAAGCACAGCGTGATCACCACATAAACCGCTCGCCGGGAAGCGCTTTCGAAGATGCGCTGGTAACGCGGGGTATGGGTATAGCTGACCAGCTCCACCGGCCGGACGGCCTGCAGGGTGGACTGGTCCAGATGCTCGTCCACGCTCACGCCCAGCAGCTTGGCGTAGCTGCGCAGGTGGCCGCGCACGAAGACCGGGGCACCCAGCTGCTGCCAGCGACCACTTTCGATCGCATCAACGACGCGGGTGGGAACCTTCAGCCTGCTCGCCGCCTGTTCCAGGGTCATTCCCTGCTGCTGGCGGGCGTGACGCAGCGTCGCGCCAGTCTCCATCTGCTGCCCGTTTTCGGGCGCGAAGTGGGTCATGTTCCGATCCATCATGGCCTTGCACTTTCCCCTGGGCGTCCCGCAGTAGCATCCGGGAACTCCGCCCTTTGCCGCTGTCGATATTTCTCGGCCGCTGCCATGTCGCCGAGCTTGGATTCAATGTCAGCTGCGAGTTGTAACACGCCTGCATCCACTGGTGCAGCTGTCAGCCTGCGTTCGATGAAGGCCCGCGCAGCCATGTAATGCCCCAGCCGGTACTCGTTACGGGCCATCGACACCAGTGCGTAGGCATTCTTCGGGTCCAGGGCGAGCGCCTTGCGCAGGTCCGTTTCCACACGCTCGTACTGCCCGGTCTGCAGCGCGCAGCCGCCCGCATTGGCCAGAGCGCCAGCCGTGCCGCCATAACCTGGCGTGGCAATCGACCGGTCAAACCAGACCAGCGCCTCGGCCGCAAACCCGTTGCCACACAACCACGCACCATAGTTATTGAGCATCCCGCCATCGTTGGGGGAAAGCTCTGCCGCACGTCGGTAGCGCTCGCCAGCCTCCTTGGACTGTCCGCGGCGATCGGCGATCACCGCCAGCAGCGTGTAGGCAGCGGAGGATTGTGGATTGAGCTTGAGCGCCTTTGAGGCCTCACGCTCGGCGGTCGCAAGATCGCCCACGCGCAGGCGCTGCTGGGCGAGGCCCAGGCTGTCCTGTTCTTCCAGCCGCCGCCGGGTGGCCTTGCCGTCCTGGACGCTGTATTCGGTTGGTGTGGAGGTGACCTCCCTGATGCCGCCCTTGGGGCGAACAAAGGTCAACCTGGAGCAGGCAGTCCCCAGTATCGCCACCGCCAGCACTACCAGGAGGAACTCAGGCCGCCGCATCACCCAGGCCTTGCTCGCGCAACTGGCGGTTGAACTCGGCCTGCCGGCGGGTGCGATCCATCACCTGCCCCTTCAACTGACCGCAGGCCGCATCGATGTCGTCACCGCGGGTGCGGCGAACCATCGTCAGCACCTGCTGGTCCAGCAGGATCTTCTGGAAGGCGCGAATGTCGACATCTTCCGAGCGCTGGTAGCGCGTCCCCGGAAACGGGTTGAACGGGATCAAGTTGACCTTACCTGCTTCGCGCGACTGCATCTGGTTGCTGAACTGCCGCATCAACCGTGCCAGCGAGCGGGCGTGCTGCGGCTGGTCGTTGACACCCTTCATCAGCGTGTATTCGAAGGTGATCGAATCACGCTTCGGACTGGCCTTGAGGTAACGCGCGCAGGCAGCCATCAGCTGCTCGACCGGATACTTCTTGTTGAGCGGCACCAGTTCGCTGCGCAAGGCATCGTCGGCCGCATGCAGTGACACCGCCAACGATACGTCGCTTTCGGTGGACAGGCGATCGATCATCGGCACCATGCCGGCAGTGGACAGCGTGACGCGCTTGCTGGCCAGGCCGTAGCCCAGGTCGTCGCGCATGACACTCATCGCGCGCACGACATTGTCGAAATTGGCCAGTGGCTCGCCCATGCCCATCATCACCACGTTGGTGAGACGGCGGATCTGCGCCGGCACGTTGCCCAGGTGGCGCGCCGCCACCCAGACCTGGCCGATGATCTCGGCCGTGGAAAGATTGCGGTTGAACCCCTGCGTGGCAGTCGAGCAGAACTGGCAGTTCAGCGCGCAACCGACCTGCGAGGACACGCACAGCGTGCCGCGGGTTCTATCCGGGATGTAGACGGTTTCGATGGCGTTCTTGCCATCGGCGCCCATCGACAGCAACCACTTGTGGGTGCCGTCGGTGGAAGGCTTGTCGAACACGATGTTCGGGACGATGACCTCGGCATGCTGCTGCAGCTTGACGCGCAACACCTTGCCCAGGTCGGTCATCTCGTCAAAGTTGGTGACATAGCGGTGATGGATCCACTTCATCACCTGGTGGGCGCGGTAGCGCTTCTCGCCGAGGGTTTCCTCGAAGAAGCGCTCCAGCCCGACGCGATCGAGATCGAGCAGGTTCTGCTTACGCAACGGCGCAGCGGCGACAGCATCGCCGGTGGTCGTCACGCTTGGAATCGACACGATCTCGTTCACGGCAGCACGACCTCAGCGCGAAGCGACTTCGGTGGAAGCGAACCAGTACGCCACTTCGATCGCTGCATTCTCGACCGAGTCCGAGCCGTGGGCAGCATTGGCATCGATCGAATCAGCGAAGTCAGCGCGGATGGTGCCCGGTGCAGCGTCCTTCGGATTGGTGGCGCCCAGCAGGTCGCGGTGCGCCAGCACGGCGTTCTCACCTTCCAGCGCCTGGATCATCACCGGGCCGGAAATCATGAACTCCACCAGTGCATTGAAGAACGGGCGTTCCTTGTGGACGGCATAGAAACCTTCGGCCTCGCGGCGCGACAGCTGCTTGTACTTGGCGGCCACGATCTTCAGGCCGGCCTTCTCGAAGCGGGCATAGATCTCACCGATGACGTTCTTGGCAACGGCATCGGGCTTGATGATGGACAGGGTGCGCTCCAGCGCCATGGGGTCTTCTCCGAAGGGCGGGCCACTCGAGCCCGAGGTTACATGAAAAAACCCGCGTGGGAACGCGGGCTTAGGTTTGATTGCTGTGCAAATTCTAACGTATCAGCCGTAACGATGCAGCCCTGGGGCTCGGGAAACTTTGCGGCAATGCAGCATGACTTGGGCGACCTCCTGGCGCAGACTCAAACAAGCGTTTGATTCACCCCAGCAGAGAGCCATGGCCAACGGCACCCAATTCAGCACCAAGGACCGCATCCTCGGCTCGGCCGAGGAGCTGTTCGCGCTCCACGGATTTGCCGGCACTTCGCTGCGGCAGGTCACCACGCGCGCCGATGTGAACATCGCGGCGGTCAACTATCACTTCGGCTCCAAGGAAAACCTGGTCAACGAGGTCTTCCGCCGACGCATGGACGTCATGACCGCGGCGCGGCTGGGCCAGCTGGAAACCGCGCTGCAACAGTCGCCGGGCAAGCTGGAGGCGATCCTGGCAGCGTTTGTCGAACCGGCACTGGCGATGGCCCAGGACGGCCAGGGTGGAGGCGCCTTCGTCCGGGTCATCGCGCGCGCATATGCGGAAAAGAACGACAACCTGCGCAAGTTCCTGTCGGATCACTATGGCCATGTGTTGCGCGATTTCGGCAGGGCCATCGCCGACTGCCTGCCGACGCTGAGCAAGGAAGAGCTGTACTGGCGCCTGGACTTCCTGGCCGGCGCGCTGACCTACGCCATGGCCGATTTCGGCCTGATCAAGCGACCGCCCGGCGTGGCCGAAGCCGCACACCGCGAGCGCGCCGCCCGCGAACTCATCCGATTCGCCGAGGCCGGGCTTCGTGCCGGCACCGTCGAGTCGTAATTTCAACTAAAACAAAGGTTTGTTGAATATGTCTGAGAAATTACTTGTTCGTCGTGCCGCAGTCCTTGGCGCCGGCGTCATGGGGGCCCAGATCGCGGCGCACCTGACCAATGCTGGCGTGGACACCGTTCTGTTCGATCTGCCCGCCAAGGAAGGTCCTGCCGATGGCATCGTGCTCAAGGCCATCGCCAACCTGGGCAAGCTCTCGCCTGCCCCGCTGGCCGGCAAGGGCCTGGCCGAGGCGATCACTCCGGCCAACTACGAATCCGGTCTGGACCAGCTGCGCGACTGCGACCTGATCATCGAGGCCATCGCCGAACGCATGGACTGGAAGCAGGACCTGTACAAGAAGATCGCGCCGTTCGTGGCCGACCATGCCGTGCTGGCCTCCAACACCTCCGGCCTGGGCATCAATGCGCTGGCCGACGTGCTGCCAGAGCAGCTGCGCCACCGCTTCTGCGGGGTGCACTTCTTCAACCCGCCGCGCTACATGCATCTGGCCGAACTGATCCCGGCCAGGACCACTGACGCTTCCGTGCTGGAAGGCCTGGAAACCTTCCTGGTCACCACCCTGGGCAAGGGCGTGGTGTATGCCAAGGACACCCCGAACTTCATCGGCAACCGCATTGGCGTGTTCTCGATCCTGTCCACGATCCACCACACACAGGAATCCGGCCTGGGCTTCGATGAAGTCGATGCGCTGACCGGCCCGCTGGTCGGGCGTCCGAAGTCGGCGACCTACCGCACCTCCGACGTGGTCGGCCTGGACACTATGGCCCACGTCATCAAGACCATGGGCGACACCCTGCCCGACGATCCCTGGCATCAGTATTTCAAGTCACCGAAGTGGCTGGACGCGCTGATCGCAAAGGGCGCGCTGGGCCAGAAGGTCGGCGCCGGCATTTTCCGCAAGGTCGGCAAGGACATCGTGGTCCTGGACCTGGGCAAGCAGGACTACCGTCCCGCCGACCGCAGCGCTGCACCGGAAGTGGTCGAGATCCTGAAGATCAAGAACCCGGCCGAGAAATTCGCCAAGCTGCGCGAAAGCCAGCACCCGCAGGCGCAGTTCCTGTGGGCAACCTTCCGCGACCTGTTCCATTACAGCGCTTATCACCTGGCCGACATCGCCGAGACCGCGCGCGACGTCGACCTGGCCATCCGCTGGGGCTACGGCTGGTCGCTGGGCCCGTTCGAGACCTGGCAGGCCGCAGGCTGGAAGCAGGTCGCACAGTGGATCGCCGATGACATCGTGGCCGGCAAGACCATGTCCAGTGCGCCGCTGCCGGACTGGGTGTTCGACGGCCGCGACGGCGTTCATACCGCCGACGGCTCGTACAGCCCGGTGCAGAACGCCAAGCTGCCGCGCTCGGCGCTGCCGGTGTACAAGCGCCAGCGTTTCCCCGATCCGCTGCTGGGCGAGAAGTTCCCGCAGGGCGAGACCGTGTTCGAAAACGATGGCGTGCGCATGTGGCACGACGGCGACGACGTGGCCGTGGCCAGCTTCAAGACCAAGATGAACACCGTCTCCGACCAGGTGCTCGATGGCCTGCAGGAAGTCGTCAGCCGTGCCGAGAAGGACTTCAAGGGCCTGGTGATCTGGCAGCAGAAGGAACCCTTCTCTGCCGGTGCCGATCTGGCCGGTGCACTTGGGCTGCTGCAGGCCGGCAAGGTCGACGCGTTCGAGGCGATGGTCGCCAACTTCCAGGCCACCAGCCAGCGCATCAAGTATTCGCTGGTGCCGGTGGTGGCAGCCGTACGCGGCCTGGCCCTGGGCGGCGGCTGCGAATTCCAGATGCACAGCGCCAAGACCGTGGCCGGACTCGAGAGCTACATCGGCCTGGTCGAAGCCGGCGTTGGCCTGCTGCCGGCCGGTGGCGGCCTGAAGGAACTGGCGGTGCGCGCCTCCGAGGCAGCCGGCCCGGGCGGCGACGTGTTCGCCGAGCTGAAGAAGACCTTCGAAACCATCGCCATGGCCAAGGCCTCCAATTCCGCGGTCAATGCCAAGGAGCTGGGCCTGCTGCGCGCCACCGACAAGGTGGTGTTCAACGCCTACGAATCGCTCTATATCGCCAAAAATGAAGCGGCGGCGCTGGCCGACAGCGGCTATCGCCCGCCCATGCCGGCGCGCCGCATCCAGGTCGCCGGCGACGTGGGCATCGCCACCTTCAAGATGTTGCTGGTCAACATGCTGGAGGGCCGCTTCATCAGCGACTACGACTACGAGATCGCCACCCGCATCGCCACCGTGCTGTGCGGCGGCGAAGTGGATCGCGGCGCGCTGGTGGACGAGGAATGGCTGCTCAAGCTGGAGCGTCGCCACTTCGTCGAACTGGCCCAACAGGAAAAGACCCAGGCGCGCATCGGCTACATGCTCAAGACAGGCAAGCCGCTGCGTAACTGACCCAAGGCGCGGGTCGCCGCAAGACAGCGGCCCGCCCTCCTCTTTCGCGTTTGTCGGTTGCCTGCATGGCAGCCAACCACTTTCAGGACTGACTGAAATGAGCAAGCAGATTCAAGAAGCCTATATCGTCGCCGCCACCCGTACCCCGGTCGGCAAGGCGCCCAAGGGCGTGTTCCGCAATACCCGTCCCGACGACATGCTCGCGCATGTCCTGAGGTCGGTCGTCGCCCAGGCCCCGGGCATCGACACCTCACGCATCGATGACGCCATCATCGGCTGCGCCATGCCTGAAGGCGAGCAAGGCATGAACGTGGCGCGCATCGCCGTGCTGCTGGCCGGCCTGCCCGACGTGATCGCCGCGCAGACCATCAATCGCTTCTGTTCGTCCGGCCTGCAGGCCGTGGCGCTGGCCGCCGACCAGATCCGCCTGGGCAATGCCGACCTGATGCTGGCCGGCGGCACCGAGTCGATGTCGATGGTGCCGATGATGGGCAACAAGGTCGCGCTGTCGCCGTCGGTGTTCCGCGATGACCACGTTGCAATTGCCTATGGCATGGGCATCACCGCCGAGAAGGTCGCCGAGGAATGGAAGGTCTCCCGCGATGACCAGGACGCGTTCGCCCTGGCCTCGCACCAAAAAGCCATCGCCGCGATCCAGGCAGGCGAGTTCAAGTCCGAGATCACGCCCTACGAGATCCACTCGTATCAGCCCAACCTGGCCGACGGCAACACCATTGCGCTGCGCAAGCTACTGGTCGAGAACGACGAAGGCCCGCGTCCGGATTCGTCGATCGAAGGCCTCGGCAAGCTGCGCCCTGTGTTCCGCAACGGGCAGTTCGGTGGCAGCGTCACGGCCGGCAACTCCTCGCAGATGAGCGACGGTGCCGGCGCGGTGCTGCTGGCCTCCGAACAGGCGATCAAGGATTACGGTCTGACCCCGTTGGCCCGTTTCGTCAGCTTCTCGGTGGCCGGCGTGCGCCCGGAAGTGATGGGCATCGGCCCGATTGCCGCGATCCCCAAAGCCCTCAAGCAGGCCGGCCTGACCAAGGACCAGCTGGATTGGATCGAGCTCAACGAGGCCTTCGCCGCCCAGTCGCTGGCGGTGATCCGCGACAGTGAGCTGGATCCTTCCAAGGTCAACCCGCTGGGCGGCGCCATCGCTCTGGGCCACCCGCTGGGCGCGACCGGCGCGATCCGCACTGCCACGATCGTCCACGGCATGCGTCGCCGTCAGCAGAAGTACGGCATGGTCACCATGTGCATCGGCACCGGCATGGGCGCGGCTGGTATCTTCGAAGCGCTCTGATTCAAGCCCCGTCGGTTGCCGGCCCGGCTCGGCAACTCATAAGAAAAAGGCGGCCATCAGGCCGCCTTTTTCGGTTCCGGAGAATCCGACTACGTTAGTCGGACTCGCGAACGCCGAGTTCCTTCAGCGCGCTGCGCATGGCTTCGGCCGCTGCATCACCAATCTTCTCGCTATGCAATGCGTAATGAATCGTCGCTTCGACCAGGCCGATGTGGGCACCGCAGTCGAACCGCGTGCCCTTGAAGCGATAGGCATTGACTGGCTTCTGCTTGAGCAACGTCGCAATGGCATCGGTCAGCTGGATCTCGCCTCCGGCGCCGGGCTTGGTCTCTTCCAGCAGCTTGAAGATGCTGCCATCCAGTACATAGCGCCCAACCACCCCCAGATTGCTCGGCGCATCGGCCGGCTTGGGTTTTTCGACCATCGCATTGATCTTGCCGCTGCGGCCATCGAACGCCTCGGTGGCGACGATGCCATAGCTAGCCGTCTTTTCCGGATCGACATCCTGCACCGCGATCTGGCTGGCCCCCGTAGCGGCATGCGCGTCAGCCATCTGCTTGAGTGCCCCGTCACCAGCGCGATTGACGATCAGGTCATCGGGCAGCATCACCGCGAACGGTTCGTCGCCAACGATTGATTTGGCACACAGCACTGCGTGGCCAAGACCCAGTGCTTCGTTCTGAGTGACAAAGATCGCACGCACGCCCTTGGGCAGCGGATTGCGCACCTTTTCCAGCAAATCGAGCTTACCGGATGCCTCAAGCTTGTCCTCAAGTTCGTAGGCCTTGTCAAAATAGTCGCCAATCGCATGCTTGTAGCGGTTGGTGACGAAGATCAGCGTATCGCAGCCTGCTTCAACGGCTTCGTCGACCGCGTACTGGATCAACGGCCTGTCGATGATGGGCAACATTTCCTTCGGCACCGTTTTGGTGGCTGGCAAAAAGCGCGTGCCTAGCCCGGCGACGGGAAAAACTGCCTTGCGGATACGTTGGGTCATCGTTGCGTCCTAACCTCTCGGGGGGGGAATGGCACGACAGTGCTGATCGCCTCGTGCTCCGGCGCCGGACTGAACTCCGGAATCGCCGCATGCAGTACGCGGGTGATTGCATCGTTGTCGTAATCAGCCACAGCTTGCCGCAGTTGATGCAATGCACGCGTGATGGATTCACGGGAGACTTCACGAGCACGCGCTTCCAGGATCTTGGAATGCACCGTCGGCCGATACAGTTCTTCTGCATGGAACAGGGTTTCATGCAGTTTTTCGCCAGGACGCAGGCCGGTGTAAGCAATGGCGATATCGCGACCGGGTTGCTTCCCGGCCAGGCGGATCATCTGCTCCGCCAGTACGCGGATTGGAATCGGCTCACCCATGTCGAGTGTGTAGATCGAGGCATGGGCCGCACTGGCAGCGGCCTGCACGATCAGCTGGCAGGCCTCCGGAATGGTCATGAAGTAGCGCGTTACTTCCGGGTGGGTCACCGTCACCGGTCCACCGTTGCGGATCTGATCGCGGAACAAGGGAACTACCGACCCCGCCGAATCCAGCACATTGCCGAAGCGCACGGTGGTGAAGCGCGTCCCACCCCGCTCATCCAGGCTCTGACACGCCATCTCCGCCAAGCGTTTGCTTGCACCCAGCACATTGGCCGGATCCACCGCCTTGTCGGTGGAGATGAAGACGAAGGTACCCACCTTTGCGTCGCGACAGGCACGCGCCATGGTCTCGGTCACCAGCACGTTGTTGCGAATGGCTTCGCGCAGCTGCCCTTCCAGCAACGGCACATGCTTGTAGGCTGCCGCATGGAAGACCGCATCGGGCCGCGCGATCTTCAAGGCATGTGCGATCGCAGCCGGATCCCCACAATTGCCGAGGAATGGCAGGATTTCCAGATCGGGGAATGCCCGCGTCAACGCTTCATGCGACTTGATCAGCGCCAGTTCGCTGATTTCAAGCAGAGCGATGCGTTGCGCGCCATGGCGCGCACATTGCCTGCACAGTTCCGAACCAATCGATCCACCGGCACCAGTCACCAGGACAGTGCGCCCGCCCAGCCAGCCGCGGATCAGCTTCCAGTCAGGCGTCACTGGCTTCCGGCCAAGCAGATCGTCGATGGCCACTTCCTTCAGCTCACCGGGCATGGAGCGACCTTCCAGGACATCCACCAGGCGCGGCACGGTCCGGAACGGCAGGCCGGTGCCTTCGCAAATGGAGACCACGCGCTGCATGGCCATCGCATCCAGTGACGGCATGGCAATGACGATCAGCCGCGCCGCGGTCTCGCGTGCGATGGCTGCCGCGTCCGACAGCTGCCCCAGGACCGGCACACCGCGCAGCTTGGTCCCCTGAAGACGCGCGGCATCATCGAGGATGCCCACCGGTTCCCAAGCGCCGCTGCTTCGCAGATCTCGCAGTAGCGCTTCCGCGGCGCGCCCGGCACCCAGGACAAGGACACGCTTGGCGCCCACCTCGGTCACATCACGGGTCTGGGTATCCTTCCAGGCGCGATACAACAGGCGCGGTAAGCCAAGCAGGCCGACGAGTGCGAATGGATAAAGCACGAGCGCAGCGCGCGACACCGCATCGAGGCGGTTGTAGATGACAAGCCCCATCGCGATGGCAAGCAGGCCGATCAGCCCGGCTTTGAAGATGTTCCCCAGGTCCGGCACGCTGGCAAATCGCCAGAGCCCGCGGTACAGGCCAACTCGCCAGAACACCAGGCCCTGCGCCACCAGCACGATGACCGATTCTGTCGACCACCAAGGCAGGGATGGCGCCCCGGGCACCATCGCGTAACGCAACCACTGCAGGCCATGCCAGCACAGCCAGACCATCGCCAGATCGTGGCAGATGATGGCTGTTCGCGGCAGCGAGATTGCAAGGCGCGTGCGCCATGACTTCATTCGGCAGTCCTCATCCTTGGGGTGGCTTCCCGGCTTGCTGCTTTACCCATGCTCCTGCAGCAGCTAAACAACAGAGCGCCAGGATACCGAAACCAGACAGAACGGTTCCCTGCCAGGTGGTCAGCATGAGGAACGTAGCGATCAGTGAGAACAGTGCACAAGCGATCGTGACTCGGCTATGTCCCAGGCGACGGGCAGCGCACTGGTAGGCATGCGTGGTGTGCGGTTGCCACCACGCTTCGCGTCGAAGTACACGACGAAGCAACGTGAAGCCTGCGTCAACACAAAAAACAACAAGTGGCAGCAACGCGACAAACGGCGACCCCGCATGGGCCAGGCTCAAGGTTGTAAGCGCTGCCAGAAGATAGCCGAGCGCCCCGCTTCCCACATCACCCAGGAAGATGCGCGCGCGGGGGAAGTTGAATGGAAGAAACCCCAGGCACGCCGCACATACTGCCCATCCAAGCAAAGCCCAGGGCGCGGGAAGCAGCAGCGCAAAGCCGGCCGACGCAATGATGGCCTGGCTGCTTGCCAGTCCGTTGATGCCATCCATGAAGTTCCAGATGTTGATCAGGCTCACAGCCAGGAGCCATCCCAGCACCACCTGCCACCACGGAAGCGCCTCCAGCGCCAGCGCCGCCGCGAGCAGCGAAGCAGCAAGCAGATGAACTGCGAACCGCAGCGAGGCCGGCAAGGGGCGATGGTCATCCAGCCAACCGATTCCGGAGACAAGGAGCAGCCCGGCACAAAACAGGATGATCGCCATCAGGTGCGCCGGCCAATACAGGGCCAGCCACACGCCAGCCGCCAGCACTGGAATCACGATCGCAATCCCACCACCGCGCGGTGTCGGAAGTGCATGGCTCCGCCGTGCCCCGGGGCTATCGAGCAGACCGCGATGCAGGGCGTAACGCCGCGTCATCCATGTCAAGGCCGCAGCAGCAAGCAGATGCAGCAATAGCCACGGCACCAAACCCGGCATCAGACGACGGCGTAATTCAGCAAGGGTTTCACTGTGCCCCATTCCTTGCAGCTGGGGCATTGCCAATGATGGGTGCGCGCACCAAATCCGCAGCGCGTGCAGCGATAGCTGGGATTGCGTACCAGCAACTGGTCGGTGATGTGCTTGAGGTCATGCAGCGTCGCAGTGGAATCGGCGCCTTCGGAGAGGGTGAGGTCGATCAGCGCCGCTTCGCCACGCACTGAAGGACGGTCCTTGAGCTGTCGGGCCAGATAGATCCGCGCTTCATGCAACCCATCGTGCTTTTCAACCAACTTGGTCAGGGCCAGCACCGGGGCGATGCCACGGTAGTGCTCACACATCTCAGAAAGGAATGTGCGAGCACCCGAAACATCACCGACCTTTTCGTAGCTGGCAAGCAGGCCCGGCAGGATCTCCGGCAGATAATCCGGGTCGTGGCGCGCGGCGCGCTCGAACGCACGGACCGCAGCTTCCGGATTGCCGACATCCGCTTCCAGCCGCCCTTCCAGGATGCCGGCACGCACCGATTTGGCATCTGCCTGGTAAGCGCGCGCGAGCGCACTGCGCGCCGAGTCGATGGCATGGGCGGTGCGATAACGCTCGGCCAACTCACACTCGAACTGTGCAACCAGCTTGCCCATCGGCTCGCCGGTCACTTCTTCGAAGCGAGTGGCATTGTCGATGGCCTTTTCCCAGTCTCGCTCGGCCTGGTAGATACCGATCAAGTGGCGCAGCGCCTGTGGCGCGCGTTCGTCGATCCGCGCCAGGTCGGTGAACACCGTTTCCGCGCGATCCAGCAAGCCGGACTTCATGTAGTCCTCGCCCAGCGCCAACATGGCCTGGACGCGCTGCTGGTCGCTTAGGTCGCCGCGCTGGACCAAGCCCTGGTGCAGGCGGATCGCACGGTCGACTTCGCCACGACGACGGAACAGATGCCCCAGCGCAACCTGTGTTTCGAACGTTTCCTTGTCCAGTTCGGCGATGTGCAGGAACAGCTCAATCGCCTTGTCCGGCTGTTCGTTGAGCAGGTAGTTCAAGCCACGGAAGTAGGTGCTGGACAGGTGGCTGACCTGGGAGACGTTATGCCGTTGACCGCCGCGGCGCCCGATCACCCAGCCAATCAATGCGGCCAGAGGCACGAACAGGACAAACCAGAACCACTGGTTGAGAAACTCCATCGACTCAGACTCCACTGCCAGGGGGGGCGTCGGTTACGCCACGCGGCGTGGTGGATGCAGGGGCTGCCGACAGCTTGCCCGCCTTGCGCAGACGCGCATACAGCGGCCAGGCGACGGTGGCCAGCACGATCAGTGCACCGATGCAGACACCGGCCAGCAGCGACACGATGATGGCCACGCCCGACATCGTGTTGACCTGGGCAAAGATCAGGTTGAGGTGGACGTCTTCGGTGTTGAGAAAGCCCACAACGAGCCCGATGGCCAGAAAGACCAGGGCGATGATCAGGCGAAGAATGTTCATGGGATCCCTCCGGAGCATTGGGCCTAGCTTAGCTGAGGTAGACCCGGGGGAAGGTAAAACGCGACTGTCGAATGACAGCCCGCGGAGGAACACGCGACAGGCGACTTACTCGCTGCCGATTTCCTCGATCGGGCACACGGTGCTGACGCGTTCGCGCAGCTCCTTGCCCGGCTTGAAATGGGGCACGTGCTTGGCAGGCAATGCAACCGGATCACCGGTCTTCGGATTGCGGCCCATGCGCGGCGGACGGTAATGCAGTGAGAAGCTGCCGAAGCCACGGATCTCGATCCGCTCGCCACGCGTCAGTGCGCCCCCCATCATCTCCAGCAGCGACTTGACCGCGAGGTCCACGTCGTCCGGCTTCAGGTGCGGCTGTTTGCGCGTGAGGATCTCGATCAGTTCGGATTTCGTCATCGGCTGCTGTGTGGAACGTTGGACATGACCACAGCCGGCCCGGACGAACCGGGCCGGCGTGGCATCACGCGTACGACAGACTTACTTACTCGGACTTGCCGCCGTCCAGCTGTGCGCGCAGCAGCGCGCCCAGGCTGGTGGTACCGGTGGAAGCTTCGGCCGTGGTCTTGTTGTACTCAGCCAGCGCTTCGGCGGTTTCCGCCTCGTCCTTGGCCTTGATCGACAGCTGCAGGGTGCGACCCTTGCGGTCCATGCCCATGAACTTGGCTTCGATCTTGTCGCCGACCTTCAGGTGCTGACTGGCATCGTCCACGCGGTCGTAGGAGATGTCGCGGGCCATCACGTAGCCCTCGACGCCGTCGGCCAGCTCGATGGTTGCGCCCTTGGCGTCCACTTCCTTGACCACGCCTTCGACCTTGGAGCCCTTCGGATTGGCCGCCATGTACTGGCCGAACGGATCCTGCTCCAGCTGCTTGACGCCCAGGCTGATGCGCTCGCGCTCCGGGTCAACCGCCAGCACAACTGCTTCCAGGGTGTCGCCCTTCTTGAAGTTGCGCGCGATGTCTTCGCCAGTGGAGTTCCAGCTGATGTCCGACAGGTGGATCAAACCATCGATGCCGCCGTCCAGGCCGATGAAGATGCCGAAGTCGGTGATCGACTTGATCTGGCCGGACACCTTGTCGTTCTTCTTGTGAATGGCCGCGAAGGTTTCCCACGGATTGGCGGCAACCTGCTTCATGCCCAGCGAGATGCGGCGACGCTCCTCGTCCACGTCCAGGACCATGACTTCGACTTCGTCACCGACCTGCACAACCTTGGACGGGTTGACGTTCTTGTTGGTCCAATCCATTTCGGACACGTGCACCAGGCCTTCGACGCCCGGCTCGATCTCGACGAATGCGCCGTAATCGGTGACGTTGGAGACCTTGCCGTAGACGCGGCTGTTGGACGGATAACGACGGGCGATGTTGTCCCACGGATCCTCGCCCAGCTGCTTCAGGCCCAGGCTGACGCGGTTGCGCTCGCGGTCGTACTTGAGCACGCGCACTTCCAGCTCCTGACCCACTTCGACCACTTCGGACGGATGGCGCACGCGTTTCCAGGCCATGTCGGTGATGTGCAGCAGGCCGTCGATGCCACCCAGGTCGACGAATGCGCCGTAGTCGGTGAGGTTCTTGACCACACCCTTCAGCACCACGCCTTCCTGCAGCTTGTCCATCAGCGCCTCGCGCTCCTCGGAGTGCTCGGACTCGACGACGGCACGGCGGGAAACGACGACGTTGTTGCGCTTGCGGTCCAGCTTGATGAGCTTGAACTCAAGCTCCTTGCCTTCCAGGTAGCCGGGATCGCGCACGGGGCGCACATCAACCAGCGAACCAGGCAGGAACGCGCGGACGTCCTTGATGTCGACGGTGAAGCCGCCCTTGACCTTGCCACTGATACGGCCAGTGATGGTCTCGTTCTTCTCCAGGGCTTCTTCCAGCTCGTCCCACACCATGGCGCGCTTGGCCTTCTCGCGCGACAGGACGGTTTCGCCAAAGCCGTTCTCGAGGGAATCCAGCGCGACCTTGACCTGGTCGCCCACACCCACATCGATTTCGCCGGCGTCGTTACGGAACTGTTCGATCGGCACGATGCCTTCGGACTTCAGGCCGGCGTTGATCACCACCACGTCATTACGCACCTCGACCACGGTGCCGACGACGATGGCGCCCGGCTTCAGCTTGGCCAGGTGCGCCTGGCTCTGCTCAAACAGTTCTGCAAATGATTCGGTCATTGTTGAATACTCAGTTGGACACACGGACAGGTGACTGCCTTTCGGCCGTTGCCCCTGTCCACCCGTTAAGGCACCAAGACGGCTGCCGTGTGTAGTTGGTTGGTTAACCACGCAGGCGACATGCCTGCATGGAGCGGATCTGCCGCGAAGGACCTTTCAGGCCGCGGACGCCGGCACCAAAGCCAGCACCCGTTGGACGACGGCATCGATGCCAAGTCCGGTCGTGTCGATGAGGACGGCGTCTTCGGCCGGCCGCAGCGGCGCTACCGTGCGCTGGGCATCGCGAGCGTCGCGCGCGAGGATCTCGCGCAGCAGACCGTCAATTGTCACCGAAACCCCCTTGTCTTTCAACTGCTTATAGCGACGTTCCGCGCGCTCCTCCGCGCCGGCCGTCAGAAAGACCTTGAACGGGGCATCCGGAAAGATGACCGTCCCCATGTCGCGACCATCCGCAACCAGGCCTGGAGCGGCCCGAAACGCCCGCTGGCGCTCCTTCAGCGCGGACCGGACCTCGGGAATGGCAGCAATGGCCGAGGCCACGGTGCCAGTGGTTTCCAGGCGCAGCTCATCCGTGGCATCAACCCCGTTCACGATCACCCGCATGTCCGCGCCGACCTCTTCACGGAAGGCCACGGTCGTATCGAATGTGCAGCGCACCAGGGCCGCAGCGTCCGACAGGTCCAGGTCGGCCCAGCTGGCTGCCACGCCCACGGCACGATAGAGCGCACCCGAATCCAGGTAATGCCAACCCAGGCGCGCGGCCGCCAGGCGGCTGACCGTCCCCTTGCCCGCCCCGGAAGGGCCATCGATGGTGAGCACGGGAATCGATGAAGTCATTACTTGTACCTGTCAGCGTGGAAGCATGAAATTATGTCCGAACCCGCACCCGCCCCGCCTCCAAATTCCGCCGCGCCAGGGAAATTCATCCAAGCAGTTGAATCCCATGGAAAAGGCAGGTTAGAATAGGCGGCTTAGTGCTGTTCCATTCACTTTTTCGCCGAGGTTTCACATCATGAAGGTCCTGTCCTCCCTGAAGTCAGCGAAGAACCGTCACCGCGACTGCAAGGTGGTTCGCCGTCGTGGCAAGGTCTTCGTGATCTGCAAGTCCAACCCGCGCTTCAAGGCTCGCCAGCGCTGAATCCTGGCGCCTGCGCGGTACCGAAAAACCGCCCTTCCGGGCGGTTTTTTGTTGTTGCCAGCCATGACGGCACGGCCATCGGGCCGACGCCGACGTGTGTCAAAAGTCGCTCCAGATGATTTTTTGTCGCCGGCTTTTCCTCTGCTATAAAGATCGCCTCAACCGGGGAGCCCTGCCATGAAGCGTCACCTGTACGTGCTGTCTCTGATCGCCCTGACCAGTCTGAGCGCACAGGCATGGTCGGAAACCCTGCTGGTCGACCGCGCACGCGACCCGGCGTCGAACCTGCCCGTCCGCGGCCTGACCACTTCACAGGTGGAAGCCAAGTTCGGCGCCCCGCAGCAGCGCATGGATCCTCGTGGTGGGCAGAAGCGCCAGTGGCCGACGATCAACCGCTGGGTCTACCCGCAGTTCACCGTGTACTTCGAAAAGAACAAGGTGATCGACGTGGTGACCAACAAGGCCAGCGCCGACGAGATCGGCCCCAAACCGCCCATCCGCTGAAACCCCGCGGCGCGACTGCCCAAGGCAAGGCGCCGCCTGCCTGCCCCGTCATCAAGACGACGCAGCGCATCCTTTGAAATGTGAGCCGGTGCCCTGTCCCGGCCCAGCCTATGGAGTTCCGATGACCGATGTCCGTTTCCCCGCGGAGTGGGAGCCCCAGTCCGCGATCCTGATCGCGTGGCCGCACGCTGGCACCGATTGGGCACCGCGCCTGGAATCGGTCGAAGAGACCTATATCGCGCTGGTCGCCGGGATTACCCGCTTCCAGCCGGTGGTGATCTGCGTGGCCGATGGCGACCTGCAGATCTACGCAGAAGCACGTCTGCGCTCGGCCCGCGTGGACATGGGCCGCGTGCAGTTCATCGAAGCCCCGTACAACGACACCTGGTTGCGCGATTCCGGCCCGATCAGCCTGCGCGGCAAGGATGGCTTCAAGCTGATGGACTTCCGTTTCACCGGCTGGGGCGGCAAGTACGAGGCCTCGCTGGACGACCTGCTGGTCGGTGCACTGACCGGTGCGGGCGTGTTCCGCGATGCCTATGTGCAAAGCGTGGATTTCGCACTGGAAGGCGGCGGCATCGAAACCGACGGCGAAGGCACCCTGCTGACCACCTGGCGCTGCCTGCATGAGCGCCACCCGGATGCGACCCGCGAACAGATCACCGCGACCCTGCAGTCGACCCTGCAGCAGGACCGTGTGCTGTGGCTGGACCACGGCTATCTGGAAGGCGACGACACCGACGCGCATATCGACACCCTGGCCCGTTTCGCGCCGGACAACGCGATCGTCTACCAGGCCTGCGACGACGTGTCGGACGTGCACCATGCCGAACTCACCGCCATGGGCGATGAGCTTGCCGCGCTGCGCACCACCGATGGCCAGCGCTACACGCTGTATCCGCTGCCGTGGGCACAGCCGGTGCTGGATGACGGCCGCCGCCTGGCCGCCAGCTACGCCAATTACCTGATCCTCAACGGCGCAGTGCTGATGCCGGCCTATGGCGATCCGGCCGATGGCCCGGCCGCCGACGTGCTGGCCAAGGCGTATCCGGGCCGCGAGATCGTGCAGATTCCCTGCCGCGCGCTGATCTGGCAGAACGGCAGCCTGCACTGCGTGACCATGCAGCTACCCGAAGGCCTGCTGGCGCAGTGAACTTCCGCGCCCCTGCATCGCTCCAATCCGGGCGATGCAGGCCTGGCGCCCGCCAAGGCCTCTGTACCACCCGCGTTACCATCCCCATTCCCCTGCCGTACTGCTGAACGCCATGACCCGTGACCGCTTGCCCGTTGCCCTGATCCAGGAAAAGAACCACGGCGATGCCGATGCCAACCTGACGGTCATCGAGCAACGCGTGGCTGAAGCGGCCAAACGCGGCGCCAAACTGGTGCTGCTGCAGGAACTGCACAACGGCGCGTACTTCTGCCAGCACGAATCGGTGAACGAATTCGACCTGGCCGAACCGATTCCCGGCCCCAGCACGCAGCGCCTGGCTGCCCTTGCCAGGCAGCACAAGGTGGTGCTGGTGAGCTCGCTGTTCGAGCGTCGCGCCGCCGGCCTGTATCACAACACCGCCGTGGTCTATGAGGCCGACGGCAGCATCGCCGGCAAGTACCGCAAGATGCACATCCCGGACGACCCAGGCTTCTATGAGAAGTTCTACTTCACCCCGGGCGACATCGGCTTCAAGCCGATCGACACCTCGGTCGGCCGCCTGGGCGTGCTGGTGTGCTGGGACCAGTGGTACCCGGAAGGCGCACGCCTGATGGCGCTGGCCGGTGCGGACCTGCTGCTCTACCCGACCGCGATCGGCTGGGACCCGGACGATGCGCAGGACGAGAAGACCCGCCAGCGTGACGCCTGGGTGCTGAGCCATCGCGGCCATGCCGTCGCCAATGGCCTGCCAGTGCTGAGCTGCAACCGCGTCGGCCATGAAGCATCGCCAGTCGGCGCCTCGGGCATCGATTTCTGGGGCAACAGCCACGTGCTGGGCCCACAGGGCGAATTCCTGGCCGAAGCCGGCACAGCGCCGGAAATCCTGAGCGTGGAAGTCGACCTGCAGCGCAGCGAGCACGTGCGCCGCATCTGGCCGTTCCTGCGCGATCGCCGCATCGATGCGTACGGCGACCTGACCAAGCGCTACATTGATTGACTGGGCTGCGCGCGCAGCCTGCATGAACGTCGCCACGCCAACCATTCGGCCTGTCCGTGCCGCGGACATGGCCGCCATCACCGCCATTTACGGCGTGCAGGTGGACAGCGGTGTGGCGACCTACGAAATCAATCGCCCTGATGTGGCGGAAATGCAGCGACGCATGGAAGCCATCGTCGCCCAAGGCTATCCCTATCTGGTCGCCGAAGACGATGGGCAACTCGCCGGCTACGCCTATGCGACCAGCTATCGCGCGCGCCACGCCTATCGCTTCACCGTGGAAAACACAGTGTACGTGGATGCCGCCCACCAGGGGCGTGGCATTGGCGCCGCGCTGCTGCAGGCTTTGATCGACGACTGCACGGCACGCGGCTTCCGCCAGATGATTGCAGTGGTGGGCGAAGCGGCCAACGCCGGCTCGGTGCGCTTGCACGAACGCCTGGGCTTCCGCACTGTGGCCGTGTTCCAGGGCATCGGCCGCAAACACGGCCGCTGGCTCGATACCGTACAGATGCAGCGTGCGCTGGGTGACGGCGACGCGTGCGATCCCCTTGATGAGTTGAACTGATGACCACCCCCGATTCCCCCGCCCTGCCCGCCGCGTCGGCATCTGCAGCAGTCCTCGACGACGTCGTCGAACAGCCGATGCGGGTGGTCGAACGCGACGGCGTGCGCTACACCCTGCTCGGAACCGCGCACGTCTCCAAGGCCAGCGTCGAAGCCGTGCAGCAGGCCATCGATTCGCATCCCTACGATGCGGTCGCAGTGGAACTGGACACCCAGCGCCTGCAGGCGTTGAGCGATCCCGACGCGATGGCCAAGCTGGACCTTGTGCAGGTAATCCGCAAGGGTCGCGTGGCCCTGTTCGCCGCCAACCTGGCGCTGGCGGCCTATCAGCGCCGCCTGGCCGAACAACTCGGCATCGAGCCCGGCGCCGAACTCAAGCGCGCAGTCACCGCGGCGCAGGAACACGGCATGGCCGTGCACCTGATCGACCGCGAAGTCGGCCTGACCTTCAAGCGCGCATCGGCCAAACTGGGCTTCTTCGGCAAGCTCAAGCTCGGCACCGGCCTGCTGGGTGGCCTGTTTGCTTCGGAAGAAGTCGGCGAAGCGGAGATCGAGCAGCTCAAGCAGGGCGACATGCTGGAAGCCAGCTTCGGTGAATTCGCCAAGGAAAGCCCGGCGTTGTTCGAAGCGGTGATCGCCGAACGCGACCGCTACATGGCCGCCAGCCTGCGCCAGACCGCTGGCGATGCGCGCGAAGTACTTGCCGTGGTCGGCGCCGGCCATCTGCAGGGCCTGGCAAAACACCTGGCCGAAGACAACGACGATCCGGCCACCGTGCGCGCGGAACTGGAATACGTCGAAACCAAGCGCAAGCTGCCCTGGATCATGATGCTGCTCAGCCTGCTGGTGCTCGGCGGGATTGCCTGGGGCTTCTACAGCGGCGGCATGAAGATGGGCAGCACGCTGCTGCTGCAATGGCTGGCATTGACCGGCGGCCTGGCCGGCCTGGGTTGCCTGCTTGCCGCGGGCCATCCGCTGAGCATCCTCGCGGCGATCATCGCCGCCCCGCTCAAGCCCTTCCGTCCGGGCCTGCCGGCTGGTGCGTTCAGCGCGTTGGTGGAAGTCCATCTGCGTAAGCCCGCGTACGGGGACTTCCTGGCCCTGCGCGACGATGCGCAGACGCTCAAGGGCTGGTACCGCAACCGCGTGTGCCGCGTGGTGCTGACCTTCCTGCTGACCAACCTGGGCAGCATGATCGGCTTCTGGATCACCGGCGCGCTGATTGCCGGCAAGCTGCTGCACTGAGCATCTGCAGCCAAACACCGTCCAGAACTTAGCCCGGATAAGCAAAGCACATCCGGGATCGGCATTGTAGGAAGTCCCTCAGGCGCGGCTACGCAGCCAAGCCCCGCGCTTCAGACGGCGTCGGTCAGCAACGGATCCTGAGCCAGGCCACGCGCGCGCCGCACCAGCCGCGCCATGCCGGCACTCAGGTCGTCCAGGATCGCGTAGATGGTCGGCAGGAACAGCAGGCTGACCACGGTCGAGAACGCCAACCCACCGGCGATCGCACGCGCCATCGGGAAGTACGGCGGGCCGTCGCCTCCCATCTGGGTACCGCCCATGGCGATGGGCACCATCGCCAGGATCGCCGTGCCCATGGTCATCATGATCGGGCGCAGGCGCTCGCGACTGCCTTCCACCAGCGCTTCGGTACGTGTGCGGCCGCCCCGGCGCAAGGTGTTGATGTGTTCGATCATCACGATGCCGTTGTTCACCACCACGCCCATCAGCACTAGGATGCCGATGAAGGACATCACGCCGAATGCCGTGCCGGTGATCCAGAACAACCAGAACACGCCGAAGATCGAGAACACCACGCCGGACATGATCGCCGCCGGGAACAGCAGCGATTCGAACACGGCCGCCATCACCAGGTAGATCATCAGCAGCGCGATCACCATGTTGAACAGCATCTGCTTCATCGCCTCGCCATCGTCCTGGTAATCGCCACCATCAAAGGTGTAGTGGTAACCCGGCGGGAACGCCATCGCCTTCAAGGTCGCTTCCATCGCCTCGCGGCCCTTGGGCGCAGTGACCTTCTCGGCCAGGTTGGCAGTGATGGCCAACGTGGTCTGTCGATTGGTCCGGGAAATCTGCGTGGCAGAAGGCGCCACGTCCACGCTGACCATCGACATCAGCGGCACGCTGTGCCCGTCCTTGGCCCGCACGCTGAACTGCTCCAGGTCGGCGATGGCGTACTGCTCGGCACCGGCGAAGCGCAGGGTCACCGGGACTTCGGTGTCGCCGCGGCGCAGCTCGCGCAGCTGGCCACCACGCAAGGCGATGTTGACGAACGTCGCCACGTCCTGCGCGGAGAAGCCGAACGCCGCCGCGCGCTCGCGGTCCACGCGCACTTTCAGCTCGCTGCTCTGGTCACCGGCATCGACGCGCACATCCCGCAGCTCAGGGCGGCTGGCCAGCGCCGGCAGCACGTCGCGGGCGATCTCCTGCAGCACCGCCGTCGAATCACCGGTCAGCTGCACCTGCACGCCGTCCTTGTTGCCGCCGTTGTTGCCATTGCCGCTCCCCAGCACGATGTCGGCACGGGCGGATTTGGGCATGTCCTTGCGCAACGCCTCGATGCGACGCTTGGTTTCGTCCGGGTCCATCGTGTCGAAGGTCACCATGGTTGAGGCCCCTTCGGATTCGCTGAACCAGGAATAGATCTGGGTGATGCCCAATGCCTTGCGCTGGCGCTCCAGCGACTGCTCCACGCGGCCCACTTCGGCCGACATCTGGTCACGCGTATAGGACCCATGGAACTGATACTGGACGCGCGTCTCGCCGGCCGAGCCGCCGCCGAACATATCCATCTCGGTCAGCTTCATCGGCACGATGCTGGCCGCCACGATCAGCACGATGCCCAGCACGCTCCAGCCGCGGTGCTCCAGCGTCCAGCGCAGCAGGCGCGCGTAACGGCGCTGCATCCACGGAATCAGCCCGCGTTCGGAGCGCAGCTGCGGCGGGGTCTTCATACGCGCCGACAGCATTGGGATCAGGCTGATCGCCACCAGCCACGAGGCCAGCAACGAGACCGAAATCGTCACCGCGATCTGCGCCATGAAGATGCTGATCTCGTTGGTCTCGCCGAATAGGTTGGGCACGAACACGATGCAATGGCACAGCGTGCCGGCCGACAGCGCGATGGCCACGTGCCGGGTGCCCAGCAGCGCGGCCTTGACCGGCTCGCCGGGCATCTTCTCGCGCTCCTGGAAAATGCTCTCCACCACCACCACGGCATTGTCCACCAGCATGCCCACGGCCAGCAGCAGGCCCATCATGGTCAGGATGTTGAGCGTGACCCCGGCGAAATACATGAAGCCCAGCGTCATCACGAAGCAGATCGGGATCGCCAGGGTCACCATCAGCGTCGAGGGCCAATGGCGCAGGAAGAAGAACAGCACTGCGATCGACAGCAGCAGGCCGATGCCGCCGGCTTCAGCCAGTTCCAGCAAGGACGAAGTCACGTTCTTGCCCTGGTTCTCCATCACCTTGACCTGCACGTCGCGCAGCTCTGGCTGGGCGCGAATGGCTTCGACCTCAGCCAGCGCATCGCGCGAGACCTGGACCAGGTTGGCGCTGCGTTCCTTGAAGATGTCCATGCCCACCGCCGGCTTGCCATCCAGGCGGCGGCCGTAATCCATGCGCGAGGGCTTGAGCTGCACGTTGGCGATGTCGCCCAGGCGCAGGCCGCTGTCGGCGATCACCAGCTCGCGCAGCTGCTGCAGGTCGGCAACCTCGCCCATCGGCTGGACGCGCAGGCGCTGGCCGTGGTCGTCGATCTGCCCGGCCGAGATGGAAAAGTTGGCCGCCTGCAGGCGCGTGGTCAGGTCGTTGAGGTTGAGCCCGTGCGCGGTCAGGCGATCCGGTGCGATGGCCACTTCCACTTCGTTCGGCGCCGCGCCGGAGACTTCCACGCGGGCCACGCCGGGGATGCGCTCCAGTCGCCGCTTGAACTCGCGTTCAATCATGTCGTAGGAGGTGGTCATGTCGCGGTCGCCGGCCAGGCGCACGCGCAGGATCGCCTGGTCACTGCTGGACCACTTGAACACCGAGTAGCGTTTCAGGTCGTCCGGCAGGTCGCTGCGGATCGCATCGATGCGCTCGCGTGCATCGGATGCGGCGATGGCAATGTCGCGGTCCCAGTCGCTGAACTCGATGAAGATGCTGGCCGAGTCCGCCGTCGCGGTGCCGCGCAGACGCTTGATCCCCGGCATGATCGCTAGCGCCTCTTCGGCCGGACGCAGGATGTTGCGCTCGACCTCTTCCGGGGTGGAGCCCGGATACGGCAGCTGCACGAACAGGAACGGCGCGGAGATGTCGGGGAAGGCTTCCAGCGGCAGGCGCACCGCCGCGATCGCACCGATCACCAACAGTGAGATGAAACACATGACCGTCGTCACCGGCCGACGGATGCTGAGCGCGGCGATGCTCATGCAGCGGCTCCCTGCGCCATGCCGTCGTCATCGTTGTCCGGCGCGGGTTTTGGCGCACGCGCCAGCTCGCGGCGATCCAGCAGGTCATACACCACCGGGATCACCAGCAAGGTCAGTAGCGTGGAGACCAGCAGGCCACCGATCACGGTGATCGCCATGGGCGCGCGCACTTCCGCACCTTCGCCCGACGCCAAGGCCAGCGGCAGGAAGCCCAGCAGGGTGCACAGCGTGGTCATCACGATCGGCCGCAGGCGCGAACGTGCGCCTTCCACCAAGGCCTGCGCCTTGGCCATGCCGGCTGCGCGCAGCTGGTTGACCGAGTCGATCAGGATGATCGCGTTCTTGGTCACCAGGCCGACCAGCAGGATCAGGCCGATGAACACCACCACCGACACCGGCGAACCACTCAGTTTCAGCGCCAGCACCGCGCCCACCAATGCCAATGGAATGGTGAACAGGATGACGAACGGATGTAGCAGCGACTCGAACTGCGAGGCCATCACCAGGTACACCAGGAACACCGCCAGGCCGAACGCGAACAGCAGCGAGCGGACCGAATCCGCGAGTTCCTCGCCCTGCCCGCCGATATGCATCGACACGCCGGCACCCAGCGGATGCTCGGCGGCCAATGCCTGCACCTCGCGCACGGCACCGCCCAGGTCGATGCCCTGCAGGCCGGCCGAGACCAACGCCACGCGGCCCTGGTCGGCACGATGGATCTCGCTGGGACCGGTGGTGGCGACCACATCGGCGACCGCATCCAGCGTCACCGGACGGCTGCTGGACGGATTGACGATCAGCCGGCGCACGTCTTCCACCGATGCGCGGTCGGCGGCCTGCGCCCGCACCAGAACATCGATCTTGCGATCACGGAAGCTGTAGCGCGTGGCCACCTCGCCGCGCACCTTCTGCACCACTGCATCGGCCACCTGGCGCGTGGTCAGGCCGAGCGCGCCCGCGCGTTCCTGGTCGAAGCGGATCTGGATTTCGGGAAAGCCCTGCTCCACCGTCGAATGCACGTCGGTGTAGTGCGCGTTGCCGCGCAACAGCTGGGTCAGACGCTGGCCGGCCTGCTCCAGCGTGACCAGGTCCTGGCCGCGCAACTCGACTTCCAGCGGCGTGGACAGGCTGAACAACGCCGGCCGCGCGAAGTCGACCTGCGCGCCCGGCCAGGCCTTCATCGATGCACGCAGCAGGGCCGACTCGCGCGCTTCGACCTGCGGGCTGCCGCCGTTGGCCATGACCACGGTCAGCTTGCCGATGTTCTCGCCGCTTTCGGTCGGGTTGGCATCCAGCCGCGTTCCGCTGCCGCTGACGCCGAAGATCGCGAAAATGCCATCGTCCTTGACGTGCTTTTCCTGCAGCGTGCGCAGCACCGCATCGGTATCGCGCAGCGGCGTGCCGGGCGGCAGTTTCACCGTCATCTCGAAACGGTCCTGCGCCAGTTGCGGAATCAGATCGGTCCCCAGGCCCGGTACCAGCGCCGCAGTTCCGATCAGCGCCAGCGCCGCCAGTCCCAGCACGCGCCCCGGATGCGCCAGCGCCGCCGGCAACATGCGCAGGTAGCCGCGTTCGATCCAGGCATACGGCTTCATCGCCCAGTCGCTCAGGCGACGCATGACCGGACCAACGACGGCCGCCACGCCGCGCGCCAACCGCACGACCAGCCAGGCGATGCCGAACACCAGGCCGCGCACCCCGGCACCGATGCCGCGCCCACCCAGGGCCAGCGGTTTCTGCCAGCGCGCCTGCGGTTTCCATTGCGGATGTGGCGCTTCGGGCGCAAAGCCCAGCGGCGCCTGCCCGCGCAGTGAACTGAGCATCGGGATCAGGGTCATCGCCACCACCAGCGAGATCGCGATGGCAATCGCCACGGTCAACGCCTGGTCGCGGAACAGCTGCCCGGCGATGCCTTCGACGAACACCAGCGGCAGGAACACCGCAATGGTGGTCAGCGTCGATGCCACCACCGCCATGCTGACCTCGCGCGTACCGGCGATGGCGGCCTGGACGATGCTTAAGCCCCGTTCGCGCGCCTTGGCGATGCTTTCCAGCACCACGATGGAGTCATCCACGACCAGGCCGGTGGCCAGCGCCAGGCCGCCCAACGACATCACGTTGAGGCTCAGGCCCAGCCGATCCATGAAGAAGAACGTCGCCACGATCGACACGGGCAGCGACAGGCCGATCACGAAGGTGCTCCAGCCATCGCGCAGGAACAGGAAGATCACCAGGATCGCCAGCAAGCCGCCGATCACCGCATCGCGCTTGACCTCGCTGATGGCGTGTTCGATGAAGTGCGACTGGTCATCCAGCGTGTCCAGCGACATATCCGCTGGCAGCTGTCCGCGGATGCGCTCCAACCGCTGCGACAGCGCCTTGGCGGTGGCCACGGTGTTCGCGTCGCCTTCCTTGTAGATCGCAAGTTCGACCGCTTCGCGACCAGCCAGGCGGATCACTGCTTCGCGCTCCTTGTAGCCCTGGCGCACGCTGGCCACATCCCGCAACCGCACCGGCATGCCGCCCGCGATGCTGGTGGTGTCCGACGACGATGCGCTCTGCACCGATGCAGACGCCGCGAGCACTTCAGCCGAACCACTGGACGCCGCAATCGCCGCCAGCTGTGCCGCCGCATTGGCCGCAGCGCTGTCACCGGCATTGCGTGTGGTCAGCAGCAGGTTGCCGATGTCGTCCACGTCACCGAACTGGTTGACCGTGCGCACCAGGTAACGCTGCGTACCCTGCTCCAGGCGACCGCCGGACAGGTTGACGTTCTCGGCCTTCAAACGATCGATCACGGTCGACAGTGGCATGTGTAGCTGGGCGAGTTTCTGCTGGTCGATGTCGACCTGCACCTCGTCTTCCAGACCACCGCCGACCTTGACCGCGGCGACGCCTTCGACCGGCTCGAGCTTCTTCTTCAGGTCTTCATCGGCGTAACGGCGCAGCGAAGTCAGCTGACGCTGGGCGCCCACCGCATCGTCGGCCGGCACCTTGGCCGACAGGGCCAGGCGGATGATCGGTTCGGTCGAGGGATCGAAGCGCAGCAGCACCGGCGCACTGGCTTCCAGCGGCAGCTGCAGGGCTTCGAGTTTGTCGCGCACCTCCAGCCCGGCCTGGTCCATGTTGGTGCCCCAGGCGAACTGCAGCACCACATCGCTCTGGCCGGTGCGCGAAACGGACGTCAGCCGGCGCAGGTTCTTGACCACGCCCACCGACTCTTCCACCGGCTCGGACAGCAGCGTCTCGATTTCCGCCGGCGCCGCGCCGGTGTATTCGGTGCGCACGGTCAGCGTCGGATAGCTCAGGTCAGGCAGCAGGTTGACCTTGAGGCTGCCCAGCGCGATGAAACCGAACAGCAGCAACGTCACCGTCACCATCGCCACGGTCACCCGGCGGCGCACCGCCAGGGCGACGATGCCGCCACCGGCATCTTCGTGTGTTTCCCCATTCCCCGGATGCATGGGTCGGCCCTCAGCGCTGCGGCGTGGCCAACGCCACGCTCTGCCCGGAAGGCGCTGGTGGCGCGTCGATCACGGTGACCGCACTGCCATCGCGCAAGGCCACCTTGCCGGCGGTCACGACTGCATCGCCAGCCTTCAGGCCCTTGCGGATTTCCACCCATGACCCATCGACATAACCCGGCTGCACCGGCGTGCGCACGGCCTTGCCGGCGCGGACCAGATACACGGCCGGATCGCCGTCGTCCAGCAGCGCCGCACGCGGGATCACCAGCGCATCGGCGCGATGGTCGTATTCGATCCGCAGGCGTCCGAACATACCGGCCTGCAGCTGCGTGTCGCCTTCGCCGTCAAAGGCGCAGACCACGCGGAAGGTGCCGCTGCCGGCATCCACCACCGGCGCCACGCGATCCACCTTGCCGGTGAAGGCCTTGCCCGGCAGCGCGTCGGCCAGCAGCGACACGGGCTGGCCGGCACGCAGCGTCGCCAGTTCGCGCTCGGGCACGTTGAGCGTGGCCTCCAGGCGCGAGCGATCGACGATGCGGATCACCGGTGTGTTGATCTGGACGAAATTGCCCGGCTTGATCGACCGCGACGCGACCACCCCGGAAATCGGCGCCACCACCGTGGTGTAGGACAGCTCCAGGCGGGCCAGGCGATTCTGTGCGCGCATATCTTCCAGGTCGTAGCGCAGCTGGTCGACGTCGTTGGCGCTGATCATCTGCTGGTCGACCAGCTTCAGGGCGCGCTGGTAGCTGTTTTCCAGCTTGCGCACCTGGGCGTCGGTCTGGGCCACGGCCAGCTGCGCGCGATCGGCATCCAGGCGGATCAGCGCCTGCCCGGCGCGGACCTGTTGGCCTTCTTCGACCAGCACCGCCAGCGCGACGCCGGAGGTCTTGGCGATTACCTGCGACTCGGCCCGTGGTTCGAGTGTCGTCGTCCCCGAATAGCTGGCCGCCACCGCGCGATGGCTGGCCTTGACCGCCTCGACTGGCACCGCGTCGGCGGGCTTGTCCTTCTTTTCTTCCGCGCTCTTGGGATCGGCGCCATCGGCTTTGTTGCAGCCTGGCAGGGCCACCAGCGAGGCCAGGACCAGGGCCACGGCCCCCAGTCGGACGGAAGAACGGATCGGGAGGAATATCGACATGGCGGCTGGTCAGGGGTGGTGTTGTAGGCAACTACATCACCAAATCAATGAAACGCCATGCGCCGAAGGTCATGGTGACCTGCGTCATCCCGTGTCGGCACGCGACACACGGGAGTGATGCGCTCCCGCAGGCTCGAAACGCACGTAAGTTGTTGCGTCGCGTCAATTTTTTCCCGGCGGCAGCCTTGCCGGAGAGGCTGAACGGCAGGCTATACTCGCCCCAAGCCAAGCGCCTCGGATGAGACGGGACGCGCGCAAATCTCGGAACACAACATGACGCGACCGCTGTTGTCCGCCGCTTGTTTCGCCCTGCTGCTCACTGGCGTGATTCCCGCCAGCCAGGCCCGCCAGGACGCCAAGGAACCCGCCCCACCCGCTTCGACTCCAGCCCCGGCCGCCACACCGGCACCCGCCGCGCCCGTGGCCAACCTGGAAACCGGCAAGCAGCTGTCCTACACCTGCCAAGGCTGCCACGGGGTCACCGGTTACAAGAACGCCTACCCCAACTACCACGTGCCGCGGATCGGCGGGCAGACGAGCGAATACCTCGTCCAGGCACTGACCGAGTACAAGGCCGGCAAGCGCAAGCATCCAACGATGCAGGCCCAGGCCCAGAGCTTCTCCGACCAGGACATCACCGACCTGGCCGCCTACCTGTCCAGCCTGAAGTAAGCCGACCATGCGCATCGCCGTCCTCGTTCCGCGTCTGACCCTTGCCCTGGCCGCAGCATTGGCCCTGGCCGCCTGCTCCAAGATCGAAACCACCGACACCGCAGCGACCGACCCCGGCCATGCCAGTGGCGAACACGGCAGCGGCTCGTCGGCCGGCCTGCCGCCGGGCAACATCGCCGCCGGCGAGAAAAAGGCACAGGAAAAAGGCAAGGCCACCGGCCAGAGCTGCGTCGACTGCCACGGTGCTGAAGGCAACAAGCCGATCGCACCGAACTACCCGCACCTGGCCGGCCAGTACGCCGACTACCTGGCGCACGCACTGCAGGCTTACCGCACGGGCGACCGCGAACAGGCACTCATGACGCCGCAGGCAGCCAACCTGAGCGACCAGGACATCGCCAACCTGGCGGCCTACTTCGCCTCGCGCAAGGGTGAGCTGCGCGACCTGCACGGTCTGGATTGACGGGCGGTTCTCTGCCGCGTCGATGCAATGAAAAGGGCCTTGCGGCCCTTTTTCATATCCCGTTCGCCTGTTCCCGGCCCACGGAACGATGCCGCCGCACTCAGCTGCCTTCCGGGATCGGCGTGCGCTTGACCGGAATCTCCGGCGGCGGACGCGCGGTGGCTGGCTGCTCGTTCATGTTCGGATCGAACAAACCACAGGCGCCGCCGGCCTGCAGTACCGAGACCACGCACTTGATGCGTTTGCTGGTGCCGGGGATCGGGATCTCCATCTCGCTGATGCCGGCCTGCACCCAGTCCTGCAGCAGCGAGCCGCCGGGAATCCAGTACTTGTCGAACATCGTGGGTTCGTAGCCGAACGCCGGGCGTTCCAGCCATTTTCCCGCGCGGTCGGCATCGATCCTGGCCTGCTGGCGCGAACCGGGGACACCGGGTTTGACCGTCCGGCCGCCGGCCGTATCGCCAGGCAACTTCGCACTGCCATCGGCATTGAACAGCCCCTTCAGGCCTTCACCCGCACCCGCCTGGTTGCCGGGCGTCACCTGGCTGGAAGCGCCCCAGTCATCGGCGGTCTTCGGGCCCGGCGTGCCCAGGCGATCGCTGGGGCTGGCCCCCGCGCCCGGCGTATTGGCAATACTGCCGGCAGTGTTGCCACCACTGATCGGCGACGGCGGTGCGCCGGTGCTGGCGGTGTTGCTGGAGTTCTGCGCGGCACGCCCCTGTTCGGCCTGGGCAGCGGCAGGTTGGGCGCTGCTTGAGGTCGATTGCGAGGCTGGCGACTCAGGCGCCCTGGCGCTGGCTTGCGCCTCTGCCGGTGCATCCGGTGTCGGAATCTCGCGTATCCGCGCCTGCGTCGGTTGGCTGCCTTGAAGCTGCACCGTCGCCGCTGCGGTGGCGCGCATCGGCCGCAGCGCCGGTGCCTGCACGGTGACCTCCGGTGCGGGCATTGGGATTTCGCGCTGGCGCACCTGCGCCTGTGGCACCACAGGCGCATCCATGGGTCGCGGCGCGACCTGCTGCACGGCCACCGGCTGCTGGTCCTGCACGATCTCCACTTCGCGGACACGTGCAGCGGTCTGCGGCATCTGGATCTGCGGCACGCGCAGCTGGATCTGGGGCGGCGTCACCGGTGGCAACACGAAGTCCTGGGTCGGCTGCGGCGTTTCGGTGACCTGCAACGGCTGTTCGGCGGGCGCGGGCTGCGGCGGCTCGGGCCTTGGCTGAGGTTCTGCCGGTGCTGGCTGCGCAGCGACTTCAGGCTGTGGCGGCGGCGTGGCCGGCGCGGGCTGGGCTTCAGCAGGTTCGGCCGTCGGCGCATCAGGCGTGGTCGACGCAGCCGTTGCGCGGCGTGGCTGGCTTGTGGCTTTCGACGCGGTTGCAGGGGCGGCGGCCTGCGCGCCGGTTTCCGGCGTCTGCGGACCCGCACCGCCACCCTCGCCCTGGGTGCCACGGCCGATCAGGGTCAGCTGCACACGCGTGCCGTCGGCCTCTTCCGCCGGCCTGGGCATGGTGATCAGGCTGACCAACAGCAGCAGCACCAGGAACCCAAGGTGCAGCAGCAGGCTGCCGAGTCCACCGAGCCAGCGCGTACCGCGTTCCTCGCGCGGCGGCGGGTCCCAGTGCTGCCACAGCAGCGAGCGCAACGCGCGCCAGCGCGTCATCGGCACGACCCTGGCTGGTGTCGGGCGCGGACGCAACGCAAGCTCGGCGATCAGCGCATCGATCGGCTCATAGGTGAGGCGACCATGGCGCTGCGGGGCATTACGCAGCCAGATGCCCCAGCCATGCGGCAATCCCGTGGTTTTTTCGACAATGGGCCTGGGCCTGCGCGGCAGCAGGAACGCGATGATCTCGGTGGCAGTCGTCACCGGGGCAGCGAATGCTTAGGCGGCGTCGCGAGGCATGTACGGCGCGGCGCCGGTGTCGTGATCGGTGGCATCGCGCACCGCGGTCACGCCGGGGACACGCGTCAGCAAGGTCTTCTCGATGCCCTGCTTCAGGGTGACATCGGCCATGCCGCAACCGTGGCAACCACCGCCGAAGCGCAGGAACACCACGCCATCGCCGGTCACTTCCTGCACCGCCACGCGGCCGCCATGCGAGGCCAGTTGCGGGTTCACTTCATGCTCGACGACCCAGCGCACGCGTTCGACCAGCGACGCGCCTTCGGCCGGCGCCTTGCCCTTGATGTGTGGCGCCTTGATGGTCAGCTGGCTACCGGTGCCCTGGGTGACGTAATCGATCTCGGCACCATCAAGCCACGGCACGCTGGCCGCATCGACATAGATCGTGAAGCCGTCGCAATCCACGGCCCATTCGTCGCCGGCCAGTTCGCGCGGCTCGGCGAATTCCAGCCGGGCATCGGCACGCGGCGTGCCGGGATCGACCGCACTCAGGCGCACGCCAAGACCTTCGCTGGCCTCACGTTCGATCAGCTTGCGGAAATGGGTCTGGGCGGTGTCGGAGATCTGGATCATGGACGTATTCTACCGACCCCGCCGCCGACCGGTCAGAACAGTGTGGTCACGGTGGGGAATGTTACGTTCAGCCACCCGGCACCCTTGCATCACGCCCGCCCGCAGGAGACCTCCCATGTCCGATCTCGTTCCGCTTGCCGCCGCGCACTGCCTGCCGCGCAGCGGTGCCGAACACCGCCTGGGACAGGCGCGGGTGGCCGAACTGCTGCCGCAACTGCCTGGCTGGGAGCTATCCGAACAGGGCAAGGCGCTGATCCGCACGTTCAGATTCCCCGATTATTACCGCACCCTCGCCTTCGTCAACGCGCTGGCCTGGATCGCCCATGGTGAAGACCACCACCCGGACCTGGGCGTGCACTACGACCGGGTCGTGGTGCGATTTTCCACCCATGACGTGGGCGGCCTGAGCGAGAACGACTTCATCTGCGCCGCGAAGGCGCAGGCACTGGAACCCAATCAATGAACACTGTTTCCAACCTGCTGGTTTCCCTGCGCGGCGCGCTGTGCGTGTCCGCCGTCCTGCTGGCTGCCGGTTGCAGCCAGCAGCCCGAAGCCGAAGCCCCGGCCGAACCCATCGCGACCGAACTGACCGCCGTGGAAACCCCGCCGCCGCAGTACCCGATGGACGCGGCCTGCAACGGCAATGGCGGCACTTCGACGCTGAAGGTCACCGTCGGCACCGAGGGCGTGCCGACCGACGTCATCGTGTTCCGGGGTAGCGGCAACGACGCGCTGGACGATGCCGCCGTCACCGCGGTGAAGGCCTGGACGTTCAAGGCCGCCACCCGTGGCGGCCAGCCGGTCGCCCAGACCATCAACGTGCCGGTGAACTTCCCACCGCCGCAGGTTCGCCCGGATGCGTGCTTCTCGCTGGACGAGAAGAAGCCGGCGCAGCCATAAGGATGTCGGGCAACGCGTTGGCTGTCAGGCCAGCGCGTCCAACGCCGCGGCCAGGTCATCGGCCAACGGCGCGTTGAGCACGTAAGGCGTGCGGCCGCTGTCCAGCGAAAATTCCAGCGACGCGGCATGCAGGAACAGCCGCTTCAGCCCTGCCTGCTCGCGCAACCGCTTGTTGGCTTCCGGATCGCCGTATTTGTCGTCGCCGGCCACCGCGTGGCCGATGTGCTGGGCGTGGACGCGAATCTGGTGGGTGCGGCCGGTCTCGATCAGCACTTCGCAATAGGACTGGCCGCCGCGGCGTTCGAGCACCTTGAAGTGGCTGACGCTGGGCTTGCCGCCGTCATTGACCTGGACGTGGCGCTCGCCGCCCTGGCGCAGGCCAACCAGCAGCGGCGCGTCCACGGTCATGGTGCCGTCGGGCATGCGCCCGGTCAGCAGGGTCAGGTAGCGCTTGCGGATGCCCTTGTTCGGACCGGCATCCTCGCGCAGCAAGGCCTGGAGTTCGGTCAGGGCCGAGCGCTTCTTGGCCAGGATCAGCAGGCCGGAGGTGTCCCGGTCCAGGCGGTGGACCAGTTCCAGCGACTGGTTGGGCCGCAGGGCGCGCATGGTCTCGATGGCGCCATGGCTGATCCCGCTACCGCCATGGCTGGCCACGCCGGTCGGCTTGTTGATGACCAGCAGGCGCGCGTCCTCGAACACAATCGCCGCCTCCATCCGGGCGAGAAAACCAGCCGGCGGAGCTGAACCGGGCCCGGTTTCGTCCAGGTTGACCGGCGGCACCCGCACCTCATCCCCGGCCACCAGCTTGCGCTCGGCCTTGGCCCGGCCCCCGTTCACCCGCACCTGGCCACTGCGGACCAGCTTGTAGACCAGGCTGCGGGGGGCGCCCTTGAGTTGGCCCAGCAGGAAATTGTCCAGCCGCTGGCCCTCGCGGTCCTCAGGCACCACCACAGTGCGGACGGTGCTGCGCGCGGGGGGATTTTCGGAGCGTGGGGGTGCAGTCATTTGTCCATCTTGTCTGTTACACTCGGCTTGCGAGATAAGGGTTTGATTTCGCAGGGAAGTTGCATCACGGGCCAGAAGCCCAGCTTTCCTCGCGAAGCCCGGCACAGTACGCGACCACCGTCCTCGGGATGGCCATGTTAGCGGCTCGCCGGCAGACCCCGACACCCGCCGGGTGCGTCAGACATCCGAGCTGAACACGTCCCGCGCGGCATTCCGGCCTGATGGCCGGGCAGCCGACGGTCCCGCAACACCGATAGCAACAACAAGCGCTCCCGCGGCTCGCCGTGGTGTCGAAGCGCTGGAAGCTCCAGATCGCCCCACCCGCGCTGCGCGCGAGGGGCGGCCGAACGTTCCAGAGGCAAGAACGCCATGGCGTTTGTCGCGCGGTAGAGCGCGAGGAACGCAACAATGAAACGTATGTTGATCAATGCCACGCAGGCCGAAGAGCTGCGCGTGGCGATCGTCGACGGCCAGACGCTCTACGACATCGATATCGAGCAGCCGTCCAAAGAGCAGAAGAAGTCCAACATCTACAAGGGCCGTATCACCCGGCTCGAGCCTTCCCTGGAAGCAGCCTTCGTCGATTACGGCGCCGAGCGTCATGGCTTCCTGCCGTTGAAGGAAATCTCCCGCGATTACTTCCAGTCCGGCGTCGACCACAACAAGGCCGGCCTGCGCGAACTGCTGCGCGAGGGCCAGGAAGTGGTGGTCCAGGTCGACAAGGACGAGCGCGGCAACAAGGGCGCCGCCCTGACCACGTTCATCTCGCTGGCCGGCCGCTACATGGTGCTGATGCCGAACTCGCCCACCGCCGGCGGCGTCTCGCGCCGGATCGAGGGCGATGACCGCGCCGCACTGAAAGCCGCCATGGACGCGCTGACCATCCCCGACGACATGGGCGTGATCATCCGCACCGCGGGCGTCGGCCGCGACGCCGAAGAGCTGCAGTGGGACCTGGATTACCTGCTGAGCGTGTGGAAGGCCGTGGCCGAGGCCGCCCTGGCCAAGCCGGCGCCGTTCCTGATCTACCAGGAGTCGCGCCTGATCGTGCGCGCCCTGCGCGACTACCTGCGTTCGGACGTGGGCGAGATCCTGGTCGACACCGAGGAGCTCTACGCCACCGCCCAGGAGTTCATGCAGCAGGTGATGCCGCACAACCTGCGCAAGCTCAAGCACTACACCGACGACATCCCGCTGTTCAACCGCTTCCAGATCGAATCGCAGATCGAAGGCGCCTACGAGCGCAACGTGCGCCTGCCCTCTGGCGGCTCGATCGTGGTCGACCAGACCGAAGCGTTGACCGCCATCGACGTCAACTCGGCCCGCGCCACCAAGGGCGGCGACATCGAGGAAACCGCGTTCCACACCAACTGCGAAGCGGCCGAGGAAGTGGCCCGCCAACTGCGCCTGCGCGACCTGGGTGGCCTGGTGGTGATCGACTTCATCGACATGTCCTCGACCAAGCACCAGCGCGAAGTCGAAAACCGCCTGCAGAACTCGCTCAAGTACGACCGCGCCCGCGTCCAGTTGGGCCGGATCTCGCGCTTCGGCCTGATGGAAATGTCGCGCCAGCGCCTGCGTCCGAGCCTGGGCGAATCCAGCCAGATCGTGTGCCCGCGCTGCGATGGCCACGGCCGCATGCGCAGCGTCGAATCGCTGTCGCTGTCGATCATCCGCGTGGCCGAAGAGCACGCGATGAAGGACAACACCGGGCAGGTCCTGGTGCAGGCGCCGTTGGAAATCGCCAACTACCTGCTCAACGAAAAGCGCAGCGCGCTGCGTGAGATCGAGCAGCGCCACGACTCGCCGATCATCATCGTCGCCGACGAGCAGCTGCACACGCCGCATTACGAAGTCACCCGTCTGCGCGAGAACGAGCTCGGCGAAGAGTCGACCAAGCCCAGCTACCAGCGCGGCACCCCGCGCAAGCTGCCGGTGCATGCCCTGACCAAGGCCCAGCTCAACATCCCGGTTGCGCCGGCCGTGACCACGGTCAAGCACGCCGCGCCTGCCCCGGTCCGCCAGGAACGCGAAGCGCCCGCGCCGGTCGAAGCCGCACCTGCCCCGAGCGCTCCGACGCCAGTCGTCACCGCAGCACCCGGTGGCGTGGTCGGTTGGCTGAAGCGCGTGTTCGGTGGCGCCGAAGCGCCTGCCCCGGCGCCGACTCAACCGCAGCGCAGTGAAGCGCGTCCAGCCCGGACAGACCGTGGCAGCAATAACGGCAACAGCCAGCAGCGTCGCGAAGGTGGCCGCAACCAGGGCGGCAACAACGCCCGCGGCGGCCAGCAGCAGAGCGGCCAGCAGCGCCGTGGCGACCGCGACAGCCGCAACAAGGACAAGGACGCCACACCGGCGCAGGCCAACAACAACGGCCAGCAGCAACCACGCAATCGCGGCGAGCAGCAGCCCAAGCAGAAGCAGCAGAACCAGCAGCCGAAGGTCGCAAGGCCGCAGAACGATGGCCAGAATCCGGGCCAGCAGCAGGGTGGTCGCGGTCCCAAGCCGCCACGCGAATCGCAGAAGCCCGTAGCAGAGGTCGCGGTCGAGACTGTGGCTGCGGCCGCAGCGCTGACTGCGATCCAGCAGGAACAGGACGTCGCCCAGCAGCCAGCGGTTGCGGTCCAGCCGCAGGTACCCGTACAGGCGAAGGAGCCCAAAGCCGAGGCACCTGCCGAACCGCGCAAGGACAAGCCGCCGGTCGTGCAGGACAACACCCAGGCGCAGTCCGATGTCGACGCAGATGAAGGTGATGATCAGGACGGCGACGGCAACCAGGCCGACGGTGTCGATGAAACCGGCACCCCGCGCCGTCGTCGCGGCCGTCGCGGCGGCCGTCGCCGTCGTCGTGGCAATGGCGAGAACGCCGGCACTACGGGTGAGCAGGGCGAAGCTGATTTTGGCGGTGACGAGGAACCAGGCGTCGTGCCCTCCTCCTCGCAGCCCGAATTCGACTTCGACGATGCGGAACCAACCGTCGCAAAGCCGAGCCGGCCACGCGCCCAGCAGGCCGATGCCACCAGCACCACCGCAATCGCCGCGGCCAGTGCAACGGTCGTCGTCGCTGAAGCAGCTACCGTCGAAACCGCCGCACCCGCGCCGGTTGAAGCAACTGCGCCAGTCCTCGTAGCGACTGCCACCGAGGTGCACGCTGTCGAAGCAGCTGCTGTCGAAGCGCCGGCCGCCCAAGTGCCGCCGCGCGTGTCAGCCGCGCCGATCACCCCTGCCGTGGTGGCCGAAGTGACGCCGCCGACCACGTCGGCCGTGCCGAAGAGCGAGCCAGCCGAGCGCTACACGAGCGAGGCGCCGGCCGAAATCGCGCCGGCCAGCATCGAACCGCCGCCGGCCGCAACCGTCGCCAGCGAAATCCAGGCTGCGCCCGTCGTGACCTCCGAACCTGCCGCCTCCGATACCGTGCCGGCTGCCGTCACGCAGGAAGCGCCTGTCGCGGCACAGCCGGACCTGCTGGTGGAAGCCGACGTCGCGCCATCTGTGGCCCAGGTCGAAGCCGAGCAGGCTGCCAGAACACCGGCAGACGTCGAAACCATCGCACCGGCCAAGCCGAAACCGGCCGCACCTGCCACGGGTGGTTCGCTGTTCTTCACTGCCGACGCGGACACGCCACGTTCGGTGACGCGCCACCTGTTCGAACCGGTGGCCGCACCGCGTCCGACACAAGGCGAAGGTGAAGCCAACAACGACGACACAGCAGAGAAGCCCGACGACGGCGAACGCAGCGCCTGATCACAGGCGCTGCGACCGATCCAGGCATCGCGCCTGGAGTACGGACCAGGAAAAAGGCGGCCATCGGCCGCCTTTTTCTTTTAATCGCAATCTTTGTGCGGAAGACCCCAATCGTCCATGTCGCACTCGACGGTTGCTGCAAGATGGCGCCAGTGCCTAGACCACCTTCGCCGGATCGACCAGGCCGTACTGCGCGGCCAACCGGGCCAGCGCGACCGTATCGGTCACCTGTGCCTTCTGGAACAGCCGCGTCTTGTGCGTGCTCACCGTCTTGGGGCTCAGGCTGAGCCGCCGTGCGATATCTTCCTGGCGCAGGCCCTGGATGAGCAGCATCGCCACCTCCAATTCACGCGGTGACATGTCGTCGAACGGTGAAGCCTCATCGCTGACCGCGGACATGGCCAGGTGCTGGGCAACATTGGCCCCCAGGTAACGCTTGCCCCTGGAGACATCACGAACCGCACGCAACAGCTCCGTGGCATCCCCGCCCTTGCCCACATAGCCCGAGGCGCCGGCTTCCAGCAATCGCTTGGGCAGCGGGCCATCTTCCAGCACCGACACGATCACCACGCGGCTACCGAAATTTCCACGCACGATGCGTTCGGTGACGTCCAGGCCACTCAGGCCTGGCAGATGCAGATCGCACAACACCACGTGCGGCTTGAGTTTGCGGATGGCCGGCAGCGCATCCTCGCCGTTGTCGGCTTCGCCGACCACTTCCATGTCGGTCTGGCCGGCCAGAATCATCTTCAGGCCCGTGCGCACCAGCGCGTGGTCATCCACCAGAAAAATCCGAATCGTCATCCCTGCTATCCCCCTGTCAGCCGCAGTTCCATCCCCGGCCGGAGCCTAACCCCGCCCTTGGGGCACGGCAAGCCAATCCCTAGCCGCGTTTCTTCAGAACCGTGATGCGGCCCGAAGTTTCAAGGATTGCCAGATCGATTTCGACATCATCGCGACAATCAGCCGCCCGCTTGGAGGTTTCGAAATCGGCGTAGCTCACATTGCGCTTCACCAGCTGCTGCCAGTCGATACAGCCATCGCGCGCCAAGACCACCGGCCTGCCCTGCACGAGCACATCCAGTTTCTTGCTGCGCGCAGTGGCGAAACCGACCATCCAGTTCAAGGCCAGCAGCACCGCAGCCAGCAACAATCCGCCAAGCAGCGAGGTGTCTTCGCCGATCAACGAATTCTGCACAGCTGTGCCCAACAACACGATGACCAGCGCATCGAACGGCGTGCTCTGGCCCAGGGCCCGCTTGCCGGTCATGCGCACCATCAGCAGCACCACCACGTAGACCGCCACCGCGCGCAGCACGAACTCCCACCACGGCATCGCCAGATCCAAAAGAATGTGCTTCATATCCGTCCCTCGCCACCGGCACGTTGATTGACCGGTCTCATGGCGCAGCTTGGTGAACAAGCCTCGCAGGTCGCGTGAAGCCCGCCTCGCCCGCGCAGTTACCCACCAGAACGACTCGAATCGCTTCGCCGATCCCGACACGCAACGCCATCATTCAACACATCAGCAGGCATCGATCGATCACGTACGAGTGCGTCACTTACGCAGCCTTTGCGCATGCGCAGATGTTCATTGCGCATCGTCATATGCATGACCGAACTTGACCGCGCACTGTCGCGATACGTGGTTCTGTCAACGGAATCCGGATGCTCAAATGACGCGGCACCTCCATTGCCCCGATCACGCAGTCCGCAATGCGGACATCACGCGATGCACGGGAATTCCGGCGATCAACATGCGACCACCTTGCCGGCTCGATGGATGTGCATGACATTCATCCTCGCTGTCGTCGTGCCACCAGCGGCCTTCCAGCCCTGGCCACGACCGAATCCAGAGCCATCGTTTTTTGGGGAACCACGTGAACATCTTCCGTACCAGCAATATCACTGCGCTCAACCTGGCGCTGTTCGCCAGCCTCGGCATGGCGCTACCCGCCGGCGCACAACAAGCCGCATCCGATGCGGCAAGTGACACCGCTTCACGCACGTTGGATACGGTCATCGTCACCGGTACCAGCAGCAAGGAGCGCACGGCCAGTGAGTCGCTGCAGCCCATCGACATCATCTCCTCCGATGCCCTGCAGCAGACCGGCGCTTCCAGCCTGGCCGAGGCGCTGTCGCGCCTGGTGCCTTCATTGAGCTTTCCGCAACCGGTCACCATCAGCGGCTCGGAAACGGTCAAGCCGGTGACCCTGCGCGGGCTGTCGCCGGACCAGGTGCTGGTACTGATCGATGGCAAGCGCCAGCACGCCGGCGCGCTGCTCAACAATGGTGGCGCCATCGGCCGTGGCTCCAATCCGGTCGACCTCAACGCGATTCCCATCGCGGCGATCGAACGGGTCGAAGTGCTGCGCGACGGCTCCTCGGCGCGCTACGGTTCGGACGCGATCGGTGGGGTGGTCAACATCATTCTGCGCAAGGGTGCCAAGGGCGGCAGTGTCTCGGTCGGCTATGGCGGCTACAGCCAGGGCGACGGCCTGCACCGGCAGTTGTCGGGCAGTACCGGCTTCACGCTCGGCGACAAAGGCTGGCTGCGCGTCAGCGCCGATTTCCAGGACAACGACTACAGCAACAACGCCGGCCCCAACCTGTCCAGCCAGTCCGTCGGCACCGAGGCCTACGGCAAGCAGACCGCGCGGTTGGGCGACCCGGCAGTGCGCTCCAACAAACTCGGCCTCAATGGCGAATACGACTTCAGTGACGCCGCCCAGTTGTACGGCTTCGCGCTACTGCGGCGCGACCACGACGAGACCGCGCTGGTCTACCGCAACGCCACCGCCAGCAACAACGTGATCTCGATCTATCCCAACGGCTACCTGCCGCTGTCGCACCCAGCCATCGCCGACCTGTCGGTCGTGGTCGGGCTGAAGGGCCAGTTCGACAATGGCTGGCGCTACGATTTCTCGCTCAACCACGGTTACAACAGTTATCAGTCCACGTTCGTCGGCATCAATGCCGACTACTACAACGACTACGGTTGGACGCCGTACTACAGCACCGGCGCCACCTACAAATACACCCAGGACGTGGCCAACCTGGACCTGAGCCGCGACTTCGAAGTGTCCTGGCTGGCCAGCCCGCTGACCCTGGCCTTCGGCCTGGAGTATCAGAAGCAGACTGACAAGATCAGCGCCGGCGACCTGTACAGCCAGTACGGCGCCGGCGGCAGCATCACCGGCGACAGCTACGGCCAGTGGAAGCCGCCACGACCTGGCCGAATACCTCAACCTGGAAGCCAACATCACCGAGCGACTGTCTTCGGCCTTCGCCCTGCGCCACGAGAACTACAGCGACTTCGGCGGCAACACCAGCGGCTCGCTGTCCGGCCGCTTCGACTTCACGCCACGGGTAGCGCTGCGCGGCACCGTGGCCACCGCATTCCGCGCTCCGACCCTGGTGCAGGAGCACTACGCGCAGATCACTTCCCAATACGTGGACTCGGCACTCACTGAAACCGGCACCTTCCCGGTCGACTCGACCGTGGCGAAATTGCTCGGCGCCACCCAGCTCAAACCGGAAACCTCGCGCAGCGCCTCGGTGGGATTGGTGCTCAACCCGCTGGATCCGTGGTACCTGACGATCGATGCGTTCTTCATCAAGATCAAGGACCGCATCAACCTGTCCTCCAATCTGGACGTCTCCAGCGACACCGTCGCCGACTACCTGGCCGCCAACGGCGTCACCGCCACCTACGACGCAGTGCGCTATTTCACCAATGCCGTGGACACCCGTACCCGTGGCGTCGAAGTGGTGAACCAGTACGGCTGGACGTTCGGCAATGGCCAGAAACTCGACACGGTGCTCAGCTGGTCCTACAACGACAACAAGGTGACCAAGGTCCACGACACGCCGGCGATCCTGTCCGAGCTGGGCATCACCGGTACCCTGGTGGAACGCCGCGAGCGCTACGGCATGCTTGGCGATTCCAACCCACGTACCAAACTGGACCTGGGGCTTGACTACACCATCGACTCGCACTGGTCGACATCGGCCAACGTCAATCGCTACGGCTGGTACAAGACCTACAGCAACAGCGGCGTGCAGTACGACCAGTGGTTCGGCCCGCGCTGGACCCTGGATCTGAGCGCCAAGTACGCCGTCGGCAACTGGGACTTCAGCGTCGGTGCCAACAACATCACCGACACCCGCCCGGGTCGCGTGTCGGCGATCAACAACACCACCGGCGCCTACGTCTACAGTCTGTACTCGCCGTTGAGTTGGAGCGGCCGCTACGTCTACGGGCGCGTCGGCTACAGCTGGAAGTGATGTCCCCGGGGGGGGCAGCGACGCGCCCCCCCGCCCCTGTTTTCGTTCCATGGAGAACCTATGCGCGCTTCGCTAGCCCGCCTGCTCGGCATCGGCCTGACCGCCTGCCTGTCCACCACCGCGATCGCGGCCGCCACGTCCGCCGACACAGCGTCGGCGGATGCCCCTTATGGCTTTCTCGGCAGCCATGGCCAACGCCTTGCCACGCTGGAATCGGATTTCGATGCCCAAGTGAAGCCGGCGCAGATCGATGCCTGGCTGCAACAGCTGACCTCCGCACCCAACCATCTGGGCTCGCCGCACAATCTGGAGAACGCGCGCTTCATCGCCGCCCGCTTCAAGGAATGGGGCTTCCAGGTCCGCACCGAAAAGTTCGAGGCGCTGGTGGCCTACCCGCTGGAGCAGCACTTGCAGCTGGTCAGGCCGAACGCGCAGGAGATCGACCTGGCTGAGCCGCCGGTCCCCGGCGACGCCAGCACCGCCATTACCGAAGGCACCATTCCCGGCGCGGAGGCCTATTCGCCCGACGGCGATGTCACCGCCCCGCTGGTCTACGTCAACCAGGGCATCGCCGCCGACTACGAGGAACTGGCGCGGCGCGGCGTGGACGTCAAGGGCAAGATCGTGATCGCGCGCTCGACCGGTTCGGGCCGCATGTTCAAGCCGCTGCTGGCCGAACAGCACGGTGCGGTCGCCACGATCATCTTCTCCGACCCGATCGAAGACGGTTACACCAAGGGCGATGTGTACCCGGCTGGCGCCTGGCGCCCGGAGCGCGGCGTGCAACGCGGCACGCTGATCGTCAAGGACGCGCTGGACCGCAAGGCTGGCGATGCGCTGATCAGGAACAAGCGACCGGAGAACCTCAACGGCCCGGTGCTGGCTATTTCGTACGCCGCCGCCAAGCCGCTGCTCAGCGCGCTGCAAGGACCGACCGGTCCGGCCAACTGGCAGGGCGGACTGCCCATCACCTATCACCTGGGTGGCCAGGATTCGACCCAGGTGCGGGTCAAGACGCGCTCGGACTGGGGCTGGCGCACGTTGTACAACGTCATCGCCACCCTGCCGGGCAGCGAGCATCCGGAGCAGGAAGTAATCCGCGGTGTACATCACGATGCCTGGGTGTTCGGCGCCTGGGATCCCCTGGCCAACACTGCCGCGATGCTGGCCGAAGCCCAGGCCATCAGCGCCCTGCACCGCGCCGGCTGGACACCCAAGCGCACCCTGCGCTTTGCCAGCTGGGATGGCGAGGAACTTGGCCTGCTCGGCTCGCGCTGGCACGTACAGCAGGATCCGGACGGCACTGCCAAGCGCGTGGTGTTCTATCTCAATGGCGACACCACCAGCCGTGGTTACCTAAGCATCGGCGGCAGCCCGGCGATGTCCACGCTGCTGCACCAGGTCGCCGCCGGCATCAAGGATCCAGAGACCGGCGTGTCCATCGCCCAGCGCCTGCGCGGCAAGCAGGCCTTCGATGCGGCCAAGGCCGATCCATCGGTGCTGGCGCCGGACAAGGACGCACTGCTGGAGCCGTTGACGTCGGGATCGGACTTCAGTTCGTTCGTGCACAAGCTCGGGGTGATGTCGATGCACAGCCGCTTCGGCTATGACCGCGACGGCGACGAGGAAAGCGTGCCGATCTACCACTCCGCCTACGACACCTACGCGCACTACCAGCGCTTCGGCGACCCGGGCATGGCCTATCTGCAGGCGCTGGCGCAGGTCAACGGCCACCTGCTGCTACGCGTGGCCGATGCCGACCTGCTGCCCTGGCATTACGCCGAGCTGGCCGATGCACTGGACGGCTATGTCGATGCGATCGAACGCGACAACACCAAGCAGGAAGTCGCTCGCCGCCAGCGCCAGCACCTGCTCGAACTGGATGCCTATCGCCTGGCCGCCGACCCTTCCAAGCATGTCGGCAATCCGCCGCCGTTGCCGGCCGGGCTGGCGCAACTGGACCTGACGCCGCTGCGCGCGGCCGTGGCCGCCCTGCACACGACCGCTGCGCAATACGACCAGGCCTACGACACGCTCGACAGCCGTGTCGGCAAGGCCCAGCTGGCAACAGCCAATCGCCACCTGGCGGTACTGGAACAGCACTTCATCGTGCGCAAGGGCAAGCAGTCGCGCACGCTGCTGTACGCCGGCGCCGGCGAGCCGTTCCCTGAAATCCGCAAGGCCGTCCAGACCGGGGATGCACAAGCCACGGCAGCCGCAATCAACGAAGCCGCCGCCGCAGTCAAGGCCGCTGCCGCCGAACTGTCCCAGGCCACCCAGGCATTGGAGGCCGGCCGTGGTTGAGCTTCGTAGGTTCCCGCGTCGCCGCCTGCCCTGGGCGCTGTTGCTGCTGCTTCCAGTGACGGCACTGGCAGCGGCCGATGCCACGAAGCCGGCCGCATCGATCACCGCCATCGTCAATGCCGAGATCTTCGACGCGCTGGGTCATGCGCCCTACCGCGGCACGTTGCTGATTGCCGAAGGACGCATCGTCGACCTCGGCCGCGATGTGCAGGCGCCCGCTGGTGCCCGGATCGTCGATGCCCATGGCCAGGCGCTGCTGCCTGGCTTGATCGACGTGCACACGCACTGGACGCCCGCTGGCGAACCCGAGCACGTGCCGCAGATCGCGGCGGCCTATCTGGCCGCCGGCGTCACCACGGTCAATGACTTCAACGAAGCGCCCGAAGCCTTCGCCCCGTTGCGCAGCTGGCTCAAGGAACTGGCCGCGCCGCACGTCAACCTGGTCGCGCGGATCGGCACCACCAATGGCCACGGCGCCGACTGGGCAGATGTGCACACCACCGCACTGGCAGATACCCCGGCACAAGCGCGGCGTGTCGTGCAGGGCCTGCTGCCCTACGCGCCCGATGCGATCAAGGTCTTCCACGACGGCTGGCGCTACGGCGTGCTGCCCGACAACGCCAGCGTCAACGAACCCACCCTGGCGGCACTGGTGGACGAAGCACATGCGCATCACCTCAAGGTGCTGACCCATACCGTCACCATCGACCGTGCCGACCAGGCCGCGCAGGCCGGCGTGGATGTGCTCGCGCACATCCCGCAGGACCGACCGATCGACACCGCCACCCTGGCCGCACTGCGCAAGGCCGGGACCGCGGTGGCTCCCACGCTGGCGGTCTACGAACCGATCAAACCCGGCCAGCCTGCCGACAGCCGGCCCGATGCAGCCGCACTGGCACTGCGCCGGGCGCGCTTCGCCCAGGCCCAGCGCAACGTCAAGGCGCTGTTCGATGCCGGCGTGCCGATCGCGGTCGGCACCGACGCCGGCATGCCGGCCACGCGCCACGGCGTGTCCACCGCGCACGAAGTGGAACTGCTGGTGCAGTCCGGCCTGTCCCCAAGCCAGGCGCTGACCAGCGCCACCCGCATCAGCGCACAGGTGCTGGGCCTGGCGCAGGACCGCGGCACCCTGGCCAAGGGCCAGCGTGCCGACCTGATACTGGTCGATGGCCAGCCCTGGCGCGATGCTTCCGACCTGCACAAGGTCCAGCAGACCTGGATCGACGGCCGCCTGGTCCATGCCGCCGGCCAGCCGTGGCCGTCTGCGAACCTGGCGCAATCACAGGCACCGCTGACGGCTGCCGCACGCATCGACGATTTCGAACGCAGCGACGGCCGCTCCAGCCAGGACACGCTGCGCGTCTATCAGAGCGAAACCGGTCAGGGCCGTAGCCAGGCAATCGCGGCACTCGTCCCACGCGGCGACAAACCAGGCCAGGCGCTATCGGTCAATACGCGCCTGTCAGCCAGCGACACACCCGAAGCCGGCGTGGTCGTGCCGTTGTCCGCGGGTTCGATCCGACCAGTCTCGGCAGCTGCCTTCCACGGCATCGAACTGGACGTGCGCGGGCACGGGGCCCTGCTGCTGCAGGTCAACACACTGCATGGCAGCTGGCAGGCACCGCTGGCTGCAAGCGATCAGTGGCAGCACGTACGCATCGCCTTCGACCAGCTCAAGCCAGCCAGCCGCAGCGACCAGGCCCAAACCTGGTCGACAAACGAACTGATCTCCGTCGCCGTCCTGCATCACGACGCGCCATTGGCCACCGGCTGGTTTGCCCTGGACGACCTGCAGTTCTATTGAGCATCGGCACGGACGTCGAACTGGCCTTGATCGATCATGCGGAAATCGGGCGTGCCGCAGCACCCATCAACGTCCAAAGCGAACGCTACCCGCGCACCTGATGGACATCGTAGGACGCTGATCCCGGCACACACCGCAGAACAAAAAAGCCCCTGATCCCAGGGGCCTTCTTCTTTGATCTGGCGGAGAGAGTGGGATTCGAACCCACGGTAGGCTTGCACCTACGGCAGTTTTCAAGACTGCTGCCTTAAACCACTCGGCCATCTCTCCGGGTTGCTCCGGTGGCACCGATGATGCTGCCGGAAAGCGAAACGCCCGGGATCACTCGCCGGGCGTCGCATTCTCGCATGTGACACGTGCAGGTGCACTGCCCTGCACGCATGTCTGGTCAGGAGGCCTGGCGCAGGCCCAGTTCGACCAGGCGCTCCACGCACTTGCCGCCACAATCCAGGCGCGAGTCCTCGATCTGCTGCGGCAGGTGTTCGGCCAGGTAGTCGATGAACACGCGCACCGCCGGCAGCAGGCCGCGGCGCGAGGCGAATACCGCGTGGCAGATACCCTGCGGCAACGACCAGTCGGGCAGCACCACTTCCAGTTCGCCGCTGCGCACGGCATCGGCGCACACGGTTTCCGGCAGCATCGTGATGCCGTAACCGTCCTTGGCCATCGCCTTGAGCAACGGGAAGTCGAAGCCGGCCAGGCGCGGCTGCAACTCGACGCGGCGGACCTCGCCTTCCGGACCGTGCAGTTCCCAACGCTGGCGCGCTTCGTCCTCGCTCATGGACATGGTCACGTGCTGGGTCAGGTCTTCCGGGGTCTGCGGACGGCCTGCGCGTTGCAGGTACTTGGGGCTGGCGACCAGCAGCTCCTGGATCTGGCCGAAGCTACGCATCACCAGGCTGCCGTCGTCGTCCAGCTTGGCGCGCACCCGCAGGGCGATGTCGTAGCCCTCGTTGATGATGTCCACGCGGCGATTATTGACGTGCAGCTGCAGGCGAACCTTGGGGTATTTGTCCAGGAACGCCGGCAGGATCTTGGGCAGCTGCATCTGCGCCACCGCGACCGGAACGCTGACCCGGACCACGCCACGCGGCTCGGCCGAGAGCCGGTCCACCACTTCGCGGGCGGCCTGGGCTTCGGCCAGCATGGTCTGGGCGTGGCGATGCACGCTCATGCCGACATCGGTGACCGCGAAGCGGCGCGTGGAGCGCTGCAGCAGGCGCACGCCCATGTCGGTTTCGAGCTGGCTGATGCGTCGGCTCAGGCGCGACTTGGGGATGCCGAGTGCGCGTTCGGCCGCGGCGAAACCGCCGTGGTCGACGACCATGGCGAAGTAATAGAGGTCGTTGAGGTCCTGCATGGTGCCATCCCGAATCTGGAACGATTCGGGCTATTTAAACACCCGCATCCCGCAGGCACAACGAACTTGGACCAAATCGGGCGGGATTCACCTCCCCGCCCGTGGGTCAATCGCGCCGATCAGGCGATGCGATCGATTCCGCCCATGTATGGGCGCAGTGCTTCGGGCACGTCAATGCTGCCGTCGGCGTTCTGGTAGTTCTCCATCACCGCGATCAGGCAGCGCCCCACGGCCACGCCCGAACCATTGAGCGTGTGCACGGCCTCCGGCTTGCCGGTGGCCGGGTTGCGCCAGCGGGCCTGCATGCGACGGGCCTGGAAGTCCTCGCAGTTGGAGATCGAGGAAATCTCGCGGTAGGTCTCCTGCGACGGCAACCAGACTTCCAGGTCGTAGGTCTTGGCGGCCGAAAAGCCCATGTCGCCCGAACACAGCAGCATGCGGCGGTACGGCAGGCCCAGGGTTTCCAGCACGACCTCGGCGCAGCGGGTCATGCGTTCGTGCTCGTCGTAGCTTTCTTCCGGGCGGCTGATGGCGACCAGTTCGACCTTCTCGAACTGGTGCTGGCGGATCATGCCGCGCGTATCGCGACCGTGGCTGCCCGCTTCGGCGCGGAAGCACATCGAGTGCGCCGTCATGCGCAGCGGCAACGCGCTGTCCTCGACGATGGTGTCGCGGACGATGTTGGTCAGCGGTACTTCCGAGGTCGGGATCAGATAGCGCTTGGTTTCGTTGACCTCGGTCGAGAACAGGTCGTCCTCGAACTTGGGCAGTTGGCCGGTGCCGCGCATCGAATCGACATTGACGATCACAGGCACATTGGTTTCCTGGTAGCCGTGCGGACCGGTGTGCAGGTCCAGCATCAGCTGCGCCAGGGCGCGGTGCAGGCGCGCGATCGGGCCGCGCAGCACGGTGAAACGCGCGCCCGACAGCTTGGCCGCGGTGTCGCCGTCCAGCCAGCCATTGCGGGCACCCAGCTCGACGTGATCCTTGACGGCGAAATCAAACGTGCGCGGCGTGCCCCAGCGATGTTGTTCGACGTTGCCGGCTTCATCGGTGCCCGGCGGCACGCTGGCGTGCGGCAGGTTGGGCAGGCCCATGGCGATGGCGTCGATCTGCGCGCGCAGGTCGTCCAGTTCGATCTCGGAGGCCTTGAGTTCCTCGCCGAAGCCGGCGACCTCGGCCATCAGCGGTGCGACGTCCTCGCCCTTGGCCTTTGCCTGACCGATTGCCTTGGAACGGGTGTTGCGCAGGTTCTGCAGCTCCTGCGTGCGGACCTGCAACTGCTTGCGGCGTGCTTCCAGGGATTCCAGCGCGGACACGTCCAGTTCGAAACCGCGCGTGTCGCGCAGGCGCTGGGCAAGGTCGGCGGGCTGGTTACGGAGCAGGACGGGATCAAGCATGGGTCAGGACGGGTCGCACGTGGAAGAGCCCGGGATTATCGCCTTTTCCGCCGGTCGGCGCCCGCACAGCCAGCTTGCGGTCGGGATCGGGCCAGTGGGCTGTGCAAGAATCGCAGCCTCCACTGCTCGCCCTCCAGTCGCCATGTCACGTGCCACGCCCCGCGCTTTCACCTTCCGCCTGCCGCATCGTGCGTTGTGGATTGCACTGGGGGCGTTCGCAGCCGGGTTGCTGCTGTTCGGCATCGTCTACCTGGCCAATCGCAAGGACGACACTTTCTACAGCGTGAAGCCAGCCGACAAAACCGGTGAGGCCGCCGCGATCGAGCCCCTGCCCGAGCCGATGGCCGCGCAGGACAATGCCAGCGGCATGCAAGCGCCGTCAGCCGATGCGCAAGCCCAGGCCAATGCCCCGCAGTCCGGTGACAACACCAGCGCCTTCCCCAAGCCGATGCTGGAAGATTCCCCGGACAACGCTGCCAACGGCACCAACACGCCCAGCACGAACACGCCGCCGCCCGCACCTTCGGCAGACCGGGCCACGCCGCTGCCCATCGATGGGCAGAGTCCGCCACCGACCTATCCCGTCGCAGCGCTTCGTCGCGGCGAAACCGGTACGGCCGTGTTGCGCGTCCAGGTCGATGCACAGGGCAATCCCGGCGGCGTGGCCCTGGTCCAGCGCAGTGGCTCGCGTGACCTGGATCGGGCGGCGATGGAGGCCGTGCGCAAATGGCACTTCCAGCCAGCCGTACAGGATGGCGTGCCCCTCGCAGGCAGCGTGGACATCCCGGTGGAGTTCAACCTGCAGCGCTAAGCTGCGGCGTACGTGAACATCGCTTCGCAACACTGAACGCCCACGGGCGTGTGCAGACGTGTTTTACCTGCATGTCACGTCATGAGAACGAAATGCTGCCGACACTCCAACGCACACGCCACCCGGCGTATTCGCAAGGAGACACGACATGTCCCGATCGCAGACCGAGATCGACGCTGAGCTGCAGCACGGCACTGCCGAGCAGCAGCAGGACAAACCCACCAATCCGCTGATCTGGCTGTTGCTGCTTGCCGCCGTCCTGGTCGCCGGCGTCTGGTGGTTTGGCGTGCATCGCGGCAACGAAGCCCCGATCACCGCCGATACCACGACACCCGGCATCACCCAACCGCAGGCCGATGCCAGCGTCCCACCCGCCAAAGCCGCCAAAGCCGAGGCATCCCGCAAGGAAGCCATCAGGAAGCCCGTGATCGCCAACCGTGCCCCATCGCTGATGGCCGGCACGGCACAGCCGAAATATCCGCCGAGCGCCTTGCGCGCAGGCGCCAGCGGCACGGTGACGTTGAACGTTCAGGTCGATCCGCAGGGCAGGCCATCGGAGATCAGCATCGCCCAGCGCAGCGGTAACCGCGACCTGGACCGTGCTGCGCTGAAAGCCGCCAATGACTGGCGTTTCCAGCCCGCCATGCACAACGGAAAGGCCGTGGCCGCTGCGGTGAAAGTGCCGGTGGAGTTCTCCGCGCAGTAATACCGTAGCGACGGCGAGCGCGTTATCGAATCGTCAGTGACGAAAACAGGCCCCGGCGCGGCGATGCGTCGGGGCCTGTTTGTTGTTCAACGACGCGAATACGAAAACCACCAACAGCCAATCAGGATTTCCCGGAGACCCACCACACCGGCACCGTGGCCGGCATGGCGACAGCGCTTATTCAACCGGCAGGCTGATGAAGCTCGGCTGCTGCGGGGTGTGCCAGATGCGCTGGGTGGCTTTCTGGTAATCGCCCGGCTTGGCGAAGAAGATGTTGTCGACGAAGGTCTGCGGGTTGCGGTCATACAGCGGGAACAGGCTGGACTGCACCTGCACCATGATCCGGTGGCCCTTCTTGAAGGTGTGGTTGGCGTTGGGCAGGTCGAAGTCGTAGGCCAGCGTCGCGTTCGGCGTGATCGCCTTGGGATGTTCGAAGCTCTCGCGATAGCGGCCGCGGAAGATCGTCAGTGCCACCGGCAGTTCATAGCCGCCCATCTGCGGGTCGGACGCCACTTCATCCGGGCCGACATCGATCAGCTTCACCACCCAGTCGCTGTCGCTGCCACTGGTCGAGGCCTGCAGGTTGACCTGCGGCCGGCCGGCAATCTTGACGTCTTCGGTCAGCGGCGCGGTCTCATAGGTCATCACGTCGGGACGGCCATCGACGAAGCGCTGGTCGTGCACCAGCCAGGTGGTCCACATGCTGCGATCGGAGAAATCCACCGGGCGCGGCACGAACGGCACCGGCTTGGCCGGGTCGGACACGTACTCGTCGTATTCGGCCTGGCCTGCGCGCGGCGCATCGAAGGACAGCTTGCCGCCGGCCTCCAGGTACAGCGACTTCGGCTTGATCTTGCAGCCTTGCTCGCAGACCTGCGGCCAGGCCTTCAGGCGGTCCCAGTGGTTTTCACCGGTGTTGTAGATCAGCACTGGCGGTGTGTCGGCCTTGGGTGCGCCATCCATCAGGTACTGGTTGAAGAACGGCAGTAGTACGTCGCGGCGGAACTGCAGCGCGGTGTCGCCATCCCACTTCAACGCGCCCAGGCTGCTGCCGTCATAGTTGACTTGGCTGTGACGCCATGGACCCATAACCAGATAGTTCTTGTCGTTGCCGGTATCGCGCGCTTCCATCGCCGCGTAGCTGTGGTTGGCGCCGTACATGTCTTCCTGGTCCCACAGGCCCTGCAGCCACATGGTCGGCACCTTGATCGGCGTCGTCGCCATGACCTTGTCCAGCGCCTGGTCCTGCCAGAAGGCGTCGTAAGTCGCGTGTTCGGTCAGCTTATGCCACCACGGCAGCTGGTCCAGGCCAGCGGCCTTGGCGTAGTCACCAGCCGAACCGGCGCGCAAGAAATTGCTGTAGTCGTCATAGCCTTCGCGGGCGATGGCGCTGCCCTTGCCGCGCTTGCTCAACTGGCCGGTGAAATAGTCGAAGTTGACCTGGCGGAACGCGCCATAGCTGAACCAGTCGTCGCCCATCCAGCCATCGACCATCGGGCTCATCGGGTTGGCGACCTTCAACGCGGGATGCGGGTTGGTCAGCGCCATCACCACGGTGAAGCCTTCGTACGACGAGCCGAGCATGCCGACCTTGCCGTTGGACTCGTGCACGTTCTTGACCAGCCAGTCGATGGTGTCCCAGGCATCGGTGGCATGGTCGACGTTGGTGCCGTTGAGCGGGCCCTTCAGCGGCCGGGTCATGACGTAGTCGCCTTCTGAACCGTACTTGCCGCGGATGTCCTGGATCACGCGGATGTAGCCGGCGTCGACGAAGACTTCATCGCCCTGCGCCAGCAGGTCGCGCATGTGCGGCGAATCCATCCGCGAGGTGCGGCCGTCGGCGTTGTACGGCGTGCGCGTCAGCAGCATCGGCGCGTGCGTGGCGCCCTTGGGAATCACGATGACGGTGTGCAACTTGACCCCGTCGCGCATCGGGATTTCCACCACGCGCTTGATGTAGTCGTTGGCCGCGTCCGGCACGACGAAGGTCTTGCCGGTAATGTCCGGGGTCATCGGCGTGGTCTGCGCCAACGCGGTCATGGGCAGTGCCGCGGCAAGCAGCAGGGACAACAGGGAAGGACGCAGCGCAGGCTGATGCATCGACCGATAGCTCCAGGCAGAAAATGACGGAGCCGACAGTCTATGCGGAGCCACCACCGGCCGGCACCCCGACTGATGGCACCCCACCAGGCAGGCCTTCCAACGCTTTCGGCGCGCTGCCGGCCTGCGCTTGCACCACCTCAGAATGCGTAGCGCAACTGCAACTGCATATAGCGGTAGTTATAGCCGCTGTCGCTGCTGCCGTTGATCGCCGGGGTGTCGGTATAGCCGGCATCCAGCCGCAGCCAGGCCTGTTTCCAGCGTGGCGTCTCCACCCCGAACTCCAGCAGGCGCGCCTGTCGCCAGGCGTCATCGCCGCTCTGCTGCCGGCCCAGGCCTGCCCGCGCATACCACTGCGTCCCGCCGATGTAGCGGCGCCAGGCCAGCACGCCCATCGCCTGCCGATACGTGCCCGGCGCATAGTAGTCGCCTTCACCGGTGTGGCTGTCGTGGTAGTAGCGCGTGCGCAGCTGCATGCTGATGCCCTGCTGTGGCAGCAGCGCGTAGACCAGGTTGGCGCGCAGGTGGCTGCGCAGGTTGTCACCCACGCCGAAGTCCTGCAGCGCCGCGAGCGTGGTCGCGCTCCAGCGTTCGGACAGGGGCAGGTCCAGCGCGCCACCGGCATAGGTCTGCACCCAGCCGTTACGCACGCCGCGCTGGGTCTCCAGCACATCGCGTTCGACGAAGAACTCCTTCCGGTAGGCGTCCTCGCTGTGGATGGAGGCATTGCCCAGCAGGCGATGGCCATTGCTGCCCACATCCCCCTCCCAGCGCCAGGCGCCAGCCAGGCCTGCGCCAGACAGATAGACGCGCTGTTCCTGCTTGTGCCAGCCGTCGCCGGAGAAGCGCGCGTCCTGCACCTGCACCCCACTCCACTGATCCGGCGCGACATAACGCCAATCCCAGCCGAGGTTGCTCTTAAGCGTCTGGTTGCCGTCGGAATCGGAACCAAGCACCAGGTCCGCCCGCACGGCCTGGTGCGCGCTGTCGTCTGCAGCAAAGGCCGGCGCACCCAGGGCTGCCAGCACGGCGATGGTGATCAGGTTCCGCATCACTTGGTCCCCCAGGTCTTGCGCAGGCCCAGGGCCTCCTTGGCGTAACCCAGCACGCAGACCGGCTGCAGGATCATGGTGTAGGCCAGGCTGTAGAACAGGAAGCCAACGAAATTGCGGCGCACCTTCAGGCTCTGGCTGCGGAACATCAGCGATTGCACGCGGAAGATGATCAGGTTCCAGATCATCGCCAACGGCAGGACCAGCAGGGTCATCGGCCCGGCAATCCAGTAGACGCCGAACAGCGCCAGTACCACGCCTGGAATGAAAGCGATGGTGTAGACCAGGTCCAGCGGCAGGAACAGCAGGTTCCACCAGATGAAGAGCGTGGTCATGCGCGGCTTGAACAACAGGCCGCCGTGGCGGGCGAAGGCCTCCATCAATCCACGTGACCAGCGCTGGCGCTGGCGCGAGAACTGCCCCAGCGAGGTCGGCACCTTGGTGAACAGGCAAGCATCTTCGCAGTAGCCGATGCGTGCACCGGTCTTGAGCAGACCCCACGACAGCACGATGTCCTCGCCCACGCATTCGGGCCAGCCACCGACTTCGTTCAAGGCCTCGCGCGTGTAGAGCGAGAACGCGCCCTGCGCCACCAGCGTGCCGTGATACATGCTCTGGATGCGTTTGACCGCCGCGATGCCGTGGAAGTAATCCCACTCCTGGCTGCGGGTCAGCAGGTTGACGCGCGAGTTGCGCACCAGCACCGCGCCAGCCACCGCGCCAGCCACCGCGACGGTGCCCTTCGGATCGGACAGGAAGCGGCCCACCAGCTTGCGCAGCGCATCGGCGCGCAGGCAGCAGTCGCCATCGACGGTGATCACCAGGGCCTGCGTGGTGTCGGCCAGGCCACGATTGAGCGCCTTGGACTTGCCACCGTTACGCACCTGCTCCAGCACCCGGATCTGCAGGCCCGGCCGTGCATGTTCGCGCGCAGCCGCCTGTGCGATGGGCAGGCTGTCATCGGTGGAGCCATCGTCGATGACCACCACTTCCACCTCACCGGTGTAGTCCTGCCGGGCAAAGCTGGCCAGGGTCTCGGCGATGTTGGTGCCTTCGTTGTAGCAGGCCACCAGCACGCAGATCGGCGGCTGTGTCTGTACCTGCAGGCGAGGCGGACGCCGATCGGCCAGGACCGAGCCGATCAGGAATGCGTTCATGAAACCCGGTACGTACGCGATGAACGTGATGACGACCAGAGCGCCGACAAAACCGATCGGCTTGGTCAGTTCGTGCAACCAGCCCAGCGACAGATAGACGCTCAGCCCGGTCCAGAGCACGGAGAAAAACAGCACCAGCGCATATTTCAGGCGGACCGGAACGTAGAAACGACGGGGCGTCGGAGTGAGCTCCGCCGCAGTAAGCGCCTCTCCGGCTGCGACGGGCGCCAGCGCAAGGGTGGAACAAGCGACATCAGACATTGCGGGATCGGCCAGGGGATGGATTTCATCCCCGTGTCCGCAGCATTCATGCCAACCATGAAACCCCGGAATCACGCGTCCTTAACGCCCTGACCCATCCTCGCAGCGATGAAAAATGTGACGTAACGCAAAAAATTGACGCGTAAGGTCACATGCCAACCGACCCTGTCCCCACCAGCTTCCTCCGCAACAACCGGCGATCCGGCCTACACCAGCGCCCGCGTCTGGCCTTGCCCCTGCACCACGAAACGTTCGACGGTGAGCGCTTCAAGCCCCATCGGGCCGTAGGAATGCAGGCGCGTGGTGGAGATACCGATCTCCGCGCCCAGGCCAAGTTCGCCACCATCGGAGAAACGCGAGGACGCGTTGACCATCACCACTGCGGCCCGCAGTGCGGCGACGAAGGCTGCGGCGTTGGCCTCATCGCGCGTGGCGATGACTTCGGTGTGGTCTGAGCCGTAGTGGCGGATATGGGCGATGGCTTCGGCCAGGTCGGGCACCACGCGCACGGCCAGGATCAGGTCCAGGAACTCGGCCGCGTAGTCCTCATCGGACGCAGGACCGGCTTCGGCCACCAACACGCGCGTGGCTTCATCGCCACGCAGCTCCACCTTGCGCGCCAGCAGCGCCTTGGCCGCCAGCGGCAGGAAGTCGCTGGCGATGTCCTGGTGGACCAGCAGTGTCTCCAGCGAGTTGCAGGCGCTGGGCCGCGACACCTTGCCGTCCACCAGCAGGCGCACGGCCAGTTCAAGGTCCGCGCTGGCATCGACGAACAGATGGCACACGCCCTTGTAGTGCTTGATGACCGGCACGCGCGCATGCTCGGCGACGAAGCGGATCAGGCCTTCGCCACCGCGCGGGATGGCCAGGTCGACGATGTCGTTGAGCTGCAGCAGTTCCAGCATCGTCTCGCGACGCAGGTCGGTGACCAGGGTCAACGCGGCTTCGTCGATGCCGGCGGTGCGCAGCGCGCCCTTGAGCGCTTCGGCAATCGCGGTATTGGAATGGATGGCTTCCGAACCACCGCGCAGGATCACGCCGTTGCCTGCCTTGATGCACAGCGCCGCGGCATCGGCGGTCACGTTGGGGCGGGCTTCGTAGATCATCGCGATCACGCCCAGGGGCACGCGCACCTTGCTGACCTGGATGCCGTTGGGGCGCACATCCTGGCGGGTGACCTGGCCAACCGGATCGGGCAGCACGGCCACTTCACGCAAGGCCGCAGCGATACCGGCGATGCGTTCGGGGTTTAAGGTCAGGCGGTCGAGCATGGCGCTGCCGATGCCCTTGTCGCGCGCAGCCTGCAGGTCGAGTGCATTGGCGGCCAGGATCACGTCCTGTCCGGTCTCCAGCGCCGATGCCATCGCGTTCAACAGCACGGTCTTGGCGTCGGACGAAAGCTGGGCCAGCGCCTGTGAAGCTTCGCGGCAGGCCAGCGCCTGGGTCTTGATGTCAGTCATCTCGCTCACTCGTTGACGGTGCCGTCCTGCAATGGGGCGGCATCATGATAGGACCAATGCGGTTGCAGCCAGCCACTAGCGGGCAGCCGACTGCGACAGGACTGCCCTGGACCCAGCCAAGGCCAGCAGGGCGCGGCTGCGACGATTGTCAGCGCCCCAGCGTTGTTCGGCGATGGCCGCGGCCGGCGCTGCCAGCCGCGCAGCGGTGGCAGCATCGCCGCGCTTCGCCGCCAGCGCGGCCTCCAGCCAGACCGCATCGATGGCGCCGGTCGCATAGACCGGTGCGTGGACTTGCCGGTTGAGCGCGTCGAGTCGCGTCAGCGCCGCGCGCGCGGCAGCGTCCTGCCCATCGACCAGCTGCGCCTGTCCCATTCCGGACAGCACGCTGGCGCGCAGGTCGGTGAGTTCGGTCGGTGGTCGCCGTGCCAGTTCACCATCGATCTCGCTATAGCGCTTCGCGGCCTGCCGGGCCTGGCCACGACGCGCCGCCAGGTCGGCCTGCAGATTCAGTGCCTGCAGACGGTTGCCGACCGCCCACGAGGCGCCAGCACGCGCCCGCTCATCCAGCTGGGGCATTGCGGCATCGACCAGGCCCGCAGCGTCATCCAGGCGATCCTGGTCCAGCAAGGACTCGACCAGCGACAGCTGCGTACTCAGATGGAAATCCGGCGCGATGGCCGCGAACGTCGAGGAAATCGACAGCGCCCGGCGCAAGGCCTGCTCGGCGTCGGCTGGATGGCCGATCTGGATCAGGGCATCGCCAAAGAAGGCCAGCAGGCCGGCCAGGCCAGGCCCGCTTTTGCCATAGGCGCGATCGTAGGTGGCAATGGTGGCGCGGTAGCGTTCCACTGCACCGTTCGGGTCGGTGCGGATCGACACCAGCGCACGCACGAAGCGGTAGTACAGCAGGCCGGCATCGTTGTCGGCACCATATAGTTGGGTCGCAAGGGCCAGCGCCTCGTCGGCCCGGGCGATCGCACCGGCATCGTCGCCGCCCGAGGCCTGCGCCATGCTCAGTGCCGCCAGCGCCTGGACTTCCAGTTCGCGATCCGGCGTGGGAGCCGCGCGCAACGTGGCCAGGATCTGCGACAGTTCGCTGCGAATCCGGTCCAGGGGCATCTGCCTGACCGCGATTTCCGAATACAGCCGGTTGATCCGCACCCGCAGGATTTCATCCTCCGAAGCACCCGGCGCCTGCTGCAACAAGGCGATGGCCTCGGCATCGATGGACGCGGCCGATTCCAGGCCGACCACCATCGAATGCGCCCGCCCCAGCGCCGCCAGCATCCGGCCGCGCTCCAGTACATCGGCCGTATCGCTGGCCTGCAGGGCCCGCGCCCGTTCGAGCACCGGCAGCGCCTTGTCGCCACGGTCCAGCGCGTTGTAGGCGCGGCCAATCGCCAACATCAGCGAGGCGCGCACAGGCGCGGACATGCCGCGATCCGCATCAAGATCGGCGACACCCTTGTCCAGCACCTCGGCCACGGTGATGCGTTCACCGCGCTTGCGCACCGGGTCTGCGTTCTCGAACAACCCGCTCATGAAACCCGCCAGGGCCTGTGCGGTGTCACGCTCCCGCTCGACGCGGTGCAGCTGGCGCTCGCGTTCGATCCAGAACGCGGACAACAGGCCAATGACCAGCACGGCCACCGCCACCTGCGCGCCATGCCGTTTCAGGTACAGCCGCGCGCGGTACCAGAGTGCGCCACGTCGCGCCTCGACCGGGCGGGATTCGAGGAAGCGCTGCAGGTCCCGCTCCATCTCCGCGGCAGTCGCGTAGCGGTCGGCCTTCTGCGTGCGCATCGCTTTCATCACGATCGCATCGACGTCCGCGGGAATGCGGTAGTCGGCGCTTCTGCCCGGTGCCTGGCCAGCGGTCCGTCGGCGGCTGGGCGGCAGCAGGCGCCCGGTGACGATGGCGTTGGACATGGCCAGCAGCGAATCAGCCGCACCGAACGGATGTTCGCCGCAGGCCAGTTCGTACAGGACTGCCCCCAACGACCAGATGTCGCTGGCAGTGGTCAGTGATTCGCCACGCACCTGCTCCGGGCTGGCATAGGCCAGCGTCAGCATCCGCTGGTCGGCGGCAGTCTGCATCGCCGGCTCGGCCCCGTCCTCTTGCAGCAGCCGGGCGATGCCGAAATCCAGCAGTTTCGGCTCGCCCCGCGCGTCCACCAGGATGTTGGCCGGCTTGATGTCACGGTGCACCACCAGGTGCTGGTGCGCGTACTGCACCGCCGCGCAGACCCGCGTGAACAGATCCATCCGTCGTTCCAGCGGGAGCTCCCTTTCGCGGCACCAGACATCGATGCGCTGGCCCTGTACGTACTCCATCGCCAGATAGGGCTGGCCATCGGCCATGGTCCCGGCATCGATCAGGCGGGCGATGTTGGGATGGTCCAGGGCAGCCAGGATGCGTCGCTCCTCGGCGAAGCGACGCATCGCCAGCGGGTCCTGTCCCGCGCGCGCGTTCAGCAGCTTGAGCGCGACATGCTGGGTCGCACCGTCCATGCGTCGCTCGGCCAGCCACACCGTGCCCATGCCGCCCTCGCCGAGCCGACGCAGAATGCGATAGTCGCTGCCCCCGGCAGCGATGCGCTGGCCGCTGCGGTCGACGCTGGCATCAGCGTCATGAAGCACCAGCGGAGGCAGGCCGGCCGCGGTCTCTGCCTCGATCGCGGCCAGCAGCCATTCGGCCTCCTCGCGCAGTTCCGCATCGCCCGCGCACTCGGCCGCGAAATGGTTGGCCCGGTCCTGCGCCGGCAACTGGCTGACGGCGATCGCAATCGCCTTCGCACGTTCGTAGAGGGCCCGCTTGTCGCTCATGCCATCGTGCTGCCAGTGAAGGATTGGAATAGGGTCGGCCAGGCCAGTGCCTGGCCACTCAGGACTGGAGCAGCACCAGATCGTCGCGGTGGATCACGTTCTCGCCATAGCTATACCCCAGCACGGCTTCGATGTCGCGCGAATGGCGACGCGCGATGCGGCGGATGTCCGCGGCCGAGTACTGGGCAATGCCACGTGCCAGTGCATGATCACCCTGCGCATCACGCAGGCAGACCAGCACCATGTCACCGCGACGGAAGTCGCCCTCGGCCGCAGTCACGCCGCCGGGCAGCAGCGAGGCGCCCTTGCCGGTCATGGCGTTGGCCGCGCCAGCATCGACCAGGATCCTGCCCGGTTCGACCGGCGCATGCCGCAGCCAGCCCTTGCGCGCGGCGATGCGGGTCTGCGCGGCGTGGATCCGCGTGCCACTGAGCAGGTCCTGCGCCAGGCCGCGCACCACCTCTGCATTGCGGCCGTTGAACAGATAGGTCTCCACGCCGGCCGCGCCGGCCTTGGCGGCAGCCTCCAGCTTGGTCCGCATGCCACCGGTGCCGACACTGCTACCGCTGCCACCGGCCATGGCGAACACCTCCGGCGTCAGCGCCTGTACCTGGTCGAGCGGTCTGGCCAGCGGATTGCTGCGCGGATCGGCGGTGTACAGGCCATCGATATCGGTCGCGATGAACAAGGCATCGGCGTCCACCAGCGCGGCGACGATGGCGGCCAGGTTGTCGTTGTCGCCCAGCTTGAGTTCGTCCACCGAGACGGTGTCGTTCTCGTTGATCACCGGCAGCGTGCCCAGGCGCAGCAATTCCAGCAGCGTAGCCCGCGCGTTGAGATAGCGACGGCGGTTGCGCAGGTCGTCATGGGTCAACAGCACCTGCGCGACCGGGCGCTCGAAGAACCGCTGCCACAGCGCGATCAACTGCGCCTGCCCCAGCGCCGCCAGCGCCTGGCGCGCAGCAATCGGCGCCCCCGCTTCGGCTGCCCTGGGCACGATCCCGCGCCCAGCCGCGACCGCACCGGAAGACACGATCACTACCTCGCGCCCGGCCTGCACGTTGGCCGAGACGAACTGCGCCAGCCCCAGCGCGAACTTCGGCGACAGGCCCACGCCATCGGCAGCCAGCAGGCTGCTGCCGACCTTCAGCACCGCGCGGCGCCAAGTGGGAATCGACTGCGTGGTGAAAGGCGTGGCAACCAGGGAAGCGGTGTCGTTCATACGCTCGATCAGTGGGAGGTGAGTGCAACAAACACCGGGATCAGCCCGGCGTGTTCCATTCGTAGACGGTCAGTTCGGACGCATCGCGCAACACCAGCGGATCAGTCGCGACCAGCGCCCTGGCCTGTTCCAGGCTGTCGATGTTCTTCAGGATGTAGGCGCCACCGCTGCCATCGCTGAAATTGCCGGTGCGCTCCAACTGCCCTTCGACCTTCAGGTTGATCAGCCAGTCCTTGTGCGGACCGACCACGTCAGGCGGAAAGTTTTCCTTGCGCCTGGCCATCACCAGATACAGCTTCATATGTGGTCCTTGTGGTTCGTGCGACTCGCACGATGACCTTCATCGCAGAAGTCGCTGGATCCCCGCCTGCGCGGGGATGACGATCTGAAACGAAGCAGCGAAGTCCTGTCACTCAAACTCCTTTCGCCACGCTCGTTGCTATTGCTATTGCTATTGCTATTGCTGTTGCTGTTGCTGTTGCTGTTGCTGTTGCTCAGATGTTGACCTTGATCTTCAGCGCCTTAAAGCGGGCCGAGCACCGGAGCGGTGGCGGGCCGTAGAGGCGCCCTTGTCTGAGCGTAGCGAGTTTGGGCGCCGTGCCCGGCATCGCGAGGAGCGGAGGGAACCGGCCGAAGGCCGGCTCGTGTCGGCGCCTGCGGTTTTGGCTACTTTTGCCAAGACAAAAGTAGCTCGCGACGCCAGGCGTGAAAGCCTTGCTCTTGGCTGCTCAACCCGACGCCAGATGCGCTCAAGGTTCCAACACCTCCCACCGCGCCACCAACACCTCCAACTTCAAATCCGCCGCCGCCCCCGGCGACACCCGCGCCGCCAGGCTGCCTTCCGGCGTACGCCCCTGCCCTGCCGTATCGGACGCTGCCGCAGCCGCCTTGTAGGCATCGCGGAATGGCACGCCCGCCACCGCCGCCTCGACCGCCACGTCGGTCGCATACATGCCCGAATCAATCCCGGCGCGCAGCTTGTCTTCGCGCCATTCCAGGTTGGCCAGCAGCGCCGGCAGCAGTTCCAGCGCGGCCAGGCCACGGCCGAAGCCATGCACGATCGCGCCCTTGGATGACTGCAGGTCGCGGTGATAGCCCGACGGCAGCGACAGCAACTGTTCGATCTCTGTGCGCGCGGCGGCCACGCTGGCGTGGGTCGCGCGCATCAGTTCGATCACGTCCGGATTGCGCTTGTTGGGCATGATCGAACTGCCGGTGGTGTACTGCGCCGGCAGTGCGACAAAGCTGTATTCGGCACTGGTGAACAGCGACAGGTCCCAGGCAATCCGACGCAGGTCGAGCGTGGCCGCACCCAGGGCTTCCAGCGCGGCCAGCTCGAACTTTCCGCGCGAGAGCTGCGCGTAGATCGGCGAAACCTGCATGCGCGCGAAGCCGAGTTCGGCGGTCGTGTGCGCACGGTCCAGCGGCAGGTTGACGCCGTAGCCGGCCGCGGTGCCCAGCGGATTGCTGTCCACCAGCTTGAAGGTGTCGGCCGCACGCGTGGCGTTGTCGATGAAGGCCTCGGCCCAACCGGCCCACCACATGCCCGCCGAGGACACCACGGCGCGCTGGATGTGGGTATAGCCAGGCAACGGCAGGGCTTCCTCGGCAGCGGCACGATCCAGCGCGACCTTGGCCACCTCGCGGCTCAACTGCGCCACGCGCTGCAGCTTGTCCTTCAACCACAGGCGCGTGGCGACCAGGATCTGGTCATTGCGGCTGCGGCCGGTGTGGATCTTGCGACCAGCATCGCCCAGGCGTTCGGTCAGGCGCGCTTCGATGGCCGAATGGCAGTCCTCGAAGCGGTCATCCAGCACGAATGCGCCGCTACGGAAATCAGCAGCCAGCAGGTCCAGCTGCTCGCTCAGCCCAGCCAGCTCTTCCAGCGACAGGATGCCGATGTGCTGCAGGCCCTGTGCATGCGCCTTGCTGGCCGCGATGTCGTACAGGAAGAATTCGCGGTCCAGGATGACGTCGTCACCGGCCAGGAACGTCTGGATCTTGGCATCGACCGCAACGCCGGGTTTCTGCCACAACAGGTCTGCCATCGGTGTTTCTCCTGCGAAAGCGGCGGTACGAACCGCGCTTGGATTGGATGGTGGTACTTCGCCCTTGTAGAGCGGAGCTTGTTGCAATCCCCTTTTGGGGATTCCGCTGCTTTCCGGGCAAAGGCCCAGCGGAGCAAGCTCCGCTCTACAAAATCAGGGGTCAGTGCGGGATCGCGGTCAGCTCATCCAGGCCCAGGGCCAGGTTGAGGTTCTGCATCGCCTGGGTGGCGGCGCCCTTGAGCAGGTTGTCCAGGGTCGACACGATCACCACGCGCTTGTTGCCAGGTGCGGTAGTGAAGGCACCGATCTGCACGCCATGCTTGCCGGCGATCTGGCTCACCCACGGCGCGTCATCAACCACTTCGAGCAGCGGCTCGCCGGCATAGCGTGCTTCGAAACGCGCCTTGACCTCCTCGCGTGCCATCGGCTGCAGCAGCCACAGGTTGACCGTCATGGTGATGCCGCGGAAATGCGATGCCACGTGCGGCATGAACTCCACTGGCACACCCAACTGGGCGGAGACTTCGCGCTCGTGCATGTGGTTGGCCAACGCGTACGGCATCAGGTTGTCGTGCAATAGCTCCGGGTTGTTCTTGTCCGAAGGCGTGGTGCCGGCACCGGAATACCCCGACACGCCGAAGCACTGCGGCGGCCCGGCCAGCTGGTCCAGCAGCGGCGCGATCGCCAGCTGCATTGCGGTGGCGTAGCAGCCCGGGTTGCTGATGCGCCTCGAACCGGTGTATTTGTCGCGGGTCAGCTCCGGCAGGCCGTAATACCAGGACGGATCGAAGCGGTAATCGGCCGACAGGTCGACCAGGATCGTCTGCGGCGCCACTGCGTCGATGGCTTTGACGTAGGGCTCGGCCTTGCCGTTGGGCAGCGCCAGGATCACCGCGTCGGCGCCCTTGGCCGCGGCCGCGTCGGCATCCAGGTTTTCGTAGCGCAGCGTGCCGGTGTAGGCGTCGCTGTGGTCGGCCACGGCCTGGCCTGCGAGTTCGCGCGAGGACACGAACGCCAGTTCCAGCTGCGGGTGCGCGGCAATCAGCTTGATCAGCTCCGCGCCGGTATGGCCACGGGCGCCGATGATGCCAACCGTGTACGAGGTCTTGGAAGTCATGCGTGTTTGTCCAGGCGGTGCTGCAAGTGGGCCCTGACAGCCGGCCATTCGTGATCGAGGATCGAAAAGATGACGGTGTCGCGGATCGAACCGTCGGCGTGACGCTTGTGGGCCCGCAGCACGCCATCCTGGCGCGCACCGAGCCGCGCGATGGCCGTGCGCGAAGCGTGGTTGAACCAGCTGGTCTCGAACACCACCGACGCCGCGCCCAACGTATCGAAGGCATGGCCCAGCAGCAGCCGCTTGGCCTCGCTATTCAGGCCCGTGCGCTGCACGCGTGGCGCATACCAGGTGTAGCCGATGCTCAGCCGCGGCACGGTCGCATCCAGGTCGTAGAAGCGCGTGCTGCCAGCGACCTCGCCCTGCGCATCCAGCACCACGAACGCCAGGCATTCACCACGCGCCTGCGAGGCCAGCGTGGTGGCGATGTAGCCGTCGATCGCCTCGGCCTTGGGGACGCCGGTGTACCACAGCGCCGGCAGCACGCCGTCGGCGACGATCGCGCGCAGGCCATCGGCGTGTTCGGCGCCCATCGGCACCAGCGTGACATGCTGACTGCGCAGGGTCGGCACGCTGCGCCAGGTGTCAGGGAGTTGCGCAATGCCCATGCTCAACCTTCCAGCGTGGGCTGGCGCGTCGCGCAATGGGCCACGCATTGCTGGATCTGCTCGAAGTTGTCCATGCCGTACCAGAACACCTTCCACTTCTCCTGCTTGAAGCAGCCGTCGGACTCGGCGTAGTAGAAGATGTTGATCTGGTTGTTGTGGCGCGAACGCCAGAACAGCTGCGGGGTTTCCTCGCGCATCACGTTCCAGACCGCGCGGCCCAGGCCTTCGCCCTGCGCATCGTCGGACACGGCGAACTTGTCCAAGTACACCATGCCGTCGCCATCGGTGAGGATGATCGCGGTGCGGTAGTTCTCGCTCACATACGCGCGCAGCAGCTTGGTTTTCTCGAAGTAATCAGGCACCAGGCTGCGGCGGAAGCTGGATTCGATCAGCGCCTTCAGTTTGGGCAGGTCCAGTTCATCCCACGAGGTCGCCCTGAGGACACGCTCGCCGCGACGGACCAGCGTGCCCGAGCCCTTGTGGGTAAACAGTTCCTTGGCCAGGTCCGCGGGCCGGGTGATCGACACCGACGACTCCATCGGCAGCTTGTCCAGCAGGTCCTTGATCTGTTCGATCTTGACCTTCATGCCACCGTGGATCCACGGCTGGGCGATCAGGTGGTCGTATTCGGTGGACAGGTTGATCGAGTCGATCACCTTGCCCTGCTCGTCCAGCAGGCCACCGGTGCCGGTGAGGAAGATGATCTTGTACGGCTGCAATTCGCGCACCAGCTCGTTGGCGGCGAAGTCCGCGTTGATGTTGAGGATCTGCCCGGACGGAGTTTCGCCCAGGCTGGTGATCACCGGGATCGAACCGGCCTGCAGGCTGGCTTCGATCGGCGCCAGGTTGACGCCCTTGACCTCGCCGACCAGGCCGTAGGTGTCCTGGTCGAGGTAATCGGCCTCGAACACGCCGCCGGTGATCGACGTGGCGCGCGCACCGGCGGCCTGCAACGCTTCGACCAGTTTCAGGTTGGAGGCCTGGAACACCTTGCGCACGATCGCCAGGCCTTCGGGCGAAGTCACGCGCAGGCCGCCGACGGTCTGCTTGACGATGCCGGCGGCAGACAACTCGGCATCCAGTTGCGGGCCGGCGCCGTGCAGCACGATCGGGGTCAGGCCGACTTCCTGCAGGAAGGTCAGCGACGAAGTCAGGTCTTCCAGTTCGTCGCGCAGCACCGCGCCGCCCACCTTCACCACCGCAAAGCGTTTGGCATCGAGCTGCGAGAAACGCTTGAGGTACTGGCTGATTTCCTTCGCGCTGGCCATGCTCGAAAGCAAGCGCACGATGGTCTGGCGGGTCTGGGCGTTGGTGACAGTGATGTTCACGGTGTGCGGCGGGACTCTTGAGGGTGACGGGCGGCGCGAAGCCGTCGGCTTGTGCAAAGGGACGAACGGATCAGGCGTGCGGCAGGCGGATCACGGCGCGCCATTGATGATCTTGTGGACCGATTCGGCGTAGCGCTGCAGCTGCTCCAGCGTCACGAACTCATCAGCCGTATGCGCCTGGGCGATGTCGCCCGGGCCGTACACCAGTGCGGTGTAACCGCCAGCGGAAAACAGCGAGGCCTCGGTCCAGAAGTCGACCGCGTTGCCGATCGGCAAGTCCAGCGCATCGGCCACGTCGCGCGCGGCCAGGCGCTTGTCCTCGGCGCGGGCGATGTCGCCCGAGGGCAGGCTCGGGCCGCGGAAGGTCTCGGCGAAGCTTGCTGCAGCCGGCTCGGCGAAACCGGCAAAGGTTTCCAGCAACTGGTCCACGTCCATCGATGGCAACGGACGAAAGCCGAATCGCAGCTCGGTCGCCGGCGCGATCATGTTGGCCTTGATCCCACCTTCGACCCGGCCGATGTTGAAGCGCAAGCCGGTCAGCCCACCGAAGCGCGCATGGCTGAGCGATTCGACATGGTCCAGCGCGCGGCCACCCCAGCGCATCGCCTGGTGCAGCGCACTGGCCGACGGATCCTGCTTGCCCGATGCGTGGCCCGCACGCCCGGCGAAATGCATCAGCACCGAGCTGATCCCGCGATGGGCCAGCACCGCTTCGCTCATGGTCGGCTCGGCGACCAAGATCGCCTCGTACGGCAGCCCATGGGCCAGGAACGCGGCGATGCAGCGCGGATCGTTGGCTTCTTCGTCGGACGAAAACAGGAACGCCGCATCGCCATCACCGGCGTTGGCCGCGGCCAGCAGCGCCGCCGCCGCGCCCTTGATGTCACACACGCCCAGGCCGACCACGCGATCAGGCTCACGGCGCATCACGTGCGGATCGGCACTCCAGTGCGGCGAATCGGGCACGGTGTCCAGGTGCACGTTGAACAGGTACTTCGGCGTGCCACGCACCGCGTACAGGCTGACTGCACCCGCACCGTGGTCGATCACTTCCACGTTGAACCCGGGCAGGTTGGCGCGCAGGTAATCGAAGATGCCATCGGTGCCGATCGCACGCGGCGGATTGCGGGTATCGAAGGACACCAGCTGTTCCAGGTGCGTCAGGGTACTGTCGAGAAGCGTGGTCATTGCAGAAGTCTTGTGTGGCGCGAAAGGTCAGGCCGTGGCCCGGGAATAGATGTCGATGTCGACGATTTCCATCAGCCGTTCCGGGCGTTCCACCACGGAAAACCCGTGCTGCGCGTACAACCCGTGCGCATCGAAGGTGGCCAGCATGAAGCGGCGCAGGCCCTGCAGCTGCGGATGGCCCAGGATCGCAACCACCAGCTGCTTGCTGTAACCCTGGCCTCGATGCTCGGGCAGCACGAACACATCGGCCAGATAGGCGAAGGTCGCCAGGTCGGTGATCACCCGCGCGAACGCCACCTGGCCCACGCCATCGAGGTAACCGCCGAAGCACAGCGAGCCGTCGATGGCCCGCTGCACCACGTCCAGCGGAATCTGCCTGGACCAGTACGCGTTACGCAGGAATCCGTGGATCAGGGGAACGTCGAGTTCCCCCTTGTCATTGCTGATGCGCAGCACGGTCATGGCGTCGATCAGCCGTGGTTGACCTGGGCGTACAGGGTGGAGCTCATGCCGAACAGCTTGATGAAGCCCTCGGCTTCCTCCACGCCCCAGTCGGCCGACTGCGCGTAGGTGGCACCCTTGGCGTTGAGCAGGTGCGGCGACTTCACCGCCACGGCCTCGACGCGACCACCGTCGCTGCGCAGCACGACTTCACCGTTGACCTTGGCCTGCGAAGACTTCAGGAAGGCTTCGATGTCGGACTTGAGCGGGTCGTGGTAGAAGCCTTCGTACACCAGCTCGACCCACTTGCGCGCCACTTCCGGCTTGAAGCGGTTCTGCTGCTTGGTCAGCACCGCGTCTTCCAGCGCGCGGTGCGCGGCCAGCAGCGAGACCAGGCCCGGGGCTTCGAACACGATGCGGCCCTTCAGGCCGATCACGGTGTCGCCGGTATACACGCCACGGCCCACGCCATAGGCCGCGAACAGCTTGTTGAGCTTGGCCAGGATCTTCTCGCCGGCGAGCTTCTCACCATCAATCGCGACCGCTTCGCCTTCGACGAAGGTCAGGGTCACCGACAGCGGTGCTTCGGGCCATTCGGCGCGGGTCGCGCACCAGCCGCGGGCACCTTCGCCCGGGGCTTCCCAACGGTCGATCTCGCCACCGGACATGGTCAGGCCCAGCAGGTTCTCGTTGATGGTGTAGGCCTGCTGCTTGGCACGCACGCCGAAGCCACGGTCTTCCAGGTACTTCTGCTCGTAGGCACGGGTCTGGGTGTGCTCCTTCTGGATCTCGCGGATCGGGGCGACGATCTCGTAGTCACCCAGCGCCTTGACCGCCAGGTCGAAACGCACCTGGTCGTTGCCCATGCCGGTGCAGCCATGCGCGATGGCCTTGGTGCCCAGCTCGGCGGCGCGCTTGAGCGCGGCATCGACGATCAGGTAACGGTCGGACACCAGCAGCGGGTACTGGCCCTGGTAGCCCTCGCCAGCCCACACGAACGGCTTGACGAAGCCATTCCAGATCGCCGGGCCGCCATCGACGGTGACGTGGCTGGCCGCACCCAGTTCAGCGGCGCGCTTCTCGATGAAATCGCGCTCCTCGGCATCCACGCCACCGGTATCGGCGAACACGGTGTGCACGGCGTAGCCCTTTTCCTGCAGGTAGGGAATGCAGAAGCTGGTGTCCAGGCCGCCGGAGAAGGCCAGCACGATGTCTTTCTTGCTCATGATCGAAACGTCCGAAGAAGTGGGGGTTTATTGCGAAATCAGGGCGGCCATGATCGCCTTCTGCACGTGCAGTCGGTTTTCGGCCTCATTGATGGCGATGCACTGTGGCGAGTCCATGACCGCGTCGGTGGCTTTCACGTTCCGGCGCAGCGGTAGGCAGTGGCTGAAGACGCCGTTGTTGGTCAGGGCCATCTTGGCTTCGTCCACGATGAAGTGCTTGTAGTGGTCGCGGATCGGCTTTTCCGGACCCCAGTTACCGAAGTACGGCAGCGCGCCCCAGCTCTTGGCGTACACGACGTCGGCATTGGCGTAGGCGCTGTTGATGTCGTGGCTGACCTGGATCGAGCCGCCGCTTTCGTCGACGTTGTCCTGGGCCCAGCCCATATAGCGCTCATCCAGGATGTAGTCCGGCGTCGGGCACAGCAGGGTCACGTCCATGCCCATGCGCGTGGCAATGGTCAGGGCCGAATTGGCCACTGCGGTGTTGAGCGGCTTGGGATGGTAGGTCCAGGTCAGCACGTATTTCTTGCCGCGCAGGTCCTGGGTGCCGAAGTGCTCCTGCAGCGCCATCACGTGGGCCAGCTCCTGGCACGGATGGGTGATGGTCTCCATGTTGATGACCGGCACCGGGCAGTACTTGGCGAAGCTCTTGAGCACGCGGTCCTGGCGGTCGATCTGCCAGTCCACGAACTTCGGGAACGCACGCACCGCGACGATGTCGGCATAGCGCCCCAGCACCTGCGCCACTTCGGCGATGTGCTCTTCGGTATCGCCGTCCATCACCGTGCCCAGGTCGAACTCGATCGGCCACGCGTCCTTGCCCGGCTGCAGCACCACGGCATGGCCGCCCAGCTGGAAGGTGCCCAGCTCGAAGCTGGTCCGCGTGCGCATGGAGGGATTGAAGAACACCAGTGCCACGGACTTGCCTTTCAGCTCGCTGCCCAGCTTGTTGCGCTTGAACAGCGCAGCCTGGGTCAACAGGGCGTCCAGGTCCGGGCGGGACCAGTCCTGGGTGTTCAGGAAGTGCTTCATGGCCATCGAATCATCCTTACTGCGTGGGCGGCGCGCGATGCGCGGTTGCGGTTGAAACTTCTTGGTAACGCGAAAACGAAAAAACCCAGCCTGTTGGCTGGGTTTTTCCGGTAAACAAGCGACGACCTCCGGTGACCCAGCTAGTTGCAGGTTTCCGGTCGACGAGCACGCGATGTCATTCCCGAGGCCATCCGGGCGGAACTTGCGTACTGGTGCGAAGAGGTCTTCATAGGGCGCGCATCCTCGCATGGGCCATGACCGTGGCGCAAGGCCTGGCGCGCGTCACTTCAAGCGGCATGACGCGCTAGGGGTTGCCCGCGCGGATCTGGCCAGGGGCGTACGGCATCACCGACACGCGGATCCGCAACCGGTTGCCGGGATCTTCGGCCAGGCGCGAACGGTATTTGGTGCCCTTGTAGACGTAGTCCACGTCATAGGCGATCGGGCTGCGGAATTCGCGCTCGACCGTGACCATGCGGCAGTTCTGCCCGGTCGCCACCGGCGCAGGCGATGCATTGGCATCAGCCCGTGCCGCATCCTTGTCATCCTTGTCGTCACTGCCAAAGATGCCCTTGACCGAATCGACCATGCGCGCGATCCGGCCCTCCTCCTTCGGCTTGTCGCCGCTGGCTGCGTCCTTGGACGCATCGGCAGGCGGATCGCATTGCTGCTCGGTCCGGGTGGCGCGCAGGACCTGGTAGACCGGCTCGACCGACAGCACCTGGGCATAGTCGATGCGCACGTTCTCCATCGGAACCACCGTCGCCTGCTGGGCAAACGCGGCCGGGACCGGGGCCGACAGACAGGCAAGCAGGAGGGCGCGGAAAGCTCGGGGCATGCAGCAACACTATAAGCAACTGACGACGGGGTCGACGACAGCACAGTGTAGGCAGCGCGGAACACTCGGGGCTGAATCCGGGCTGTCAGCGATCCTGGCGGCTCGCTAGAATCGCAGACCTGCTTCCAACGCCTGCCCCCATGTCCCTGCAGCTGTTCAACACCCTGTCGCGCACCGTCGAACCCTTCGCCCCGTTGGAACCGACCTGCCCCACCCTGTATGTGTGCGGCCCGACGGTCTACAACTACGTGCATATCGGCAATGCGCGCGGCCCGGTGGTGTTCGGCGTGCTGGCCCAGTTGCTGCGCCGGCGCTTCGGCAACCTGCGCTACGCGCGCAACATCACCGACGTGGACGACAAGATCAACACAGCCGCAGCCGAACAGGGCGTGCCGATCTCGACCATCACCGACAAGTTCGCCGCCGCCTATCGCGCCGACATGGCCGCGTTGGGCGTGGTACCCCCGGACATCGAGCCGGAAGCCACCGCGCACATCCCGCAGATCATCACCATGATCGAATCGCTGATCGACGGCGGCCACGCCTATGCCGCCGAAGGCCACGTGCTGTTCTCGGTGAGCTCGTTCGCCAAGTACGGCCAGCTGTCGGGCCGCGATCCGGAGGAAATGCTGGCCGGTGCGCGCGTGGACGTAGCACCGTACAAGCGCGATGCCGGCGATTTCGTGCTGTGGAAACCCTCCATCGATGCGCTACCCGGCTGGGAATCGCCATGGGGCCGCGGACGCCCGGGCTGGCATATCGAATGCTCGGCCATGGCCGCCGCGCACCTGGGCGAAACCATCGACATCCATGCCGGCGGCGTGGATCTGCAATTCCCGCACCATGAAAACGAAGTGGCGCAGAGCGAATGCGCGCATGGCGGCCGGACCTTCGCCCGGTTCTGGATGCACAACGGCATGCTCAACTTCGGCGGCACCAAGATGAGCAAGTCGATCGGCAACATCGAACGCGTGCACGACCTGCTGCAGCAGCACCCACCGGAAGCGCTGCGCTACGCGCTGCTGTCGGCGCATTACCGGCAACCGCTGGAATGGTCCGATGGCCTGATCGAGCAGTCCGTGCGCACCCTGGACCGGCTGTACGGCACGCTGCGCGACCTGGCGGACGTGGAAGCGGAAACCCGCATTCCGGCCAGCATCGAAGCGGCACTGGATGATGACCTCAACACCCCGCAGGCACTGGCCGAAGTGGCGCGCATCGCCGGCGAAGCCCGCAAGGCCGACGAAGGCCAGGACCGCGAGACATTGAAGTCGCAGCTGCTTGGCGCAGGCCTCGCGCTTGGCCTGTTGCAGCAGTCGCCGAGCGCCTGGTTCAACCGCGGCACCTCCAGCGACGACGATGCCCGCATCCAGGCGTTGGTCGAGGAACGCAGCACCGCCAAGGCGGCGCGTGATTTCACCCGCGCCGATGCCATCCGCCAGCAGCTCGCCGACGAAGGCGTCTTACTGGAAGACACCGCCCAGGGCGTGCGCTGGAAGCGCGCTTGACCTACTACACACTCGTCATCCCCACGAAAGCGGGGATTCACGGCCTTTCCTGACAAGCCCTGCGCACGCAGGATGCCCCGGCCAAGCCACTAGGTTCCCGCCTTCGCGGGAATGACGACTTAAAGAGATCCACCGACGTGACTAACACTGTGTTCCCGCTCGAACCCACCGCTGCCGATGCACAGGCCGCGATCAAGGAAGAGTTCGCCTTCTTCTCCGACTGGGCCGAGCGCTACCAGTACCTGATCGACCTGGGTCGCAAGCTGCCCGCGTTCCCGGAGGAGTGGAAGACCGAGGAACACCGCCTGCTCGGCTGCCAGTCGATGGTCTGGATCGTGCCGCAGGGCAACGCTGGCAAACTCGAATTCCAGGCCGTCAGCGATTCGGCCATCGTCTCGGGCCTGATCTTCCTGGCGCTGCGCGTGTACTCGGGCCGCTCGGCGCAGGAAATCCTGTCGACCGATCCTGACTACATTGCCGACATCGGCCTGGCCAAGCACCTGTCGCCCACCCGCAGCAATGGCCTGGCCGCACTGCTGGCCTTCATCCGCGAGACCGCCAAGGCGCAAGCCGCGTGAGTACCCCAGCCCCGGCTGGAACCGAAGTCGCTGCCCGCGAAGTCCTCACCCAACCCGGATTCCTGCGCACGCTGGCCTATCGCATCTGCGCCATCGTGTCCTACCAGGTGGTCTCGGTCGCCGTGGGCTGGCACATCTACCAGATCACCGGCAACACGTTGGCGCTGGGGCTGATCGGCCTGGCCGAAGTGCTGCCCTTCGTCTGCGTCGCGCCGTTCGCCGGGTATCTAGTCGACCACCTGCCCCGCCGCAGGCTGGGCATGGCCGCCTGCAGCGGCTTGCTGCTGACTGCCGTGATCCTGCTGTCGGTCAGTCGCGGCTGGCTGCCGTTCAAGGGCGTGTGGCCGATGTATGCAGCAGTCTGCCTGACCGGCATGGTCCGCTGCTTCCTGACCCCGGTGTACAACGCGCTGTTCGCCCGGGTGCTGCAGCGCAGGCAGTACGCGCGCGGCACCAGCATCGCCAACGTATTCTTCCAGTCCGGGCTGGTGCTCGGCCCGGCGCTGGGAGGCGGGCTTGTTGCCTGGGGCGGAACGACGCTGGCGTATTCGGTGGCCGTGATCCTGGCAGCCCTTTCCATTGGCGTGCTGTATCCGCTCAAGGTCGAGGAACCCATCGCCACCGGGCCGCGCGCGCCGGTCTTCAAGAGCATCGGCGAAGGCATGCGCTTCGTGTTCTCCAACCAGATCATGCTGGGCGCGATGGCGCTGGACATGTTCTCGGTGCTGCTGGGCGGCGCGGTGTCGATGCTGCCGGCCTTCATCCACGACATCCTGCATCACGGCCCGGAGGGGCTGGGCATCCTGCGCGCCTGCCCCTCTCTAGGTGCCGTGGCTGCGGGACTCTGGATCGCCCGCCATCCGATCGACAAGCACGCCGGACGCATCCTGATGATTGCGGTGGCCTGCTTCGGCCTGTGCACCATCGCGTTCGGCCTGTCGCGCAGCTTCTGGCTGTCGGCGGCAATCCTGGTGGCGTATGGCATCTGCGACGGCATCTCGATGGTGCTGCGCGGGACCATCATGCAGCTGGCCACGCCAGACGAAATGCGCGGGCGCGTGTCGTCGATCAACAGCATCTTCATCAGCTCGTCCAACGAGCTGGGCGCCTTCTACGATGGCGTGATGGCCCGCTTGCTGACCCTGGTGCCGGCCATCGTGCTGGGTGGGTTCGTGACCCTGTGCGTAGTGGCGATCACTGCCGTGAAAGCCCCGAAGCTGCGCGATCTGGCGATCAAGGATCTTCAGTAACGCGAAGGGCCACCGCTGGGTGGCCCTTCGACTGAATCAACCCGTGCCGCAAAGCGACACCGGCTTGCGCGTCCTATCAGGCCGCGACCTGTCGCAGTTGCCGATTGATGCGGACCAGTTCACGACCCGCCAGCACTGAGAAGATCAAGCCTGCTACAGCGATCGCCAATACGAACACATCCCGACTTCCGAAATGCGTCGGGGGCGCGACGGCGGCAGCAATGCTGGAAAAACCGAGCAGCAACGTGGCCAGGACCACGAGTAAAACGCTTGGGGCAACTTTCATATAGACACTCCCTGTGTGGACTTTCGAGTCGACCGTTCCGCCTTGCACAAGCAAAGCGTGGCAGCCGCATCATGCCCGCAACTGCTGGGCGTCGTGATCCTTACCAGATCAAATCATCCGGTACCTGGTACTGCGGATCCGCATATGGATCCTCTTCCGGCGTGGCATTGGGGTCGACCTTCAACGCCACGGCCTGCGGGAAGATTCCCTCCACTTCTGCCAGCAACGCCGCATCCACCAGCAGGTAACGACCGGCTTGCTGGACGATCCCCAGCTCGCCGGCGTTGAGCGCGGTGAGCTGCTCAGCCGTGACGTGGATCCGCTTGATCTTGCCGCCGTACGGAAAATGGCGAACGACTTCGGCAGCCGCATCGTTGAGCGTCTTGCCCTGGATCAGGGCATCAACCTTGGCCCGCGCCTCGCGACGCAGACGGGCTTCTTCCTGTTTGACGCGCTCGGCTTCGATGCGCTCGTCCTTCTCGCGCTGGGCACGGATCGCATAGGCCTTGGCCAGATCGATGTCCTCGCGCGAACGGGCGGGCTTGCCGTGGCTCGGGCGCGGCTGACCAGCGGGTTGACCACTCGGTCGGCCCTGCTGTGACTGGGGACCACGCCCCTGCCCACCCGGCTTGCCACCGGCATTCGGACGGCCTTCGTGCTTGCCGCCAGCCGGTCGTTGGCCGGCGTGTTGCGGGCGCCCCTGCGGCTTGCCGCCCGGCTTGCGGTCGGGCGTACGCTCAGGCTTGGGAGCGGGCTTGAAACCCAGCCCCAGCAGCTGGTCTCGCAGTGAATCTGTCATCAGGCTTCAATCAGTAGTGCGGGGGCGGCGGCTCTTCGCCCGGGTCTGCATAGAGTTCGGTGCGGACCTTGCGCAGGTCCGACAACAGGTGGCCAATCATGCCGGCATTGCGATTGCCTTCAGCGCGCGCATCGGCCAGAGCTTCGCTCAGCTCGGCCAGGGCATGCTCCTGGAAGGCAAGCCTGGTCTCCAGTTCGACCAGGCGTTGCTCCAGCGCATCAGGCAGCGTGAGGTCTGCCTGCTGCATTACTTGACGATGCCGATCAGCTCGACATCAAAAGTCAGCGTGGCGTTGGGACCGATCGGGCCACCCTGGGTGCCGGCTTCGCCGTAACCCAGCTGCGAGGGAACCCAGAAGCGGTACTTGGAACCGACCGGCATCAGCTGCAGGCCTTCGGTCCAGCCCGGCACCACGTTGGCCAGCGGGAAGCTCGCCGGCTCGCCGCGATCGTAGGAGCTGTCGAACTTCGTGCCGTCCAGCAGCTTGCCTTCGTAGTTCACGCGCACGGTGCTGGCGGCGGTGGGACGCTCGCCGCTGCCCTGGCGCAGGACCATGTACTGCAGGCCCGACGCGGTGGTGACCACGCCCTTGACGGTCTTGTTCTTGGACAGGAACGCAGCGCCTTCGTCACGGTTGCGCTGCGACAGGCCAGCCTGACGCTCACTGGCGTAGGACTGCACGACCTGCTGCGCCTCGGCTTCGGTCAGCAGCGTGGTGCCCTTGGCGAACACGGTGCGCACGGCCTGCATCAGTACCGGCAGTTCCACTTCATCCTTCAACGGCGCCAGCTTGGGGCCGATCATGTAGCCGCCGATCAGCGAGCCCACATGCTGCTTGTTCACTTCCGGCGGCTGGGTGCCCGGCGGCTGGCCCGGCGGGGTCTGGCCGGCTTTGGCCGCCAGGTTGGCGCGCAGCGCCGTATCGGTAGCCTGGGCGTCAGCTTCGCTCAGTGCGGGCTTGTCACCCTTGAGGGCGCCCTGCAGGGCGGTCTGCAGGCTGGCCGGATCGATGTAGTCGGCGACCGGAACGAACGAACGGCCGATATCCATGCCGATGGCATAGCTCACCTTGTCGCGCTGGTTGTCCAGCGTCTTCTTTTCCTGCGCCACTGCGTTTCCTCCGATCAGGGCCGAGGCCAGGCACACGCCCGCCACCCAAGTGCCAAACGATTTCATCCAGTGCATTCCTCATGCGACGAAAAGCGCCGGTGCAGCCGGCGCAACAGACGCACATTGTGGCATGTGCACACGCAGCAGGCATCGGTGCCCACGGCGCTTGGCTGCAGGGAACCCGCGCCATTGGTTCGCATGAACCGACAAGGCACGGACCTGGAGCACACCGGCGTCCCGCCAGGGACAGCCGCGCGGCGCGGACTCCGGCGATCCGGCTGGCCATCCCCCTGCCTTTAGTTGGGTGAATGAAACAAGCCAACCCTATTGACGGCCCTCTCTTTGGTGTTATAGTTGACTACAACACCACTCACCCAACGCAGGGGGCGCGCAATGGACAGCAGGCTCAGGTATCCAGGAAAGACCTGGCTCGGACTGACCTTCCTGGCCTTGGCCATGGTCGGCCTGATGGCCCAGCTCCATCCCCAGCGGGCCGCGGCGATGCCGGCGGCCCTCGAATCGGCCTCTGCGGACGTGGTGCTCAGGCCGGTGCTGGAATCAAGCACCGACCCGACCCCTTCCCCAGCCCAGGACGGCGTCCACCACCGGCGGCCCGCGCTGTCGATGCCCTACTTCTCATTCGCCCGTCTGTTGCGACCCGGGAGCTGAACCCATGACACCCATCCAGTGGAGCGACGGCGCTCCCATCTATCGCCAACTCAAGGAAAAGGTCATCGCCATGATGCTCGACGGTGAACTCAAGCCCGGCGACGCGCTGCCATCGGTGCGCCAGGTGGCGGCCGACTACCAGCTCAACCCCATCACCGTTTCGCGCGCCTACCAGGAGCTGGCCGACGAGGCCCTGGTCGAGAAGCGCCGCGGCCTGGGCATGTTCGTCACCGAAGAAGCGGCCAAGAAGCTGCTGGCGACCGAACGCGAACGCTTTCTCAACGAGGAATGGCCGGCAGTCGCCAAGCGTATCGCACGCCTGGGACTGACGATCGAAGACCTGCCCAAGGGGGGCGACGCATGAATGCCATGACCCAAGACGCGCTGAACCAGGACGCGATGGTCCAACCGGTCATCCAGGCCAACGGCCTGCGCAAGACCTACCGCAACAAGGCCGCGCTCGATGGCGCCAGCTTCCAGATCGAATCCGGCCGCATCGTCGGCCTGATCGGCCCCAACGGCGCCGGCAAGACCACCGCGCTCAAGGCGATCCTGGGGCTGACTGCGTTCCAGGGCGAGCTGAGGGTGCTGGGCAAGGACCCGCGCCACAGCCGCGACGCACTGATGAACGATGTCTGCTTCATCGCCGACGTGGCCGTGCTGCCGCGCTGGATGAAGGTGAAGGAAGCGATGGATTTCGTCGGTGGCGTGCATCCGCGCTTCGACCGCGCCAAGTGCGAACGCTTCCTGGCCGGCACCCAGCTCAATCCCAACCTGCGCGTGCGCGAAATGTCCAAGGGCATGATCGTACAGCTGCACCTGGCGCTGGTGATGGCCATCGACGCGCGCCTGCTGGTGCTGGACGAACCCACGCTGGGCCTGGACATCTTGTACCGCAAGCAGTTCTACCAGCGCCTACTCGAGGATTACTTCGACGAGGACAAGACGATCATCGTCACCACCCACCAGGTGGAGGAGATCGAGCACATCCTGACCGACGTGATGTTCATCCGCGACGGCAAGATCGTACTGACCTCGGCGATGGACGATGTCGCCACCCGCTACACCGAAGTCATGGTCTCCGAGGCCACCGCCGCCCAGGCCCGCGCGCTGAATCCCATCGACCAGCGCGCCCTGCCCTTCGGCAAGACCGTGATGCTGTTCGACGGCGTCCCTCGCGAACGGCTTGCCGCTTTCGGCGAAACCCGCAATCCCGGCCTGGCCGACCTGTTCGTGGCCATCATGAAAGGAACCTACGCATGAACGCCCCTGCCCGCACTTTGACCAAGCCCGGCGTGTTCGGCTGGCTGCTGCGCCGCGAATACTGGGAGAACCGTGGCGGTTTCCTCTGGGCCCAGGTGATCACTGCCGGCATCGTGCTGGTGTTTGCCGCGCTGGGCGCGGTGATCGGCGCGATCAAGGCCCGCGGCCATCTGGGGGGCGAGAATTTCAACGCCGACATGATGGGCGCACGTGAGGTATTCGGCGCGACCGGCGACTTCGCGTTGCTGGCCGGCTTCACCATTGCCGCGGTCGTGGTCGCCTTCGTGGTGTTCTTCTACTGCCTGGGCAGCCTATACAACGACCGCAGCGACCGCAGCGTGCTGTTCTGGAAATCGCTACCGGTCTCCGACGCGATGACCGTGGCCTCCAAGCTGGTGTGGGCGCTGCTGCTGACCCAGGTCGTCTCGCTGATCGTGGGCCTGCTGATGGGCCTGGGCCTGTGGGTGATCATCGCGTTGTCATCGACCGGAGCCGGCATGCCGGGCTCCGGTGCGATCTTCACCGCCTCGCATCCGTTCCAGGTGATCGGCACCATGCTGGCGACCCTGCCGATCTACGTGCTGTGGTCGCTGCCGGCGATCGGCTGGCTGATGCTGTGCTCGGCCTGGGCGCGCCGCGTGCCCTTCCTGTGGGCGGTGCTGGTGCCACTGCTGGTCTGCATCGTGATCAGCATCATGGGTGCGATGCCGGGCCTGAGCCTGCCGCTGGCTGGCGTCTGGTACGTGGTCATGTATCGCGGCCTGCTGAGCGTGCTGCCGGGCATCTGGATTCCCGCCGAGATGGCGCGCCACGAAACCCTGGAAAGCGCCACCCAGCAGGTACAGAACCCGAACGACGCCCTGCAGATGGTCCTGCACCACACCAGCAATCCGTCCATCTACGGCAACCCCGACCTGTGGATCGGTGCCGCGGTAGGCGTCGCGCTGATCGTGCTGGCCGTGGTCATCCGTCGCCGCCGCGACGACGCCTGAACCCCTCCAAGGAGCCTGTCCATGAAGTCCACGCATCGTTCCCTGCTGATCCCGGCCCTGGCGGCCGTCCTGCTGGCCACACCGCTGCTGGCCAGCGCGCAGGACGCACACTGCAAGTTCTCCGAGCCACGTTCGCTCAAGCTGGATCTGGCCGGCGCCAAGTCGGTACTGTTCGAGGTCGGCTCCAATGACCTCAAGCTCAAGGCCACCGCGGGCGCCGACAGCGCCCTGGCCGGCCGGGCCTGCGCCAGCAGCCAGGACCTGCTCAAGGGCCTGACCGTGACCCAGAAGCGGTCGGGCGACAAACTCGTCGTCAGCCTGGCCGAGGACCGTCCCTTCAAGATCAGCTTCGGCAGCAGCTACTCCTACCTGGACCTGACCGGCACGGTGCCCAATGACGTGCTGGTCCAGCTGGACGTGGGCTCGGGCGACGCCTCACTGAGCGGCGCCAAGGCGGCCAGCGCCGACGTGGGTTCGGGCGATGTCGACCTGCGCGACATTGCCGGCCTGGTCACCACCAAGATCGGCTCCGGCGACCTGAAACTCGATGGTGCCGGCGCGCTCAAGGTGCTGAGCATCGGCTCGGGCGACCTGGAAGCCGCCCGCGTCACCGGCAAGGCCGAGGTCGGCAGCATCGGCTCCGGCGACGTGAACCTGAGCGATGTCACCGGCGATGTCGAGGTTGGCTCGATCGGCTCGGGCGACCTGACGGTCCACGGCGTGCGCGGCAACCTGACCGTGCACAGCCGCGGCAGCGGCGACATCGACCAGCGCGACGTGACCGGCACGGTCGACGTGCCCAAAGAACACTGACCTTCTGCCGTTTCCCTCCATTCGGACACCACGCCATGAAGACCACACTGCTGCGCACCGCAGTCGCTGCAACCCTGCTGACCCTGGCCGCCTGCCAGCCCGGCACCGGGCCTGTTGCCCAGGGACTCAATGAGGCCCAGAAAGGACTGGAAAAAGCTTCCAAGGAAATGGATGAAGCCAGTGATGAAGTCGCAAAGGCCAGGAAGGAGCTGGCGACGGAAAACCTGAAGGTCGGCAGCGATGGCAATAGCAAGGGCCTGCCGAAGGCCGAAGTCACGCCGAGCGGTGAACTGCTGATCGATGGCAAGCCCATCGCGATGACGCCCGCGCAGAAGGCCGCTGGACTGGCCTACCGCACCGAGCTACAGGGCGTGGCAAGTGACGCCATCGGCATCGGCATGGCAGGCGCCAAGCTCGGCATCGATGCCGCGGCCAGTGCCATCAAGGGACTGATGAGCGGCCAAGGTGGCGAAGCGGCCGGCAAGCAGGCCGAGGCGACCGCCAAGGAGAAAATCCAGCCGCTGGTCGAACAGCTGTGCAAGCGCATGCCCACGCTGCTCAAGACCCAGCAGGCCTGGGCCGCCGCGCAGCCCGAGTTCCGCCCCTACGCGACCATGGACCAATCCGATGTCGACGACTGCAGCGACAAGCAGGACTGGAATTTCTGACGAAGCCACGGCAGCCCGCCGGCGCAGCCAGCACGGCGCCGGCCGGGCGATCGCTTACAATCGATCCATGCGTATCTCGACCAAGATCACCTCCCTGGCGCTGCTGGCAGCCCTTTCGCTGGCGGCCTGCGGCGGTGGCGACAACAAGGCCGCGCTGTCCCGTGCCGAACGCGCCAAGCCAGCCACCTCGGTGACGACCATGGAAGTCAGCATGCGCCAGCCACCGGGCGCGGCCGTCAGCATCGGCCCCGATGGCACGCTGAAACTCGACGACGTGGTGTTGCCACAGCCCGCGGAAAAGCAGCAGGCGTTGCAGAATTACTTCGGCCAGCTGCAGATGCGCCGCCAGCAGGTCCTGGACCAGTTGCAGGCCGGCGGTGGCAAGCCGATCACCATCGCACCGGATGCGCAGATCAAGCAGCTGCAGGAAGGCTTGCTGGCCGACTTCCCCGAACTGCGCCCCTACAAGGGCAGCCTGGATACGATCCGGCTGGAAGCACGCTGAACCTGCACCGGAATTGGTGACGCACCGATGCTGATGGCGCCAGCAGCCATCCGCTGGTGGGTGCTTTGGGCTGTGCCCGCGTAGCGACGCATCCAGGCGCTATCGCCAACCGAATCGATACCTGTCCTTGAGGCTCAGCCGAAAGCGGCCAGGGCGAAATCAAGAAAGCTACGTAGCTTGGGCGTCATCCGCCGATCCGGCGCGAAAAGCATGTGCAGTTCACGCGCGGGTGCCTCGTAGGCGGTCAACAGGCGCTGCAATCGACCAGCCTCCAGATCATCGCCAATCAACGCGGTCGGTTGGAGCAACAGGCCGTGCCCGGCAATGGCGGCGGCCCTGAGCGCCTCACCGCTATCGGTCGTAAACCTGCCCGTGATCGGAACCGACATCCGCCCTTCAGGGCCGACAAACGTCCATTCGGTGCGCATGGATGTATGCGAGAAGATCAAGCATTCATGCTGATTCAACTCTTCTGGCCGCGTCAGTGGCTGGCTGCGCCGGATATAGGCAGGTGATGCGCAAAGCACCAGCTGCAGGGGCGCAAGGGCGCGGGCCTGCAATCCGCTGTCTGGCAGCTGCCCGGTACGGAAGACAACATCAAAGCCCTCGTCGAGCAGATCGACGGTCCGGTTGGTGAGGCTCAGGTCGACGGAGACCTCCGCATGCTCCCCCAGGTATTCGGGAAGCTTCGGGGCCAAGGCGTGGCTGCCGAAAGTGATGGGGGCACTGATACGGAGCTTGCCGCGTGGGATCGCGCGCGACTCGGCCATCAGCGCCTCGGCCGCCTTCATGTCCAGAAGGATGTTCTTGGCCCGCTCGTAGAACAGCTGGCCGCTTTCGGTCAGGTTCTGGCGTCGGGTCGTGCGATTCAGCAGCTTGATCCCCAGATTGGCCTCAAGCGCCTGAATCTGCTTACCCGCGAACTGGGGGGAGATATCCAGTTCAACCGCAGCTGCCGAGAAGGAGCCCAGTTCCACGGCTCTCACAAAAACCTGCATGGCGTCGAGGCGATCCATTTGAATCCAATTGATTCCAGTGATTGTTCGGGAAGCTAATTTATCCCATTCCATTGCCTATATAGAGTGGCCACCTCGCAACCAAACCAGGTTGCGCCGCCCCTTTCAAACAGGATGGAAATGTCATGCAATCACTTGTCAAAAGTGCACTTTTCGCGGCTGCGCTGAGCAGCGGCGCGGTCGAGCCCGGCCCGGAGGTGGAAAAACCCACGGTCGTCCTGGTCCATGGCGCCTTCGCAGATGGCCACGCCTGGGACCGGGTCATCCCGCTGCTGCAGGCCAAGGGACTGAACGTGGTCGCCGTCCAGAATCCGCTGTCTTCATTCGAAGACGACGTTGCCAAGACCAAGCGCACGATCCAGGCACAGTCAGGCCCGATCGTCCTGGTCGGCCACTCCTATGGCGGCGCGGTCATCACCGATGCTGGTGAAGACGAGCACGTGAAGGCACTGGTCTACGTCGCCGCATTTGCCCCTTCAAATGGGCAGTCGGTCAGTGATCTTTCCAAGGATTACCCCACGCCTTCGGGCTTCAATCATCTGAACGCTGACAAGGACGGCTTCCTGACCCTGACGCTGGAGGGCGTCCAGCACCACCTCGCCCAGGATCTGAGTCCGGAGGACGCAAGGTTGCTGGCCGCCACGCAGAACCCGACCAACAGCGCAAACTTTTCCGGAAAGGCGACGGCAGCGGCCTGGACCAGCAGGCCGACCTGGTACGTAGTGAGCGAGCAAGACCACATGCTGGACACGGGCCTCCAGAAGGACCTGGCAAAGAAGCTTGGTGCCAAGGTCGTCAGCCTGCAGGCAAGCCACGTCCCCCAACTGTCGCAACCCCAGAAGGTAGCCGAGGTGATCCTCGCCGCCGTGGATCAGGTTTCCAGGTAAGGACTTCGCCGGAGCGCGCTCCATGGCGCTTGGAGCCGCAAGGACAGCGAGTCATCGCGCATGCGCACTGGCCAGATGGGCGCGTCAGGAGCTTGCAGCGGGCAATTGCTCAAATGCGACGATCACTTCGTGGGCGTTGGTGGACCATGGGCCCTGAACCCGGAACAGGACCTGCCCATGTACGTCGGACACCTTGCCATCGGCCTCGCGCTGAAGGCCCGCTACCCCCAAATACCCACCCTCCCGATCCTTCTCGGCGTCGGGTTCCTCGACATCCTCGATGGGCTGTTCATCGTGCTGGGCTGGAACCAGGTCACGCCCAACCTGCTGGCCGGCCCGTACCTGTTCTTCGACCTGACCTTCATCGATTGGGATCACTCTTTGCTTGCTGCCTTGCTGTGGTCCGCCGTCTGGGGATGTTTGTTCCTGAAGGACAAGCGCGTGGCATTGATGGCATTCGTCGCGTCGTTCTCGCACTTCGTCGCCGACTGGCCCATGCACAACAGCGACTTGGCGCTGTTCCCATACTCCGTCGCGCACCTGGGATTTGGCCTGTGGGGCAAGCTGGGAACCCTCTCCTGGGTGCTTGAAGGAGCGTTCGTCGCCGTGCTTGCAGCTTATGCGTGGATCGCCAGTGCCAGGCGCGGCGTCAGCCTGTTGTGGCCATGCGTCGTACTTGCGCTGAGCTTCGTCAATCTTTCGCCATGGCTCTCGCCGATGAAGCACGTCGCCACGCTCGGGGAACCGGCAGCCCATCTGGTGCATGGCCTTCTGGTCACGCTGGGGTTCCTGGTCCCGGGCTTGCTGCTGACGTGGCTGGTCAACCGGGCCGAACGCTGCCGGACGCTGCCTTCGCCAGTCCGGCACGCCTGATCAGCCGGAGTGCCTGATGGCCTCCAGGGCCGCCTGATCCAGCACCTCGATGAATCGGTAGCCCAGGTGCAGGACACGGTGCTGCTCCCACACCCTGAGTTGCCGGTTGACCGTGGCCCGCGATACCCCCAGCTGCGAGGCAAGGTCTTCCTGCGACAAATGGATCCGAGGTGCCCGGGCGGCAAGAAGCCGCCCCGCCAGCTTCGCGGACAGCGAGCACAGCAGCATCTCCTCGTTCCATGCCAGGACCTGTCGATACCGGGCGCAGACCAGCCGCGTGACCGCAAGCAAGACCTTGTTGTTTGTATTGACCAGTTCCAGGAAGACCTGTGCCGGAACGACCGCGATCCTGCAGTCGTCCTGTGCATCGGCCCGGAATACGCGCGCCTGGCTGTCCAGCAAGGGCGTCTCCCCGAACCATTGACCAGGCCCGAGGGTCGTAACCATCGGCTGGCGCCCATCCGAATCGAGCAGGGACACGCGCACGCGTCCATCGACAACGCCATACATCGCCGTAGGCGCTGACCGTGCGTCGAACAACGCCTGCCCGGCCACGTAGGTCCTGGTGACGGCGGCGGACAGGAAAATCCCTGCCACGTCGTCCGGCAACATGCCATCGGGCGTCATCGGCCTAGCCTCCACTCGGCATTCCAGATCCCGGAAAATCTCATCGTCAATCTGTCCAGTTGGAACGGGCACCAGGTTGCGATGCATTGCTCGCAACCCGGTGATTTACACGCCGCGCATGGGTCCGTTTTCGCGACACGGACACGCTGCCATGCCGCCAAAGCAGTCGTATTGCTTCAGCAAGGGGGATCGACTCCACCCAGCCGGGCCCGGCGCAGCGCACCGGGCATTCAACCCGCCCGCACGGCATGCCGCACAAACGGGCGGGTGTCACCCGTGGATGCCGCCCTTGGCCAGTGCAGCGGGGTCCAGCAGCGGCTTGAGTTCGGCTTCGGTCATGCCGGTGACTTCGATTGCCACTTCCAGCACCGGGCGGCCCTGCTTGTAGGCCTGCTTGGCGATGGCCGCGCCCTTCTCGTAACCGATCACCGGGTTCAAGGCGGTGACCAGGATCGGGTTGCGCTCCAGTGCGGCGCGCACGTTGTCCTCGCGCACGGTCAGGCCGGCGATGGCCGAATCGGCCAGCAGGCGCGACACATTCGACAGCAGCTGCACCGATTCCAGCAGGTTGGCGGCGATCAGCGGCAGAGTCACGTTGAGCTGGAAGTTGCCGGTCTGCCCGGCAATGGTGATCGCGGTGTGGTGGCCGATCACCTGGGCGCAGACCATCACCGTGGCTTCGGGAATCACCGGGTTGACCTTGCCCGGCATGATCGAACTGCCCGGCTGCAGTGCGGGGAGCTCGATCTCGCCCAGGCCGGCGAGCGGACCGGAATTCATCCAGCGCAGGTCGTTGGCGATCTTGATCAGGGCGACCGCCAGCGCGTTGAACTGGCCGGACAGCTCCACCGCGTCATCCTGCGCGGCCAGGCCTTCGAACTTGTTGGCGGCGCTTTCGAACTTGGTGCCGGTCATCCCGGTCAACGCCTTGGCGACCTGCTTGCCGAAGCGTGGATCGGCGTTGATGCCGGTGCCGATGGCCGTGCCGCCCAGCGGCAGCCGGCGCAGGCGCTTGAGCGCGTCGCTGATCCGGTCTTCGGCGGACGCGAGCTGGGCCGACCACGCGCCGAATTCCTGGGCGAAGGTCAGCGGCATGGCATCCATCAGGTGGGTGCGGCCGGTCTTGACGATCCTGCCCAGCGCCTTGCCTTTGGCATCGATGGTCTTGCGCAGGTGCTTGATCGCCGGCAGCAGGTCTTCCACGACGGCCAGCTGCGCCGAGACGCGGATCGCAGTGGGGACCACGTCGTTGGAGCTCTGGCCCAGGTTGACGTGGTCGTTGGGGTGCACGGCCGCCTTGCTTTTGCTGTCGGCCTTGCCCTTGCCCTCCCTGGACAGGCCCGACGCCAGGTTGGCGATGACCTCGTTGGCATTCATGTTGGACGAGGTGCCCGAGCCGGTCTGGTAGATGTCGATCGGGAAATGCGCGTCGTAAGCGCCCTCGGCCACTTCAAGCGCGGCCTTGCGCACCGACTTGGCGGTGGCCTTGGGCAGCAGGCCCAGCTCGGCATTGACGTCGGCCGCGGCGGCCTTGACCAGGCCCAGCGCACGGATGAAGCCGCGCGGCATCGGCCGGCCGGAAATCGGGAAGTTCTGCACGGCGCGCTGGGTCTGTGCGCCCCACAGGGCGGCCTCGGGAACCTGCAGTTCCCCCATGCTGTCGTGCTCGAGTCGGACCTTCTGTGACATCAGCGTGTTCCTCTTGAAGAAAAGGCTACGGCTGGCACGCGGTGGTCAGTCCGCAACGGCTGGCTGGAAGTGGCGAAGGATACGCCGCGGGGCGTGGCCCCGGCGACGGGGGTAAACTGTGCGCCCTTTCGAAGGGCCTGCCAGGCAGCGTTCACGCGCCGGCGCCCGCACCGCTTTCCCCTTACGCCAGCCACCTGCAATGACCAACGCCACCCTGCTCGCCCTGTCCCCGCTCGACGGCCGCTACGCCTCCAAGGTCGACGCGCTGCGCCCGATCTTCTCCGAATACGGCCTGATCCGCGCCCGCATCAAGGTGGAAGTCGAATGGCTGCTGGCGCTGGCCGCCGAGCCGGGCATCACCGAGCTGGCGCCGTTCGCCCCGGCCGAGATCGCCAAGCTGCGCGCCCTGGCCGAGGACTTCAGCGTCGAGCAGGCCGCGCGGGTCAAGGAGATCGAACGCACCACCAACCACGACGTCAAGGCCGTTGAGTACTTCATCAAGGAGCAGCTCAAGGACGATGCCGCGCTGGGCCCGGCGCTGGAATTCGTACATTTCGCCTGCACCAGCGAGGACATCAACAACCTGTCCTACGGCTTGATGCTGGCGCAGGCGCGCCACAGCGTGCTGCTGCCTTCGTACGAAGGCATCGCCGCCAGCCTGCGCAGCCTGGCCCACGCCCACGCCGACCAGCCGATGCTCTCGCGCACCCACGGCCAGACCGCTTCGCCGACCACCCTGGGCAAGGAACTGGCCAACGTGGTCGCCCGCCTGGAGCGCCAGCTCAAGCAGATCGCCGGGGTGGAACTAACCGCCAAGATCAACGGCGCGGTCGGCAACTACAACGCGCACGTCATCGCCTATCCGGACGTGGACTGGCCGGCCTTCGCCCAGCGTTTCGTCGAAGGCCTGGGGCTGGTGTTCAACCCGTACACCACCCAGATCGAGCCGCACGACAACGTCGCCGAACTGGGCGATGCCAGCCGCCGCGCCAACACGATCCTGGTCGACCTGGCGCGCGACATCTGGGGCTATATCTCGCTGGGCTACTTCAAGCAGCGCTTGAAGGAAGGCGAAGTCGGTTCTTCGACCATGCCGCACAAGGTCAACCCGATCGACTTCGAGAACGCGGAAGGCAACTTCGGCGTGGCCAATGCCCTGTTCGAGCACTTCAGCGCCAAGCTGCCGATCAGCCGCTGGCAGCGCGACCTGACCGATTCCACCGTACTGCGCGGCCTGGGCACTGCGTTCGGCCACAGCCAGGTGGCGCTGGACTCGCTGGCCAAGGGCCTGGGCAAGCTGGAACTCAATCCGCAGCGCCTGGATGCCGACCTGGATGCCGCCTGGGAAGTGCTGGCCGAAGCGGTGCAGACCGTCATGCGTCGCCATGGCCTGCCCAACCCCTACGAACAGCTCAAGGCGCTGACCCGCGGCCAGGGCATCACCGCCGAGTCGATGCGCAGCTTCGTCGAATCGCTGGACCTGCCGGCCGATGCCAAGCAGCGTTTGCGCGATCTGACGCCAGGCGGCTACACCGGCCTGGCTGCCGAGCTTGCCGAGGCGATCTGATCTGGTGACGGCGCGCCGGCGGGTTGCTTCTGCAGCAACGCGGCGCGCCCTCCACGCTGAAGGCAGCACTGGGTTCCCGCCTTCGCGGGAACGACGACGGGTTCCCGTGCAAGCGGGCATCGAACAAATGACCTCATGACGACTTCCAAGAAAAAGCCCGCTACCACCACATCCGCCCTGCCGCCGATCGAGGTCGATGCCGCCAAGCTGGCACCACTGGGCATGACGCCGCAGCTGTTCCTGCGCCGCTACTGGCAGAAGCGCCCGCTGCTGATCCGCAATGCATTCCCCGATTTCATCTCGCCAATCGAACCCGGCGACCTGGCCGGGCTGGCCTGCGAGGAAGCCGCACTGTCGCGCCTGATCACCTACGACCGCACCACTGACGGCTGGTCGGTGCGCAGCGGCCCGTTCCAGGAAGAGGAATTCCCCGGCATGCCCGACCATGACTGGACCCTGCTGGTCCAGGACGTGGACAAGTGGGACCCGGACATCGCCGCGCTGCTGGAGGCGTTCGACTTCCTGCCGCGCTGGCGGATCGACGACATCATGGTCAGCTTCGCCGCGACTGGCGGCTCGGTCGGCGCGCACGTGGACCAGTACGACGTGTTCCTGCTGCAGGCCCACGGCCACCGCCGCTGGCAGATCGACGCCGGCCCAAAGCCGCCGCTGGGCTTCCGCGACGATGTCGAACTGAAGCTGCTGCGCGAATTCACCCCGACCCACGAATGGGTGCTGGGCCCGGGCGACATGCTGTACCTGCCGCCGGGCGTGCCGCACCACGGCGTGGCCGAAGATCCATGCCTGACCTTCTCGGTCGGCATGCGCGCGCCCTCGTCGGCCGAACTGATCGCCGACTACCTGGACACGCTGGTCGCCGATGCCGACGAATCCACCCGCTACCAGGACCGCGACCTGGCGCCGCCGGCCGATCCCAACGAGATCGATGCCACCGCCATGGGTCGGGTGGTCGAAGCGCTGAACACCCTGCGCATGAACGACCCGGACCGGCTGGGCGAGTGGTTCGGCCGCTTCATCACCACCTACCGCAGCGACGGTGAAGCAGCGGTCCCCGAAGAAGCCCCGTCGCGGATCGAGCTGGAAGTCGCGCTGGAACAGGGCGCGGTGCTGCAACGCCACCCGATGACCCGCATGGCCTGGCGCCGCGCGAGCAAGGGCGCGGTGCTGTTCGCCAGTGGCCAGGCACTGCCGATGAAGATCACCGATGCACGCCTGCTGGCGGCGGTCGGCGAGCTCGATGGCGCGCTGTACCAGACCTTAGGCGAACAGGGCCGCCAGGCGCTGCTGGCTCTGGTAACGTCCGGCCATTACGTGCTGCCTGGGACTGACGCCGATGAGTACGACGACCACTGATTTCACCCTGCGCCCCGCTTCGTTCACCAACGACCGCGAGGCCCTGCGGGCCGTCCGCGAAACGGTCTTCGTCGCCGAGCAGCACGCCCCGCCGGATACCGAATGGGATTCGATGGACCCGGTCGGCGACCATATGCTGGCCATCAACGCCACCGGCGCACCGATCGGCACCGCCCGGCTGACCCCGGACGGTCGCTTCAGCCGGCTGGCCGTACTCAAGTCCTGGCGTGGCAAGGGTGTCGGCGAAGCCCTGCTGCTGGCCATGATCGACAAGGCCCGTGCCCAGGGCTGGACCCAGCTGACCCTGTACGCCCAGGTCGCGACCGAGGGCTTCTACAAGCGTCACGGCTTCGTGGTCGAAGGCGCACCGTTCGACGACGTCGGCATCCTGCACCAGTCCATGCGCTTGAAGCTGCGCGACTGACGTGGAAATCGAGCACCAGGCGCAGGCCATCGACACGGTGGCCGCCCTGGCCGACGCGACGCGCAGCTTGCTTTGTATCTATACGCGCGAACTCGATCCCGGCCTGCTCGACGCCCCAGCGGTCCTGGACGCATTGCGCGCCCTGGCCGTGCGCCATCGTGGTGCGCAGGTCCACATCCTGATGCAGGACCCGGATGCGCCCCAGCGCGCCGGCTCGCCCTTGATCACCCTGGCCCAGCGCCTGCCCAGCAGTTTCGTCCTGCGCGTGGTCGACGAGCCGGTGGACCGCGGTTATGCCGGCGCGTTCGTCGCCAGCGATGGTGGTGGCTATTACTTCCGCGCTCTTGGGCACCGTTTCGAAGGCGAGGCCGAACTGGATGCCCCGGGCCGCAGCCGTCAGTTGCGCGATGAATTCGCACGCTTCTGGGAGCGGGCCCGGGCCTGCACCGAACTGCGCGCGCTGGGTCTCTAACCAGCGCAACTGGCAATGTCCCGCATAGTGGGTCATTGCCCCAAACCATCCTGACGATCCCGTCCATGGACCCGCCCGGATTCAGGCCGAAGCCTATAATTTGCTGGTTTCGCGGCGCCAGTACGCCTTGACCGGCGAGTTTCCAGGCTGTCCCCGCCAGTGCTTCCCAACCCACAAAAGACGCCGTAGGCAATCACCGTGGACAATCTTCTCAAGCAGTTTGCGCAGTCCTCCCAACTCAACGGCGGCAGTGCCGCTTATGTCGAAGACCTGTACGAGCAATACCTGGTCGCCCCTGACAGTGTTGACCCCAAGTGGAAGGCCTTCTTTGATGGTTTCGAAGGTCGCGAGGCCGGCGACGTGCCGCACTCGGTGGCCATCGAGCACATCACCCAGGCGTCCAAGCAGGCCGCCAATGCCGCCAACGGCGCGGCCCCGTCCGACGAGCGCGAGCGCCATGTCGGCCGCCTGATCACCGCCTACCGTTCGCGCGGCCACCTGGGCGCCAAGCTCGACCCGCTGAACCTGACCGAGGCGACCAATCCACCGGACCTGACCCTGGACTGGCACAGCCTGTCCGAGCGCGACCTGGACAGCGAATTCAGCACCGGCGGCGTCGCCGGACAGCCGCGCATGGTGCTGCGCGACCTGCTCGCCCGCCTGAAAGCCACCTACAGTGGATCGATCGGCGCCGAGTTCATGCACATCCCGGACCATGACCAGCGCCGCTGGATGTACGAGCGCCTGGAAAAGGCCGGCGGCCAGTACGGCCTGGATACCGATACGCGCAAGCGCACCCTGGAGCGGATCACCGCGGCCGAAGGCCTCGAGCGCTACCTGCATACCAAGTACGTCGGCCAGAAGCGCTTCTCGCTGGAAGGCGGCGACTCGCTGATCCCGATGATGGACGTGATCCTGCGCCGCAGCGGCAGCGACGGCGTGCGCGACATCGCCGTGGGCATGGCCCACCGCGGTCGCCTCAACGTGCTGGTCAACACCCTGGGCAAGAACCCGCGCAAGCTGTTCGACGAGTTCGAAGGCAAGTTCGAGCATGCCCACGACGACCGCGCCAGCAGCGGCGACGTGAAGTACCACATGGGCTTCTCGGCCGACATCTCCACCCCGGGCGGCCCGGTCCACCTGGCGCTGGCGTTCAACCCCTCGCACCTGGAAATCGTCGACCCGGTGGTCGCAGGCTCCGTGCGTTCGCGCCAGGAGCGCTACAGCGACGCCGAGCGCAAGCACGTCCTGCCGGTCCTGATCCACGGCGACGCCGCGTTCGCCGGCCAGGGCGTGGTGATGGAACTGCTGCAGATGTCGCAGGCCCGTGGCTTCGCCATCGGCGGCACCGTGCACATCGTCATCAACAACCAGGTGGGTTTCACCACCAGCGCCCGCGACGACGCCCGTTCCACCCTGTACTGCACCGACGTGGCCAAGATGGTCGCCGCCCCGGTCCTGCACGTGAACGGCGATGACCCGGAAGCGGTCGTGTTTGCCGCCAACCTGGCCTACGACTTCCGCCAGACCTTCAAGAAAGACGTGGTCATCGACCTGATCTGCTACCGCCGCTGGGGCCATAACGAGGCCGATGAACCGGCCGCGACCCAGCCGGTGATGTACCAGGTGATCCGCAAGCACAAGACCACCCGCGAGCTCTATGCCGAACAGCTGGAAAAAGCTGGCGTCATCGGCGCGGGCGAAGCCAAGGCGATGGTCGACAGCTACCGCGACAAGCTCGATTCGGGCGAGTACACCACCGACCTGGCCAAGCCCGAGCGCGATCCGCTGGCCATCGACTGGTCCAAGTACCTGTCGGGCAAGCTCTCCGATCCGGTCGACACCACGGTCAAGCCGGCCAAGCTCAAGCAGCTGGCCAAGATCATCAACACGATCCCGGAAGGCGTCACCCTGCATCCGCGCGTGGCCAAGATCTACGAAGACCGCGCCAAGATGACCGCCGGCGACCAGCCGGGCGACTGGGGCTTCGCCGAGAACCTGGCCTACGCCACGATCCTGGCCGAAGGCCACACCCTGCGCCTGGTCGGCCAGGACGCCGGTCGCGGCACGTTCTTCCACCGTCACGCGATCCTGCATGACCAGAAGACCGACAGCTATTACCTGCCGCTGCGCCAGCTGGTCGACGACCCGCAGGACGCCACCGTCATCGACTCGCTGCTGAGCGAAGAAGCGGTGATGGGCTTCGAGTACGGCTACTCCACGACCGACCCCAATGCCCTGTGCATCTGGGAAGCGCAGTTCGGCGACTTCGCCAACGGCGCCCAGGTGGTGATCGACCAGTTCATCGCCGCCGGCGAGGCCAAGTGGGGCCGCATCACCGGCCTGGCACTATTCCTGCCGCATGGCTACGAAGGCCAGGGCCCCGAGCACAGCTCGGCCCGCCTGGAACGCTTCCTGCAGCTGTGCGCGCTGGAGAACATGCTGGTCTGCGTGCCGACCACCCCGGCCCAGTGCTTCCACATGATTCGCCGCCAGATGCGCATGACCACGCGCAAGCCGCTGATCGTGATGACGCCCAAGTCGCTGCTGCGCCACAAGCTGGCCGTGTCGTCCCTGGACGAACTGGCCAACGGCGAGTTCCAGCACCTGATCGGCGATGCCAAGGCCGACCCGAAGAAGGTCAAGCGCGTCGTCGCCTGCTCCGGCAAGGTCTATTACGACCTGCTGGAAGATGCGACCAAGCGCGAGCAGGACGACGTGGCCATCATCCGCGTCGAGCAGCTCTATCCGTTCCCGCGCGAAGCCCTGACCGCCGAGATGAAGAAGTACGGCAAGGCCACCGACCTGGTCTGGTGCCAGGAAGAGCCGCAGAACCAGGGTGCCTGGTACCAGATCAAGCACCACCTGCAGGCCTGCCTGGGCAACAAGCAGGAACTGCATTACGCAGGTCGTGCCCGTTCGCCCTCGCCGGCGGCCGGTCACATGGCCGAGCACGTCGCCGAGCAGCAGCAGCTGGTCGCCGACGCGCTGGTCAACGATTTCGGCAACGACGTCGTCGCCGAATAAACACACCCGATACCTACCCCAAGAGAAATCTAGGACGCTCCCGCATGGCCACCGAAGTCAAAGTTCCGGTACTTCCCGAATCCGTTTCCGACGCCACCATCGCCAGCTGGCACAAGAAGGTCGGCGATGCCGTCAAGCGTGACGAGAACCTGTTGGACCTGGAGACCGACAAGGTCGTCCTGGAAGTGCCCTCGCCCGTCGATGGCGTGCTGAAGGAAATCAAGTTCGCCGAAGGCGACACCGTCACCTCCTCGCAGCTGCTGGCCATCATCGAAGAAGGCGCCGTTGCCGAAGCCGCACCGGCCAAGGCTGAAGCCGCCGCCCCGGCCGCCAAGGCCGAGGCACCGAAGGCTGCCGAAGCACCCAAGGCCGCCAAGGTCGAGGCCCCGAAGGCCGCCGGCGACACCGCCAGCCTGCCGCCGGGCGCACGCTTCAGCGCGATCACCGAAGGCGTGGATCCGGCCCAGGTCGACGGCACCGGCCGCCGCGGCGCGGTGACCAAGGAAGACATCGTCAACTTCGCCAAGAACGGCGGCGTGGGCAAGGCCGCAGGCGCACGTCCGGAAGAGCGCGTGCCGATGACCCGCGTGCGCAAGACGATTGCCCGACGCCTGATGGAGTCGAAGAACTCCACCGCGATGCTGACCACCTTCAACGAGGTCAACCTGGCCAAGGTCTCGGCCGCGCGCAAGGAGCTGCAGGACGAGTTCCAGAAGGCCCACGGCATCAAGCTCGGCTTCATGAGCTTCTTCGTCAAGGCGGCCGCCAACGCGCTGCAGCGCTTCCCGCTGGTCAACGCCTCGATCGACGGCGACGACATCATCTATCACGGCTACAGCGACATCTCGATCGCCGTGTCGACCGACAAGGGCCTGGTCACGCCGGTCCTGCGCAATGTCGAGCGCCAGTCCTTCGCCGATGTCGAACAGGGCATCGCCGACTACGCCGCCAAGGCGCGCGCCGGGAAGCTGGGCCTGGACGACCTGCAGGGCGGCACCTTCACCATCACCAACGGCGGCACCTTCGGCTCGCTGCTGTCCACGCCGATCATCAACCCGCCGCAGAGCGCCATCCTGGGCATGCACGCCATCAAGGAGCGTCCGATCGCCGAGAACGGCCAGGTCGTGATCGCGCCGATGATGTACCTGGCGCTGTCCTACGACCACCGCATCATCGACGGCAAGGATTCGGTGCAGTTCCTGGTGGACATCAAGAACCAGCTGGAAAACCCGGGCCGGATGCTGTTCGGCCTGTAAGCAAGTCCTGCACACCCCGCGCCGTTGACCGGCGCGGGGTTGCTTCCAGGGTCCGCAGCTGCCATCTGGATAGCTGGCATTGAGCCAACGGACGCCTCTCCTCTTTCCGCCCGCATGGGCACCTTCTCCGTAGACGGGGAAGCGCAAGGCAAAGGATTCGAACATGGCAGAGAACTACGACGTCGTCGTCATCGGTGCCGGCCCTGCCGGTTATCACGCGGCCATCCGTGCCGCACAGCTGGGCCTGAAGACCGCGTGCATCGACGCGGCGCTGGGCAAGGACGGCAAGCCGGCCCTGGGCGGCACCTGCCTGCGCGTGGGCTGCATCCCGTCCAAGGCGCTGCTGGACTCGTCGCACCAGTACCACAACATGCTGCATCAGTTCGCCGACCACGGCATCAGCTTCAAGGACGCGGCCATCGACGTGCCGGCCATGATCTCCCGCAAGGACAAGATCGTGAAGCAGTTCACCGGCGGCATCGGCATGCTGTTCAAGGCCAACAAGATCACCCCGTACTACGGCTTCGGCGAACTGCAGCCGGGCAACGTGGTGAAGGTCAAGCAGCACGATGGCGAAACCATCGAGCTCAAGGGCACCAACGTCATCATCGCCGCCGGCTCGGATTCGATCGAGCTGCCGTTCGCCAAGTTCGATGGTGAAGCCATCGTCGACAACGTCGGCGCGCTGGACTTCACCACCACGCCCAAGCGCCTGGCCGTGATCGGCGCCGGCGTGATCGGGCTGGAGCTGGGCAGCGTGTGGAAGCGCCTGGGCGCCGAGGTCACCGTCCTCGAAGCGCTGCCGGACTTCCTGCCGGCCGCCGATGCCGAAGTGGCCAAGCTGGCCGCCAAGGAATTCAAGAAGGAAGGCATCGACATCCGCCTGGGCGCCAAGGTCTCCAAGGCCGAGGTCACTGGCAAGGCCGGTGCCAAGCAAGTGGCACTGACCTACACCGATGCTTCCGGCGAACAGTCGCTGGTGGTGGACAAGCTGCTGGTGGCCGTCGGCCGTCGCGCCGCGACCAAGGGCCTGCTGGCCGAAGGCACCGGCGTCAAGGTCAACGAACGCGGCCAGATCGAGGTGGACGCGCATTGCCACACCGGTGTGGACGGCGTGTGGGCGGTCGGTGACTGCGTGCGCGGCCCGATGCTGGCGCACAAGGGCTTCGAGGAAGGCATCGCCGTGGCCGAGTTGATCGCCGGCCTGCCGGGCCACGTCAACTTCGACACCATCCCGTACGTGATCTACACCGCGCCGGAAATCGCCTGGGTCGGCAAGACCGAACAGCAGCTCAAGGCCGAAGGTGTCCCGTACAAGACCGGCAGCTTCCCGTTCGCCGCCGTAGGCCGTGCCGTGGCCATGGGCGAGCCGACCGGCTTCGTCAAGGTCATCGCCCATGCCGAGACCGACCGCGTGCTGGGCCTGCACCTGATCGGTCCCAGCGTGTCCGAGCTGGTCCACGAAGGCGTGTTGACCATGGAGTTCAGCGGTTCGGCCGACGACCTGGCACGCATCTGCCACGCGCACCCGACCCTGTCCGAAGCGATCCACGACGCCGCCATGGCCGTCAGCAAGCGCGCCATCCACAAGGCAAACTAAGCGGCCACGGTCGCTGGTCGAAGGAGGCTTCGTCTCGCGACGGAGCCTTCTTTCGTTTCCGGCACGCCCCCTCACACAGGCCCGCACATGGCATCGACCACGCAACGCAAGATCGGTGCAGGCGCCCTGTGGTTCGCGGGGCTGGCGACATTGGCCGCCGCGCTGCTCATCCGTCAGCCACTGCTGCTGCCGGTTGGCGCGATCCTGATCGGGCTTGGGCGCACCGCCATGACCCGCATCCTGCGTCGCACGCTGCCGCGTTGAGCATCTTTCTTTCCAAGTTCAAGCAAGAGGAAACACCCATATGAAATCCGTCTGCGTCTATTGCGGCTCCAATGCCGGCAGCAAGCCGATCTACGCCCAGCGCGCCGCCGAACTCGGCAAGCGCCTGGCCGCCGATGGCCTGCGCCTGGTCTATGGCGGCGGCAACGTCGGCCTGATGGGCACGGTGGCCAATGCCGTGCTGGAAGCCGGCGGCGAAGTCACCGGCGTCATCCCGCAGCAGCTGGCCGATTGGGAAGTGGCGCATCGCGGCCTGACCAAGCTGGAGATCGTCGGCTCCATGCATGAGCGCAAGGCGCGCATGTTCGAGCTGGCCGATGGCTTCGTCACCCTGCCCGGCGGCTTCGGCACGATGGAAGAGATCTTCGAGATGCTGACCTGGCGCCAGCTCGGCATCGGCAACAAGCCCTGCGCGTTCCTGGACATGGACGGCTTCTATGCGCCGCTGATCGGCATGATCGATCGCATGGTCGACGAGCGTTTCCTGCACCCGGCCCAGCGCGAGGACCTGTGGTACGGCGAGGACATCGACCAGATGCTGGGCTGGATGCGCGACTACACCCCGGCGCAGGCGTCCAAATGGATCGACGAAAAGCGGCGCCAGACGCTGGTCTGATCGCCGCGCCCGGCTGGCCCGGCGATCACCGGCCGCGACCAGCCCGGTGGAACCTGGTCGGCGGATTCGACCAGGGAATGAGCATGGACGGTACCAGCCAGCCGTTTGCCTTCCCGCCAGCAGCGCTTCGCGGCACTGCTGCCTGGCGCTGCATTAAGCGCGGGCTGCCCAGCCTGCGCGCCCCTTTCCTGCAGGCGACCGCTGATGGCCAGGCCAGCCTGGCGATGCCGGTCCAAGACGTCTCCACCCAGCCATAAGTGTGACGCCCCTCATCCTTCCGTCGCCAGGCCCCAGGCCACGGCGCAGCACCGGCGGACGAACGGAACATCGGCTGCGCCGGCCGGTCATCGGCGTATTACGCTGCGCATGAACTGCCTCTACAATCGGCGCGGGGACAATCAGGGGGTACTGCATGGCACGGATTTTGATCGTCGACGATTCACCGTCGCAGCTGCTGGGCATCCAGCGCATCGTGGAAAAGCTGGGGCATGAGTGGATCACCGCCGAGGACGGCGCGCAGGGCGTCGAAGTGGCCAAGCGTGAGTTGCCGGACATGGTGCTGATGGACGTGGTGATGCCGAACCTCAACGGATTCCAGGCCACCCGCCAGCTCAGCCGCGAAGCGACGACCAAGCACATCCCGGTGATCCTGGTGACCACCAAGGACCAGGACACCGATCGCATGTGGGGCATGCGCCAGGGCGCCAAGGCCTACCTGACCAAGCCGTTCTCCGAGGACGAACTGTCCGAGGTAATCGAGCGCATCCTCAGCGCTGGCGAGGCACCACCATCGGTCGCCTGATCATCAGGCCGGCATCAACACTTCAACGTAGAACGGGCGCCGCAAGGCGCCCGTTCCGTGTTCCAGCCCACCCAAGACCACGATCTCAACCCTCAGCGAACGCCTTGGCCAGCTTCTCGTAGGCCTTGCGCTGGGCATCGGTCTCCGCACGTGGCGCGGTGATCTCCAGCTCGACGATCTGGTCGCCCACCGGCGTCCCCGGCAGGCCACGTTCGCGCAGGCGCAGCTTGCGCCCGGCCTCGGACCCGGCGGGGATCTTCAGGTCCACCGACCCACCCAGGGTCGGCACGCTGACCGTGGCGCCCAGTGCGGCTTCCCACGGAGTCAGCTGCAAGACATGGATCACGTTGCGGCCGTCCACCTCGAACTGCGGATCGGCAGCGTACTCGATTTCCAGCAGCAGGTTGCCGCCGCCGTTGCCCTGCCCGGTCAGGCGGATCGCCTGGCCCGGCTTGATGCCCTTGGGCACGCGCACGTCCAGCTGCTTGCCATTGACGGTCACGCGCAGGCTGCTGCCTTCGTACACCGCCTTTAGCGGCACCGACAGCTTGGCCCGGGTGTCGCCGCGCGGCGCCTGGCCACCGGCGAACCCGGCTCCGCCGCCACCGCGTGCACGCTGGCCGAACAGGTTCTCGAAGAAATCACTGAAGCCGGCACCGCCACCGCCCGCTCCGCCGAAGACCTCGTCGAAGTCATAGCCCTGCCCCGGTCCGCGCCCGCCGAAATCCTGCGGCTGGTATTCCTGGCCCGGACGATAGCCGCGCGCCTTGAGCTGGTCGTAGGCCGCGCGTTTTTCCGGATCGCGCAGCGCCTCGTAGGCCTCGTTGACGGCCTTGAACTTGTCCTCGGCGTCGGCCTCCTTGCTGACATCCGGGTGGTACTTGCGCGCCAACCGGCGGTAGGCGGTCTTGATCTCCGCCTCGCCTGCCGTGGGTTCGACGCCAAGCGTCTGGTAGTAATCCTTGAATTCCATCGCATCTCCGCAAGAAAGCCCGCAGCCTCACGGCCACGGGCTTGATCCTGGGCCTGATGCGGTCAACCGTGCATCACGCCCGTCATGCCGACCCGTGCATCCGGGCCAAGGCGTACAGGTTACTGGATCGACTCGCGTCCGACCTGGATCCGGCGCGGCGATGCTTCGGCCCGCTTGGGAATCACCACCTCCAGCACGCCGTTGCGACCGCTGGCCACGATGCCATCGGCATCGGCGGTGTCCGGCAACATGAAGCTGCGGGCGAACGCGCCATGGCGTCGTTCCTGGCGCGAAAAACGCTGGTCTTCGGCCACCTCCGGTGCGGCGCGCTCACCGCGGATGCTCAGCACGTCCCTGTCCATCTGCACTTCGATGGCCTCCAGGTCCACGCCCGGCACGTCGACGAAAATCACGAAGCGGCTGGCTTCTTCCTTCACGTCCACGCGCGGCGACCAGCTGGCCTGTTCAGCGGCCTGGTTGGCCTGCACGAAACGCTCGATGACGCGGCCCAGATCGGCCTGGGCCGGGCGACCCGCCCAACCGTGATAGCGCACAAAACTCATTGCAGTTCTCCTGTTTGGTTGCCTGCGCGGATCAGGTCCGCGCGGCAGGGGGCCATGGCCGCCATGAGCATCAGATAAGCGCAGGCCGCGCGTTTTCAAGGCTTTTGACACGGCCTTTCCGTGGACACTCCTAGGGTTGCGTTCATGCGCGGACCACTGCGGTGCGCGCCATTCCAGGGACTTCCAGACCGATGACCATCCAGCGCGGCGACCGCGTTCCCGAAGCCACCGTCACCCGCATCCGACAGGGCGTGGAGAAGATCGATACGCCCACCCTGTTCCAGGCGCACAAGGTGGTGATGTTCGGCGTGCCCGGCGCGTTCACGCCAACCTGTTCCGAACGCCACCTGCCCGGCTACATCGAGCACTTCGCCGAATTCCGCAAACGCGGCATCGAGGTCTACTGCATCTCGGTCAACGACGCGTTCGTGATGAAGGCCTGGGGCGATGCCGTCGGCGTTCCCGAGGGCCTGCAAATGCTCGCCGATGGCAGTGGCGACCTGACCAAGGCACTCGGCCTGGACATCGACCTCAGCGGCAACGGCATGGGCCTGCGCTCGCGGCGCTATGCGCTGTATGCCGAAGACGGCGTGGTCGAGGCGCTCTGGCTCGAAGCCCCGGGCGAATTCAAGGTGTCCTCGGCCGAACATGTCCTGGCGCAGCTTTCCAGCTGATCCATCCTTTCCACTCAGGCACGAGGCAGGCCAACGTCCGGGACATCCCGCCAGGACGCGTTGGTCGGCCTACTGGAGAGCTGGGTCGACGAGTGCGGCAGCAGCAGGGCCAGACTTCAGGAAACTGGAAAAGGCTATCCGCTACCTGTCATTCCCGCGCAAGCGGGAATCCAGGCGGGCATTGCTTCGGATTGCGGCAGACTGCTCCAACTGACAGCGTCCTGGCATGGATTCCCGCCTGCGCGGGAATGACGAAAAAAAGCAAAAGCTGAAAGCTTTTTCCTGCCCCCCATCCCCGCCCCCTCAACGCAGCACTTTGAACCGCAAGGTCGTCCACGCGCCACTGGCAGCCAGGGCGGTGAGCGTGTGTTCGCCCAGCGTGTCGAACGCGGCTTCAAACGTGCGCGAGCCCTGGGTTTGCGCGATCCAGCGCCCATCCAGCAGCCATTGCACGTCGGTCTCGGTGCCCAGGGCACGCAACTGCACGGTCGCCGGTTTGGGGCTGCCGGGCGCACGCGCGAGCGTTGCGCGGTCGTTGAGGCCCTCGATGCGCAATGACGTCAGTGCCTCACGTCCGTCTTCGGCACAGTCCGGCGCCAGGGGCGGCAGACGCGAAGCCGTGCGCTGGAACGCCGTGAGCCAGGGCGATGCCAGCACCGGCCACTGGGCGATCTGCATGCTCTGCGCGACATGCGGGCGCGTGCATTCGGCGGATAGCCGTTGTCCGGTTGCCACATCGCGCTGGAAGGTCTGCAAGCCGCTGTGCCACAACCGCGCCTCGCGCTCGGCGAAAGTAGGCGGCACGTTGCCGTCGAAGGTCCAGGCCTGCATGCGTTTCTGGCACAACTGCGGTGCCGCTGGATCGGGTGGCAGGCCCAGCGGCCAGCAGATCTCGCGCTCGCTCACGCTGGCCGGTGGCGGGGTCTGCAGTGCATCGCCGGCCGTGCGCGGCAGGCTGTCGATCACCTCGAACATCAACGGCAGCGCCGTCACCGCACCGTACTGGCCCGGCAATGGCGTGCCATCGGGGCGCCCCACCCACACGCCCACCGTGTAGCGCCGCGTGCTGCCCAGCGCCCAGGCATCGCGGAAGCCATAGCTGGTGCCGGTCTTCCAGGCCACCTTCGGTCGACGACTGGTATCGAACGTATCCAGCGCATAGCCAGGACGCGGATTGGCATCGAGCATTTCCCGCACGATCCAGGCCGCCCCCGGCGCCATCAGCCGACGCTCCACCTTCGGGTCCTGCGGCCGGTAGCGCACGCGCCCGGCCAGGCCATCGCGGTTCAAGCCTGCGAACGCGCCGACCAGGTCTTCCAGCCGCGCGCCGGCACCGCCGAGGATCATCGCCAGGTTGGGCGCCGCGCCGCTGGGAAACTGCAGGTCCACGCCGGCGTTGGCCAGCCGCGCGGCAAACCGCGCCGGGCCGACGCGATCCAGCACATCCACCGCCGGCACGTTGAGCGACAGGCGCAGGGCTTCGGCCACGCCGACCGGGCCGTTGTAGGACAGGCCGAAGTTGCCCGGCCGATAGCCACCAAATCCCTGCGGCGCATCCACCAGCAGGCTTTCCGAATGGATCAAACCATCCTCCAACGCCAGGCCGTAAAGGAAGGGCTTGAGCGTGGAGCCAGGCGAGCGCCAGGCGCGAACCATGTCGACGTGACCCAACCGCTTGGCATCGCCGAACTGCACCGAGCCCACGTAGGCGCGCGCTTCCATGGTGGCGTTGTCCACCACCAGCAATGCGGCCGATGTCCGATCAGGAAGATTGGAGAAATACGCCGTGACGCGCTGTTCCAGCGTGCGCTGCAGGTCGGCATCCAGCGTGGACACGATGCGGGTGGCGTTCGGTTCCGCCGCATGCAGGCGCTGGGCCAGCAGTGCCGCCGACAACGGTGGCGCGAGCGAACGCGCCACCACCGGCTCGATCAGCGCGTCCTCCATCTGCGCGTCGCTCCACAGGCCGAGCGTGGCCATCCGTCGCAGGACCTTGTCGCGCGCCACCCGCGCGGCTTCCGGATGACGGTCCGGGCGCAGCCGGCTGGGCGACTGCGGCAGTACGGCCAGCAGCGCAGCTTCGGCATGCGACAACTGGCTGCTGGGCTTGCCCAGGTAGGCCCAGCTGGCAGCCTCAACGCCTTCGATGGTGCCGCCGAAGGGCGCGCGCTCCAGGTACAGCTGCAGGATCTGCGCCTTGCTCAGGTGCGCCTCCAGCTGCACCGCCCTGAGCACCTGCGCCGCCTTGCCCCAGGGCGTGCGGGTATCGACGCCATCCAGGATGCGCGCCACCTGCATGGTCAAGGTAGAGCCGCCGGACACCACGCGTCCGTGCACGACCAGTTGCCCGCCTGCGCGCACCATTGCCACCGGATTGATGCCCGGATGCCGCCAGAACCAGCGGTCCTCGTATCCCAGCAGCGCCTGCAGGTAGAGCGGCGAGACCGATGCCCGGCTGGCCGGATAGCGCCACACGCCCTCGCTGTCGGCAAAGGCACGCAGCGGTGTTCCATCGCGTGCAACGACCAGCGTCGATGTCCCCAGCGACGCTGGTAGCCGCGGCGGGAACACCAGATCCAGCAGCAGCAACGCCGACAACAGCGCCACCGTGCCCCAGCGCAGCCAGGGCAACATGCGATGCCACCAGCGCCGGCGCGTGGCCGGCACCGGCTTCAGCGGTGACGACACGTCACGGCTGCACCACCTGGATGCTGGACGGCGTCACCTTGCCCACGCCGCGCAGGTCCGGGCGGTACATGTCTTCCACCAACGGCGGCGGTACCAGATACGTGCCCGGTGTCACCGCGCGCACCAGATAGAACACCCGCGCCGTGCTGCCGCGCCCGAGCTTGAGCGCCGCGACATAACGGTCATCACGGAACTCCTCGTGCTGCACATTGGCGGCGCTGTCGCGGTCGCCGATGTTGATGCCATCGACCACCACATCGGCCCACTGCTTGGCATCGCCCAGATTGAAGTTCTCGATCTCCAGGCCTGCCGGCAACAGGTCGGTCAGCAGCGCATCGGACATCTCGGTATTGGCCGTGATGCTGACACCGACGATCAAGGCATCGCCTTCCTTCAACACGCCACCGGTCCACGGCTTGCCGTCGGTGGTGAAGTAGCGTCGCTCCACGCCGATCACGCTGGCATCGTAGGCCGGTGCCGTACGTGGAATGCCCGCGACCTCCAGGCTTGCGAATGCCGGCGGCGTTCCCTGCGGATCGAACTGCACGCCCTTGGCCAGCACGCTGCCGTCGAAATCACGCGCGGTGATGCGCTGGTCGCTGACCGCGCTGTCCTGGCCATCGACATGCCACGTGCCGGAGATCGTCCCGGCGTGCCCATCGCCCAGCAGTGCCTTGCCCAAACGACCGATGGCGATCTGCTCCTGCGTGCTCAGATAGAACCAGGGGCGCTTGCGGCGTTCATCCAACTCGCGGCCCAGTGCCACTACCTTGTCGTCGAACCCCGGCGTGGTGAGTTTGCGTTCGCGCACCATGGCCAGCATCAGCGCATCGTCGCGCAGCACCGTGCCGTAGTCGCCGAGCCACGATGGGCGATCGCCATCCTTGCCGAAGCCTTCGTCGATGGCGGCCTGGCCGCGCTTGCGATCCCCCTGCAGGCTCAATGCGATACCCAACTGGACCAGCGGCAGGCCGCTCATCGCATCCTTGCGGTCGTTGTCGTACATCGCCCGCAGCGTACCCAGCGGCGCGCGCCCGACCCGCGCCAGCGCGTAGCCGGCGTAGGCCTTGCTGGCGAACTGCATGTGCTTGCGGAACTCGTAACCGTAGTACTGATCGCCACCGGAGAGCAGGCTTTCGTTGAGCCGGTCCAGTGACTTCTGCAGCACGGTCTCGGGAATCGCGAAGCCGCCATCGCGCGCATCCAGCAGGAAGTCAGCCACGTAGGCCGTCATGTACGGCGACACCGAACCACCTTCGCCGCCCCACATCGAGAAGTTGCCATTGCCGATCTGCATCGAGGCGATGCGGCCGAACGCGCCCTCCATGCGTTCCTTGCGCTTGGCCGGGGTGAGCCCCTTGACCCCCATCAGGTCCGCCGTGGCCTGGTCCAGGATCAGCGCGGCATAGCCCTTGCTGGTGGTCTGCTCCAGGCAGCCGTACGGGTACTTGAGGACATCTTCCAGCGCTGCGGCGAACGGCAGCGGCGGCAGCGCGCTGACGACCAGGCGGCCGTTGACCGAACCCTCCATCAGGCCATCGGCGAAGCCGGCATCCATGGTGATCGGTGCCAGCGGATCGACCATCTTCGCCTGCGTGCGCACCACCGCCGGCCAGCCCGCGCGCACCGGTACGTCCAGCTTGCGGTCCACCTTGTAGCCGGTACTGGTGCCATCCACGCGGATGCGCACCTGGGCCACGCCATAGCCCTCCTTGGCCTGCAACGGGAAGGACAGCGTGTTCTTCACCCCGTCGGCCAGTTGCAGGTTGCGGCTACCCTCGCCAATCGCCAGCGGACCCACGCCTTCGACCAGCACCTTGAAGGCGCCAGCCTTGCCGGTGAAGTTCTGCACGTCCAGGGTGACCGTGCTGCGGTCGCCCGGCGCCAGCACGCGCGGCACGCTGGCCTCGGCCACGATGGGCGCGCGGACCACGGTTTCCTCGGACTTGCTGCCGTACTTGCTGTCCGAATACACCAGTGCCGAGACCCGCAGGGTGCCGTTGAAATCCGGCACCTTCAATTTGATACGGGCAATGCCCTTGGCATCGAGCTTCACCGGGCCGGAGAACAGGTCCACCGTCTGCACATGTGCGGTGGGGCGCCGCGCCTGCGGCAAGGCGCCCAGGCCCATGTCACCGCCGAAACGGATCTTGGCCATGCTGCCTTCGAAACTCTCGATCACCCGGCCATAGACGTCATAGGCATCCACCGCCAGGCGGCGCTGGGCGAAGAACCACGCAGTCGGGTCCGGCACCGGGTAGCGGGTGATATTGAGGATGCCCACGTCCACCGCCGAGACGGTGACATGCGCCACCTGCCCGGCCAGCTGCGGCACGCCCACCGTGACCGGCAGGTCCTGTTCGGGCTGCATCAGCTTGGGCACCGATACGCCCACGGCCACCTTGCGGTCACTGCGGTCCATCGGCACGAATGCCACGCCCACCGCACGCGCCGGGGTGATCTTGGACGGCGCACTGCCGCCACGGAACACCAGCGCGGTGATGTAGACGTCGTGGCGCTCCCAGTCCTCGGTGACGGGGATGGAGAAGGTGCTGCCGTTCTTGGCCTCGATCTCCTTGGTGTAGATCATGTGGTCCGACTCGACCAGCAGCAGGCCCTTGCCCTCGTGCGGCGGCGTCACGGTCACCTTGAGCGTGTCACCGGCCCGGTAGGCGGTCTTGTCCAGTGCCAGCTTGACCTTGTCCGGGCGCGCGTCCAGCCCGCGGTTTTCGTCATCCCAACCCCAGCCTGCGTAGAACGGATAGCGCGTCACCAACCCGTTCTGCGGATCGGTCACTTCCAGTCGATAGCCACCCCATTCCACCGGGAACTCGACCTTGGCGGCGGTCTCCCCGGTATCGACAGTCTTCTCGCCGGCCTTCTCGAAACGCTGGACGTAGTCGTACTTCCAGCCGGTGTCTTCGTCGTAGCTCCAGTGGTATTCGCGCACCTCGCGGATCAGGGCGACCTTCAGCCCCTTGCCAGCCACGCGCTTGCCGGCGGCGTCGTACCGCGCGACCTCGAACGCCGCCGTGGTGTTGGCACCGGAACCATCGGTGTCCTCGAACAACGGCCGCACACCGATCAGCGCCGGGGCCGGCCACAGCACGCGCTTGAGCACGCGGTTGACCGTGCGCCCACCGCTCTCGTACACGCTGCCGGCGATCATCGCACTGACCGGCGTGTTGGATTTGACCTCCGAGGGCCAGTCCACGTTCTGCGAGAAATGGCCCTTCGCATCGAACTCGCCATCGGCCACGTCACTGGCATCGCGCGGCAGGGTCACGGTGGGGTCGCCGAAGAACCAGCCCGGCAGGTTGTCCAGCGGGTGCTGTTCCACCGCCACCGCCAGCTTGGCGGTAAAGCGATTGCCGGCAGCCGGCGCGCCATACAGGTACGCGGCATCGGCCGCCAGCGGGATCGGCTGGCTGGGCTTGAGCGTGGCCGGCGCGGACAGGTCCAGCTTCAGGCGCTCGGGCAGGAACTCCTCGATCCGCAGGCTCATGCCTTCGATCACGTCCTTGCTGGCCGGGTCGGTGCGGAACTCCACCTGCCAGCGTCCGGTGGGCGCTTCGTTGGGGATGATCTGTTCGAACTGGAAGTAGCCCTGCTCGCCTTCGCTCAGCTTGGTTTCGCGGAAGGTCTTGCCGTCGGGCTGCTTCAGGCGCAGGTACAGCGGCTGCCCGGCCTTGACCGGCTTGCCATCGTGATCGCGCAACAGGGCCGACACGCGCACGGTTTCACCTGGGCGATACAGGTCACGGCCCGACCAGGCAAAGACATCAAACCACGCGTCCTTGCGGCCGGCCACCGCGAACTCGCTCAGGTCCAGCGCAGGCTGGTTGAAGGGCAGCATCGCCGGGTCATGGCCGTGGCTGGCCACCAGCACGTGCGTGGCGTCCAGCGTATAGCGCAGCAAGGCGTTGCCGTTGCCGTCGGTCTGGCCCTTCAGGACTACCTGCCCCTTCTTGTCCAGGATCTTCAGGTCGGCCTTGCCGATGGCCTCGCCATTGGCCAGCGAGGCGGTGTGCACGAACAGCGTGTCCTTGTAGGCGCGCGCATGCAGGCCCAGGTCGGTCACCGTGAAATACGTGGCCTGGATGCCGCCGGAGAATTCGGTGGGCCGACGCATCACGGCCACGTACAGCCCCGGCTGCTGCAGTTCCTTGATGTCCTGGATGGGCAGGTAGCTCAACACCCGCTCGTTGGGCTTGCCATCCAGCGCGAAGCGGTTCACGTAGACCGGATCGGCCAGGTCACCCAGCGGCTTGTTGCTGCCGTAGTTGCGGTCCAGGTCCCAGCCATCGTTCATGCCACCGTTGCGGAACTGGGCAAAGAAGCGCGGCAGCGCGTCCTCATGCACGCGCAGGAACTGCACGTCCACCTCGGGTACGTTGAGCGCCACCACCGGCAGGCCACGCGTGTCCTTGGCCGGCAGCACGCTGCCCAGCGAGGCGAAGCCCACCACCGGCTTCATCGGCCCGGTCTGCACCTTGCGCACGATGCCTTCCGGCAGGGTCGATCCGTCGGCGGCCTTCAAGCCGGTATCGACCTTGATGTTGTATTCGCTCGCCGGGTCCAGCGAGGGCGCGCGGATGATGGTCGGGTCTTCGTCGTCCAGCACCCAGCTGGTGCGCACGACCGCGTCGTTGCCATCGGTGATGTGCAGGACCGCGTCGAAATCCTGGTCCTGCACCAGGGCGCGGCTGAACTCCAGCGCGACGGCGGTTTCACCACTGACCTGGTCCGGGTAGGCCGCCACCAGGCCGAAGCCCTTGACCTCCACCCGTTCGACTTTGACCGCTTCACCGGACACCTTGGGCAGCTCGCCGGTCTTGTTGCGGTCGCAGCCAGTCAGGGCCAGCAGGCCAAGGGCAGCGGCGAGCAGCAGGCCGCGCCAGGGGCGTCGCGCGTGCGCTTGGGTTTCCCGTCGGGTGGCCGAAGCCAGGTGCGCATCCTGCGCGATGGTCTGCTGTGGCGCGCGCGCGCCGCGACCTTGCGTGCTGTCCATGTAACGCATTCTCCTGCCTGATTTTGCGCGGAATTATAGACGCGGACGAACCGCAGAAACGACGCTGCCGCCCCGTTTCAAGGGGGCGGCAGCGAAGGTGCATCACTTCAAGCTGGAACGCCGGTGGCTCAGGCTTCCGGCTGGGCCTCACTAGAGGCGACGACGCCATCGGCCGCGGCTTCCAGGTCTTCGTCTTCTTCCAGCGACGCATCCAGGCGTTCGATCGCCTGCAGCTTTTCCTTCTTGCCCAGGCGGATCAGGGTGACGCCCTGGGTATTGCGGCTCACGGCCGAAATCTCGGTCGAACGCGTGCGCACCAGCGTGCCACCATCGGAGATCAGCATGACCTCGTCGCTGTTGCCCAGCAGCAGCGCGCCGACCAGCTTGCCGTTGCGGGCATTGGTCTGGATGCCGATCACGCCCTGGGTGCCGCGGCCCTTGCGCGGGTAATCGGCCAGCGGGGTGCGCTTGCCGAAGCCGTTCTCGGTGGCGGTCAGGATGTAGCAGCCGTTCTCGTCCTGGGTGGTTTCCAGAACAGCCTCGTCGCCGGCGGTCTCGACTGCTTCGTCGACCACATCTTCCGCGGCCTCGTCGCTGCCGGCACCGGCGGCGCGTTCGGCCACGATCAGGCTGACCACGTCCTCGCCCACAGCCAGCCTGATGCCGCGCACGCCGGTGGCGGTGCGGCCCATGGAACGCACGGCCTCCTCGCCGAAGCGCACGGTCTTGCCGTTGGAAGCGAACAGCAGCACGTCACGCTCGCCATCGGTCAGGGCCACGCCGACCAGCGCATCGCCTTCGTCCAGGTTGATCGCGATCTTGCCGCGCGCCAGGCGATAGGCGAACTCGGTCAGCGGGGTCTTCTTGACCGTGCCGTTGCGGGTGGCGAAAAACACGAAGCGGCCTTCGTCATACGCGCGTACCGGCAGCACGGCCTGGACCTTCTCGCCGGCTTCCAGCGGGATCCAGTTGATGATCGGACGACCGCGCGCGTTCGGCCCGGCCTCGGGCAGCTGGTGCACGGCCAGCCAGAACACGCGGCCCTTGCTGGTGAAGGTCAGCAGCGTGTCGTGGGTGTTGACCAGCCACAGCTGGTCGATGAAATCCTCGTCCTTGGTCGCCGCGGCGTTGCGACCACGGCCACCGCGCTTCTGCGCGCGGTAGCTGCTGGCCGGCTGGCGCTTGGCATAGCCCGAATGCGACAGGGTCACGACCATGTCTTCCGGCGCGATCAGGTCGAGGATGTCGAAGTCTTCCTCGCTCTGGCGGATCTCGCTGCGACGCGGATCGCCGAACTCGGCCTTGACGTTCAGCAGCTCCTCGCGGATCACCTCCTTCAGCACCTCCGGATTCTCCAGGATGCGGATCAGGCCGGTGATGGTTTCCAGCAGCAGGCGGTATTCCTCGGTGAGCTTTTCCTGCTCCAGGCCGGTCAGGCGGTGCAGGCGCATTTCCAGGATCTGGCTGGCCTGCACTTCGGTCAGCTGGTAGCGGCCCTGCAGGAAACCCACGCCGCTGGGCAGGTCTTCCGGTCGCGAGGTTTCGCTGCCCGACGCCGCCAGCAGCGAGCCCACCAGGCCCGGTTCCCAGGTCTTGGCCAGCATGCGCTCGCGCGCTTCGCCCGGATTGGCCGAGGTCTTGATCAGCTCGATCATCTCGTCGATGTTGGCGAGCGCGACCGTCAGGCCTTCCAGGATGTGCGCGCGGGCGCGGGCCTTGCGCAGTTCGAAAATGGTCCGGCGGGTCACCACCTCGCGGCGGTGGCGCACGAAGGCTTCCAGCATCTGCTTGATGTTGAGCAGCTGCGGGCGGCCATCGACCAGGGCGACCATGTTGATGCCGAACACCGACTCCATCGGCGTCTGCGAGTACAGGTTGTTGAGGACCACCTCGGCCGATTCGCCGCGCTTGACCTCGATGTAGATGCGCATGCCGTCCTTGTCGGACTCATCACGCAGTTCGCTGATGCCTTCGAGCTTCTTTTCCTTGACCAGCTCGGCGATCTTCTCGATCAACCGCGCCTTGTTCACCTGGTAGGGAATCTCGGTGACGATGATCGCTTCGCGGCCGGTGCGGTCGTCGACTTCCACGTCGGCCTTGGCGCGCATGCGCACCCGGCCACGGCCGGTGCGGTAGCCGGCGATGATGCCGGCGGTGCCGTTGATGATGCCGGCGGTGGGGAAATCCGGGCCCGGGATGTATTCCATCAACTGGTCGATGTCGATCAGCGGGTTGTCGATCATGGCGATCAAGCCATCGATGACTTCGGACATGTTGTGCGGCGGGATGTTGGTCGCCATGCCCACCGCGATACCGGCCGAACCATTGACCAGCAGGCTCGGGAACCGGGTCGGCATGACCGTCGGCTCAAGCTCTTTTTCGTCGTAGTTGGGCTGGAAATCGACGGTTTCCTTGTCGATGTCGGCCATCATCTCGTGGGCCAGGCGCGACATGCGCGACTCGGTGTAACGCATCGCGGCAGCGGAGTCGCCGTCGACCGAACCGAAGTTGCCCTGGCCATCGACCATCATGTAGCGCAGCGAGAACGGCTGGGCCATGCGCACCAGCGTGTCGTACACCGACTGGTCGCCATGCGGGTGGTACTTACCGATCACGTCACCGACGATACGGGCGGACTTGAAGTGCTGCTTGTTGCTGTGCGCGCCGAGTTCGTGCATCGCGTACAGGACGCGGCGGTGCACCGGCTTGAGGCCGTCCCGGACATCGGGGAGTGCGCGGCCCACGATCACGCTCATGGCGTAATCGAGATAGCTCTTGCGCATCTCGTCTTCGAGGTTGACGGGGATGATTTCCTTGGCGAGATCAGCCATTCGATGTCCGTGCTTGTCTTCGGTGCGTCAGGCCAAAACCCGGGCTGCCACAGGCTGCGTGGCGACTGGATTCCGGAGGGGTTTTCAAGCGCGGAATTGTACCACGCGCAGCCACCCGGATGCGGCCCGGGATACGGCGAAAATCAAGCACTTGCGCGTGGAACCTGGCTTATGCGGCCGCTTTGCGCGGCATGTTCCACCATGCCATTCCGGCATCGGATCGTGCGGGAGCGGCGCATCGCCGCGACGAGGTTTCCCGATCAAACCCCATCGCAGCCACGGGCCGCGCCTCCACGGCAATCGAACGCGTGCCTTCAGCCGAAGGCTGCGCGCATCTTCGCCGTGGTGGGCTGCTCGACCACGCCCCTCTCGGTCACGATGGCATCGATCAGCTCGCCCGGCGTCACGTCGAAGACCGGATTCCAGGCGTTGATGCCTTCGGCCACGATGCGCACGCCGCCGATGCCGTGCAGCTCGCCCGGATCGCGCTCTTCGATCTCGATCAGGTCGCCGCTGGCGGTGTCCATGTCGACCGTGGACGAAGGCGCGACCACCATGAACTTCAGGCCGTGGTGGCGCGCGGCGATGGCCAGCTGGTAAGTCCCGATCTTGTTGGCGGTGTCGCCGTTGGCGCAGATCCGGTCAGCGCCGACGACGACCCACTGCACCGCGCCGGTCTTCATCAGGTGCGAAGCGGCCGAGTCGGCAATCAGGGTCGCGTCGATGCCGTCCTGCTGCAGCTCCCACACGGTCAGGCGCGCGCCCTGCTGCCACGGCCGGGTCTCGTCGGCGAACACCTTGAGGATCTTGCCCTGGGCCACGCCGGCACGGATCACGCCCAGTGCCGTACCGAAGCCAGCGGTCGCCAGCGAGCCGGTGTTGCAATGGGTCAGCACGCCACTGCCCTGCCCGATCAAGGCCGCGCCCAGTTCGCCCATGTGGCGGTTGGCGGCCAGGTCTTCGGTGGCGATGGCCTCGGCTTCGCGTTCCAGCACCGCCATCCAGTCGGTGCCGGCGGGCTGCAGTACGCGGCGCATGCGCGCCAGCGCCCAGGCCAGGTTCACCGCGGTCGGGCGTGCGGCGTTGAGGCGCTGCAGGGCCGGTTCGATCTTCAGTGATGCCTCGGCGCCATCGGCAGCCTCAATCTCGCGCCCAGCCAGCACCGTGCCCCAGGCCGCCGCAATGCCGATCGCCGGCGCGCCGCGGACAGCCAGCGAATGGATGGCGGCGGCCACATCATCGCTGGTGGCACAGGTCACATGCTCCACCACGAAGGGCAGCTTGCGCTGGTCCAGCAGTTCCAGGGCGTCACCGGTCCACAGGATCGGACGGATGCGGTCGTAACGGGCGTAGTCGAAAGTGTCGTTCATCGGCGCATTTTACCCGCGACGATGTCGCAATCCGAATGCAGGACCGCGATCAGCGGACGCGGAACAGTCCGCGGCAGCCGCCATCGACCCAGACCCCGTCGTCATCCCAGCCCCAGGTCTTGCCTTCCTCGCAAGCCATGTCCGACATCTGCCGGACCAACTCAACCGTCTCGACAGTGACCTGTGCCGGGCAGTATTTGCGCGCCTGGTCGGTGGATTCGCAACGGACCACGCGGTGCTTGAGGTCGAACTCCCCACCATCGTCATCGCCTGCGCCACTGACGAACTCACCACGGCAGCCATGGTCGACCCACACGCCGAAGCGGCCGTAGTCCCAGGTGCGTCCCTTGACGCAGGGCATGTTCGACAGCTGCTTGGTCAGGCGCACGCCGGCCGAGGCGTCCACGTCGCAATATTTCAGGTCCTTGTCCTTGGACTCGCAGCGGAAATGCTGCACGGGCACGTCGTCCAGCGTCTTCTCATGGCCGCCGAACAAACGCCCCACCGTGGCGCAGCCAGGCAGAGCCATCGCAGTACACGCCAGCAGGCTTACACGGACCCAACGACTGCTCGACACGGCCTTCCCCAGAACGCTACGCAAACTCGAAACTCCCTGCCGGTGTGGTTCATGCCAGCACAATTACGTGTTTACGGTCCGTGTATTCCCAGCGTGTGTCAGGCCCCCGCGAAATCGAAAGCCAGCACGTCGGCGATCCGGGAGGTTCCCAGCATCGCCATCAGCAGCCGATCCATCCCCACTGCCACGCCGGCGCAGTGTGGCATGAGTGGCAGGGCGTCAAGCAAGTGCCCATCGCGCGGCGGCTGAACAAGCCCGCGCGCGGCACGACGCTGGTTGTCGCGGCTGAACCGGGCAGCCTGTTCAGTGGCATCGCGCAGCTCGTGATAACCGTTGGCCAGCTCCATCGCGCCTAGGTACAGCTCGAAGCGTTCGGCCACTGGCGGGTCGCCTGCGCGGATCTGCGCCAGCGCCGCCTGGCTGGCCGGCCAGTCATGCACGATCGTGATCGCATCGGCGGAGAAGTTCGACTGGATGTGGTGGGTCACCAGCAGGTCGAGCCAGTCATCGCGACCCAGCCCTTCGCCATCGATCCGTACCCCGCCCAGCGCCGCCTGCAACTGCTCCACGCTGGCGGTGAACGGGTCCAGCCCCAGGCTGCGCTGGAACAGGTCGCGATAGGTCAGCGACTCGACCGAGGCCGTACGCCCGACCAGTGCCAGTGCCTGCTGGACCAGTGCAACCGTTTCATCAGCCAGGCGCTGGTGGTCCCAGCCCACCCGGTACCACTCAAGCATGGTGAACTCGGGATTGTGGCGGCCACCGGCCTCGCCATTGCGAAACACCCGGCCAAGTTCGTAGCAATCCCCGATGCCTGCCGCCAACAGCCGCTTGAGCGGATATTCGGGCGAAGTGCGCAGCCAGCGCGTGCGCGCGCCGGCACTGACATGACCACTGAAATCGGTGGTGAAGCTGTCGATGTTCGGCTCGGTGTTGCCGGCCTGCGACAGCACCGGCGTTTCCACTTCCAGCACCTCGCGCTCGGCGAAGAACGCCCGCACCAGCGCGTTCAGGCGTGCGCGCAGGCGAAGCGCGTCCAGCGAGGCATTCGGACGCCATGCCTGGCTCATGCGTGCCGCTCCAGGAACGCCAGCAGCCGCGCTTCGTCCCAGACCTCGATGCCCAGGTCCTGGGCTTTCTTCAGCTTCGAACCGGCTTCGGCGCCGGCAACGACGAAGCTGGTTTTCTTCGACACGCTGCCCGTCACCTTGGCGCCCAGCGCTTCGAGCTTCGCGCCGGCTTCATCGCGGCTCATCGCGTCCAGGCCACCGGTCAGCACCACGGTCTGCCCGGTCAACGGGCCGGTTTCGACGGCAGCCTGCTGCGGCGTGATCGCATCCAGCCTGGCCAAGGCCTCGGCGGTGCGGCGCAGCAGCTGCACGTGCGCATCGTCTTCCAGCCACGCGGCCAGTGCGCCCGCCGTGTCCTTGGGTAGGCCGATGCCGATCAACGTTGCCGCTTCGGCATCGACGATGTCGTCCACATCGGGCATTGCCGCGGCCAGCGCTTCGGCACGCACCCTGGTGAGCTTGGGGATCTCGATGTCGGCCAGCAGCGTCGCCAGGTCCAGGCCGTCGCGCAGCAGGCCGCTGGGCGCATGGGTGTCACCGATCTGTACACCGCGCGCCAGCAGGTCATCGATGGCCTGCTGGTTGCCCTCCTGGGCGAAGAAGCCCCCCAGCGAACGCGCCACCTCGCCGCCGACATCGGGCACGCGCTTGAAGACCGGCCAGGGCAAGACCCGGATCAGCGCCAGGTCGCCAAACCACGCCGCCAGGGCCTTGGCCGTGCTCTCGCCGACGTGGTCGATGCCCAGTGCGAACAGGAACCGCTCCAGCGTCGTCTGGCGGCTGGCATCCAGCGCCTCGACCAGGTTCTCGGCCCACTTGGTTGCGATCTTCCTGCGGTTCCAGTCGAAGGTCGGCAGGCCGGCGCGCAGCAGGTCTGCCTGCCAGGTGTCAGGCGCTTCGTCGGTGTCGCCGCGCACCTGGGCCACCTCGGCTTCCAGCCTGGCGTAGGCGCCACTGGCCAGGTGCTCGCGGGCCTCGCGCAGAAAACCTTCAGGCGTCTCTGCGCCGGTGACCAGCCGCAGTTGCAGCAGCATGTCCAGGTCGAGCTTGTACAGGTCGGCCACGCCCTGGACCACGCCGGCATCGACCAGCACTTCGATGAATTTCTCGCCGAGGCCATCGACGTCCATCGCCTTGCGCGAGACGAAATGGCGGATCGCCTCCTTGCGCTGCGCCGGGCAGCTCAACTCGCCGGAACAACGCCAGGCCGCAGCGCCTTCCTCGCGCACGATGTCCGAACCACAGACCGGGCAATGGGTCGGCATCTGCCAGGCTTGCGTGCCTGCGGGCCGCTGGGCTTCGATCACGCTGACCACTTCGGGGATCACGTCGCCGGCGCGACGCACGATCACCGTATCGCCGATGCGCACGTCCAGTCGCGCGATCTGGTCGGCGTTGTGCAGGGTCGCATTGGTCACGATCACGCCCGCCACCTGCACCGGCTCCAATCGCGCCACCGGGGTGGCGGCGCCGGTGCGGCCGATCTGGATCTCGATGTCCTTGACCGTGGTCGATTGCTCCTGCGCCGGGAATTTATGGGCGATCGCCCAGCGCGGCGCGCGCGAGACGAAACCCATCTCGCGCTGGCCCTGCGCATCGTCCAGCTTGTAGACCACGCCGTCGATGTCGAACGGCAGCGCGTCGCGGCGCGCGCCGATGTCGCGATAGAAGTCCAGCAGGCCCGCGGCGCCTTCGACCAGTTTCGACAGGTCGCTGACCGGGAATCCCCACGCACGCAGTTGCTGCAACATGCCCGAGTGGCTTTCGGGCAAGACCCCGCCTTCCACTGCACCGGTGCCGTAGGCGTAGAACGCCAGCGGCCGCTGCGCGGTGATGCGGGCATCCAGCTGCCGCAGCGAACCGGCCGCACCATTGCGTGGATTGGCCAGCACCTTGCCGCCATGCAGCCGCGCCTGTTCGTTGTACGCCTCGAACGCGGCGCGGGGCATGTAGACCTCGCCCCGCACTTCCAGCACGTCGGGCCAGCCCTCGCCACGCAGCTTGAGCGGAATGGCCTTGACCGTGCGCAGGTTGGCGGTGACGTCCTCGCCGGTGGCGCCATCGCCACGGGTGGCACCCTGGACGAACACGCCGTGTTCGTAGCGCAGGCTGATGGCCAGGCCGTCGAGCTTGGGTTCGGCCGAGAACGTCAGCGTCCTGCGGCCCAGCTTTTCGGCGATGCGGCGAACGAAGTCAGCCACCTCTTCATCGTCGAAGGCATTGCCCAGCGACAGCATCGGGATGGCGTGCCGCACTTCGGCGAATTTCGATTCTGCCAATGCGCCGACGCGCTGGGTCGGCGAATCGGGTGTCACCAGTTCCGGATGCGTCGCTTCCAGTTCGTCCAGTGCACGCAGCAGGCGGTCGTACTCCGCGTCCGGGATATTCGGCTCATCCAGCACGTGATAGCGATAGCTGGCGTCGTCGAGCTGCTGTCGCAGTTCGGCGATGCGGGCCGCAGGATTGGTCGCGTTGGTCATCGGCTGATTTTACCCGGGCTGGCGATTTCACGATGCCATGCAGCCACAGCTTCGACTGACCCGCGTACAGGCGGAGGCGCGATGCGGCTACAGGCGCAGGCATCGGTCACCAAGCCGATGAGTCCCGCGCCCTGGCAACAACGCGGGTCCCGTGACTGGCCTGGCATGCTTGCCACCTGCGTTGCTACTTCTTGAGCGTCACTGCGCCCAAGGAGGACCTCCCGTGGCGTCCCGCCCGCCCGAACGCATGGTGCCGCTGGATTTCATCCGCGGCATCTGCCTGATCGTCATCACGCTCAACCACTATTCGTTGCTGACCCAGTTGCTGGGCTATCCCGGCAAGGCGCTCTGGACGCCCACGACGCTGGGGTATTCATCCTCGGCCGAACTGTTCTTCTTCATTTCCGGCTATCTGGTGGGCCTGATCTACGCGCAGCCGGGCATGTCGGCCGGGCTTTCGTTCGTACGCCTGAGCCATCGCGCCGGGCATCTGTACCTATACAACGCGCTGGCGTTCCTGTGCCTGCTGGCGCTATGTGGCGTGCTGCCGGAACAACTGGCCACGCAGCTGCGGATGCACGACCTGGTCTGGACACCGCACCAGGCCGCACGGGCCTTCCTGCTGCTGCGCGACAGCCCGCCGCTGCTGGACGTACTGCAGATCTACGTGATCTTCCTGCTGGCCTGCATCCCGCTGGTGCCCCTGGTGATCCGCTGGCCCCGGACCGTCCTGGCCGCCTCGCTGGCGCTGTATGTCCTGAGCCAGTGGCAGTCGGTGGCCGCGTCGCTGGGCCAACCGGGAGAATCGGGCTACTTCAACCGCTACGCCTGGCAGCTGTTGTTCATCGGCGGCATCGTCGGCGGGCGCCTGCAGGCCTTGCAACACCTGCAGGATGCGGCGCGTCACCCGCGCATCGCCTTCGCGCTGCTCTCCACGCTAGCGGCGATGACGGTGTTCTTCCTGATCGACCGCAAGGTGATGCCGCTGACCGACATGCGATGGTGGGACAAACGTGACCTGGCGCCGCTACGGCTCGCACATGCGGCACTGGTGCTGTTCGCCTGGTTCTGGCTGTGCGGCGTCTTGCAGCAGACGAGGCTGCACCGCTGGGGCGGACACCGGATCGTTGAAGCCTTCAGCACCCTGGGCCGGCAATCCCTGGAGATGTTCACCTTCGGCATCGCACTGTCGTATGCCGGCGCGCTGCTGCTGCGCGCGCTGTCGCTGGGACGGATGACCTACCTGGCCATCGCCGCGCTGCTGGTCCTGCTGATGTGGCTGTTCGCCCGCTACCTGCGCTTGCGGCACCTGATGGCGAGGACACCGCAGGCCCCGGCCACCTGACCGGAGCGCCGATTCACCAGCGCGGGGTCTTGCTCAGCGGCGGGGCTTCATGCTGTCGGTCGTAGCCGCGCAGTTCCTCGCGGATATGCTGGATACGCTGGCGGCCAAGCGCGTTGCGGCTGTCGTCCAGGACCACGCCATCGAGCAGTTCGGCCATGCGCTGCACGTTGGGCAGCATCATTTCCCAGGCGTCCAGCGCGGTCATCGGTGCCGGCAGGGTCAGGAAGAAGGCGATCGCCGGGGTTTCCAGCTCACGGATCGCAGCCATGTCGAAGCTGCCCGGCTGCATGATGTTGGCCATGCTGAAGACCGGGCCGCGCTCGGGGTGGCCTTCGATCAGGCGATGGAACACGTTCATGTGGCCGAAGGTCAGGCCGGTCTTCTCGGCCGCCACCACGATGTCCTCGCCGCGCAGCGTCTGCCCGGATTTGGCGGCCACGTACAGCGAGATGATCTTGTCGAAATCCGCACCCGGGCGCTTGCCCAGGTCGTTGTCGGCGGCACTGGTATCGGCCAGGCCCAGGTCGGGCTGGATCACGCCCTCACCGCTGTAGTCGCCCTGCCCGCTGTGCCCGGCGTTTTCGCCGCCCAAGCTGGGCTCCACGCGCGAAGCTTCGCGTTCGCCCGACTCCAGGCGCCGGCCCTGTGGCGGCTTCTTGGGCCGACCGAACAACACCATGGCCGCGATCAGGATGACGCCCACCACGGCGATGCCAATCCGCAGCATCATCACATCCGACATCAGCAGGCGCTCCTTTTCCGAAACAGGCGCGATGGTGCCACGCTTGGCGCGAGGCATCCATCCCCGATGGGGCGAAGCGTGAGTGGAACCAGCGAGAAGTGAGGAGCGAGCGGCAAGGCAGTTCCGCTCACTCCGGGCGCTCAGGCCGCGCCAGCCAGACGCGAGGCTTCGGCCAGGTCCACCGAGACCAGGCGCGAGACACCGGGTTCGCGCATGGTCACACCGGAGAGCTGGTTGGCCGCTTCCATCGTCGCCTTGTTGTGGCTGACGAACAGGAACTGCACCTTCTCGCTCATCTCCTTGACCATCGCCGCCAGGCGGCCGACGTTGGCTTCGTCCAGCGGCGCGTCGACCTCGTCCAGCAGGCAGAACGGCGCCGGGTTGAGCTGGAAGATGGCGAACACCAGCGCCACCGCGGTCATCGCCTTCTCGCCGCCGGACAGCAGCGAGATGCTGGACACGCGCTTGCCCGGCGGGCGCGCCATGATGGTCACGCCGGTGTCGAGCAGGTCTTCGCCAGTCAGTTCCAGATATGCATGGCCACCACCGAACAGGCGCGGATACAGCGCCTGCACGCCGGAGTTCACGCGGTCGAAGGTGTCCTTGAAGCGGCCGCGGGTTTCGCGGTCGATCTTGCGGATGGCTTCTTCCAGCGTCTCCAGCGCCGCGGTCAGGTCGGCGTTCTGCGACTCCAGGTATTCGCTGCGGGTGCTGGCCTCGCCGTATTCGTGGATGGCAGCCAGGTTGACCGGCTCCAGGCGCCGCATGCGGCCGTCGATCTGCTGCACGGCCTGTTCCCAGTCGGACAGCTTGGCCACCTCGGGCAGGGTTTCGATCACCGCGGCCAGCACGAAGCCGGCCTGCTCGACCGCGCCGGACAGCTGCTCAGCCTTCAGCACCAAAGCCTGCTGGTCCAGGCGGCGCTGGGCAATGGCCTCACGCTGGGCCAGCGCCTGTTCGTCGCGCTGCTGGCGGGTCTGCTCGTACTGGCGCAGGCCGATGTCGATGCCGTCCAGCGCGGTGCGCGCCTCGGTCAGCACACGTTCGGTGCGCACACGCTCGTGCAGCGCGTTCTCACGCTCGGATTCCAGCGACGACACCGGGTCGCCGCCTTCGGTCAGCTGCAGGGTGATCTCGCCCAGGCGCGAATCCAGCTGGCCACGCTGCCCCCCCATGCGTTCCAGCGCCTGGGTCAACGAGACAACCTGGGTGCGCTGCGATTCCAGGGTCAACGCCAGCGCGTGGGTGGCCTCGCGGGTGGCGCGTGCGGCTTCGCGGGCCGCATCGCGGGCGGTGAAGATGTCACGGCGCTCGGCATCCATGGCGATGCGTGCGTCTTCCTGGTCGGCCATGCGGGTGACCGCGTCTTCCAGGCGCAGGCGCGCTTCGGCGGCCTGGTCGCGGGCTTCTTCCAGCGCCTGTCCCAACTGCGCCAGCTCGCCGTCGATGCGATCGATCCGGTTGCGGGCCGCATCGACCTTGCCCTGCTGACCTTGCAGCTGGCCAGCGAGTTCGGATACGCCGCGGTGCGCGGTGTACAAGCTGCGCTGCGCTTCTTCGCGGGCCTGCTCGCCGGCAAGCGCGGCTTCGCGCAGGCTGGCCAGTTCCTGCTCGGCCTGCGCTTCGCGCGCCTGCAGGGTTTCGATCTCGGCGCGCAGTGACTGGATCTCGCGCTCGCGCAGCAGCGCGCCCTGCTTGGATGCGCCGGAGCGCTGGATGTGCACCCAGCCCTCGCCCAGCCGCTCGCCACCGCGGGTGATGACCGCATCGCCGGCCGGCAACTGCGCCTGCAGCGCGCGCGCAGCGGCGAGGTCCTCGACCGCATGCAAGCGCGACAACAGGCGACGCACGGCCAGCGGGCCCTGCACCTTGGCTGCCAGCGAAGTCGGCGCGAAGGCTTCCGCGCCCTCCTGCGGCGAAACCAGCGCGATCCGCCCTTCGCCCAGGTCGGCCAGCGCCTCGACCAGCGATTCCGGCGATTCGACCAGCACGCCTTCGATCAGGCGGCCGAGCGCGCCTTCCACGGCGTTTTCCCAGCCGGCTTCGACGGTAAGCGCTTCACCCACGCGCGTGGCCGAATCCAGCCCACGCGCCTTCAGCCAGGCCACGGCCGCGCCCTGTTCCTGGCCCAGGGCGGCCTGCTGCAGGGTTTCCAGCGACGACAACCGGCCGCGCGCGGCCTGGGCGCTCTTGCGCACATCGGCCTGCTGGGCCTGCAACGTGCGCTGGCGTTCGCTGAAGCCATCGACGTCCTGCTTGCGCAGTTCGACCGCTTCGGTCAGCTCGTCCAGCGCGGCCTTCTTGATTTCGTGCTCTTCGAACAGCGCCTCGTAAGCCGAAGCCAGCGCTTCCAGATCCAGACCAGCACGCTCGGCAGTCAGTGCTTCGCGGCGGCGATCCGATTCCAGCGACTGGCGATCCAGATAATCGACGCGGGTCCGCTCAACCTCACCGGCGCGCGAGGACTCGGCGGTAGCGCGGCCATGCGCTTCCCAGCGCGCCTGCCAGTCGGCCAGTTTGGCCTCGGCCTCGCGCAGCGCGTCCTGGCGCATGACGTCCTCTTCGCGCAGCTGCTCCAGCTGCGGCTCGGCTTCGTCCAGTGATTCGCGCAGCACCGCCAACCGCGCGCTGTCGCTGTCGATATGGCTGCCCAGCTCGGCCAGCTGCGCCTGCGCCTCGGCCTGGGCCTTGAACAGACGGCTTGAGAGGTCCTTCTGGTGCTGGATCTGCTGTTCGATGCGAGCCAGGTTGCCGCCCACCTGATAGACGTCGGCCTGGGCGCGGTTGAGCGTTTCCACCGCTTCGTCGCGGCGCAGGCGGTCGCCTTCGATCTGGGCTTCGGCTTCACGCTGTTCGGCGATCAGTTGCTGCAGGCGGGTTTCCTCGACCGACAGGCCTTCGCGCAGGCCGGTGAGTTCGCCATCCAGGCCACGGTATTCCAGCGCCTTCCACTGTGCATCCTTGATCCGGCGCTCTTCCTGCAAGGCCTGGTACTGCTCGGCCTGGCGCGCCTGGCGCTTGAGGTGTTCGAGCTGCTTGTCCACTTCCTCGCGCAGGTCGGTCAGGCGTTCGAGGTTCTCGCGGGTGTGGCGGATGCGGGTCTCGGTTTCCTTGCGGCGCTCCTTGTACTTGGAGATGCCGGCGGCTTCTTCCAGGAAGACGCGCAGGTCTTCCGGGCGGGCCTCGATGATCTGGCTGATCATGCCCTGCTCGATGATCGAGTAGCTGCGCGGGCCAAGCCCGGTGCCCAGGAACAGGTCGGTGATGTCGCGGCGGCGGCACTTGGTGCCGTTGAGGTAGTAATTGCTCTGACCGTCGCGGCTGACGGTGCGCTTGACCGAGATCTCGTTGAACGCGGCGAATTCGCCGGAGATCGTGTGGTCGGAGTTGTCGAAGATCAGCTCGACCGTGGCTTGCGACACCGGCTTGCGTGCAGACGAACCGGAGAAGATCACGTCGGTCAGCGAATCACCGCGCAGGCGGCTGGCCGAGCTTTCGCCCATGACCCAGCGCACCGCGTCGATGATGTTCGACTTGCCGCACCCATTGGGGCCGACCACGCCGGTCATGTTGGTCGGCAGGTGCAGCGTGGTGGGATCGACGAAGGATTTGAAACCAGACAGCTTGATCGTGGACAGGCGCATGCGACGTAGGTTTCCGGGACCGCGGTGCTGGGGGCAACACGCGCCGTCTTAGATGAGGATCAGGGTGATGTCTGGCACTTAACCCATTGACCAGGCTTGGAAATATTGCGCACGCGCCAGACGCCGATTGGGCAGTATAACGGCCATGACCGGCGCCGGCCCGGGCGCCGACGGCCTATTCCAGCCCCAGTTCCAGCCGGACCGCACCGGCCTGGACGACCGGCGCCTTGTTGGTGGTGATGAACACGCGCGCCGGGTCCAGCTTGCCGCCGGCCAGCAACGCATCCTGGATCGCGTCGGCACGGGCGCGCCCCAGCGACTGCAGGTCTGCCGGCGCCGGAGCGTAGTGCGCCAGCAGCGCAGCCTGCAGCCACGCGGCTTCGGCCTGGTCGCGCGCCTGGTGCCGCTCCTTGCGCGTCGCGTCGGCCGCGTCGGTGCTGGGCTCGGCATCCGGTGGTTCTGGCTTGTGCCCCAGCACCTGTCGATAGAGCTTGCTCAAGAGCTTGACCTGGTCGTCGGCGGGCAAGGTATCCAGCGCGACGGCATCGCCCTCGCCCGCCAGCGCCGCCTGCAGGCGCTGCTGCGCCAGTGCCGCATCGTCGGTCCCGGCGACGGTGCCGGCTGGAATGTCCAGGCGCAGCGTCGGACGGTCGGCCAACCCTTCGGCCAGGGACGCCAGATGCGCGCCGGCGGCTTCCGGGAGCACGGACGAGCCCGGCGCGAAATCGACGAACTGTGCATCCTCGGCCCCGGCAAACAGCGAACCCAGGAACGAGAACGGCGCCATCACCACCTTGGTCAGCACGTTCTTGATCACCTGCCAGATCACCGGGCCGATCCGGAACTTGGGGTCGTCCAACGTCCCGGTCACCGGCAGGTCCAGGTCGATCACGCCATGGCGATCCTTGAGCAGCGAGGTCGCCAGCCGCACCGGCAGCGACACCTTGTCCTTGCTGTCAGTGGCCGCGCCCCACTCCAGCTGGTCAAGGATCACGTGGTGCGAGGCCTGCAGCTTGCGGTCGTCGATGCGGTAATGCAGCTCGGTGGTCAGCTTGCCCTTGGCGATCGAATACCCGGCAAACCGGCCCGAATACGGGTTGAACAACGGCAGGTCGATGTTGCGGAAGGCCACCGCGATGTCGGTGTGCTTGTCGAACGCGAACGGCCGGGTGCCACCGGTGATGGTGACCGGCGAATACTGGTTGATCACCTGCCCCTTCAGGTCGATGTCGGCGACCGAATCGGTAGCCGTGGACAGGCCGCGCACGCGCCCGCTGAGCTTGTCGATGCGCGCGGAGAAGTTCGGATCGATGGAGTAATCGGCGAAGGCCACGGTCGCGTCGCGCAGGGTCAGCTGCCCGATGCGCAGCGGCATTTCGGCCTGGGCGGGCGTACTGGACTTCGCGACCGGCGTCTCACTGGGTGCAGACAAGATGCTGACCAGGTTGACCGAGCCATCCTGCGACACCAGCACCCGTGCCGAGGCCTTGTCCGCCCGGATCTCGCGGATCGTCAAGGCATCGGGCGCAGCGCTGTAGTCGATGCCACTGATCTGGACACGCTCCCAGGACAGGAAATCGCGCCCGTCCGCGCGCTCGACGATATTCAGGCCGGTGACCGCGCCATCGCCCTTGAAGGACAGGTCCGGCCCGGGCGCCCCGGTCGGCTGCATCACCAGCTTGCCCGCGGCCTCGACACGGCCGGACTTCAATGTCAGCGCCGGATACCGCGGCAGGTAGCCCAGCAGCGACTGCAACGGCAAGGCGCCCAGTTTCACCTGCAGGTCCGCCGCCAGCGTATCGGGCACCAGCGTGCCCTGCAGTTCGACCGGCGTGGTCTTGTTGAGCGTCGCGCGCACCTCCACCGGCAGCGGCCTGGCCAGGTCCAGACTGGCGTCTTTCACCGTCACCGCCAGCGGCGCCAACTGGAACCGGGCAGCTGGCCGCACCGCACGATCGTCGAACACCGCATCGCCTCCCTCCAGCGCGAAGCGGCCGACATTGACGGTCCACCCGGAATCCGCGTTGGCCGGTGCTGGCGTTGCATTGGCGGCGGGCGGCGGGCTGGCCAGCAGGCGCTCAAGGTTGAGGTGACCGTCGGCTTCGCGCCACAGCTGCGCCTTCATGCCGTCGATGCGGATTGCGTCGATCTGCACGGCATGGCGCCCCAGCGACAGCCGGGTGTTGTCCAGTGCGGCACTCGGCAACACCACCCAGTCCTGTTCCACGCCACGCGCACGCAGCGCAAGCTGGTTGGCGCGCGCCTCGGCCAGGGTGATCTCCAACTGCACGCCTTCCGGCCCGGCGCCGGTGAAGTCATACCGCCCAGCCAGCTCCAACGTGCCATCGGACAGCTGCATCGGCAGGCTGTCTTCGAGGAAGGCATACACGCTGCGCGCCTGCAGCGCCGAGATGCGGAAGGCGCCGCTGGACGCCAGTGGTTGCAGCGACAGGTTGCCACTCCAGCCGAAGCGCTCGCCCTGGGTGGTGCGGGCACCGAAGGTGAAGGTGCTGCCGGTATCGGTGGTGCTGAAATTGCGCAGGGTGAAATCGATGGGCGACAGGGTTTTCTCTGGCTTGACCCGCCGGCTCCAATCCGCGAAATCGACCTTGCCGCCAGTCACGGTGAGCGACCAGATCTGCAGCGACGGCAGCGGGCCATCGTCCTTGGACGGGGGAGACAGCTCGGCCAGGTTGAGCGATCCATCCGGGCGGATCAACGCATGCGCATACGGCCCGTCCAGGATGATCTCGCGGAACACGTAGGCGCGCCGCCACAGCGACGACACCTGGAAATCCGCATGCAACCTGCGTAGCGCTACCAGCGGACGGCTGTCCTTGCCAGCGGCATCGCCGACGGCGATGTCGGCCACATCAAGCTGGAAGGTAAAAGGATTGAACCGGATCTCGCCCAGCGTCAGCGGTTTGTGCAGGACCTGGCTGACGTAGTCGGTGGCCTGCGAGCGCAGCACCCGCGGCAGCGCCCAGAATCCCAGCGCCGCGTAAAGTCCGACCAGCGCCAGCGCAGCCACCGGCGCCCAGAGGAACCACCTGGATTTCGTCCAGAACGCCATGACGATTCCCGACACCAAGCCTGGCCGGCATCATGCCTCACAAACCTGCCACGTTCACACCGCGGCAGTGGCCGTCAGCGCGTGGCGATGCTCAGACCTGATGCCGGATCGAACACATGCAGGCGGTCCACCGGCAGTGCCATGGACAGGCGATCGCCGATCTCGGGCGAAGCCTGCGGGGCCACGCGCGACACCAGCAGCTGCGGACCGAAGCGCAGGTGCAGGAAGGCCTCGTTGCCGACGAATTCCACGCCCTCCACATCTGCCTGGAAAGCGGCTTCACCCGTGCCCGCCAGCTGCAGGTCTTCCGGACGCACGCCAACCACCACCTCGCGACCGATCCATTCGCTCAACGCGGCAGGCAGCGTGCCGAGCAGTGCTTCCTGGCCGTCGGCCTGGACCAGCTTGGCGCGGTCTCCACCTTCAAGGCGGCCGTGCAGGAAGTTCATCGCCGGGCTGCCCAGGAAACCGGCCACGAACAGATTGGCCGGACGGTCGTAAAGCACTTTCGGCGTATCGATCTGCTGGATCTCGCCATCCTTGAGCACCACGATCCGCTGGCCCAGCGTCATCGCTTCGACCTGGTCGTGGGTGACGTAGATCATGGTGGTGCCCAGCTGGCGATGCAGGCGCGCGATCTCGGTCCGGACCGCGAGTTGCGCAGCTTGGCATCCAGGTTGGACAGCGGCTCGTCCAGCAGGAACACCGCCGGCTCGCGCACCAGTGCCCGGCCCAGCGCCACGCGCTGGCGCTGGCCGCCGGACATCGCCTTGGGCAGCTTGTCGAGCATCGAGGTCAGGCCAAGCGTCTCGGCCGCGGCCTTGATCCGGGCGTCGATGGTGGCCTTGTCGTGCTTGCGCAGCTTCAGGCCGAAGGCCAGGTTTTCGGCCACGGTCATGTGTGGATACAGCGCGTAGGACTGGAACACCATGGCGATGTCGCGGTCCTTCGGCGCCACTTCGTTGACCACCCGGTCACCGATCTTGAGCGTGCCGCCGCTGATCTCCTCCAGGCCGGCGATCATCCGCAGCAGGGTGGACTTACCGCAACCGGACGGACCCACCAGCACCATCAGTTCGCCATCGGCGACCTCGAAGCTGGCTCCCTGCACGGCGACCTGGCCGTTGTCGTAGACCTTGCGGACCTGATCCAGCTGCACACTCGCCATCGTCACTCCCGTGGGCGTTCAAGAACTTGCTGCGATGCAACGGAACCTCCCCGCGCACCGCACTGCAAAAAGGTGACGCCTGCCCCCGTGACGGAAGCCGGCGTAGCGCGGTATTCTGCCATGTAAGCGTTTTCATCACGCAATCATTTCATCATCGACACTGCCGGAGGGGGCCATGTCGGAATCATCACCGCATTCGTATGCGGGACCTCGCCTGAACGGGCCACGCGCTAACATCCGCCGCGCCCAGCGGTCGGCACCCGCCGTCAGTGCTGGACGTGTCGTTTCCCACCCAGCCTCAGGACTCTCCCGCATGACCTCACCCGACCCCGCGCAGTGCGTCCTGCTGGCCGATATCGGCGGCACCAACGCGCGCTTCGCGCTGGCCGACACCTCCGCCGACAACCCGTTCCTGGCTGACAGCACCCGGGAATACGTGGTGGCCGAGTTTCCTTCGCTGGCCGATGCGGCCAAGCACTACCTGGACGAAACCGGCTCCAAGGCCCGCAACGGCGTGTTTGCCGTGGCCGGCCGCGTGGATGGCGACGAAGCCCGCATCACCAATCACCCATGGGTGATCAAGGTGCCGCGCATGCGCAGCATGCTGGGCTTCGAAGGCATCAAGCTGATCAACGATTTCGCCGCCCAGGCCATGGCCGTGTCGCTGCTGGGGCCGGAAGACGTAGCCCAAGTCGGCCCGGCGCGCTGGAAGCCGGCACCGCTTTCCAAGAAGCGGACCTATGCCGTGATCGGCCCGGGCACCGGCCTGGGCGCTGGCGGCCTGCTGATCCGCGACGGCAAGCGCATCGCCCTGGAAACCGAAGGCGGCCATGTCAGTTTTCCGCCCGGCAATCCGGAAGAAATCGAGATCCTGCAACGCCTGTCGCGCCAGTTCGGCCGCGTCTCCAACGAGCGCCTGATCTGCGGCCCGGGCTTGGTCAACATCCACCGCGCGCTGAGCGAAATGGCCGGTGAAGACCCCGGTCCGCTGAAGCCATCGGACGTGACCTCGCGTGCGGCCGAAGGCGATGCCCGCTGCCTGCAGTCGCTGGACGTGTTCTTCGCCGTGTTCGGTGCGATTGCAGGCGACCTGGTGCTGACCCTGGGCGCCTGGGACGGTGTCTTCCTGTGTGGCGGCCTGGTCCCGCGCCTGCTGCCGCAGCTGCAGCGCTCGGGCTTTCGCCAGCGCTTCGAGCACAAGGGCCGTTTCTCGCCGGCGATGGGCAATATCCCGGTCCTGGCCAACCTGCATCCGCAGCCAGGCCTGCTCGGCGCGGCCGCCACGGCGGTGGAAACCTTCGGTGCGCCACGCGAAACCCAGGCCACGCCTGCGAAAGCTTGACTGGACTCGTATTGGTACTCTTCCGCCAGCCCACCTGGCGGGTTGGATCGCGTTAGAATCCGGCATAACGTCGCGTTGACGATGAACTGACCACCAACTGGTATTGCTAGTGGTCTCCTCAACGGAACACGCGACTTCCCTTCCTGATTCAGTCACAAGCTGCCAGCCAATGACCCTGCACCCGCGTATCGAAGCCGTCACCGACCGCATCCGTCGCCGCAGCGCGCAGCCGCGCCAGGCCTACCTGGACGGCATCGACGCCATCCTCAGCGCCGGCCCGCAGCGTACCCGCCTGAGCTGCGGCAACCTGGCCCACGCCTTCGCCGCCAGTGGTCCGACCGACAAGGGCCGGCTGCGTGCGGATGTGACGCCCAACCTGGGCATCATCACCGCCTACAACGACATGCTCTCGGCCCACCAGCCGTTCGAGGCCTATCCGGAAATCGTCCGCAAGGTGGCCCGTGAACTGGGCGCCACCGCGCAGGTGGCCGGCGGCGTGCCGGCCATGTGCGACGGCGTCACGCAGGGCCGCCCGGGCATGGAGCTTTCACTGTTCTCGCGCGACGTGATCGCCCAGTCCACGGCGATCTCGCTCAGCCACGACATGTTCGATGCCGCCCTGTACCTGGGCGTGTGCGACAAGATCGTGCCGGGCCTGCTGATCGGCGCACTGGCGTTCGGCCACCTGCCGGCGGTGTTCGTCGCCGCTGGCCCGATGACGCCCGGTATCCCGAACAAGGAAAAAGCCGCGGTGCGCGAACGCTACGCCGCTGGCGAGGCCACCCGCGAGGAACTGCTGGAAGCCGAGTCGGCCAGCTACCACGGCGCCGGCACCTGCACCTTCTACGGCACTGCCAATTCCAACCAGACCCTGCTCGAAGCGATGGGCCTGCAGCTGCCGGGCAGCTCGTTCGTCAATCCGGATACGCCGCTGCGCGATGCCCTGACCCGCGCCGCCGCCGAACGCGCCCTGCACATCACCGCGCTGGGCGAGGACTACCGCCCGATCGGCCACCTGATCGACGAACGCGCCATCGTCAATGCGATCGCCGCGCTGATGGCCACCGGCGGTTCGACCAACCACACCATCCACTGGGTGGCCGTGGCGCGTGCAGCCGGCATCATCCTGACCTGGGACGACATCGACGAGATCTCGCAGACCGTGCCGCTGCTGGCCCGTGTGTACCCGAACGGCGAGGCCGACGTGAACCGCTTCGCCGCGGCCGGCGGCACCCAGTACGTGTTCCGCGAACTGCTCGACGCCGGGATGATGCACGACATCCCGACCATCGTTTCCGGCGGCATGCGCGCGTTCTGCGACGAACCGCGCCTGAGCGAAGGCCGCCTGGCCTACGCACCGGGCATCACCAGCAGTGCCGATGAAGCCGTCGTGCGCCCCGTGTCCAACGCGTTCGAAGCCCAGGGTGGCCTGCGCCTGCTGCGCGGCAACCTGGGCCGTTCGCTGATCAAGACTTCGGCCGTGAAGCCCGAGTACCGCCGCATCCATGCACCGGCCGTGGTCGTGGACGATCCACGCAGCCTCAACAAGCTGCACGCCGCCGGCGTGTTGCCGCACGACTTCGTGGCGGTAGTGCGTTACCAGGGCCCGAAGGCCAACGGCATGCCGGAACTGCATTCGCTCGCCCCGCTGCTGGGCCTGCTGCAGAACCAGGGCCGGCGCGTGGCGCTGGTCACCGATGGCCGCCTGTCCGGCGCCTCGGGCAAGATCCCCGCCGCCATCCACATCACCCCCGAAGCTGCCGCCGGTGGCCCGCTGGCGCGCCTGCGCGAAGGCGACATGATCCTGCTCGATGCCGAAGCCGGCATCCTGGAAGCACAGGTCGATCCGGAAGAATGGAAGCTGCGCACCCTCGCTCCCGATACCGCCAGGCCCTCGCATGACATGGGCCGCAACCTGTTCGCGCTGAGCCGCGCACAGGTCACGCCTGCCGACCAGGGCGCGCTGTCGATCTCCTGCGGCCCGCCTTCGCCCGAACACGGCTGGGAAGTGGACGCCGAGTACGAGCTGGGCCACGTACCCGCTGCCGCAGGCGCGCCCCACGAATCCAAGGACGCCTGACCGGCGCCGCGCTGCTCTCTTTTTCCGCACAGGACACATCGATGACTCTCTCCAAGCGCCAGCAACAGACCGAAGCCCTCCTGTCCTCCGCCGGCATCCTGCCGGTGGTCGCCGTGGATACCCTGGACCAGGCCCGCGGCGTCGCCAACGCGCTGCTGGAAGGCGGCTTGCCGGTGATCGAACTGACCCTGCGCACGCCGATCGCGATGGAAGCGCTGGCCACGCTGAAGAAAGAGCTGCCTGGTTTCGCCATCGGCGCCGGCACGGTGCTGACCATCGAGCAGATCGACCAGTGCGTGGGCGCAGGCGCGGACTTCATCGTGACCCCGGGCACCCCGGCGCACATGGCCCACGCGCTGGCTGCCGCGCCGATCCCGGTCGTTCCCGGAGCGGCCTCGCCGACCGAACTGCTGACCCTGCTCAACCTGGGCTTCAACGTGTGCAAGCTGTTCCCGGCCACGGCCGTGGGCGGCCTGCAGATGATCAAGGGCCTGCACGGCCCCGTGCCGCAGCTCAAGCTGTGCCCCACCGGCGGCATCACCGAGGCGACCGCTGCCGAATACCTGTCCCAGCCGAACGTGGTCTGCATCGGCGGCTCGTGGATGGTGCCGAAAAACTGGATCCAGGCCGGCGACTGGACTTCGGTCCGCGACACCGCCGCGCGCGCGGCGCAGATCGTCAAGCAGGTCCGCGGCGGCTGATCCGAGCGCAGTCGCAGTACGAAAAAAGCCGCCCGAAGGGCGGCTTTTTTTTCGCGGATGACCGGGATTTACGAAACCGCTTCATGCATCGCCCGCTCAGCCATCGGCATCCCGCCCGCTCAGCGACGGCAAGCTCCGCGACAGCGGGAAGTTCCAGGGGAACGGCAGGTTGGACGGGATGTCGCCATAGCCACCAAGCCCGCCCGTGCCGTAGCTGGTGTCCAGCGACGAGGACGCACCTCTGATCTTGATCCGCACCGTCGGAGCGTAGGCACCACCGCGCCGCGTGCCGATGGCATCGATGAACGAGGTCACCAGGCCACCTGGCATCACGTAGTGCGAATAGGACTGGAAGGTGCGCGGATTCTGGTCCGGGTCCAGCGCGTACGGCTCGCCTACCGGGCTGTTGAGGTCGGTGGGATTGCCCAGCACCAGCCCGCTGCCCGCATTCATCGGCTGGAAGTCACTGCGGATGCCGTTGCCGACGAACCCCATGACCCCATCCGGCCCATCCATGCCCGCGGCGTAGGTCGAACGGTGGGTGATGGTGAACAGGTAACGCTTGCCATCCTTGAAATAGATCTGCGGACGTTCGGTCTGGTCGTTGACGCAGTTGGCCGACAGGATCGGCGGCAGGAATTTCCATCGCGTCAACGCACGATTGGTGGCCACGGCCAGGCCCACGTTGGCCATCTGGTACACCGCGCCGGAGTCCATCACCTCTTCCAGGTCCTCACGCTCGGGATCGTTGGCCGCATAGCCAAGGTCGGCCTCGGTACAGGCACGTGCGCCACGCTCGACCGCCGAATTCCCCTCGAACACCATGAAGACCTTGCCCGGGTGCGCAGGGTCCAGGAAGGGAAACGGATCGCGGAAGTTGTAGTACGGATTCTGCGCACCGGTCTGGTAGTACACGCCATCGGGTCGCAGCAACGCGAGATGGTCGTTGAAACCGGAGAACCAGACCCGGTTGCGGTTGGCCATGATCCGACCATCGGTCCTGGCGATGATCGCGGTTGACGGCGTGATGTCCTCGTCATTGGCATTGCGATTGAAGGCCAGCGCGGTGTAGTACACGCTGACCCTGCCATCCACGCCCAGCAGCCGCGCCGAGCCGGACCATTCCGCATTCTGCGACAGCGGTATGTTGCCGAAGATGCGCACGCTGGAGCCATCGGGAAACACGTGGCCGCCGTAGATCCAGCCGCCATCCCGCGGGCGCCAACGTGCCGGGATCCCCGCACGTCGATAGAAATAGCCGATGCGCGCATGCGTATGCCGGTCGTCGAAGCTGTAGCCACCACTCTGGTCGGCGGTGAGCGAGAAGATCACTTCCCAGCCGCGGAAGCTGATCTGGTTGGCGTTGAAGTCGGCCAGGGGCCAGGTGTCCCAGACCCAGACGCTCGAATTGGTCTGGGGGAAATCGGCCGGGATGTCGGGCATGGTCAGCCACGACGGCATCGAGTTCTGTCCGGTGGGGACGTTGAGATCGGACATGCCCTGGATCTGGCGTGCGTCGGCGCGCGTCCAGCGTGCGGTGAAGTTGCTTGCCGGATCATGAGCCTGCTGGCTATGGAACGTCGGCTCGGGAACACCTTGTGCGGAGACCGACTGCAAGGAAAACAAGGATGCGGTTACCAGCAACGCTGCGGAAACCACGCTGCAGAGCCGCGCCTTTTTCTTATCGTGACGATAGGACATGGCGGCTTCCTCGTGAGATGAATGCGTGCCCAACACAAGCCGGACACACGCGCACTGCTATCACTCGGAATCGCCTTCCACAAGCGAAATAAAAACTCTACTTCGGCCGTTACACGAGTTGTCACGCGCTGCTGAAATAGCTGAATTTTCAGCCCATTTTTCGCAATTAACTGCGCGCAGCGCTGGCATTTCAACCTAAACTTTTTCGCAAAATCACACCAGGGAACGCCGCGATGAAATGCATTGCCGCACGCCTGTTCCTGCTTTGCGCAAGTTGCTCCCTGCTGTGCGCCTGTTCCAGCCCTGGACAGCCGCCTGAACCGGGCACCCCGCAATGGCGCCCCGCCCTGCACTACACCCCAGCACGCAACTGGATGAACGACCCGAACGGGCTGGTGTTCTTCGAAGGCCGCTATCACCTGTTCTACCAATACAACCCGCAGGCGGCCGAATGGGGAAACATGTCCTGGGGCCATGCTTCCAGCGCTGACCTGCTGCACTGGACCGAACATCCCGTGGCAATGGCCAACACGCCGCAGGAAGACATCTTCTCCGGCTCGATCGTGCTCGATGCACACAACCGCTCGGGCTTGGGCAACGGCGATTCGCCGGTGCTGGTGGCGCTGTACACCAGCGTCTACAAGGAAGGCACCGGCCACGCGCCCGGCACCCAGGCACAGTCGCTGGCCTACAGCACCGATGGCGGCACGTCCTGGCACAAGTACGCTGCCAATCCAGTGCTCACCCTGGCCCCGGAATCCAAACAGTTCCGCGATCCCAAGGTCTTCTGGCATGCGCCATCGGACAGCTGGATCATGGCCACGGTCGTGGCCGATGCACAGGTGGTCAAGCTCTACCGCTCGCGCAACCTGCGCGACTGGGAATTCCTCAGCGACTTCGGCCCGACCGGCTACACCCGTCCCGGCATGCTCTGGGAAATGCCCGACCTGTTCCCGCTGCCGCTGGACGGCGATGCAGGCAAGGCCAAGTGGGTGATGATCGTCAACGTCAATCCATGGTCCATCGCCGGCGGTTCGGGCACCCAGTATTTCATCGGCCATTTCGACGGCACCAGGTTCGTGGCCGAGGACGTGGCCACGGCCGGCTCGGACCCGGCGCGTTACCGCTGGCTGGACCATGGCGCGGACTACTACGCAGCCGGCACCTTCGCCAACGCCCCCGCAGGCAAGGCCATCACGATCGGCTGGATGAGCAACTGGGACTATGCAAGCCAGGCGCCCACCCGGCCCTGGAAAGGCGCCATGGCGCTGCCACGCGAACTGTCCCTGCGTACGGTCGAAGGCGTGCCGCGGCTGGTCTCCACGCCGGTGGAGCAATACACCCGGCTGGTGGCGGCACACCAGGCCACGCAGTGGCCGGACATCACCCTGGACGGCGCCAGCCGCGACCTTGGCCCGCAGGCACGGGGTCAGGTGTTGGACATCGCACTGCGCCTGCATCCTTCGTCGGCGCAGCAACTGGGCATCGTGGTGCGCGCTTCAGCCGACGGCGCGCGCGGGACCAGGATCATCCTGGACCCGGCTGCGAAGACCCTCACCGTGGACCGCAGCGCGGCCGGCGAAAGCGGATTCTCGCCCAAGTTCAGCACGCGCCACATCGTGCACGTGCCGCTGTCCGGCGAAGGCGAACTGGCGCTGCACATCGTGGTCGACCGCGGTTCGGTGGAAGTCTTCGCCGCCGATGGCAGCGTGGTCGTCACCGACCTGATCTTCCCTGATCCCGCCGACGACCATGTGCGGCTGTTCGCGCAAGGCGGCCGCGCCGAGTTCCGCGGCCTGCAGGTCACCTCATTGCTGGCGGATGAGTGACCGCGCCTCAGGGCGCGGCCACCTGCACGTTCGCCGGCAGCGCGGTGACGCGCAGTTCGTTGCCATTCCATTTGGCCGGCTTGCCGCCGACCGTGGTCTTGCCCGGCACGCTGGCGTACGGCCATTGCAGCACCAGGCCGCCCTTGGGCAGCTTGATCCCGGTTGCCGGCACGTCCAGCTGCAGCGTTCCGGCATCGCGCTTGAGTGAATAGCCCAGCGGTCCATCCGGCGTGCGCAAGCCGGAGATGGCGATGCCCTGCCCGTCCAGCCACGCCGCCGGAATGCCTGCCGCCAGCACGATGCTGTCATCGCTCTCGCGGGTGTAGGCAAACATGTCCAGCGCGGTGCGGACGAAGTCCGAACCGACCCATGCGTGCGGCAGGTCGCCGACGAAGAAGGGTTTTCGCGGCGTGTGCGACACCACCTCGGCCCACTGGTTCCATGCCAGCGGCGTGCGATGACCGAAGAAGAACTGCACCGCGTCGTCGGCCCGCTCGCGCCAACCCAGCCGCACGAACGCAGCCACGTTGCGCCATTCGTAGGGCGTGTAGTCCTTCCACTCGCGCCTGCCGTCGGCACGCTTCTCGAAATCGGTCCAGTAACGTTCGAAGGTGTTGTTCAACAGCGGCTGCGGCAGGTTGGCCTGTTCGCCGGCCGGGGCCAGGCCGATCGTGGTCGAGGTCGAATCGAAATCGCCCAGCTCGGCCGAACCCGGCAGGAAATCCAGGTTGTGCTGCTTGGCCGCCAGCTTCAGCGAAGCCATCAGGTCGGCGTGGAACTGGTCGCGCGAGGCGGCCATGCGCCTGGCTTCGTCGGTCTTGCCCAGCAACCTGGCCAGTTCGACGGCGTCCTTGTACCCGCGCAACGCCCAGAAGTTGTCCCAGTACGAATGCACGGGCTTGGCCGAATAGCCCTCGTGGCTGATCGACACCGGCATCATCCCGTAGAAGGCCGGATTCTTCGCGCGATTGGCCTCGGTGCGCTCGGACAGGCGCAGCTTCTCCATGTAGCGGTACGCGCCCTCCACGTGCGGCCACATGCGCTGCACGAAGGCCTTGTCGCCGGTATAGCGCCAGTAATCGGCCACCGCGAAGATCAGCTCGCCGTGGCTGTCGTTTTCCGGCACCGGATCGCTGCCGCGACGGTCCACGCAACACGGCACCATGCCGTCCTTGAACTGGTATGGCGCGTACCAGTCGATGTACTCGCGCACGACCTCCGGCCGGCCCATGCGCAGCAGGCCTTCGGAAATCATCGCGCCATCGCGGATCCAGCTGCGGTTGTACGAGCGCGTGCCCGGCTGCAAGCGCGGTCCGACACGCGAGATCAGCATGTGCGCGGTCGACGTGCGCAAGGTATCCACCAACGGCTGGCCAGCAGCCGGCACGGTGAACCTCACCCGGTCCAGCTTGTCGCGCCAGACCTTGGCTACCGCATCCTGCCGCGCCTGCGCGCTGCAGTCAGCCGCGACCACGGTGGTAGCGCACTTCGGCTTGCCGGTCATCGGAATGCGCAGGTCGAACTCGCGCGTTTCGCCCGCTGCCAGGGTGAGGTCGTAGACGAACGCGCCTGATGCCAGTCCAGTTTCATCCACCACACTGGTGCTGTCCGGCAAGGCATCGCCGGCCAGCTGTGCCACGTCCATGCCGCCGTCGAAGGTGCTGGCGAACACCGCATCGGGCGCCTGCGAGGCGAATACGCGCGGCGTGCCGTTGACGCTGGCCGCCTTGCCGGCGAAGGACAGCGTGTCGATCCGGCTGACCCCGCCCTGCACGCTCAGGAACTGGGTCGGCGGATTGACCTGGAATGGTCGCAGCGCCAGCGCCAGACGATAGCTGTGCGAGGCATTGCCCGGATTACGCAGGCGGTAGCGCACCACCAGCTGCGAATCGGCCGGCGTGCCATCGGCAAACGCCGTGGTGGTCAGCTGCAGCGATGGATGGGTCCATTCCACGCTGGGAATCGGCAGGTAACCGTCCTGCAGGGTCTGTTTCTGCTTCACGTCGGCCCAGCTCAGCAGGCGGCCGTCGGTGACCACGAACGGCTCGACACTGAACCCGCCGCGGCCCACTTCCACCGCGCCGTCCTCGCCGATCAGGCCCTGCTCGGTACCGCCGTCCAGGCCGATGATGGTCCAGTACGGCTGCTGGCCACTGAAGCCACGCGGGAACCAGCCCCGGGGCGAATTGGATGCCACCGACCTGACTACATCATTGGGCGTGGCCGAGAACGCCAGCGGCAACACCTGCAGTTCGGCCAGGCCGAACGAGGCATGCGGCCCCTGCACCGGCAGCACGCGCACGTAGCGCGCTTCGGATTCCGGCAGCGCGATCCAGTCGGCGCCGCCATTGCCATCGACGACCGAGCGCACGTCGCGCCACTGCTGGCCGTCATCGGACAGCTGCAACAGGTAATCGGAGGCGTATTCGTCCTGCTTCCAGACCAGCTTGAGGCCGCCGAATTCGCGTAGCCTGCCCAGGTCCAGGGTCAGCTGCGGCTCACTGGCGGCATCGAAATCGGCGTACCAGGCCGTCTCCGGCCTGCCGTCCACGGCCTGCAGCGCACTGCTGCCGACATTGGCAGCAGAGACGCTCGCACTGCCCATCAGCGGCGAGGTGTCTTCGGCCGGCAGCGGCGTGAACGTCAGCGCATCCAGGCAGACCGAGCCCTTGCCGCCGGCATTGTTGTAGATGGTGAATTCGAGTTTTGCGCTCTTGCGCAACGTCTTGTCCGGGTCCGGACCCCAGGCCTTGTCGATGTGACGCTTGCGATAGGTGACCTGCGTCCAGTCTTCCGGGAAATCGTAGCTCGGGCGATTGACCCACCACACGTTGTCGCCGGAGGGATCGCTGAGCTTGAACTGCAGATCATTGGCCGGTGAGTGGCCACGGATCTTGAAATCGAAGCGGTAGTTGTCCGGATAATCGATCTGGACCTCGCGCTGCACGCCGGCATAGCCGGACACGCCGTGATAGTCGTAATCCAGGCACAGGGCCTTGCCGCCCTCTGCTCCGGGCACCACGCGCAAAGCCGCGGTCACCTGGTTGGAGGTGACCACTTTCCAGGTGGAGGGGTCATCGAAGCCGTCGATGATGCGCGCGCCGCCGGCGGCGCCCTGGGCCGATGCCGATACGGCCATGCAGGCCAGCGACAGTCCCGCGATGGTTCTGATCATCCCTCACCCTTTCATGACCGACATGGAAACCGGAGGCCGCCGATGCGGCCTCCGGGGAACACCTTTTACCAGTTCAGGCCGAAGGAAAGCTTGAAGGTGCGCATCGGCGAGGCCAGCAGCCCGGTCGGTGACGCATACGCGGTATTGAGGTCGCTCGAGGTGCCGGTGTCGGTGCTGTAGGTCGAGTAGTTCACCCAGTTGAACAGGTTGATGATGTCGGCGCGGACGTTCATCTTGATGTTCGTGCCGGTATCGAGCTCCTTGTTCAACGCCAGGCTGAATTCCTTGTAGCCGAAGGTGTTGTCAGGCGTGAACTGCTCGATGTAGCACTGCGAGCTGCCCGACAGGCAGTTGTAGCCATACACCGGCGTCTGGCTGGCCAGCGACAGCTTGCCCGACAGGCTGATGTCGTATGGCAGGTCGTAGATACCGGTGACGACCAGACGGTTCTTTGGAATGCCCGCGGCCTGGTGCCAGCCGTAGCCCGCCATCGATTCGTAGTCCAGTGAATAGTGTTCGCCGAACGCACGGTTCTCCTGGGCATCGGAGAACGTATAGGCCACGCTGACACCCCAGCCCGATTCCTTGTCGTAAGGCTTCTCGATCTTCATCGCCAGCTGGTTGTTGCGGGTCTCCAGGCCATTGGTGCCCAGCACGATCGCGCTGTAACCATCCGGCGAATCGCTCGGCGCGCCCGAGGTGGTGCCTGCGGCCAGGAACGAGCCGTCCGCCAGGCGGTTGCCGCGCAGGAACACGAAGCCGTCATGGCTCTCGATCCGGCTCAGCGACACGTCGGTGAACCAGTCGTTGTTCCAGAAGTGCAGCGTGTTACGCATGCCGATGCTGAACTGGTCCGAGTACGGCACCTTGATGTTGTTGTCGATCAGGTAGATCTCGCGACCACCACCGCCGGTCGAGCTACTGGACAGCGCAGCCAGGCCTTCCGCGGTTGCATAGCTGTCGTCCCATGCCACGCAGGGCGAGCCCAGGCACGGGTTGTTGGCACTGCTGAAGTAATAGCTGTAGGACTTGAAGCTGTTGTTGAGCTGCTCCAGGGCCAGGTAATCGAACAGGTTGCGGTCGTAGGCGCGGCCTGCACCGCCGTAGATCACGTGCTCCTGGTCGCCGAACAAGTCATACGACGCGCCCAGACGGGGCTGCCACGCATTCTTGAACGCCTTGCGGTTGCTGCCGGTGCTGATGTAGTCGTTGATGTTGTAGTTGGCGTTGTCCAGGTTGCTCCAGTTCTGCAGCGCGCTGGCCACGTCGCTTGGCGTGACGAAGTTCAGGAACGACGGGGTCTTTTCATAGTCGTAGCGCACGCCCAGGTTCAGGGTCCAGTGATCGTTGATCTCCCAGTCGTCCTGCAGGTAGACGCCGTACTGCTTGTTCTTGGAAACGACCGAACCACCACTGCTGTCGTCGCCCCAGCTGACCTTGTACGGCGTGTCGGTGTCAGTGAGGATGTTGTAGTAGTACTGCGGGTTGGCCGGGTTGATCTGGGTCGAATCCAGTTCCACCGACTTGTACTTGAAGCCCACCTTGAAGGTGTGGCTGCCGTGCCACTCCATGCTGTCCAGGGTCAGGTCATCCTGCACCGCCCAGCCCTTCTGGCCCTTGTCCTGGTAACTGCTGCCCGCACCGGCGGTCAGGATGGTGGTCTGCTCGCTCGCGGTGCTGGTCCCGCTGGCATCGGTGGTGTAAGGCGCATAGGCAAGCACATAGCCGACGCCATCGGTCAGCGGGTCCTGGTGCCAGAACGCGCTTTCGTAGCTCAGGTTGAACTCGTTGAGGAAGCGCTGGCCGCTGTACTGCCAACGCAGGTTGGCGCGCTTTTCTTCCTGGCCGTTGCTGCTGCCATGGCTGTAGGTGGTGGTATCGCCGATGTCGGACAGCTCGTCTTCCTTGCGGTACTTCGCGGTCAGCTCGAACAGATTGTTGTCACCGATGGTCCAGTCGATCTTGCCGAAAGCCAGGTCTTCCTTGAACGGCGTGCTGTAGCTGGTCACCAGGGACTGCAGGGATTCCGGCAGTTCATCCACGCGATCGGAATAGATCGAGCCCGGGATGACCGTGGTCGGCGTGGTGTACTCCTTGTTTTCATACGCAATGAAGAAGTGCGCGCGGTCCTTGAGGATCGGCCCACTGAACGTCGCGCCCCACTCGGTTTCGGCGAAATCATCGCGCTCACCGGCCTTCTTCTCGAGCGGACTTTCAGCGCGCCAGCTGTCGTTGGTGGTGTCCCAGAAAAAGCTGCCATGGAAATCATTGGTGCCTGACTTGGTCGAGGCCACGATCGCAGCACTGCTCACCTGGTCGTACTCGGCCTTGTAGTTGGAGGTGATGACCTTGTACTCACCGATCGCCGACTGCGGGAACGGGTTGCCGCGGCTGGAATCCTGGCCGCTCACGCCGCCGGTCAGCACGTAGCTCTTCTGGCTGATGCCATCGATATAGACGTTGGTGCCATCGGCCGAGGTCGCGCCCGAGCGCATCTTGGTATTGCCGTCGCTGCCGCGGATGAACTGCACGCTGGGCACGGTGTCGGCGACTTCCAGGAAGTTGCGCGTGGCCTGCGGCAGGCGTTCGATCTGGACGTTGGAAATATAGGTCGCGTTCTCCGAGGTGCGCGTTTCCACCAGTGCCGACGGGGCCGCGGTCACCTTGACCGCACCCAGGTCGGTGGCATCGCCCGCAGGTGCAGCGGCCGTCTCGCCGAGGTTGAGTGTCGCGGTCTGGCCGACAGCCAGGGTCACGGTCTTGCTGCTCGCCTGGCCGTTGCTGACCACATCGACCTTGTACGAACCCGGCGGCAGGCCTGCGGCGTTGTAGGCGCCATCGGCAGCAGCCTTGACGGTGCGGCTGAAACCGGTGGCGATGTTGGTCACGGTGATGGTGGTATCGGCCGAGGCATCACTGACCTGTCCACGCAAGGTGGCAGCGGTCGACTGGGCCATGACGGGCGCGGCGCCCAGCAGCATGCAGCCGGCCAGCGCGCAGGCCAGTACGGAACGATTGAAACGACGGGATCCAGCGTGGGGGATGGATTGAACTGACATTAAAGAACCCTCTCTTTCTTATTGTTGATCGTCAGACACTCCCGGGATCCCAATGGACCCGGGCAACGGTTACGGCACGCGGACGTGCCCTCCCAACTCCACGGCGCAAGGCCGTGTTCCGTGCGGGTCGATCTGCGTCGACCCCGCGCGATATCGCATCGCCAACTGGCGACACCTGATGCCCTCATGCGTCACTGCGCGACAGCCGGATTGCGTGACCGACGCACGCTGACGCAGATTGCGGGCAGCAGAAACCCTGGTGCCGACAACGCACCCAGGCGAAAAAATCTCCTATGCAATGGCCGTCGCGCGCCGCGCGACGACGATGTCGACTCAGATCAAACGCGCCTCCGCGTACTCCGGAACAGACTTGGGAGCACGCACGCATCGATACGACGGGATGAGAATCTCATCCCTTTACGCTTCCCAACAGCAGACCTTGGATGTAGTAACGCTGCAGCAACAGGAACAGCGACAGCACCGGCACGATCGTGACCACGGCACCGGCCATCATCATCTCCACGTCCATCACGTGCTCGCGCGACAGCGAGGCCAGCGCCACCGGCAACGTGTACTTGTCCTGGTCGGTCAGCACGATCAGCGGCCACATGAAGTCGTTCCATGCCGCCATGAAGGTGAAGATAGACAAGGTGACCAGCACCGGCTTGAGCATCGGCAGCACGATCTGGAAGAAGATCCGCATCTCGCCGGCACCATCCATGCGTGCCGCTTCCAGCAGTTCGTCGGGAATGCTGCGCGCGTACTGACGCACCAGGAAGATCCCGAACACCGTCGCCAGCGCCGGCACGATCACGCCGCCAAAGCTGTTGACCAGGTGCAGCTGCTTCATCAGCAGGAACAGTGGCAGCATCGCCACCTGTGCCGGGATCACCAGCGCGGCCATCAGCACCTGGAAGAGCCGCTCGCGCCCGACAAAGCGCAGCTTGGCGAAGGCATAGCCCGCCATCGTGTTGAACAACAGCGAGCCCAGCGTGATCGCCACCGATACCAGCAGGCTGTTGACGAAATTGCGCGCCATGCCCGTGCGCTCGAACAGCGCGTGGTAGTTGGCCAGGGTCGAGCTGCTGGGCAGCATCGGCGGAGGGAAACGACTGGCCTCGCCGGGCGGCATGAACGACACCGACACCATCCATGCCAGTGGCGCCAGGCTGATGATCGCGATCACCAGCAGCGCGCCATTGACCAGGATCGCGTTCCAACGGGTGCCACCGACTTCGCGGCTCATACCAAATCCTTTTTGCGGCCGAAGCGCAGCATCACGGTGGTCACCGCCAGGATGATCAGGAACAGCAGGAACGCCACGGCCGACGCGCGACCGAGGTTCCACCACTTGAAGCCTTCTTCGAACATGAAATACAGCACGCTGACCGTGCTCTGCAGCGGGTCGCCGCGGGTCATGACGTAAGGTTCGGCGAACAGCTGGAAGTAACCGGAAATGGTGATCACGCCGACCACCAGCAGCACCGGGCCCAACATCGGCAGGGTGATGTGCAGGAACTGCTTCCAGCGGTTGGCGCCATCGATGCGCGCGGCCTCGTACAGGTCCTGCGGGATCGCCTGCAGGCCGGCCAGGAAGATCACCATGTTGTAGCCGAAGTTCTTCCACACCGCGAACAGCATGATGGTCGGCATGGCCCAGTGCGGGTCGCCCAGCCAGTCGATCGGCGAGATGCCGATGTGCTCCAGCGCGTAGTTCACCAAGCCATAGCGGGTATGGAACAGATAGCGCCAGATCACCGCCACCGCGACCAGGGTGGTCACCACCGGCGCAAACAGCGCGGTGCGGAACAGCGCCTTGAAGCGCGCGGCCGGGGCATTGAGCAGCAGCGCTGCGCCCAACGAAGCGGCGATGGACATCGGCACGCCCAGCAGGACGAAGTAAGTCGTGTTCCACAACGACTTCCAGAACATCGGCGTCTGCAGCAGGTCGATGTAGTTGCCCAGCGCGACAAAGCGCAGGTTGTGCAGGTCGGCCAGCGAATACAGGTCGAAATCGGTGACGCTCAGGGCCAGTGCCGACAGCACCGGCAGGCCGAAGAACACGCCCAGTACGATCAGCGACGGCCCGGCGAAGATCCAGCCGGCGAGTGAGTTCTGCTTCATGGGGTGGCCCTCGCCGTTGGGACATCGCTGCCGGTGGCGTGGTCGCGTTCGTACATCCAGCGACGCTTGGCCAGGATGTCGTCCACGCGTCCGTCCAGGTCGTTCAGTGCCTTGTCCTGCGACTCACCGCCGCGGACCACGCGCTCGGTCGCCAGGCGCATTTCCTGCACGATCCGCTCCCACTCCAGCACCTTCGGCGTCGGCTTGACGCGTTCGAGTTGTTCGGCGAACGCGCGGGCCAGCGGATCGCCTTCCAGCTGCGGTGTCTGCCAGGTGCTGCGGCGCGGCGGCAGGTCGCCGATCAGGGCGTGGAAGCGCTGCTGGATATCCGGGCGCGACAGGAATTCGACCAGCTTCCAGGCCGCTTCCTTGTTCCTGGAACGCTGGAACAGCACCAGGCTCGACCCGCCGGCGATGCCCGCGCCCGGACCATGCGGACCTGGCAGCGCCATCGTGCCCCACTGGTCCTTCAACGCCTCTGGCGCGCGGTTGCGGAATTCGCGGATGTTCCAGGGACCGGAAAAGTAGAACGCGAAGTAGCCGTTGAAGAATTCATCCCAGACGTTGGAGACCTGGGTTTCGGACAGCGGTGGCGCCCAGTGCTGGGTGAAGGTGTTGGCGTAGAACGCCAGCGCGCGGCGGAACCCCGGGCTCTGGAAATTGCCGCGGTTGTCATGGTCGCGCAGCAGCGGGTCGTCCTGCTGCAGGCCCAGCGAGAGCTGCTGCTCGAACTCGTTGAGCGGCATCAGGATCGCGAAACGGTCCTTCCCCACGTGCGCCTTGATCTGCGCCATCGCGGTGTTCCACTCGTCCCAGGTGTTGATCGGCAGCTTGACCCCGGACTCGCGCAGGATGTCCTTGCGGTAGTACAGCAGCCGCGTATCGACATACCAGGGAATACCAACCAGCTTGCCGTCGATGACATTGGTTTCCCAGATGCCCGGGAAGTAATCGTCCTGCTTGACCACCGTGGAAGCCTGCACGTAGGGCTCCAGCGGCGTCAGCGCATCGAGCGCGGCGAACTCTGAGATCCAGGTATTACCCAGCTGGCAGATGTCCGGCAGCGTATCGGCCGCGAACGCGGTCAACAGCTTCTCGTGCGCAGCGGTATTCGGGATCTGCTGCATGTCCACGTGGATGCCGGGATTGGCCTGCTCGAATTCGGGCAACAGCGTGCTGATGACCTCGCCTTCGCGGCCGATCGCCCAGAAGGTCACGGTGGTCTGGCCCGCCGGCGCCCGGTTGCAGCCGGCCAGCAGCGAGATGACCGCCACCATGCCCAGCCGCCGCCAGGTGGCAGCGCGCTGCTGGCGCGCCGATGCCGCCGTTGTGAAACGTGAAAACAACATGGTCAGGCCTTACTCCGGCTGCTGCGGACGCTGCGAGGTTTCGTTGGCATCCTGCTTGGGCACGCGCGATTCGGCCGTGCCCAGCGCGCGCGCGGTGGCTTCGTCCATCTTGCCTGGCGTGTCGGAGGCGTCGGGCTTCTTCTCGGCGGGCTTGGGCGTTTCGCCCTCCTCCGCCGCCAGCCAGCCACCCTTGAAACCAGCCCGCTCCAGACCCTTGCGGATATGCGGGTTCTTCTTCATCACGTTCCAGACGAAGTCGTCGCGGTAGTTGGCGATCATCGCCAGGATCGGGCCCTGGTCGATGCCGATGTAGTCACTGGCGACCCAGCCGTTGTCCGGCACCACGCGACCGGTCTTGATCGGGATGTCGTAGGTGAAGCTGCGGTTGAACGAATCCAGGAAACCGTAGCTGGAATACAGGTAGTCGCCGTAGCGCTTGTGCATTTCCTCGGTGGCCGGGATCACGATCTCCGGTGCGAACGGCAGCGAAGAGATCGCCGCGGTCGGTGCGATGGTACCGTCGTCGAAATTGTCACGCAGGCCCGCGCCGCGCGCCGAGTAATGGCGGAACTCGCGCTGCTCGCCGCGGTAGTCCTGCAACGTCTGCTGCGGGCCGTCCGAAGCGGTCAGGCCCCACACGTTCTCGCCGTAGTCCTTCCACTTCATCGGATTGGCAATCGCGTACTGGCGGTGTGCATAGGCGGCACGACGACTGTTCTCGAAGTAATCCATGCCGTGCTCGCGCATGAAATCGTCCTGGATGCCGCGGAAATCCACCCAGACATGCGTGTACTGATGGGTGAACAGCGGGCCATAGGACAGGTATTCCTGGTTCTGGTAGACGCCCCAGATCTCGTTGTAGGTACGCGTCCACACCTGCCAGGCATCCGGCTCCACCGCATGCGTGGGCGAGCCCAGCGCCAGGATGTAGACCATCATCCCCTCGCTGTATCCGGTCCAGTCGTGGTTGATGAAGCCGCTCTCCGGAAACCAGCCCATCGAGATTAGCGGCGAACGCGGCTGGATCCAGGTCCAGTCCACGCGGCGATAGATCTGTTCGGCCAGGTCGCGGATCTGCTTTTCGCGCGGATCGTCCTGGTCGTAATACGACTGCGCGAACAGCACGCCCATCAGCAGCAGCGAGGTATCCACCGTGGACAGCTCGACCCAGGTGTTGAAACGCTCACCGGTCTGCATGTCCAGGAAGTGGTAGTAGAAGCCCTTGTAGCCAGCGGTGCCGGTGGGCTGCTTGCCCTGCTTGAGCCCCTCGAGGAACTTCAGCGTGGTCAGCGTGCGGTCCACCGCCTGGCTGCGGCTGACCCAGCCGTTCTCGATCCCGATCGGATACGCGGTCAGCGCATAACCCACCGATGCGACCGAGGCGAATGGACGCGATGGATAACGGTCCGGCGTCATGCCGTTGGTTTCGTTGGTGGTATCCCAGAAGAACTGGAACGTGCGCCGTTCGATATCGCGGAACAGCGGCGGCAGTTCGGGCTTCTTGTCTTCCACAGGCAGCTCCACGGGCGGACGACCGGTGACCTTGACCGGCTTGACTGGCGTGGGTTCTGGCGCCTTCTGGCAAGCCGCCAGCAACACCACCAGCACACCGACAGTGGCCGGAAGGAAAGACGGAAGGAACCGGCGCGTCTTCAAGAGTGGATATCCATGAAATGGGGTACATCCGCAGATAAGGGTCGGTGAAACAGCGTAGATGCAGGAGGAATTGCCCCCGATTGGGGCAACCCGCCGGGGGCGGTCAGGTTAGCAGTCCACACCTGGTGAGACCTTGTATCTGCGGGTGATGTATGGGTTGTTGGCTGCCCCGGTGTCGGTATCGAAATCGACCCGGTCCATTACGGTGGAACGCACCGCCAGCGGACTGACGCACCGCCATCGCGATGGTGTCTTGGCCAGTGCTGTCGATCTTGGCCGACGTGGGCCGGGCCCGCACAACGCCAATCAGCCGACCACTGCCAGGCGGGCAGCTGGGCAGCCTGCGCGCGGGTCGTTGGATGTTGCTGGTATGCGTCATGTGTCGGCCCTCCCGGGGCTTGCCCAAAACGTGACTATGGATTTGGAAACAAACAGCCGATGGCGCTGCATCGGAAGATTCGCGCCCTTCATGCGCGCGGCGTCATTCCCTCATGGCAGGTGCGGAACTGCGCACGACCAGTTCGGGAACCAGCGGTGCAGGGGCGGGCGCGGACTGGTCCTTGGCATCGATGTCCTGCAACAGACGCCGCAGGGCGTTGGCGCCCAGTTCGGCAATGCTGATGCGCATGGTGGTGAGCGTGGGATGGACGAAGCGCGCTACCGGCACGTCGTCGAAGCCGGCCAGGGCGATGTCGTCAGGCACCCGCAGCCCGGCCTCGTTGAGTGCGAACAGGCAGCCCAGCGCCATCATGTCGTTTGCAGCGAAGATCGCATCGGGCCGCGGCGTGATCCGAAGCAGCGCGTTGCCCGCCTCCATGCCGGAAGCCTCGTCGAAATTGCCCGGCAGCACCTGCGCCTGGGCATCGGGAAGCAGTTCGGCCAAGGCATCGCGGTAGCCACGCAGGCGTTCGGCGGCGTCGAAGTTGCCTTCGGGACCGCCGATGAAGGCGATGCGCCGGTGCCCCGCGTCCACCAGGTGCCGCACCATCGCCACGGCGCCGCCGTGGTTGTCGATGTTGAGGACCGGATAAGCCTCGTCGGGCAGATGGGTATTGATCAGGACTGCCGGCAGCCCGGCTGGCAGATTGTCGGTTAGGAAGCCGGGCTGGTCGGCATACGGCGACAACACCAGCAGGCCATCGACCCGGCCGCGCATCGCGCGCAGCGCAGCGCCCTGCTCTTCCTGCGCACCGTGGTAGCTGGAAACCAGCAGGTGCTCGCGACGCTCGCGAGCCACGCCATCGATGCCACGGATCAACTCGGAAAAGAACTCGCCGTACAGGTCAGGCAGCACCACACCGATGGTCTGGGTGCTGCGGCTGCTCAGGCTGCGCGCAGCGGCATGTGGCTGGTAGCGCAGCCGCTGGGCGGTTTCCATGACCAGCCGACGCACGTCCGGGGCCACGTTGTGGTGGCCGTTCAACGCCCGCGAGACGGTGGCGACCGAGACCGATGCCTCGCGTGCCACGTCTTTGATGGTGATGGTTCCGCTTCGCGACACGGCCGCCCTCCGCGGTCATGATGAGCCCAATGGCGCGGACTGTAATCGCTTCCACGCCTTCAAGTAAACCCGACGTTCGGCGAATGCTAAACACGAGTCGGATCAAGAGCTTGCGAAACTCGAAAACGTTTCCATGACTCACACTGCCGTCACGGCAGGACAGGCATGCGCCATCAAGCGCCCCTTTCGGCCTCGTCCGGGGTCAGCGCATCGATGCTCAGGGCATGGATGTCGGTCTGCATCAGATCGCCCAATGCGGCATACACGGCACGGTGCCGGGCCAACGGCAACTTGCCGGCAAACACGTCGCTGACGACCCTCACCCGGAAGTGGCCACGCCCATCACGGGCACCGGCATGGCCGGCGTGCAGGTGGCTTTCGTCTTCCAGCGCCAGCTGCGCCGGCTGCAGGCCGGCTTCCAGCGCCGCCCGCATGCGCGCCATCCGTTCGCTCACGGCAGCACCTTCAGGAACGGACGCACATCCACGCGGGCGTAAGCGCCGGAGAGTGTGTACGGGTCGGCATCGGCCCAGGCACGGGCATCTTCCAGCGAGTCGAATTCGGCGATCACGATGCTGCCACTGAAGCCGGCCGGACCCGGATCCGGCGAATCGATGGCCGGGCACGGGCCCGCCACCAGCAGACGGCCGGCGTCCAGCAGCGCCTGCAGGCGCGCCACATGCGCCGGGCGCACAGGCTGGCGCAGGGCCAGGGAGTCGGGAACGTCGTGACCTTCGATGGCATACCACATGGCAAAAGACCTGCGCTGTTTGAACGGCCGTCGATTGTACGGACCTGGCCCCCCTGGACACGCGCACGGCCAGCCCGTACTCTTTGAGCCAATTCGGCACGGCACGACCTGCAGCGGCCGTCGTCCAGACCCCACCGGGGCTTGCAGACGACCATCCAACCGCTGCCACGCGCGTTTCGCAGCCAGACCACCTTCTCCAGGTTCCCCGCCGCCACCCCCATGGGCGTGCGCTGCCTTGGACTTACGTGCGAAGCGCTTTCGCCACGCAAGGCTTTATCACTGCATGACCCACGCGCAGCCCTCCCGGCCCGCGTGTTTGACCTGCAATCCGCATGTTCCATGGCGCAGCCGCGCCGCGGACAGCTCCAACCGTAGTGTTGACGCGACACGGCCCGTACCTGATGACATCGCAACCCGCGCCCAGCGCGACCGCTTCCACGGACACCAGCCCGCAGACGCCGCAGCAGCACGAAATGCCGCTGGCGGTGGTCCATGGCCAGCCGGTGCTGCAGATCCCGCAGGATCTGTACATCCCGCCGGATGCGCTGGAAGTGATCCTGGATGCGTTCGAAGGCCCGCTCGACCTGCTGCTGTACCTGATCCGCCGGCAGAACCTGGACATCCTGGATATCCCGGTGCTGGAAATCACCCGCCAGTACGTGAATTACATCAACGTCATGCAGGAGCTGCGCTTCGAGCTGGCGGCCGAGTACCTGGTGATGGCCGCGATCCTGGCCGAGATCAAATCACGCATGCTGCTGCCGCGCCCGCCGGCGGTGGAAGGCGACGAAGGCGACCCGCGCGCCGATCTGGTGCGCCGCCTGCAGGAGTACGAGCGCTTCAAGCAGGCCGCCGAAGACATCGATGCCCTACCCCGCCAGGGCCGCGACACCGCAGTGGTCCAGGCGCACGTGCCGGACCGCGCGGCGATCAAGGTTCCACCGGACGTGGACCTGAAGGAAATGCTGCTGGCACTGCACGACGTGCTCAAGCGCGCCGAGCTGTTCACCGGCCACGCGATCAAGCGCGAGGCCCTGAGCGTGCGTCAACGCATGGGCGATGTGCTGGCCAGGCTGGAAGACGGCAAGTTCCACCGATTCGAGGCGATGTTCACAGCCGAGGAAGGACGCCTGGGCGTGCTGGTGAGCTTTCTGGCCGTGCTGGAACTGGCCAAGGAACAGCTGCTGGACATCGTGCAGGAAGCACCGCTGGCGCCGATCTACGTCAAGTCGCTGGCGCTGGGCAATACCAATGAACCGCTGCAGTTCTCCAGCGAGTTCGACGACTCCGATGCGGCCAACGACGCATAACCCGGCCGCTACGGCTGACCTGTCACGCCCGGGTTGAGCCCGGCCTGAAAAGACACTGCATGCAAGACGAAGCCTTCGACCACGAATCCGACGCCTCCGCCCCGGCCGCCGCCGACCAGGGACTGATCAACCGCATCGTCGAGGCGGCCCTGCTGGCCTCGAACCTGCCGATGACCACGGCCCAGCTGGAAAGCCTGTTCCCCGAGGAGCACCCAGCTCCGGACGGCAGCATCGCCGCGGCCCTGGAACAGCTGGCCGCCGCCTGCGCCGAGCGCGGCGTGGAGCTAGTGGAAGTGGCCAGCGGCTTCCGCTACCAGGTCAAGGGCGAGGTCCACGGCTGGGTCAGTCGCATGTGGACCGAGCGCAAGACCCGCTACACCCGCGCCACCCTGGAAACCCTGGCGCTGATCGCCTACCGCCAGCCGATCACCCGCGGCGAGATCGAACAGGTCCGCGGCGTGGCGGTCAGCAGCAACATCATCCAGGCCCTGGAAGAGCGCGAATGGATCCGCGTGGTCGGCCACCGCGACGTCCCCGGCCGGCCAGCGCTGTTCGGCACCACCCGCGGCTTCCTGGACTACTTCGGCCTCAAGCGCCTGGACGAACTGCCGCCATTGTCCGAGTTGAAGGACATCGGCGAACTGGATCCGCAGCTGCCGTTCGCGAGCGCACCGATGGCGGCCAAGGCCGCAGCGGAAGGCCAACCGGCCGATGACACTGGCAGCGACACGCCAGCGTCGAACGACACCCCCGACGCCGTCGCGGAAGCGGCCGCCGATACGCCGGCACAGGATGTGCAGGCACACGAAGGCGAGGATGCCGATGCCGGGACCGAGCCACAGGACCAAGACCCCGTGGACGCCGACGAATCACCCGATGCCCCCGCACCTGCGGACGATATCGGAAACACCGCGCTGGACGCCGATCAGGATGACGACGCGGACCACACCCAGACTTCCCAACAACCCCAAGAAGACGACGCCGAAGCGGTCTCGTCGGAGCAGAAACCATGAGTGACACCCCCCGCAACAAGCTGTCGCTGAAGCGCGACGCCGCCGCAACCCCCGAAGTCCGCCTGGAAGAGCGCCTGCACAAGGTGCTGGCGCAGGCCGGCCTGGGCTCACGCCGCGCGCTGGAGCAGCGCATCGCCGATGGCCTGGTCAAGGTCAACGGTCAGACCGCGCAGATCGGCATGTCCATCGGCAGCGGCGACAAGGTCGAGCTGGACGGCCGCAGCTTCGTCGCCAGCGCGCTGACCGAAGCGCCGCGCGTGCTGATCTACAACAAGCCCGAAGGCGAAGTGACCACCCGCGAAGATCCCGAAGGCCGCCCGACGGTGTTCGAAGCGCTGCCAGCCCTGAAGGGCGCGCGCTGGATCGCCATCGGCCGCCTGGACATCAACACCACCGGCCTGCTGCTGCTCACCACCGACGGCGAGCTGGCCAACGCGATGATGCATCCGTCCTACGAAGTCTCGCGCGAGTACGTGGTGCGCGTGCGTGCGCCGGAAGGCCAGGACACCGTGTCCGACGAACTGGTCGAACGCCTGCGCAAGGGCGTGGAGCTGGAAGACGGCCCGGCCAAGTTCGATGAAGTCGACCGCATTGGCGGCACCGATTCGCACGACTGGTACCGCGTCGCCCTCAAGGAAGGCCGCAACCGCGAAGTGCGCCGCCTGTGGGAATCGCAGGGCTGCCAGGTCAGCCGCCTCAAGCGCACCCGCTACGGCACCGTCGAGCTGCCGCAGCCGCTGCTGCGCGGCCAGTCGCAGGAGCTGGCCGAAACCCAGGTCAACGCGCTGCGCAAGACCCTGAAGCTGGAAGACGGCACGCCGGCCGCACTGACCCTGCAGCCGGTGATCGGCCAGCGCAAGGCCGCCAAGACCGTGGTCCACGCCCGCGGCGCCGGCAATGCCTACGTCAACGGCCACAACACCACCGCCGACGAAGGCCGCGAACTGCGCCGCTTCGACAACGTGCGCGAAGACCGCGGCCGCGGTGGCCGTGGCAAGCCCGGTGGTTTCCGTGGCGGCCTGACCGTCACCGGCGAAGCGGCGGCCAACCAGTCGCAGAAGCCGTTCAAGACCCGCGCCGCCAAGGGTCCCAAGCCGTTGCCCGATGGCAACCCGGCTGCCTTCCGCAGCTGGTACGTGCCCGATGGCGTGGACACCGGCCCGACCGGCCACCGCAATGCCGGTCCGGGTGGCCCGAAGAAGCCCTACGGCGGCAAGCCGGGCGGTCCGCGTCGCGGCGGCCCGGGCGCTGGTGCCGGCGGCGGCAATCCGTACGGCGGCGCTGGTGGTGACGGTCCGCGCGGCGGCCAGGGCCAGCAGCGCAAGGCCAAGCCGTACGGTCATCCGGGCAATGCCCCGAGCTTCCCCTCCGACCATGCCACCCCGGGGGCCTATAACCCGTACGGCCAGCGCCAGGCGCGTCCGGGCGGCGGCGGTAACCGGCCGGCCGGTGGCAATCGCCCTGGCGGCACCGGCCCGCGTCCCGGTGCCAATCGCGGCCCAGGCGGCAACCGTCCCAGCGGCCCGCGTGGCGGCGGCGGTGGCCGCGGTGGCTCGCGCGGCGGTCATGGCTGAAACCCGCTTCACCCGATGGGGCCGGCCCCGGCTGCCCCATCCGTGACCAGCCGGCGTGCGCCCCTGACCGCATGACCGGCACGCCTTGCCGCGGTGGCTGACAACCCGGCAAGGCACGCCAAAGATGAGAACCACTCTCATCATCCCGGTTATACTCGGGCCTGGTACATCCCCACCGCTACGACGATCTGCCCATGTCTTCCGCTTACGGCGCCGAAACGGTGCTTGAGGTCCGCCACTGGACCGACGACTACTTCAGCTTCACCACCACCCGCAACGAAGGCTTCCGCTTCGAGAACGGCCAGTTCGTCATGATCGGGCTGGAAGGTGAGACCCGGCCGCTGCTGCGCGCCTATTCCATCGCCAGCGCCAACTGGGAAGAACAGCTGGAGTTCTTCAGCATCAAGGTGGCCAATGGGCCGTTGACCTCACGCCTGCAGCACATCAAGCCCGGTGACAGCGTGCTGGTCGGCCGCAAGCCCACCGGCACCCTGCTGATCTCCGACCTGCACCCGGGCCGCAACCTGTATCTGCTGGGCACCGGCACCGGCATGGCGCCATGGCTGAGCGTGATCAAGGACCCGGAGACCTACGAGCGCTTCGACAAAGTCATCCTGACCCATGGCGTGCGTTTCGAAAAAGACCTCGCCTACCGCGATTATTTCGAGAACGAACTGCCACGGCACGAGTTCCTGGGCGAGCTGCTGCGCGACAAGCTGCTGTACTACCCGGCCGTGACTCGCGAACCGTTCCGCAACCAGGGCCGCCTGACCGAGCTGCTGGCCAGTGGCCAGATGGCGCAGAGCCTGGGGCTGGAACCGATCGATCCCTCGCGCGACCGTTTCATGATCTGCGGCAGCCCGCAGATGCTGGCCGACCTGCGCGCGCTGCTGGACAGCCGCGGCTTCGAGGCCTCGCACCGGATCGGCAATGCCGGGCATTACGTGTTCGAACGCGCCTTCGTCGAGAAGTAAGCCGAACGCGCCAGGCGCCGATCAAAACGCCGCGGCCTGGTCCGCGGCGTTCTGCTTTTTTGGGGTTGGCGAGGCATTGCGCAGGCCGCGTGCGGCCATCAACCCAGCGCTTGCTCGATCTCGCGCGCCAGCGACATGGGCGCCTGACGTGGCCCGAAGCGCTTGATGACCTGGCCGTTGCGGCCAATCAGGAACTTGGTGAAGTTCCACTTGATCCGTTCGGTGCCCAGCACGCCAGGCTTGTCGTGCTTGAGGCGCTGCCACAGCGGATGGGCCTCCTCCCCGTTGACCTGCACCTTGGAAAACATCGGGAAGGTCACCGCGTAATTGAGGCTGCAGAACTGGCGGATGTCCGCCTCGTCGCCCGGCTCCTGGTGGCCGAACTGGTCGCAGGGGAACCCCAGCACCACCAGCCCGCGGTCGCGGTACTGCTGCCACAGCACTTCCAGGCCACCGTACTGCGGCGTGAAGCCACAGCGCGAAGCGACATTGACGATCAACAACACCGAGCCTGCCCAGTCCGACAGCGGCTGCGCGTGCCCGTTGATGTCGGTCGCAGAAAATTCGAAGACTCCGCGCATGCAGCTACTCCCCAACGTGCGTCGCCGCGATCATAGGCGCTGCGGGAAAGCCCTGCCAGCCGGGCTGCGGATTGCGCCATGCCCGCGCGCCACCGGTCCCGTGCAACGGGTCGATGACAGCTGCGTCATGCAGGACTTTGGTCATGCGGGCCCGGCGGGCGCGCTGGGTTAGCCTCTGCGGTCATCCTTTCCGCTGGAAGCTGCACCGCATGACCACCCGCCTCGCCCTGGCACTCGCCATTGCCCTTGGAACCACCATGCCCGCCTACGCCCAGACCGGCACCCCGGCCAGCACCGGCCAGTCCGCCAATCCGTTCGACGCGCAAAGCACCCTGCCGCTGCATTACCCGCAGTTCGACAGGATCAAGGACGCGGATTTCGCGCCGGCCTTCGACGCGGGCATGGCAGCCCAGCTGGAGGAAATCGACGCGATCGCCGACAACCCAGCCAAGCCGACCTTCGACAACACCATCATCGCGATGGAAAAGAGTGGCCAGGTGCTGGACCGCGCGACCACGGTGTTCTTCAACCTGGTCGGCACCGACACCAACCCGGTCCGCGAAAAGCTGCGCAGTGACTATTCCGGCAAGTTCGCCGCGCATCGTGATGCGATCTCGCTCAACGGCAAGCTGTTCGCACGCATCCAGGCGCTGTATGACACGCGCACCCAACTGGGCCTGGATGCGCAGGGCGTGCGCCTGGTCGAGAAGTACCACACCGATTTCGTCCGCGACGGCGCCCAGCTCTCCGATGCGGACAAGGCCAGGCTCAAGGACATGAATGCCGAACTGGCGGCGCTGGGCACGCAGTTCAGCCAGAACGTACTGAAAGAGGTCAACGCATCGGCCGTGATCGTCGATGACGCCAGCCAGCTCGATGGCCTGACCGAATCGGAAGTCTCCACCGCTGCCGACGAAGCCAAGTCGCGCGGACTGGCCGGCAAGTACGTCATCACCCTGCTCAACACCACCGGCCAGCCACCGCTGACCAACCTCACCAACCGCGCGCTGCGCGAGAAGATCTACACCGCTTCGATCAACCGCGGCAGCCGTGGCAATGAATTCGACAACACCAAGCTGGTGTCGCGGATCATGACCCTGCGCGCGCAGAAGGCGAAGATGCTGGGGTATCCCAACTACGCCGCGTATTCACTGGAAAACCAGACCGCCAAGACCCCGCAGGCGGTCAACGAGATGCTGGGCAAGCTGGCACCGGCCGCAGTAGCCAACGCCAGGCGCGAAGCGGCCGACCTGCAGGCGATGATCGACAGCGAACAGAAAGCCGCCGGCAAGCCGACTTTCGAACTGGCCGCCTGGGACTGGGCGTTCTATAGCGAGAAGGTGCGCCAGGCGAAGTACAACTTCGACGAGTCGCAGCTCAAACCGTACTTCGAGATGAAGAACGTGCTGGAAAACGGCGTGTTCCATGCTGCCAACCAGGAATACGGCCTGACCTTCAAGGAACGCACCGACCTGCCAAAGTACCGTGAGGACACCTTCGTCTACGACGTGTTCGATGCCGACGGTTCGCAGCTGGCGATCTTCATCTTCGACCCCTACGCACGGGCGTCCAAGCGCGGCGGTGCGTGGATGAATTCGTATGTGTCCCAGTCCGAACTGACCGGCGACAAGCCGGTGGTCGCCAACCACCTCAACATTCCCAAGCCACCGGCCGGCCAGCCGACGCTGCTGACCTGGGATGAAGTGACCACCACCTTCCATGAATTCGGCCACGCGCTGCACGGCATGTTCTCGGACGTGAAATACCCGTACTTCTCCGGCACCGCGGTGCCGCGCGACTTCGTCGAATTCCCCTCGCAGGTCAATGAGATGTGGGCCGACTATCCAAGCGTGCTCAAGCACTACGCCAAGCATTACCAGACCGGCGCGGCCATGCCGCAGGCACTGCTGGACAAGGTGCTGGCTGCGGCCAAGTTCAACCAGGGCTTTGCCACCACCGAGTACCTGGGCGCGGCAATGCTAGACCAGCGCTGGCACCAGATCAGCGAAGACCAGGTGCCCGACGCGGCTGGCGTGATGGACTTCGAAGCCAAGGCGCTGGCTACCGACGGCATCGCCTATGCCCCGGTGCCGCCGCGCTACCGCACGCCCTACTTCAGCCACATCATGGGCGGCTATTCGGCCGGCTACTACGCCTACATCTGGTCCGAGGTGCTGGATGCCAACACCCAGAAGTGGTTCGAGCAGCACGGTGGCCTGAGCCGCGCCAATGGCGACCGCTTCCGCAAGACCCTGCTGTCGCAGGGCGGCAGCCAGGATGCGATGAAGCTGTTCCAGGACTTCGCCGGCCATGCGCCGCAGATCGAACCATTGCTGGAAAAACGCGGCCTGGATGCGAAGGCCGAATAAGGCGCCGCGCATGCGCGCTGCCTGAGCGCGGCGCGTGCAGCACCCGGCAAAAAGCCCGGCCAATGGCCGGGCTTTTTTGTTGGCCCGGGCGCTGCGCCCGGCACTATTTCCTGGGTGGATCGATGATGCGTTGGCCATCGCCAGCCGGCACGGTGGAATAGACCCGCCCGGTCTTCGGATCCATCACGCGATTGGGCGCCACCTGCACCGCACCGGTGACCATCTGGCCACGCGCGTCGGTGACATGGATCGGCTCGGGTGGCGCCTCCGGCTGGGTGGAAGCTGGCTGCTGCGGGCGCTGGATCTTGATGCCGGTGTCCGCGGCGACGCTGGGCGTGGCGCTGCGCTGCGACGCGTCCGCGCGCACCGACGATTTCTGGACGGCCTGCGGGGCCTGCAGCGTGTTGCCGGAGCTGCTGTCGGAACTGCTGCCCAGCCGGATCGGCTCGACCTTGGCCGGCTGGTTGAGCTGCTGCGCGCCGACCACCAATGGGGTGGCCAGCAACAGCGCGAAGAACATACGAACGATGCGAGCCTTCATGGCAAGGCGCTCCTCTGTGTCGATGCCTCGACAGTAGCGCCGCAGGACTGCATCGGCCATGACCGGCGCCCCGGTACCACGCAAACACGACGCCATGGTCCCGATGCAAAAACGGCGCCCTGCGGCGCCGTTTCGTCGACTCAACCTGCCTGCCGGACGGGTTCTGCCCCACCCATGTCCAGCGCGTTGGCGGGCTTGCTGGTCAGCGCGACCTGTCGGCGCGGCTTGCTGGGGAAGGCGTGCCGCAGGATCCGCCACATCACCTGGCCGAACTGCTTGAACAGCGAGCCGGTGTTGTAGTGCTGGCCATAGCGCTGGCAGATCTCGCGCACCTCGGCCGACATCTCGGTGTAGCGGTTGGCCGGGATGTCCGGGAAAAAGTGGTGCTCGATCTGATGGCTCAGGTCGCCGGTCAGCACGTCGATCGCCGCGCCCCCGGTGATGTTGGACGAACCACGCAGCTGGCGCAGGTACCAATGGCCGCGCGTCTCGTTGCGCACCACGTCCTTGGGGAAGGTTTCCGCATCGGCGGTGAAGTGCCCGCAGAAGATCACCACGTAGGTCCAGATGCTGCGCAGCACGTTGGCGACGATATTGCCCAGCAGCACCGGCAGGAAGAACGGACCGGCCAGCGCGGGGAAGATCAGGTAGTCCTTCAGCATCTGGCGGCCCATCTTGCGGCCGACCGGACGGAACTGCGCGCGCAACTGCTTGAAGGTCATCTTGCCGGCGAACAGGCGGCCCAGGCGCAGGTCCTGGATCGCCACGCCCCACTCGAACAGCAGGCAGAACAGCACCGCGATCGGCGGCTGCAGCAGGTTGAACGGCTTCCACTTCTGCTCGGGGAAGATGCGCAGCAGGCCGTAGCCGATGTCATCGTCCAGGCCGCGCACGTTGGTGTAGGTGTGGTGGCGGAAGTTGTGGGTTTTGCGCCAGTTCTCGCTGGTGGCGACGATGTCCCACTCGTAGGTGCGGCTGTGCAGCTGCGGGTCGCCCATCCAGTCGTATTGGCCGTGGATCACGTTGTGGCCGACGGTCATGTTCTCCAGGATCTTGGACAACGCCAGCAGCAGCGTGCCGGCGATGCACAGCGGCCACAGCAACACGGGCACGAACGCGCCGCCCACCGCACCGACGAACAGCGCGATGCGGCCCAGCGCACCGGTCCAGCGCACGGCCGAGACCGAGCGGCGGATGTAGCGCGCATCGGGCGCACCCAGCTTGGCCACGGTGCGCGCGCGTACGGCGTCCAGCTCGTCGCCGAAGCGCTGCAGTTCGTCCTGGGAAAGCGGGCGGTTCTTGTGCATTACAGGTCCAGGGTCAGATCGGTGGCCGCGGCGCTGATGCAGATGCGCACGGTGGCGTCGGGTTCGGCCGAACGCGCATTGGTCTGGGTGTCGCGGGTGATGCCGGTGCTGCGGGTACAGGCGCAGGTGTTGCACAGCCCCATGCGGCAGCCGGAAGCGGGCCGCACACCCTGCTCTTCCAGCGCCTGCAACAGGGACCGATCACGGGGCACGGTCAGGGTGCGCCCGCTGCGTGACAGCAGGACTTCGACCGTGCCGGCTTCACCGGGCAGCGCCTGCGGCGGGGTGAAGGCCTCGGCATCGAAACGCTGCACGCGGCCTTCCAGCAACCCGCGGGCGCTGTGCACGAACCCATGCGGGCCGCAGGCGAACACCTGGCGCTGGTCCAACTGGGCCACCAGCGCGGCCAGGTCGGTCTCGCCGATGCGCGTGGCGAAGGTGCCGCGGCCGTCGTCTTCGCGGGTGAGCGCGACATGCAGCTTGAAACAGGCATGTTTGGCGGCCAGCGCCTGCAGTTCATCGGCGAAACACAGTTCGGCACGGGTGCGGGCCCAATACACCAGGTCCAGTTGCACCGGCATGCCGGCGGCGTCCAGCTGGCGCAGCATCGCCATCAACGGAGTGATGCCACTGCCGGCGGCCAGGAACAGCCACGCCCCTTGGACCGCAGCCGGCAAGGTCATGCCGCCGAATGCCGTGCCCAGGTCGAACACTTCGCCCACGCGCGCATCGCGGCACAGGTGGCGGCTGACCCGGCCCCCGTCCACTTCGCGCACGGTGATCTCGATCTGGTCGCCCGCCACGGCGCTGGGGCTGTAGCTGCGGCTCAGGCGGGCGCCTTCGACTTCCACGCCCAGGTTCACGTGCTGGCCCGGACGTAGCCCAGCGAAGTGCCGGTTGGTCTGCAGCACCAGCGTCACCGCATCGGACGAGGCCTGGCGGCGGGCCTTCAGGCGCGCCATCGGGCGCTCCCATGTCCACAGCGGGTTGACCTTGGCGCTCCAGAAGTCGAACACGGCCGGATCCACCAGCGCGCGGGCGACACGAAACGCCCCGGACAGCGGGGCACGATTACGACGGGGCAGGACGGCAGTCATGAGGGCGCACTATACAGACGTGAAAACGAATGTCTATACACTTGTATATTCACCGAAAGGCTATGATTCATCCCGCCTGACATCCGGCGAAGGACTCGCCCGCCATGCCTCCCACGGAAACCGCCATCGACACCACCGCTGAAGACGCCGCCCCCGCCCGCCGGGCCGGCATCTCGCGCCAGGACCTGCTGGCGGCTGCGCTGCGCCTGGTCGGCCCGCACCGCAGCCTGACCTCGCTGAGCCTGCGTGAAGTGGCCCGCGAGGCCGGCATCGCGCCCAATTCGTTCTATCGCCAGTTCCGTGACATGGACGAACTGGCCGTGGCCCTGATCGACCTGGCCGGCCGCTCGCTGCGCCAGATCATCGGCCAGGCCCGCCGCCGCGCGCTGCGCGCGGACAGCAGCGTGATCCGCCTGTCGGTGGAGACTTTCATGGAGCAGCTGCGCGCCGACGACAAGCTGCTGCACGTCCTGCTGCGCGAAGGCATGGTCGGCTCGGACGCGTTCAAGGCCGCGGTCGAACGCGAACTGACCTATTTCGAGGATGAGCTGCAGGTGGACCTGGTCCGCCTGGCCGCCGCCGACGGCGCGATCCTGCACGCACCTGCGCTGGTATCCAAAGCGATCACGCGCCTGGTGTTCGCCGCCGGCGCCAGTGCCATGGACCTGCCACCCGAACGCGACCCGGAGCTGGTGGACCAGCTGTCGACGATGCTGCGGATGATCCTGACCGGGTCACGGGCGATGGCCGTACAGGATCCGGCGCCGAAGGCGTAAGCAGCCGCTGCTGCATCACCGATGCGAGCCCGGCATCCCGCTCGTACGGAAGACCCAATATCGTACGAGCCGCTTCAGCGAGGGCCTTCCCGGCAAAGGCCACATCACCGCTGAAGCGGCTCCCACCGGTAGAGCGGAGCTTGCTCCGCTGGGGCTTTTCTGATGCTTCGACCGAAGTTCAGCCGAGCAAGCTCGGCTCTACAGAAGACTGTTGTTCCTACGGTAATGCCCGCCCGATCAGCATCCCGAAATCCGCGCTGACCGGCAGCGTCCCCATCGCCAGACCATGGGCACCGCCCAACCGCGAACGACAGAACAACTCCGCCGCCGGGCTGCCTGTGCGCAACAACACGCAGGCCTGCAACAGCAGCGCCAGGCGTTCGACCAGCAGGCGTGATCCGGCTTCAACGGCCTGCCCTTCTGCAAGCTGCGAAGCGATGGCATCGAACTGGCGGTCGTAGTCGCGATCCAGGCCGCGCGCGGATGCCAGCTCGGCCAGTAACGCTTCGCCGCATTCGGGCTCCCTGGCCAACGCGCGCAGCACGTCCAGGCACTGGATATTGCCGCTGCCTTCCCAGATGCCATTGAGCGGCGACTGGCGGAACAGGCGCGGCAGGATCGACTCCTCCACGTAACCAGCACCACCCAGGCACTCCTGCGCCTCGTTGACGAAGGCCGGCGCGCGCCGGCACAGCCAGTACTTGCCGATGGCCGTGGCCACGCGGGCGAAATCGGCTTCGCGCGGCTGTTGCGGCGAACGGTCCACCGCGCCGGCTACGCGCAGGCACAGGGCCAGCGCAGCCTCCCATTCCAGCGCCAGGTCGGCCAGTACGTTGCGCATCAACGCGTGTTCGGCCAGCGGCTTGCCAAAGGTGCTGCGGTGGCGCGTGTGGTGCAACGCGTGCGCCAGGGCCATGCGCATCTCGGCAGTAGCGCCCAGCATGCAATCCAGGCGCGTGAGCATGACCATCTGCAGGATGGTGACCACGCCGCGGCCTTCCTCGCCGATGCGCCGCGCCCAGGTGCCGGTGAACTCGACTTCGCCCGAGGCGTTGGCCCAGTCGCCCAGCTTGTCCTTGAGCCGCATCAGCCGGAACGCGTTCTTCCCGCCGTCCGGCATCCGGCGCGGCATCAGGAAACAGGTCAGGCCCGCGGGCGCCTGCGCCAGCACCAACCAGCCATCGGACATCGGCGCGGAAAAGAACCACTTGTGTCCGACCAACGTGTATTCGCCGTCGGCCGAAAGCGCCGTGGCGCGGGTGGCATTGCTGCGCACGTCCGAGCCACCCTGCTTCTCGGTCATGCCCATGCCCAGGGTAATGCCAGGCTTGTCGGCGATGGCGACGTCACGTGGGTCGTAGTGCGGCGCGGCCGCCTTGTCGGCCCATTCACGCAAGGCCGCTTCGCGACGCAACACCGGCACCGCGGCATGGGTCATGGTCAGCGGGCAGCTGGTGCCGGCTTCGGCCTGGTGGTGCAGGTAGCTGAGCGCGGCACGCGCGACATGGCCGCCTGGCTGCGGAGCGTGCCAGGACAGGCCCGCGACGCCGGCCTGCTTGGCCGCCTGCATCAGGCGATGGTAGGCAGGATGGAACTCGACCAGATCGATGCGCTGGCCGAAGCGGTCATGGGTCTTCAGCCGCGGCTTGTCACGGTTGGCATCGAAGCCGAGTGTGTACAACTCGTCACCCGCCAATGCGCCGTAGCGCGCCAGGGGGTCGAGGAAACCGTCTGCGCCTTCGCGGGCGATGCCCTCGCGCAGCACGATATCGTCGGTCCATAGATCGCGCGGACCGAACTCCGGCGGCTGGTTGTCCACCACGTGCGTTTCGAACGGTGCTGCCTTGCCTGGTTCCATGATGACGTTCCTCCCTGCGCGCATTGTGCCGCAGCGCATGTTGCCCATGCGCCCATCAACTGCCGTGCTGGAACGTGATCACCTTGACGTCCACATCCACGCACTCCGGGTCCTGGCAGACGCCGTTGATCCAGACCTGACCCGAACCCAGCATCACGCCGTTCTGGCTGACGAACAGCCGGGCGTAGCGCTGCTCGGCGATTGCCCTGGCCACGGCCGGGGTCACGATGTCGTCGCAATGCTCGACGAAGGCCCTGGCGTTCCTGATCCGGAGTGTCCCGGTCCTGCCCGTTGCTTCCAGCGGATAGCGCACCAGCGCCGCCACCCCGGAGCAGTCCCCGCCCGCCACCGCCACCTGCAGGCGCTCCAGCATGGTCCGGTAAGCCAGGTGGCCGCCCAGGACCCTGTCGATGCGCGCGTCCATTGCCGCCACGTCTGCAGGGTCGGCGAGCGCTTCGGGTTCGGCTGCAGATTGATCCGCAGGTGTCGGCACCGCGACGGGGAGCGACGGTGCGGAAATGAGAGGGGCCTCCGGGGTGTTCTCCCCGGCCCCATCCCGGGCGCAGGCCGCCAGCGCGATGGCCAGCAGCGTGGGCAACAACAGCGGCTTCATCCGGATCCTCCCTGGAGATGATGGCCTGCACCGTGCCCAGCCAGGCGTTGGCATGACGCGGTGGCGCGGCGGTCAGGCGGCATGGGGTCAGTCCCATCTTCCGAGACGGACGAACCCGGCAGTGTCGGCCTCCGCACAGCCACGCCCACCCTGCACGACTGCGGCGAACGCGCATGACCGCACGCGCCCGGCAGTTCGATCAGCTCACGTAGATCGTCTTGATGTTGGTGAACTCGTGCATGCCGTGGTTGGCCAGTTCACGGCCGTAGCCAGAGCGCTTGGTACCGCCGAACGGCAGGCGCACATCGCTGCGGACGATGGCGTTCACGAAGGCCGCGCCGCACTGCAGCTGCTGGGCGATGCGTTCGCCGCGCTTGGCGTCTCCGGTCCACACGCTGCCCCCTAAGCCGAAGCTGGTGTCGTTGGCCACGCGCACGGCTTCGGCTTCGTCCTTGACCCGCAGGATGCTGGCGACCGGGCCGAACAGTTCTTCGTCATAGGCCGGCATGCCCGGCCGCACGTTGTCCAGGATCGACGCTGGGTATTCCGCGTAGCCATCACCAGGCTTGCCGCCCAGCAACACCTTGGCGCCGTTGGCGACGCTGCCGGCGACCTGCTGGTGCAATTCGTCACGCAGGTCCTGGCGCGCCATCGGTGCCAGCGTGGTGGCCGCATCGTTCGGATCGCCGGTCTGCAGCTTGCCTGCGGCCTCGACGAAGCGCTGCACGAAGGCATCGGCAATCGCATCGACCACGATGAAACGCTTGGCCGCGATGCAGGTCTGGCCTGCGTTGTCGAAGCGCCCCTTCACCGCCGCTGCAACGGTCTTGTCCAGGTCGGCATCGTCCAGCACCACAAACGCGTCACTGCCGCCCAGTTCCATCACGCACTTCTTCAGCACGCTGCCAGCGGTGGCAGCAATCGACTTGCCGGCGCGTTCGGAACCGGTCAGCGTGATCGCGGCAATGCGCGGGTCCTTGATGACCGCGGCGGCCTGGTCGTTATCGATATGCAGCACGCCGAACACGCCTTCCGGCACGCCACCTTCGCGCAGCGCATCAGCGATGGCATCAGCACAGCGCGGCACGTTGGTCGCGTGCTTGAGCAACACGGTGTTGCCCACCATCAGGGTCGGTGCCAGGAAACGGAACACCTGCCAGATCGGGAAATTCCACGGCATCACGGCGAACACGCAGCCGATCGGCTCGTAGCGCACGTAACTGGACTGCGCCTCGGTCTTGATGGCTTCGTGCTGCAGATACCTGGCGGCGTTGTCGGCGTAGAAGTCGCAGGCATCGGCGCACTTGTCGATCTCGGCCAGCGCCTCCTTCTTCAACTTGCCCATCTCGGCGGTCATGGCCTGCTGGATGGACTCGCGCCGGGCACGCAACGCCTGGCCGACGTTGCGCAGCACCACGCTGCGCGCGTCCAGCGGCCGCTGCGCCCATTCCGGGAAGGCCACCTGTGCGGCGTGCAGGGCGGCCTCGACGGCGTTGGCGCCCATCAGCGCCTGGCGGTGTTCGACCTGGCCGGTGGCGGGGTTGGGAATCTCAGTGATCATGGGTGTCTCCACATGCTTGAAATGCAGGCCGCCATGATCCTCCTGGCGCCGTGACCGAGCCGTGCGCGGGCTTCTGGACCTTGCCGCGAACGCAGCAAAACCGCGGTTCAGCGGCGCGCGCTGTCCCGCTGGGCGGAAACAGCGCCCGGCGGCGGCGCGTCCTGCCAGCCCAGGCCCAGGCTCTTCTGCAGGGCGACGTAGTCCACGACCAGCTGCAGCTGCGCCTGCGCGGCGCTGTCCTGTGCAGTGAGCTGCTGGCGCTGCACATCCAGCAGATCGATCAACGAAGACGCACCGGCGTCGCGGCGCTGCTGCATCAAGGTGGCCGCCCGATCCGCCGAAGCCTGCGCCTGGGTGGCGACCAGCACCTGCCTGCGCGCCGAGCCGAAGTTGGACAGTGCGGTGTTGGCATCCTGCAAGGCAGCCAGCACGGTCTGTTCGTAGGACGCGGCGCGGCCTTCGGTGCCAGCGCGGGCCTGCGCCACCTGCGCGCGGATGCGGCCGAAATCCAGGATCGACCAGCGCAGCACCGGCGCCAGCACGGTCGCCGCCGACCCGGCGCCCAGGTCACCGGGCGAGGTCGCGACCGAGGCCAGGCTGCCGTACAGCGTGACCTGCGGGAAATACGCCGACAGCGCTTCGCCGATCTGCGCGTTGGCGCCAGCCAGTTCGCGCTCGGCCTGGCGCACGTCGGGGCGACGGCGGATCACCGAAGCCGGGTCGTCCACCTTCACTTCGGCCGGCAATGACGGCAGCGGTGCGACCGAAGCCAGGCGCGCGTCCAGCGCACCAGGCGCCTGGCCGATCATCAATGCCAGCTGGTCCAGCGCTTCGTCGCGCCGGGCTTCCAACGGCAGCAGCAGCGCCTGCTGCTGTTGCAACTGGCCGCGCACGCGTTCGACCTGCAGGTCCGAAGCCGCGCCACGGCTGCGACGCTGCGTGGTCAGGTCCAGGATCTGCTGCGCGGCCTGGAGGCTGTGCCCGGCGATGACGATGCGCGCCTGCAGGCCACGATAGTTCGCGTAGACCTGGCCGATCTCGGCCGCCAGGCGCACCTGCGCGTCGGCCAGCTGCGCCTGCGCCGATTCGGCCTGCGCCGCGGCGCCTTCCAGCGCCCGGCGGCGACGGCCGAAGAAGTCCAGTTCCCAGCTGGCGTCGAAACCGGCCACGTACAGGTTGGAATCCATGTCCAGGTCCTGGGTCGCCTGGCGGATGGCGGTCCCCGTGGCCGGATCGGTGGCCTGGGCAATGCCCTCGCCCGCATCGCGGATGCCGTCCTTGACCGAGTCCGGCGCTTCCACGCGCGCATACGCGCCCAACGCGCCGACCTGCGGCAGGCGCTCGGCGCGACGCTGTGCGGACAGGCCACGGGCCGCGCGCACCTTGGCTTCGGCCGCGCGCAGGTCGGGGCTCTGCGCGAGCGCGGTGTCGATCAGCCAGGTCAACTGCGGGTCGTCGAGTTCGCGCCACCACTGGCTGGGCGGCGGTACGTCGACCACGCCGGCATTGGCCGCGCGATGCAGCTGGGTCGCGTTGACTGCATCGGGCGCGACATCGGGGCGCACGTAGTCCGGCCCCAGCGCGCAGCCGGCCAGCAGCAGCGGGATCAATGCGGCCAGCGCAGGACGCGCGCGGCGCGGAAAATCAATGCATCGCAAGCGGCACCCCTTTCGGCAAAGGCTTGAGCAGGAAGGCCAGCGGGATCGAGCAGGCCACCACTACCCCGAAGATCCAGAACAGGTCGTTATAGGTCATCACCAGCGCCTGCAACTGGACGATGCGGGCCAGCGCGCCAACCGCCTGCAAGGCGCTGTCCGCGCCACTGCCCTGCAGTGCACCGGCCAGGCCATGGACGAAGTCCTGGCCCATCGGCGAATTGGCCGTGGTCGCACTGCCCAGCACTTCGACGTGATAGGTCAGGCGGCGCTCCTGGAAGGTGGAGATCATCGCCAGCCCGATCGAGCCGCCCAGATTTCGCGCGGCGTTGAACAGGCCCGACGCATCGCCGGCCAGGTGCTTGGGCACCGAGCTGATCGCCGCCTGGTTGAGCGACATCATCGCCAGCGCCAGGCCAACGCCCTGCAGCAGCTGGCCGGCGACGAACGAGGCGCCCACGCTGGTCGAGGTCAGGTCCATGTTGATGAAGCAGGCAATGCCGAAGCACAGCAGGCCGCTGACCACCAGGATGCGCACGTCCACCGTTTCCAGCAGCTTGGGCATGAACGGCATCACCAGCACCGTCGGGATGCCCTGCAGCAGCAGCACGTAACCGGACTGCTCGGTGTTGTAGCCGGACACCATCGCCAGGAACTGCGGGATCATGTACATCACGCCGAACAGGATCATGCCCACGGCGAGCATCATCATGAACACCGCGCCGAAGCTGCGGTTGAGCAGCACCTTGAGCTGGATCACCGGTTCACGGCTGAAGAACTGCGAGAGCAGCAGCGCAGCGAAACCCGCGGCCGAGACCAACGACAGCACGATGATGAATTCCGATTCGAACCAGCGTTCGCGCTGGCCTTCTTCCAGCACCACCGTCAGTCCACCCAACCCGGCGGTCAGGCCGAAGATGCCCAGCCAGTCGGCCAGCAGCAGCCCGCCCCAGTCGGCCTTCTCGTGCTGCAGGCCCAGCAACAACAGCGCCAGCAGGCCGATGCACACCGGCACGTTGAGGAAGAATGCGTAATGCCAGCTGACGTTCTCGGTCAGCCAGCCACCAAGCAGCGGGCCGATCACCGGCCCCATGATCACGGTCATGCCGAACAGCGCCGTGCCCATCATCTGCTGCGCCGGTGGCAGCCGCGTGGCGACGATGGTCAACGCCGTGGGAATCAGTGCGCCGCCGGCAAAACCCTGCCCGATGCGGCCGACGATCATCATCGGTAGCGAGGTCGACAACCCGCACATCACCGAGAACGCAGTGAACAACACCGCGCAGATCACCAGGAAATTACGCAGGCCCAGGGTCCGCACGAACCAGCCGGTGAGCGGGATCATGATGATCTCGCTGACCAGGTAGGCCGTGGAAATCCAGGTGCCCTCGGTACCGCTGGCGCCGACTTCGCCCTGGATCGTGGGCAGCGCGGCATTGACGATGGAAATATCCAGCGTCGCCATGAACGAACCGATGGTGCCGGCAGCCACGGCCAGCCAGGCGCCGGCATCGGCCTTCTGCGACACCGCTGCCTGGGTGCCGCCCGCATTGGCGCCGGTGGCGCTCACGGGCGTGCCGGTGCCTTGTCGCCCTGGTGGTCCGCTTCGTCCTGGGTCTTGTCCTTGGCATCCCTGGCCGACCGCGTATCGACCGTGGCGGTCACCGACATGCCTGGCACCAGCACCTTGCGCGCTTCGGCGCCGGCATCGACGCGGATGCGCACCGGCACGCGCTGCACGACCTTGGTGAAGTTGCCGGTGGCGTTCTCCGGCGGCAGCAACGCGAACTGCGAACCGGTGCCGGGTGACAGGCTTTCGACATGGCCATGCAGGGTCACGCCGGACAGCGCATCGACTTCGATCTCCACCGGCTGGCCTTCGCGCATCAGGCCGACCTGGGTTTCCTTGAAGTTGGCCGTCAGGTACAGCGCATCGACCGGCACGATGGTCATCGTGCGCGTACCGGCGCTGAGGAACTGGCCGACTTGCACGGTCTTGTCGCCCAGGCGCCCGGCGATGGCCGCCTTCAGGTGGGTGTCTTCCATCGCCACCTGGGCCTGGTCGACATTGGCCTGGGCCTGCTTGAGGCCCGCCTGCGCCTGCTCCAACTGCGCTTCGCCAGCGGCAATCTGGCTGTCGGCACCGTTGACCTGCGCCAACGCCGCGTCGTACTGGGCCTTGGCCTGGTCGCGCTGCTGGTGCAGTTGTTCCTGGTGTTCGTGGGTGTCCGCACCGGACGCGGCCAGCGGTGCGAAGCGCGCGACTTCGGCATTGGCGAACTTGAGCTGCGCCGCGGCCGAGACCACCTGCGTGTGCGACTGCACCGATTGCGCGCGATAGCCATCCACAGCCGCCTGCGCAGCCACGATATCGGCCTGGCGCACGGCTACGGCGGCCTGCGCCTGCTCCAGCTGGGCGCGGTACGTGCGGTCATCGATCTGCAGCAACGGCTGCCCGACCTTGACCCAGGCGTGGTCGCTCACATAAACGGCGGTGACGTAGCCATTGACGCGTGGCGCGACCGCGACCGAATCAGCCTGCAGGTAGGCGTCGTTGGTTTCCTGCAGGTAACGCCCGACCAACAGGTGGTGGACCAGCCACACGATGAAGATCAGCACGGCCAGCAGGCCGATCACGATCAGCGTCCATTTCACTTTCGGGTTTTTCAGCGGCGATGGCTTCTTGTCATCGCCTTGTCCGTTGTCCTGCCCGGGGTCGCGCGCATCATCGTTGCGGCGGTCATCGTCGTCGTGGCTGCTCAAGGTCGCGAATCCTGCAGGAGAAAGGTGCCCATGCCGCCCGCCTGTTCCCAGCGCCGGTCGACATGCCTATCGGCCACCGGAGGTCAGATCACGATGGCCACATCAGTTTCATAAGTGAAACCCGAGGTCCCACTTCCTGTCAACCGTTGTCCTGCAACGCAAGCTGCATGTCCAGCTTGCGGCGCTTCTCGCTGCGGTACATCAGCCACCAGCCGATGAAGGCACAGACCGACACGATCACGATCATCAGCGTCGCCAGCGCGTTGATCTTGGGGCTCAGTCCCAACCGCACCGACGAGAACACCTTCATCGGCAGCGTGGTCGAGCTGGGGCCGGAGACGAAGCTGGCGATCACCACGTCGTCCAGCGACAGGGTGAAGGCCAGCAGCCAGCCCGACACCAGCGCCGGGGTGATGATCGGCAGGGTGATCAGGAAGAACACCTTGATCCGGTTGGCGCCCAGGTCCATCGCCGCCTCTTCCAGCGACTTGTCCAGCTCGGCCATGCGCGAGGACACCACCACGGTGACGAAGGCCAGCGCGAAGGTCGTATGCGCGATCCAGATCGAGATCATGCCCTTGGGCTGGAAATGGAAGATCTCGCCCAGCGAGACGAACATCAGCAGCATCGACAGGCCGATGATCACGTCGGGCATCACCAGTGGCGCGGTGATCAGGCCACCGAACAGCGTCTTGCCCGGGAAGCGGCGCATGCGGGTCATCACCAGCGCCGCCATCGTCCCCAGCACCACCGAGGCAGTCGCCGTCCAAAACGCAATGCGCAGGCTGACCCAGGCCGCATCCAGCATCGAATCATCGCGCAGCAGTTCGCCGTACCACTTGAACGAAAACCCCGCCCAGACCGTGGCCAGGCGCGAACTGTTGAAGCTCCACACCATCAACAGCAGCACCGGCAGATACAGGAAGGCGAAGCCCAGGCCCAGGATGGTCCAGGTGGGCCAGCGTGCGCGGCCGACGACGCTCATGTCAGCCTCCCTTCGATCTCTTTCTGCTGGACGCGGTTGAAGATCACGATCGGGATCATCAGCAAGAGCAACATCGCGATCGCCACCGCCGAGGCCAGCGGCCAGTCGCGGTTGGCGAAGAACTCGTTCCACAGCACCCGGCCGATCATCAGCGTGTCCGGCCCACCCAGCAACTCGGGAATCACGAACTCGCCCACCGCCGGGATCATCACCAGCATGCAGCCGGCGACGATGCCGGCTCCGCGACAACGGCAGGGTGATCTTGACGAACGCCTTCCACGGCCGCGCGCCCAGATCGTAGGCCGCTTCCAGCAGGCGCCCGTCATGCTTGACCAGGTTGGTGTAGAGCGGCAGCACCATGAACGGCAGATAGCAGTAGACGATGCCGATATAGGTTGCCAGCGGCGTGTACAGGATCTGCCGGCCCTCGATCCAGCCCATCGACTGCAAGGCGTCGATCACGCCGATCTTCTCCAGCAGCTGCCCGACCGGCCCGCTGCTCTTGAGGATGCCGATCCATGCATACACGCGGATCAGGAACGAGGTCCACGACGGCAGCACCACCAGCATCATCGCGATATTGCGGCCGGACGGGGGCAGCTTGGCAATGACGTAGGCCATCGGGTAGCCGACCAGCAGGGTCAGAAAGGTCGCGATGGCCGCGATCTTGAGCGAACTCCAGTACGCGGCGATATAGCCGTTCTGCAGCGCGCCCAGCTGCAGGAAATTGGACAGGTTGAGCTTGAGCGCGACCTCGGCGTTTTCCACTTCCAGGATCGGCGTGTACGGCGGCATCGCGATGGCCAGCCGCGCGAAGGAGATCTTCAGCACGATCAGGAACGGGATGGCGAAGAACACCAGCATCCACAGGTAGGGAATGCCGATCACGCCCCAGCGCGGGCCGGGCGTGATCCTGCGCAGCAGTTCGTAGACGGTGGGCGCGCTCATTGGGTCAGCACCACGCCTTCGTTGTCACCCCAACAGACCCAGACCTCGTCGCCCCAGGTCATGCCCTCGCTGGCCCAGCGCGCCTGGTTGGCGAAGTTGGCCATGATCATGAAGCCGCTGGGCAGGCGCACGTGGAACACCGAATGACTGCCGAAATACGCGATGTCCTCGATCCGGCCGTGCGCCTTGTTGTTCGGCTGATCCGGTTCTTCCTTGCTGATCTGCACCTTCTCGGGCCGCACGCCGAAGCCGACATCCTGCCCTTCGTAGCCGGAGACGCCGTGGCCGACATAGATCGGTCGCTCCAGCGCGGGCGAACGGATGGTGACGTAGTCGGCCATGTCCTCGTCGATCTTCCCGTCGAGCATGTTCACCGAGCCGATGAACTCGGCGGCGAAGCGACTGGTGGGTGATTCGTAGATTTCATCGGGGGTGCCGACCTGGCGGATGCGGCCGGCATCCATCAGCGCGATCCGGTTGGCCATGGTCATGGCCTCTTCCTGGTCATGGGTGACCATCACGCAGGTCACCCCGGTCTTTTCGATGATCGAGACCAGCTCCAGCTGCATCTGGGTGCGCAGCTTCTTGTCCAGCGCGCCCATCGGTTCGTCCAGCAGCAGCAGCTTCGGCCCCTTGGCCAATGAGCGCGCCAGCGCCACGCGTTGTTGCTGGCCACCGGACAGCTGGTGCGGCTTGCGCCTGGCCAGCTTGCCCAGCTGCACCAGCGCGAGCATTTCTTCCACGCGCCTGGCGATATCGGCCTTGGCCATGCCGTCCTGTTTCAGGCCGAAGGCGATGTTCTGTTCGACCGTCATGTGCGGGAACAACGCGTAGGACTGGAACATCATGTTGATCGGCCGCTCGTACGGCGGCAGGCCTTTCAGTTCCTGGCCATCCAGGACGATGCGCCCGGTCGTCGGATGCTCGAACCCGCCCAGACAGCGCAGCAGCGTGGACTTACCACAGCCCGAGCCGCCCAGCAGCGCGAAGATCTCGCCCTTGCGGATCGACAGGTTGGTGTCGTCCACCGCCAGGAAGCCATCGAATTCCTTGCGCACGTTCTCGATGCGCAGATACCCCTCTGCACCCGGCAAGGGTGATGGCCCGTGGCCTGCAACCGCCTGCTGCTGTTCCACTGCTGCCATGTCGATCCCCGTCAGTGCCTGGTGTCGCGCGGCGCGCGTGGCGCCGGCGGTGCGTGCTTGCGTTCACTGGCGCATGCGCGGACGTTGCATCCGCCGCATGGCAAGCGGGGCAGGCCTTGATGGCCCGCCCCGCGGCGTCTTACTTCTTTATTGGTCTTCAGGTCAGTCCACAGCTTGGTGTACTGCTTGTCCACTTCCGGCGGGATGATGGCGAAGGTGAACAACTTGGCGGCCACTTCCGGCGGCGGATAGATCGTCGGGTCGCTGGTGATGTCCTTGCTCATCAGGTCCTTGGCCTTGGGAATGGCATTGGGATAGCTGATGAAGTCGGAGTTGTTGGCCATCACCTGCGGGTCCAGCAGGTAGTTGATGTAGGCGTAGGCGTTGTCGACGTTCTTGGCGTCCTTGGGGATCGACAGCATGTCGAACCACAGCGGCGCGCCTTCCTTCGGGATCGAATAGGCGATGTTGACGCCATTCTTGGCTTCGGTGGCGCGGTCGCGCGCCTGGATCACGTCACCCGACCAGCCCACCACCAGGCAGGTGTCGCCGTTGGCCATCGCGTCGATGTACGAGGACGAATGGAACTGGCCGATGGACGAACGGATGGTCTTGAGCAGCGCAGCGGCTTTCTCGATCACCTTCGGATCGGTGCTGTTGGGATCTTCGCCCAGGTAGTTCAAGGCGATTGGCACGATCTCGCTGGGCGTATCCAGGAAGGTCACGCCGCAGTCCTTCAGCTTGGCCAGGTTTTCCGGCTTGAACACCAGGTCCCAGGTGTTGGTGATGTCGGTGCTGCCGAAGGCGGCCTTGACCTTGTCCACGTTGTAGCCGATGCCAGTGGTGCCCCACATGTACGGCACCGCGTACTGGTTGCCGGGGTCCTGCTTTTCGATCCGTGTCATCATTTCCGGATCGAGGTTGGCGATATTGGGAATCTTGCTCTTGTCCAGCGGCAGGAACACGCCCGCCTGGATCTGGCGGCCCAGGAAATTCAGCGTCGGCACGACCACGTCGTAGCCACTGGAGCCGGCCAGCAGCTTGGCTTCCAGCACTTCGTTGCTGTCGAACACGTCATAGGTGACGCTGATGCCGGTGGCCTTTTCGAAGTTGGCGTTGGTGTCCTCGGCGATGTAGTCCGACCAGTTGTAGACGTTGACCACCTTGGCACCCGTGGCCGGTGCAGCCCCCTCGCCCGCGGCAGGCGCCGCGCCTTCCTTGCCGCCACCGCCGCAAGCCGCCAGCGTGGCGCTCACCACCATCACACCCAGGATTCGCAACTTCATCGTGTCTCTCCACTTGCGCCCCATCGGTGTGGGGCATTGGCAGGAAGTGCGTCCCGCGCTGGTTGCGGGCCGCTCGTTTGATCCCTCCCCAGGGAACGTCAGACTCCAATGGCCTCGGCCGTGTCCTCCAGTGCCGCCCAGGTCTTTTCGTACAACTCGTCGACCTGTTCGCGGGTGATGACCAGCGGTGGTGAGAGCAGCATCGAATCGTAGGTGGCGCGGAGGATCAACCCGTGTCGCAGCGCGTTGTCACGGCAGAGCGCCCCCACTGTACCGCGCTCTTCGAACGTTGTGCGCTGACCCTTGTGCGGGACCAGCTCGAGCGCCCCCATCAACCCGGCGATACGCGCCTGGCCGACCAGGCGGTGCTCACCCAGTTCGGCCCAGCGCTGGGCCAGGTACGGCGCGATGTGGGTCCTGGCGGTTTCCACCACCTGTTCTTCCTGCAGGATGCGGATGTTCTCCAGCGCCACGGCCGCGCAAACCGGATGGCCGGAGTACGTGGCGCCATGGGCCAGCTCGCCGCCCTGGGTCTTGAGTACGCCGGCGACGCGGTCGTTGAACATAGCCGCGCCCAGCGGGATGTAGCCGGAGGTGATGCCCTTGGCAATCGTCATGACATCGGGCGTGAAGCCGAAATATTCCGAGCCGAACCATTCACCGGTGCGACCGAACCCGCAGATCACCTCGTCGGCCACCAGCAGTACGTCGTACTTGCGGCAGATGCGTTCGATCTCAGGCCAATAGGTGCGCGGCGGGATGTACACGCCAATCGCTCCCATGACCGGCTCACCGATGAAGGCAGCCACGCGCTCGGGCCCGAGTTCCAGGATCCTGTCTTCCAGCCGGCGCGCAGCGACCAGGCCGTATTCGTCTTCGGACAGATCACCGCCGTCGTAGAACCAGAACGGCGGCTCGATGTGGGCGATGTCCGGGATCGGCAGGCCACCCTGCTTGTGCATGCCTTTCATGCCGCCCAGGCTGGCGCCGGCCATGGTGGTGCCGTGGTAGCCATTGTGGCGACCGATGAAGATGTTCTTCTGCGGCTGGTCCTGCACCGCCCAGAAGTGTCGGACCAGGCGCAGGATGGTGTCGTTGGCTTCCGATCCGGAATTGACGAAGAACGCGTGGTTCAGGTCACCCGGCGTCAGCTCGGCCAGCTTGGCCGCCAAGCGGATGGTCGGCTCGGTCGTGCACTGGAAGAAACTGTTGTAGTACGCCAGCTGCGTCATCTGCTTCGACGCGGCCTCGCCCAGTTCGCTACGCCCATAGCCGATGTTGACGCACCACAGCCCGGCGAAGGCATCGAGCAGCTTGTGGCCTTCGGCATCCCAGACGTAGCAGCCCTCGCCCCTGGTCAGGATGCGGGTGCCCTTCTGCGCCAGCGCGGCGTTGTCGTTGAACGGATGCAGGTGGTGGGCTGCATCGAGGTCCTGGAGGATGCGGGTTTGTTGGGTGTCCATCTCGACCTCTTGGAATGTGTAGGTGTGGCTCTTGCTTTGCCGTTGCCTGTGCTTTGCAGTTGATCCTTGCGCCTTAAAGCAAGCCGAGCACCGCAGGTGAAGCGGGCCGAAGAGGCGCCCTTGTCTGAGCGAAGCGAGTTTGGGCGCCGTGCCCGCTTCGCCGAGGAGCGCAGGGCACCGATGCGCAGCATCGGCCTGCGTCGGCGCCTGCGGTTTTGGCTACTTTTGCCAAGACAAAAGTGGCTCGCGCCGCGAAGCGGTGCGAAAGCCCTGGCCTTGCACTTCCGGGAACAACGACGCGGGCGGACACCTCAGACATTCAACAAAAGAAACTCGCGTTCCCACGAGCTGATCACCCGGAAGAACGTCTCGTATTCCTTGCGCTTGACCGAGATGTAGGCGCGCACGAAGCGCGGACCCAGCAGGTCCTGCAGCGGCTTGCAGCCCTCCAGTTCGTCCAGCGCCTCGCCCAGCGAGCGCGGCAGCTCGAAACCCTTGTCCTGCGCGCTGGTCGCCAGCGGCTTGGTCGGGGCGAGCTTGCCCTGGATGCCCAGCAGGCCGCAGGCCAGGGTCGCGGCCATGGCCAGGTAAGGATTGGCATCGGAACCGGCGAAACGGCTTTCCACGCGCGTGTTGTCCAGCGTGTCCTTGGGTACGCGCAGGCCGCAGGTGCGGTTGTCGTAGCCCCACTGCACGTTGATCGGCGCGACCTGGCCGATCGCCAGGCGCCGGTAGGAATTCACGTTCGGCGCGAAGAACGCCATGGTCAGCGGCGCGTACTTCTGCAGGCCGCCGATGTAGTGCAGGAAGGTCTTGCTCTCCTTGCCTTCCTCCTTGCCAGCGAACACGTTCTTGCCGGTCTTGCGGTCCAGCACGCTCTGGTGGATGTGCATGGCGCTGCCAGGCTCGTTCTCCATCGGCTTGGCCAGGAACGTGGCGTAGATCCCATGGCGCAGCGCGGCCTCGCGCATGGTCCGCTTGAACAGGAACACCTGGTCGGCGCGGCTCAGCGCATCGGCATGGGTGAAGTTGACTTCCAGCTGCGCGGCACCTGATTCGTGGATCAACGTGTCCACGTCCAGTTCCATCGCATCGCAGTAGTCGTACATCAGGTCCAGGATCGGGTCGAATTCGTTGACCGCGTCGATGGAATACGACTGGCGCGCGGTTTCCGGGCGACCCGAACGACCGGCCGGCGGCAGCAGCGGGAAATCCGGGTCGGTGTTCTTCTGCACCAGGAAGAATTCAAGCTCCGGTGCGACCACCGGCTGCAGGCCGGCGTCCTCATAGGCCTTCAGCACGCGGCGCAGCACGTTGCGCGGTGCCAGGTCATGCGGCTCACCGTCCTTGGTCCAGCAATCGTGGATCACCTGCGCGGTCGGGTCGGCGGCCCACGGCACCATGCGCACGGTCGCCGGGTCCGGCCGCAGGAACATGTCCGAATCGGATGGGCTGGTCAGCTCGTAATAATCGTCCGGATAATCGCCGGTGATGGTGGTGGCGAAGATGCCTTCGGGCAGGCGCGTGCCGTAGTCGTGGCTGAACTTGTCGGCCGGGATGATCTTGCCGCGGGCGATGCCGGTGATGTCCGGCACCAGGCATTCGACCTCGGTGATCCGGCGCTCCTTCAGCCAGCGCCGCAGGGAGTTCTCGGGCTGTTCGATCGGGGTGGATTTCTGGGTCAGGCGGCGGCTCATGCGAAGACGGATTCCTGGTGAAGGCGGGCACGGGCGCGGCAGGCATCGCCGAACGCGCGGAAGATGCCGGCGTAGAACGCGTTCTGCGTGACCTTCCACTCGGGGTGCCACTGCACGCCCAGCAGGAAGGTGCCGCCGGCATGACGGAAGGCTTCGATCAGGCCGTCCGGCGCGGTGGCTTCAACGATGAGTTCATCGGCCAGGCGTTTGACGCCCTGCCCGTGCAATGAGTTGACCTGCTGCTGCGTGCCGCCGAACGCAGCCAGCAGGCCGCCGGGCGCCAGGGTCACAGCGTGGGCTGGACCGTATTGCACGTCCAGTGGGGCGTCCTTGTCCTCGCGGTGGTCCATCAAGCCAGGCACCTCGTGCACCTTCTGGTGCAGCGCGCCGCCCAGCGCGACGTTGACCTCCTGGAAGCCGCGGCAGATCGCCAGCACCGGCACGCCCGCCGCCAGGGCCGCGCGCACCAGCGGCAGCGTGGTGCCGTCGCGTGCGGGATCGTGCAGGTTGCCGCACCAGCTGGGTTCGTCGGAATAGTGGTGCGGTTCGATATTGCTGACCGCGCCGGTCAGCAGCAGGCCGTCCACGGTGTCCAGCAACAATGCCGGATCCAGCGCCGGGACCAGCGTCGGCCAGAGCAGCGGCACCCCGCCGGCGCCATCGACCACCGCGCGCACGTACTTCTCGCCGACGGCCAGGAACGGGTGCAACCCGATCTGCTTGCGGTCGGTGGGAACTCCGATCAGCGGCGGCTTGGCCATGCGTGACTCGGCTCGCGGGGGCTTCACCGCAAAGTAGCGTGGCCGTTTTATTTTTACAACACACCGGCCCGTTCCCCGACCATTTACTGGCCCGGATGGCCTTTTTTGGCCCCGGAAATTTTCGCATGTTGAGTATTCTTGACAGCACCGGGCCCTGATAAGCTGGCCCGAACCGCTGCCGAGGCCGCCATGACCGCCTTTTCCGACGCCTCAGACGACGCCCTGCGCGCCCGCGACGCGGCCACCCTGGCCGCCCTGCCCGACCTGGAAGCCATCGACCTGCTGCTGCCGGACATGAACGGCCTGCTGCGTGGCAAGCGCATCACCCGCGACGCGCTGGACAAGATCTACAGCGACGGCGTCTGCCTGCCGATGTCGCTGATCGCCACCGACATCACCGGCAACACAGTCGAGGAAACCGGACTGGGTTACGACATCGGCGACGAGGACCGCATCTGCCGGCCGGTGCCCGGTTCACTGCGCCCGGTGCCGTGGTCGCCGCGGCCGATGGCGCAACTGCTGCTGGCGATGGAAGACGGCGCCGGCGGTGTGTTCGAGGCCAATCCGCGTGAAGTGCTGCGCCGGGTGGTGCAACGCTTCGCCGACAAGGGCCTGACCCCGGTGGTGGCGATCGAGCTGGAGTTCTACCTGTTCGACCGCCTGCCCGGCAGCGATGGCCGTCCGCAGACGGCGGTCAACCCGAACACCGGCGCGCGCAACGATTCCACCCAGGTCTATTACATGGAAGACCTGGACGACAACCGCGGCTTCATCGATGCGGTGTCCACGGCATGCCGCGCGCAGGAGATTCCCGCCGATACCGCCGTGGCCGAGTACGCGCCAGGCCAGTTCGAGATCAACCTCAAGCATCGCGCCGACGCGGTGCGCGCCTGCGACGAGGCGCTGCTGCTCAAGCGCACCATCAAGGCCGTGGCGCAGCAGACAATGCCTGCAGGCCAGCTTCATGGCCAAGCCGCATGTCGAACAGGCCGGCAGCGGCCTGCATGTGCATGTCAGCGTGCTGGACCGCGACGGCAACAACATCTTCGCCGGCACCGAGGCCGCACCGGCCGACACCTTGAAGCATGCCATCGGCGGCCTGCAGCGCAGTGCGCGCGACACCATGCTGCTGTTCGCCCCGCATGCCAACAGCTATCGGCGCTATGTGCTGAACGCGTTCGTGCCGCTGGGCGACACCTGGGGCTTCAACAACCGCACCGTGGCCATGCGCATCCCGCACAGCGATGCGAAGAACACCCGGATCGAACACCGCATCGCCGGTGCCGATGCCAACGTCTACCTGGCCTGCGCCGCCGTGCTGGCCGGCATGCTGCACGGGCTGGAAAACCAGTTCGATCCGGGCCCGCCGATCATCGGCAACGCCTACGAGCAGACCGAAAACCGCAGCCCGTACTGGCGCCAGTCGATCGACGATTTCCTGACCAGCGACTTCATCGCCAGCCAGTTTGGCGAACGCTTCCGCCATATCTACGGCCAGCAGAAGCTCAAGGAACTGCGCAGCTTCGAAACCCAGGTGACCGACCTGGAATACGCCTGGTACCTGCGTGCGGTCTGACGCCGCGAACGCTGCCTACCCACCCAGCTGGTACGCCGCCAGCGCTACGCCCCTGCCCGCGCAGCCGACGCTGGCCGGCCGGATCGACTGCGATGTCTGCATCCTCGGCGCCGGCTATACCGGCCTGGCCACTGCGCTGGAGCTGGCCGAAGCCGGCTATCGCGTGGTGGTGCTGGAAGCCGAACGCATTGGCTGGGGCGCTTCCGGCCGCAACGGCGGCCAGGCCATCGTCGGTTTCGGCTGTGGCGAGGAGAAACTGGAATCGCTGGTCGGCATCGACGATGCGCGACGCATGTTCGACCTGTCACGCGAAGGCCTGGACTGGATGCACGCACGCATCGCCCGCCACGGCATCGACGCGCATTGGCGGCCGGGCCACGCCACCGTCCCACTGAAGGCCCGCCAGCAGCGCGATGTGCAGGCGATGGTCGAGCACTTCAACACGCGCTATGACCATCCGGTGGAATGGTGGGACCGCGAACGCCTGCGCGGCACGCTGGCCAGCGACCGCTATCTGGGCGCGCTCTACGACCCGGTCAGCGGCCACATCCACCCGCTGGCCTACGCGCTGGGCCTTGGCCGCGCCGCCATCGAAGCGGGCGTGCAGGTTTACGAACATTCCGCCGTGACCTCGCTGGTGCGCGGCGCGCGCCCCGTGTTCAAGACCGCGCAGGGCGAAGTGCATTGCGATTTCGCAGTGCTCGCCGGCAACGCGTTGCTGCACGGGATCGCGCCGGAACTGGAATCGCGGATCATGCCGGTCGGCACCTATATCGCCGCGACCGCGCCGCTGGGCGAAGCCGGCGCGCAGGCGTTGATCGGCAACGACATGGCCGTGGCCGACACCGCCTGGGCGCTGGACTACTACCGGCTCAGCCATGACCACCGACTGCTGTTCGGCGGCCGCGCCAGCTATTCAGGACGCGATCCCGGCGACCTGCACGCGATCATGCGCAAGCGCGTGACCGGCGTGTTTCCGCAGTTGCAGGGCGTACCGCTGGAGTATGTCTGGGGCGGCTTCGTCGACATCTCGCTCAACCGCGCGCCGCACTGGGGCCGGCTGCAGCCGAACCTGTATTTCGCCCAGGGCTTCTCCGGCCACGGCGTGGTCGCGACCGGACTTGCAGGCAAGCTCATCGCCGAAGCCATCGCCGGCCAGGCGCAGCGGCTGGACCTGTTCGGGAAGATCCGCCACGCGCCCTTCCCCGGCGGCCAGGCGATGCGCACGCCGCTGCTGGTCGCGGCGATGAGCTGGTACAAGCTGCGCGATGCGCTGTGGTAGCGGCTTCGTGCAGCGCATGCGCTTGCGGTGCAAAGCCGCGACCTTCATTGATTCCGATCAAGGCGGCAACAGCACGGCCTGAATAGAGTGCGCGCCACGCCGGCGGTTCCGGCGCAGGAGCACATCCCATGGGCTTGCTGATCTGGCAGGACGACCTGGACACCGGCATCGACGTGATCGATGCCCAGCACCGACGCATCGTCGAGATGATCAACCAACTGCACGCCGCCCAGCAGCGTGGCTCGCGCGATGGCGTCGGCGAGGTCATCGCCGAACTGGTCGACTACACGTTGTCGCATTTCGCTTTCGAGGAAGAGCTGCTGGAAGAAGCCGGCTACCCCTTCACCGCCGCGCACCGTCGGGTGCACGAGGTCTTCATCAAGCGCGTCTCCGAGTACCGGCTGCGCTTCGACGCTGGCGAAGATATCGCCGATGAGCTCAAGACCCTGCTCTCGCGCTGGCTCTTCAACCATATCCGCAACGACGACAAGGCCTACAGCCAGACCGTGCGGCGCCACCTGGACGCCTTCTCCCGCACCCACCAGCACGGCAGCTGGCTCAACCGGACCCTGTCGCGCCTGTTCGGCTGAGCAGGCGCGACCTCCGGCGGAACGTGTGCGATCAGCGCCTGACGCTGTCGTGGCGACGGATCGCCAGCAGGGCCAGGATCGTGATCACGCCGGCCGCGCTCAGGTAGAAACCGACCGACCGCACGCCATAGGCATCGGCCAACATCTTGGCCACGTACGGCGCCGGCGCCGCACCCAGCACGCTGGCCAGGTTGAACGACAGCGACGAGCCGGTGTAGCGCACTTCGGTCGGGTAGACCTCCGACAGCAGCGTGCCGACCGGGCCGTAGGTCCAGCCCATCACGAACAGGCCGATGCACAGGAAGGCGATCACCAGGGCCGGATGCCCGCTCTGGAACAGGACCGGGAACAGCAGACCGAAGATCACGATGCCGATGCTGGCCACCAGCATCGCGCCGCGCGCGGTGCGGCGGTCGCCGAACTTGGCCGACAGCGGGATGCCCGCAGCAAAGAACAGCATGCCCACCATCTGCATCAACAGGAACTCCTGCTTGCTGTAACCCAATGCACCGGTGCCGTAGCCCAGCGCGAACACGGTCATCAGGTAGAACAGGACGAAGGTCGCCAGCGCGCCCAACGTGCCCAGCACCAGCGGCCCCAGGTGCTGGGAGAACACCGTGCGGAACGGCAGGCGCAGGCGTTCGTTGCGCTCGATGGCTTTCTGGAAGTCCGGGGTCTCGTTGATGCTCAGGCGCACCCACAGGCCAACGATGACCAGCAGCGCCGACGCGATGAACGGCACGCGCCAGCCCCAGGCCAGGAACTGCTCCGGGGTCAGCGCCGCGCCCATGGCCAGGAAGGTCGAGGCCGACAGCAGGAAACCCAGCGGCGCGCCCAGCTGCGGGAACATGCCGTACCAGCCGCGCTTGCCAGGAGGCGCGTTTTCGGTCGCCAGCAGCACCGCGCCGCCCCACTCACCGCCCAGGCCGATGCCCTGGCCGAAGCGGCACAGGGTCAGCAGCAGCGGAGCCAGGATGCCGATGCTGTGGTAGGTCGGCAGCAGGCCGATCACCACCGTCGAGATGCCCATCGTCAGCAGCGCCGCCACCAGCGTGGCCTTGCGGCCGATGCGGTCGCCGAAATGGCCGAACAGCGCCGAACCCACCGGGCGCGCGACGAAGGCCACTGCGAAGGTCGCAAGCGAAGCCAGCTGCGCGGCCACCGGATTGTCCGGCGAGAAGAACAGGTGCGGGAACACCAGCACCGCGGCGGTGGCGTAGATGTAGAAATCGAAGAACTCGATGGTGGTGCCCATCAAGCTGGCCAGCAGGACGCGGGACGGCTTGTTGGCGGGGACGGCGGCGGTGGAGGACATCTTCAGGATTTGTTCCGGTAACGAAGCGGGCGGATTCTGTCACGTTTGCCCTGTTACGGCGGCATTGGTTGCAGCCGTGACTGTTGCCCGCAGGTGCGCGTGGCGCTCAGAGGCCGAGAGGCCATCGAACGCCGTAGCGAAGGCATCGCCACGCGCCCATGGCGGCGGCGGCAGTCGGCGGGCAGTTGCCTCTCAACCACTCAAGCATCCAGCGCTTCCACCGCCGCGTGGGCCAGCGGTTTGAGTCCCCCGCCGCCATCGCGCACGTAGCGCAGCAGCTTGCGGCGCATGCCGGGCTCCCAGAACCGCACCAGGTGCTGGCGGACGCCTTCCACGCCGACCGCCTGGTCGGACTCGGCTTCGAAGTACGCCGCGATGTCGTTGGCCATCTCCACCAACCGTGCAATGCGCTCGCTGCCATCGCTGCTCATGTGCAGGTCTCCTGCCCGATCAGGCGCCGGGGATGGGTGTAGACCGCTTGGCCGTCGTCACGGGCAAACCCCAGCAGGGTCAAGCCGGTGCGCTGCGCCAGCGACAGGGCCAGTGCGGTCGGTGCGGAAATCGCGGCCATGAACGCGATACCGGCGCTGGCCGCCTTCATCGCCATCTCGTAGCTGGCACGGCTGGTCACCACCAGGAAGCCCGACTGTGGATCGAACCCCGCGCGATGCATCGCGCCGATCAGCTTGTCCAGTGCGTTGTGGCGGCCCACGTCCTCACGCACCAGTACGATGCGGCCATCGGCCAGCGCCCAGCCCGCCGCGTGGGTTGCGCCGGTGCGGGCGTTGAGCGGCTGCTGGCTGCGCAGCTCGCGCAGGGCACGCTGCAGGGCGGTCGTCGTCACTGCGATCCCCTCGCCCACCGGCGCAGGCGAGCGCAACGCAGCTTCGAGCAGCTCGCTGCCGCAGACGCCGCAACCACTGCGGCCGCTCATGCTGCGACGGCGGCTTTGCAGGATCTGTTCGCGATCGGCGGGAATGCCCACCCGTACTTCCACGCCTTCCAGCAGGTGTTCGACCGATATCACCTGCGCGTCGTCGATGCGCTCGACGATCCCTTCGCTCAAGGCGAACCCCTGCGCGAAATCTTCCAGATCGGCCGGCGTGGCCATCATCACCGCGAACGGTGCATCGTTGTAGACGAAGGCCACCGGCACCTCTTCGGCGATGTTGTCGTCCAGCTGCAGTGCCCGCGCGCCGCGGTGGCGGGCCACGCTGCGCACGACGCTGCCGGCGTCTTCGGTCGGAACAGGGACTTCGTGTTCGCTCATCGCCCTAGTCTGCCGCAGGCAGCAGCTGCTCCTGCAAGGTGTCGAAGGCTTTGTGACGCTGCTGCCACTCCGAGGGCTGGCTCACCCGCGTGACCTGCACCGCGGTGACCTTGTATTCCGGGCAATTGGTGGCCCAGTCCGAATTATCCGTGGTGATCACATTCGCGCCCGAACCAGGGAAATGGAAGGTGGTGTAAACCACGCCCGGCTGCACCCGGTCGGTGATGCGCGCGCGCAGCACGGTGTCGCCGGCCCGGCTCTGCACGCCCACCCAGTCATCGGCGGCGATGCCGCGCTCCTCGGCGTCGTGCGGATGCAGCTCCAGCCGGTCTTCGTCGTGCCAGGTGGAATTGGCCGTGCGCCGGGTCTGCGCGCCGACGTTGTACTGGCTCAGGATGCGCCCGGTGGTCAGCAGCAGCGGGAAACGCACGTTGACCTTCTCCCGCGTTGGCACGTACGGGGTCAGCATGAACTTGCCCTTGCCGCGCACGAACTGATCCACGTGCATGGTCGGCGTGCCTTCCGGGTGTTCGGCATTGCACGGCCACTGGATGCTGCCCTTTTCCTCCAGCAGGTCGTAGCTGACGCCGGTGAAGGTGGGCGTCAGCCGGGCGATCTCGTCCATGATCTGCGCCGGATGGGTATAGGCCATCGGGTAGCCCATCGCGTTGGCCAGCAGCTGGGTGATCTCCCAGTCGGCGTAGCCGGCCTTGGGCGCCATGATCCTGCGCACGCGCGAGATGCGGCGCTCGGCATTGGTGAAGGTGCCGTCCTTCTCCATGAAGGAACTGCCCGGCAGGAACACGTGGGCGAACTTGGCGGTTTCGTTGAGGAACAGGTCCTGCACCACCACGCATTCCATCGCGCCCAGCGCCGCGGTGACGTGCTGGGTATTGGGGTCGGACTGGCCGATGTCCTCGCCTTCGATGTACAGGCCCTTGAACTCGCCATCCAGCGCCGCTTCGAACATGTTGGGAATGCGCAGGCCTGGCTCGTCGTGCAGCGACACCTTCCATTCGGCTTCGAACAGGCTGCGCACGGCTGCGTCGCTGACATGGCGATAGCCGGGGAACTCGTGCGGGAACGAGCCCATGTCGCACGAGCCCTGCACGTTGTTCTGGCCGCGCAATGGATTGACGCCCACGCCCGGCCGACCGATGTTGCCGGTGGCCATGGCCAGGTTCGCAATTCCCATCACCGCGGTCGAACCCTGCGCGTGTTCGGTCACGCCCAGGCCGTAATAGATCGCGGCATTGCCGGCGCCCGCATACAGGCGCGCGGCGCGGCGCACCAGCGCGGGATCGACGCCAGTATCAGCCTCCAGCACTTCCGGCGAACGCGAGGCATCGGCCACGTAGGCACGCCACTTGGCGAACGCCTCGGCCTCGCAGCGCTGTGCGATGAAGTCCTCGTCGGCCAGCCCTTCGGTCACGATCACATGCGCCAGCGCGTTGAGCATGGCCACGTTGGTGCCTGGGCGCAGCTTCAGGTGCACATCGGCGGCGCCATGCGGCGTCTTGACCAGGTCGATCCGGCGCGGATCGATCACGATCAGCTTGGCGCCCTGGCGCAGGCGACGCTTCATCTGCGAGGCGAACACCGGATGGCCGTCGGTCGGATTGGCACCCATCACCAGGATCACGTCGGCGAACTGCACCGAATCGAAGTCCTGGGTGCCGGCCGATTCGCCCAACGTCTGCTTCAGCCCGTAGCCGGTCGGCGAATGGCAGACCCGCGCGCAGGTATCGACATTGTTGTTGCCGAAACCCGCACGCACCAGCTTCTGCACCAGGTAGGTTTCCTCGTTGCTGCAGCGCGAGGAGGTGATGCCGCCGATGGAGAACCTGCCGTAGGTCGCCTGCAGCCGCTTGAACTCGCTGGCGGTGTGGGCGATGGCTTCTTCCCAGCTCACGACCTTCCACGGATCGGTGATCTTCGCGCGGATCATCGGCGTGGTGATGCGGTCCGGATGCGTCGCATAGCCCAGGGCGAAACGGCCCTTGACGCAGGAATGGCCGTGATTGGCATGGCCATCGGCGTTCGGGACCATGCGTACCAGCTGGTCGCCCTGCATCTCGGCACGGAACGAGCAGCCCACGCCGCAATAGGCGCAGGTCGTCACCACGCTATGGTCGGCCTGGCCTCGCGTGATCAGCGATTTCTCAGACAGCGTCGCGGTCGGGCAGGCCTGCACGCAGGCGCCGCAGCTCACGCATTCGGATTCCAGGAAGGCCTGGTCCTGCCCGGCCGATACCTTCGAGTCGAAGCCACGTCCCTGGATGGTCAGCGCGAACGTACCTTGCACTTCGCTGCAGGCGCGCACGCAGCGCGAGCAGACGATGCACTTGGATGGATCGAAGCTGAAATACGGGTTGGAGCCGTCCTTGCCGACGAACAGCGGATTGACGTGACCATCCTGGCTGACCGGCTTGACGTGGTTCGCACCCTCGTAGCCGTAGCGCACCTCGCGCAGGCCGACCGCGCCAGCCATGTCCTGCAGTTCGCAGTGGCCGTTGGCCGGGCACGTCAGGCAGTCCAGCGGATGGTCGGAGATGTACAGCTCCATCACCCCGCGCCGGATCTGGCCCAGCTTCTGCGACTGCGTGCGCACGACCATGCCTTCGCTGACCGGCGTGGTGCACGAGGCCGGGTAACCCTTGCGCCCTTCGATCTCGACCAGGCACAGCCGGCAGGAACCGAACGCGTCCAGCGCGTCGGAAGCACACAGTTTCGGAATCTTCGTGCCCATCAACGCAGCGGCACGCATGACCGAGGTGCCTTCGGGCACATCGATCCACGCGCCGTCGATGGACACGCTGACCTTCTTCAGCGGCTGCAGTTGGATCAGCTGCGGATTCGGGGTACCAAGATCGGTTTCTGCGATGGAACGCATGACGCCCTCCTAGGCAGCGCTGGGCTGCCGGACGCGATCGAAATCTTCAGGGAAATGATCCAGTGCGCTGAGCACCGGGAATGGAGTCATGCCGCCCAGCGCGCACAGCGAGCCATGCAGCATGGTGTCGCACAGGTCGCGCAGCAGCGCTTCCTGCACCGCGCCGTGGGTGGCGAACCGATCGATGACTTCCACGCCGCGGGTCGAACCGATCCGGCACGGGGTGCACTTGCCGCAGGATTCGACCGCGCAGAATTCCATCGCGTAGCGCGCCTGCTGCAGCATGTCCACGCTGTCGTCGAACACCACGATGCCACCGTGGCCGATCATGCCGCCGACCCTTGCGAAGGCTTCGTAATCCAGCGGCGTATCGAACAGGGATTCGGGCAGGTACGCACCCAGCGGCCCGCCGACCTGCACCGCACGGATCGGCCGGCCACTGGCCGAACCGCCGCCGTAGTCGTACAGCAGCGTGCGCAACGTGCTGCCGAAGGGGAGTTCGACCAGGCCACCGCGCGCGATATTGCCGGTGAGCTGCAGCGGTAGCGTGCCGCGCGAACGCCCGGTGCCATGCGCCTGGTACGCCTGCGCGCCATCTGCAAGGATCGCCGGCACCGCGGAGAACGTGATCACGTTGTTGATCACGGTCGGCTTGCCGAACAGGCCCTGGATCGCCGGCAGCGGCGGCTTGAAACGGACCATGCCGCGCCTGCCTTCCAGGCTTTCCAGCAGCGCGGTTTCCTCGCCGCAGATGTAGGCACCGGCACCCAGCCGCACTTCCAGGTCGAAGCGCTTGCCGGAGCCGGCGATGTCCGCCCCCAGCCAGCCGCCGGCGTAGGCATTGGCGATCGCTGCATTCAACGCGCGCCAGGCATGCGGATATTCGCTACGCAGGTAGATGTAGCCCTGGGTGGCGCCGACCGCCAGGCCAGCAATCGCCATGCCTTCGACCAGGCACAGCGGGTCGCCTTCCATCAGCATCCGGTCGGAGAACGTGCCCGAGTCGCCTTCGTCGGCATTGCAGACGATGTATTTCTGCGGCGCGGTGGTGTCGTGCACCGTCTTCCACTTGATCCCGGTCGGGAACGCCGCGCCACCGCGTCCACGCAGGCCGGCATCGGTCACGGCTTGCACGATCTGATGCGGCGCCATTGCCAATGCCTGCTGCAATCCACGCCAGCCGCCGTGCGCGGCGTAGTCCTCGACATCGAGCGGATCGATCACGCCGACGCGCGCGAACGACACACGCTGTTGATCTTTGAAGTAAGCGTGTTGGGTGATGTCGCCCAGGCGCAGCGCGTGTTCGCCACCTTCAAGCCAGCCGGCATCGAACAGCGCGACCACATCCTCCGCTGCGACCGGCGCATACGCGATGCGACCAGACGGCGTTGCCACTTCCACCAGCGGCTCCAGCCACAGCAGGCCGCGCGAGCCGTTGCGCACCACGCGCACCTCCACGCCGCGCGCGTCTGCTTCGCGGACGACAGCCGCTGCGACCGCATCGGCGCCAACCGACACGGCGGCCGCATCCCCCGGCACGTAGACCGTCACGGCGCTCATGCTGCGTGCTCCACGCCGTGCGCGCAGGCATGGACCAGCGCATCGAATCGCGCTGGCGTGATCCGGCCGTGCAGCTGCCCGTCCAGCAACATGGCCGGCGAGAGCGCGCAGTTGCCCAGGCAATACACCGGTTCGACCGTGAACTGCCCATCGTCGGTGTGGTGCGCCGTCGCCGACAAACCCAACCGCGTGCGCGCATGCGATTCCAGCCCGCGCGCGCCCATCGACTGGCAGGCCTCGGCCCGGCACAGCTGCAGCACGTGCCGCCCCGGCGGCGCACTGCGGAAGTGGTGATAGAAGCTGAGCACGCCATGCACGTCGGCACGGGTCATGTTGAGTGCGGCGGCAATCGGCGCCACCGCACCTTCGGGCACATGGCCCAAGGCGTCCTGCACCGCGTGCAGGATCGGCAACAGCGCGCCGGGACGCATGCGGTGTTCGGCGATGGCGGCCTCCACCGGTGCGACCTGCCCGGCGTCCAGTACCGGGACGACTTCAGTGACCGATTCAATATGCCTAGAGCGCTTGCCCATGGGTCTGGTCTCCGTGTTCGCGGCGCTAGTGGAACAACACGAACGCCTTCTGCAGCGTCATCCATACGCCCCACAGCAGCGGCACGCCGACGGCGATCCAGGAAATCGCCACCAGCGCACCCTGCCCGCCCGCCACCGCGACCGGTGCGCCACCCGCGGTCACGATGGCCGCCGCGGGCGGTTCGGTCTCGCGTAGTTGTGCCTCGGTCATGTGGTACTTCGGATTGACCGGGCGGATCGCCAGGTTGCACAGGAACCCCAGCAACAGCAGGCCGGCCAGGATGTACATGGTCTGGTCGTACACGCGGGCCGGCGGCAGGCCGCGACCCAGCTGCCAGTCGCGCAGGTAATTGACGATCAGCGGGCCAAAGATGCCCGCCGCCGCCCATGCCGTGAGCAGGCGGCCGTGGATCGCACCGACCATGCGCGTGCCGAACATGTCGGCCAGGTACGCCGGCACGGTGGAAAAACCGCCGCCGTACATCGACAGGATGATGCCGAAGCCCAGCACGAACAGCGCCACGCTGCCGGTCGTGCCCAGGTGCGGCGCGGCGGCGTAAAGCACCATGCCCAGCACGAAGAACACCGCATAGGTGACCTTGCGGCCGATCTTGTCCGACAGCGAGGCCCAGACGAACCGGCCTGCGATGTTGAACAGGCTCAACAGCCCGGTGAAGGCCGCGGCGATGGTCGCCAGGCTCTTGAGCTGGGCTTCGTCCAGGTCACGGAAACCGGCATCCACGCCGATCAGGCGCCCGCCGAACACTTCCTGCAGCATCGGCGAAGCCATGCCGATCACGCCAATGCCGGCGGTCACGTTCAGGCACAGCACCGCCCAGATCAACCAGAACTGTGGCGTGCGCCAGGCCTGCTGCAGATGCACCTGGGCCGTGGTGATCATCGTGTTGGCGCTGGAGGCCGGCGGTGTCCAGCCAGCGGGCTGCCAGCCGGCCGGCGGTACCCGGTATCCCAGCGCGCCGCACATCATCGCCACGAAATACAGCAACCCCATCACCAGGAAGGTCTGCCACACCCCGACCGAGGTCGCGCTGGCGAAATGCTTCATCAGCAGGTCGGCCAGTGGCGAACCGATCATCGCCCCGCCGCCGAACCCCATGATCGCCATGCCGGTGGCCATGCCGCGCTTGTCCGGGAACCACTTGATCAGGGTCGATACCGGCGAGATGTACCCCAGGCCCAGGCCAATACCGCCGATCACGCCCGAGCCCAGCCACATCAACCACAGCTGGTGCGCATACACGCCCAGCGCCGAAATCAGCAGGCCACCGCCCCAGCACACGGCCGCGACCACGCCAGCCTTGCGTGGACCTGCACGTTCCAGCCAGCCGCCCCACAGCGCCGCCGAGCAGCCCAGCAGCACGAAGAACAGCGTGAACATCCAGCCCAGCATCTTCACCTGCCAGTCGCAGGTGGTGGTGAACAGCTGCGACAGCGCACTCATGTCGGCCGGGCACGCCACCGGCGCGGAAACACCAATGGCCTTGGACAGCGGCAGCCAGAACACGCTGAAGCCGTAGGCCATGCCGATGCTCAGGTGGATGGCCAGGGCCGCTGGCGGGACCAGCCAACGGCTGAAGCCAGGCCTGGCGACGATGCGTTCGCGCGACAGTCGTCCAGGCGCGACGATGCCGGAACCTGAAACGACGTCTGGTGTGCTGGCCATGAACCCTCCCGAGGTAGTGGCTGGCGATCAGGCGCCATCGGAACCCTGCATATGTTCCCGATGACATAAGACGCGTGGGGTACGTCGGAGTTTAGTCCTGCCGATTGCCGCATTGCGGCGTTTCAAGCTGCGCCGATGGTCGAATAATCGGCTCTCCAGAACCGATAGCACCGGTGGGTCGGGCGTGCTGCCCCGCACCACCCGCCACGGGAGCCAGCGCATGTACAAGGTCGATATCCGGCCGCAGTGGACCCTGCAGTCCGTCGATGGCCGCGAACTGCCGCCACGCCTGATCGATCTTCTGCTGGCCGTGCATGAGACCGGTTCGCTGGCCGCGGCCAGTCGCCAGGCCAACCTGTCCTATCGCTATGCCTGGGGCATCCTGCGCCAGGCCCACGCGCTGTTCGGGATGCCGCTGCTGCACTCCACCCGCGGACGCGGCGCCAGGCTCACGCCCCTGGGCGAACGCCTGGTCTGGGCCGACAGCCGCATTGCCGCGCGCCTGTCGCCGATGCTCGACAGCCTGGCCACCGAGCTGGAAGCCGAGCTGGCCCGCGTACAGGCCACCGAAGCCGCGCCGCTGCGCCTGCACGCCTCGCACGGCTTTGGCGTGGAAACCCTGCGCAAGACCATGGCCACGCTGGAACGGCCGCTGGACCTGAAGTACCGCAGCCCGGATGACGCCCTCACCGCCCTGCGCGCCGGGGCCTGCGACCTGGCCGGCCTGCACCTGCCCATCGGCGGACTGGAAGGCGAGCTGCTGCGCCACTACCAGGACCGGCTGGACGACAGGAACGACCGCGTGATCCACCTGGCCATGCGCCGGCAGGGACTGGTGGTCGCTCCGGGCAATCCCAAACGGCTGCGCGTGCTGAGTGACCTGCTGCGCGACGACGTGCGCTTCATCCATCGCCAGCCTGGTTCGGGCACGCGCCTGTTGCTGGAATGCATGCTGGCCCGCGAAGGCCTGCCGCTCTCGGCGATCCATGGCTGCGACGTGGAAGAGCTCACCCATGCCGCGGTTGCTGCCTACGTCGCCAGCGGGCTGGCAGACGTCGGGCTTGCGCTGGAACCACCGGCGCGCCGCTATGGCCTGGACTTCGTGCCGATGATCACCGAGCACTACTTCTTCCTGTGTCAGGAACCGGTCCTGCTCAGCGGCCAGCTGCAACCGTTCCTGGAGCTGCTGCGCAGCGACGACTTCCAGCACGCGATGGGCCAGCTGCCCGGCTACGACCCCAGCTATTGCGGCACGGTGCAGACCCTGCGCGATGCATTCCCGTCGATGGCCGCGGCCAAGCCCGAAGCCGCCGCTCTCCTGTAAAGCGGAGCTCGCTCCGCTGGGGCTTTCCCGAAGATCTGACCGGAAGGCAGCGGAGTCCCCAAGATGGGATTGCCACAAGCTCCGCTCTACAGACAGCAGCGCGCCGCGACAGAAGGCAGCGCGCTGCGAGGTGGCCTTACGAAAGCAGCCCCGCCTCGCGCAGCGCGGCTTCCACCTTGGCCTGGTTGGATGGCTCCAGCTCGGTCATCGGCAGACGCAGGGTGCCGCCGCAATGGCCCAGGCGCGACACCGCCCACTTCACCGGGATCGGATTGGCTTCGACGAACAGCTGCTTGTGCAGCGGCAACAGGCGCAGCTGGATCGCCATGGCGGTCTTGACGTCGCCCGCCATCGCCGCCGCGCACAGCTCGCGCATCAGGCGCGGCGCCACGTTGGCGGTGACGCTGACGTTGCCATGGCCGCCGGCCAGCATCAGCGCCACGGCCGTGCCGTCGTCGCCGGAATAGATCGAAAAGCCCTCGGGCGCTTCGCGGATCAGCCATTGCGCACGCTCGATATTGCCGGTGGCTTCCTTGATGCCGACGATGCCCGGCACCTGCGCCAGGCGCAGCACGGTGTCGTGCGCCATGTCGGCCACGGTCCGGCCGGGCACGTTGTAAAGCACGATCGGAAGTTCGCCGGTGGCCTCGGCAATCGCCTTGAAATGACGGTACTGCCCTTCCTGGCCGGGCTTGTTGTAGTACGGCACCACCTGCAGCTGGCTGTCGGCGCCCACTTCCCGCGCGAACTTCGCCAGCGCGATCGCCTCGGCGGTGGAATTGCCGCCGCAGCCGGCCATCACCGGCACCCGGCCCGCGGCCTGTTGCACCGTCACCCGGATAATTTCGCAATGTTCTTCCACGTCCACCGTCGGCGACTCGCCGGTGGTGCCGACCACGCCGATGCAGTCCGTGCCCCTCGGCCACATGCCAGTCCACGAGTTTGCGCAGCGCGTCGTAATCGACGCTACCGTCCTCGTGCATGGGAGTGACGAGCGCGACGATGCTGCCGCGCAGGGGGGCGTGGGAAGTGGTCATGAAGGCGATCAGGCGTGACAGGAAAGAAGAGCGCAGATTCTAAGCGCCGCGGCGCAACATCGCGCACCTTCAAACTGTGTCCTGCAGTCCACGACAGCGGTCTCAACTGAAACCATTCCCCCCGAAGGACGACCTGCCATCCCGCGTGTCGATTTCGGTCGCACTGACGCGTCGAGGGTATAGACAAGCGCAGGCATGGCACTTGCCGCCCGTCATCCGCGACCACGCCCTTCGTGTCCGCGGCCGGCGGCTTTCCCAACCGAAGGAGAACGCCCGTGATCCCCAAGAACACCCTCTGCCTCTGGTACGACGGCACCGCCCTGGACGCCGCCGAGTTCTACGCCAGGACCTTTCCCGACAGCATCGTCGGTGCGGTGCATCGCGCACCTTCCGATTTCCCCTCAGGCAAGCAAGGCGACGTGCTGACCGTCGAGTTCACGGTCATCGGCATTCCCTGCATCGGCTTGAATGGCGGCGCGGCGTTCAAGCACAGCGAGGCGTTCTCGTTCCAGATCGCCACCGATGACCAGGCCGAAACCGACCGGCTATGGGATGCGATCGTCGGCAACGGCGGCCAGGAGAGCGACTGCGGCTGGTGCAAGGATCGCTGGGGCCTGTCCTGGCAGATCACCCCGCGCGCATTGACCGAAGGCTTCACCGACCCGGACCCGGCCGTGGCCAAGCGCGTGTTCGAGGCGATGATGACCATGCGCAGGATCGACGTTGCGAAGATCGAAGCGGCGCGCAGGGGCTGAGCCCGCAGCATCCAGATGGACCGGACCCGATCACGGGTCCGGTGTAACGCTCCGCACACCGTCAGCCGCATTCATGCGCCGGTACGGGAAATGCCCAGGACATGGCATTGCAGCAATCAGGCATCGCCGCTTATTATTAATGCGAATTATTCGCATCAAGGCCCCTCCCCCCATGCTGTCTCCCCGCCCCTCACGACTGTGCGTGAGCCTGCTCGCGTGCCTGACTTTCCCTTCCTTCGGCGCCCTCGCGGCCGATCCTGTCCCTCAAGTCGTGGCATCAGGCCAAACCGACCCAGCGCACGACCTGGATACCGTGCGCGTGAAGGGACACCACGGTGGTTTCCATGGCAAACGCCCAACGCAGGTTGGCAAATCCACGCTGCCCGCCGACCAGCAGCCGGCGTCGATCAGCGTGGTCACGCGCGATCTGCTGGACGCTCAACAGGCGCAGTCGCTCGCCGACGCGCTGCACAACGTGCCGGGCGTGGTCAGCAACACCTTCGGGCGTCGTGGCTGGGATGACCTGATCATCCGCGGCCAGGTCGCTTCCGATTCCCTGTTCGTAGATGGCCTGCGCACGGCCGCGTCCAACCGCGTAGCCGAGCAGTTGTTCGGGTACGAACAGGTCGAAGTGCTGAAGGGGCCGGCCTCGTTGATGTATGGCCTGGTGCTGCCCGGCGGGTTGGTGAACATGGTCAGCAAGCGTCCGCGGACCGAAGCCTTCGGCCGTATCGACACCACCCTGGGCAGCCACGGCCTGGTCCAGGGCACGGTGGATGCCGGCACGCCGCTGTCGGCCAACGGCAAGGTCGCGCTTCGCGTCAACGCGCTGGTTTCCAACAGCAACGACGCCACCGCGCATGTGTGGTTTCGCAACCGTTTCATTGCGCCATCGCTATCGCTCGATCTGGGCGAGCAGACCGACCTGGTTCTGCTGTCCAGTTTCCAGGAGCGCGACTACATCCGCCAGCAGGGTTTGCCGCTGGTGGGCTCGGTCCTGCCCAACGCCAACGGCGCGATCCCGCGTAACACCTTCATGGGCGAACCCGGGCAGGACCCGTACCATGCGCGAGAGACGCGCATCGGTTACGCCTTCAGCCATCGCTTCGAGAGTGGATGGACGCTCAACCAGAACCTACGCGTGCAGGATTTCTCTGTGACCGGCCAACTGGTCGCCAATGGCGCCATGGGGACCGACCAGCGCACGCTGCGGCGCACGGCCACCGACCAGGCCTGGGATGGCAGGACCCTGTCGATCGACACCCATGCCTGGCGCTCGTTTGTTGCAGGCACCAGCCGGCACGACGTGACCGCAGGCGTGGACTACCTCGACACTTACGAGGACGCGGTGTCGTTCACCTGCACGGTCGGCAGTCTGGATGTATTCGCGCCGGTCTACGGCAGCCAGATCACCTGTCCAGATACGCCTCGCACCGACAGCCGCACCTACGTGGAGATGCTGGGCCTCTATGTGCGAGACCAGATCCACGTCGGTGACCGCTGGCTGATCAGCGCGGGCCTGCGTCGCGACTACACCACCACCCGCAGCAACAACCATCTCACCGGCGTCAGCGAGCGCGATCCAGCCGATGCGACCACCGGCTCCCTCGCGGTCATGATGGACCTGACTCCGATGGTCCATCCCTATCTGAGCTATTCCACCTCGTTCTATCCCAACACCGGCACCGACGTAAATGGCAACACATTCGATCCCGAAGCGGGCCGGCAATGGGAGGCCGGAATCAAGTTCAACCTGCTTGGCGGGAGTTCCTCGTTGACCATCGCGGCGTTCGACCTGCGCCGCCAGAACGTGCTGGAAACCGATCCGGTCAACGACGACTACAGCATCGCCGTGGGCGAGCAACGCAGCCGGGGCGGCGAGATCGGCATCACCGCCGACCTTGGAGCGGGCTTGAGCATCAATGCCGGCTACGCCTACATCGATGCGCAGATCACCAACGATGGCGGCGCCGATCCAACGACCGTCGGCGACGGCCTGAACAACGTCCCGCGGCACAGCGCCACCGCGTTCCTGCGCTATCAGCTGCCGTCAACGTGGTCGCGCTGGTCCGTCACCGGCGGCGTCCGCGGCGAGGGCGAGCGCCCGGCCTACACCTACACCCTGCCAGGCTACGTGGTCGCCGACCTCGGCCTGCGCTATGAGACTCCCCGATGGAACGTCGCGCTGAGCATCAAGAATGTCTTCGATACCTACTACTACAGCGGTGGCCTGGCAGCAGCCGTAGCCCTGGGTGACGACCGCACGACGATGGTGAACGTGGGCTACCGGTTCTGAAACGCATTGGGCGCCCCTAGGCTGCTGCGATCCGCGCGCTGGGACATCGAGCTCGCCAGGCTGAAGCAGCGGCCGCGATCAGCCTTTCAGGTTGATCCACGTCGCCTTGATCTCGGTGTACTTGTCGAAGGCGTGCAACGACTTGTCGCGGCCGTTGCCTGACTGCTTGTAGCCGCCGAAGGGCGCGGTCATGTCGCCGCCATCCCAGTAGTTCACCCACACGCTGCCGGCGCGCAGTTTGCGGGTCACGCGATGCGCGCGGGCAATGTCCCTTGTCCACACCGCGGCAGCCAGGCCGTAGTCGCTGTCGTTGGCGAACTTCAACGCCTGCGCTTCGTCGGTGAAACCGATCACCGACAGCACCGGCCCGAAGATCTCCTCGCGGCTGATCGTATGCCCGTGCTGTACGCCATCGAAGATGGTTGGTTCGATATAGCAGCCGCCTTCCACGACCTGCGCCTGCTTGCCACCGAGTGCCAGGCGCGCACCTTCAGCCTGGCCCTTGGCGATGAAGCCCATCACCCGCTCGACATGGCCGGCATCGACCATCGCGCCCATCGCCGCACCAGGCGTGAACGGATGCTGCGGTTGCAGCTTCCGGCCGGCGTCCACCACACGCGCGACGAAGTCCTCGCGGATCGATTCCTCCACCAGCAGGCGCGATGCGGCCGTGCACACCTCGCCCTGGTTGTAGAAGATCGCCGAGGCCGCTGCCTGCGCGGCCTTGTCCAGGTCCGGCGCATCGGCGAACACGATATTCGGACTCTTTCCGCCGCACTCCATGTAGGCGCGTTTCATGTTCGACAGGCCGGCGCACTGCAGCAGGCGCTTGCCCACCGCGGTCGAGCCGGTGAACACCAGTCCATCCACATCCATGTGCAGCGCCAGCGGTTCGCCGGCGGTCTTGCCGAAGCCCGGCACCACGTTGAACACCCCCGCCGGGATGCCCGCCTCCATCGCCAGTTCGGCCAGGCGCAGCACGGTCAGCGGCGATTTTTCCGAGGGCTTCAGCACGACCGAATTGCCCATCGCCAGCGCCGGCGCCAGTTTCCAGGTGGCCATCACCAGCGGGAAATTCCACGGCACGATCGCACCGACCACGCCCAGCGGCTCGCGGGTGATCATGCCCAGCTCGTTCGGCCCGGTCGCGGCGACTTCACCATAGACCTTGTCGATGGCCTCGCCAGTCCAGGCCAGGCAGCGCGCCGTCGCGGGCACGTCGTAGCCCAGTGCATCGTCGACCGGCTTGCCCATGTCCAGCGATTCCAGCAGCGCCAGTTCATCGGTGTGCGTCGTCACCAGTTCGGCGAAGCGCTGCAACACCTTCTTGCGATGCACCGGCGTGGTGTTGGACCAGTGTCCAGCCTCGAAGCTGCTCCGCGCCGCCAGCACGGCCTTGTCGATATCCAGCTGGCTGCCATCGGCTACCTTGCCCAGCAGGCGCCCGTCGATGGGGCTGATGCAGTCAAACGTGTTGCCGTTGACCGCATCGACGAACTTGCCGTCGATGAAGGCCTGAGTGCGGATGGTGAGGCCCGCGGCCTGGGTCTTGCGGGATTCCAGCGTGGCGGTCATGGCAGTTCCTGTTGACTCGAGCGGACTGGGAAGTGACGTATTCAATGATCCTGCGAAAGCGAGTCTGGTCGGCGAATCCACACAGCGCCCACTAGAACGTTGCCGGCGTATTGGCGCTGACGATGACCGCGTCAGCCTTGCCGAGATTGCGGAAGCGATGTGGCACCCGGCTTTCGAAGTAATAGCCTTCGCCGGCACGCAGCACCCGCACCTGGTCGCCGACGGTCACTTCAACTTCGCCCGACACCACCACGCCCCCCTCCTCACCGGCATGGGCCAGCATTGCGTCACCGGTATCGGTGCCCGGCGGCATCACCTCGCGCAGGATGCACATCTGGCGCTGGGTCACACGCTGGCCGACCAGGAAGTAATGCACGCCGTTACTGCCGACGTCCGGCGTTTCCTGGGCCGAGTAGAACGGGCTGTCGGGTGGGCCAGCATCCATGTCCAGGGTGAAGAAATCGGCCAGCGAGATCGGGATGCCGTCCAGCACCTTCTTCAACGAACTCACCGACGGGCTGACCTTGTTCTGCTCGATCAGCGAGATGGTGCTGTTGGTCACCCCCACGCGCTTGGCCAGTTCACGTTGGCTCAGCTGCGTGGACGTCCGTACCTGTTGCAGGCGTGCACCGATGTCCATCGACTCATGGCCCTCGACCGTGTTGCGGATTCTTGACACTTGAGGCCGCATTGAGCCTCCCGGAGGCCCTTGTTGTAAAGTTTTTTCAACGCGATACGCTAGCCTGACCCGCCCGCCAGGGCCGCCCCCGGAGTGAGCATGAGCGCCGACTCGCTGTCCCTGAACGCCGGCTACGCCGCCCATTACGCCGAACTGGGCACCCAGGTGCCAGCCTCGATGGATGCGTTCTGGATGCCGTTCACCGCCAACAAGGCGTTCAAGGCCAAGCCGCGGCTGCTGGCCAGTGCCGCGGGCATGCACTACACGGACGTGGATGGCCGCGAGATCCTCGACGCCTGCGCCGGCCTGTGGTGCGTCAACGCCGGCCATGCGCGGCCACGCATCGTCGAGGCGGTCAAGCAGCAGATCGGCACGCTGGATTTCGCACCCAACTTCTCGATGTCCTCGCCGCTGCCGTTCGTGCTGGCCGAGCGCCTGGCCGAACTGACCCCGGGCAACCTCAACCACGTGTTCTATACCAACTCCGGCTCAGAGTCGGTCGACTCGGCGTTGAAGATTGCCCTGGCGTATCACCGCGCACGCGGCGATGGCCAGCGCACCCGTTTGATCGGCCGCGAGAAGGCATATCACGGCGTCGGCTTCGGTGGCATCTCGGTCGGCGGCCTGCCCAACAACCGCAAGTGGTTCGGGCCTGGCCTGCCATCGGTGGACCACCTGCGCCATACGCTGGACATCGAACGCAACGGCTTCTCGCAGGGCCTGCCGCCACATGGCATCGAATGGGCCGAAGAGCTGGAGCGCGTGATCACCCTGCACGATCCGTCCACGATTGCCGCGGTGATCATCGAGCCGATCTCCGGCAGCGCCGGCGTAATCCTTCCACCTGAGGGTTACCTCAAGCGCATCCGCGAGATCTGCACCAAGCACGGCATCGTGCTGATCTTCGATGAAGTCATCACCGGCTTCGGCCGGGTCGGCAAGGCCTTCGCCTCGCAGCGTTTCGGCGTCACGCCGGACATCATCACCGCCGCCAAGGGCATCACCAACGGCTGCGTGCCGATGGGCGCAGTGTTCGTGTCCGAGGATATCTTCGAGGCGTTCACCCACGTACCGGACAACGCCATCGACCTGTTCCATGGCTACACCTATTCCGGCCACCCGCTGGCCTGCGCCGCCGCGCTGGCGACGCTGGACACCTATGCCGAGGAGAACCTGTTCGAGAAGGCCATCGACCTGGGCGACTATTGGCAGCAGGGCCTGCATTCGCTCAAGGGCCTGCCCAATGTCATCGACATCCGCAACTTCGGCCTGATCGGCGCAGTCGAATTTGCCGCCCGCGACGGCGCACCCGGCGCGCGTGGTTTCGAGGTCTTCCGTCGTGCGTTCGAGGATGGGCAGATGCTGACGCGCGTCACCGGCGATGTGATCGCACTGTCGCCGCCGCTGATCATCGAGAAAGAGCACATTGACCGGATCTTCAATGTACTGGGGGATGTGATTCGGGCGACGGCTTGAATATCAGGACGCTCGCTTTTTGGTGAGAGGCTTTCGCGCCGCTTCGCGGCACGACCTACCTTTCTTTGCTTGTGCAAAGAAACGTAGGCCAAAGAAAGCACACCCCGAGCGGCACGCCCGCTCCGCGGGTTCGCTACGGGCCGAGGGATTTGAAGGCAGGAGCCGAGAGCAGCGGAGCAAGCTCCGCTCTACAAGAGCGACATCGCGATCATCTGACAGGACACATGAACCGTAGAGCCGAGCTTGCTCGGCTGCCCTTGCCCTTGCCCTTGCCCTTGCCGTTGCGGTTGCGGTTGCGGTTGCGGTTGCTCAGCCCTTGATCTTCAGCGCCTTCAAAGCGAGCCGAGCACCGCAGTTGGAAACGGCCGAAGAGGCGCGGATGTCTGAGCGCAGCGAGTTCCGCGCCGTGCCGGTTCCAGCGAGGAGCACAGGGGACCGCCGCATAGCGGCGGATCGCGTCAGGCGCTGGCGGTTTTGGCTACTTTTGCCAAGCACAAAAGTAGCTCGCGCCGCGCAGCGGCGTGAAAGATCTTGCTCGAAAGCTTGCTCAAATAAGGACCAGATCAGGACTGACTGATCAAACTCGCGGTAATACCACCACCGCCACCGCCCCACCCTCGACATTCCCCAGCGACACACTCCCGCCGTGCAACCGCACGACTTCCCGCACGAACGGCAATCCCAACCCCGTCCCACGCTGTCCCGTCGTCGGCGCCGCCAATGAATAGAATCGCTCGAACACGCGTGTCAGCGCGTAATCCGGCACACCCGGCCCACCATCGCGCACGCTGATCTTCAACTGCTCGCCGCCCACCACCGCAGACAACCAGATCTTCCCGCCACGCGGCGAAAACGCGATCGCGTTGTCCAACAGGTTGGACAACGCCTGGCGCAGCAGGAAACCATCGCCCTGTACCGCCAGGCCTTCGGCAACGTCGACCTCCAGCGCCACCTCCGCCGAGCGCAACCGTGTACCCACCGCTTCGGCCACCTGTGCGAACAGATCGGACAGCACCACCCGCTCGCGGGTCTGCAGCCAACCGTGCTGTTCGACTTCAGCCAGCGCCAACAGCTTGTCGATGGTCTCGGTCAGGCGCTGCTGCTGGTCCAGGATGTTGCGCGCGAAGCGCTGGCGCTCGGACTCCGGCAGCGGCTCCTGCAAGAGTTCAGCCGCGCCGCGGATACCGGCCAGCGGACTCTTCATCTCATGGGTCAGCGACTGCACGTACTGCTCGACGTAATCCTTGCCGGCCAGCTTGCGGCGCATCGTTTCCAAGGCCTGGCCCAGGTCGCCGATCTCGTCGCGCCGCGGCTTTGGGGGCGCCACCGGCAACCCGGCACTGACCGCCTGGGCGTAGCGGTTGAGCCGACCGATGCCGTGCGCCAGCCACCAGGTGATCAGCAGGCCGATCAGCGCCGATAGCCCGATCAGCCAGCCACCACGCTGCAGGATGCTTTTCTGGCTGGCGGCAATGAACGGCTCGAAGGTGCGGTTGGGCTGGGACAGCGTCAGCACGCCGATCAGCTGCTTCGGCGTCACGCCCGGTGCGTAGACCGGCGCGGCCACGTGCATCACCGTATGCACCGCATCGTCTGGCGACTCGGGACTGGAACGCGCGCCGTACTCACCGCGCAGGGTGCGGTAGACATCGTTCCATCGCGAGTTGTCGCGCCCCACATCGCGCCCGCGCGAATCGAACACCACCACGCCATGCACATCAGTGATGCTGACCCGGTAGTCGACCCGCTTCTTGGGAATCTGCCAGATATGCGCATCTACCTCGCGATCGGCGGCCGCTTCCATGTCGCGGGAGAATCGCCCACCGTTGATGTGGCCGGCGGCCAGATCTTCGGCTGCCATCACCGCCAGCACGTTGGCGGTATCGACCAGCGTGGACTCCATCGCCTGGCGCACGCCCGGTTTGACCTCACCGACGAACACCCGCATCACGAAGAACGCGGCCAGGCCGGTGATCAGGAAGAATCCCAGGAACAGCCGCAAGCCAATACGCACGGCCTACAGCTCCAGCGAATAGCCGATCCCGCGATGCGTGCGCACCGGATCGGGATCGACGCCAGCCGCACGCAGCTTGGCGCGCAGCGTCTTGATATGGGTGTCCACGGTGCGGTCGGCGCTGTCGGCGTCTCGGTCCCAGCCACGGTCCATCAGCTGGGCCCGGCTCAGGATGGCGCCGGGGCGCTGCAGCAACGCGGCCAGCAGCGCGTATTCGTAGCGGGTCAGGTCCAGCACCGTGTCGCGGAAGCGGATGCGGTGGCCTTCGCGATCAACGGAAAACCCGCCGGTCGCAGGCAGCTCGTCCGCCTGCACCACGCCACTGCGACGCAGCCTAGCGCGGACCCGCGCAACCAGCTCGCGGGGCGAGAACGGCTTGGCCATGTAGTCATCCGCGCCCAGCTCCAGGCCCAATACCCGGTCGATCTCGTCGTTGCGCGCGGTCAGGAACAACACCGGCACCTCGGAAAACCCGCGCAGCTGGCGGCACACGTCAAAGCCGCTGCCGTCGGGCAGCCCAACATCGAGCACCACCACATCCACCCCGCCGGCGCGCACGCGCGGGGCGACCTCGCGCGCTAGTTGCACGTGCTCGGCCTGCAGGCCTTCGCTGCGCAGCGCGTAGAGCACGGCGTCGGCAATGGCGGCTTCATCTTCGACGACCAGCACGTTGGGCATGGCGCGCAGCATAGCCGCGGCCCGCCGCGACCTCTATGCTTTGCGCATGAATTACCGACACGCCTTCCACGCCGGCAACCACGCCGATGTCCTCAAGCACATGGTGCTGGTCAACCTGCTGGAGGCCATGGCGCGCAAGGACAGCCCGTATTTCGTGCTGGACACCCATGCCGGCCGCGGCCACTACCTGCTGGCGTCGCCCGAAAGCCGCAAGACATCCGAGGCTGAAGAAGGCGTGCTCAAGCTGTTCGGCCAGCCGAAACTGCACGAGAGCATCGAGCGCTACCTGCGCGCGGTGCAGTCGCACAACCCGGTCGGTGCGCTGGTGGCCTACCCCGGCTCGCCGCTGCTGGTGGCCCAGCACCTGCGCGAACAGGACCGCCTGGCTGCCTGCGAGCTTCAGCCGGAGGAAGCCTCGGCGCTGCGCGACCTGTTCCACCGCGACAGCCGCGTGGCCGTGCACAACCGCGATGGATATGCCGCGATCAAGGCGCTGCTGCCACCGCGGATCGGCGAGACCAAGTTCGGTCGCGGACTGGTGCTGATCGATCCACCGTACGAAGCGCAGGACGCCGAATACCCACAGATCATCGCTGCCGTGCGCGAAGGCATGCTCCGCTGGCCGAGCGCTACCTGGGCCATCTGGTATCCGATCAAACAGCGCCGCACCCTGCAGCCATTCCTGCGCAAGGCCGCCTCGCTGCCCGCCAAATCGATCTGGCTGGCCGAACTGCAGGTGCGCCCGGACGACTCGCCATTGCGCCTGGCAGGCAGCGGCATGCTGCTGGTCAATCCGCCATGGCAGCTGGAACAGGACATCGCCCCGGCCCTGCCCATCCTGCAGAAACTGCTGGGCGAGACCGGCGCCACGACCCGCATGGAATGGCTCAAGCGCCCCGAGTAAGGCGCGGCCCGCCATCACCGGCGATGAGGTGTAAGCCGGATGTCAAATCGGCTTTCACCCCAGCCGTGCAAGCATCGAATCCATGACAGGGCAAAAGCGACTGCCGCCATGGCATGAGAGATTCCGGCTGCGGGACGGCCGGGAGCTGCTGATCCGTCCCATCCGGCAAGAAGACGCAGCACCGATCCGCGGGGCATTTTCGCTGCTGGAGCCTTACGAGATCCGCCAGCGTTTTCTCACGGCCATGGCCGAACTTCCCGCGGAACAAGCCGCACGCCTGTGCAGCCCGGATCCCCGGACCGAGTTTGCACTGGTCGCAGCCGAGCCGCTGCCACCGGGCGAAGCGCTGGTGGGTGCGGTCGCCAGGGCACGCGTGCCGGCCGGCGCCCGCCATGCCGAATGCGCCATCCTGGTCAGCCGCTTCATCGGCGGCCAGGGCGTGGGCAGGCACCTGATGCGACGGCTGGTGAAGTGGGCGCGCGGCCGCAACCTGCAGCAGTTGCACGCCGAAGTGCTGGACGACAACCAGCCGATGCTGCAGCTGGTGAAGTCACTGGGCTTTCGCATCCTGCCCGGCCAGGACACCGCCGGTCTTGCCCGCGTGGTGCTGGACCTGGACACGGCCGCCGACAAAGCCGGCGATCCCGAGCCGGTTCCCGCTGGTTGAGCCAACCCTGACGCGTGCCTCTGGAGCCAAAGCCGGCGCGGGCTCACAGCCCCCTGCCGCCAGCGGCAAGCTAAAATGCAGGACTGATGAGCAAGCCCCCCATTTCCCTGCCGCTGCCGCGCGCCGGCCAGTCGCGCGCCTGGTGGCGCGCTCCTTCGTCCCCGACCGCCCTGGCCTGGTATATCGCCCAGGCCGCGCGTGCGCATGATGGTCCGCTGCTGGCCATCGCCGCCGACAACCAGGCCGCGCACCAGCTCGAGTCGGACCTGCACACCCTGCTCGGGCCGGAACCGGACCTGCCGGTGCTGCCCTTCCCGGACTGGGAAACCCTGCCCTACGACCGTTTCAGCCCACATCCGGACATCATTTCCCAGCGCCTGTCGGCCCTGAACCGCCTGCCCACGCTGGGCCGCGGCGTGGTGGTGGTGCCGGTGCAGACCTTGATGCAGCGCCTGCCGCCGGTGGCGCGCATGGCCGGCAGCAGCTTCGACTACAAGGTGGGCCAGACACTCGACTTCGACGCCGAAAAGCGCCGCCTGGAAGCGGCCAGCTACCGCAACGTGCCGCAGGTGCAGGACCCGGGCGACTTCGCTGTGCGCGGCGGCCTGCTGGACGTGTACCCGATGGGCGCCAAGGCGCCGCTGCGGATCGAGCTGTTCGACGAGAACATCGACACCATCCGCGCCTTCGACCCGGAAACCCAGCGCTCGCTGGAGAAGACCGACGCCATCCGCATCCTGCCCGGCCGCGAAGTGCCGCTGGACCCGCGCAGCGTCGAAAAGGCGATGAACATCCTGCGCGAACGCTTCGACGTGGATACGCGCAAGAGTTCGCTGTACCAGGACCTGAAATCCGGGATCGCCCCGGCAGGCGTCGAGTACTACCTGCCGTTGTTCTACGAGCAGACGGCGACGCTGTTCGATTACGTCGGCCCCAAGGCGTTGCCGCTGCTCGCCGAGCCCGCGCTGGCCAACAGCGATGCTTTCTGGCTGCAGGCACAGTCGCGCTACGAACAGCGTCGCCACGATGTCGAACATCCGGTGCTGCCGCCGGACGAGCTGTACCTGGCGCCCAATCCGCTGCGCGAAGTGCTCAACACGCTGCCGCGCATCGAGCTGTGCGGCCCGGCACATCCGCGTTTCGAAGAGTCAAAGCCGCTCGGCGATGTCGCCTTGCCGCCGCTGCCGCTGGCGCCGCGCGACGCACCGGCCGGCGAAGCCTTGAAGTCGTTCCTGTCCGGCTATCCGGGCGGCGTGATGATCGCCTCCGACTCAGCCGGCCGGCGCGAAGCGCTGATGGAAGTCATGCAGTCGGCCGGGCTGGTACCGGAGGTCGTTGCCGACTTCAGCGCGTTCCTGGCCAAGACCGGCGGCAAGGCCAAGCCGTTCGCCATCGCCGTGGCCCCGCTGGAAGACGGCTTCGCGCTGGAAGACCCGCGCATCGCCGTGCTGACCGAGCGCCAACTGTTCCCCGAGCGCGCCAACCAGCCGCATCGTCGGCGTCGCAGTGGCAAGGAGCCCGAGGCGATCATCCGCGACCTGGGCGAACTGTCCGAAGGCGCACCGATCGTCCACGAAGACCACGGCGTGGGCCGTTACCGCGGCCTGGTGACCCTGGAAGCCGGCGGCATGCCGGCCGAATACGTCGAGATCGAATACGCCAAGGGCGACCGCCTGTACGTGCCGGTCGCGCAGTTGCACCTGATCAGCCGCTATTCCGGCGCGTCGGTGGAAACCGCGCCGTTGCACTCGCTCGGTGGCGAAGCCTGGACCAAGGCCAAGCGCCGCGCCGCGGAAAAAGTGCGCGACGTGGCCGCCGAATTGCTGGAAATCCAGGCCCGCCGCCACGCGCGCGCCGGCCTGGCGCTGGACGTGGACCGGGCGATGTACGAGCCGTTCGCAGCGACCTTCCCCTTCGAGGAAACCCCTGACCAGCTGCACGCGATCGATTCGGTCCTGCGCGACCTGGCCAGCAGCCAGCCGATGGACCGCGTGGTCTGCGGCGACGTTGGTTTCGGCAAGACCGAGGTCGCTGTGCGCGCCGCCTTCGCCGCGGCCAGTTCCGGCAAGCAGGTCGCGGTACTGGTGCCGACCACGCTGCTGGCCGAGCAGCATTTCCGCAACTTCAGCGACCGCTTCGCCGACTGGCCGCTGCGCGTGGAAGTGCTGTCGCGCTTCAAGACGGCCAAGGAGATCAAGGCCGAACTGGCCAAGCTCGCCGAAGGCCAGCTGGACGTCATCGTCGGCACTCATCGCCTGCTGCAGCCGGACGTGAAGTTCAAGGACCTGGGCCTGGTCATCGTCGACGAGGAACAGCGCTTCGGCGTACGCCAGAAGGAAGGTCTCAAGGCGCTGCGTGCCAACGTGCACCTGCTGACCCTGACCGCCACGCCGATCCCGCGCACGCTCAACATGGCCATGGCCGGACTGCGCGACCTGTCGATCATCGCCACCCCGCCGGCCAACCGCATGGCGGTGCAGACCTTCGTCACCGTCTGGGACGAGGCGCTGCTGCGCGAAGCCTTCCAGCGCGAGCTGTCGCGCGGCGGCCAGGTCTATTTCCTGCACAACGACGTGGAAAGCATCGGCCGCATGCAGCGCGACCTGCAGATCCTGGTGCCCGAAGCGCGCATCGGCGTGGCCCACGGCCAGATGCCCGAACGCGAGCTGGAACAGGTGATGCTGGGCTTCCAGAAGCAGCGCTTCAACGTGCTGCTGTGCTCGACCATCATCGAATCGGGCATCGACATCCCCAATGCCAACACCATCATCATCAACCGCGCCGACCGCTTCGGCCTGGCCCAGCTACACCAGCTACGCGGCCGCGTCGGTCGCTCGCACCATCGCTCCTACGCCTACTTGGTCGCGCCGGAAACGCGCTCGCTGACCGACGATGCGCGTCGCCGCCTGGAAGCCATTTCCTCCATGGACGAACTGGGCGCCGGCTTCATGCTGTCCACCCACGACCTGGAGATCCGCGGCGCCGGTGAACTGCTCGGCGAAGACCAGAGCGGCCAGATGGCCGAGATCGGCTTCAGCCTGTACACCGAACTGCTGGACCGCGCGGTGCGCTCGATTCGCAAGGGCCAGCTGCCCGACGCGGACGCCGGCGAATCGCGCGGCGCCGAGATCGGCCTGCACGTACCCGCCCTGATCCCCGAGGATTACCTGCCGGACGTGCATACGCGCCTGACTCTGTACAAGCGCATTTCCAGCGCGCCGGACGTACACGAGCTGCGCGAGCTGCAGGTGGAGATGATCGACCGCTTCGGCCTGCTGCCCGACCCGGTGAAATACCTGTTCGCCACGGCCGAACTGAAACTCACCGCCGACGAACTTGGCATCCGCAAGCTGGAACTGGGCGAACACGGTGGCCGCATCGTCTTCGACAGCAAGCCCAAGGTCGATCCGATGACCGTGATCCAGATGATCCAGAAGCAGCCGCGCATCTACGTCATGGACGGGCCCGAGAAACTCAAGATCAAGCTGCCGCTGCCCGATCCGGCAGACCGGTTCAATGCCGCCAAGGGCTTGCTGGCTGCGCTAGCACCGGCGGCCTGACCGCTCGATTGATCCGTCGCCCCGTTCCAGGGTCAGAATGAACGCCAATTCAGATGAACGAGCGGCTATGGACAGTCATGCAATGCACCCCACAGACCGCCGGGTGAAAGCCGGCTTTCGAGCGACCATGGCCACCTGTGCCGGCGCCGCCTTGCTCTTGGTCCCGGGCGTGAATGCCATTCTCTTCATCGGCTTGATGCTGCCGCTGTGGATGATCAACAACCTGGGCGTTCCAGGCCTGGGGGAGGAGCTCAACGGATTCTTTGTTCCCAGCCCCATTGGATGGACGTTGGGCGCGGTCATCGCCTGGTCGATTTTCTTCTACGCCTTCAATAAATTCCTCAAGAAGCGCGAGTCACCTCACTGATTGCGCCGATCCGGACTCACGCCTTTCATCCCGACCCCGTTGCATCGCGCGGCCACGCCACGCACCAACGCTTGACTTGTTCGCCACGTCTGAACAGAAAATCCCAACGCCACAACGGCGATGACAGTCACCTGAGGGATCAATCGTGGCAAAAGTTACCGGAATCGGTGGCATCTTCTTCAAGAGCCGGAACGACAGCGCCGCGCTGGCCGGCTGGTATCACAAGCACCTGGGCATGCCGCTGGAAAGCTGGGGCGGCGCGGTGCTGCGCTGGCCCGATGACACTGCCGAGGACAAGGGACTCACCGTGTGGACGGTCGCGGACAAGGACAGCCAGTGGTTCAGTCCCAGCGATTCGGTGCTCATGATCAATTACCGCGTCGACGATCTCGATGCATTGATCGAACAACTCCGCACCGATGGCGTGCAGATCGTCAGCGGACCGGAATCCCACGAAAACGGCAAGTTCGCCTGGATCATGGATCCGGAAGGCAACAAGGTCGAACTGTGGGAACCGATGGCGAGGAATGAGAAGAACAAGGGCGCCTGAGTTCCGGCATGCGCCGAGCCGGCGGTTCGAGCGTGGTGGTTATGGATCACAGTCAAAGCGCCCTGCCAGCAGTAGTGAGCGATGCCTTCAGGTGCCCTGCAGAGCGGAGCTTGTGGCAATCCCATCTTGGGGACTCCGCTGCTCTTCGGCCAGTTCATCGACACAGCTCCAGCGGAGTCCCCAAGATGGGATTGCCACAAGCTCCGCGCCACAACGCGAAGGTCGTAAACCAACATGAGCCCCGTCCTCTTATTTCCCATGGCCGCCCACGTCTTCTGGGCGGCCTTGTTGTACGTGCTGCTGACACTTGCGAGGGCGCCTACCGTCTGGGGTCTGGGTCGCCGCATCGACGGCACCAATCCCTGGGCGGCGCTGGAGCCGCGCATCAGCGCCAACCTGTCCAACCAGTTCGAATGGCCGCTGTTCTTCCACGTCGGCTGCATTGCACTGCTTCTACTTCAACCTGTGCCGGGTCGGCCTGCGTTGATCCTTGCGTGGAGCTTCGTGGCAGGCCGCATGCTGCATAGCGCCGTGCAGCTCCTGACCACCAACATCCGTCTGCGCGGCCTGGTCTTCACGCTGAACTTCCTGGCAGTGCTGGGCCTGTGGGGCCTGATCGTGCTCGACGCACTTCAACCCCGCGTCTGAGGAAGTGGCGCTTGCATTGGGCCAGGGCGCCGATGCGTTCCTCGCCCCCAACCCACTCGACACCCAATCGGACATGTCCTGCACGCGGCGCGCTGGCATCACCACCCTGTCATGGCACAGCGGCCAGCAGGATCGACGGATCGCGCAGGCATGCGGATCTTCAGTGGACTGATCGTCGCGCGCGGCAACAGCAGCCACGGCCATCGCCACACAACGCGATGACAGCGCAGGCAGCCATCGATTGCAGGGAAAATCCATGACGCGTCGTGTGCTGTGACCGCTCGCGCGGCATGAAATGTGATTTGATTCTCGCTTCCACGTCGAACCTGAATGTTTTACAAACATTCAGTTGCCATGCATTTCACGTCACGACCGATAGCGTCGTCATTGCCGCGCGACTCTCCCCCGACCGCGCGCCAACCAGGACGGATACCTAATGATGGCTTTGAAGCACGGACACGACGACACACACGAACAACACCGCTGGTCCCGACCAGTCAACGAAACCAGCGACGCGATGGATCTCACCCCAGGCGTCTTCGAGCAGGAAGATCCACGGGCCATTGCCAGGTCCCTGAAACACTCAGCCGAATCCAGCACCCGCCGCAAGGCACCGCCCTTCCGCTCGGCCATGTCGATGCTGGTGTTCTATATCAACCGTGCGGGCAAGCATCTGCCGCAACAACGCGTGGATATCCTGGAACAGGCCAAGGACGAGCTTCGCGACCTGTATGGCAAGCCGCGCAAGGCAGCTTGACCCCACGCCCGCCTGGCCGCACGCAACGCTGCGGCGCAGGCTCCCTTCGATGAATCCATCTCGACGCGCCGGCCGCCCAATCGCGGCCGTGGGCGTTACTTGAGGAACAGCGGGGCGTATTCGGGCGCGACGTAGGGCTGCAGCACCTGTGCCGGCACATCGACGGTCTGGGTGCCATCGGCGTACGGACCCACCTGATAAGGCGGGAACACGAAGCGGATGGCGGCAATGCGGCCATCGGCATTCACCACCGGCTGGAACTGGCTGAAGTTGGCCAGGTCCGGCCCAGTGCCCTCGTCGATCATCTTGTTGGACGACTGCAGCAGTTGCGCACGGTCTTCCGGCGCCATGTCGTCCCCGTCGGCACGCAGCGAAGCGCTGGTGTGCAGCTGCTCGCGCACGTAGCTGCTGACGGCCTGCAGGCCTTCGGGCGACGGCAGCATGGCCTGGGTGGTCAGCATGGCCTGTTGCCTGGGCAACCAGGTGAAACGGGCCACCAGCGGCTCGCCGTGCGCGCCGCCGGTATAGCGCCCGCCATCGGCGGCGACGGCGACGACCTCCGGGGTTTCGGCCACCACCTCGAAGGCCAGCGACAGCTCGTAGGGCGCCACTGGCTTTTCGCCGCCCAGCCCGTTGACGGCCTGCATCAATTCAGCGCGCGCGGCCGTGGCGTAATCGCCCATTGCCTTGGCCAACCCCGGGTACTGATTGGCCTGCGGTGGATAGCTGATGCCAACGACATAACGTGGGTCGGACTCGGCCACATCGCTCAGGGCGGTCGCTGCCGACGGCGATTGGGTCGAGGCTTCGGCAGGCGTCGAGGCCACAGGCGACGCCGAGGTTGCAGGCGTGGACGGCGGCTGGTTGCAGCCGGCCAGCAGGCTGGCCAGCAACAGCGATGCGATGATGGTTTTTCCGTTTCCCACGTCCGACATCCTCAAGAAGACAGGCCTGCGAAGTTTACCCATCTGCTAGTCGGCCGATGCGGCGACCAGCGTGGCGTATTCGGGATGGCGGCGCACGAAGGCGGCTGCGTAAGCGCAGGCCGGCACCACCTTGAACCCCTGCGCCCGTGCGTATCCCATCGCGGCATGGGTCAACGCCGCGGCAATCCCCTGGCCGCGCAGCGCTTCGGGCACGCCGGTATGCGTGATCAGCAGGCGACCGTCCCGCAGTTGGTAATCCAGGACGGCCATCTGGCCTTCCATGTCCAGGCGGAAGCGGCTGGCCTGTGGCTCATGTTGGGGGTGCCCTGCATCTGGTTTCCTCGAATCTGGGACGACGGACGACAGGCCACGAATACCGCAGGACCTGACAAGGTTGGACCAACTGCGTCACTTTTCGGCAAGAACCCCATGCCAGCGGGCTTTCCGGAGTGCCCAAATGCCAACCATATTGCTTGGCACGATTCCTGCGAAGTCATTCCCCGTAACCATTGGAACAGGGGAAGTGCGATGAGCCACATCGAAGATGCGTATCAGAGCAACAACGGACCGAGCGACTTCACGCTGCTCGAAGGCCTGTACCAGCTGGCCGTGACCGGACACACCCAGGACTGGGAATTCGAGCGCTTGAACAATGCCGTCTATGAGCGCCTGATCTCATCCTACGGAAGCGAAGACACCACGATCGCGCAAAGCACGCAGAACGTGAGCGCCTTCGCCGGCTGATCCGCGAAGTCCGCCCAAGAACACCTGCTTCAATCCTGCTACAAACGGGCAACCTGGTTGCCCGTTTTTTTTTCGCCGCAGAAAGGCCAATCGCGGCGTCAGCCGCGATCGCTCCGCACAATACTCCTGGCTGTCCGCGCGCGGCCGTGGATGGCACGCGGGGTCATCAGCAGCACTACGTCATGCGCACCGCGATTCTCAGCTGCCAACACACGTGGCGGACCCTCAGAACGTCGGGTGACACATCTCGTAGAGGAAGTTCTGCAGCACATCCGGCGCCATGATCAGCATGAACATCAGGCCGTAGGCCGCGCCGGCCAGGTGGGCACTGTGGTTGATCCGGTCGCCACCACGGCGGTCCATCCAGATGCTGTAGGCCACGTAGAGGATCGCGAACAGGATCGCCGGCATCGGGATCACGAACACCAGGATCTTCGACCACGGTGCCAGCAGGATGAAGGCGAACAGCACCGCCGACACCGCACCCGAGGCACCCAGGCTCATGTAGTTGGGGTCTTTCTGGTGCTTCAGGTACGTGGGCAGGATCGCCACCACCAGCGCCGACAGGTAGAACAGCGGGAACACCCACAGCGCGCCGGTCTGGCGCAGCATGAAGCCTTCGATCTGCCGGCCGAAGAAGAACAGGGTGAACATGTTGAAGAACAGATGCATGAAGTCGGCATGGATGAAGCCGTGCGTGACCAGGCGGTCGTACTGGTGTTTCTTGGCGATGGCCGGCGGCCAGAGGATCAGGCGGTCGGCAATGCGGCGATTGTTGAGGGCCAGCAGCGACACCACGGCGGTGACGGCGATGAAGATCAGAGTGAACATCGAATTCCTGGTGATGGGGAGCGTGGCTGACCCGCCCGGTCAGGCGGTGCGGTAATTGTCCTGCATCGGGTAGCGCCGTGCGTACCAGGCGAAGGCCAGCGTCGCCAACAACGCGAACCCGGCGAAGAAGAACATCAGGAACGCTGTTTCGCTCAGGCCCGAACCGGCGATCCGCAGGGTCACGGCCTCGTTGCGCACGCCGGCGTTGGTCAGCAGCACCCACAGGCTGCCGAAGGTGCTGGCCAGGTACCAGAACGCCATGATCACGCCCTTCATCGCGGCCGGCGCCTGGCTGTAGGCAAACTCCAGTGCGGTGGCCGACAACAACACTTCGCCCAGGGTCAGCAGCGCATATGGCCCGACCTGCCAGGCCAGCGACACCGGCATGCCGGCATCCATTTCCAGCTGCAGGGCGCCAGCGAACAACCAGGCCAGGCAGGCGAAGCCGATGCCCGCGCCCATGCGCCGCAGCGGCGTGGGTTCGATCCCGACCCGGCGCAGCAGCGGGTAAACGACCAGGTTGTTGAACGGGATCAGCAGCATCACCAGCAGCGGATTGAGCGCCTGCATCTGCGCGGCATCCCTGACCAGCCAGCTCGGCCACCAAGCCAGGTGATGCGGGATCAACATCGCCTGGCCCTGCACCACCCAGGTCGAGGCCTTCTGATCGAACAACGAGAAGAACGGCGTGGTCAGCGCGAACACGATCAGGATCCGCAGCACCGCGCGCGCGCCATCGACAGCCGCGTTGGGATGCACCCTGCGTGCGCGCTCAAGCTGCAACGACGCACCGATCCCGCCAAAGGCAATCACCAGCCCCAGCGCCAGGCACGCCGCGGCGACGAATCCCAGCACCGGGATCGCAGCCAGTGCGCACAGTGCGAGCAACACACCGATGCAGGCCACGACCAGCCCCGGCCTGCCCTCCGCTGGCGAGCGCGCGACCAGCGCACTACGCACCACCTTGAGAAAGGCATCCGGATCGGCCGCCGATGGCGGCACGTTGACGTACTGCCTGCGGCCCAGCCAGAACACGAACGTGGCGATCAGCATCAGCACGCCGGGAATACCGAACGCCACCGCCGGGCCGTAGGCGCGCAGCAGGATCGGCGTCAGCAGCGAAGCGAAGAACGAGCCGAAATTGATGATCCAGTAGAAGGCGTCGAACACCATCCGCGCCAGGTGCTTGTTGGTCTGGTCGAACTGGTCGCCGACGAACGACACCACCAGCGGCTTGATCCCGCCCGAACCCAGCGCGATCAAAAACAGCCCGGTATAGAAGCCCTGCCGGTTGTCCTCGAAGAACGCCAGGCAGGCATGGCCCGCGCAATAGATCAGCGAGAACCACAGCACGGTCTTGTATTTTCCCAGGTAGCGGTCGGCCAGCCAGCCACCCAGCAGCGGGAAGAAGAACACGCCGATCACGAAGCTGTGGAAGACATCCTTGGCCATCCCCGCGCGGTCGGCCTCGGGCGCGTACAGCAGCAGGGTGCTGATCAGGAACGAGGTCAGGATGTTGCGCATCCCGTAGAAGCTGAAACGCTCGCAGCCTTCGTTGCCGATGATGAAAGGGATCTGGCGCGGCAAACGGGCCGCGGGCTGCAAGGCGTCGGTCATTGCGGGTGTTCGTGCCGGGATCGCCCAAGCCTACCCGACACCCAGCGGTGCTTCGCTGACCGCCCTGTCATCGTGACCACGCGCCATGTGCCTTTGGTCGAGTCGGCGGATCGCGCCGGTGCTGGCATCATGTAGGCCTGCGTTGAAAACGATTACACCCGATACTCCCGCGTCGCCGCCCGTTGTTTGCCTGCCGCCCCCGAGGCGCTGGCGACAGCGACATGCAGCCCGGGCTTCCCACACATCCGCCACCTTCCCGGGAGGGAAACCGCATGCCGATCAACCCGACGCCACTGGCGCTGCTGCTGGCCATTTCCGCTGCCCTGCCCAGTGGCGCCCAGGCGCAGGACGTGACCAGCACGTCCCCATCCGACACGCCGGCCTGGCTGGACCGCAGCCTGTCGCCCGATGCGCGCGCACATGCCTGGGTGCAGGCCATGACCGAGGACGAAAAGTACCGCCTGCTGCGCACCGAGTTCGGCTTCGACTCGGACAAGCACAAGCAACCCGTGGGCGGTTATGGCGGTGCCGGCTACATGCCGCCGATCGAACGGCTGGGTATTCCGGCCATCCAGGAATCCGACGCCGGCCAGGGCGTGGCCCATCCGGGCGCCTCGGGCCAGGGTTCGACCGCCCTGCCGGCGATGCTGGGCGTGGCCGCCAGTTGGGACCCTCAGGTCGCCCGTGCCGGCGGTGAGATGATCGGCCGCCAGGCACGGCAGAAGGGCTTCAACGTGCTGCTGGCAGGCGGGGTCAACCTGGTACGCGACCCGCGCAATGGCCGCAACTTCGAATATGCGGGCGAAGACCCGCTGCTGGCTGGCACCATCGTCGGCAACGCCATCGCCGGGGTGCAGTCCAACCACGTGGTGTCCACGCTGAAGCACTTCGCGATCAACGACCTGGAAACCAACCGCAACTTCCACAGTTCCGACATCGACGAGACCGCCTTCCGCGAATCGGACCTGCGCGCGTTCAAGATCGCCTATGACATCGGCCAGCCCGGCGCGGTGATGAGCGCCTACAACAAGGTCAACGGCACCTATGCCGGCGAGCACGACTGGCTGCTCAACACGGTGTTGAAGGGCGAATGGAAATTCCCCGGCTACGTGATGAGCGACTGGGGCGGCGCCCACAGCGCGGCCAAGGCAGCGCTGGCAGGCCTGGACCAGCAGTCGGCCGGCGAGGTGTTCGACAAGCAGGTGTGGTTCGACAAACCGCTGCGCGCAGCCGTGGCCAAGGGTGAAGTGCCGCAGGCGCGGATCGACGACATGGCCGAGCGCGTGCTGCGCACCCTGATCGCCCACGGCGACGTGGACTACCCGATCAGCGTGCCGCAGACGGTGGATTTCGACGGCGACGGCCTGGTTTCGCGCAATGCTGCCGAAGCCGGTGCGGTCCTGCTGCGCAACGAAGGCGCGATCCTGCCACTGTCCAGTGGCGCGAAAACCATCGCGGTGATCGGCGCCCATGCCGATGCCGGCGTGTGGAGCGGCGGCGGTTCGTCGATGGTGCGTCCGCCGGAAGGCAACGCCGTGCCGAACCTGGAGCCGACCGGCTGGCCTGGCCCGGTGATGATCCTGCCCGATTCGCCGCTGAAGGCCCTGCGCGACGCCGCGCCGGATGCACAAATCAGCTACGACGATGGCAAGGACCCAGCCGCAGCTGCCGCCCTGGCCGCCAGGTCCGACATCGTCATCGTCGTCGCCCAGCAATGGGCCGCCGAAAGCCTGGACACGCCCAGCATGACCCTGAGCGATAACCAGGACGCGCTGATCGAAACGGTCGCCAAGGCCAACCCGCACACGGTCGTGGTGCTGCAGGCCGGCAATCCGGTGCGCCTGCCGTGGTTGAACCAGGTGCAGGCCGTGCTGCAGGTCTGGTATCCGGGCAGCCGCGGCGGCCAGGCCATCGCCCGCCTGCTCACCGGCCAGGCCGAACCCAGCGGCCGCCTGCCACTGAGCTGGCCGAAGAACGAAAGCCAGCTGCCACGCCCGGTGATCGTCGGTTCCGGCGCCGGCAACAAGGCCAAGCCCGACACCAACATCGACTACAACATCGAAGGTGCCGACGTCGGCTATCGCTGGTTCGCCCGCAAAGGCTTCCGCGCGCAGTTCCCGTTCGGCTACGGCCTGGGCTACACCAGCTTCCGCTACAGCAACCTGGTAGTCCGCCAGGACGGCACGCAGGTGGTGGCCGAACTCGACGTCACCAACACCGGCGCGCGTGCCGGCCACGCCGTGCCGCAGCTCTACGCCAATGCACCGGACGGCAGCGCGTTGCGCCTGGTCGGCTGGCAGAAGCTGAGCGTTGCGCCGGGCGCAACCCAGCACGTCAGCGTCACCATCCCGGCCGAGCGCCTGGCCCGTTATGACATCGGCATCCACGCCTGGAAGGTGCCTGCCGGCCAGTACCGGATCTGGTTGGGCAGCGATGCCGCGACATCGCTGGACGAGGCCAGGATCGAGCTGCCGGCGCAGACCCTGTAAGCCAGCTGGCGTCTCCGGCACCCGCCGGGGACGCATCGTCAAGCTGCCCCGCGGATCGGACGATCTGACCGGCGGTCCAGGCCGCCCGTTTACAAGCAGGTGCCAGGCGGGGACACTTCGGCCCTCAACCTGAACAGGGAAAGGGCATGTCGCATCGGGAATCGCGCCCGCGTCCGCAACGGGGCGCCCGCACCTGGGTGAGCCTGCTGGTTGCCGGCGCGGTGGCCGTGGCTGTGTCCTGGTTCCAGGGCCATCCCGGCACGTCGGATCCGCAGGCCGGCACTACGGTGAGCGGATCGGCAGCCGGTGTTTCCACCCCGGCGCGCAGCGATGCCCTGCCGGCGTTCCTTCCCACCGAAGCCCGGCAGACCCTGGCCCTGATCGCACGCGGCGGACCGTTCCCACATCCACAGGACGGCGGCGTGTTCGGCAATTACGAAGGCCGCCTGCCCACCCAGCCGCGCGGCTGGTACCACGAATACACGGTGGACACGCCGGGCCTTGCACACCGCGGCGCCAGGCGCATCATCACCGGTGGCAATCCGCCGCGTGCGTACTGGTACACCGACGACCACTACGCCAGCTTCCGTCCTTTCCAGGCCCCGGGGCCATGAGCAGCCACGATCCGCATCTGGAAGACCCCGGCCACGCCGGCGTGTTCTTCGTCAGCGGCCAGGACCTGGACGTGCTGGCGGCGTTTGCCTTCGACGCACAGCTGCTGGTCCGGCGCATCGACTTGATGGGCGTGCGCGACAAGCGCACCCTGCTGCTGCGCGTGGCGGTGGCGCTGGATTTCCCCATGTCGTCGGGCCGCAACTGGGACGGCCTGCTGGACAGCCTGCGCGACCTGTCATGGCTGCCAGCGCCCGGCTACGTGCTGCTGCTGGAGAGCGCGGGCGAAATGCACGCCCACAACGAATCGGATTTCGACATGCTGATCGCGATCCTGGACGAGGCCCAGTCGGCCTGGCGCGCGCGCGACGTGCCGTTCTGGGCATTCCTGGCGCTGCGCGACAAGGACATGGCCGAGCTGGAAGACTAGGAGCGTGTCATCCATTCGGCCTCGCGCTTCGCAGCCACGCGCGAAGCTGCGATCATGGCGGATGGAAGACTTCTCGACTCTGCCGCTGTCCGACGCGCTGCGGCGCGGCCTCGACGCCGCCAACTACACCCAACCCACCGACATCCAGGTCCGTGCCCTGCCGCCGATCCTGGAAGGTCGCGACGTCATTGCCCAGGCCCCGACCGGCAGCGGCAAGACCGCCGCGTTCGCGCTGGGCCTGCTGACCCGCATCGATACCGGCCTGGTCAAGACCCAGGCGCTGGTGCTGTGCCCGACCCGCGAACTGGCCGACCAGGTCGCCCGCGCCGTGCGCCGGCTGGCGGTCGGCCTGCCCAATCTGAAGGTCACGCTGATCTGCGGCGGCATGTCGCTGGAACCGCAGATCGCCTCGCTGGAGCACGACCCGCACGTCATCGTCGGCACCCCCGGCCGCGTGCAGGAGCTGATGCGCAAGAAGGCGCTGCATCTGAACGGCGTGCGCGTGCTGGTGCTGGATGAAGCCGACCGCATGCTCGACATGGGCTTTGAAGACCAGATCCGCGAGATCGTCGGCCGCACCCCGAAGACGCGCCAGAGCCTGCTGTTCTCGGCCACCTGGCCCGATGCGATCCGCGCCATCGCCCAGGACAGCCTGAAAGAGCCGGTGGAAGTGGCTTCGGACGAAACCACCACCGTGGCACCGGCCATCTTCCAGCGTTTCTGCGAAGTGGAACCGGCCATGCGCCAGAAGGCGCTGGCCGGCCTGTTGCTGCAGCAGCGCGTGGAACCGGCCGTGGTGTTCTGCAACACCCGCAAGGACGTGGACGAGGTCGCCAATTCGCTGCAGGGCTTCGGCTTCTCCGCACTGGCGCTGCACGGCGACATGGAACAGCGCGACCGCGAGGAAGTGCTGGTGCGTTTCTCCGGCGGTAGCTGCAACGTGCTGGTCGCCAGCGACGTGGCCGCGCGCGGCCTGGACGTGGAGGACGTCGCGGCGGTGTTCAATTACGAACTGCCGACCGACACCGACACCTATACCCACCGCATCGGCCGTACCGCGCGCGCCGGGCGCAGCGGCCTGGCCTTCAGCCTGGTCACTCCGCGCGAACTGCCACGCGCCCGCGCACTGGAAGAACTCGCCGGCACACCGCTGGAATGGATGAAAACCCCGCTGGCCACTGGCCGGCCGAGCCAGCCGCCACGCGCGCCGTTCGTATCGCTGCGCGTGGATGGCGGCAAGAAGGACAAGCTCCGCCCGGGCGACATCCTCGGCGCATTAACCGGTGACGCCGGCCTGCCGGGCAGCGCCATCGGCCGAATCATCATCGGGCCAGTGCGCAGCTATGTCTCGATCAAGCACGAGCAGGCCGACAAGGCCGTGGCCCGCCTCTCGGCCGGCAAGATCAAGGGACGCAGTTTCCGGGTACGCGCGATCTGATCGATCACGCACTTCGTAGAGCGGACCATGGTCCGCTGGGGCGTTATCGCAACCTGGCCGAAGCGCAGCGGAGCGAGCTCCGCTCTACAACACGCGTGTTGAAAACGTCCCGAAGCCTTTCGTAGAGCGGACCTTGGTCCGCTGGCGCCTTACACCGTGATCCGTCCGCAGGGCAGCGGACCACAGCGGCCATCACGGATACCGCAGCGTCGCGGTCAGCGGCAGGTCGGCCTGCCAGCGGCCACGGCCGCCCAGGGACTGCAGTTCGACCAGCACCGCCGCGCCGAGCACGTCACAACCCTGCTGGCGTGCCAGCGAAAGCGCGGCATGTAGGGTCCCGCCCGAGGCCAGCACATCGTCGACCAGCAGCACGCGCGAGCCAGGCGACAGCGCATTCTCCTGGATTTGCAGGCTGTCCCGCCCGTATTCCAGGCCGTACTCGACCGTCAGCACGTCACCCGGCAGCTTGCCCGGTTTGCGTACCGGCACGAACCCGCACTTCAGCGCACGCGCCAGCGCGGCACCCAGGATGAATCCACGCGACTCGATGCCCAACACCGCCTGCACACCGGCTTCGCGCCATGGATCGGCCAGCGCGCCGGTCGCCGCGGCAAAGGCCGATGCATCGGCCAGCACCGGGGTGATGTCCTTGAACAGGATCCCTGGCTTGGGGAAATCAGCTACATCGCGGATCAGGCCCGCCCACTCGGTCTCGCCGGACATCAACACGCTCTTGCTCTTGAATGAAGCGCAGATCCTACTGCACCCGGCCGCGACTGCCAGCCCGGGCTGTCGCATCGGCGGTCACGAGCTACACGACAACATCGAACATCCGGCCCTCGAACGCGCCCAGTCAGGCCGTTTCCGGGCGAACGCCTCCTTGCCGGGCTGGTCGTCATAGGGATGGCGCAGCACGTCCAATAGTTCGTGCACGCCCGCCAGATCACCCGCATGTGCGCGATCGATGGCTTCCTGCGCCAGGTAGTTGCGCAACACATAACGCGGATTCGCCGCGCGCATGCGGGCGCGACGTGCGGCTTCGTCGCCATCCAGCGCACAACGCCGTGCATAGCGCTGCAGCCACTGGCGAAAGGCGTCGGCATGCACGTCGTACTTGGCGCCGTCGTAGAAAGCGTCCCGCAGGGCGTCCAGCGCTTCGGCGCCTGGCGGCTGTTCGCCCAGGGTGCGGAAGAACAGCGTCATGTCGACCTCCCCCGACTGCAGCAGCGCCTGCAGATCGCCCATCAGGGCCAGGTCTTCAGGCAGGCATCCGGCCAAACCCAGCTTGGCGGCGGTGTTTTCCTGACTCGTAGCGGCATATGCATCGGCATAACCCTGCAAGGCGCCCTGCAGCGGCGCTGCGTCGGTGAACAGCGACGACAGCGCGCCTGCCAGCCGGCTCAGGTTCCAGAATGCCACCTGCGGCTGCCAGCCGAAGCGGTAGCGACGGCCCTGCGCGTCGGTGGTGTTCGGCGTCCAGTCCAGGTCGAAATCGTCGATCCAGCCGTAGGGGCCGTAATCGATGGTCAGGCCGGTGATGGACAGGTTGTCGGTATTCATCACGCCATGGACGAAACCCACGCGCATCCAGTGCGCCATCAGCGTCGCCGTGCGCGTGCAGACCTCGGCGAACCAGGCTGCATCGCGCGCTGCGCTGGCAGGGCCGTCCAGATGCGGAAAATCGCGGGCGATGGTGAAGTCCACCAGCTGCCGCAACAATGCGGTGTCGCCACGCGAGGCCGGCAACTCGTAATGCCCGAACCGCAAGAACGATGGCGCGACCCGGCAGACCACCGCGCCGGGCTCGGGTGCCGCATGTCCGTCGTAGAACATGTCACGGACCACGGCTTCGCCAGTCCCGACCAGGCACAACGCCCGCGTGGTCGGCACGCCCAGATGCGCCATCGCCTCGCTGCACAGGAATTCGCGGATCGACGAACGCAGCACCGCGCGACCATCGGCGAACCGCGAATACGGGGTCGGGCCAGCGCCCTTGAGCTGCAACTCCTGGCGTGAGCCATCCGCCGCGATCACCTCGCCCAGCGAGATCGCCCGGCCATCGCCCAGCTGTCCGGCCCAGTTGCCGAACTGATGGCCACCGTAGTTGGTGGCGTACGGCGCCATCCCCGGCAGCAAAGCATTGCCACCGAACACTTGCGCGAACCCGGGATCGCCGATGTCCTGCCCGGTCAGGCCCAGCAAGGCCGCCACCTCCGGCGACCAGGCCAGCACCCGTGGCGCGGCCACAGCCGTTGGCGCGACCGCGGACCAGACGGCGCCCTGGACCTGGCGCGCCTGCGACCCGTTGACCGGATCACCCGGCAAGTCCCGCAGCAGGCGATTGTCGAAGTTCAGTTGCATGCGCACAGCCTACCCGCCCGCCAGGCAAGGGCGTCATCAGGGGGCCTTTGCGCGGCCAGCAATCGCCCCTACCCCGAAAAAGAGACAAAAAAACGCCGGGACAAGCCCGGCGTTCTTTCGATGCGTTTGACGCGATGAAGCGGTCGATTAGACCGGCTGCACCTGGTCAGCCTGCATGCCCTTCTGACCCTGCACGGCCACGAAGGTGACAGCCTGGCCTTCCTTCAGCGACTTGAAGCCGGTGCCCTGGATCGCGCGGAAATGCACGAACAGGTCCGGGCCGCTCTGCGGGGTGATGAAGCCGAAGCCCTTGGCATCGTTGAACCACTTGACGGTACCGCTCTGACGATCGGACATTTTTACTACTCCTGAAACATTAATGGGTAATCGCAACCACGAAAGGCGTGGTCGAGACTGGGTTTGCAGGCGTAGGAAAAACGCAAACGATGTAGCCGATCTAACGATCTACCGCATCAGGTCTCACGATTTACGGTGAGCCTGGCAAGCACAGTGGGCGCACCATACGCAGGTTGCCGACAAAAAGCCAACACAATTGCGGCCCCGTCCTTGGGGCCTGGAATGGAATTGGGCGGGCCGCCTGCTTGAAAGCCTTCAAAAAAAACAAATTTCAAATAATTTCAACAAGTTACAATGAATAAGAAACACACCAGCCGTTCATTTCCAGAGTGAAAGCCCGCTTTCAAAATGCCGCATCGCACCACTGAGCGGGTCGGTGAATGCCAACGAACGGGCGAGCAGTTTCAGCGGATGCGCGAAGTCTTCAGATCCGACAGCTGGCGGCCCGAGCCCCGGATAAAGGGGGTCGTTGCGGATCGGCACGCCCAATGCAGCCATGTGGACACGCAGCTGGTGCTTGCGCCCGGTGACCGGCGTCAGCGCATAACGCCAATCTCCCTCCCCCCGTTCCAGCACGTCGATGCCAGTCAGGCTATTGGGTTCGCCCATCACTTCCTGCATCCGGAAGAACGGCTCCCCCTGCACCAGCCTGGAGCGGTGTTCGAGGGGAAACGCCGCCCCGTGCATGGCCGGCGCCAGCGCCTCGTAGCGCTTATGGATGCGCTGCTCGCGAAACAGCGCCTGATAGGCCGCCCGGGATGCCGGATTCGTCGAAAACAGCACCAGGCCGGCGGTTGCCCGGTCAATCCGGTGCAACGGCACCAGCGCATCGCAGCCCGGACGCTGCCGTAGTCGCGTCAGCAGGGTTTCACGAACAAAGCGCCCCGAGGGCACGACCGGCAGGAAATGCGGCTTGTCCGCCACCAGCAGATGCGCATCCTGGTACAGCACCGCTTCCATGAACGGGATCGTCGCTTCATCGTCCACCTCGCGGAAATAGACGATGTCCTGCCCGACCCGCCAAGGATCGCCTGCCGCCAGCACCCCGCCATCGGGCTTCTGCACGCGCCCGCGCGCGAAACGGTCCTCCCATCGCGCCTCCGGGATGGCCGGAAAGCGCGCGCACAGCCCTTCCAGCAGCGTCGCCCAGGGACCGGGCGCGAGCTGCAGGCGGCTGGGCAGCGGTGTAAAGGCCTCGGGCCGTTCCATCAGCAAAACCACGCTGGTCGCGAATCAAAAGTCACTAGCCATTATCATGGCGTTTGTTTTTCACCGGCACCCGCATGGCTCTTTCCGCCACGATCCGCAAGGTCGAGCTCCAGATCAGCGACCTTGACCGTAATCATTACGCCAGTCACAGCCTCACCCTGGCCCAACACCCCTCCGAAACCGACGAACGCCTGATCGCCCGGCTGCTGGCATTCGTGCTGCATGCCGACGAGCGACTGGAATTCGGCCGGGGCCTGAGCAACGAGGACGAACCAGACCTGTGGCGGCGCGACTACACCGGCCAGATCGAGCAGTGGATCGACCTGGGCCAGCCGGATGAATCCCGCCTGCGCAAGGCCGCCGGACGTTCGCGCGAGGTGGTCGTCGTCAATTACAGCGGCAACCCGGGCGATGTGTGGTGGCAGAAAAACGCCGCTTCGCTGCGCCGCATGAAGCAGCTGACCGTGATCGACCTGCCGCATGCGCAGATCAAGGAACTGGCCGAACGCATCCAGCGCACCATGCGCTTCGATGTGCTGGTGCAGGACGGCGAAACCCAGCTGATGGGCGATGACCTGCAGATGGTGCTGGTGCCGTCCGTGCGCTATTCACCGCAGGGCTGATGTCCAATCCGTTCACCCATGACGTGCTGGTCATCGGCGGCGGCGCGGCCGGGCTGATGTGTGCGGCCACCGCGGCGGGCAACGGCCGTTCGGTGCTGGTGGTCGAACATGCCAACCGCGTCGGCAAGAAGATCCTGATGTCCGGCGGCGGGCGCTGTAATTTCACCAATACCGGCACTACGCCGGCCAATTACCTGTCGGCCAATCCGCACTTCTGCCGCTCGGCGCTGGCGCGCTACACGTCGCGCGACTTCATCGACCTGGTTGAGAAGCACCGCATCGCCTATCACGAGAAGGAACTCGGCCAGCTGTTCTGCGATGACTCATCCAAGCAGATCGTGGCCATGCTGCTGGCCGAATGCGAACGCGCAGGCGCGCGCATCGCCACCAGCTGCAGTGTCGAGAAGGTCGCGCCGAAGGACGGCGGCGGCTACACGCTGCACACCTCGCAGGGCGTGTTCGGCGCGCCATCGCTGGTGGTCGCCAGTGGTGGGCTGTCGATTCCCTCGATGGGTGCATCGGGCTTCGGCTACGCGCTGGCCAAGCAGTTTGGCCACGACGTGCTGGCCACGCGCGCGGGGCTGGTGCCGCTGACCCTGAGCGGACGCCCGCAAGAGCAACTCGCCGACCTGGCCGGCGTCGCCCTGCCGGTGCGCGCGCAGTGCGGCAAGACGGCGTTCGAGAACGCAATGCTGGTGACCCACCGTGGCATCAGCGGTCCGGCGATCCTGCAGATCTCCTCGTACTGGCAACCCGGGCAAGCCCTGCACCTGGACCTGCTGCCGGGCCGCGATGCGCTGGACGTCCTGCAGCAGCAAACGCGCCGAACGCCCCGCGGCCGAACTCAAGACCGTGCTGTCCGATCTGCTGCCGCGGCGCTTCGCGGTGCGCCTGTGCGAACTGTGGCTACCGAACAAGCCGATGAAGCAGTTCAACGAGCCGCAGCTGCGCGAAGTGGCAGACGTCCTGCGCGCCTGGCCACTGGTTGCCAGCGGCACCGAGGGCTACCGCACCGCGGAAGTGACACTGGGCGGCGTCGATACGCGCCAGGTCTCGCAAAGCACGTTCGAATCGAAGCTGGCACCGGGCCTGCATTTCATCGGCGAAGTGCTCGATGTCACCGGCTGGCTGGGCGGCTACAACTTCCAGTGGGCCTGGGCCTCAGGCCACGCCGCCGGCATGGCGGTCTAGCCGCGACACATTGCCGCAACGCAGCATGAGGGATTCGCGGCCCGTGGCATGATCGACGCACTGCAACACACTGCGTGATCCCTGTGCATCTACCGATCAAGGGCAAGGCCACTTCGCTCGATATCGCATATCGGGCCGGCGTCTCCCAACCCACCGTGTCGCGCGCGCTGCGCGGTAGCCCGATGGTCAACGAAGAGACGCGCCGACGCATCCTGGCCATTGCAGAAGAGCTGCATTACAAGGTCGACAAGAACGCCTCCAACCTGCGCACCCAGCTGACCGGCACGCTGGCATTGCTGTTCTTCGAAGACCCGACGCCGGACGAATCGGCGATCAACCCGTTTTTCCTGTCGATGCTGGGCTCGATCACCCGCGCCTGCGCCCTGCACGGCTATGACCTGTTGATCTCCTTCCAGCAGCTGTCCGAGGACTGGCAGGCCGACTACGAGGACAGCAAGAAGGCCGACGGCCTGATCCTGCTGGGTTACGGCGACTACCTGCAATCGCGCATCCGCCTGGAACGCCTGCAGCAGCAGGGCACGCGCTTCGTGCGCTGGGGCGCGGTGCTGCCGGGCCAGCCGGGCGTGTCGATCGGCTGCGACAACTTCCAGGGCGGGCACGACATCGCCGCGCACCTGATCGGCCAGGGACGTTCGCGGATCGCCTTCGTCGGCCATGCTTCGGCGCACTACCCCGAATTCCAGGAGCGTCATCGCGGCGTGATCGCGGCAATGGCCGAAGCCGGCGTGCAGGCCGACCCCGCCCTGCAGATCGATGCCGAAACCAGCGAGCAGTCCGGCTATGAGGCCGCACGCCTGCTGCTGGAACGCGGCGTGGCCTTCGATGCCCTGTTCGGTGCCAGCGACCTGATCGCCATCGGCGCAATGAAGGCGCTGCTGGAGGCCGGCCTGCGCATTCCCGACGATGTGGCCGTGGCTGGCTTCGACGACATCCCGCTGGCCGGCTTCGTCGCGCCCGGCCTGTCCACCGTGCAGCAGGACACCCGCCAGGCCGGCATGCTGCTGGTCGATACGCTGCTACAGCTGATCCATGGTCAGCCGGTGGAGAGCCAGACGATTCCGGTGAAGCTGGCGCTGCGTGGGTCGAGCCGCTGCTTGTAGCGCGGAGCTTGTTGCAATCCCATCTTGGGGACTCCGCTGGGGCTTTCCCGACGACCTGCCCTAAGCGCAGCGGAGCAAGCTCCGCTCTACAAAAAAACTTAATCGCGCAGGCGCCGCGCCATGTCGTCGGCCAGGCGCGCGCGCAGTGCGGCATTGGTCAGCGCCTGGTCGTAGAACAGCACGCGCACGCCGTGTGCTGGCACCTCCAGCGTCAACGTCTCGCCGATGCGCACACGCTTGCCGTCGAAGGCATCGCGCCAACTGCCTTGCTGCAGTTCCTTGTCCAATGCAACCGTGCCAGCACGGTCACCCTTGTTCAGCAGCACCAGCGCGGTCTGCGTGGTGCCGTCGTGTTCGTAGACACGGTAGAAAGCAGCGGTGTCGCCCTTGATCGCCAGGTCCAGCATCAGGCCGCGCTGCAATGCGACCGAATCACGGCGCAGCGTGGCGATCCGCTTGAGGTTGCGATAGATCGGGCTGTCCTTGCCCGCATCCACGCGTTCCTGGCCGTAATAGTTGCGATTGCCGGCATGTTCGGCCGCGCCGCGCATGAAGCCGGTCTCCGAGCCGTAGTACACCGCGGGAATCCCGCGCACGGTGAACAGCCAGTTGTTCGCGTCGATGAAACCCGCATCGGTGGCATCCAGGCGTGCCATGTCGTGGTTGTCGTAGAAGGTCACCAGGTCGTACGGATTGGCGTACGGACCATCTTCCAGATACAGCGCCTTGGCGATTTCCTCGTAGCCGCCGCCCTCCTTGCCGAAGACCCTGGACAGCTTTCCGCGCATCGGGAAGTCCAGCACGCTGTACGCCCCGTTGCGCGGCAGCGTGTGCCCGGCGATGGTGGCCGCGTCGTAGTCGAAGGCCTCGCCGAACATGAAGAAGCCCGGATGCCTGGCGCGGATGCGGTCGGCAAACTTCTTCCAGAAGCTGTGCGGCATCCAGCCGATCGTATCCACCCGGAACGCAGCCGCGCCCTGCCCGATCCATTGCTCGTAGGCGCCGGCCAGGTAATCCAGCACGGCCGGATTGTCCTCGGCCAGGTCCGACAGTTCGGCCAAGCCGCCACCGGTGTTGTAGAAGGCATGCATCGGGTTGTGCTTCGGATCCAGCCTGGATGGATCCAGGTTCTGGTGGTCGGCGACCTTGTGGCCGTCCTTGTCGAAGAGCTGGCCGAACTGCGGCTGCACCTTCGGCATGGAATACGCGGGCGAGCCATGGTTGCCGACGATGTCCAGCACCACGTCCAACTGCGCGTCCTTCATGCCCTTGGTGAAGCCGGCGAAGTCCAGGCCAGGACTCGGCAGGTGTTCGTCGAGCTTGTAGAAGTTCACGCCCCAGTAGCCGTGATAGCCAGTCTTGCCCTGGTCGGTTCCGACGCTGCCCCAGGTGACTGGCTTGCCGCCAGTGAAGGCCTGGTCGGGATTGTCGACGATGGGCGTGACCCACACCGCACTGAAACCCAGGTCACGGATATAGCCGGCATTGTCGAGGACGCCTTTGAAATCGCCGCCCATGTAGCCGATGTTGTCGCTCTGCCCCGCCGGTGCGCCCTGCACGGGAAGATCGAAGGTGCGGTGTTCACCGCCCTGGTCGCGCTGGTCGTTGGACGGATCGCCGTTGACGAAGCGATCGGTCATCACGAAGTAGATCGCCTCCTTCGCAAACGGCTCCAGCGTGCCGTAGAAATCCTGTGGCGCCGCTGGCTGCGCCGAGGCAGGCAGCGACAGCGCAGCCATGGCAACAAACAGTGCGCGCGGCAATCGGGCGTGACGGATCATGACTAGGCCTCTCGAAGTGGTTCGTGCACCCGCAGCGTGCACAGGCCGGCCACGACCAGGCTCAGGCCACCGACGGCCAGCGCATTGATCGGTGCGCCGCCCAGTACGGTCTTGACCAGCAGCCCCAGGATCGAGGCGGCGACCAGCTGCGGGATGACGATGAAGAAATTGAAGATGCCCATGTACAGGCCCATCTTGGCTGCCGGCACGCTGTCGGACAGCAGCGCATAGGGCAGCGACAGGATCGAGGCCCAGGCAAAGCCCACGCCGGCCATCGACAGCAGCAGCCAGTGCGGATCGCGGAACAGCAGGAACGAGATGAACCCCGCGCCACCCAGGCACAGGTTGAGCAGATGGCTCCAGCGCAGGCCGATCGCACGCACCATCCACGGGATCACGATGGCCGCCACGGCGGCGAAACCGTTGTAGGCGGCGAACAGCACGCCGACCCAGTTGGCGCCCTCGTTGTACGCGGCCGAGGTGGTATCGCTGGTACCGAAGTGGGTACTGGTGACCGCATCCGTGGTGTAGATCCACATCGCGAACAGCGCGAACCAGGAAAAGAACTGGACCACCGCCAGCTTGCGCATGGTGACCGGCATCGCCATCAGGTCGTCGACGATGGCCGCATACATGCCGCTGCCCGCATAGCGCCGGCCCAGCAGCAGTGCGCCGCCCACTGCCGCGCCACCGCCCAGCACGTAGAGCTGCTTGTCCAGGCCAAACGCCGCGACCAAACCGCAGCCGACCAGGCCGATCACCAGGGCGGCCCACCCGATCCGCGTGCGCAGCACGGCGCTGGTTTCACCGTTCATGGTGAAAACCGCGGTCTTCGACTCGACCTCATTGGCCAGTTGCCCCGGCGGATCCTCGCGCGTGGTGAAGACCGTCCACAGGATCGTTAGCAGCAGCACCGCGCCGCCGAAATAGAACGCATAGCGCACCGTGTCCGGCACCTGCCCCGGCCCGGCGGTATTGGCCACGCCGAAGTGGGCCAGCAGCCACGGAAGCAGGCTGGCGATGACCGAGCCGATGCCGATGAAGAAGCTCTGCATCGCATAGCCCGAGGCGCGCTGGCGCGTCGGTAGCAAGTCGCCGACGAAGGCGCGGAACGGCTCCATCGAGATATTGATCGATGCATCCAGCACCCACAGCAGGCCGGCGGCGATCCACAGCGCGGGTGAATGTGGCATCGCAATCAATGCCAACGTTGCCAGCACCGCGCCGATCAGGAAATACGGACGGCGCCGGCCCAGCCGCGTCCAGGTGCGGTCGGACAGATAGCCCACGATCGGCTGCACGATCAGTCCGGTCAGCGGTGCGGCCATCCATAGTACCGGGATGTCGTCCACCGACGCGCCGAGCGTGTGGAAGATGCGGCTGACATTGGCGTTCTGCAGGGCAAAGCCGAACTGGATGCCCAGGAAGCCGAAGCACATGTTCCAGATCTGCCAGAACGACAGGGTGCGGGTGCGAGTCATGGTGAGTGTTGGATCCCCTGCCGACAGCACATGCCGCATGCCTGGGCGGTCACGGGTCGGCAACGTCATGGTGACCGCTGGCCATGCGCTTGCCATGCTGCAGTGCACACAAAACAGCGAACAGCACGATCACACTTTCCGCGCTTTCGATTGGGCACCGGATTTACAGAAACAGCTTGATTTCAAGGCAATTCCGATCGCTCGACCACGACTGCGATACACAAAAATCCGCTCGATGCAGTCCCCGAGGCATGCGCCGTCTGCATACGTATTCATGGCCATGCAGGCCCGATGTCCCGCGACGGCCAAGGCCTTGCGTGGAATAGTGGCGCCCGCTTCGGCCTGGCACGGATGCGTGCGCACGACCTTTCAGGAATACGGGGAACAGCAATGAACAACTGGTGGCGCGGCGCGGTGATCTATCAGGTCTATCCGCGCAGCTTCAAGGACACCAATGGCGATGGCGTGGGCGACCTGCCCGGCATCGTCGAAGGACTGGACTACATCGCCAGCCTGGGTGTGGACGCAATCTGGATCTCGCCGTTCTTCAAGTCGCCGATGGCCGACTTCGGCTACGACATCGCCGACTACCGCGATGTCGATCCGTTGTTCGGCACGCTGGCCGACTTCGACGCACTGCTGGCCAAGGCGCACCGGCTTGGCATCAAGGTGATGATCGACCAGGTGCTGAGCCATTGCTCGGACCAGCACGCCTGGTTCCAGGAAAGCCGCCAGAGCCGCGACAACCCGAAAGCCGACTGGTACGTGTGGGCCGATCCGCAGGAAGACGGCACCCCACCGAACAACTGGATGTCATTGTTCGGCGGCGTGGCATGGCGTTGGGAACCGCGACGCGAGCAGTACTACCTGCACAACTTCCTGGGCGTGCAGCCGGACCTGAATTTCCACAACCCGGCCGTGCAGCAGGCCACGCTGGACAACGTGCAGTTCTGGCTGGACCGCGGCGTGGACGGCATGCGTCTGGACGCAATCAACTTCTGCTTCCACGACACCGAGCTGCGCGACAACCCGCCCAAGCCCAAGGAAAAACGCGTCGGCCGTGGCTTCAGCCCGGACAATCCGTACGCCTACCAGTACCACTACTACAACAACACCCGGCCGGAGATGCTGCCGTTCCTGGAGCAGCTGCGGGCCCTCATGGACCGCTATCCGGACGTGGCCGCGCTGGGCGAGATCTCCTCGGAAGATTCGCTGGCGACCACGGCCGAATACACCGGCAGCAAGCGCCTGCACATGGGCTACAGCTTTGAACTGCTGGTCGACGACTTCAGCGCCGCCTACATCCGAGACACCGTGTCGCGGCTAGAAGCTGCCATGGACGATGGCTGGCCATGCTGGGCGATTTCCAACCATGACGTACCGCGCGCGGTCTCGCGCTGGGGCGGCGGCGGTGACGATGCATTCGCCGCGCAGCTGGTGGCAATGGTGTGTTCGCTGCGCGGTTCGGTGTGCGTGTACCAGGGCGAGGAACTGGGCCTGACCGAAGCCGATGTGCCGTTCGAACTGCTGCAGGACCCCTACGGCAAGACCTTCTGGCCGAACTTCAAGGGCCGCGATGGCTGCCGCACGCCATTGCCGTGGCAGGACGCCGAGGGCGGCGGTTTCAGCACGGGCCCATCGTGGTTGCCAGTGCCTTCCGAACACAGCGCCCGCAGTGTGGCGGTGCAGGAAGCCGATCCGGATTCGGTGCTGCAGCATGTGCGCGCGTTCCTGCACTGGCGTCGCCAGCATCCGGCGCTGGTCCGTGGCGGCATCCGCTTCCTGGACACGCCCGAACCCGTGCTGGCTTTCGTGCGCGAAGGTGAAGGCAGCGCGGTGCTGGTGGCCTTCAACCTGTCCGCCGCACCCGTGCAGTGGCCATTGCCGCAAGGGTTCAACGCCACGCCACTCGATGGCCATGGCCTGCGTGAGGCCACGCTGGAAGCGGGCACGGTTTCGCTCCCTGCACGCGGCAGCTGGTTCGCGGCGCTGGCATGAGCCTGCGGATCATCCACAGCCGCATACCGGGAGCGCTTTCCAGCCTGGTCTAGCGTTGCCGCATCGTCCATCAGCGACGCCACGCATACACGCCGATCGATGCAGCAGATTTTTTCGTCCCATCCATCCCGTGCTGGAAGCAGCACACCTTGTTCGCCAGGCATGGAAAGCCGCATCACCGAAACGGCGCACGGCGCGCAAACAGCGTCGTGCGATGCAACAACCACCGCGGCATCACCGATGTAACCGCTTCCCACGGGACATCGGTGCTTTCGATATCGCGGTTAAAGGGCGCGGCGCCCGAGCAGGACAGGAGTTTTTCTGCCGCAACGCCATGAATACGTATGCAGCACGCTGCATCCAGGCAACCCGGCACTACCATCTGCACCCATTCGAAAAGGCCTTGTTTTTACGCCTTCGCGAAACGCCGGCAACCCGGGGGGACGCCGGTCCATCACTCATGCAGTACCAACATTGACTGGAGGGGAAAATGTTGACTCCCAAGCGCAACCTGCTGTGCGTGGCCCTGGCGTCTGCGATGACGCTGACCATTGCCCAAGCCAACGCGCAGAACGCCACGACCGACACGGCCGGCGATTCTGCGACCACCAACACCGACGATACGACCAACCTTGACCGGATCACGGTCACCGGCATCCGTCGCGGCATCGAAGAAGCAATCTCGGTCAAGAAGGATTCGACCTCGATCGTCGAGGCGATCTCGGCCGAGGACATCGGCAAGCTGCCCGACGTCAGCATTGCCGAATCGCTGGCCCGCCTGCCCGGACTGGCGGCGCAGCGCGTCGGCGGCCGCGCGCAGGTCATCAGCGTCCGCGGCCTGTCGCCGGACTTCGCCACCACCCTGCTCAACGGCCGGGAAATGGTCAGCACCGGTGACAACCGCAGCGTCGAGTTCGACCAGTACCCGTCCGAACTGATCAGCGGCGTGACCGTCTACAAGACCCCCGACTCCGGCCTGGTCGGACAGGGCCTGTCCGGCACCATCGACATGCAGACCGTGCGTCCGCTCAGCTACCAGGACCGCGTGATTTCCGTCGGTGGGCGCTACCAGAAGAATTCGCTGGGCAAGGCCGGCGGCATCGATCCTTACGGCAACCGCTTCAATGCCAGCTATATCGACCAGTTCGCCGACCACACCATCGGCCTGGCCATCGGCTACGCACATTCGGACATGCCCAAGCAGGAGAACCAGGTCGGCCTGTACGAACCGTGGCAGGCGGTGGGCGACGGCTGGCGGCCGGGCGTGGACGCCGGGACGTTCTACTCAGACGGCATCAAGGCGCTTCGCCGCACCGGCAATGCCAAGCGTGATGGCGTGATGGCGACGGTGCAGTTCCGTCCCAACAATGCCTGGACCAGCACCCTGGACATGTTCTACACCAAGGCCAAGGAATACGACACGGCCAACCAGATGGAAATCCACCTGGGCGACTTCAACGGCGGCTATGACAGGCTGGATGTCACCGATGCCGTCGTGAACCAGAACGGCACCTTCACCGGCGGGGTGGCCAACAACGTCTATCCGCTGGTCCGCGGCATGTACAACTACCGCGAAGATCGCATCAAGGCGTTCGGCTGGAACAACGAAGTGCAGCTTGGCGGCGTCAAGCTCACCGCCGACGTCAGCTGGTCCAAGGCCGAACGCGACGAGATCAGCCTCGAGAACAACCTGCAGCTGCTGCCCGCACCGCAGCTGGACTCGGTCACGCTAAACTATGGCGGCGGATCATTCCCGCAGTTCACCCCGGGTCGCGACTACTCGGACTACAACTCGCTCTACATCACCAACACCATCTACGGCTCGGGTTACGGCAAGGTCCCGCACGTCGAGGATGAGCTGAAGGGCTATCGCCTGGTCGCCAGCATCCCGGTGCCGGATGGTTTCACCTGGCTGTCCGACTTCGACGTGGGCATCAACTTCGCCGACCGCCAGAAGGACAAGTCGCAGGCCGAGGGCAACATCCTGCTGGGCGACCAGGGCGATACCACCATCGCCTCGGACCTGCAGTACGGCCTGGTCAACCTGGGCTTCGCCGGCGCCGGCTACATCCCCAGCTGGGATGTGCCCGGAGCCGTGGCGCGCTACATGACCTTCAATCCAACCACCACCGAGTCCTACCTGATTCCCAAGCAATGGGCGGTCAGCGAGAAGATCACCACGACCTTCCTGCGCGGCAACATCGATACCGAGATCGGCTCGATCCCGGTGCGCGGCAACATCGGCATCCAGGCCCAGCACGTGGACCAGTCCTCTGCGTCGAATTACTGGGACGATTCGCAGGATGTCGGCAGCCAGGTCATTCCGATCAAGGCCGGCAAGACCTATACCGACTTCCTGCCCAGCCTCAACCTGGCCTTCTCGTTGCCCGCCGACCAGACGCTGCGCTTCGCCCTGGCCCGCCAGGTCGCGCGCCCGCGCGTGGACCAGTTGCGCGCCTCGCTGGAATTCGGCGTCGACACCAGTACCGGCAAGCCTGGCGCCAGCGGCGGCAACCCGAACCTGGACCCCTGGCGCGCCAATGCACTGGACCTGTCCTACGAGAAGTATTTCGGGACCAAGGCCTACGTGGCTGCCTCGTTCTTCTACAAGCAGCTCAAGAGCTACATCTTCACCCAGACCCGCGACGGCTATGACTTCACCGACCAGGTTGCCGCCTGGCTGGCCGCCAACGGCGACACGGTCACGGTCCCGGTGCAGACCACAGGCAACTACAGCGCGCCGTTCAACGGCAAGGGCGGGACTCTGCGCGGTGTCGAACTCACCGCCTCGATCCCGCTGGACCTGTTCAGCGATGCACTGGAAGGTTTCGGCGTCGTGGCCAGCGCCGGCTTCAACGACAGCAGCATCAAGATCAAGGACCCGGACAGCGCGTCCAGCGTCGGCTCGGGCGACATCATGCTGCCCGGCCTGTCCAAGCGCGTGTACAACTTCACCGCGTATTACGAGCGCAATGGCTTCGAGGCGCGCGTGAGCCAGCGCAAGCGTTCGGACTTCATCGGCGAGATCGGCAACTTCTCCGGCGTGCGTACGCTGCGCTACGTGGAGGGTGAAGACATCACCGATGCGCAGCTCAGCTACAGCTTTGGCGAGCAGACATCGTTGAAAGGCCTGAGCCTGCTGCTGCAGGCCACCAACCTGACCAACTCCAAGTACCACACCTACGCCGAGACCAAGGACCGGCCGCTGGAAACCATCGAATGGGGCCGCACCTATCTGGTGGGCGTGAACTACAAGTTCTGATCCATCCGCACGACAGGCAGAGAAGAAGGCGTCGCCGCAAGGTGGCGCCTTCTGCGTTTGTGGGGCGGCGCTTGCTCCGCGGCCCTATTTTGTAGAGCGGAGCTTGCTCCGCTGCCTTTCGGACAGATCACGGGGAAAGCACTAGCGGAGCGAGCTCCGCTCTACGGGAAGGCGGCACTACGCGCCATCGGCCGGTTCCAGGCGTGGGGTGATCGCGTCCTGGCGCGGCAGGCGGCGGCCGGCGCGGCGATCGGCCTTCCAGCACAGCCAACCGGCGACGAAGAAAGCCGTGGCGCCCAGGGCCAGCTTCAGTGGATCGTGTGCGACCAGCGGCGACAACACGCCGGCAATGATCGCGTTGAACGTCAACTGGACAAAGGCCTGCAGCGACGAAGCCAGGCCGCGCTGGCGCGGATACAGGTCCAGCACCGCCAGCGCCAGGATCGGAAACACCAGGCCCATGCCAGTGCCGGCGACGAAGATCGGCAGCACCGCCCACGGCACCTGCAGCCGATCGACGCTGGCCGCGTAGGCAACGCTGGCGATGCTGGCCACGCCGCAGCAGATGAAGCCCACGCGCACCTGCCCGGCCGGCTTCAACTTGCCCGCCATGCGCCCGGACAGCCACGAACCCAGGGTCATGCCGCCGATGGTCGGGATGAACAGCCAGGCAAAGTCCTGCTCGGTCTTGCCCAGCAGTTCCATCACGAACACCGGTGCCGAGGCGATGTACAGCCAGATCCCGCCAAACATCAGCGCGCCGGCCGCGGCCAGCCGCTGGAAACGCCGGTCCAGCGCAATCGACGTATAGCCCCGCCACAGCCCGCCCACCGACAGCGGCGTGCGCGCGGCGACCGGATGGGTTTCCGGCAGCCACACCATCGTGGCGAGCAGCAGCACCGCACCGAAGGCCACCAGGAACCAGAAGATCACCGGCCAACCCGCCCCGGCACCCAGGATCCAGCCGCCGATGATCGGCGCGATCGCCGGGGCGATGCCGAAGATGATCGAGACCTGGCTCATCAGCTTCTGCGCCAACGGGCCGTCGTAGAGGTCGCGGATCACCGCCCGGCCGACGATCATGCCGGCGCCGGCCGAAAAGCCCTGCAGCGCGCGGAACGCCAGCAGCGTCGGCAGGTCACGCGACAGCGCGCAGCCCACCGACGCCCCGATGAACACGACCAGGCCGCCCAGGATCACCCGCCGGCGGCCGAACGCATCGGACAGCGCGCCGTGGGCCAGGCTCATCACCGCATAGGCCAGCAGGTACACGCTGACCGTCTGCTGGATCGCCATCTGGTCCACGCCCAGGCGCTGGGCCAGCTCCGGAAAGGCCGGGAAGATCGTGTCGATGGAGAACGGGCCAAACATCGCCAGCCCCGCCAGCAACAGGGCGAGACGACGGGTCGAGGTGGCGGGCAACGGCATGGAAGATCCTGGGGAAAGACGGCCGCCCCGGCAAGCGGAAACGGCAAGGCGCAGGCCGCGCAAGCAACGCGCGACCCGGAGGCGACAGGGGAAAGTGTGTAAATGATAGGCGCTGGGGCGGCTTGCGGTCACGATCCATGCGCCGGACAGGCCTTTCCGTGACCGCATCAGCACACGCGCACGCCCAGGCATACGCGCGCGTGGCCGGCCCGTATAATCGGCGGGCAGTTCAGGTGGGAGAAGCGGCGCAGGCCTTCACGGCCAGTGCCGCTGCCGAAGGCGCAACGCCCGTAATCGCTCAGGCCCGATACCACCGCAGGCAACAAACACTCTGGAGAGACCGGTCGGCCCATTGGGTTGGCACCGGCGCCGAAGGGGCACGAAGCGGCTGGCACCGCGCTTCCAAACTCTCAGGCAAAAGGACAGAGGGGCGCGAGAGGATGTCCCGATCCGATCGTCATTCCCGCGAGCGTGGGAACCCAGCGACTTTGCGGCCATGCCGTGGAGGCACTGGATCCCCGCGTTCGCGGGGATGACGGGTCGAAGATCCGGGGCGTCCGTTTCATACCGCGTGCCCCACCCTTCGGATGCCTGCCATGTCCCAGAACACCCCCTCGCTGCGCGACCTCGAACACCATTCCGCGTTCGTCGAACGCCACATCGGCCCCAACGACGCCGAAATCGCGCAGATGCTCGACGTGGTTGGCCATCCGACCCTGGAGTCGATGACCGACGCCATCGTCCCGGGCAAGATCAAGTCGCCGGCGCCGCTGGCGCTGCCCGAAGCGATCACCGAAGAAGAGGCACTGGCCAAGATCCGCCGGATCGCGCTGAAGAACCAGGTCTTCAAGTCCTTCATCGGCCAGGGCTATTCCGGCACCCACACGCCGAAGGTGATCCTGCGCAACATCCTGGAAAACCCGGCCTGGTACACCGCCTACACGCCCTACCAGGCTGAAATCTCGCAGGGCCGCATGGAAGCGCTGATCAACTTCCAGACCCTGTGCGCCGACCTGACCGGCATGGAGATCGCCAACGCCTCGCTGCTGGACGAAGCCACCGCCGCGGCCGAAGCGATGACCCTGGCCAAGCGTTCGGCCAAATCCAAGTCGGACGTGTTCTTCGTGCATGACGCGGTGCATCCGCAGACCCTGGAACTGCTGCGCACCCGCGCCGAGCCGCTGGGCATCGTGCTGGAGCTGGGCACCCCGCAACAGGCGATGGAAGCGGAGGCCTTCGGCGTGCTGCTGCAGTACCCGGACACCTTCGGCCACATCGGTGACTACAAGGCGCTGGCTGACGCGGTGCACGCGCGCCACGGTCTGGTCGCGGTGGCGACCGACCTGCTGGCCCTGACCCTGATCGCCGCACCTGGCGAATGGGGCGCTGACATCGTGGTCGGCAACTCGCAGCGCTTCGGCGTGCCGTTCGGTTTCGGCGGTCCGCATGCCGCGTTCATGGCCTGCCGCGATGCGTACAAGCGCTCGATGCCGGGCCGCCTGATCGGCGTGTCCATCGACTCCCAGGGCAACCCGGCCTATCGCCTGACCCTGCAGACCCGCGAGCAGCACATCCGCCGCGAAAAGGCGACCTCCAACATCTGCACCGCACAGGTGCTGCTGGCAGTGATGGCCTCGATGTATGCGGTCTACCACGGCCCCGATGGCCTGACCCGGATTGCCAAGCGCACCCATCGCCTGGCCGCGATCCTGGCCGCCGCGCTGCGTGGCGCCGGCGTCACCGTTGGCGAGCACTTCTTCGATACCCTGCACGTCAAGTCCGTCGATGCCGATGCGATCCACGCCAAGGCGCTGGCCGCCGGCATCAACCTGCGCGTGATCGACAGCGAGGCACTCGGCATCAGCCTGGACGAGACCACGACGCGCGCCGATATCGTCACGCTGGCGGGCCTGTTCGGTGCGAGTGCAGACGTGGACGCGCTGGATGCCGCCACCGCCGATGCGCTGCCGCAAGGGCTGCTGCGCACCAGCGCGTTCCTGCAGCATCCGGTGTTCAACACCCACCACAGCGAGCACGAACTGCTGCGCTACATGCGCGCTTTGGCCGACAAGGACCTGGCGATGGATCGCACCATGATCCCGCTGGGCAGCTGCACCATGAAGCTCAACGCCACCGCCGAGATGATCCCGGTGACCTGGCCCGAGTTCGGTGCGATCCATCCGCTGGCCCCGGCCGCGCAGTCGACCGGCTACAAGCAGTTGATCGACGAGCTGGAAGCGATGCTGGTCGAATGCACCGGCTATGACGCAGTGAGCCTGCAGCCCAACTCGGGCGCGCAGGGCGAATACGCCGGCCTGCTGGCGATCCGCGCCTACCACCGCTCGCGCGGCGAAGGCCATCGCGACATCTGCCTGATCCCCGAATCGGCCCACGGCACCAACCCGGCCTCGGCGCAGATGTGCGGCATGAAGGTCGTGGTCACCAAGTGCGATGCCAACGGCAACGTCGATGTCGAAGACATCCGCGCCAATGCCGAGAAGTATTCCGATCGCCTGGCTGCGCTGATGATCACCTACCCGTCCACGCATGGCGTGTTCGAGGAAGACGTGGTCGCCATCTGCGAGGCCGTGCACGCGCACGGCGGCCAGGTCTACACCGACGGCGCCAACATGAACGCCCTGGTTGGCGTCGCCAAGCCCGGCAAGTGGGGCTCGGACGTGTCGCACCTCAATTTGCACAAGACCTTCTGCATCCCGCACGGTGGCGGCGGTCCGGGCGTGGGCCCGTGTGCGGTCAAGTCGCATCTCGCTCCATTCCTCCCCAAGACCCTGGGTGGTGAAGGCGAAGTCGGCATGGTCTCGGCGGCGAGCTTTGGCAGCGCCTCGATCCTGCCGATCAGCTGGATGTACATCACCATGATGGGCACCGGCGGCCTGCGCAAGGCCACCCAGGTGGCCCTGCTCAACGCCAACTACATCGCCAAGCGTCTGGCACCGCACTACAAGACGCTCTACACCGGCCGCAATGGGCTGGTGGCGCACGAGTGCATCCTGGATGTGCGTCCGCTGGAGAAGGCCACCGGCATCAGTGCCGAGGACGTGGCCAAGCGCCTGATCGACTTCGGCTTCCACGCCCCGACGTTGAGCTTCCCCGTCGCCGGCACGCTGATGGTGGAGCCGACCGAAAGCGAATCCCAGCACGAGCTGGATCGCTTCATCGACGCGATGATCCAGATCCGCGAGGAAATCCGCGCGGTCGAGGACGGCCGCCTGGACCGCGAGGACAACCCGCTCAAGCACGCCCCGCACACCGCCGTGCAGGTCTCGGGCAGCGAGTGGACCCACGCCTACCCGCGCGAGCTGGCCGCCTTCCCACTGGCTTCGCTGAAACAGGCCAAGTACTGGCCGCCGGTGGCGCGCGTGGACAACGTCTACGGCGACAAGAACATCATGTGCGCCTGCATCCCGGTCGATGCATACAAGGATGACGTGGAGGCCTGACCGGCCTCGCATGGACACAAGAAACCCCGCCATGGCGGGGTTTCTCGTTGATGGGCCATCGACAACCGCTCGGGCCCGCCGTCCTCCCGGCCACTGGACCCACCACGTCCCCAACCGGCAATCACTCTGCACCTGCCTGCGCAAAGACCCGCAGGTCGGGCAATGACGCAACGCGTCACATCGAACGCCCAGCCGCTGGCGGGCCAGGCCGCAGGGCAGCGACCGATCACCCGCAAGCACCCGCCTGTTCCTGCGAAAGCCAGCGATGGCAGCGCCTGGCGCCGGTAACGGGGGTTCCAGGCGTGGCACGTTACTTGCGACGCCAGACCAGTCCCCTCGTGGAACCGGTGGCCGCATGCTCCTGCCCTCCCACCCTATGACCGGAACCTACAACGCCCTGCTGGTGCTGGCCTCCTTCGTGGTGGCGGCCGTGGCGGCCTATGCGGCACTCAGCATGACTGGCCGGATCACGGCCAACCGCGGGCGCATTGCCAGTTGCTGGCTGGTCGGCGGCGCCTGCGTCATGGGGCTGGGGGTGTGGTCGATGCACTTCATCGGCATGCTGGCCTTCAAGCTGCCCATCCCCCAGGGATACGACCTGCTGATCACCGGCTACTCGCTGCTGATCGCGGTCGGGGCATCGGGTTATGCGTTGTGGATGGTGACCCGGCCTGCCCTGCCGAGCGGCCAGCTGCTCGGTGGCGGCCTGATCATGGGCTGCGGCGTCGCGGCGATGCACTACGTGGGCATGGCCGCGATGCGCATGCAGCCAGGTATCGATTACGACCCGCTGTGGTTTTCACTTTCGGTGCTGATTGCCATCGCAGCATCGATTTCCGCCCTGTGGATCTTCTTCCGGCTGCGCAGCGAAACAAGGGGGCAACCGCCGTTCCTGCGCATCATCGCAGCGGCGGTCATGGGGTTTGCGATTGCCGGCATGCATTACACCGGCATGGCGGCGGCGCGGTTTCCCGCAGGCGCCATCTGCGGCGCGGCCGTCAAGGACGGTGCGTCCCCGCACTGGCTGGCCAGCCTGGTGGGAACCTTCACTTTCGCCATCCTGGGCATCGCGCTGGTGGTCTCGATGCTGGACCGCCGCCTGCAGGAGCGCACCACCCTGCTGACCGAATCCCTGATCAAGGCCAGGCACGAACTGACCCACCTGGCCATGCATGACAGCCTCACCCGGCTGCCCAACCGCGCACTGATGGAAACCCGGTTGTCGCAGGCCATCGACGACGCACAGCGCGGTGGCAGTCGCTTCGCGGTGATGTTCATCGATCTGGACGGCTTCAAGGGCATCAACGACACCTACGGGCACGAGGCCGGTGACCAGCTGCTGCTGCAGCTGGCTTCCAGCCTGATGGAAAGCCTGCGCCCGGAAGACACCATTGCACGGTTGGGAGGCGATGAATTCGTCGTGCTCACCACCATCGAAACGCCCGAAGACGCTGCCAGCACCGCGCAGACGCTGCTGCGGCTGGCCTGCCTGCCACTGAAGATCGATCGACTGGAGATCGCCATTTCTGCCAGCATCGGTGTGGCGCTCTACCCGGACAACGGCCTGCAGGCGCAGGAACTGCTGGCCCACGCCGACGCGGCGATGTATGCGGTCAAGGAACGTGGCCGCAACGGCTACCAGCTGTTCAAGCCGGACATGCGCAAGGGCACGCATCAGCGCATCACCTTGGCCCAGGATCTCCGCCAGGCCCTCGATGGCAGTCACCTGCAGCTGGATTACCGGCCCAGGCGCCGCACGCCCGAAGGTCCGGTGCTGGGACTGGATGCCCTGGTCCGCTGGCGCCATCCGCAGTACGGGCAGATCCCGCCTGCCGATTTCATTCCGCTGGCCGAGCATTCGGGCCTGAGCCTGGAACTGGGTCGATGGGTGCTGGAGGAAGCCTGCCGCCAGCTCGCCCTGTGGCGGAGCGAAGGCCATCTGCCGGGCAGCATGGCCGTGAGCCTCTCGCCGACCCAGTTCCGCTCGGAACTGCTGCACCACGACATCAAGGACGCACTGCAACGCCACGACCTGCCCGGCTCGCTGCTGGTGCTGGGCGTCTCCGAATCGGTGGCCATGCATGACCCCGCCGGCAGCCTGTCCATCTTCAAGCGCCTGTCCGACCTTGGCGTGAGTCTTTCCATCGATGACTTCTACACGGGCTACGCCAGCCTGACGCAGCGCCGGACCATGCCGGCCAGCGAACTGGCGATCGACCGGGATCCCATGCGCGATGCAACCTCGCCCCCCGGCAACGCGCCGACTACGCACTGACATCGTCCCCTGCGGTTGCCGTGATGCACGCAGCAACGCGCCCGCAACCTTGCCGCGACGCTGATCAGATGCGCCGACGCGTGCGAGTCAACGCATCGCGCCCCGGGCATCGACCATCGTCGTAGTGCCTCATGCCATGTCCCGGGACGTGCGGAATCGCGTGATAGGGTCCGTGTCCTTCACCAATTCCCGGGATCAGGTGCATGCGACGTTCACACGCCTCCAATGGCCTTGGCCGCAAGGCCATCCGTGCGCTCGGCCTGGCCACCTGCCTGGCCGCGTTACCGGCATTGGCACTGGCCGCCGATCGCTTGAGCAGCGCGCAGCAGGATGCCTTCGACGCAGTCGATCCCTTCATCGGCACCGCCGGTGAAGGCCACACCTTTCCCGGTGCGACGGTGCCGTTCGGCATGGTCCAGCTCTCGCCCGATACCCAGATCAAGTCGCGCAAGGATGGCTATGGCTGGGCCGCGGGCTATCGCCATGACGACAACACCATCGTCGGCTTCTCGCACACGCATTTTTCCGGCTCGGGGCATTCGGACCTGGGCGATTTCCTGGTCATGCCGACCACCGGCGATGTGAAGCTGGAACGCGGCGATGTCACCCAGCCGAACAGCGGCTACACCTCCCGCTTCGACCACGCCACCGAAACTGCCAAGCCCGGCTACTACGCGGTGACGCTGGCCGATTCGGGCGTGCGCGCCGAACTGACCGCCACCGCGCGCGTGGGCCTGCACCGCTACACGTTTCCTGCAGGCAAGCCGGCGCACGTGATCCTGGACCTGCGCACCAGCATGTACGACTACCCCGGCAAGGTGCTGTGGTCGCGCGTGCGCGTGCGCCCGGACGGCACGGTCACCGGGTTTCGCGAGACGCGCGGCTGGGCGCCGGGCCGCCAGCTGTATTTCGCCATGCGCTTCTCCAAGCCGCTCAAGGGCCAGTCGCTCAACGACACCGAGCAGGACGTGATCTACAAGGGCTTCGCCACGCCAGCCGACAAGGACCCCACCCAGCGCGCACAGATCGAAGGCCGCCAGCTGGTCGGCGCGTTCGATTTCGGCAACGAAGGCGGCCAGGTGCTGGTGAAGGTGTCGATCTCGCCGGTGAGCGAGGAGAACGCCATCGCCAACATGGAGGCCGAAGCACCTGCGTGGGATTTCGATGGCGCGCGTGAGGCCGCCAGGACGCAGTGGGCCACGGCCCTGGCCGCGGTCGAGGCCAAGGGCAGCAAGACCCAGCGCACCCAGTTCTACACCGCGCTGTACCACACGTTCCTGGGACCAACGCTCTTCATGGACGTCGATGGCCGTTATCGCGGGCCGGATAACGCCGTGCACCAGGCCAAGGGCTGGACCAACTATTCGACCTTCTCGCTGTGGGATACCTACCGCGCCCTGCATCCGCTGCTGACCCTGGTGCAGCCGCCGCAGCACACCAACGACATCGTCAATTCGCTGCTGGCTTCGCGCCGCGAAAGCCCGTACGGGATCCTGCCTGTGTGGGCGTTCAACGGCCTGGAAACCTGGTGCATGATCGGCTACCACGCCGTGCCAGTGATCGCCGATGCCTACATGAAAGGCATCCGTGGCTACGACACAAAGGAGGCCCTGGACGCGATGGTTGCCAGCGCCGACTACGGCCCCTACGACGGCATCGCCCAGTACCGCGAGCTGGGCTATGTGCCGATCGACGAAGAAGGCGAAGCGGCCAGCAAGACACTGGAATATGCGTTCGACGACTGGACGATTTCGCAGGTCGCCAAGGACATGGGCGATGCCAAGGTCGCCGGCGAGTTCGACAAGCGCGCCGGCAACTGGAAGCACGCCTTCGATCCGTCGACCGGCTTCATGCGCGCGCGCAAGCGCGATGGCGCCTTCCGCGAGCCGTTCGACCCCACCGCCAGCGGCTACGGCAGCGACTACACCGAAGGCAACGCCTGGCAGTACTCGTGGTACGTGCCGCAGGACGTGGCCGGCCTGGTCCAGGCTCACGGCGGCGCCGACAGGCTGCTGGGCAAGCTGGATGAGGCGTTCGATGCAAAGGTGGACCCGAAGATCTTCGAGCACATGGAAGACATCACCGGCCTGATCGGCTGGTACGCACACGGCAATGAGCCGGGCCACCACGTGTCCTACCTGTACGCCTATGCCGGCCAGCCGTGGCGCACCCAGCAGCGCCTGAAGCAGATCATGGACACCCAGTACAAGGCCACGCCCGATGGCCTGGCCGGCAACGACGACCTGGGCCAGATGTCGGCCTGGTATGTGTTCACCGCGCTGGGTTTCTATCCGGTGACCCCGGGCAGCAACCAGTACGTGATCGGCCGGCCGTTCCTGCCGCAGGCCACGCTTGACCTGCCGGGCGGCAAGCGCTTCACCGTGGTGGCCGACAAGCTGGACGACAAGCACACCTACGTCGGCAGCGTCACGCTGGACGGCAAGCCACTGGACCGTGCCTACATCACCCACCAGGAGATCCTGGCCGGTGGCGAACTGCGCTTCACCATGCAGGCCCAGCCCAACAAACAGTGGGCGACCGACCTGGGCAAGCTGCCGTACTCGCAGTCATCGAACTGACGGCTGCGTCCACGCACTGGAATGCAGAAGGGCTGGTCGCAAGACCAGCCCTTCCTGCTTATCGAAGCCGGTGAGCGTCATCACTGTGGGCCAGCGCGACGTGAAAGCCCGGATCAGAGACGCGGTGCAAGCGCCTGATTGAAATTGGCCGGCAAGCCAGCGCTGGTATCGAAAGCGGCCGGGCGCGCTGGCGAAGCCGATTCAACCGAGGCCTGTCGATCCAGCACGCTCACGCGCGAAGGCAATGCAGCAGCGCGCCAGGCATTGGCCGATGCCTGGGTAAACGCGGTGTCGGCAGGACGCGCCGGGCGCAGCACGTCGAAGAGCTGGCCCTGGAGTGCCGGGATCGAGGCAAACAGCATGGTCACCGCCATCGCCATGCCGCCGGTGCCGATGGCCGCGCGCAGCGGCCAGGGCGGGCGCGTGGCTTCGCGCAGGGAGCGCGCCGGCGGGCGCACCGGTGCCGGCCGGGAGACACTCGCACCTGATTCCAGCAATGCGTCCAGGCCGCGTTCGTCCACCAGTTCCAGCTGCGCGTGGTGCAAAGCCGCCTGGTACGCAGACACCATGAACCCGGCTGCGCCAATCAACACGCCACGGACTGCACCGGCTTCGAACACATCGATGGCCAGCTGGCGAACCGCGCCCTGCGATACGGCGCCCTGCGCGCGTGCATAGGCGTGGACCAGCACCTGTTCGCGTCCCTGCTGCAGCAGCAGGACGACATCGGGCCGATTGGCGCGTTCCAGCGCTGGCAGCGCGAGCACCTGCACCTGGAACTGCCGCGCACGGTAGGCCGCAGCCAATCGGTCTGCACCGATTGCCGGCATGCCGCCGGCACCGGCATGACGCCGGCTGTGTGAGGTGACGTACTGCATGGGAACCCCTGTTCCTGAGCCATCCTGGGCGGATGGCCTGCGATTGATGTACGGCAGCGTAGGCCCTGCCACAAGCAACCGGTCGTCCCGCATCAGTAAATCCCAACCGCTGTCTCACTCCGTTCGTGCGCGGAATACCACACTCATCCGCGGCACGGCCGGGCGCGCGGTTTTTGGAATGCCATGTTCGTGAGTGAGCTGGGAGGCGTGGCTCATCACCAGCAGGCTGCCCGGCATCAATTCCAACGCCAGCGTTTTCCGCGCACCGGCCTTGGCACGGATGTGCATCCGACGGGGACTGCCCAGCGAGATCAGCGCAATCGGCTGGCCCGGTTGCAGCGTGTGCAGCGTGTCGTTGTGCATGGCCACGCTGTCGCGCCCATCGCGATATAGGTTGAGGCCAACACTGGTATAGGGTGCCGCCACCCTGCCCTGCACGCAGGCCAGCATCGCGGCAAGCGGCAGCTGCGGCGGCAGTGCATCCAGGCCATAATACGCCTGCAGGCGCGGCACGTCGACGATGCGGTCGTACATCGGGCGGCGCTGGTGGATCCATTCCACGCCAGCCACCAGCGTGTCGAACCATCGCGTCGCCTGCGCCTGGTCGATGACACCGGGCCAGTAACGGATGCCGCCTTCGGCATCGTCGACCACGGTCAGCGACGTTGGCGCGAACAGATCATCACACTGCACGTTCAATGGAAGTCCCTCGAGGCAACGTTGAGCTCGCCCAGCCAGTCACTCAGGTCGCGCAGGTCGGCGGCGATCAGGTGTTCGACGCCGTCCACGCGTTCCCAGCGTCCGCGCACGGCCAGCAGCCGCGATTCCAGCAGCGCGCGGCGCTGGCGCAGCGCCACATGCGGCCACACGATCACGTTGACCATGCCGTGCTCGTCTTCCAGGGTGACGAAGATGGTGCCCTTGGCGGTGCCCGGGCGCTGGCGCTGGGTGACCAGCCCGGCCACGTGCACGCCGCTGCCGTGGCGCCGGTCCTGCAGCTCGTGCAGGCCCACGATGCGCTGCTGACGCATGCGCGGTCGCAGCAAGGCCATCGGATGCACTTCCAGGCTCAGGCCGACGCTGCGGTAATCGGCGGTGATCTCCTCGCCGATCCGTGGCGCCGGCAGGTCGACCTGCAGCTCATCCGGACTGCCAGGCAACAGGGGACGCTGGCGCTCGATGCCGGCCACCGCCCAGCGCGCGGCGTTGCGGTTGCCGGCCAGTGACTTCAATGCGCCGGCTTCAGCCAGGGCACTACGTGCTTTTTCATCCAGCTGCGCGCGCAGGCACAGGTCTTCAACGCTGGAAAACGCTCGCTGCTGGCGTGCAGCCATGATCGCCGTACCGGCAATCTCGGACAGGCCGGCGACCTGGCGGAAGCCAAGCCGGATGTCCGGTTGCTCGCCTTCGTCATCCTCGCTTCGCCACGCGCGCCCACCGACCAGCGTGTTGTCCCAGTCGCTGTGCAGCACATCGACCGCCAGCACACCGATCGGCCTGCGCCCGGCTCGGCCACGGCGCGCGTCCTGCACGATCTGGCTGGCCGAATAGAAGCCCATCGGTTGCGCATTCAACAGGCCGCAGGCGAACGCCGCCGGTTCGTGCCGCTTCAACCAGCAGCTGGCATAGACCAGCTTGGCGAACGAGGCCGCATGGCTCTGCGGAAAGCCGTAGGAGCCGAAACCCTTGATCTGCTCGAAGATCTGGTCGATGAACTCGGAGGCATAGCCTTTTTTTTCCATCTTTTGCCGAATGCGGACACGATGCGGCTCCATGTCGCCACCGCGCTTCCAGGCGGCCATCGAACGACGCAGGCCATCGGCTTCGTCCGGCGAATAACCGGCGTGGATCACCAGCTCCATCACCTGCTCCTGGAACAGCGGCACGCCCAGGGTCGGACCCAGGATTGCCTCCACGCCCTCCGATGGATATGCAGGCGCTTCAAGCCCCTGGCGACGACGCAGGTAGGGATGGACCATGTCGCCCTGGATCGGGCCCGGGCGCACGATCGCCACTTCGATCACCAGGTCGTAGAACTTTGCAGGCTTGAGCCGCGGCAGCATCGCCATCTGCGCGCGCGATTCGATCTGGAACACGCCGACCGTATCGGCCAGCTGGATCAGCCCGTAGGTCTGCGCGTCTTCGGCGGGAATCGTGGCGATCCCGTAATCGCGACCGCGATGGATGCGGATCAGATCGAGCGTCTTGCGCAGGCAGGTCAGCATGCCCAGCGCCAGGCAATCGACCTTGAGCATGCCCATGGTTTCCAGGTCGTCCTTTTCCCACTGGATGATGGTGCGGTCGGCCATGGCCGCGTTTTCCACCGGCACGACGGTGGACAGCGTCTGCTCGGCGATCACGAACCCGCCGACATGCTGCGACAGGTGTCGCGGCTTGCCTTCCAGCTGGAAGGTCAGCGCCAGGATCTTCATGACCAACGGATTGGCGGTGTCGAAACCGGCCTCTTCCAGCCGCTGCTCCATCGGCGTTTCACCGTTGCCCCAGCCGAAGCAATTGGCCAGCAATGCGATCTGATCCGGCGGCAGGCCAAAAGCCTTGGCCACGTCACGCACCGCGCTCTTGCCGCGGTAGGCAATCACGGTCGCGGCCAGGGCGGCGCGGTGGCGTCCGTACTTTCCGTAAACGTACTGGATGACTTCCTCACGCCGCTCGTGCTCGAAATCCACGTCGATATCCGGCGGCTCGTTGCGTGCCTTGGACAGGAAGCGCGAGATCAGCAACCGGTTCTCATCGGGGTCCACGGCGGTGATACCCAGCGCAAAGCACACCGCGGAGTTGGCCGATGAGCCACGCCCCTGGCACAGGATTCCCCGCGAGCGCGCAAAGCGCACCACATCGTTGACCGTCAGGAAGAACGCCTCGTACTTGAGCTCGGCGATCAGAGCCAGCTCCTGCTCGATGTCAGCACGGACCTTGGCGGAAAGCGCCAGCCCCCGCTTGCCCCATCGTTCGCAGATCCCCGCCTCGGTCAGTTCGCGCAGGTAACTGGTCGCGGTGTGAGCGGCCGGCACCAGTTCGGCTGGATAGTCGTATTTCACGTCACGCTTGAGATCGAAACCGCTGCAGCGACGCGCCAGCTCCGCCGTCGCCTGCAGCAGTTCGGCCGGATAGATGTTGCCCAGCGCGCGCCGCGAACGCAGATGGCGTTCGCCATTGCGGAACAGCAGCGCACCGGATTCGGCCAGCGGCACGACATGGCGGATGGCAGTCACCGTGTCCTGCAGCGCACGATCGCGGCGGTTGGCCATGTGCACATCGCCGCTGGCCAAGGGCGTCATGCGTAGTTGCCTGGCCATTGCCAGCAGTTCGGCAAGGCGGGCGGCATCGTCCCGTTCGCGCAGCAGCTCCACGGCCAGATGGGCGCGCGCACCGAACACCTGCTGCAGCCACTGCCCGTCTTCCACTTGAGGCGCCGCACCGGGCAGCCATAGCGCGAACAGCTCAGGCGGCGCATCGCGGAACTGCGCTTCCACGTCGGCACGCGTCAGCGTGTAATGCCCCTTGGTCGCCGCGCGCCGCGCGGTGGTGATCAGCGCGCACAGCTGGGTATAGCCCTCACGCGTTTCCACCAGCAGCACGAACCGGGTGCCATCGACCAGCGTGAACTCGCTGCCGACGATCAGCTGCACGCCGGTGGCTTGCGCCCCTTCCCAGCCGCGCACGATGCCGGCCAGCGAGCATTCGTCGGTGATCGCCAGCGCCTGGTAACCGCAGTGTTTGGCGCGCTCGAACAGGGCTGCCGCGTCGGAGGCACCACGCAGGAACGAGAAGTCCGACAGGCAGTGCAGTTCGGCATACGCCGGCAGCCCGTCGTCTTCCGCGTCATGCAGCACATCGTCGTTGGCAGCCTGCTGCAGGCGTTGCGCCATGCGCCAGGCACGCGGCATGCGCCCGCCGGGGCTGCCGTGGCCCATGCCGTCGAAAGCATCCTCCCAATTCATGCGAACCAGCCGTGCAGCATCCAGCCGTCATGCCGGCCGGGGGGAACGAACGCCCAGGCGCGCTGGCCGCGCGCGGTTTCCACCACGTAGTAGTCGCGGCGCGCGTCGTCGTCATCCCACCAGCCACTTTCCAGCCGCTCGGGCCCGGAGACGATCCTGGGCATGCCATGCAGCGGCACCGGCTGCGGCAGCAGCCAGGTCGGCCGCGGCGGGCGCGCCGGTGCGTCTTCCACGCCGCGCGCCGGCGGATCGCCGATGGCCTTGCGCCAGGCGCGTTCCGGGCGCGGGTCGCCAGCCGGCTCGACCCGATACACCGCTGCATCGCCCAGCCGCGCGCGCAGGCGTTCGCGCAGCTGCGGCCATTCCACCGCCTGCTGCGAACGCTGTTCGAACAGATCCTTGGCCGCGGGCACGAACGGCGGAAGCTCGCGCGCCAGCAGACGCATGGCGACCACGGGCTTGGGGATGGAGACGCGTTCGAGCCGGTTGCGCGCCAGTTCGAACAGCATCGCCGGCATGCGCTCCGGCGCCAGCAGGCCGACATCGACATCGGTCTGCGCGCCTTCGTGCTCCAGGCGCAGGACGAAGCGCTGCACGCCACCGTCGCGGATCGACAGGTACGTGCACAGGTCGCCGATCAGGCGCCGCAGCGGGAACAGCAGCGCGGTATGGGTTTCCACTTCGTAACCCAGCTCCACGCGCATGTCGAAACGGTCCGGCGGCGCGTAGCACTCGAGCGGGTCGTCGGCACTGCCATACAGCTTGTCCAGGTGCTCCAGCAGCGGCAGGCCGAAGCGACGACGCAGTGCGTCGCGTGGCAGCGCGCGTACCGCAGCCAGCGTGCGCAGGCCCATGCGATGCAGGCGTTCGCCGCCATCGCCGGGCAAGGCCGCGCGGCGCACGGATACCCGGTCCAGCACCTCCTGCAGGCGCTCGGGCCGGGCGATGGCCATGCCATCTTCCAGTCCGGCCAGCACGCGCGCCGCGCGCGGCGTGGGCGCCAGCGCGAGCCGATGCCGGAAACCCTGCGCGTCCAGTTCACTGCGCAGACGCTGGGCGAAACGCGGCCATGGGCCGAACAGCTTGAAGCTGGCGCGCGCTTCCAGCACCACCGCATGCGACCACTGCTGGCTGACCAGCGAGCTGTGCCGGTACGCCCAGGCCGCGAGGAAGCGCTGGGTCCGCGCTTCGTCCTGCGGGTCGTAATCGACCGTGCGCACCTGGGTCATCAAGGCATGCGCGGCCGACAGACGCATGCCGGCTTTCAGGCCGGACTGCGCGGCCGCGGCGTTGACCGAATGCAGCGTGCGCAGCTGCGCCGGGCCTTCGACCAGCGCCAGCGGTTCTGCGCGCGCGTCATCGGGCAACCGGCGCAGGACGGCGTCCAGGGCCAGGTGCGGCAGCAGGATGCAGGCCCACAGCATCAGCGTGCCTCCGTACGGGCCTGCGCCAACAGCACGAACCAAGCATCAGGGTCGGGGCGGGAAGCCGGATTCCACGGCGGGCAGTGCATCGACATGGCCGGCCTTCAATGCGCCAGCCGCAGCGGCTGCGAAGGCACCTGCCCACCGCGGCATTTGCGCACCTGCCAGGCATCGTCCTGGCTGCGGTATTCCAGCCGCAGCGCCGCCGGCGATGCGTTGACCGCATGGCGCCGGTCGCGCAAGGCGAAGGCGCAGCAATCGCCGCTGTCGGCCGCCACCTGCAACCGGCGCAATGCGCGTTCGTCGGCGCGACGCGGCCAGCCCAGCACCGCCGCGCAAGCACCACTGCGCAGGCATTGTTCGAACGCCCACAGTGCATCGCGCGGTTCGGCCTGGACCACGTCCAGCAAGCCCAGTTCGATGCCGCCGCGCTGCCACGCGGGTGCATACGGAATGTACGGCGGGGCCACCAGCACCACCCGGCCTCCGGCAGCGGTCATGCGCGCCAGCGTAGGCAGCAGCAGGCCGATTTCACCCACGCCATCGGCCGGCAGCAGCAGTTCGGTCAGCGCGCGGCGCGGCCAGCCACCCTGCGGCAGCAGCGCATCCAGGGCAGCGTGGCCGGTGGGCTCGCCATCGTGATGGAGCGATGCCCCCTGCCCCGCGCGCCAGACCGTGCGCGCGGACAGCAAGGCATCCAGCTGCAGCGCCTGCGCGACGGCGCCAGCCTGGTCATACATCGGACGGGCAGGCACTTCGCCCATCTCAGCCCTGGCGCACCAGGCCGCAGTACAGGCCTTCGATGGCGAAGTCCGCACCGGCCGGGACCACGATCGGCGCGTGCGCCGGGTTGCGCGGCAACAGGCGGATCTGGCGTCGGCCGCGCTCCAGCCGCTTGATGGTGATTTCGCCATCGACGCGCGCCACCACGACCTGCCCGTCGCGCGCCTCGCTGCTGCGGTGCACGCCGACCAGATCGCCATCCAGGATGCCGTCGTCGATCATCGAATCGCCCTGCACCTGCAGCAGGTAGTCGGGCTTGAGCGAGAACAGCCCGCGGTCCAGCCACAGCTGCTTGTCCAGGCCGATGTCCGCGCCAATCGGCACGCCCGCCGCAACCCGGCCCAGCACCGGCAATGAGAGCAGCGCCTCGCGCCTGGCCGCGCCCGGCAGGCGGATGCCGCGCTTCTGCCCGGGTTGCAGCACGATCAACCCGGCATCGGCCAGCGCCTGCACGTGCTTCTGCGCGGCATTGCGCGAGGCGAAACCGAATGCGGCGGCAATCTCGGCCAGGCTGGGCGCATGGCCATGGGCCGCCTGTTCCTGCAGGAAGGCCAGCACCGCGGCGCGTTTGGGGGGCAAGATTTCCATGGGTGTACATTTGTACACCACATCTGTCGCACGGGGCGAGATACGCCCGTCGACGATGGCCGCACAAGATGACCGTTCTGACCGGAAATGCCCCAAGGCCACGGAAGCCCGTGGGTTCTGCCGATAATTGCAGCGGCCGTCGCGGCACCCGGGGAACCGGTAGACCGCGACGGTGTCGCCAGCCAGCCGTCGGGCCATTGCCGACGCAGCCACACCTGCCCCCAGCCGGATTCCGCCTTGCATCCACATGCATGCCGGAACTGCACCCACGGCTGTTCCCACGGAGCCTGCATGTCCACCTGTCCCATCGCTTTCCCCACGCCCACCAGGCCAACACGGGGGCTGTCATTCCGCTGGCTGAGTGCCCGCCTGGCCGCCGCCCTGCTCTGTCTCTGCGCACTGCCGGCCGTGGCCGCCGCGGAAAAGCCCAAGCCCGGTCCTGGCTATGTGATGCCTTCGACCGAAGTCTTCGACCTGACCTCCGAGCAGGGCGAGGCCTATCGGATCTTCGTGTCCTATCCGGGTAGCGGTGAGCCTCCCAAGGACGGCTATCCGGTGCTGTACGTGCTGGATGGCAATGCCTATTTCGGTGCCTTCGCAGCGGCGCGCTGGGTGCAGGAATTCCTGCCGGTGGGCCAGTCGATCATCGTCGGCGTCGGCTATCCCGGCGATGCGGCCTGGGACGTGCGCCGCATGAACGACTACACCCAGCCGCTGCTGGACCCGCCGCCCAAGCAGTGGCGCGACCTGGCCAAGTACAAGAGCGGCGCGCGCAAGCCGTTCCTGGATTTCCTGACCGGCAAGCTGCGCACCGAAATCGGCCGCCGCTACAACGTCGACGACAGCCGCAACGCCTTGTTCGGCCACTCCTTCGGCGGCCTGTTCGCGCTGTACACGCTGTACGAACGGCCCGATGCGTTCAACGCGATCATCGCCGCCAGTCCGTCATCGGAATGGAACGAGCAAGGCATGCTCGCCGAAGAACGCGCCTTCAGCCAGCGCCTGAGCGGCGGTCAGATCGACCGCACCGCCAAGCTGATGGTGGTGGTGGGCGACCAGGACAAGGACGACGATCCAGAACCGGCACGGGCGCTGGTTGATCGGTTGGACCGACTCTCCGGGTACGGCATGCGCGTGCGCCTGCACCGCTATGCCGATGAAGTGCATGTCACCGTGCCCGCGCGTTCGGTCACCGACGTGCTGCGGTTTTCCTTCGAGATACGCTGAGCCGCGCGTTCGCGCCTTGCTTGCGCGCGCAGGACTCAGGTCTGCGGGCGCGGCATGGCCTTGGGCTCGTGGACTTCCTCGCCGGGCCTGGCGTGGCCAGCCATCTCCGCGCCTGCATCGGCGGACAGTTTGCGCATGGACAGCGTGGAGCAGGCCGAGACCAGGCCAATCACCAGGAAGGCGACGGTGAAGTTGATCGGCGCGGCGGTTTCGGTGCCCGTGGCCACCGCCGCCACGGTCAGGGCATAACCACCCAGCGTGATGCCCAGCGACAATGACACCTGCTGCGCCACCGCCGCCAGGCTGGTGGCCTGGGACATGCGCGACTTGTCGATATCGGCGTAGATCACCGCGTTGAGGGCAGTGAACTGCAACGAGCGGAAGCACCCGCCCACCAGCAACACGCCCAGCATCAGCAGGTAAGGCGTATCGGCGCGGAACAGGCCATAACCGCATAGCATCACCGACGCCGCCAGCGCGTTCCAGACCAGCACCCGGCGGAACCCATAACGGTTGATGATGCGCGCGGCCAGGGTCTTCATGAACATCGCCCCGGCCGCTGACACGAAGGTCACCGCACCCGATTGCAGCGGGTTCAAGCCGAAGCCCAGCTGCAGCATCAGCGGCAGCAGGAACGGGATGGCGCCGATGCCGATGCGGAACAGCGAACCGCCGATCACGCCGATGCGAAAGGTCGGCACCTTCAACAGGCCCAGGTCGATCAGCGGGTGCGCCACCCGCCGCGCGTGCAGCACGTACAGCACCAGCAGCCCGCCCCCGGCGGCCACGCAGGTCAGCGCCCAGCCGGTGCCGATCATGTGCCGCCCCAGCGTGGCCAGCCCGAACATGCCCACCGCCATGCCGCTGCCGGACAGCAGGAAACCGGTCCAGTCCAGCCGCTGCACCGGTTCCTTGAGCAGCGGGATGTGCTGCCACGCCAGCCAGATGCCCAGCAGCCCCATCGGGATGTTGATCAGGAAGATGAAACGCCAATGGCCCCAGGTGGTGATCGCACCGCCCAGCAACGGACCCAGGATCGGCCCCAGCAGCGCCGGAATGGTCAACCAGCTCAGCGCACGCACCAGCTCGCTCTTGGCCACGCTGCGCAACAGCACCAGCCGTCCAACCGGGACCATCATCGCCCCGCCCATGCCCTGCACGAAGCGCGCCGCGACCAGCCATTCCATCGACGTGGACGCGGCACAACCGACCGAACCCAGCAGGAACACGCCGATGGCCGACATGAAGGTGGGCCGCGCCCCGAATCGGTCAGCCACCCAGCCACTGATGGGGATGAACACCGACAGCGCGATCAGGTAGCTGGTCATCGCCAGCTTCAACACCACCGGCTCTACTCCCAGTTCCGCAGCCATGGCCGGCAGCGAGGTTGCGATGGCCGTGGAATCCATGTTCTCGATGAACAAGGCCGTGGCAACGATCAGGGGGAGCAGGCGTTCGGGTTTCAACGGACCAGGGGGTGAGTCAACGCAGGCATGGATTGTCGCCGATCCCGCATCCCCGCCGCGTGAGCCACGGGCGTGCCAGACCCATTGGTCGGTACAACACGCCGCGGCCGTACTGCATGCACAGCGGCCAATACTGGCCCTGGACTACATCACTCCTGCGACATCCCGGGTGCCTCGCAGCATGTGCGCATCGTCTGCACGAAATTCGGCACGATCCGTCCATGTTCGCCGGGACGCGTACATACGGCCAGCCGCACGGTCGGCGCGACACCTTCGATACGCAGGTAATCCACGCCCGTGACCTGCACCTGTGCCATCGACGCCGGCACCAGCGAGACACCAAGCCCGGCGGCCACCAGGTTCACCGCCGTGGAAAACTGCGGCGCCTCCTGGCCCATCACCGGTTCCAGCCCGGCCTGCCAACAGCAGGCGATGACCTCGTCGAACAGGCCCGGGCCCGCTGTGCGCGGAAACAGCACCAGCGATTCGCCCGCCAGGGCCGACAATGGCGCCGATGCCCGTCCCGCCAGCCGATGTCCCAGCGGCACCGCGATGCGCATCGGCTCGTCCAGCAGCGCCCACGCATCCAGCTCGTCCGGATCGTTGCGCCCCAGACGTACCAGCGCTACGTCCAGCGTCGCCTGGTGCAGGCGCTCCAGCAATTCGCTGGTGGCGGCTTCGGCCAGCGACACGGCCACGTCCGCATGTTCGGAAGTGAAGCGGCGAATCGCTTCGGGCACGGCCGCGATGAATGCCGCTGACGCGGTGAACCCGATCCGCAGGCTGCCCACCTGCCCGCGTCCGCCACGACGCGCGGCCCCCAGCGCAACGTCAGCCTGTGCCAGCAGCGCCTGCGCTTCAGGCAGGAAGGCCTGGCCCGCTTCGGTCAACTCGGCCCCTTTGGGTGTGCGCAGGAACAGCGGCGCCCCGATTTCTTCCTCCAGCACGCGGATCTGCTGGCTCAGCGGCGGCTGGCCGATCCCGGCACGCGCGGCAGCGCGGGTGAAGTTCAATTCTTCGGCAACCAGCAGGAAATAGCGGACGTGGCGGAGTTCCATCTTGATTGTAAAAACCAACCGATATCAGTGGCTCCATATATTGGACTGCAGGGCACCATCGGCGCCAGACTTTGCGCCCCCTCTTCAACACACCGCCCCTCATGTCCAAGATCCTGCTCATCACCGGCGTCAGCTCGGGCTTCGGCCGCGCCTTCGCCCAGGCCGCGCTGGATGCCGGCCATACCGTCGTCGGCACCGTCCGCGACGCCGCCGCACTGAACGCCTTCCAGGCCCTGTCATCCGGCCGCGCGCATGGCGTGCTGCTGGACGTCACCGACTTCGACGCCATCGACCCGGTCGTGCAGCGCATCGAGGCACAGATCGGCCCGGTCGATGTGTTGGTCAACAACGCCGGTTATGGCCACGAAGGCATCCTGGAAGAGTCGCCGCTGTCAGAGATGCGCCGCCAGTTCGACGTCAACGTGTTCGGCGCGGTGGCCATGACCAAGGCCGTGTTGCCGGCCATGCGCCAGCGTCGCCGCGGCCACGTCATCAACATCACTTCGATGGGCGGCTTCATCACCATGCCCGGCATTGCCTACTACTGCGGCAGCAAGTTCGCGCTGGAAGGCATCAGCGAGACCTTGGCCAAGGAAGTGGCCGGTTTCGGCATCCATGTCACAGCGGTCGAACCGGGCTCGTTCCGCACCGACTGGGCGGGCCGTTCGATGGTCCGCACCGAACGCGCGATCGCCGACTACGACGCCTTGTTCGACCCCATCCGCAGCGCGCGCGAAGCCAAGAGCGGCAAACAGCTCGGCGACCCGGTCAAGGCCGCACAGGCCTTGCTGCAGCTGATCGAACTCCCGGATCCACCGGTGCACCTGCTGCTCGGCTCAGACGCACTGGCGCTGGTCACGCAGAAGCTGGACGACCTGCGCGCGGAGATTGCGCAATGGGAATCCCTGACCCGTTCGACCGATGCGCCGATGCAATAGCACCCGCGCGCAGCGTCAGACAAAGCGTGGGATTGGCCCCAGCTGCGGGGTCTGGTCGGGCAGTTCCACTTCCACGTCATCCACGTAGCACCAGCCCCAGCCTTCGGGCGGGTCGTAGCCCTCGATGATCGGGTGGCCGCTGGCGTGCCAGTGCGCGCGGGCGTGGCGATGTGGCGAGTCGTCGCAGCAGCCCACGTGCCCGCAGATCCGGCACAGGCGCAGGTGCACCCATGGGCTGCCGATGGCCAGGCATTCCTCGCAGCCACGCGCACTGGGCGTGACTTCGGCGATTTCATCCAGATGCGTGCAGCGGCTCATGGCGACTCCTCAGGTGACGGTGGCCGGCGGCGCCTCGATGGCGGCCAGGTACTGGTGGATCTGCGAAACCACGGCGGCGCCCTCACCGACCGCGGCCGCCAACGCGCTTGACCGAACCGGCGCGCACGTCGCCGATGGCGAACACGCCCGGCCGGTCGGTGTGCAGCGCCGCCACGCCGTCGGCACCGGTCACCACGAAGCCGGCCGGGTCCAGCGTGACGCAGTCCTTGAGCCAATCGGTATTCGGATCGGCCCCAATGAACAGGAACAAATGGCGCAGCGCGCGACGATGGGTTTGCCCGGTCGCACGTTCGCGATAGATCGCGCCGGCCAGCGCGCCCTGTGCATCGGCCTCCAGCGAGACCAGCTCGGTGCCGGTATGCAGCTCCACGTTGGGCAGCGCTTTGATGCGGTCGATCAGGTATTTGGACATCGACGCTTCCAGCCCCTTGCCACGGATGACCAGGTGCAGCTTTTTGACTTTGGGCGCCAGGTACACCACCGCCTGACCGGCCGAATTGCCGCCACCCATCAGCGCGATCTCTTCGCCCGAACACATGCGTGCCTCGATCGGCGATGCCCAATACGACACACCCGAACCTTCGAAACGCTCCAGGTGTTCCACCGCTGGCCGTCGATAGCGCGCACCGGACGCGACCACCACCGTGCGCGCCTGCACGGTCACACCACTATCCAGCTGCAGGCGCAACGGTGCATGCGGGTTATCCCTGGTGGCCTCGCAATGCAACGCCTGCACTTCCAGCGGCAGGGCGATTTCCGCACCGAACTTGAGCGCCTGGTTGAGCGCGCGCCCGGCCAGCGCCTGGCCGGAGATGCCGGTAGGAAAACCCAGGTAGTTTTCGATCCGTGCCGAAGCGCCGGCCTGCCCGCCCATCGCGCGCAGCTCCAGCACCAGCACCGACAGGCCTTCCGACGCTGCATACACCGCCGTGGCCAGCCCGGCCGGACCCGCGCCAACCACCACCACGTCGTACACCGTGTCCGGGTCCAGTTGCGGCGTCATGCCCAGGCACGCCGCGGCCGCCGCATTGGTCGGGCGTTTGAGCACCGTGCCGTTGGGGCAGATCATCAGCGGCAGTTCGTCCGTCTGGATGCCCAGGCGCTCAACCAACGCCCGGCCTTCCGCATCCTGGGTCGCATCCAGCAGTGCATTGGGATAGCCATTGCGGGTCAGGAAGCCCTGCAGCCGCACCAGCTGCGTTTCGCCTGGCTGGCCGACCAGCACCGAGCCGACCGCATCGCTTTCGATCAGCCCCACCCGGCGCAGGATCAGCGCCCGCATCACCACTTCGCCCAGCTCGGCCGCACCGATCAGCAGTGCGCGTAGGTGCACCGCATCCAACGGCATTGCCGTGCAGCCCTGCGCCCCGGCCACGCCGCCCGCCAGCGAACTGCGCCCGGCCAGCTGGCTGACTTCACCGGTGAAGCTGCCCACGCCGTGTTCGACGATGGCCTGCTTGTGGCCCAGCCCATCGTGGCGGGACACCACGATGCTGCCGGCCAGCACCAGCCACACTGCCGCGGCCTGCTCGCCCACGGAAAACACCACCGCGCCCGGGGGGAACACCTGCTCGGGCCCACTGGCAAAGCGCCGCGCCGTGGCCATCTGCGCCGCATCCAGCGCGGGAAACATCTGGTGCTGCCGCGTATCGATCAGGGCCATGCAAAGGTCTCCGTGCGCCAGGCAGCCATCCACGCCGCAAGCGCCCTTTCTACCACCGCCCCGTGATGGCTTCTTGTACGCCTGTGCGGTGCCGGGGTCGCCCACAGCGATGCGCCTGCGCGTACGGAAGGGTGAAGAACACAGTTGCCACACAGCGCAGGAAGGCAAAGCTCAAAAACAAAAACGCCCCGTAGTGACGGGGCGTCCGTGCTGCTCGTGCTGCCCCTGGATCAATACACCAACGTCTGGATCGCGTGCGCCGGGATCTCCACCTGGGTGGATGCATCACCCACGTAGTAGTTGTAGGTGATCGCCTTGTCGCTTGCATTCATCACCACCGTGGCCAGCTTGTTGTCCTTGTTGAGGAACGAGGTGGTGGCCAGGTTGCTGCGGCTGCTGGCAGCGCTGACGCGCTGGGCGTCGGGGCGGATGAACTTGGAGAAGTGGCCGATGTACCAGTACGGCGGCGTGTACAGCAGTTCGCCGGTACGGGTGTCGGCCTGCAGCGGGGCGAAGCAGTAGTTGCCCACATGGTTGGGGCCGCCCTTTTCATCCAGCAGGATGTTCCAGTCGGTCCAAGCCACGGCGCCGCCGTTGAAGTCGTGGATCATCGAGGTGCCGTAGCGCTCGCCGTTGGCCCAGTCCTGGATGCGGGCGAAGTCGAACTTCTCGATCGACGCCTCGGTCAGCAGCAGCGGCTTGTCCGGGTAGGCATTCGACACCACCGCCAGGTTGTCGGTCATCGGCTCGAAGCCGGCCCAGGTCTCGTACCAGTGGAAGCCCATGCCCCAGGCGTACTTGGATGCTTCCGGGTCATCGAAGATCGTGTTGGCGCGGTGGACCATCATGTCGCGGTTGTGGTCCCACACGATGATCTTCTTGTCGCCGTAGCCGGCCTTGGCCATCACCGGCCCAAGGTGGTTCTTGAGGAAGTCGCGTTCTTCTTCGGCCGAGAACTGCATCGACTCCCAGGTCTGGATGGCCATCGGCTCATTCTGCACGCTGATGCCCCAGATCGGGATGCCTTCCTTTTCATAGGCGGCAATGAACTTGGTGTAGTACGTGGCCCAGGCATCGGCGTACTGCGGCAGCAGGTGGCCGCCCTTGAGCATGGTCTTGGTGTCCTTCATGAAGGCCGGCGCGCTCCACGGGCTGGCGAACATCGGCAGCGTGCCGCCCGCCGCAGCGATGGCCTGCTTGATCATCGGGATGCGGTACTTGCGGTCGTGGTCGATGCTGAAGGACTTCAGCGCCTTGTCGCCTTCCTTGATATAGGTGTAGCTGGCGCTGGAGAAATCCGAGCTGTGGATCGTGGTGCGCGCCCAGGTGTAGCCGATGCCCTCATTGGGGTCGTAATAGGCCTTCATGAATTCGGCCTGCTTGTCCTTGCTGAGCTTGGCGTAGGTTTCCGCGGCCGAATCGGTGATTGCCCCGCCCACGCCCAGCACCGTCTGGAAACGCTTGGTCGGATTGACGAAGATCGAGTTCTCCACTTCGGTCAGCTTGTGCCCGGCCTGCAGCGGCGCAACCTGGCTCTGCACCATCTGCTGCGCGGCACCCTTGGCGCTGGTGTACACCGTCACCGCGCCACCGGCCGGCGTGTAGGCCACCGTACTCACCTGCGCCGCATACACCGGCGCGGCCGCCAGCAAGGTGCCCAACGCGGACAAAAGAATGGTCTGCTTCACGGTGCCCTCCCAGGCGACTTGGTCGGCCCGGAGGATACCCGCCCGCGACCATCGAAGCGATGCGCCTTTGATCGTTGTAGAGCGGAGCTTGTGGCAATCCCCTTTGGGGGACTCCGCTGGGGCTTTCCCAGCGATCCGGAAGAAGCGCGGCGGAGCTTGCTCCGCTGGGGCCTCTCCCACCAACCGAACCAAGAGCAGCGGAGTCCCCAAAAGGGGATTGCCACAAGCTCCGCTCTACGGGTGCAATGCGGAGTCAATCCCCTGCGCATCCAAAAACGCCAACGCCCTGGCCAGCGTGTCCGCATACGGCGACACGCCGATCCTCGGATCGACCTGGTGCTGGTGATGGAAGCCGTGATCCTGCCCCACATATTCGTCGAGCCGGCACACCTGGCCAGCTGCACTGGCCCGCTCGCAGAAACGACGCACCGTGTCGATCGGCACCGTGCGGTCGTCCTGGCCGTGGAAGATCAACGTCGGCGGCAACGCCTGCACCGGCAGCACGCTGGGCGAGATGCGCCGCGCGATCAACTTCAGCGCCATCGGTGCCTTGGAGACCAGGTCCACCGCCGGATTGAACAACACCACCGCCGCCGGTTTGCGCGCGGGCGTGGCTTTCATCGCCGTGGTCAGCGCCAGATGCCCACCGGCCGAACCACCACACAACACGATCCGCTGCAGGTCGATGTCCAGATCGTCCGCGCTGTCCCGCAGCCACGCATAAGCGGCCTGTGCATCGCGCAGCGAATCCAGCGGCGTGGACCCATCGCGGCACTTCACCCGGTAATCGGCCAGCACCGCTACGTAGCCACGCGCGGCGAACGCGCGGGCCTGGTCCTGGAAGGACGTGATGTCCCCCACCCGCCAGGCCCCGCCGAAGAAGAACAGCACCGCCGGCCGCGGCGATGCCTCTCCGGCCGGCGCGAACACATGCAAACGCAGATCGCGCCCCTTGGCCTTGCGATAGGTGAAGCTGCTCGCGCCCGGCAACGTCTCCGGCTGCGGCGCAATGGCCTGGCAGGGGTCGAACAACACCTCCGCGCCCGCACCGGGCCCGACACCCGCAACGACCTTCACCGGCAGGCGCCTGCTGCGGTAAGCCAGCACCACCAGCGCACCTGCCGCCAACGCCGCGCCAATCCAGAAGGAAGTGGATTTCTTCATGGACGGCATCGTAGCGGCGCAGGCGTGAGTACGGCGGTCGCATCAGTTGCCGCAGCCAGTCGGCGCCGGCCACCACTTCCAGTTATCGCGATTGATCGACAACACACCCATCGCCACCAAGCGTCATGCCCCTTGTTGGGCGGAGCTTGTGGCAATCCCCTTTTGGGACTTCGCAGCCCTTCGGCCCGATCATCGGCGAGGCCCCTGCGAAGCCCCCGAGATGGATTACCGCATGCTCTGCCCTACCGAACAGCGGCACGCCATTGCGGCCAATCCCCCATGGAAAAACGCCCCGCATTGCGGGGCGTCTTCGTTCCCGCGAATCGTGCGGGGATCAGGCAGTCGCAGGGCTGGCCGCGGCCGGCTTGGCACGATTGAAGCGGGCCGAGAGCATCTGGCGCAGGCTGTCCAGGCCGGTGCCCTTGCCGGCGACTTTCAGCACCGCATAGCCCTCCAGTGCGTTGGTCATCAGATCACTGCCAACGATCATCGCGGTGTCGTCCAGCTTTTCATTCAGGCGCTCCAGACGTTGCATGCGCGGGCGCAACGCATCCAGCAGGGTCAAATCGCGCTGGAAGGCCAGCACATCGAAGTTGCGCGGCAGCACCTCCGGGTTCTGGGTGAAGGCCACCACCGCCTGCCGGCAGAACGCCTCGGACTTGTCGCCCATCTTGGTCAGCCCGCGACGCTGGTCCGGAGTGAGCCCCTGCAACCCAGCCAGCTGCGTCTCCAGCGTGGCCAACGCCCCGTCAATGGCGGCCAGTGCCTCGGCGGACAATTCCATATCGATCATGTTTTGACTCATTGCGCCCTGCTCCTTGTCGATCCCACCGGCCCGCTTGGCCGGCGCCGCCATCTGAACGCACCTGCCGCCCGACCAGGCATCAGCCGGCGCCGCACCGGCACACCGGCCAACACCTCGCCGCCGTGTCAGAAAAGTCCGAGGGCCGCGCGCGCCGGCCAGCAATCCGCCCAACGCAGCCAACACGACGCCGCAGGAAGCCCGCAGGCCACCATAAATGCCTGGCATGCCGCCAGAGTTTCCCGGCACCCGACCCAACCGGCCAGACCAACCACCCCCTCCCCGCCAGGCGCCGCCGACGCAACCCGGATTGCCAGTCTCAAAGCCCCAATCGCACGCCGCAACGCCTTGCGCGCAAGCGGCCAAGCCTTGCCCGCACACCATCAAGGCTGGCCCGCAAGCCACCAACCCCGAACCGCCGCCCGCTGTTGCTTGCGCGCAGGGCCACATGGTTGCGAGCAACGCCCGGCACCTTGCAGCCGCAAAGTTTTTTGCCTTGCGCACAAAGTGGAAAGGCTTGCGGGCGAACCGAAAAGCCCGGCGCCTGGCGTGAAACCGTTGCGGGCAAGCTTCCCAATCAGCGAAGCGCAAGGCAAAAAGCCTTGCGCGCAAAGCAGTAACTCCCAATGCTCGAACACATTGGATTGCGTGAAGCAACTAGCGAAACAAGTGCCGCTGGATACCGACGAATGCGCTACGGATCGCTTCCACGCTCCCCAAGGAACGCTTTGCGTCGTTGATGCCGCCGTAGCGGATGCGCAGGAAGTCGCCCACCTTGTTGGGCGCCAGCTCACCAATCCCATTCAATTCATACGCCCCAAGCACGTAGTCCAGGAAGCTGCGCATCTCGCGCTCGTAGCCATCCATTCCAGTTTCACGAGCGCTGCGCACACGCTGCGAACGTGCGAGAGGCGCCAGGGTGAAGCGCACATAGCCCAGCACGTCAAAGATGTCGCTGTTCGGCGCGTCGATCAGCCGGCGCATGTCCTCCAGCCGGTCGCTGTCGTAACCGAGCTCAGTCAATCGACGCATAAAGGCTTCGCGCCGCTCCGGGTCGCTCCAGACGTCGCGCAGTTCATCCTCTGACGTCACCAACTGGCCCAGGTCACCGAACAGCTGATCCATGAACTCCTGGGCGGTAATCATCCGGCCCTGCCACCAGTACGTTGTCGCGCCGACGTAGCGGATACGCCGCACGTTACCGTCGGACAGACGCACGACCACTTTCTCGGGACGGGGCGGCTCCTCGACGGAGTCGCCCCCGGTCGGCCCATGCGGCGGATAGGCGATGTCTTCCGGATCACGCGGCGGACGCGGCTGGCCCGGTGCTTCCGGCGGCAGCGGCTCGCCATCCCATTCCGGGTCGCTGAAGTGCGCGTAAGCCTTCACGAAGTCATAGATGGTGAAGAAATCCTTGCCATCGAAGGTGCGCGTCCCGCGCCCGATGATCTGCTTGAACTCGATCATCGACTTCACCGGTCGCAGCAGCACGATGTTGCGCACGTTCAGCGCATCCACGCCGGTGGAGAGCTTCTGCGAGGTGGTCAGGATGGTCGGCAGCGTCCGCGTGTTGTCCTGGAAATCCTCCAGGTGCTTCTCGCCCAGCTTGCCGTCGTCGGCCGTGACCCGCTGGCAATACAGCGGGTCCTGGTTGTCCTTGACCTGGTTGATCAGGTCACGCACGCGCGCCGCATGTTCCTGCGTGGCGCAGAACACCAGCGTCTTCTGCCGCTGGTCGATCTGGTCCATGAACTCGTTGACCCGGCTCAGCTCGCGCTGGTCGATGACCAGCCTGGTATTGAAGTCGGCTTCCGAATACACCTTGTCCCGGTCGATCTCGCCGCTGATCACCTGGTCCTCGTCGGAGAACTGGTAGCTGTCCAGCGTAGAGGCCATCTGCCGCACCTTGAATGGCGTCAGGAAGCCATCGCCGATGCCTTCCTTTAGCGCATAGGTGTAGACCGGCTCGCCGAAGTAGGCGTAGGTGTCCCCGTTGACATCGCGCTTGGGCGTGGCCGTCAGTCCCAGCTGCACCGCCGGCTTGAAGTAATCCAGGATCGCGCGCCAGGTGCTCTCGTCATTGGCACCGCCACGGTGGCACTCGTCGATGACGATGAAATCGAAGAAGTCCGGCTCGTAACCTTCGAAGGTGAACTGCGGCGCCTCGGATGCATCGCCGCCGGTCATGAAGGTCTGGAAGATGGTGAAGAACACGCTGGCGTTGCGCGGGATCTTCTTCTGCCGGCGGATCTCGTCCGGGCTGATCCGGCATAGCGCATCGGCCGGGAACGCATTGAAGGCGTTGAAGGCCTGGTTGGCCAGGATATTGCGGTCAGCCAGGAACAGGATGCGCGGGCGCCGCACCGGGTCGCGGCTCAGGTTCCACTTGGACTGAAACAGCTTCCACGCGATCTGGAAGGCAATCGAGGTCTTGCCGGTGCCGGTGGCCAGGGTCAGCAGGATGCGCTCGCGCCCCTGCGCGATGGCGTCCAGCACGGCGGTGATGGCGTTGTGCTGGTAGTAGCGCGGCTGCCACTTGCCGCCGCCGGTCTCGAACGGCACCGCGCCAAAGCGCTCGCGCCAGTCATTGCCCTGCGGAAAGCAGCGCAGCCACAGTTCCTCCGGCGTCGGGAACGGCAGCACAACATCGCCTTCCGCGCCGGTCTGCATGTCGATGCCATACCAGCCGATGCCGTTGGTGGCGTAGCCGAAGCGCGCCTGCAGCAGGCCGGCGTACTGCTTGGCCTGCCCGACGCCTGCGGTATGGCCCAACCCTGCACGCTTGGCCTCGATCACTGCCAACGGGCGACCGCGATAGCTCAGTACGTAATCCGCGGACAGTGACGCGGCACGCTGGTTGCCGCTGAAGATCCGTCCCGGTGAAATCGTCAGCTCGCGGGCCACATGCGAGCCGGGCACCACGCCCCAGCCGGCGTCCTTCAGCACGGGGTCAATGCGATTGGCGCGGGTATCGGCTTCCGTTTCGATCATGGCGACGTCCGTATCAGCTGGTCAGTTGGCCTGAAAAGGCTTGTTGCAGGAGGGATTGGCGGAGGGCAGCGATGTCTTCGAGCTTAATCACGAATTCTGCTTCGAGACGAGCTGCCTGCGCCATGATTGAATCGATCTTCTTCACTGCCGCTCTTTGCACATCCAGCCCAGGCAACTTAAATTCATAGCGAAACAGGTGATCTCGATTCACTTTTGGCATTCCTGCCCGGTCCGATCCAGAGATCGCGTACGCGGTAAAGCGATTGGCCAAAAGAATGTGGAACAGAAAATTTCGATCCATCTCTGGTGATGGCAAAAGCGGATAGACGTCCGCACTGCATAGGCCGCGAAAATCGGGACGAGCTGCCTTTCTTAGGTAAGGGCGAATTTTGCTGTAAAGAATCATCCGCTCATCGAAGAGGAATTTCCCAGATTTAAGCCCCTCTTCCTTCGCTGTCTGAATGTCAACCAATGCATCGGATCCAGAGATCATGTTTCCTGCACCCAAGTGCGGCATATCGATGAATTGCTGCAGCCTAGGATCCACAAGCATTGAATCGATGGAAGCCACGTCTGCAAGATGAACTGCACCTCCAGAACTCTCTGCCTCCTGCAAAACAGCCTCCTTAGCAGTCTCCATCAGATTACGTGCATCAAAGAGATTGGCCTCAGCATTTGCGCGGGCGCGATCAAGGGCGGCGAAGGCCTGATCGAGCACCGCCACGATCCGCTTCTGCTCATCCAGTGGTGGCAGAGGAATCGTCACTCCTGATACAAGTTCGATGTTGAGATTGCGAACTGTGGAGCCTGCTGCACGACTATCGAACTGAGAAAAAACTTGCGGAGAACTTAAAACGAAGTAGAGGTAGGCCTGATCAATACGGGAATAATCCGGCTTCAAGACCAACCAACCATCGTGGACGCATCCAGATGTTCGCAAGATGTAGGGGCGTCCGAAACTCATCGAGTTCGAAAGCAGGAAGTCACCGTCCTCGACCCACCTCGACTTGCTCAAGCCTTCAGGAATGATCTTCTCAGATGTTGAGTCGATGTATCTGCCGCCCTTCTCAGTGTCACCGATCTTGATCCAATTGATGCCATCCGGGCGATCAGTGATGAATTTTTTTATGGGTCGCGGAGAGCCGCCACGAGCAACTTCTGCGAGACTTGCAATCGTTACCTGCTCCCATCCCTCAATCACAACATCCCCCGAATCTCTTCCAAGATCGCCCTCGTTTCTTCATCCCGCGTCAGCATATCGGCAATGATCTGCTCGGGGCTGCGCAGGGCTTCGGCTTCTGGTGCGTTCGGATTTTTGACCGCCAGATCGCAGGTCGCCGAGCCGATGGCTTCGACGTCCACCGCCCAGCTTTTCGGAGACTCCACCTTGGCCGCCTGCAGCATCACGAACTCTTCGAGGTCGGCGTCATTGAGCGGATTGGTCTTGCCCAGGCTGCGGCCGGGATCCAACTGGTAGTACCAGACCTTGCGCGTGGGCGCGCCACGTTCGAAGAACAGCACCACGGTCTTGACGCCCGCGCCCTGGAACGTGCCCTGCGGGCAATCCAGCACGGTGTGCAGGTTGCAGGTGGCCAGCAATTCCTTGCGCAGCTCGACGCTGGCGTTGTCGGTATTGGACAGGAAGGTGTTCTTGATCACCACCGCGCCACGTCCGCCGGCCTTGAGCTTGCGGATGAAGTGCTGCAGGAACAGGTAGGCGGTCTCGCCGGACTTGATCGGGAAGTTCTGCTGCACCTCCTTACGCTCGCCGCCGCCGAAGGGCGGATTGGCCAGCACGATGTCGTGGCGGTCCTTTTCGCGGATCTCGCGCACGTTTTCCGAGAGGGTGTTGGTGTGGCGGATGTTGGGCGCATCCACGCCGTGCAGGATCATGTTCATCAGGCCCAGCACGTAGGCCAGCGACTTCTTCTCCTGCCCGTAGAAGGTCTTGTTCTGCAGCGTGCCCCAGTCCTTGGCCGACAGGTCATCGCGGTTGAGATATTCGAAGGCCTCGCACAAAAAGCCAGCCGAACCGCAGGCGCCGTCATAGATGGTTTCGCCAATCACCGGCTTGACCACCTGGATCATGGCGCGGATCAGCGGGCGCGGCGTGTAGTACTCACCGCCATTGCGCCCGGCGTTGCCCATGCGCTTGATGCGGGTCTCGTACAGGTCCGACAGCTCGTGCTTGGCCTGGCTGCTGCCGAAATCCAGCGTGTCGATGATCTCCAGCGCATCGCGCAGCGAATAGCCCGAGCGGAAGCGGTTGTCGATCTCGGAAAACGCCTCGCCAATCTTGTACTCGATGGTATCCGGGTCTTCGGTCGATTCACGGAACGACTCCAGGTACGGAAACAGCTGCCGGTCGACGAACTCGATCAGGTCCTTGCCGGTGACCGCATTCGGATCGGGCTTGCCGTCCTCGGTCTTGGGTGCAGCCCAGGTTTTCCACTGGAATTGCGCGTCGATGATGGGCTCGTACGCGCGCCCTTGCAGCGCAGCTTCATCGGCCCACTCGCGCTCCATGTCGTCCAGGTATTTGAGGAACAGCAGCCAGGAGGTCTGTTCGGCGTAGTCCAGCTCGGAGGCAAGGCCTTCGTCATTGCGCATGACGCGGTCGAGCGAATTGAATGCGTTCTCGTACATCTACTTCCCGTCTTTTTTGTGGCCTGACGCCATCTGGCGCAGGCGTTGGATGATGACAACCGCACGATCCGGGTCGGCAATGAGCCCCGGCAGGCAGTTGATGAAATCAGGGTCGGCCAACAGGCCGGTAAAGATGGTGGCAACGGCTTGCTGCAGGGCTGGCGATGCCGAAGCAAGTTCTTCGACAAGTTCAGGTCGACCGTCGACAACGTTAAGCACGTCTTCGAGGTCGTGGCTGGACAGGACATCGCCCTTGCCACGGCTCAGAAAGGCTTCCAGCTTGGTGGCGACAAAGGCTGGCGCACTCACCAAACGAATCGTCAGGCCGTTGCGCAGCAGCACCTGCTGCGCTGTGGCAATGGCTTCGTCGTACCAGCGGTTGGTGAAGCCAAGCACCGACGCATCGGTGGGCATCAGATCGAATAACACGCCAGATGCGTTGTGCTGCCACCGGCAGATCACGCCGCTGGCGGCGTCGCGGATGAAACCGCGCTGCTCCAATTGCGCTTCAACCCGGTAAAACTGCATCAAGGTGTCAGCCTGCACGATGGCATCGACATCCAGCGTGGGCCGGACGCTCTCGGCCAACGGGTCGGTCAGCAACAGTCCCGCCGTTGAACCACCGACAAACACGACCTGATCGCGCAGGTCGCCGAGCGCTTCGGCAATCACCTCCAGATGGGGAAGATTGGGATCAGGCCGCTGCATCGAGGGGCTTCAAGGCATCGGACAGGAGCTGTGCGGCCAGTTCGCGCTCACGCACACGGCCGATACGCAAGGCATCCAGCAACGCCAGCAGGCGATGCAATGCAGGGTCGGCCAGCGCTGCTTGCGGCGCAGTCCGATAAATCGGTGAAACCGATGGACCGCGCGCGCTTCCTTGCGAATGTGCCCATACCGGCGTGTCGCTCTCGCTATGCAGCAAGCTGGAAAGCGGCTCGGCCGCATGTGCGGTTGGCACGCCGCGCTTGACTGGCCCCACTTCGGCCGGGAACGCATAACGGACGCCGTGAACCAGGAACTCCTGCAACGCCGGGCCGATGGGCGACCAATCACCCCTGCCCCGCGCGTTCACCAACCCCGCGGCCGTGGCCCGTTTGACGCTGGCATGGACCTCGGCGGCGCTCATGGCCAATTCCTGGGCAAGCACGGCAAAGGTGAACTTCCGCTCCGGATGGGCGGCCACCTTCAGCAGCACCAACAGTTCTTGGGGTTTAAGATCCATGACTCATATTCGCTATTCGCGAATAGCGAATATTGCCGATCAATACCTACTTCTGCAAGAAAAAATGAAGGCTCTGCACGCATTGCATCGTGATGCCGCATCCATCGGCCGGAGCAACTGTCTCAAATCCGTAGGGGCCTTGCTGTAGAGCGGAGCTTGCTCCGCTGCTCTTGGTTGGTTTCGTGGAAAGAGTCCCAGCGGAGCAAGCTCCGCTCTACGGGTGGGAGCCGCTTCAGCGGCGATGTGGGCTTGCCGGAAAGCCCTTCGCCGCTGAAGCGGCTCCCACGATGCCGGATTTTCTGTAGGGCCATGCCCCGTGAAGGTGGCGTCTGCGAGAGGTCATGCGTACCCCGCACGCTCCGGCACATCCACATGCAACGCGAACAGAGCCAAAAAGAAGGCTCCCAATGGGAGCCTTCCTTCACGCCACTGGCGCTAAACCTCAGCCCTTCTGCTGCTTCAACCACGCCTCGATCTGCGGCAGGCGTTCGGCGCGGAGTTTGACGCGGGTCTGGATGCCGGTCATGGCGCTCTCGGCGGCGCGGCGCGAGGTGGGGGCGATGTACTGGTCGGCATAGGCCTTGATCTTGTCGACCATCTCCAGCTTGGTGGAGCCGGCGCCCAGGCGCGGGTAATAGCGGGCGCGCGAGGTGGAATCGACCAGCTTGTCGACCTGTTCGCGGTGGCTGACGGCAAAGTCGAAGGCCAGGTCCGGATGTTCGCGTGCGACGGTGCCGATCATGCTGGCGCCGTTGGTGGCGCCGGGCTCATCGGTCAGGGCCATGTCCAGCGCCTTCTGCGCCAGCGCGTCGTCCTTGGCGTAGGCCAGCAGCTCGTAGTCATCGTCGCGGATCATCGACGAGGTTTCCTGCTTGGCCATCGCATGCAGCGTGTCCCAGGTGGCGGCGTCGGCGTGGCGGGCGACGATGCCCAGCACGGTCCGGCGCAGTTCCGGCGACAACGTCTTGGGGTCAGCCTGGAAGGCAGCAAAGCGGCGACGGGCTTCGGCCAGGACCTGGGCGTCGCCCATGTTGCTGAGGATGGCGATCAGGCTGGAACGCAGCTGCTTGGTGGTGGACGAATCATCGGCGCGGTTGTCCCAGCCCAGTTGCTGGAACTTGGGCGACAGGCGCGCGATGGCGTACTTGCGCCAGGCGGCCTGGGTCTTGGCATCGCCGTCGAACATGTCGTCGAAGCCGCCCAGGGTGCCGGCCACCAAGCGCCACAGGTCGGGCGAGGCGTCCAGCGGCACCTTGGTGGTCAGGTCCAGCATGTCGCTTTCCGGCTGCAGGCCCACGGTGGCCAGCGCGCCGGCGTCCATCATCACGCCCAGCTGGTCGACCACCGGCAGCTTGGTGAAGCCGGCGCTGAGGGTCTTGAACTGCGCGGGTGCGTACAGGGTGCGGAAGTAGCCCTTCTGGCCGGCGTTGATGACGATGGGCGCGTCGCAGCCGGGCAGTTTGACCGTGGCGGTGCCGTCGACCAGCACGCGGACTTCCTTGCCGTCTGCGCCGCGCACGGCCACCGGGACGTGCCACTTCAACGGGACCTTGTCGGGGCGGTCGACGGTGAATTCGCCCTGGGTCAGGGTCAGGGTGGCCTGGCCGTCGCTGCAGGTGGTGCTGGCCTTGATCAGCGGGATGCCCGGCTGCAGGGTGAAATCGTGCGCGACCTGGGTGAAGTCCCTGCCCGGGGCGGCCTTGTCGATTTCCTGCCACAGCTCATCGGTGACGGCGTTGCCGTGCGCGTGGGCCTTGATGTAGGCGCGCACGCCGGTGCGCCAGTTGTCGGAGCCAACGTAGTCTTCCAGCATGCCGATCACGGCCGAACCCTTGCCGTAGGTGATGCCGTCGAAGGCCTGGCTGGCCTGTTCGACCGTGGCCACGTGCTGCACCACCGGATGGGTGGTGGCATAGGCGTCCTGGCCCATGGCGCCGCGGCTGGTGTAGGCAGCGTCGGTCTTGTCGATATCCCATTCCGGATGCAGTTTCTGGCTGGTGCGGCCCTCCATCCAGGTAGCGAAGCCTTCGTTGAGCCACAGGTCGTCCCACCACGCCATGGTCACCAGGTCGCCGAACCACTGGTGGGCGATTTCATGGGCGGCGGTGGTGAACACGCGCTGCTGGTCGTTGACGTTGGACACGGCCGGGTCCAGCAGCAGCGAGTATTCGAAGGTGAAGATGGCACCCCAGTTTTCCATCGCGCTGAAGAACTGGCTCTGGCCCGGCGCGGCGATGTTGTCCAGCTTGGGCAGCGGGTAATCGACGCCGAAATAATCGTTGTACTCGTGCAGCACGTCGCGGCCGGCTTCCAGCGCGAACTGCGCCTGGGACACCTTGCCCTTCTGCGCGATCACGCCGATCTCGGTGCCGTTGTCGGCCTTGGTGGTGGCACGTTCGAAATCGCCCAGGCCGAAGAACAACAGATAGGTCGACATCTTCGGCGAGGTCTGGAAGGTGGTGCGCTTCAACCCACCGCCGATGTCCGTGGACGTGGCGATGGGCATGTTGCTGACCGCCATCTCATCGGCCGGCACGTTGACGCTCAGGTCGAAGGTGGCCTTGAAGTTCGGCTCGTCCCAGGACGGGATGAAGCGGCGCGCGTCGGAGTTTTCGAACTGGGTGTACAGGGCGCGCTTCTGGCCATCGGCGGTGGCGTAATCCAGCGCGAACAGGCCGTTGGCCTGGGTGTTGATGATGCCGCTGTAGTCGGTGGCCAGCACGTACTTGCCCGGCTTGAGCGTCTTGTCCAGGGCGAAGCTGGCGGTCTGGGCGTCTTCATCCACGCTGACCTTGGCGGCCAGCGGCTTGCCCTTGGCGGCCGCCACGGTGCTGTGGGCGAAGCTCAGGTTCGCGGCCTGCAACACGATGGTGTTGGTGGGTTCCAGCACCTCGATGTCGATCCTGACCTTGCCGTCGAAGGTCATCTTGTCCGCGTGCGGAGTGATCTCCACCGCGTAGTGGCTGGGCCTGGCGGTACGCGGCAACTGGGTGGTCACCGTTGCGGCGCTCGAGGCGACCTGCGCGGCGGGGGTGGCGGGGCCGGACTGGGCGGCGGCGGTCAGGCTTGCACCGGCCAGTGCCAGTGCGATGGCGGTCACCAGGGTCTTGCGCATGGAAATCCTTCGGGAATGGGTGGCGCGCATGGCGCCGTTGGATGCCCCGATGATCGCCCCGCCCCACCCCGGCCCGACACCGCCGGAAGTCATGTCAGGTTTGTCAGGAACGCATGCCCCCGTGGCGGGGTTCATGCATGGGCGGACGCGTTGGCGTTGGCGTTCCGTAATGCACGCCCCGGCCCTTTGTAGAGCCGAGCTTGCTCGGCTGGGCCGTTACCAACAACCTGGCCGAAACGCAGCGGAGCGAGCTCCGCTCTACAAAAGCGCGGTCCCGGCTTTCTGGATTGCCACGCGCTCCGCTCTACAAGAGCGTGCGCGATGCTCTCGCTGCGAGGCAGCGGCCTGACGGCGCTATTGCCGCAGGAAGCGGGCCAGGCGTGCGGCGCCCTCTTCAAGGCGCGCCACCTCCCGCGAGGCGAAACACCAGCGCAGCCAGCCTTCGCCCGCGGTGCCGAAGGCGCTGCCAGGCGCCAGCCCCAGCTGCGCTTCGATGACCAGGCGCTTGGCCAGGGCCAGCGAATCGGTGTGCCCGGCCAACCGCAGCAGCACGTACATGCCGCCATCGGCCGGCACGATCTCCACGCCTTCCAGTGGCGCCAACGCAGCGACCAGCGTGTCGCGGCACTGGCGGAAGTGATCGACCAGCGGCGCGACGGTGGCCGAGGCCTCGATTGCCGCCAGCCCGGCGCGCTGCACGAACACTGGCGCGCACGAGGTGTTGTATTCGATCAGCACCCCAACCTGGCGCTGCAACGACGCCGGCACGGTCAACCAGCCCAGCCGCCAGCCAGTCATCAGGAACGCCTTGGAAAAACTCTGGACCACGACCAGGCGGTCGTCGGGTTCGGAGAGATCCAGGAAACTCGGCGCGGCCGCGGCGCCAGGCACGTAGTACAGCCGCTCGTAGACCTCGTCGGCCAGGATCCAGGTACCGGTGCGACGGCAGTGCGCAAGGATGACCTGCTGCTCGTCGCGGGTGAGCGTCCAGCCGGTCGGATTGTTGGGCGAACTGAGGATCAGCAGACGCGTGGCTGGCGTGATCGCTTCGAGCAGTTCCTCCAGGTCCAGCTGCCAGCCATTGGCCGCAGGCGACAGGCTCACTTCAACCACGCGCGCACCCAGCAGGCGTGGCTGCCAAACCAGGTTTGGCCACACCGGCGTGATCGCAACCACTTCGTCACCCGCTTGCAGCAGCAGTTGATTGGCGATCATCAGCGCGCTGACGCCAGAAGAAGTGACTGCGATCCGGTCGGCACCGACCGTGCCATGCAATGCCGAGGCATAGCCAGCGATGGCCTGGCGCAGCTCCAGCAGCCCCAGGTTGTGCGAATAGAACGTCTCGCCGCGTTCAATCGCCTGCACGGCCGCGGCACGGACTTCCGGCGCTGTCGGCATGTCCGACTCACCGAACCAGAACGGCAATACGCCAGCCTGTCCAATGCCCACGTTGGCCACTTCGCGGATCTGCGATTCAGGCATGTCGGCGATCAGGGGCCGGATGCCCAATGTGTTGCTCATGTGGAACCTTTCAACTCAGTGCACCGTGGGGGGCGATGCCTACACAACACTGAATCTGCTGGGACGCCCCAAGTCAAGCGCGCCGCCGACGTCGATTCAATCTCCGCTGACCAGCCGCCCGGCAATAGCAGACAACCGTATCGATCAATCCTGTGCCGGCGCGTCACCGCCAGAACCAAACCGCGTACTGCGACTTAGTAGCACAAGCGGCAGCCCAGCCAGTAGAAGCAACACGACGAGCACAGGCCAGAAGAAAAAGATCCACAACCACGCGTAGCCCGGATCACTGACCTTGAAACCCATCGCTGATTGCAGGCAAAGCTCGATACGCTCGCCGCGTATCGCATCGCCGACATCGAGAACTGAAACACTCAAACGGGAATGTCCCCGTGGCAGCGAGTTTGGCGCAGCTGCATCAGGCCAAGAAAATCGATGTGCATCACCATCATCTACAAAGCGAACAAGGCCACGGGTCAAGATATCTGCACCCTGCCCACCCACCGGCAATGCCTCAAGAATTTCGACTGAACTTGAGGTGCGGACCCGCAGCAGGACCCTGGAACCAGGGGCATCGAAAAAGAGTGCACGCCCATCCTCCGCTTCCATGTTCGAACTCCATTCCCCGAGTTCAGGGCGCGGCGCTTGCCCACGCTCGAACCACAGCTCCAGTTGAGGCACGCTGGGACGCAGGCGGAATATCGGGATCTCGACAGACTGACCAACTTCAAGCAACAGCGGTACGACTATGGCTTTCGTAGCAACGTGATGAGCCCACATGCCCAATCCAAAAAGCAGCCATGCCAATCCCCATGCCGCCCATCCAAACCTTAGCCATCGTCGCATTCCAGTGCCTCCATTCCATGCAGTAACACGATAACCGTTGCCGCCATCGACCGCGCCGGTCGACACTTTCTCATCGGAGATACGGCGAGAACAAAAAAGCCCCGGCTTTCACCGGGGCTTTTTCAGTTCAACCATCGCGGTGGATCAGGCGAAGGGATCCTGCAGGATCATGGTGTGGTCACGGTCCGGGCCGGTGGAGACGATGCTGATCGGGCAGCCGGCCAGTTCTTCCAGCGCGCGCAGGTAGGCGCGGGCCGCAGCCGGCAGCTTGTCCCACTCAGTGATGCCGTGGGTGTTCTCGTTCCAGCCCGGGAACTCCAGGTACACGGGGGTGCATTCTTCCCAGCCCTGCGCGTCCAACGGGGCGTACTCGCTGCGCTTGCCGCGGTATTCGTAGGCAATGCAGATCTTCAGCTTCTCCATGCCATCCAGCACGTCCAGCTTGGTGATGCACAGGCCGGAGATGCCGTTGATGGCCACGGCGCGCTTGAGCGCGACGATGTCCATCCAGCCGCAGCGACGCGGACGGCCGGTCGAGGCGCCGTACTCGGCACCACGGTCACGGATGCCCTGGCCAACGTCATCGTCCAGCTCGGTCGGGAACGGGCCGCCACCGACGCGGGTGGCGTAGGCCTTGGCGATGCCCAGCACGTAATCCAGCGACTGTGCGCCCACGCCGGTGCCGGCCAGTGCGCCGCCAACGGTGGTGTTGGAGCTGGTGACGTAGGGATAGGTGCCGTGGTCGATGTCCAGCAACGCGCCCTGGGCGCCTTCGAACAGCACCCGCTTACCCTGCTTGCGCAGGTCGTGCAGGATGCCGGCCACGTCGGACTTCATCGGCTCGACGTACTCGCCGAAGGCCAGCGCCTCGTCGTAGGTCTTCTGGAAATCGACAGCTTCCACGCCCAGGTACTTGGTCAGCACGAAGTTGTGGTAATCCAGCGCGGTGCGCAGCAGTTCTTCCAGCTGCTTGGGGTAATGCAGGTCGGCGATGCGGATGCCGCGACGCGCCACCTTGTCTTCGTACGCCGGGCCGATGCCGCGACCGGTGGTGCCGATGGCCTTGCCGCCAGCGGCCTTCTCACGAGCCTGATCCAGGGCGATGTGGTACGGCATGATCAGCGGCGCGGCCGGGGAGATCTTCAGGCGCGAACGCACTTCCACGCCATTGGCTTCCAGCTCGCTGATTTCCTTCTGCAACGCAGCCGGGCTGATCACCACGCCATTGCCGATCAGGCACAGCGCGTCATCGCGCAGGATGCCCGACGGGATCAGGTGCAGGACGGTCTTCTTGCCCTTGATGACCAACGTGTGGCCGGCATTGTGGCCGCCCTGGAAACGCACGACCGCACCGATTTCCTCGGTGAGCAGATCGACGATCTTGCCCTTGCCTTCATCGCCCCACTGGGCACCGATAACGACGACTGACTGACCCATGACGGGTAACTCCTGTTGTGTTGCGGCCATCGGGGCCGCGGACGGGGACCGGGCCTGGGGTTGGCGGCTTCGTGTTGGCCAGGTGCCATCGGGGCGCCTGCGCGAAGTGCCGTGTCCAGACACGGAAAAAGCCAGAAGGGTCTGCTCTGTGGGAGCGCCCGGCCGGCTTTTGTGCATTATCCGGGTTTTGGGTGGCGGGGGCCACCATGGGCATGGGAAATTTTGTTCAGGTTGCTGCCTTGGGAGCATCAGCGACCTTTTGCCTTTCGTAGCGCGCGCTCGCTTCGCTGGGGCTTTGCCCGTGTACCGACCGAAGCGCAACCGGGCAAGCTTGGCTCTACAAAAGCCGAGCCCTTGAATGAAGCGAGGCGCCCGAAGGCGCCCCGCTCGATCACGTCCATCGCGAATCCTCGCGATCAACCCATCTCAACGATCATTCTTCAGGTACTGCAGGAAGGGATCGCTCTTGTCCAGCACGATCACCGCGTTGCCATCGGCGAACGAATTCCGGTACGCCTCCAGGCTGCGATAGAAGGCGTAGAAGCCCGGGTCGGAGGCACTGGCCTTGGCGTAGATCTGGGCGGCTTCGGCGTCGCCTTCGCCGCGCTGGCGCTGGGCATCGCGCTCGGCTTCGGCGGCGATCACCACCTGCTGGCGGTCGGCCTCGGCGCGGATGGTGCGGGCCTGTTCCTCGCCTTCCGCACGCAGCGCGCTGGCCACCTGCTGGCGCTGGGCGCGCATGCGGTCGTAGACCTCGCCAAGCACCTTGCTGTCCTGCGGCAGGTCGATCTGCTTCAGGCGGATGTCCACCAGCTGCATGCCCAGGTTGCCGATGGCCTGGTTGATCACCTTCAGCTGGCCGGCAATGATCTCGCTGCGGTCACCGGACACCAGCTGGGTCAGGGTGCGCGAGTTGATCTCGTTGCGCAGCGAGTTGGTGATGATCGGGGCCAGGCGCTTGTTGGCCGTCTCCGCATCGCCACCGGTGGCACGGAAGTAGGCGCGCACGTCGGAGATATAGCCGATGGCGAAGAAGTCCACCGACACGTCCTTCTGCTCGCTGGTGAAATAGCGCTCAGGCGTGGTGTCCAGGATGCGGAAACGGCGGTCGAACAGGCGCGCCGATTCCACCACCGGCAGCTTGAAGTGCAGGCCAGGCTTGAGGTCGGCACGCACCACCCGGCCCAGGTTGAGCACCATGGCGGTCTGGTCTTCGCGCACTATGAAGACCGAACCCATCAGCCCCAGCAGGACGGCCACGATCACGGCCACGATCACGGAAGTCTTCATTGGCGGGCCTCCTCGCGGCCAGTAGGTCGCGGCGGACGCAGGTTGTCAGACGTTGAAGATGCACTGCTGGCGCTGCTGTCCACGGTGGGCAGCAGCGACTCCATCGGCACGCGCGGCAGGCTGGATGCCGGCGGCAGCTTACCGGCCTGCGCGCCCGCGTCCATCGGCACGTAGATCAGCTGGCGGCCATCGGCACCGACGACCTTGCGGTTGTGGGCCAGCACCTGTTCGACCGTTTCCAGCCACAGGCGCTTGCGCGTGGTTTCCGGGGCTGCCGAATACTGCTGTTCCAGCAGGGTGAAACGGTCGGCGTCACCCTGGGCATTGGCGATGGCCGCTTCCTTGTAACCCTGGGCGGCGGTGCGGGTGCGCGCGGCTTCACCACGGGCCTCAGGGACCACGCGCGCGGCGTAGGCCTGGGCTTCGTTGACCAGGCGTTCGCGACTCTGCTGGGCGCTGTTGACGTCGTCGAAGGCAGGCTTCACTTCATCCGGCGGACGCGCGTTGGGCAGGGTCAGGTCGGTCACGACCAGGCCGGAACGATAGGCGTTGAGCGCCGCCTGCAGGCGGTCCTTGGCCGCGGTGGCCAGCGGACCACGCTTGTTGAGCACGTCTTCCAGGGTGGCCCGGCCAACCTGTTCGCGCACTGCGCTCTGGGCGGCCTGGGTCATGACCTCGTCGGCGGCCGCGGTGCCGTACAGGTACTGACGCGGGTCGTCGATGCGGTACTGCACGTTGACGGTGACGTTGACGATGTTCTCGTCGCTGGTCAGCACCGGCAAGGTGTTGCTGAAGGTCTGGATGGTGGTCACGGCCACGTTCCGGACGCTTTCGATGGGCCAGGGCCACTTCAGGTTGGGACCGGGCTGCATGATCCGGACGAACTGGCCGAAGCGCAGCACGACGCCGCGCTGCTGTTCGCCGATCAGCTGGAAGCTGCTGAAGGCCACGACCAGCACCACGGCCACGCCGATCCAGCGCAACGGGCCACCGTTGCCGTTGCCACCAAGCAAGTTGCGCAGCTGGGCCAGCACGCCATCGAGGCCATCGCGTCCAGGCTTCCAGGAATTGCGCCCCCTGCCCGGCCCGCTGCCGTTTCCGTTGTCTCCCGAACCGCTACCAGGGGTGTTCCAGGCCATGCCCACTCCGAATTGATGAAGATGCACGTGCCTCCGGGAACCCCGGGGCACAGCGCGACCCGATTCTACTAGGTCGCCACCGGCATGCCGGCTGACAGCCCTGTCATGGCGTCGCAACCCAGCCAGCACAAGGCCGGAAGACGTCATATCTGCGCGATCTATGCCTTGCTTCGCCATCGCGCCACAAGGCCATCAGCACGCGGGGATGACATGGGCGCTGCTAGGAATGTCCCGTTTTCAACGGAACAGGCCGCATGTCCACGCCGATTGAACACTACGCGATGCTGGGCGACTGCCGCAGCGCGGCCCTGGTTTGCCGCAACGGCTCCATCGACTGGCTGTGCCTGCCCCGTTTCGATTCCGAAGCGGTGTTCGCCGCCCTGCTGGGCACGCCCGAACACGGCCGCTGGCTGCTGTGCCCACAGGATGAAGCCGCCACCAGCCATCGCCAATACCGCGACGGCAGCTTGGTGCTGGAAACCACCTTCGAAACCGACACCGGCGCCGTGCGCGTGGTCGACTTCATGGTCACCAGCCAGAACGGCAACCCCCACAGCCACCTGGTGCGCTGCGTCGAAGCGGTGCGCGGCCGTGTGCCGATGCGCACTGAACTGGTGATGCGCTTCGGCCACGGCCACATCGTGCCGTGGGTGACCCAGCAGGACGATGGCCTGCGCGCGGTGGCCGGACCGGATCAGCTGGTGCTGCGCTCGCCGGTGCCAATCAAGGGTCGCGACATGACCTCGCAGGGGCACTTCACCCTGGACGAAGGCGAGCGCACCTGGTTCGTACTCAGCCACGGCCCCTCGCACCTGGATGCCCCGGAGGCAGTCGACCCCGAGGACGCACTGGCCATCACGCTAGCGTTCTGGGAGGACTGGTCCAACCAGTGCGCCCCGGCCGGGCGCTGGAGCGCGCAGGTCAAGCGCTCGCTGGTGGTGCTCAAGGGCCTGAGCTACCTGCCCACCGGCGCGATCATCGCCGCCCCCACCGCCTCGCTGCCCGAACAGCTGGGCGGCGAACGCAACTGGGACTATCGCTACTGCTGGTTGCGCGATAGCAGCTTCACCCTGCTGGCGCTGATGAACGCTGGATTCCACAACGAGGCCGGCGCTTTCCGCGACTGGGTCAAGCGCGCGGTGGCCGGCACGCCAGGCCAGCTGCAATCGCTGTACGGCGTGGGCGGCGAACGCCGGTTGCCCGAATGGTCCGCGCCATGGCTGCCTGGCTACGATGCATCGCGGCCAGTGAACTTCGGTAACGCCGCCGCCGATCAATTCCAGCTGGATGTGTACGGCGAACTGATCGCCTTGTTCGAGATCGCGCGCCTGCGCGGCATGCCGGCCGGTGCGTATGGCAACCAGCTGGAGCGCGCCTTCCTGCTGGAACTGGAGAAGCGCTGGCAGGAGCCGGATGAAGGCATCTGGGAAGTGCGTTCCGGGCGACGCCACTTCACCCATTCCAAGCTGATGGCCTGGCTGGCGCTGCACCTGGCGGCGCAGAACGACCAAAGCGGGTTCTGCGACCAGGACCGCCAGCGTTGGCGGCAAACGGCTGACACGGTGCACGCGCAGATCCTGGCACGCGGGCTGCATCGCGACGGCTACTTCGTGCAGAGCTACGACAGCGAGGAACTGGATGCGGCACTGCTGCTAATGCCGATGGTGGGCTTCCTGCCAGCCGACGATCCACGTGTGATCGCCACGGTCGATGCGATCAGCGAGCGACTCACCGTCGATGGCCTGGTCAAGCGCTATAGCACCCATGGCGGCGTCGACGGCCTTCCGGCCGGGGAAGGCACGTTCCTGGCCTGCAGCTTCTGGCTGGTCGAAGCGCTGGTGATGATCGGCCGGATCGATCGGGCCACCACGCTCTACGACCACTTGTGCGGCCTGTGCAACGACGTCGGCCTGCTGGCCGAGGAATACGACCCCAAGGGCCAGCGCATGCTCGGCAACTTCCCGCAGGGCTATTCGCACGTGGCCCTGGTCAACGCCGCCTACCGCCTCACCCACCTCCACAACGCCAAGCGCAGCAGCCCAGAGGTTCTTTCATGACTGACACTACATCCCCCGGGGTGCGCGCCGCCGATGCTCTCGCCCCGCCCTGCCTGCTGGTGCTGTTCGGCGCGCGTGGCGACCTGGCCCGACGCCTGGTGATCCCCGCCCTGTACAACCTCAAGCGCGCCGGCCAGCTGGACGAACGCTTCGCCATCGTCGGCTTCGACCACGGCGTCAGCAGCGAAGCCGGCTGGCGCAGGACCATCGGTGCTGCACTGCGCAAGCAGGCGACGTCGCAGGGCGGCGAATTCCAGGCCGATGGGATCGATGAAAACACCTGGCGCTGGCTGAGCAAGCGCATGTACTACCAGCGCGGCGACTTCACCGCGGCCGCCGACTACCGCGCGCTCAAGAGCCGCCTGAGCGAACTGGACGGCAAGCATGGGACGCAAGGCAACGTGTTGTTCTATCTGGCCACCGCGCCGCGTTTCTTCGGCGCGGCGGTCAATGAGCTGGGCCGCGCGGGCCTGGTGAAGCAGGCCGGGGACGGCCCCTGGCGCCGGGTCATCATCGAAAAACCCTTTGGCCACGACCTGGACAGCGCCCGTGTGCTCAATGCCCAGGTCGCGCAGGTCCTGGCGGAAGACCAGGTGTTCCGCATCGACCATTTCCTGGGCAAGGAAACGGTGCAGAACATCCAGGCATTCCGCTTCGCCAATGGCTTGTTCGAGCCGGTCTGGAACCGCGACCGCATCGACCATGTGCAGATCACCGCAGCCGAAACCATCGGCGTGGAAGGCCGCGGGAATTTCTACGAACCCACCGGCGCGCTACGCGACATGGTACCCAACCACCTGTTCCAGCTGCTGGCAATGGTGGCGATGGAACCGCCATCGGAGTTCACGCCCGCGGCCATGCTGCGCCGACGTTCGGAAGTGATCGAAGCAGTGCGCCCGCTGGCCCCGCAGGACGTGGTGCGTGGCCAGTACGCCGCCGGCACCATCGGTTCGGACGCGGTGCCGGCCTACCGCGACGAGGACACCACGTCCAGCACTTCGGAAACCGAAACCTACGTGGCGATGAAACTGGCCATCGACACCTGGCGCTGGGCGGGCGTGCCGTTTTACCTGCGCACCGGCAAGCGCCTGCGCACGCGCACCACGGAGGTGGCGATCCGCTTCAAGCCCGCGCCGCTGGCGCCATTCCGCAACACGGCCGTGGGCGGTTACGGGCCTGACTGGCTGGTGCTGCACATCCAGCCCGATGAAGGGATCTCGCTGCAATTCGACGTCAAACGCCCGGGCTATCCTGTGGCGCTGGCGCCGGTCCGCATGGATTTCCGCTATCGCGACTGGTTCCCGCAGGAAAACACCGTCGGCTACGAGCGGTTGCTGCACGACTGCATGCGTGGCGAGGCGGCATTGTTCCAGGATGCAGCGATGGTCGATGCGGCCTGGTGCATCGTGCAGCCAGTGCTGGACGCCTGGGCCAGGCAGCCGGCGACCGAATTCCCCAACTACGCCGCAGGCAGTGCCGGCCCGGTCGCCGCCGACGCCCTGCTGGCCCTGGATGGCGGCCGTACCTGGCGCGCATTGACCCCGGGCCGTACGCGCCCGCCACATCGCCCACGCCAGCAGGGCGAAGCCAAGGCCGCCGCGGGAAAAGCCACATCGCCCGAAGGCACGAACGCGACCAGGGAAGCCCCCAGGAAAGTCACCGGCAAAGCATCCAAAGCCACGGCTTCAAAGAAAACAGCCGCGAAAAGAACCACGGAAAGAAATGTGCGCAAGCGCACCACTTCGTCGACCTGAGCATGCTGTGCTGACCCTGGAAACACTCGGGACGACGCAATCGGAGCCAAAGCCATGAATACACCCAGGACGCTGGTGGTGATGGGCGTCTCCGCCTCGGGCAAGACCACCGTGTCCAACGTGCTGGGCGCGGAGCTGGACTACCGCGTGCTGGATGCCGACGATCTGCACCCGGCCGAAAACGTGGAGAAGATGCGCGAAGGCATCGCGCTGACCGATGCCGACCGCCTGCCCTGGTTGAAGAAGGTCGCCGCCTGGATCACCGACCAGCACGCGGCGAATGTCGGCGTGGTGGTGTCGTGTTCGGCGCTCAAGCGCAGCTATCGCGACGTGCTGCGCAAGGCCGATCCACACATGGCTTTCATCTGGCTGGACGTGGACCGCCAGACGCTGGAAGCGCGGCTCAAGCACCGGCGCGGCCATTTCATGCCCGCCAGCCTGCTCGACGACCAGCTGGCGACACTGGAGCCACCAGGCAGCGACGAACGCGTGGTCCGCGTAGTACCTGACGGCCCGGTCGAAACCACCGTGGCCCACGCGCTCGGGCGCCTGTCGGACCTGCGCTAGGAAACGACGGGGCAGTCGCTTCTGCCTGCCATCCCGCCGTGCCCGACGCCATATCGCGGCTCAAGTAGGATCTGCCGTGTGGCATCGCGCAAGAAACCACCGACCGTCATTCCCGCAAAAGCGGGAATCCGGCAGCACTGGCCCATTGAACGCAAAGTCGCTGGGTTCCCGCTTTCGCGGGAACGACGAACACGGAACTGATGGAACAACACGCCAGCGGCTTCGCGCGTTTCAATCCTCGTCCGGCCAGCGGATCTGCGGCCTGACTGACTCCTGGCGCGGCATCGGCACCGCATCAACAGCCGCCCACACCTTCAGCGCATCGACCGTGGCGGCCACATCGTGCACGCGCAGGATCATCGCCCCGCGCTGGGCAGCGACCAGATGCGCGGCGACCGAGCCAGCGACGCGTTCGGCCGGCACTTCGCGCCCGGTCAGCTCACCGATGCTGCGCTTGCGTGACAGTCCGGCCAACACCGGCACCCCGAGTTCGGTGAAACGCTGCAGCTGGGCCAGCAGGCGCATGTTGTGCGCCGTGGTCTTGCCAAAGCCAAAGCCCGGATCGAGCACGATCCTCTTCTTGTCGATACCACTCATCTCGGCCGCGAAGATGCGTTCGGCCAGGAAGCGGTGCACCTCGCCCACCACGTCGTCGTAATCGGGCGCGTCCTGCATGGATTGTGGCTGGCCCAGCATATGCATCAGCACCACCGGCACGCCGAGTTCAGCCGCCGCTTCCAGCGCACCTTCTTCGCGCAGGCCACGGATGTCGTTGATCATGCCGGCACCGGCAGCCACGGCCGCGCGCATCACCTGTGGCTTGAAGGTATCGATGCTGATTGGCAGCGTGGTTTCGCGCGACAGGCGTTCGATCAGCGGCACCACGCGGCGCAGCTCTTCTTCCAGCGACACGGCCTGCGCGCCGGGACGGGTGGATTCACCGCCGATATCCAGGATATCCGCACCTTCGGCAGCCAGCTTCAGGCCGTGTGCGACGGCGGCTTCCAGCGTGTCGTGCTGGCCGCCGTCGGAAAAAGAATCCGGCGTGGCATTGACGATGCCCATCACCCGTGGGCGATCCAGGCGTAACACGCGGCCGGCGCAATCCAGCTGGACCGAGGTATCGAACATGGCGACTCCGACGTATGCGTGACTGCGCATGATACGCAAGGCGTCATCCTCGCCAGCACTCAGCGCAGCCGCGTCAACCCATGTTCAACCTGTGGAATCCCTGGCGATGCACCTCCAACGAAGGTCCAGGCCTTCCGGCACAGGCGTGCGACTCAGCGCGGGCGTTTCTTCTGGCTGAGCTTGAAGGCGCCCAGCGCCGCGCCAAGCCCGGCACCGATGGCCAGACCCACGCCGATGTCGTGCATCGCCACGCCAAAGGCCAGGCCGATGGCGGCACCCAGCACGATCCCGATTCCCAGGCTCCAGGCAGGACTCTTGGTCATATGTTCCTCGTCGCAAGCGGCCGGAAGGCTGCGGATCAAGAAAAAGGCCGGGACGATGCCCGGCCTTTTCATTCAACGACCAGAAGGCCCGCGCTTCAGGTCTGCGCAGCCGGCCCTGCGATGGGCGGCAATGGACGCTTGGGCGTACCGGCCCCGCTATCGTTGCCATCCTTGCCATTGCCGGTCTTGGCCCAGCCCATCGGCGGCGGCGGATCACGCCCTTCCATGACCGCGTCGATCTGTGGCACGTCGATGGTTTCGTATTCCAGCAACAGCTTGCCCATCGTGTGCAGCTTGTCGATGTTCTCGGTCAGGATCTTGGTGGTGCGCTGGTAGGCGTTGTCCAGAATGGCGCGAACGACCTCGTCAATCTTGCGCGCAGTGTCGTCCGAGACGCTCTTGTGCTGGGTGACCGAACGACCCAGGAACACCTCATCGTCTTCCTCGCCGTAGGCAATCGGCCCCATCTGGTCGCTCAGGCCCCACTTGGTGACCATGTTGCGAGCCATCTTGGTGGCGCGCTCGATGTCGTTGGATGCGCCAGTAGTGACCTTGTCCGGCCCGAAGATCAACTCTTCGGCGACGCGGCCGCCGTACAACGAGCACAGCTGCGATTCGATCGCGGTGCGGTTGTAGCTGTACTTGTCACCTTCGGGCAGGTACATGGTCACACCCAGCGCGCGGCCGCGCGGAATGATCGTGACCTTGTAAACCGGGTCGTGCTCGGGCACCAGGCGACCGACGATGGCGTGACCGGCCTCGTGATACGCGGTCAGGGTCTTCTCGTCCTCGCTCATGGCCATCGAGCGGCGCTCGGCCCCCATCAGGATCTTGTCGCGGGCACGGTCGAAGTGGTCCATGCGGACTTCCTTCTCGTTGCCACGCGCAGCGAACAGCGCCGCCTCGTTGCACAGATTGGCCAGATCCGCACCGGAGAAACCGGGCGTGCCGCGCGCGATGGTCATCGGCACCACGTCATCGGCCAGCGGCAGCTTGCGCATGTGGACCTTGAGGATCTGCTCGCGGCCCTTCACGTCCGGCAGGCCGACCACGACCTGGCGGTCGAAGCGACCCGGGCGCAGCAGCGCCGGGTCCAACACGTCGGGGCGGTTGGTCGCGGCGATGATGATCACGCCCTCACCGCCCTCGAAGCCGTCCATCTCGACCAGCAGCTGGTTGAGGGTCTGCTCGCGCTCGTCGTGACCGCCGCCCAGGCCGGCACCGCGATGGCGGCCGACGGCGTCGATTTCGTCAATGAAGATGATGCACGGCGCGTGCTTCTTGGCCTGCTCGAACATGTCGCGCACGCGGCTGGCACCGACGCCGACGAACATCTCGACGAAGTCCGAACCGGAAATCGAGAAGAACGGCACCTTGGCTTCGCCGGCGATGGCCTTGGCCAGCAGCGTCTTGCCGGTACCGGGCTGGCCGACCATCAGGATGCCGCGCGGGATCTTGCCGCCGAGCTTCTGGAACTTGGTCGGGTCGCGCAGGAATTCGACCAGTTCGCCGACCTCCTCCTTGGCCTCGTCGCAGCCGGCGACGTCGGCAAAAGTGACCTTGACCTGGTCCTCACCCTGCAGCTTGGCGCGCGACTTGCCGAAGGACATCGCGCCCTTGGCACCGCCGCCACCGCCCTGCATCTGGCGCATGATGAAGATCCAGAAGCCGATGATCAGGATGACCGGCAGGAAGTTGAGCAGGATCATGCCCAGCGAAATGCCGTTGTCCGGCTTCTCGCGGCTGATCTGCACGCCCTTGTTGATCAGGACGTTGACCAGGCCGTCGTCCTTCGGGCCGTACACCACGCCCTGGGTGGTGTCGCTGCGCTTGTAGCTGATGGCGTTGGTCACCATGTCGCTGTCATTGGTGAAATCCACCGAGCTGACCTGCCCGTTGTTCACTTCCTGCAGGAACTGGCTATAGGTGGCCTGCCCGCTTCCCGGACCCGCGCCTGAACGCGGCGAGAAGCTCTGAAACACCACCATGAGCACCACCGCCACGACGACCCACAGCAGCAGGTTTTTGGTCAAGTCATTCATCCTCATGGGCCTCGGTATTCCTCTGACGCTGTCACGTTAACGCGAAATGTCGTTGCCGGCCCGTGGACCGGTCTCACTTGGGCTGGGTGCGCTTGCCCTGCCCGAGTGCGTAAACCTCCGGAGACCGCTTGCGCGAGGCATCCGGTTTGCGGATCACCACGCGGTCGTAGCGCCGGCGCATGTCACGGATGTAATCGTCGAACCCCACGCCCTGGAACAACTTGATCAGGAACGCACCGCCGGGTTTGAGGTGGCCGTCGGCGAAATCGATCGCCAGTTCGGCCAGATGCATCATCCTCGGCTGGTCCACCGCATCCACACCGCTCTTATTGGGGGCCATGTCGGAAAGCACAAGGTCTACCTGTTGCCCGCCGAGCATCGCTTCCAGCTGCGATAACACGGCCTGCTCCCTGAAGTCTCCGTGAAGGAATTCGACCCCGGCCAGCGAGGGCATCTCCAGGATGTCCATCGCGATCACCGTGCCACTGCCCCCCATCTCCTGGCGCACGTATTGGGACCAGCCGCCCGGGGCGGCACCCAGGTCGACCACCGCCATGCCCGGCTTGAGCAGGCGGTCGCGCGCGATCAGCTCCTCCAGCTTGTAGGCCGCACGCGAGCGCAGGCCCTCCTTCTGCGCCTTTTTGACGTAGGGGTCGGCGAAGTGTTCTTTGAGCCAGCGCTGGCTGCTTTGACTGCGTTTGGCCATGACGGATGCCGAAGGCGCGGCGTGCGGCGCCACGCAATATTCAAGGAGAGGATGGCGCCCATGATACGCTGAACACCCGTCACCACCTTAGTCCCGTCTGCATGTCAGTAGTCCTTACCTCTGCCCAGAACCGTTTCCTGCGTGGGCAGGCCCACGGGCTCAAGGCTGCACTGCAGACCGGCGGCAAGGGCCTGACCGATGCTTTCTTCGCTGAACTGGAAGAAGTGCTGGAGCGCCACGAACTGATCAAGGTGAAGCTTGCGGCCGAAGACCGTGAAGCCCGCGACGCCATGATCCAGCAGGTCGCCCAGCGCATGGAGGCCGCCGTCGTGCAGCGCATCGGCCACGTGGTCGTGCTGTACCGCCCCGGCCGCGACAAGCGCAACATCGTCCTGCCGCGGGCCTGATCGCCCCGGCATCGTTCCGGGCCTGGCGGCCTCCCGGGGCCGAGCGCCCGCCACGGGAACCCCCCATGCCAGCTCAGCCACGAACGCCCCGATTACGCTTACAGCCTGCGTGCGGCCGACGGCCGCAGCGCCAAGGTCAACGATCAGGTCCTGCACCAGAGCTTCATCCTGACCCCGGCCACCCTGCAGACCGACTGGCCCGTCACCCAGGCCGAAACACTGGATGCCGCTACGCTGCAACCGCTGCTGGCCCTGGACCCGGAAATCGTGCTGCTCGGCACGGGCGCGCGCCAGGTGTTCCCGCCGGCCGAGGCCATGGCCGCCTGCCTGACCCGCGGCGTGGGCATCGAAGTGATGACCAACGACGCCGCCGCGCGCACCTTCCACATCCTGGCCGGCGAAGGCCGGCGCGTGGTGGCTGGGTTCATCCTCGGCTGAGCACAGTGGCTCCCTGTAGAGCGGAGCTTGCTCCGCTGGGGCTTTACCCGAGAACTGGCGGAAGAGCGGCGGAGTCCCAAAAAGGGGATTGCCACAAGCTCCGCTCTACAGGAAACGGGCCGGCCGTTGCGCTGAAACGGTTACCGCGCCGGCAGATAGCCCTGCGGGTCGACCGGCTTGCCGTTGTAGCGGATCTCGAAGTGCAGCATGTCGCGCGAGGCGCCGCTGCGGCCCATCTCGGCGATCTGCTGGCCAGCCTTCACATTCTGGCCTTCGTTGACCAGGCGCTTGCGGTTGTGGCCGTAGGCCGACAGCCAGGTTTCGCTGTGCTTGACGATGATCAGCTCGCCGTAACCCACCAGTCCGGCGCCGGAATACACCACCACGCCATCGGCCGAGGCACGCACCGCGTCGCCGCCGTTGCCGGCGATATCCACGCCCTGGTTGGCGGCATCGCCGGCGACGAAGCGGCCCACGATCTGGCCATCGGCCGGCCAGCGCCACTTGATGTCGCTTTTGACTGGCGGCGCAACGACCACCGGCGCGGCGGTCGGCGGCGTAGCCGGCCGGCCGGTTGCCACGGTGGTTCCCGCAGGACGTGCGCCACCGGGCGGATACAGCTTCAACGACTGGCCCGGATAGATGGTGTACGGCGGTGGGATGCCGTTCCAGGCGGCCAGGTCGGAAGCCACGATCCCATTGTCAGCCGCGATGCGGTAGAGCGTCTGCCCGCGCTGGACGGTGGCGCTCTGCCCATACTTGGGCTTGGACACCGGACGTGGCGCACTGGCGCCACTGGCACCGCGACTGGACGGACCATTGGTCCGGGTGACGGTACTGCTGCAGGCCGCGACCAGCGTGGTCATGCCGACGATCAGCGCCACCTGCGCGGCACGTGTTTTCAGGGACACAACCAGGTCCATGCGAATGCTCATCCGTACTTTGCCCTCCACGCCAGCACACCAATCACCACCAGCAACAGGACGCTGGCGATCCAGCCCACCGGTTCGATCCAGCGCCGCAGCGCCGCTTCCGCACGTTCACCACCCAGGCGCAGGGCCAGGGCAATCAGGAACACGCGCTTGCCGCGACCCACGATCATGCTCGCGATGAACGGTAGCAGCGGCACTCCGACGATGCCTGAGGCCCACGTAAATATCTTCAGCGGGATCGGTGTGAACCCGGCCAGCACCAGCAGCCAGAACGCGCGCCAGGGCGACTGCGCCACCAGTTCGCGCAGGTGCGCCACCTGCCCGTCCACCGCGTCGCGCCAGCCCATCGCATCGATCAGCGGCTGCACGGCGGTGTAGGCGAAATGGCCCAGCGCATAGCCGATCAGCGCGCCCAGCAGCGAACCCACCAGGCTGATGCCGGCGAACGAGAACGCACGCTTGGGTTGGGCCAGGCACATCGGTGCCAGCATCACTTCCGGCGGCACCGGGAAGAAGATCGCTTCGATGAAGCTCAGGCCGAACAGCAGGCGCGGCGCCTGGCGATGGCGCGACCACGCGATGGCGCGGGCGTACAGCGGTCCGAAAAGCTGCATCAGTCGAGGGTTCCCGAAAGCAGGGGGACAAACATGGCCGGCGCCAACGTGGCCTGCCGCAGGGTGCCGTCCGCATCCTTGCTGACCTGCACCAACGCCTGCGACGACGCACCGCCGACCGGTGCCACCAGCACCCCGCCCGGCGCGAGCTGCTCGATCAGCGCCGAAACCAGCGCCGGGCCGGCAGCGGTGACGATAATGGCGTCATAAGGCGCATGTTCCGGCCAGCCGATGCGGCCGTCGTCGTGCTTGCTGCGCACGTTCATGCCGAGCTGGCGCAGGCGCTTGCGTGCCAGGCGCAGCAGGTCGCCGATGCGCTCGACCGTAAAGACTTCCAGGCCCAGCGCAGCCAGCACGGCCGCCTGGTAACCCGAACCTGTACCGACTTCCAGCACGGTCTTCGGATTGCGATCAGCCAGCAGCACCTCGGTCATGCGCGCCACCACCCACGGCTGGGAAATGGTCTGGCTGTGGCCGATCGGCAGCGCGGTGTCCTCGTAGGCACGGGTGGCCAGCGCTTCGTCCACGAACAGATGGCGCGGCACCGTGCCGATGGCGTTGAGCACGTGCTCGTCGGCGATGCCGGCTTCGCGCAGGCGCTGGACCAGGCGGTCGCGCACGCGCTGCGATGTCATGCCCGAACCGGCAGCCTCGGCGGGCTGCAACCGCAACCGTGGCGTCATGCCGACGGCTCCAGGCTGGCGGTCAGGCCGCCGACCCAGCTGGCTACCGTTTCCAGTGCCTGGTAGCGGGTCAGGTCGACGTGGATCGGCGTGATCGAGATGCTGCCGTGGCGCACGGCATGGAAATCGGTACCGACGCCGGCGTCCTGTTCCTGTCCGGCCGGGCCGATCCAGTACACGGTGCCGCCACGCGGATCGTTCTGCGGCATGCAGGCCTCGGACCGGTGGCGGTTGCCCAGCCGGGTGACCTCGAAGCCCTCCACCTCGTCCCAGGCCAGGTCCGGCACGTTGACATTGAGGATGGTATTGGCCGGCAGCGGGTCGGACTTCAGCCGGGCCACGATCTGTACCGCGGCGCGTGCGGCAGTCTCGTAATGCCTGGCGAGGTGGTCGCGGGTGACCAGCGACACCGCCACGGCGGGCAGGCCCAGGAAACGCCCTTCCATCGCCGCCGACACGGTGCCCGAATAGATCACGTCATCGCCCAGGTTGGCCGAATTGTTGATCCCGGACACCACGATGTCCGGATCGAAATCCAGCATCCCGGTCAGTGCCAGGTGAACGCAGTCGGTCGGCGTGCCGTTGACGCGGATGGTGCGTTCATCCAGCTGGCGCGTGCGGATCGGCAGGTCCAGGGTCAGCGAGTTGCTGGCGCCGGAGCGGTCGCGGTCTGGCGCCACCACCCACACGTCGTGGCCGGCGGCCCGCAGGCCTTCGGCGAGAATGCGGATTCCGGGGGCGTCTACGCCGTCGTCGTTGCTTACAAGTACGCGCACTGAACTTCCTTCGATGATGCCCGCCCGATGATACCGGATCGACCAGAACGCTTCGCCCTTGCACGACGCGCGCGGCCACGTAACCTTCCATGCCATGAGTGATCCGCGCGACGAAGACGACGACGCCAGCCTGTTCCGCGAGGCCATCGGCCAGGTGCGGCGCATGGACGACGCGCCGACACCGCCGCGCAAACCACGCCCGCGCCCGGTCGCGCGCATGGCCCAGGCCGATGAACGGGCCGCCACCAGCGAATTCCGCCTGGCCCTGGAAGCCATGCCGATCGGTGCCGGCGATGTGCTGTCGCACCGGATCGAGGCATTACCGACCAGCATTTTCAATCGGCTCAAACGTGGTCAGTTCTCGGTGCAGGACGAACTGGACCTGCACGGCGCCACCGCCGGCCAGGCCGAGACCGCGTTGCGCCATTTCCTGCGCGATGCCCAGCGCAGTGGAACGGCTTGCGTCCGCATCATCCACGGCAAGGGCCTGGGCTCGGACGCGGAGATCCCCGTGTTGAAGAACGTGGTCGATCGCGTGCTGCGCCATCGCAGCGACGTGCTGGCGTTCCACTCCGCGACACCGGCACAGGGCGGCACCGGTGCGGTGGTGGTGTTGCTGGCGGCGCGATGACGGAAAAGCACCCACCAATGTGCCAAACCGACGGCAGTGGAAGTCGGGATGAGGCGCCTGAGTTCACCCCTTCAGACCCGACCAATGCAGGCTCACGGTCATGATCACCATCCACGCCGTCATTGATGTCCTCGACCTGGGCGGCACGTTCGTCTTCGCGATCAGCGGAGCGGTCGCCGCCGTCAATCGCCGGCTCGACCTTTTCGGGATTCTCGTGCTGTCTTTCGTGGCTGGGAATTTCGGCGGCATCAGCCGCGATGTGCTGATCGGCGCAGTGCCGCCAGCGGCACTGGCTGACGGGCGATATCTACTGGTCTCCGCCTTGGCCGGCATCATCACGTTCCTGTCCTATGCCGGCGTCGACCGGCTGCGCAGCCCGGTGCTCCTGTTCGACTCGGTGGGCCTGGCGTTCTTCGCCGTTGCCGGTGCGCAGAAGGCGATCACGTTCGGGCTGAGTCCGGTAATGGCCGCGCTGCTGGGCATGCTGACCGGCATCGGCGGCGGCATCATGCGCGATGTGCTCCTTCGGGACATCCCCCAGGTACTGCGCTCGGATCTCTATGCGATTGCCGCATTGGCAGCCGCCTCGGTCGTCGTCATCGGCAATTCGCTGGGCGTGCCCTATGGCGTCTCGGCAATCGCAGGCGGCGCCCTGTGCATCGGTATCCGCTTCATGGCCATCAGGTATGGCTGGAATCTGCCTGTTGCACGCCTGTCCGCGCAGAAGCGCGCCGGGATAGAGCCGCCCGATGACAAGAAGGCGCCCTGACACCAAGGCATGCCGTCAACGGATGCGATTGGCCTCGTGCACGGCGCCCAGTTCGTGCAACAGCGCGGTGGCGTAACTGCCGGGCAGCAGTGTGAAACGCAGCGTCAGCGTGGTGGCATCGACCCAGTCCCACTGCAGGTCGGCCGCCTGCTGGCGCAGGGCGCGGCGCTCCTGTTTCAGGCGTGCCGCTTCCAGGCCGGCACGCAGCGCGGGGCCGTCGCCTTCGGACAGCACGCGCAGCTCCAGCGCGGCGCATTCGCCCTGCGGACGCAACTCGCCCTCGCCCCATTGCGGCCCGCTGGGATGGATATCGAAATCCGCCAATCGCTGTGCCAGCGTGTCGTTGAAAGCCTCCGGGCCGAACACGCTGCGACTGCCAGCCAGCATCCAGACCTCGCCCTCCAGCCCGCGTTCCCAGCTACCGTCATGTACACGCGCGGACAGCACGCGGTTGAACAGTTCTGAACGCGCGGCCGACAGCAGCATCGAACGCTGCTCGCGCTTGACCTTGCGCCCTTCGAACATCGCCAGCGCCTGGTTGACGTTGTTGCCGCCACGCCCGAAGCGCTGCTCGCCAAACCAGTTGGGCAGACCACGCGCGGCGATATCCCGCAGACGCGCGTCGATGGCGGCTTGATCGCCCTGCACCTGGCGCAACACCAGCGTGAAGCGATTGCCGGCCAGCGCACCGCGCGGCAGCTTGCGGTTGTGCCAGGTCGAATCGACGACTTCCAGTTGTTCGCCGGCCAGCGTCGCCAGCTCCGGCGCAACCCGCTTGGGCAGGTGCACGCTGAAGCGCTGGGTGGTAACCGCGTGGCGATCCTTCATGCCGGCATAACCGATGCCAACCTCACCGATGCCCGCCCACTGGGCCAGCCTGCGCGCCACGTCCGAAGTATTCAGGCCACGCTTGCGCAGGGTCAGCAGCAGGTGTTCGCCCTCGCCATGCGCGGCGAAGCCGTCGATCTCGTCAACCTGGAAATCTTCGAGCTCACTCCGGAACACTGCCTCCAGTACCGGCGGGCCGAAGGCCAAAGGGAGCGCCTGGCTCACACCCGCACCAGCAGCACCACGGCCTGCGCCGCGATGCCTTCACCGCGACCGGTGAAGCCGAGTTTCTCGGTGGTGGTGGCCTTGACACTCATCGCATCGACATCGATGCCCAGCACGCTGGCCAGGTGCGCGCACATCGCCACCGCATGCGGGCCGACCTTCGGCCGCTCGCACATCACGGTGACATCGGCATTGCCGACCTGCCAGCCGCGCGCGCGCAGCAGGCCATCGCAATGACGCAGGAAATCGGTGCTATCGGCATCCTTCCACTGCGGATCGCTAGGCGGGAAATGCCGGCCAATATCACCCAGCGCCAACGCACCCAGCATGGCATCGCATAGCGCATGGATCACCACGTCGCCATCGCTATGGGCCAGCACGCCACAGCTGTGCGGCACGCGCACCCCGCCAAGCATCACGTGGTCGCCGTCGGTGGCGAAGGCATGCACGTCGAAGCCCTGGCCGATGCGGATCTGGGGAATGCTCATCTGATCAATGGTCCGAAGCCGTCACCCGCAGCGACAGGATGTAGGCGAAGCGATCCAGGTCGGCCGGCGTGGTGATCTTGAAATTGGTTTCGCTGCCTTCGATCAGCAGCGGGCGCAGGCCCTGGCGCTCCATGGCCATGGACTCGTCGGTGACGTCGATGCCGGCACCCGCCGCGTCATCCAGCGCGCGGGTCAGCTGCAGGCGACGGAACATCTGCGGAGTCAGCGCACGCCACAGCCGCTCGCGCGGCTCGGTACCATCCACGCCGCCATCGTCGCCGGCGCGCTTGAGCGTATCGCGCACCGGCGCAGCCAGCAGCGCGCCGACCGGATCTTCGCGACCGCGTTCGATCAACTGCTGCAGGTCTGCATCAGTCAGATTGGGACGCGCGGCGTCGTGGACCAGGACGAAATCATCGGCACGCACCTGATCCGGCAACACCTGCAATGCGGCCAGCACCGATGCCGCGCGGGTGCCGCCGCCGACGCAGGCGATCACCGGCTTGCCACCAAATTCGGTCCAGCCCGGCCACCACGGATCGTCCGCGGACACAGCCACGACCGCGCCTTCAATCAACGGATGCGCCAGCAGCGTGGACAGCGTCCAGGCCAGTACCGGCTGACCGGCCACGTCCAGGTACTGCTTGGGAATTTCACTACCGAAACGCAGCCCGCGGCCTGCCGCAGGCACGATCACCCACACCCCGTGCATCAGTTGCCCTCGGCCGCCGCGGCGGCCTCTGCATCAGTGGGTTCCTGCGGTGCCTGTGGAACCGGGGGCAGCGCTGCACCGGCCTGGCCCTCCGGTACATCGACCACCCGATAGAACTTTTCACCGGGCTTGATCATGCCCAGCTCGCTGCGGGCGCGCTCTTCCACGGCGGCCTCACCGGACTTGAGGTCTTCCACCTCGGCCGCCAGCGCGGCATTGCGCTGGTGCAGGCCTTCGTTCTCGCGGGCCTGGCTGGCCACCTGCGCGCGCATGGTGATGACCTCGCCCGAGCTGCCACGCCCGAACCACAGGTGGTACTGCAGGAAGGCCAGCAGCAACACCAGCACCAGCAGCAGCCAGCGCGGCTTGGCCATCTCAGTGCCTCAAGGAAGTGAAATGGCCAGCGCCCATCGCCCGACTCAGCGCTTGAGCGAGATGAACGCGTTGCGGCCGGCGTAACGCGCGCCCTTGCCCAGCGCTTCCTCGATGCGCAGCAGCTGGTTGTACTTGGCCACGCGGTCGCTGCGGCACAGCGAGCCGGTCTTGATCTGGGTGGCGGTGGTGGCCACGGCGATGTCTGCGATGGTGGTGTCTTCGGTCTCGCCCGAACGGTGCGAGACAATCGACGCGTAACCGGCGTGGTGGGCCATGGCGATGGCTTCCAGGGTCTCGGTCAGGGTGCCGATCTGGTTGACCTTGATCAGGATCGCATTGGCGGTCTGCGACTCGATGCCTTCCTTGAAGATCTTCGGGTTGGTGACGAACAGGTCGTCGCCCACCAGCTGGACCTTCTTGCCGATGCGGTCGGTCAGCTGCTTCCAGCCGGTCCAGTCATCCTCGGCCATGCCGTCTTCGATAGTAATGATCGGGTACTGCGCGGCCCAGTCGGCCAGGAAGTCGACGAACTGCTCGCTGGTCAGGCGCTTGTTTTCGCCGACCAGGTTGTACTTGCCGTTGTCGTGGAACTCGGACGAAGCCACGTCCAGGCCCAGCAGGATGTCTTCGCCCGCGGTGTAGCCGGCCTTGCCGATCGCTTCCAGGATGGTATCCAGCGCTTCGACATTGCTGCGGAAGTCAGGCGCAAAACCACCTTCGTCACCGACCGCAGTGCTCAGGCCATGCCCCTTGAGCACGCTCTTGAGCGCATGAAAGATTTCGGTGCCGGCGCGCAGCGATTCGGAGAACGAATCGAAGCCCACGGGCAGCACCATGAACTCCTGGAAGTCCACGTTGTTATCGGCGTGGGCGCCGCCGTTGATGATGTTCATCATCGGCACCGGCAGCTGCACGTCCGACTCGCTGGTGTCGGCCAAGTGCTGCCACAGCGGCTTCTTGTTCGAAGCGGCCAGCGCATGCGCATTGGCCAGGGAAACGCCGAGCAGCGCGTTGGCGCCCAGGCGGCCCTTGTTCTCGGTACCGTCCAGATCGATCAGGCGACGGTCCAGGCCTTCCTGGTCGGCAGCATCAAAGCCCTTCAGCGCCTCGGCAATCGTGGTGTTGATATTGCCGACGGCCTTGGTGACACCCTTGCCCAGGTAGCGGGTCTTGTCGCCATCGCGCAGTTCCACCGCCTCCTTGGCGCCGGTGGAGGCGCCGGAGGGCACGGCCGCGCGGCCAAAGGAACCATCAGTGAGCGTGACTTCTGCTTCCAGCGTGGGGTTGCCACGGGAGTCGAGGATTTCGCGGGCGTGGATCTTGGCAATCTGGGTCATGGGATCAGTCTTGGCTCTGTCGATCGAATGAGGGAAGTTGACCGCGCCCGGCATGGCCGAAGGAAGTCAGGAGCGCACCCGCGCAACGCCTCATCACGATGGCGTGCGCGTTCGCGAGCGAAGCGATTGTAGAGCGTGCAGGCCAACAATGCGGCCCCGAGGCTGGCCAGCATCACACCGCCGGTGGCAGCGCTGGTGGATTCGATGATTCTGGATGCCGGCAAACCGCCTTCGGCGACACGCTGCCAAAGGCCAGGCAGCAGGTGCGTGGCGATCAATTCAACGGCAAACGTGGCGAGCACCCAGCCCACCCCCTGGCGATGGCACAGGCCGGAAAAGCCATGCGATGGGGGCTCGCCAGCGGGCATCAGGCCATGACGCGCTCGTGCGGGGCAGCACGCTTGCCAGCTGCCGGACCTGACGCAACGGTTGCTCCAACCGACACGCTAGGTCCGACAGCCAGCGGGGTCACGCGCGCGCTTCCTTGAGCAGCTTGCCGCCAGCCTTGCGCTCGCGCGCAGCGCGGATGAAACCGACGAACAGCGGGTGGCCGTCGCGCGGCGTGGACAGGAACTCCGGGTGCGCCTGGCAGGCCAGGTACCATGGGTGCTTGTCGCGCGGCAGTTCGACCATTTCCACCAGCGTGTCGTCCATCGACTTGGCCGAAATCACCAGGCCGGCGTCTTCCAGCTGGGTGCGGTAGCGGTTGTTGAACTCGTAGCGATGCCGATGACGCTCCGCCACCACGTCGGCGCCGTACATCTCGCGCGCCAGCGTGCCGGGCTTGAGCCGCTGTTCCTGCAGCCCCAGGCGCATGGTGCCGCCCAGGTCGGAACGCTCGTCGCGCTTTTCCACATCGCCGGTGGCGGTGCGCCATTCGGTGATCAGACCGATCACCGGGTGCGGCGACTGCTTGTCGTTCTCGGTGCTGTTGGCACCTTCCAGCTTGCAGATATGGCGGGCGTAATCGACCACTGCCGCCTGCATGCCGTAGCAGATGCCGAAGTACGGCACCTGCTGTTCGCGGGCGTACTGGGCGGTGGCGACCTTGCCTTCAAAGCCACGGTCGCCGAAGCCACCGGGCACCAGGATGCCGTCCACGTCGTCCAGCGCGCCGGTGCCTTCCTCGATGTCCTGCGATTCCAGCCACTTCAGGTTGACCCGGGTGCGCTGGCGCAGGCCGCCGTGCTTGAGGGCCTCGCCGACCGACTTGTAGGCGTCCTTGTGGTCGATGTACTTGCCGACCACCGCGATGGTGACTTCGTCCAGCGGATTGACCGTGGCGTCGACCGCGGCTTCCCACTCGTGCAGGTCGGCTTCCTTCTGCGCCGGCAGGCGCAGGCGGTCGACCACGAACTGGTCCAGACCCTGCTCTTTCAGCCCCAGCGGAATCTTGTAGAGCACGTCCACGTCGCGCAGGCTGATCACCGCGCGTTCGGAGACATTGGTGAACAACGAGATCTTGCGGCGTTCGCTGTCCGGGATTTCCTGCTCGGAGCGGCACAGCAGCACGTCGGGCTGGATGCCGATCGAACGCAGTTCCTTGACCGAATGCTGGGTCGGCTTGGTCTTCAGCTCGCCAGCCGCGGCGATGTACGGCACCAGGGTCAAGTGCATGAAGACCGCCTTCTCAGGACCGCGCTCGGCGCGGATCTGGCGGATGGCTTCCAGGAACGGCAGCGACTCGATGTCGCCCACGGTGCCGCCGATCTCGATCAGGCCCACGTCGTAACCGGCCGTGGCCTCGTCGATGCTGCGCTTGATCTCGTCGGTGATGTGCGGGATGACCTGCACGGTCGCGCCCAGGTAGTCGCCGCGGCGCTCCTTGCGGATCACGTTCTCGTAGATGCGACCGGTGGTGACCGAATTCTTGCGGCTCAGGCGCGTACGCACGAAACGCTCGTAATGGCCCAGGTCCAGGTCGGTTTCGGCGCCGTCATCGGTGACGTAGACCTCACCGTGCTGGAACGGGCTCATGGTGCCCGGGTCGACGTTGATGTACGGGTCCAGCTTCATCATCGTGACCTTCAGGCCACGCGCTTCAAGAATGGACGCCAGGGACGCGGCGGCGATGCCTTTGCCCAGCGAGGACACTACGCCGCCGGTCACGAAAATCAGGGGAGTCATGGATCGGGGCTCCTGGAAAGCGATAGTTTACAGGGTGCAGCGCCTGCGGCCAAACGCCACGACACACGCGACGTTCCACCAGGCAGGCATTGACGGATGAAAAAACGCACGCCCCGACTGGCGGGGCGTGCGCGATTTGGTGCTTGGAAACAGCGGGCATTACTGCTTGCGCGTCTCCTCTTCCTCTTCTTTCCGCGGGGTGGGATTGGCCTTGGACTGGTCCTGGGTTTTCAGGCGCTGGTCATTGGCAGCACGACGCGCAGCGCGCTTTTCAGCTTCGCTGCGGGTGTCCTCGGTCTTGGCCGGGGCGGAGGAAGTAGCCGCCTTGCTTTCGGCCTGCGGGCTGCCGGAAGCAGCCATCGCAACGGCGGCAGTGGACAGTGCCGCAACGGCACCAGCCAGCAGCAATACGGTTCGGGATTTCATGGAATGACTCCTGGATGAGGAACCTCGGGGCATCGCAGCGGCGCGGGCGCCTTCTGCAACGGGCCAAAGCCTACGCCTGACGGTTTAGCGCGGCCTGAATGCCCCGAACGCCGGGCGCTTCAGGCCAGTGAATCAAGCCGTTCGCGCAACTGGCGGACCATATCTGCGTCGGTCCGCCAGAAGCCGGGCTCCAGGCCCGTGGGCGCCGGACCACCGACACCTGGCAGGCGCAGCTTGGCCGAAGCATGGAATTCGCTGACGCCCGCCCGTTCGGCAAGCGCTTCCAGCGTGTCCGGGGTGATGCCCGCGCCAGCCATCACCGCCAACCGCCCCGCCGACTGGGCAACAAACCCCGTGATCGCAGCCGCACCGGCCGGCGCACTGTCGCGCTGGCCCGAGGTCAGCAGGCGCTCGCAGCCCAGGCCGATGACCGCCTCCAATGCACCAACCGGATCGGCCACGCAGTCGAAGGCCCGATGGAAGGTCACGCCCAGCGGCCCAGCCGTCTGGATCAGCCCCGTGCAGCCGGCCACATCCACCAGCCCCCGCGCATCCAGCGCGCCCAACACCACCCCATCGCACCCCAACCGCACGCACAGCTCGACGTCCCGCCGCATCACTTCCCATTCGGCGGGCGAATAGACGAAGTCGCCGCCGCGCGGACGGATCAGCACATACAGCGGGATGCGCAGGCGGTCGCGGGCCACGGCCAGGGTGCCGTAGGACGGCGTGGTACCACCTTCGCCGAGGTTCTCGCACAACTCCACCCGGTCGGCGCCACCAACCTGCGCGGCCAGCGCCGATTCCAGGGAACTAGCCGCGATTTCCAGGGTGTACCGACCGCCCGCGACCACCGGACTCACACCTGTTCGGTCGCGTAGATGGACTGCGAGGGCAGCAATGCATCCTGCCTGCCGGCATCGCAGACGGCGTAGACGAAGCCCTTGTGCAGCGCGAACGCGCCGACCTCGCCACGATTGTTCATGGCCAGGAAGCACACCTGCAGTTCCTTGCTGGCCTCCGGGCGCTTGTGCACGACCCGCGCGATGGCCTCGCGGCAAGCGTCGGCCGGCGAATGGCCCTGCCGCATCAGTTCCACCACCAGGAAGCTGCCCACGTTACGGATCATCTCCTCGCCCACGCCCGAGGCGGTGGCGCCGCCGACGTCGTTATCCACATACAGGCCAGCGCCGATGATCGGGCTGTCGCCGACCCGGCCATGCATCTTCCAGGCCATGCCACTGGTGGTGCAGGCGCCGGCCATCCTGCCGGTGCTGTCGATGGCCAGCATGCCGATGGTGTCGTGGTTTTCGGTGTTACCCGGAATCGCGCGCCGCTCGACGTTGATCTCCGGCTTGTACTGCGCCGTCCTGAGCCATTCGCGCCAGGCTTTTTCGGCCTCGGGCGTACGCAGCGACTGCTTCTTGAAGCCCTGGGCAATCGCGAACTGCTGGGCGCCCTCGCCCACCAGCATCACGTGCGGGGTGTTTTCCATGACCTTGCGCGCGACCGAGACCGGGTGATCGATGTCCTCGATCGCCGCCACCGAACCGCAGCGGCCGTCGCCATCCATGATGCAGGCATCCAGGGTCACCACGCCGTCACGATCCGGATAGCCGCAGCGGCCGACCGTGGAATTGCACTGGCCGGTCTCGGCCCAGCGCGCACCGGCTTCCACCGCATCCATCGCATTGCCGCCCCTGGACAGCACTGCCCAGGCAGCCTGGTTGGCCGGCACACCGAAATCCCAGGTGGACACGACCCTGGCGCCGGTAGCGAATACCTGGGCGCGCAGCGGCGGCAACATCGCCGCACCGGTGGCCAGGACCGTGGTCTGCAGGAAACTGCGGCGTGAGGGCATGCGGGGTCCTTGACGTTGTGGGAGTGATGAAACCTAGGTAGCAGTGAACCGTAAACCGTTGGCCTGGTGCCAGGCGGCCGCGCCGATCACGCCCAGCCAGCCGTGGTCGATGCAGAACACCGGCACCTGCCGCAGCGCAGGCGCCAGCACGCCCTTCTCCAGGAACCGCTGCATGAAACCGCCGCGCGCGAGGTAATGGGTGATATGCCCGGCGATGCCGCCCGCCAGATAGACCGACTTCGCGCAGAAGGTAATCGCCAGATCGCCAGTGAAACTACCCAGCCAGCCACAGAAAACATCCAGACACTCCTGCGCCAGCGGGTCATCGCCGGCATCGGCGGCAGCTACCAGCTCTGCCGGCAGCTGCCAGCGCGGGGCCGCGCCTGCCCGGTCGCAGAGCGCGCGATACAGCGTCATCAGGCCGGTGCCGGACAGGATGCGCTCGGCATCCACATGCGCGAACTGCTGTTGCAGGCCCTGCAGGATGCCCATTTCCAGCGGATTGCCCGCGGTCAGCGAAGCGTGGCCGGCCTCACTGGGCAGCACGCGATACCCGGACGGATCGGACACCAGCAACGCCGCACCCAGGCCGGTACCCGGCCCCAGCAGCAGCGCCGGCAGATCGGCCAGACCGATCCCGGGGCCGTGCAGCGCGGTCATCTGGGTCTGCGAGACCTGCGGCAGCGCCCAGGCCAGCGCCTGGAAATCGTTGATCAGTTCAAGCTGGTCGAGCCCGGCGCCGACACGCGTCTCCGGCAGCGATACAGCCCAGGGCAGATTGCTGTTGAGCAAGATGTCGCCCTGCAGGACACCTGCAATGGCGACCACCGCCGACACTGGCGGCGCTCCCAGCCCTTCGGCCTGCAATTCCTCGCCAAACCGGCGCAACACGGCGGCCAGGCTGGGGAACTCAGCGCAGGCATAGCGGCGCTGGCCGACGATTTCGGCCATGCCCTGCTCACCCCGGGCCAGACCCAGCCGGGCAAAGGTGCCGCCCACATCTGCGGCGATGAACGCACCGACGCTGCTGCCTTTCAAATCGCCCACAAACTGCGGCGCGGTACTGTCCACCACCCGATAACTCTCCTGTGCCGTGACCTCGCAGCGACCGCCGCGCACCGGAGTTGGCACGCGGACCGGCATGGCGCGCCGTCCTGGCCCGATTGTATCGGCCAAGTGCGGCTTTCATGGTGCCGGCGCCTGCCAAGCACGCATGCGTCGCACCGGTTGCGCCGCGGCAGATGGTCGTCACGGACGTGCAAAACCCCGCCCCAGCCCGCACACTTGCCCGCCTTCGTGGCCTCCACACGACCTGATTGAACGCATGAATACCCGCTACAACGCCGCCGATATCGAAGTCCTCTCCGGCCTGGACCCGGTCAAGCGCCGCCCCGGCATGTACACCGACACCGCGCGCCCGAACCACCTGGCGCAGGAAGTGATCGACAACTCCGTCGACGAAGCCCTGGGCGGCCACGCCAAGATCGTGGAAGTGACCCTCTTCAAGGATGGCAGCGTCGAGGTGGCCGACGACGGCCGCGGCATGCCGGTGGACATCCACCCGGAAGAAAAGATCCCCGGCGTCGAGCTGATCCTCACGCGCCTGCATGCCGGTGGCAAGTTCAACAACAACAACTACACCTTCTCCGGCGGCCTGCACGGCGTGGGCGTGAGCGTGGTCAACGCGCTGTCCACCCTGGTGGAAATCCACATCAAGCGCGACGGCAGCGAGCACCGCATCACCTTCGAAAACGGCGACCGCGCCAGCCCGCTGGAAGTGGTCGGCAGCGTCGGCAAGAAAAACACCGGCACCCGCGTGCACTTCTGGCCCGATCCGAAGTACTTCGACACGCCCAAGATCAACGTGCGCGCCCTGCGCCACCTGCTGCGCGCCAAGGCCGTGCTGTGCCCGGGACTGACGGTCAAACTGTTTGATGAGGCCAGCGGCGAGCGCGAAAGCTGGCACTACGAGGACGGCCTGCGCGATTACCTGAAGGGCGAGATGGGCGAGCGCGAACTGCTGCCCGCGCAGCTGTTCGTCGGCAGCCTGAAGAAGGAGACCGAGATCGTCGACTGGGCCGCGGCCTGGGTGCCCGAAGGCGAGCTGGTCCAAGAAAGCTATGTCAACCTGATCCCCACCGCCCAGCACGGCACCCACGTCAACGGCCTGCGCTCGGGCCTGACCGACGCGCTGCGCGAGTTCTGCGACTTCCGCAACCTGCTGCCGCGCAACGTCAAGCTGGCGCCGGAAGACGTCTGGGACCGCGTCACCTTCGTGCTGTCGCTGAAGATGACCGACCCGCAGTTCTCCGGCCAGACCAAGGAGCGCCTGTCCTCGCGCCAGGCCGCCGGCTTCATCGAAGGCGCCGCGCACGATGCCTTCAGCCTGTGGCTGAACCAGCACGTGGAAACCGGCCTGCAGATCGCGCAGCTGGCCATCGACCGCGCCAGCGCACGCCTGAAAACCGAAAAACAGATCACCCGCAAGAAGATCACCTCCGGCCCGGCCCTGCCCGGCAAGCTGGCCGACTGCATCAGCCAGGACCTGTCGCGCACCGAGTTGTTCCTGGTCGAAGGCGACTCGGCTGGCGGCAGCGCCAAGCAGGCCCGCGACAAGGACTTTCAAGCCATCCTTCCGCTGCGCGGCAAGATCCTCAACACCTGGGAAGTGGCTTCGGGCAGCGTGCTGGCCTCGGAGGAAGTCCACAATCTGGCCATCGCCATCGGCTGCGACCCGGGCAAGGACGACATCTCCGGCCTGCGCTACGGCAAGGTCGTGGTGCTGGCCGACGCCGACTCGGACGGGCTGCACATCGCCACCCTGCTCAGCGCGCTGTTCCTCAAGCATTTCCCGGCGCTGGTCGATGCCGGGCACGTATTCGTGGCGATGCCGCCGCTGTTCCGCGTGGACGTGGGCAAGCAGGTCTTCTATGCGCTGGATGAAGAAGAAAAGCGCCTGCTGCTGGAAAAGATCGCCCGCGAAAAACTCAAGGGCCAGGTCAACGTGACCCGCTTCAAGGGCCTTGGCGAAATGAACCCCTCGCAGCTGCGCGAATCGGCGATCCACCCGGACACGCGCCGCCTGGTCCAGCTGACCGTGGCCGACGGCGACGACACCCACGGCCTGATGGACATGCTGCTGGCCAAGAAGCGGGCGGGTGACCGCAAGAGCTGGCTGGAGACCAAAGGCGATCTGGCTTCGCTGGAAGTCTGATCCTGGCGTTCGCTCACCTTCCCCCGTCAGCAGGAGCGCCCCATCGGCGCGATGGAGCTTCCCCGATGAAGCCCATCGCGGGCATGGCCCGCTCCTACGCAGGAATGCTTCGGCCATGTCGCCATTGCATCGATGGAACCTGACGCACCCGGTGCCGGTCGGCTAGACTTGCCGGCGTTTGCCCACGTCCAAAGAGATCACCCCCGATGACCGCGCCCCTCGCCTATCGCCGCATCCTGCTGAAACTTTCCGGGGAGGCGCTGATGGGATCAGAGGATTACGGCATCGACCCCAAGGTCATCGGCCGGATCGCCCGCGAAATCATTGAAGCCCGCGATGCCGGTGCCGAAGTCGCCCTGGTGATCGGCGGCGGCAACATCTTCCGCGGCGCCGGCCTGGCCGCCAGCGGCATGGACCGGGTCACCGGCGACCAGATGGGCATGCTGGCCACGGTCATCAACGCACTGGCCATGCAGGACGCGCTGGAAAAGCTCGGCGCCAAGGTCCGCGTGATGAGCGCACTGAAGATCAACGACGTGTGCGAGGACTACATCCGCCGCCGCGCCGTGCGCCACCTGGAAAAAGGCCGCATCGCGATCTTCGCCGCCGGCACCGGCAATCCCTTCTTCACCACCGACTCGGGCGCGGCGCTGCGCGCGATCGAGATCGAGGCCGACCTGTTGCTCAAGGCGACCAAGGTCGATGGCGTCTACGACAAGGATCCGCGCAAGTTCCCCGATGCCAAGCGCTTCGACACCCTGACCTACGACGAAGTGCTGGGCCGCGGCCTGGAAGTCATGGACACCGCTGCGTTCGCGCTGTGCCGCGACAGCGCGGTGCCGCTGCGCATCTACGACCTGGGCGTGCCGGGCAACCTGATGAACATCCTGCGCGGCGAGAACATCGGCACGCTGGTGGCAGGCCGCAGCTGATCCGCCAACAGGCGCGACACGTGCCTGTAATTGTGTCCGCGGCGGCAGCACAGCACGCTTGCCGCCATGTCGCACGCACATCCCCACGATCACGCGGGCCACAGTCACGACCATGCCGGTCATGACCATGGCCCTGCGCACGCGCCCGCTGGCGGGCACGGCCATTCCCACGATGCAGGCACGCGCGGCTACGCCGTGGCGATGCTGGTCAACCTGGGCTACACCGCGCTGGAGGCCGGCTACGGCTTCCACACCAATTCGCTGGCCCTGCTGTCCGACGCCCTGCACAACCTGGGCGATGTGCTGGGCCTGGGGCTGGCCTGGGCCGCGGCTGCCATGGCGCGGCGCACGCCCACGGCCAGCCACACCTACGGCTGGCGCAAGGCGACCCTGCTGGCACCACTGACCAATGCCATCGTCCTGATGGTGTTTTCCGGCGGACTGGCCTGGGAGGCGGTGCGGCGCTTCAGCGAACCGCCCTCGATCGCCGCCCTGCCGGTGATCGTGGTGGCCGCCATCGGCATCGCGGTCAACCTGGGCGCCGGCTGGCTGCTGCATGGCAGTGGCGGGCATGGGCATTCCCACGGTGGCCAGGACCTCAACAGGCGCGGCGCGATCCTGCACCTGCTGGCCGATGCCGCGGTGTCGCTGGCCGCGGTGATCGCCGGCCTGGGCATGTGGTGGCTGGGCTGGGAATGGCTGGACCCGGCCACCGCCCTGCTCGTGGGCGTGGTGATCGCCGTGGGCACCTACGGCCTGCTGCGCGAGAGCTTTTCGGCCGCCATGGACGCGGTCCCCGACCACATCGACCAGGCCGCGGTGGGCGACTTCCTGTCCGGCCAACCCGGCATCACCGCCATCCATCACCTGCACATCTGGCCGCTGGGCGCGGGCGAAGTGGCGTTGACCGCGCACCTGGTCCGCCCGGTTGCCGACGACGACGATGCCTTCATCGACGCCACCGCGAAGGCCCTGGCCAATCGCTTCGGCATCAGCCATGCCACCCTGCAGTTGGAACGCGGCCAGGCCTGCACCCAACCCTGCCATGGCACCACCGCTGCCGGTCCCGTGCACGACCACTGACCTGCCGGTTGCCGCGTCGCGAATCCGACCGGCACTAGCTTTCGCCTATAATCCCCGGTTTGACGAATCTCGGGACCCAGCGATGCTGAACGACATCAAGAAAGACGCGCAGGCGCGCATGAACAAGAGCATCGAGTCGCTGCGTCACGACCTGACCAAGCTGCGCACCGGCCGCGCGACCACCGCGCTGGTCGATCACCTGAAGGTCAACTACTACGGTTCGGACATGCCGCTGACCCAGGTGGCCTCGGTCGTGGTGAGCGACGCACGCTCGCTGACCATCACCCCATGGGAAAAGCAGATGGTCTCGGCGGTGGAGAAGGCGATCCTGGGTTCGGACCTGGGCCTGACCCCGAACACCGCCGGCACCGTCATCCGCATCAACATCCCGGCCCTGACCGAGGAACGCCGCAAGGACCTGTCCAAGGTCGTCCACTCCAACGGCGAAGACTCCAAGGTAGCGATCCGCAACATCCGCCGCGACGCCAACCAGCAGGTCAAGGATCTGCTCAAGGAAAAGGCGATCACCGAGGACGACGAGCGCGGGAGCGCCGACGAGATCCAGAAGATCACCGACAAAGCGATCAAGGATGTCGATGAGGTGGTCAAGGCGAAGGAACAGGAACTGATGGCGGTCTGAGCGGGTCACACCACCTTCGTGACCGCCATGCCTCCCAACCTGCCCCCTGTCCCGCGCCACCTGGCCATCATCATGGATGGCAATGGGCGCTGGGCCGAACGCCGTCGTCGCCCGCGCATGATCGGCCACCGTGCCGGCGCGCGCGCAGTGAACCTGTGCATCGATTTCTGCCTGGATCGCGGCGTTCAGGCACTGACCCTGTTCGCCTTCTCCAGTGAAAACTGGGGTCGCCCAGCCGAGGAAGTCGGCGCGTTGATGAAGCTGTTCATGGGCGCACTGGAACGCGAGGTGGACGAGCTGCACCGCCGCGGCGTGCGGGTGCGCTTCATCGGCCAGCGTGATCGCTTTGCCCCAGGCATCGTCCAGCGCATGGATGCCGCCGAAGCGCTGACCATCGCCAACACGCAACTGACCCTGGTCATCGCCGCCAGCTACGGCGGCCGCCAGGACATGGCGCTGGCGGCGCGTGCGCTGGCCGAGGAAGTGGCCGCCGGCCGGCTCAAGCCCGAAGACATCGACGAGGCCCGCCTCGGCGCGCAGGTGGCCCTGGCCGACCTGCCGCCACCGGACCTGTTCATCCGCACCGGCGGCGACCACCGCATCAGCAATTTCCTGCTGTGGCAGCTGGCTTACACCGAGCTGTGGTTCACCGAAACCTTGTGGCCCGACCTGGATGCCACGGTCCTGCAAGCTGCGCTGGACGACTTCGCCATGCGCGAACGCCGCTTCGGCCTCACCGGGGCCCAGGTGGCCGCGCACGGAACCACCCCATGACCCGTACCCGCGTCCTCGCCGCCCTGGTGATGGCCCCGCTGGCCATCCTGGCCATCCTGTTCCTGCCCACGCCGTGGATGGCCGCACTGGCCGCGGCCACGTTCCTGGTCGGGCTGTGGGAGTGGCTGAAGCTGGCCGAGATCGACGACACCTTGTCGCGCACCGTGCTGCTGCTGCTCAACCTGGCGCTGATGGTGGTGCTGACCTGGGCCAGCCGATCCAGTAGCGGATTTTCGCCGGTGCTGTTCCAGATCGTGTCGCTGGTGGGCGCGATCTGGTGGCTGGCGGCGCTGCTGTGGCTGCGCTTCTACACCTTCGCCTCGGATCACCAGACCTGGGCACGGCTGTTCAAGCTGGCTGCTGGCACCCTGGCCATCGTTCCAGCCTGGTGCGCGCTGTGCCTGATCCATTCGGGCAATTTCGCCAACCTCGGCAGCCTGCAGGAACACCTGTGGCTGCTGACCGCACTGGCCATCGTCTGGGCCGCCGACAGCGGCGCCTATTTCGCCGGCCGCGCGTTCGGCAAGCGCAAGCTCGCCCCGCGGATCAGCCCCAACAAGACCATCGAAGGCCTGTTCGGCGGCCTGGTGGCCGGCGTGATCGTCGGCCTGCTCGGCGGCTGGCTGGCGGGCGTTGAAGCTGGCCAGGTGGCGGCACTGGCCGTGGCCAGCGTGGCCACGGTGCTGATCTCGGTGGTCGGCGACCTGTTCGAGAGCCTGCTCAAGCGCCACGTGGGCGCCAAGGACTCGGGCCATGTGATTCCCGGCCACGGCGGCGTGCTGGACCGCATCGACGGCGTGGTCGCCGCGCTGCCGGTGTTCCTGATCGGCCGCGAGTTGCTGGGCTTCTAGACCATGCAGACCGCTTCGCACACCAGACGCACCGTCGCCGTCCTGGGCGCCACCGGCTCGATCGGCACCTCGACCTTGGACGTCATCGCCCGCCATCCCGACACCATGCGCGCCAGCGTGCTGGCGGCCGGCAGCAATGTCGATGCACTGGTCGCGCTATGCCGCAGCCACCGCCCCGAGCATGCCGTCATCGCCGATGACAGTCGCTTCGCCGAGCTGCGCGACGCACTGGCCGCCGCCGGCCTGGACACCCAGGCGCACGCGGGCAGCGATGCGCTCGACGCGCTGGTCGCCAGCGACGCCTGCGACACAGTGGTCGCCGCCATCGTCGGCGCAGCGGGACTCTCATCGACCCTGGCCGCAGCGCATGCCGGCAAACGCCTGTTGCTGGCCAACAAGGAGTCGCTGGTCCTGGCCGGCGCATTGCTGATCGCCGCCGCGGAAGCCTCCGGCGCACAGATCATCCCGATCGACAGCGAGCACAACGCGGTCTTCCAGTGCCTGGGCTCGCGCGAAGCCGGCGCCCAGGTCCGCAGGATCGTGCTGACCGCCTCGGGCGGGCCGTTCCGCGGACGCAGCCGCGCCTCGCTGGAGACGGTGACCGTCGCCCAGGCCGTGGCCCACCCCAAGTGGTCGATGGGCCCCAAGATTTCGGTCGATTCGGCCACGCTGATGAACAAGGGCCTGGAGCTGATCGAGGCCGCGCACCTGTTCAATGTCGGCCGCGACCGCCTGGATGTCCTGGTCCACCCGCAGAGCCTGGTGCATTCGCTGGTGGAGTTCATCGACGGTTCCACCCTGGCCCAGTTGGGTTTGCCGGACATGCGCACCGCGCTGTCGATCGGCCTGGGCTGGCCGCAGCGGATCGAATCCGGCGTTGCCGGACTGGACCTGCTCCGCCACGGCACCCTGGAATTCGAAGCCCCTGACATGGACGCTTTTCCCTGCCTGCGGCTGGCCTGGAGCGCACTGGAAGCCGGTGGCGCCGCCCCGGCCGTCCTGAACGCAGCCAATGAATCCGCTGTTTCAGCCTTTCTTCAGGGCAAAATCGGTTTCCTAGCGATCCCTGCATTGGTCGAGGATGCCCTCGCCGCCCATGCCCACGCCCCGGCCGACAGCCTGGACGCGCTGCTGGCGGCCGATGGCCTCGCACGGCAATTCAGCCAGGGCTGGATCCATCGCACCACCACAGGCCAAGCCCGTTCCGCATGAGTGAAATCGCAGGCTCCATCTGGTGGATGATCGTCGCGCTCGGCGTGCTGGTCACCTTCCATGAGTACGGCCACTACTGGGTCGCGCGCCGTTGCGGCGTGGGCGTGCTGCGTTTTTCCGTGGGCTTCGGCAAACCGATCTGGTCGCGCCGCAACAAGCACGGGACCGAGTTCGCCATCGCCCCGATTCCGCTCGGTGGTTACGTGAAGATGCTGGACGAGCGCGAAGCCGATGTTCCGGCCGAACGCCTGGGCGAAGCCTTCAACCGCAAACCAGTCCTGCAGCGCATCGCGGTGGTCGCCGCCGGCCCGATCGCCAATCTGATCCTGTGCGTGGCCCTGCTGTGGGCCATGTTCGTGATCGGCAAGGAAGATTTCGCCCCCATCGTGGGGCGTGTCGACGGCGTCGCCCAGCAGTCCGGCCTGCGCCCCGGCGACCGGATCCTGGCGTTGGACGGCCGTAGCATCGCCACCGCGACCGAAGCCACCATGGCCCTGATTGGCGCGGCCATGGATGACCGGGACGTCCAGGCCCAGATCGAAGATGCCGCCGGCAACCAGATCGAACGACGCGTGCTGACCTCGCACCTGCCCGCTGGCTTCGACCAACAGAACGTCACCGGCGACCTCGGCCTGCGCTGGCAGTTCGCGGTAGAACCGGCCGAAGTCCGCGAGGTCGCGCCCGGCTCGCCCGCCGCCGGCGCCCTGCAGGCCGGCGACCTGATCACCGCCATCGACGGCGAAGCCGTGGATGCGGCCGATGCGCTGCGACCGATGGTCCAGCGCCTGGGCGCACGCGGCGGCGAAGTCATGGTCGAAGTCGAACGCGAAGGCAGCCGCCTGGCGCTGCCGCTGCAGCCGCAGCGTATGACCGACCCCAACACACACGCCCAATTCTGGGGATTGGGCATCGCCCTGGGCCGCAGCACGCCGCCGGCCTACGATGCGCTGCAGCGCTACGGCCCACTGGCCGCAATCCCGGTCGCGGTGCGCCAGACCGGACAATTGGCGTCCGATTCGCTGGGCATGATCCGGCGCATGGTCACCGGCCACGCTTCCCTTCAGAACGTGTCAGGCCCGGTCACGATTGCCAAGGTCGCCAATGCCTCGGCCGAGCGTGGACTGACCTGGTTCCTGCAGTTCCTCGCACTGCTGTCGCTGAGCCTGGCCATCGTGAACCTGCTGCCAATCCCGGTCTTGGACGGCGGACACCTGCTGTATTACCTTATCGAGTTGGTCAAGGGCAGCCCGCTAAGCGAGCGGGCCATGGCCGCTGGTCAGTTCGCTGGCCTGGCCATCCTGGCCGGCCTGATGGGGCTGGCGCTTTACAACGACATCCTGCGCCCGGTGATCTGATGCTCTCCACTGCTCCACTTTTGGCCGCCATCCGGCGGCCCACCCCCTGCGGGGGTCTTTCCGAAACCAGTTCTCCGACGGATGTGATGATGACGCGACTCCCGACCCGCCGCCTGCTTGCCCTCGCCCTGGCCTCTGCCATCGCGACTCCGGCCTGGGCCCAGTCGACCGACCTGAGCGCACCGGCCTTCGGGACGCCGCAACAGCAGCAGTCCGCCTCGCCTGCCGCGTTCGGCATGCAACTCCCTGCGGCATCGCCTTCGGATTTCGTCGTCAGCGACATCCGCGTCGATGGCGTGCAGCGCATCTCCAGCGGCACGGTACTGACCTACTTGCCGATCGAACGCGGTGACACGGTCACCCAGGCCAAGATCGGCGATGCGATCCGCGCGCTCTACCACACCAGCTTCTTCGAGGACGTCCAGCTCTCGCGCCAGGGCACGATCCTGGTGGTCACGCTGAAGGAGCGCCCGGCGATCAACAAGCTGACGCTGACCGGCAACAAGGACATCAAGACCGAAGACCTGACCAAGGGCCTGAGCGACATCGGCCTGTCCGAAGGCGGCACCTTCGACCGCCTGGCCCTGGACCGGGTCACCCAGGAACTGGTGCGCCAGTACAACAACCGCGGCAAGTACAACGTGCAGATCACCCCGACGGTGAGCCCGCTGGACCGCAACCGCGTGGACGTCACCATCTCGGTCAAGGAAGGCAAGGCGGCCAAGATCCGCCACATCAACCTGGTCGGCACCGAGAAGTTCGCGAACGAGGACATCACCGCCGGCTGGGAATCGCAGGAGCACAACTGGCTGTCCTGGTACCGCCGCGACGATCAGTACTCCAAGGAAAAGCTCTCCGGCGACATCGAGAAGCTCAATTCCTGGTACCTGGACCGTGGCTACGTCGATTTCAGCCTGGATTCGACCCAGGTGGCGATCAGCCCGGACAAGAAGGACATGTTCCTGACCGGCGGCGTGACCGAAGGCGAGCAGTACACCGTCTCCGACGTGAAGGTCAGCGGTGACACCATCCTGCCGCAGGATCGCGTGGAAAAGATGGTGCTGGTGCGCAAGGGCCAGATCTTCTCCCGCCGCCTGCTGGAGATCACCTCCGACTCGATCACCGCGACCCTGGCCAACGTTGGCTATGCCTTCGCCCAGGTCAATCCGATCCCGACGGTGGACCGCGAAAAGCGCACCGTGGCCATCAACATGCAGGTCGTTCCCGGCCCGCGCGTCAACGTGCGCCGGATCGAGTTCAAGGGCAACGCCCGCACCGGCGATGAAGTGCTGCGCCGCGAAATGCGCCAGTTCGAAGGCGCCTGGTATTCGCAGGCCGCGATCGACCGTTCCAAGGTCCGCCTGCAGCGCCTGGGTTACTTCGAATCCGTGGACGTGACCACCCAGCCGGTGCCGGGCACGCGCGACCAGGTCGACGTGATCTACACCGTCAAGGAAACCACCTCGGGCAGCTTCACCTTCGGCCTGGGCTACTCGCAGCTGGGCGGCGTCACCACCTCGGTGCAGCTGTCGCAGAACAACTTCCTGGGCGGCGGCAACCGCGTGGCGGTCGAGGCTTCGCGCAGCTACTACACCGATCGCTATTCGTTCTCCTTCACCAATCCCTACTTCACCGACGACGGCGTATCGCTGGGCTACAACCTGTCCTACAGCAACACCGACTATTCGGACTACAACACCGCTTACTACGACACACGCAACATCGCCGCGCAGGCGATCCTGGGAATCCCGCTGAGCGAAAGCGACAGCGTGTCGCTGATGTTCGGCATCGACTCGACCCAGGTCAGCACCTACGACGGCTATACCCCGCAGGCGATCATCGACTACGTCAAGGCACTAGGCAGCCGCACCTTCCACGCCTGGCGTTCGCAGATCGGCTGGGCCCGCGATACCCGCAACGACTATTTCATGCCGACCCGCGGCATCTACCAGCGCATCTCGGCGGAAGTCACCCTGCCCGGCTCCACGGTGGAGTACTACAAGCTCAACTACGAATTCTCCAAATACTGGTCGTTGAGCCCGGCCTTCGTGCTGCGTACCGGTGCCGAACTGGGCTACGGCGATAGCTACGGCAAGGACACCACGCGCACGATCTGCACCGTGTCCGACACCAACCTGGCGGCCACCGACTGCAGCAACGCGGGCGCGGTCGCAACGACCTACACCGCCAGCGGCCTGCCGTTCTACGAGAACTTCTACGCCGGCGGCGTGCGCTCGGTGCGTGGTTTCGAGGACAACACCCTGGGTCCGCGCTCGGAAGCCACCGCGTACTACAGCGACGGCCAGCCGCTGGGTGGTTCGCTCAAGACCATCGGCCAGCTCGAACTGATCTTCCCGAAGCTGTTCGACTCCAACGCCGCGCGCATCTCGGCCTTCGTCGACGTGGGCAATGTCTACAACGGCTACAGCGAGTTCCACGCCAACGACCTGCGCGCCTCCACGGGCGTGGCGCTGTTGTGGCGCGCGCCGGTCGGCCCGATCTCGATCAGCTATGCCATCCCGCTGAAGACCCAGACCGGCGACGAGATCGAACGCCTGCAGTTCACCTTCGGCGGATCGTTCTAGGTTTCCGCGCCCGCACTGGCATGACCAAGGCCCGGCTTGTCCGGGCCTTCGTTTGTGCGATGCGGGCTCAGGGTAAAATGCCGCGCATGAGCACACTCCCCCATACCGCTGGCGACCTGGCCCAGCGTTTCGGCCTGGAACTGCATGGCGATGCCGCCGCCACCGTGACCGGTGCGGCGACCTTGGCCGCTGCACAGCGCGGGCAGCTGGCATTCCTGGCCAATCCGCGCTATGCGGACCTGCTGGCGACCACCCAGGCATCGATCGTGATCGTCAGCGCCGACCATGTGGAAGGCGTGCGCGGCACCGCGCTGGTCGCCAAGGACCCGCACGTGGCCTTCGCCAAGGTGTCCGAGCTGTTCGAATCCACATTCACGCGTCCGGCCGGCATCCATCCCAGCGCGGTGATCCATCCCAGTGCGCAGATCGCTGCCAGCGCCAGCATCGGAGCGCACGTCTGCGTCGGTGAAGGCAGCAGCATCGGCGAGCGCTGCGTGATCGGCCCGGGCTGCGTCATCGGCGAACACTGCAGCGTCGGCGACGACTGCGAACTGGTCGCCCGCGTCACCTTGGTCCTGCGTGTCCGCCTGGGTCGCAACGTACGCATCCATCCGGGCGCCGTGCTGGGCGCGCAGGGGTTCGGCATGGCCATGGAACACGGCCGCTGGCTCAACGTGCCGCAACTGGGCGGCGTGGTGGTCGGTGAAGACTGCGAGATCGGCGCCAACACCTGCATCGACCGCGGCGCACTGGAAGACACCGTGCTGGAAGAGGATGTCCGCCTGGACAACCAGATCCAGATCGCCCACAACGTCCATGTTGGTGCACATACCGCCATGGCCGCGCAGGTGGGCATCGCAGGGAGTGCGAAGATCGGCCGCTATTGCATGCTGGCCGGCAAGGTGGGCGTGTCAGGCCACCTGGAAATCTGCGACAAGGTCACCATCCTGGCCATGTCGATGGTCGCCGGCCCGGTCACCGAGCCTGGCGTCTACGCCTCATCCCTTCCCATCACCGACGTCCGCACCTGGCGCAAGAACGCAGCGCGTTTCCGCCAGCTGGACGCGCTCGCCCGGCGCATCCCCGCCGCCAGCAAGGACTCTTAAGAACCACCATGGTCATGAACCTAGAACTGCCTCTCGACATCGAAACTATCCAGCAGCTGCTGCCACACCGCTATCCGTTCCTGCTTGTGGACCGGGTGACCGAGTTTGAGCCAGGCAAACGCCTGCTGGCCTACAAGAACGTCTCTTTCAACGAGCCGTTCTTCAATGGCCATTTCCCCGAGCGCAAGGTCATGCCGGGCGTGTTGATCATCGAGGCACTGGCGCAGGCCGGCGGACTGATCACCCAGATCGGCTACGGTGAGGAAGCCAAGAACAAGCTGTTCTACCTGGTCAAGGTGGATAACGTGAAGTTCAGTTGCCCGGTGGTGCCTGGCGACCGCCTGGAGCTGGAGGCCAAGGTCAAGCGCACGATCCGCAATATGGCCCTTTATGAATGCGTGGCGCGCGTGGACGGCAAGCAGGTCGCCTGTGCCGAGATGCTGTGCGCCGAAGTCGACAAGGCCAAGGAGGAGTAACCGATGACCGATACGCTGATCCACCCCTCGGCCGTCATCGACCCTGGCGCGAAACTGGGCACTGGCGTGCAGGTTGGCGCGTTCACGTTGATCGGCGCCGATGTCGAAATCGGCGACGGCACCATCATCGGCCCGCACTGTTCGGTCACCGGCCCGACCCGGATCGGCCGTGACAACCATTTCGTCGGCCATGTCGCCGTCGGTGGCCAGCCGCAGGACAAGAAGTTCGCTGGCGAACGCACCGAACTGGTGATCGGCGACCGCAACGTGTTCCGCGAATTCGTCACGCTCAACCGCGGCACGGTCACCGGCAACAGCGTCACCCGCATCGGCGACGACAACTGGCTGCTGGCCTACACGCACGTGGCGCACGACTGCATCGTCGGCAACCACTGCGTGTTCTCCAACAACACCACGCTGGCCGGCCACGTCACCATCGGCGACTGGGTGATCTTCAGCGGCTTTTCCGGCGCGCATCAGTTCTGCCGCGTCGGTGACCACGCCTTCATCGGCATGGGCGCGCTGCTGGGCGGCGACGTCACGCCCTTCACCATGGTCGCCGCCGACGAACACGGCCGGCCGCGCGGCATCAACAGCGAAGGCCTGAAGCGCCGCGGTTTCGATGCCGAGCGCATCTCGGCGATCAAGCGCGCTTACCGCACGCTGTACGTGGCCGGGCTGCCGCTGGCCGAGGCCCAGCAGCAGCTGTCCGAGCAGGCGCAGGGCAGCGAGGACGTCAAGGCGATGCTGGATTTCATCACCAGCGGCGAGCGTCGCCTGCTGCGCTGAAGCGCTCGCAAGCACGCCATGCACACCGTCAACACCCCAGCCGCGCGGACGCCGGCCGGACCCACTACCAGTACCGCCGGCACACGCCGACTGCGGTTTGCGCTGGTCGCGGGCGAGGCGTCGGGCGATGCGCTCGGCGCGGATCTGATCGCACAGCTCAAGCAGCGCCATCCCGATGCACAGTTCGCCGGCATCGGCGGCGACAGCATGCGCGCGGCGGGCCTGGACAGCTGGTTCGATGCCAGCGAACTGGCGGTGATGGGCCTGGCCGAGGTGCTGCGCCACCTGCCGCGCCTGCTCAAGCTCCGCAAGTCGCTGCGCCAACGGGTGCTCGACTGGCAGCCGGACGTCTTCATCGGCATCGATGCACCGGACTTCAACCTGGCGGTGGAACGCTGGCTGAAAACCCGCGGCCTGCGCACCGTGCATTACGTCAGCCCCTCGGTCTGGGCCTGGCGCGAAAAACGTGCGCAGAAGATCGGCCGCAGCGCCGACCTGGTGCTATGCCTGTTCCCGATGGAGCCGCAGATCTACGCACGCCACGGCATCGACGCGCGCTATGTCGGCCATCCGATGGCCGATGCGCTGCCGCTGGCACCGGACCGCGCCGCCGCGCGCACCACGCTCGGCCTCAATCCGAAGACGCCGGTGCTGGCGGTGCTGCCCGGCAGTCGCCTGGGCGAAATCAATCGCCTGGCCGTGGACTTCATCGAAGCCGCGCGCCTTGTCGCCGAACAGGTGCCGCACCTGCAGGTCGTCATTCCAGCCGCCAATGCCGACTGTCGCGCTGCGTTGGAGCCGTTGCTGGCCGCCTCACCGTTCCCATCGCCGCGCCCGCGCCTGCTCACCGGCCTGGCCCGCGAGGCGATGGTCGCCAGTGACGTGGTGCTGCTGGCCTCGGGCACCGCCACGCTGGAAGCGATGCTGGCCAAGCGGCCGATGGTCGTTGGCTACAAGGTCGCGCCGCTGTCGGCATGGATCGCACGCGCGCTCGGCCTGCTGAAGGTCAAGCGCTTCGCCCTGCCCAACGTGCTGGCCGGCGAAGACCTGGCACCGGAGCTGATGCAGGAAGACTGCACACCGCAGGCCCTGTCCGCCGCGTTGCTGCACTGGCTACGTGACCCGGAAGCCGTCACGGCGCTGCAACCGCAGTACCTGAAGTTGCACGAACAGTTGCGCCAGGATGCCTCCGCACGCGCCGCCGATGCGATCGACGCGCTGCTGTCCACCACACCATGAGCGCCATCGCCCCCGCCTTGCTCGTCGCCGGCGTCGATGAAGCGGGCCGCGGACCACTCGCCGGCCCGCTGACCGTGGCCGCGGTGGTGTTCGATCCGGCGCGTCCGCGGATCAACGGACTGGATGATTCCAAGCAGCTCAACGAAGCCAAGCGCGAACTGCTCTACGACCGCATCGTCGAGCGGGCGCTGGCCTGGCATGTGGTGGTGATTGAGGTGGCCGAGATCGACCGGCTCAACATCTTCCAGGCCACGATGCTCGGCATGCGCATGGCGGTGGAAGCGGTCGCGCACGTGGCCGGCGTGGCCCATATCGACGGCAACAAGGTCCCGCCCGGCCTGCCCTGCCCTGGCCATGCATTGATCGGTGGCGATGGCCTGGACCGCGCGATCATGGCCGCTTCGATCCTGGCCAAGGTCACCCGCGACCGGATGATGCTGGACCTGCACGCGCAGCATCCCGAATACGACTTCGCCCGCCACAAGGGCTACGGCACACCCGCCCACCTGGCCGCGCTGCGCCTGCATGGCCCCTGCGTACACCACCGGCACAGCTTCGCGCCGGTCCGGGCGGCCGCGCGTGGCGAGCGCGAAGTAACGCAGCCGGCCCTGCTTTAGCCAGGCGCGCCGGGCGCCGGGAGACTGCTTGCTCCTGCTCGACGCCGCTGGCCCACGAAACGCACCACGGCCGCGGCAACCGGCTAATTCCCGCCTGTCCGCACCGGCCGGCCCGGGCCGACCACGATGGCAGCGCTGGGCGGGCGCGACAGTTCGGCACTGATGGTCAGCACCTGGTCCTGGCCGATCCGCCGGATCAGCAGCATCTCCTCGATCTTCGGCCTGGGGCCGGACCCAACCCTCGGCGCCGAGGCGATCGTGACCCGCAGGTCGAGGACGCGTCCTTCGCCCAGCGGAACCTGGAAGCCCTGCTCGATGGCCGGGTCTTCGGACGTGCCGGCCTTCGGCCTGGTCGTGCCCGCGGGGACTTTGCGGGCGGTTGTCCCGGCGCTTGTGCCGGCATGCTTGCGAGCGGTAGCCATCTCATTCTCCTGGCGTGGGTGGTGTGTTGCGGTCGGTGGAAAGGGATTGCGGCGCCTGAGTGGGCGCGATGGCGATGGCCGGGCGCAGGGCCGCGTTGCCGCTGATCCGTTGTTCGACGATGCCCGCGGCCCGGGCCGCGGCGATGCGCCGGGCGGCCTGCCCGGGATCGCCCAGGGCTACCAGGGTCTGGGCGTTGTACAGCGCGACCTCGCCAGGCTCGCTGCCCAGCGCCTCGGCACGGGCCATCAATTGCCGCGCCAGTGCCGGTTGCCCCAGGTTGGCCTGATACCAGGCCAGCGCCGCCAGCACCTTGGCGTCGTCGGCCTTGATTTCGACGTAGCGCTGGGCCCGCTCGGCCGCCTGGGCGAAGGCCTGCTTCGCCTGGCGTGTGCTGGCCGGGTCAGCCAGTTCAGCCTGGGCCAGGTTGCCCCAGGTGACGTAGTCCGACGGATCCATCTGCACGGCGCGCCGCTGCAGCTCCACCGCTTCGGCGTACCGCCCGGACAGGTACTTGATCTCGCCCAGGTTGGTCAGCGCGACATAGCCCGGCTCGATCGCCAGCGACCGGACCAGTGCGCGCTCGGCGTCCTGGACCTGGCCCGCGGTCAGGTAGACGCCTCCCAGGTAGCTCCACAACAGCGCGTTGTCCGGCTGTAGCGCCACCGCCTTGCGATAGGACGCGATGGCCGCGGGCAGGTCCGAGGCCAGGAACTGCCGGTAGCCGATCTGGGCGTGGATGCTGCCATCGCCGGGGCGCAGCGCCAGCGCCCGGTCGAAGTAGTCCATCGCCAGCGCAGTGCGCCCCTGGTCGGCATGCATGATCGCGATGCCGGTGTACGCCGCGGCCCGGCTGGAAGGATCGGATTCGGCCTTGAGGTAGTACTCCACCGCCTTCCCCTCGTCGCCCTGGGCCTGGTGCAACTCGGCCAGGGCCAGGTTGACTTCGCTCATGCCCGGATCCATCGCCCGGGCCTGCTCGCAGCTGGTGCGGGCACGGACCAGCGCGGTGGCATCGCGACGGTTGACGAAGTCGGCGACCTGGGCGCGGCAGATCCCGGCCTGGGCGCGCGAGAAATCCCGGTCGGCGGCCAGGGCCTGGCTGAACAGCGCTACTGCATTCGCGGAGCCGGCCTGCGGGTCCGGCCGCGACAACTGCTCCAGGCCGCGCAGATAGGCATCGAAGGCGACCACGTCGCGGGTCGGTTCCAGCCGCCTGGCGATGGCTTCGCGTCGCTGCGGGAACGCGCCGGTCAGCGCGCGGACCACTTCATTGGCGATTTCGACCTGGGTGTCGAACACGCCGGCCAGTTCGCGGTCGTAGCCGTGGCTCCACAGCGTGTAGCCGGTCGCGCAGTCGAATAGGCGGGCGTTGATCCGCACGCGCCGGCCTTCACGTCGGACGCTGACGTCCAACACCGTGGAAACCGCCAGCAGCGCGCCCAGCGCCTTCACATCGCCCCGCTGCGCGGCCACCGCCGCCGGCGAAACCGGTGCGGCGACCGTCAACCCCTTCACGCCGGCCAGCGCGTCCTGCATCTCCAGCGCCAGGCCCTCGGTGAAGTAGTCGTTGTCGCGGCCCCCACCCAGGTTGGCGAACGGCATCACGGCGATGGACGGATCGCGCGGCGGCGTGGTGCGATGCTCCCGCCACCACCATGCACCCGCCGCGAGCACCACCAGCACGGCAGCCAGCGCTGGCCAGCGCCAGCGGGACGCACCACGCCACCGGTTTCCGGCAGCCGACCCGACTACAGCCGGGTGCGGCTCGATCGCCTCTCCATCGACTGCGACTGCCGCCGCCAGGCCTGCCGGCGCATCGGCCGCCGTGTCCTGCGGTGGCATGGGTGGGAGCGCGTCGCCATCCGCCGCGGCCGGCAGCCGGCTGTCCTGCTGCGGTTCGCCGACGACAAGCTCGCCGATGAAGCGATAGCCCAACGCATGCTGGGTCTGGATGAAGCGCGGATGCTGGGCCTGGTCGTCCAGGACGGTGCGCAGCTGGGCGATGGCCCGGGTCAGCACGCCCGGGGTGACGTGCCGGTGCCCCCAGACCTGGTCCAGCAGCTGGTCACGCGGCACCAGCGCATCGGCCTGGCGGAGCAGTTCCAACAGCACGGCGAAGGCCTTGGGTTCGAGCAGTTGCAGCTGTCCGCCACGCACCAGAGTGTGGGCCGAGGCATCCACCACCACGTCGGCGAAGCGGTAGCGCTCGCCCGGGTGCGTGCCCGTGCTGGTGACCTCGGACGATCCCATCGGCACTTCCTCACGATTCCCTCATGGACCTGCGCGAAGGCAGGCACAAGGCTCGTCCGTCCCTCATGACGGCCCGGGGCGCCAGCAGCAGTCTGTGTCCACGCCGGAATCGCCGGCGCCCAACCGCCAAGGGAGCACCTATCAATGAACACCAACGCAAATTCCCTGTCGCCCCTGCCACGCCTGCTGGCCCTGGAACCAGCCACCGGCCAGGCCCGTCGCCGCCACGTCGGCCGCGCCCGCCTGGACAGCGTGGCCCTGGACAACTTCAACGACCTGCTGCGGCGCCTGGGCTGGTCGGGCGCGCCCCTGCAGCACGACCAGATCGCCAGTGCCGCCCGCGAACTGGTCGATGCCCGCCACCCCGGGACGCCGGACTGCATCGTCCAGCGCATGCACCGGGCCGAGGTCCTGGCGCGGATGGCCACCGACACCGCCTGGGAGATTCCCGACCAGGCCCGGCCTGCCCTGGAGGCGGTCCTGGCCTACACCCACCGGCATGACGGGCTGATCCCGGGCTGGGTCCCGCAGGTGGGACACCTGGACGAGGCCATCGTCATCGACACCGCCCTGCCCCAGCTGGCGCGCGAGCTGGACAGCTATGCGGGCTTCTGCCGCGTGCGCCAGGCCGAGGCCTGGTTGCGCGGTTGTGCGGAGGAAGCCGTCCCCTTGCGCCGTGCCGAGTGGGAAGCCGCGCGCGACACACCGGGGATGCGGCGCCGGCAGCGCGAGCAGGTCATCGCCTCCAGCTACGCGCCACCACCGGCAGTGCTGTTCCGCGTGCACTGAATCGCCGGAGTCGGCCAGTTGCCGTTCCTGCCGAATGAGCCATCCCCCGCCCCTTCCCCCCGCAACAAGCGGCGGGAGAAGGGGCGGGTCTCAGGTTGGGAAGACAGTTGCCCATATTTCGGGTTCGCTGCTCCACGCATCGGGCAGGGCCATCCCCGACAAGCCATGCGCCGGGGGATTGGGCAGGAATGCCAGCCCTGTCGCATGCGGCCCGCGTGCCTCGCGCCGTCATGTCAAGCCTCGTTTGCCTCCGCCGCCTTGCGTACACTGACCCGGATGTCATCGCGCTTCATCCACCTGCACCTGCACACCGAATTCTCGCTGGCGGATTCGACCATCCGCGTACCCGAGAAGCCGGACGAAGGCTTCCCGGCCAAGGCCAAGCGGCCCAACCTGGTGAGCGCCGCGGTGCAGCTGCAGATGCCGGCGCTGGCGGTCACCGACCGCAACAACCTGTTCGCGCTGGTCAAGTACTACAAATCCTGCGAGGCGGTCGGCATCAAGCCCATCGCCGGCGCCGACGTGAGCATCGTCGAGGAAGACGGCACGCCCTGGGCGATCACCCTGCTGTGCCGCGACCACGGCGGCTACCTGACCCTGTCGCGCCTGCTGACGCGCGCGTGGATGGAAGGCCACCGCACCGACGGCGTGGCGATCGACCCAGCCTGGCTGCGCGACGACACCAGCGGCCTGTTCGGCATCATCGGCCGCAACAGCCAGGCCGGGCGCCTGGCGTTCGGCAACCGCCACGACCTGGCCGAGCAGAACCTGGCCGACTGGCAACGCGCCTTCGGCGACAACCTGCACCTGGAACTGACCCGCACCGGCCGCGAGGGCGAGGAAGCGTTCAACGCCTTCGCCCTGCACGCTGCCGCGGCGCGCGGCCTGCCGGTGGTGGCCAGCAACGATGTGCGCTTCCTGGAGCCTGCCGGCTTCGACGCGCACGAAGCGCGCGTGTGCATTTCCTCCGGCCGGGTGCTGGACGATCCGCGTCGCCCGCGCGACTACAGCGCCGAGCAATACCTCAAGTCCGCCGAGCAGATGTCCGAACTGTTCGCCGACGTGCCCGATGCGATCGACAACACCTGGGGCCTGGCACAGCGCTGCAACATCGAGCTGCGGCTGGGCACCTACTTCCTGCCTGCCTATCCGGTGCCGGACGACGAGACGCTGGACAGCTGGATCCGCAGCGAATCGCGCCGCGGCCTGGACGCGCGCCTGGAAAAGAATCCGCTGGCCGAAGGCAAGACGCGCCAGGACTACGTGGACCGGCTCGAATTCGAGCTGGACACCATCATCAAGATGGGTTTCCCCGGCTACTTTTTGATCGTGGCCGACTTCATCCAGTGGGGAAAGAACCAGGGCATTCCGATCGGTCCTGGCCGTGGTTCCGGTGCCGGCTCGCTGGTGGCCTGGGCGCTGCAGATCACCGACCTGGACCCGCTGCCGTACAACCTGCTGTTCGAGCGATTCCTCAATCCCGAACGCGTGTCGATGCCCGACTTCGACATCGACTTCTGCATGGACCGCCGCGAAGAGGTCATCGACTACGTCGCGCGCAAGTATGGCCGCGACCGCGTCAGCCAGATCATCACCTACGGCACCATGGCGGCCAAGGCCGTGGTGCGCGATACCGGCCGCGTGCTGGGCTTCCCGTACGGCCTCGTCGACGGCGTAGCCAAGCTGATCCCCAACATCCTGGGCATCACGCTCAAGGACGTGATGGGCGAAGGCAAGGAAGGCACCAGCTCGGAAATGGCCTCGGGCGAGCTGATCCAGCGCTATCACGACGAGGACGACGTCCGCGACCTGATGGACCTGGCCCGCCAGCTGGAAGACCTCACCCGCAACGCCGGCAAGCACGCCGGCGGCGTGGTGATCGCACCCTCGCCGCTGTCCGATTTCAGCCCGCTGTTCGCCGAACACGACGAAGGCATGCTGGGCAAGAACCCGGTCACCCAGTTCGACAAGGACGACGTGGAAGCCGTGGGCCTGGTGAAGTTCGACTTCCTCGGCCTGCGCACGCTGACCATCATCGACTGGGCAGTGAAAGCCATCAACGTGCGCCACGAACGCGCGGGCATCCCGCCGGTCGATATCGCCGCGCTGCCGCTGGACGACAAGCCGACCTACACCGGCATCTTCGCCAACGGCAACACCGGCGCGGTGTTCCAGTTCGAATCCTCGGGCATGCGCCGCCTGCTCAAGGACGCCCGGCCGGACCGCTTCGAAGACCTGATCGCGCTGGTGTCGCTGTACCGCCCCGGCCCGATGGACCTGATCCCTTCCTTCAACGCGCGTAAGCACGGGCAGGAAGAGATCATCTACCCCGACCCGCGCACCGAAGCGATCCTGAAAGACACCTACGGCATCATGGTGTACCAGGAGCAGGTCATGCAGATGGCGCAGATCGTCGGCGGCTACTCGCTGGGCGGCGCCGACCTGCTGCGCCGCGCGATGGGCAAGAAGGTGCCGGCCGAAATGGCCAAGCACCGCGAGATCTTCCGCACCGGCGCGGCCGAAGGCGGCGTCGACGGTCCGAAGGCCGACGAAATCTTCGACCTGATGGAGAAGTTCGCCGGCTACGGCTTCAACAAGTCGCACGCCGCCGCCTACGCGCTGGTCAGCTACCAGACCGCGTGGCTCAAGCGCCATTACCCCGCCGAGTTCATCGCCGCCACGCTGTCCTCGGACATGGACAACACCGACAAGGTGGTCGGCTTCCTGGCCGAGGCGCGCGGGCTGGAGCTGGACGTCCTGCCGCCCGTGGTCAACCACTCCGATTACATGTTCGTGGCGACCGATGCCAAAACGGTGCGCTACGGCCTGGGGGCGATCAAGGGCGTCGGCCAGGGCGCGTGCGAGGCGATCGTGGCCGAGCGCAAGGCCGGCGGCGAATTCCGCAACCTGCTGGATTTCTGCAAGCGCGTCGGCTCGGCCAAGCTCAACCGGCGCACCCTGGAAGCCATGATCAACGCCGGTGCGCTGGATGAGTTGGGCCGCAACCGCGCCTCGCTGATGCTGCAGCTGCCCGAGGTGATGAAGGCAGTCGACCAGCTTGCCAAGAACCGCAACGCCGGCATCGTCGACATGTTCGGCTCCAGCGCGGCGGGCGACGACATCCACATCGAGCTGGCCGAATGCGACGAAGCGCCGCTGGCGCACAAGCTGCAGGCCGAACGCGACACGCTGGGCCATTACCTGTCCGGCCATCCGATGGACCCGTATCGCGAGGACCTCAAGGCACTGGTCGGCAACGACCTGGGCAGCCTGGAGGCCATCGTCGGCAACCCGTTCAACGGCGGCGGTGGCGGCGAGAAGAAATGGCGCCCCGGCGTGGTCGCAGTGCTGGCCGGCAAGGTCGTGGCCGTGCGCCAGAAGGGCGACAGCCAGAGCTTCGTCACCCTGGAAGACGGCCGCGGCCGGGTGGAATGCAGCGCGTTCTCCGATGCGATGGGCGAGTTCGGCCACCTGCTCACCCGCGACCGCATCCTGGTGGTCAAGGGCGACCTGCGCGAAGACGAATTCAACGGCGGCTACGCGCTGCGCCTGCGCCACTGCTGGGATTACAGCCAGCTGGTGCAGCAGGCTCAGAAGCTCTCGATGCGCCTGGACCTGCGCGTACCCGGCGTGCTGGAGCGGATCGAAACGCTGCTGGCCGAACGCCGCGCCGGCAGCACCAGCCTGCGCATGGACCTGCTGCTGCCCGGCGGCGTGGCCGGCATGCTGGAGATCAACGGCGACCACGCCGTGCGCGTGGATGCCGACCTGGTCGGCACGCTGCGCGAGCTGCCCGGCGTGCGTACGGTCAAGATGACCATGGACAAGCGCCCCTGGGCGCACTGACCGACCGATCCCGTGCGTCCAACGACGGCGGCGCTGCTTCACTCCCCTCCTGAACTCCCTATCTCGCCATGCGTTATCTCGTCCCGTGTTTCTGTCTCCTGCTGCTGGCCGCGTGTAGCCAGTCACCACAGCGCTTCCGCTTCGACAACCCAGGCACCCAGGCACTTGCCATGCAGGTGGATGGCAAGCCGCAGACCATCCCCGCGCATGCGGAGCTGGTCATCGACCTGGCTCCCGGCGCCCATACCCTGGAAACCAGCCAGCTCGGCCGCGTGCCTTTCGTGGTGTATGCCGGGCATGACGGCGCGCTGGTCAATCCCACCCTGTCCGACTACGTGCTGGTCGACGAGGTCTACTGGACCGATGCCGCCAGGCCCGTCGAATTCGCCGGCACGGACAAGGTGCAGGTGCAGGGCGTCGAAGTGACCGGGCGCTTCGGCCTGACCCATGCGCTGTTCATCGACAAGGACTGGGATTTCGACGTGCATGTGCCGTTCCCGGAAACCGCCAGCGCCCCTGCCGTGGATGCCTCCGGTGGCCGCCGCATGCGCAAGATCTTTGCCCCGGACGACTTTGTCGCCTATTACGAAGCCACCCACGACGCGCCAGGATATTTCGCCGCCCACCGGCCCGCCGACTGGCAGGCGCCGGTGCGTTCGGCATCATCCGAAGCCCCCCGCCTGCCAGCGCTGGCGCCGATCTACGAACCCCATGCCACGGCCATGCGCAAGCTGGTGGACGACTACCTGCACGCCACCGATCCCGCCGAGCAGCAGCGCCTGCGCAAAGCCTATGTGCCGACCCAGATCGCCTTCACCCACGCCACCGCGAGCCTGGGTCCGGACTTGCCGGTGATCGAGCACACCCGGATGAATGACTTCGTCACCGGCGTCAGCCGGGTCATGAACAGCGCAGCGCTTGTCACGCCCCGTTGAGCGGCCAGCCTTCCGGACGGCCGCGTACGGGCCCGGAATCGGCATTCGGCTAAACTCCCTTCCTTACGTTCACCACGGCTTGTCATGAACCCGAACTACCTCGACTTCGAGCAACCCATCGCCGACCTGGAAGCCAAGATCCAGGAGCTGCGCAGCGCCAGCGCCGGCCCGGCGGTCAATGTCGATACCGAAGTGCGTGCCCTGCAGGACAAGCTGCGCGTGCGCACCGCCCAGATCTTCCGCGACCTGACGCCCTGGCAGGTTTCGCAGCTGTCGCGCCACCCGGCCCGTCCCTACACCGCCGACTACATCAAGGTGTTCTGCGACGAGTTCCAGGAACTGGCCGGCGACCGCGCCTTCTCCGACGACAAGGCAATCATCGGCGGCCTGGGTCGCATCAACGGCCGCGCGGTGATGATCATCGGCCACCAGAAGGGCCGCGCCACCAAGGAAAAGATCCTGCGCAACTTCGGCATGCCCAAGCCGGAGGGTTACCGCAAGGCGCTGCGCCTGATGAAGATGGCCGAACGTTTCGGCCTGCCGATCCTGACCCTGATCGACACCGCCGGCGCCTGGCCGGGCATCGACGCCGAAGAGCGCGGCCAGTCCGAGGCCATCGCCCGTAACCTGATCGAGATGGCCGAGCTGAAGGTGCCGATCATCTGCACCGTGATCGGCGAAGGTGGCTCCGGCGGCGCGCTGGCCATCGGCGTGGGCGACCGCACGATCATGCTCGAATACAGCACCTACTCGGTGATCACCCCCGAAGGCTGCGCCTCGATCCTGTGGAAGGATGCCGGCAAGGCCAAGGACGCAGCCGAGCAGCTCGGCCTGACCGCCAAGCGCCTGCACGGCCTGGGCCTGGTCGACAAGGTCGTGCGCGAACCCACCGGCGGCGCCCACCGCAATCCGCGCGCCATGGCCACGCGCCTGAAGGCCGTGCTGGTCGGCGAACTGGAAGCGATGGACAACGTGCCGGTCGACTCGCTGCTGCAGCGCCGTTACGAACGCCTGCGCGGCTACGGCGCCTACGAAGTCGCCTGAGCCTGTGTTGCGCTCCCCTGCGTCGATGTCAGGCTGACTCGGCGCGGAATCCGGGAGCACCCCGCCCGCCATGCAAGGGAACCTGCAGGCGGGCCACCGGTCAGTGACCGGTGCGTTCCACATCCACCTGGGCCGCGCGATCCGCCACGATCCGCACCGCCCGCCAGACCGGAGTGTCTTGCCGCATGAGCCCCATCCTCGTTCTGTCGATCCTGCTGCAGATCGCCTGCTGCGTGCACGTCGTGCGCAGCGGCCGGCCGCTGTACTGGATGCTGTTCCTGATGATGTTTTCGTACCTGGCAGTGCTGGTGTACGTGGTCGCCGCGGTCATCCCCGACCTGCGCGCCGGCCCGTCCGGCCAGCGCGCCATGCGCAAGGTCCGCAACCAGCTGGACCCGGGCCGCGGCGCACGCGCCGCCAGCCGCCAGCTGCAGGTCGCCGACACACCGGAAAATCGCCGCCGCCTGGCCGAAGAGAGCCTGCGCACCGGTGATTTCGCCAGCGCCGAAGTGGCCTATCGCGGCGCCCTGAAAGGCCTGTATGCCGACGACCCCGACCTGATGCTCGGCCTGGCCCAGGCGCAGCATGGACTCGGCCAACCCGCCGATGCGCTGCAGACCCTGCAGTCGATGTGGTCGGCAAACCCCAACTATCGTTCGCATGAGGCCGACCTGCTGCACGCCCGCGTGCTGGCCGACACCGGCGCACTGGAAGAAGCCCTGCAGCGTTTCGACAGCGTCGCGCGCGGCTACCCCGGCGAAGAAGCACGCGTGCGCTACGGCCAGCTGCTGCGCCAGGGTGGCCACAACACCCAGGCCGCCGAACAGTTCCGCGAAAGCCTGCAGCGTTCGCAGACCGCGCCCGGCTATTACAAGCGCGAACAGAAAACCTGGCTGGACATCGCCAAGCGTGAGCTGGCCGCGATCGGCGGCTGAGCCGTCGAACGCTTCGCACATGCAGCGCTGCATCTTCCTGTAGCGCGGAGCTAGCTCCGCTGCGCTCCGGTCAGATTCGCGGTGAAGCTCCAGCGGAGCAAGCTCCGCGCTACACGAGTTCAATGTCTGACTGCCCCCCGGTGATGCATACGTACATCGCGCCCCGATACTCAAAAACCCAAAGAAAAAGGCCGCATCGCGCGGCCTTTTTCTGTCTACACCAGCAGCCACGCTCAGGGCGCAGCCGCGTTGGTCGTATCCGGCTTACTTCGCCTTCAACAGTTCGCTCAGCGTGTCCGTAGTGCCGGCGATGCGTTCCAGCGACGGGTACTGCAGGCCGCCGTGGTAATCGATCTTGAAGGTCTCGTAGCGGTCGAAACGCTTGACCAGCAGTTCGATCGGCGCCTTGTCGGTCTTGGCCGCGGTCACCGCGTCCTTGATCGCATCGCCGGAGAACGCCAGGCCGTTGACTGCCACGATGCTCATTTCCGGGGCCAGGCCGGCCTGGAACGCCGGGCTGTCCCACAGCACATCGCCCACGTTGCCGTCGTTGCCCACCGAGAAGCCCAGCGAATAGGTCAGGTTGACGTACTTGCCGCGGGTCTCGCCCGACTTCACCGCCGCGTTGGGCTTGTCGTTGAACACCAGCTTCCAGCCGCTGGCTTCGATGCCACCGGTCAGGCCTGTCTTGCCGTCCAGGCGATCACGCAGGAAGGTGGACCAGTCATACGGCGCAATGCCGTTGAGCGTGGCCACCACTTCGTCGAAGTCATACGGCTTGACCGCGTAGCTGCCGTTGTCCATGCCGAAGAATGCCTTGGCGAAATCGTCGATCGACTTCTTGCCCTTGCTCAGCGCACGCAGCTTGGCATCAGCCTCCAGCCACACCATCTGGCCGCCGGAATAGTAGTCCTCGCTCAACTGGTAGTTGCGGTAGGCCTGCGGCTGGCGACGGTTGATGGTCGGGTCGTTGGTCGTGTCCTGCAGCGCACGCCAGGCCAGGCCGGGACGGCCCTTGGCATAGGTCGCAGCGACGTTGGCCAGCGAATCGATCGCCTGGTCCTTCGACCACAGGCCCGAGCGCGCCGCCAGCACGTAGCCGAAGAACTGGGTCTGGCCCTCGTATACCCACAGCAGGCTGTCGCCCATGGGCACGTTGAAGTTCGGCGTGGCCAGGTCCGCGCCGCGGCGGAACTTGCCATTCCAGGAGTGGTTGAACTCGTGCGGCAGCAGGTCGCGGCCACCCCAGGTTTCATCCCACTTGGTGAAGTAGTCCGGGCTGCCGCTGTTCTCGCTGGAGCGATGGTGTTCCAGGCCGATGCCACCCAGCTGATTGGTCAGTGCCAACAGGAAGTCGTAATGGTCGAAGTGATGCGCGCCATAGAGCTTGTCCATCTGCGCGACCAAGGCCTTGTGCTTGGCGATCTGCTCGGGCTTGGCCTCCAGCGACTTGGCCTGGTCGGCGAACACGTTGAGCTTCACCGGCGCCTGGCCCGTGGTCAGGTCGAACTGCTTGTAGTACTTGCCGGCGAACAGCGGCGAGTCCTGCAGCACGTTCCACTTGAGTTCCTTGAACTGCACCGTGTCGCCGGTCTTGCTGGCGGTCTCCGCGGCGGTGGCATACGACCAGCCGGCCGGCAGCTTGACGCTGGCCTGGACCGGGATCTGGCGACTGTAGTAACCAGCCGGATACAGCGTGGTCAGGCTCCACTGCAGGTTGAGCATGTTGGGCGTCATCACCACCCGGCCCTGGTTGGGGGCCAGCGGCGAGAGGTACTGGAACTCGACCTGCAGCTCGCTCACGCCTTCCGGCACCTGCACCTTGAACGCGTACACGTCGTACTGGTCGCGCTTCCACTCCAGCTTCTGGCCGTTGGCGGTAAAGGTGAGCCCGGCGACCTTGTTGATCTGGCCGCTGGGGCTGTGGTTACCGGGAATCCACTGCGGATACAGCAGGGTCAATTCACCGGGCTTGACCGGAAGGGTCTCGCGCACCTTGAAGATGCGACGCCCCAGGTCGGTGGCGTCCACGTCCACGCGCAGCGTGCCCGGATACGGGATGTCCTGCGGCGCAGGCGTCTGCGACATGGACTGGGCCTGGGCAGTACCGGCCAGTGCACACAGCACGGCCAGCGCGATCGGTGACGCGGGGATCTTCATGACAACTCCGGAGCGGATTCGAGGGAAAGCAGGTCAACCTCCGATGCTATCGCCTGACCACCCGCCGGGGTTCCTGCCATAGGTCATGGTCGGTGCACGTACTGGCTGCAGCGCCTTCGCCAATGCAAGAAGGCCGCCCTTGCAGGCGGCCTTCTTCAGACAAACCGATGGAGCGGCTGCCTCAATGCATCATGTTGGCGTTCATGTTGTGCATGACCCACAACGAACCCACGATCACGATGCCGATCACCAGCACGGTGAACACGAACACCATGATGTTCCAGCGCTGGGCCGCGGAGCGGTCCATGTGCAGGAAGTACACCAGGTGCACCACGATCTGCACCGCCGCCAGGACCGCCACGATCGCCGCGGTGACGCCAGCCGGGAAGAACCCGGTCATCGCCAGCGCGAACGGAATCACGGTGAGCACCACGGCCCAGACGAAGCCGATCAGATAGGACTTCACGCTGCCGTGGCTTGCACCGGCATCGTGCATGGCGCCGTGCGCGTGGTCATTGGAATGATGGACAGGACCGCTCATCACAGGGCTCCCAGCAGATAGACAACGGTGAACACGCCGATCCAGATGATGTCCAGGAAGTGCCAGAACAGGCTCAGGCACGACAGGCGCGTCATGTTCTTCGGCGTCAGGCCGCGCATCAGGACCTGGATGACCACCACGGTCATCCAGATGATGCCGGAGGTGACGTGCAGGCCGTGCGTGGCCACCAGGGTGAAGAACGCCGACAGGAACGCACTGCGATCCGGACCGAAGCCTTCGCTGATCAGGTGATGGAACTCGTAGACCTCCATGCACAGGAAGCCGGCACCCAGCAGGAAGGTCACGAACAGCCAGCCCAGCAGCTGGCCCTTGCTGCCCTTGTGGGCACCGATCATGGCCAGGCCGAAGGTCAGGCTGGAGAACAGCAGCAGGAACGTCTCGCCCAGGACGAACTTCAGGTCGAACAATTCCTTGCCGGTCGGTCCGTCCACGGTGGAACCGGACAGCACGGCATAGGCGGCGAACAGGCCCGAGAACAGCAGGCAGTCGCTCATCAGGTACACCCAGAAACCGAACACGGCATTGCCGCCGGCGTCGTGGTGACCGTGATCGTGACCGGCGTGGTCGTCGTGGTGACTCATCGAAGTACTCGCGGACATGTCAGAGGGCTCCCGTCTTGGAAGCACGCAGGGCATCGAGCTGGTCGTAGCGCGCGTTCTCGATGCGCGCCACTTCCGCGGCGGGCACGTAGTAATCGGTGTCTTCGTCGAAGGTGCGGACGATGTAGCTGCCGATCATGCCGACCAGGCCAATGATGGCCATCCACCAGATATGCCAGATCATGCCGAAGCCCAGCAGCACGCTGAACGCGCCCATGAACACGCCGATGGAGGTGTTGCGCGGCATGTGGATGTCTTCGAAATGGGTCGGGCGCTGGTAAGCGGTGCCGGCCTGCTTGTCCAGCCAATGCTGGTCAAGGCCGCGGATCTCCGGGACATGCGCGAAGTTGTAGAACGGGGCCGGCGAAGAGGTTGCCCACTCCAGCGTGCGGCCATCCCACGGGTCACCGGTCAGGTCACGATTTTCGTTGCGCTTCCAGATGCTCCAGCCGATCTGGATGATGTTCAGCGCAATGCCGCAGGCGATGATCACCGCACCGAAGGCAGCCACGTAGAGCCACGGCACCCATTCCGGATTGTTGTAGGTGTTCAGGCGACGGGTCATGCCCAGGAAGCCCAGCACGTACAGCGGGGTGAAGGCGGTGAAGAAGCCAACGATCCAGCACCAGAACGAGGCCTTGCCGATCTTGTCGACCAGCTTGTAACCGAAGGCCTTGGGCCACCAGTAGGCCAAGCCGCACAGGCAGCCGAAGACCACGCCACCGATGATCACGTTATGGAAGTGCGCGATCAGGAACAGGCTGTTGTGCAGCACGAAGGACACGGCCGGGATCGCCATCATCACGCCGGTCATGCCGCCGATGGTGAAGGTGACCATGAAGCCCACGGTCCAGTACATCATCGAGGTCATCTCGAGACGACCGCGGAACATGGTGAACAGCCAGTTGAAGATCTTCACGCCCGTGGGCACCGCGATGATCATCGTGGTGATGCCGAAGAACGCGTTGACGTTGGCACCCGAGCCCATCGTGAAGAAGTGGTGCAGCCACACGAGGAAGGACAGCACGCCGATGGCGCTGGTGGCCCATACCATCGAGGTGTAGCCGAACAGCGGCTTGCGCGAGAAGGTGGAGACCACTTCGGAGAACACGCCAAAGCACGGCAGGATCAGGATGTAGACCTCCGGGTGGCCCCAGATCCAGATCATGTTGATGTACATCATGGCGTTGCCGCCACCGTCATTGGTGAAGAAGTGCATGCCCAGGTAGCGATCGGCCGCCAGCAGCGCCAACGTCACGGTCAGGAACGGGAACGCAGCGATCATCAGGATGTTGGTGATCAGCGCGGTCCAGGTGAAGATCGGCATGCGCATCAGGGTCATGCCCGGGGCGCGCATCTTGAAGATGGTCGCCACGAAGTTGATGCCTGTCAGGGTCGTACCCAACCCCGAGATCTGCAATGACCAGATGTAGTAATCGACCCCCACCCCCTTGCTGTATTGCAGCTCGGACAACGGCGGGAACGCCAGCCAGCCGGTCTGGGCGAACTCGCCCACGAACAGCGACAGCATGATCAGCACCACGCCCGCCACGAACAGCCAGAAGCTCAGCGAATTCAGGAACGGATAGGCAACGTCGCGTGCGCCGATCTGCAGCGGCACGACCAGGTTCATCAGGCCGGTAATGAACGGCATGGCCATGAAGAAGATCATGATCACGCCGTGCGCGGTGAAGATCTGGTCGTAGTGGTGTGGTGGCAGGATGCCCTCGTTGCCGCCATGGCCCAGGGCCAGCTGCAACCGCATCATGATGGCGTCGGAGAACCCGCGCAGCAGCATGACCAGCGCCACGACGATGTACATCACGCCGATCTTCTTGTGGTCGACCGTGGTCAGCCACTCACGCCACAACCAGCCCCACAACTTGAAATAGGTCATCAGACCCAGCACGACCAGTCCGCCCAGCGCGACGCCGGCGAAGGTCGCGATCAGGATCGGCTCGTGGTAGGGAATCGCCTCGAGCGTCAGTTTGCCCAGCAACATTAGTGTTTCTCCTGCGGATTCTGCGTCTCACCCGCCGGCGCCTGGGCGTCGTCGTGGTGCATGTCTTCCATGCCAGGCATGGAATCCATCGAATGCATGTCGTGGCCATCGGCCTGGCCCGCGCCCGGCACGGGCGTGGTGTAACCGCCGTCGTGCGCGAGGGCCTGCGCGGCAGCCTCGGTCCCCGGCGCTGCCGGGTTGTCCATGCCAGGCATCTTGTGCCCGCCCTTGCCGTGCGAACCCATCATGTATTTGGCGATGATGGTGTTAAACAGGTCAGGCTGGGCCGAGGCGTAGTACGCCACGGCGTTGTTCTCGCTGGGCTTGGCCAGCTCGGCGTAGGCCGCTTCGTCCAGCGGCTTGCCCGATGCCTTCACCTTGGCGACCCAGGCTTCGAAACCGGCCGGATCGGTGGCGATGGCATTGAAGTGCATGCCCGAGAAGCCCTGGCCGCTGTAGTGCGAGGACAGGCCGCGGAAGGTGCCCTGCTCGTTGGCGATCAGGTGGAGCTTGGTCTCCATGCCGGCCATCGAGTAGATCATCGTCCCCAGCTGCGGGATGAAGAACGAGTTCATCACCGAGTCGGAGGTGATGCGGAAGTTCAGCGGAGTCTTTTCCGGGAACGCGATCTCATTGACCGTAGCGATGTCCTGGTCCGGGTAGATGAACAACCACTTCCAGTCCAGCGACACCGCCTCGATGGTCACCGGCGGGACATCCGAATCCAGCGGACGGTACGGATCCAGCGCGTGCGACGAACGCCACACCAGCACGCCCAGCACCGTGATGATCACGCATGGGATGGCCCACACGACGATCTCGATGGGCGTGGAGTGATGCCACTCCGGCTCATAGCGGTTCTGCTTGGAGGCCCGGTAGCGGTAGGCGAACACCAGGGTCATCACGATGACCGGCACCACCACCAGCAGCATCAGCACCGTGCAGGTGACGAGCAGGTTGCGCTCGTCAATGCCGATCTGACCCTTCGGGTTCAGGATGGCGGACTGGCATCCGCCGAGAAACAACACACTTGCCAGCAAAATCCATGGACTCAGTCGTCCAGGAAGCTTCAGCAGGGACATGGTCTATCCAGTTGCGAGAAGAAAATCGGCTACCTATGCAGACGGCCGTTCCTCTGGTCGCCCGCAACACTGTCGCGCGTCAGATCGCCCTAAGGGACCGGATGCAAGCGGGGCAAGTGCTAGAACCACACTATTTTATGCTGCCCCGCAGCATCTTAGGAATCCCTTGCCCGATGCTTTTCCGTCAGCCTTGCCGTGATCTCGGCCGTCAAACGGCCGGGATCCGGAACATTCCGTATCGAAATGCTCGGGAGGCGCCGCTGTACGCGACACACCGGGCAAGTCTAACCCGGCCCCCGTCAACTGAACCGCCCACGATCACATCCAGCCCCCGATCCACCGAAGGATGGATAAAAAAAGCCCCGTCAACCATGCGACGGGGCTTTTTGAAATCGTGCTGGTGCCGGAAATAGGAATCGAACCTACGACCTACGCATTACGAATGCGCCGCTCTACCAACTGAGCTATTCCGGCGGGAGCGCGAATTCTAGGGATCGCATCCGGGTTGGTCAATTGACCAGTTGCAGGCGCAGCTCCTTGGGCAGGGCGAAGACCATGCTTTCCGGCTCGCCAGCCAGCTCGCTGACATCGCCGGCGCCGAGTTCGCGCAGGCGCGCGATGACGCCATCGATGAGCACGTCGGGCGCCGACGCGCCCGCGGTGACGCCGACCTTCTTCTTGCCGGTGATCCAGTTCGGATCGATCTCGTGCGCGCCATCGATCAGGTGGGATTCAACGCCATCGCGCTGGGCCAACTCGCTGAGGCGATTGGAATTGGAGCTGTTGGGCGACCCGACCACCAGCACCAGGTCGCACTCCCTGGCCAGGTCGCGCACCGCGTCCTGGCGGTTCTGGGTGGCATAGCAGATGTCGTCGTTCTTCGGCCCCTGCATGGCCGGGAACTTGGCCCGCAGCGCGCCAATGATGCCCACCGTATCGTCCACCGACAGGGTGGTCTGGGTGGTGTAGGCGAAGTTCTCCGGCTGCTCGATCTCCAGCGCGGCGACGCCGGCGATGTCTTCGACCAGGTAGATGCGCCCGGTGCCGCGTTCGCGGTCCCACTGGCCCATGGTGCCCTCCACTTCCGGATGCCCGGCGTGGCCGATCAGGACCACGTCGCGGCCGGCCCGGCAATGGCGGGCTACTTCCAGGTGCACCTTGGTCACCAGCGGACAGGTCGCGTCGAACACCTTCAGCCCGCGACGCTCGGCTTCCTGGCGCACGGCCTGGGACACGCCGTGGGCGCTGAAGATCACGGTGTTGTTGTCGGGCACTTCGTCGAGTTCTTCGACGAAGATCGCGCCGCGGCTTTTCAAGTCATCGACCACGAAACGGTTGTGCACCACCTCATGGCGCACGTAGATCGGCGCGCCGAGGGTCTCGATGGCGCGCTTGACGATCTCGATCGCACGGTCGACACCGGCGCAAAAACCACGGGGATTGGCGAGCAGGACGTCCATGCCCACCATTATCCCGCTTTGGGCCGGCGTTTGCCGTCAAACAGGCTGAACACTGCGATCCCCACCGCGCCGCAGACGATGGCCGAATCGGCGATGTTGAACGAAGGCCAGTAGTGGTCGCCCACGTACCACTGGATGAAATCGACCACGTGGCCATGCATCAACCGGTCGATGACGTTGCCCAGCGCGCCGCCGATCACCAGCGCGTATGGCAGGGCCACGCGCCAATCGCCGCGGGCGGTGCGCGCCAGCCAGGTGCCCAGCAGGCCACAGACGGCCAGCGCCAGCGCCGTGAAAAACCAGATCTGCCAGCCGCCAGCATTGCTCAGGAAACTGAACGCTGCGCCAGTGTTGTAGGTGCGGTACCAGTTCCAGAAGCCGTCGATGACCTTGACTGCCTGGAACTCCGGCAGGCTCGCCAGCACCCAGGCCTTGGACCACTGGTCCAGGCCAATCACGATCGCCGACAGCACCAGCCAGACCAGGGCGCTCGGCTTGGGACGGGCGGTCAGAACCATTGGCGGTCCTCGCCAGCACCGTCCACGTTTTCCACGCAGCGCCCGCACAACTCAGGATGCGCGGCATGGGCACCGACATCGGCCCGACGCTGCCAGCAGCGCACGCACTTGGGCTTGGTGGTCGGCTCGGCCAGCACGAACACCTCATCGGCCTGCGCCGGCGTCACCGTGACATCGCCACTGATGAACAGGAAGCGCAGTTCATCGCTCAACGCCGCCCAGCGCGCCGCCGTGCCCTCGCCTGCCGTGATCGCGATTTCCGCATCCAGCGCCGCACCGATGGCGCCACTGGCACGCATCGGCTCCAGCACCTTGGCGACCTGTTCGCGCAGGGCCAGCAGCTGGTCGAAGTCGGCCGCCGACAGTTTCGCGTCAGCCGGCAGCGGCGCCAACCCGTCATAGAAGGTGGAGAACAACACGTTGTCCACGCGCTTGCCCGGCAGGTAACCCCACATCTCGTCGGCGGTGAAGCTCAGGATCGGCGCGATCCATCGCACGAAGGCTTCGGCGATGCGGTACATCGCGCTCTGCGCGCTGCGACGGCCACGCGAGTCCTCCGGCATCGTGTACAGGCGGTCCTTGGTGACGTCCAGGTACAGCGAACCCAGGTCGACGCTGCAGAAATTCAGCAGCGCCTGGACGATCGAGGCGAAGTCGTAGCGCTCGTAGGCAGCCTTGATCTTCTCCTGCACTTCCCAGGCGCGGTGCACGATCCAGCGGTCCAGCGCGACCATGTCTTCCAGCGGACGCAGGTGCACGGCCGGGTCGAAACCATGCAGGTTGCCCAGCAGGAAGCGCGCGGTGTTGCGCAGGCGACGATAGGCATCGGCGTTGCGCTTGAGGATCTCCTGCGACAGCGACATCTCGTTGCTGTAGTCGGCCGAAGCGATCCACAGGCGCAGGATGTCCGCGCCCAGGGTCTTCATGATGTCCTGCGGCTCGATGCCGTTGCCCAGCGACTTGGACATCTTGCGGCCGTGCTCGTCCACGGTGAAGCCATGGGTCAGGCACTGCTTGTACGGGGCCGCCTTGTCGATCGCCACGCCAGTCAGCAGCGAGGACTGGAACCAGCCGCGATGCTGGTCCGACCCTTCCAGGTACAGGTCGGCCGGCTTGCCGAAACCACGCTCAAGCAGCACGCCCTCGTGGGTCACGCCCGAGTCGAACCAGACATCGAGGATGTCGGTGACCTTCTCGTACTGCGCGGCCTCGTCACCCAGCAACTCGCTGGCATCCAGGTCGTACCAGGCATCGACGCCAGCCCGCTCCACCTGCTGCGCGACCAGCTCCATCAGTTCGACCGAGCGCGGATGCGGCTCATGGGTTTCGCGATTGACGAACAGGGCGATCGGCACGCCCCAGGTGCGCTGGCGGCTGATGCACCAGTCCGGGCGCCCGTCGACCATGCTGGCGATGCGCGCCTGGCCCCAGCCCGGGAACCAGCTGACATCCTTGATCGCGGCCAATGCATCGCTGCGCAGGTTGGCCTGGTCCATCGAGATGAACCACTGCGGCGTGGCGCGGAACACCACCGGCGTCTTGTGGCGCCAGCAGTGCGGATAGCTGTGGGTCAGCGGATGGAAGGCCAGCAGCGAACCGTTGGCGCGGGCCAGTTCGACGATGGTGTCGTTGGCCTTCCAGATGTGGGTGCCGGCCAGTTCGGTGCCGTCGAACGCCGGCGTGGACGGCAGGTACACGCCGCGCCCGTCGACCGGATTGATCTGGGCAGCGGTGTACTTTTCGATCAGCCCGTACTTCAGGCCGACCGCATAGTCCTCCTGGCCGTGGCCGGGCGCGGTGTGCACGGCGCCAGTACCGTCCTCGGCCGACACGTGGTCGCCCAGGATCAACGGGATATCGCGCTGCGCATAGAACGGATGCGCCAGCACCAGGTTTTCCAGCGCCACGCCCTTGGCGCGGCCCTTCACCACAACTTCGGTCACGCCGTAGCGCGCCAGCGCGCGCTCGGCCAGCGCCTCGGCGATGACCAGCCAGCGCGGCGCGCCGTTGCGGGCCGGGCCTTCGACCAGCACGTAATCCAGGTCCGGGCCCAGGCTGACCGCCAGCGAGGCCGGCAGCGTCCAAGGCGTGGTGGTCCAGATCGGCACCGCGACCTCGACGCCTTCCGGCACCTGCGCACCGAATGCGGCGGCCAGCGCCTGCGGATCGCGCGCGGCATAGCCGACGTCGACCGCAGGGGAGACCTTGTCCTGGTACTCGATTTCCGCCTCGGCCAGGGCCGAGCCGCAGTCGAAGCACCAGTGCACCGGCTTGGCGCCACGCAGCAGGTGGCCATTGGCCACGATCTTGGCCAGCGCGCGGATCTCGTCGGCTTCGAAGCGGAAATTCAGCGTCTTGTACGGGTTGTCCCAATCGCCGATCACGCCCAGGCGCTTGAAATCGCGGCGCTGGATGTCGATCTGTTCTTCGGCGTACTCGCGGCACTTCGCGCGGAACTGCTTTGCGTCGAGCTTGGTGCCGACCTTGCCCCACTTCTTCTCGACCGCGATCTCGATCGGCAGGCCGTGGCAGTCCCAGCCCGGCACGTAGGGCGCATCGAAGCCGGCGACATAGCGCGACTTGACGATGATGTCCTTGAGGATCTTGTTGACCGCGTGGCCCAGGTGGATCTGGCCATTGGCATATGGCGGACCGTCGTGCAGCACGAACAGCGGCCGGCCCCTGACGTTTTCACGCAACTGGGCATAGAGGTCCTGGTCGTACCAGCGCTTGAGCGTGTCCGGCTCGCGCTTGGGCAGGTCGCCACGCATCGGGAACTCCGTGGCGGGCAGGTGCAGTGTCGCTTTGTAATCGGTGCTCACGGAAATTTCGGTTCTCGGCGTCTGTGCTTTGGGGAGTTCAATAACCAGCGCATGTCACGCGGTGGCCCTGAAGCGCTCGGTGGAAAGGAGTTGCCGCGCGGTGGCGGCGTCGCGCTGCATCTGCACGGTCAGTGCATCCAGCCCGTCGAATTTCTCTTCGTCGCGCAGCTTGGCGACGAACTCGACCCGCAGGTGGCGCCCGTACAGGTCGCCGTTGAAATCGAACAGGTGCGCTTCCAGCAGCGGCTCCACGCCCTCCACCGTCGGCCGCGTGCCGAAACTGGACACCGACGGCCACGGCCGCTCGGTCAGCCCATGCACCCAGGTCGCATAGATGCCCGACAGTGCCGGGATCTTGGGGAAGCGCAGGTTGGCCGTGGGGAAACCCAGCGTGCGGCCCAGCTGCTTGCCACGCACCACGCGCCCGCCGATGAAATACGGCTGGCCCAGCAGGCGTTCGGCATGGGCGAAGTCGCCCTGGCGCAACGCAGCCCGGATGCGCGTACTGGACACGCGTTCGCCATCGTCGCAATGCACCGGCGCGATCTCGCCGGCGCTGAAGCCCAGCTCCGCACCCATCGCCTGCAGCAGCGCAAGATCGCCGCCGCGCTTGTGGCCGAAGCGGAATTGCGGGCCGATCCATACTTCGCGCGCCTGCAGCCGGCCGACCAGCATCTTGCTGACAAAATCCTCCGCCGACATCGCGGTCATGCGCCGGTTGAAGCGCAGCAGCCCCACCTGGTCGGCACCGGCATCGATCAGGCCTTCGAGCTTGGCGCGCGGCAGGCTCAGCCGCGGCGGCTGGGCATCCGGCAGGAAGAACTCACGCGGCAGCGGCTCGAAGGTCAAGGCCGTCATCGGCAGACCCAGCACCTGCGCACGCATCCGGGCCTGGCGCAGCAGCGCACGGTGGCCCAGGTGCAGGCCATCGAAGGCGCCGATGCACACTACGCTGCCACCGGGGGTCAGCGCCCCGCCTTCGACGTCACGAAACAGCCTGCTCATTGCATTGGGAAATCGGACGGCACCGCGACGTGCGCGGACCCGCCCTCAAAGTCTCGAGGGGAAGCCCATGAAGTATAGCCGTGACGCGCCAGCACAAGCCCCGCCCGTTCAATGCTCGCGCAGATCACGCGGACGGAAGCCCAGCGCCACCTGCACCACACCGTAGGTCAGGCCACCGGCGGCCACCAGGGCCAGCAGCGAACCGATGCGGTGCCACTTGTCCATGCCGGTGAACGCCGGCAGCCAGTGCAGCCCCGCCCCGACCACCGCCGCCATCGCCAGGCACGACGCCACCAGCCGCAGGACGAACCGCCCCCAGCCCGGCCGGCGCTGGTACACCCCGCTCTGCCCCAGCCAACGCCACAACAGCCCCAGGTTGATGTAGCTAGCCACGGCACTGGCCAGGCCCAACGCCAGATGCAGGCCCGGGGTCTTGGCCAGCGCCGCGGTCACGCCCAGCGCCCGCACCTCGGGCTTGACCATCAGCTGGTACAGCACCGCCAGGAACATCAGGTTCAGCGCCATGTTGGCGATCAGGGCGGCCACGCCAGCCCGCACCGGTGTACGGGTGTCCTGCCGCGCATAGAACGCCGGCAGCACGATCTTCAGCAGGGCGAACGCCGGCAGGCCGAAGCTCAGGCCGAACACCGACATCGCCGCCATCCGGGTATCGAAAGCCGTGAACTTGCCGTACTGGAACAAGGTCGCCACCAGCGGCGTACTCAGCAACATCAGCCCGACCATCGCCGGCACCGCGATCAGCAGCGTGGTCCGCAGCCCCCAGTCCAGGGCATTCGAAAAGCCGACGCCATCGGTCTTGACGTGATGCCGCGACAGCGCCGGCAGGATCACCGTGCCCAGGGCCACGCCAAACACGCCCAGCGGCAGCTCCAGGAAGCGATCCGCCTGCGACAGCCAGCTCTGCGAGCCAGCAAACAGGAACGAGGCGATTACCGTATCCAGCAACAGGTTGATCTGTGCCACCGACGAGCCGAACAGGGTCGGCACCATCAGGGTCAGCACCCGGCGCACGTCCGGATGGCGCCAGCCCCAGCGCGGCATGGTCAACAGGTTGATCCCACGCAGCGCCGGGATCTGGAACAGCAGCTGCAGCGCGCCGGCCGCCAGCACCGCCCAGCCCAGCGCCAGGATCGACATCCCCATCGCCGGGGCCAGCCACAGCGCGCCGGCGATCATGCATAGGTTGAGGATCACCGGCGTAATCGCCGGGATCGCGAAGCGATTGAAGCTGTTCAGCGCCCCGCCCGACAGCGCGGTCAGCGACACGAACAGCAGGAACGGGAAGGTCAGCCGCAGCAGCTCGACGATGGTCCCGAACTTGGCCGGGTCGTCCATCGAGCCGGGATTGAAGATCATCGCCACCTGCGGGGTGAAGATCAGGCCCAGCGCCGTCACCAGCAGCAGGATCCCGCCCAGGGTGCCGGACACCCGCGCCATCAGCTCGCGCAGGTCCGCGTGCGGTCGGGTTTCCTTGACTTCGGTGAACACCGGCACGAAGGCGGTGGAGAACGAGCCTTCGGCAAACAGCCGGCGCAGGAAGTTGGGAATGCGGAAGGCCACCCAGAACGCATCGGTCACCGCATTGGCGCCGAAACTGTAGGTAATCGCCTGGTCGCGCACCAACCCCAGCACCCGTGAGACCATGGTCATGCTGCTGAAAGACAGCAGGCCGCGTAGCATCTTCGGCGAGCTCACGCGAGCACCTCTGGCGACCGGAAACCCCAATCTGTCGGGCCAACGCCCGCCTTATTGACCCAACTGCTTGAATAGCCCATAATTTCCCGTTCGTTTTTCCGCCCGCCGTCAACCCCAAGAATTCCTAGGATCCCAACGTGGCCAATATCAAGTCCGCCAAGAAGCGCGCCAAGCAGACCGTCGTGCGCAACGCGCGCAACGTCGCCCAGCGCTCCATGCTGCGCACCGCCGTCAAGAAAGTCATCAAGGCACTCGATGCCAACGACGCCGCTGGCGCCGAAGCCGCCTTCGCAACCGCCCAGCCGATCCTGGATCGCTTCAGCGCGCGCGGCCTGATCCACAAGAACAAAGCTGCCCGTCATAAGAGCCGCCTCACCGCGCGCATCAAGGCCCTCAAGGCCGCTTGACCCCTGCTTGACGGCAAGGCAAACAGAAAACCCGGCCACGGCCGGGTTTTTTGTTGCCTGCAGATCTGCAGCGGACAGACGCGCACGATCACGCGCACAGCAAAACGCCGGCAACCCACGGGCCGCCGGCGCAAAGTCCATCACCGCGATGCAGGTCATGCCGACTGTCCTCAGCCGGCGCTCTGCACAGCCTCGAGCGCGTCTTCGCGCTGGCGATCGAAGAAGGCCATCACGTCCTTCATGATCGGGAACGTGCCTTCGCGCGAAATCGCCGAGGTCACGTACCAGGGACCAGTCCAGCCCAGTTCGGCCACGACCGCCTTCGCACGCTCGGCCGCCTCGTCCTCGAACATCAGGTCAGCCTTGTTCAGCACCAGCCAGCGCGGCTTGTCCAGCAGCTCCGGGTCGTGCTTGCGCAGCTCGTTTTCGATGGCGCGCACCTGCTCGGCCGGCGACACGGTCACACCGGTGTCGGCGAACTCCTCGGCCACCGGCGCCATGTCCACCAGATGCAGCAACAGGCGGGTGCGTTGCAGGTGACGCAGGAACTGCGCACCCAGGCCCGCACCTTCGGCAGCGCCCTCGATCAGGCCGGGAATATCAGCGATGACGAAGCTGCGATACGCCTCGACGCTGACCACGCCCAGGTTCGGATACAGCGTGGTGAACGGGTAATCCGCCACCTTCGGCGTGGCCGCGGACACGGCGCGGATCAACGTGCTCTTGCCCGCATTGGGGAAGCCCAGCAGGCCGACGTCGGCCAGCAGCTTCAGCTCCAGCTTGAGCAGGCGCTCTTCACCCTCTTCGCCGGGCGTCGCCTTGCGCGGAGCGCGGGTGATCGAGCTCTTGAAATGCATGTTGCCCAGGCCGCCCTTGCCGCCACGCGCCACCAGCAGGCGGTCGCCATGAGACACCAGGTCACCAATGATTTCATCGGTGCCGACATTGATCACCATCGTGCCGACCGGCACGGTGATGGTCAGGTCTTCGCCACCCTTGCCATAGGCCTGCCGACCCATGCCGTTCTCGCCGCGCTGGGCCTTGAAGTTCCGCTGGTGGCGGAAGTCGACCAGGGTGTTGAGGTTCTCGTCGGCCTGCAGCCAGATGCTGCCACCACTGCCGCCATCACCGCCGTCCGGACCACCCAGCGGGATGAACTTCTCGCGGCGAAAGCCGATACAGCCATTGCCGCCATTGCCGGCGACGACCTGGATTTCGGCTTCATCTACGAGTTTCATGGGATCTGGACCAAATATAAAAGGATTGGCCAGCGCGTCTCGCGCACCGGCAGGAAATTCTAGCGGTTGCAGCCCTGCCAAGCCCAACCAGCGCAGGCACCACGCGAGGCGGCCACCTGAGAAACGAAAAACCCCGCCGAAGCGGGGCTTTCGCGGCGGTGTCGCGAAGGCTTACGCCTCGGCCAACACGCTCACGGTGCGGCGCTTGTTGGCGCCCTTCACCGAGAAGTCCACCTTGCCATCGACCAGCGCGAACAGCGTGTGGTCGCGGCCCAGGCCGACGCCCTGGCCCGGATGGAACTGGGTGCCACGCTGGCGGATGATGATGTTGCCGGCTTCGATGGCCTGGCCACCGTAGACCTTCACACCCAGCATCTTCGGGTTGGAATCGCGGCCGTTGCGCGAGGAACCTACGCCTTTTTTATGTGCCATGAGTTCTTCTCCTTACTTACTTGCTGCCACCGGCAATGCCGGTGATCTCGATTTCGGTGTAGTACTGACGGTGTCCCTGCTGCTTCATGTGGTGCTTGCGGCGGCGGAACTTGATGATGCGGACCTTGTCGGCACGTGCCTGCGACTTGACGGTCGCAGTGACGGTGGCGCCCTTCAGCGCGTCGCCCAGGGTGATGCCGTTTTCGTCGCCCAGCATCAGCAGGGTGTCAAACGTGATTTCTTTACCGACTTCGGCGTCCAGCTTCTCGACGCGCAGGGTTTCGCCCTGCATAACGCGATACTGCTTGCCGCCCGTGACCAGAACTGCGTACATGGGTGCTTCCTTTAGTGTTGGCTTTTCGTAGTTATTCTCATGCCTGTCGCCCATCGAGGGGCGGACAGAAGCGGAATGATAGCCGGATCAGTGACTTGGAGCAAGTCACCCCATGGACCGGGGGTAAATGCCGGGACGCCACTCGCCCAACGCGGCCGGCAGGCCCGGAAGCGCCCGGCGCGCCCTTCCCAAACACATCAATTGCCCCCATACAGGGGACTCGCTAGGCTGATCGATTCGCGACGAATCGACACCCATCGGCGCTCCCCTTCCCTGCACAGGCCAGACCCCACAGGCATGGACAGTATCCGCATCCGCGGCGCACGCACGCACAACCTCAAGAACATCGACCTCGATCTGCCGCGCGACAAGCTGATCGTGATCACCGGCCTGTCAGGGTCGGGTAAATCCTCACTGGCCTTCGACACCATCTACGCCGAAGGCCAGCGCCGCTACGTGGAGTCGCTGTCGGCCTACGCGCGCCAGTTTCTGAGCGTGATGGAAAAGCCGGACGTGGACCACATCGAAGGCCTGTCGCCGGCGATCTCGATCGAGCAGAAATCCACCTCGCACAACCCGCGCTCGACCGTGGGCACGATCACCGAGATCTACGACTACCTGCGCCTGCTCTACGCACGCGTGGGCATTCCGCGCTGCCCGGACCACGGCTATCCGCTGGAGGCGCAGACGGTCAGCCAGATGGTCGACCAGGTGCTGGCACTGGACGGCGAGCAGCGCTGGATGCTGCTGGCGCCGGTGATCCGCGAGCGCAAGGGCGAGCACGCCCAGGTCTTCGACCAGCTCCGCGCACAAGGCTTCGTGCGCGTGCGCGTGGACGGTGAACTGTACGAGATCGACGCGGTGCCGCCACTGGCCCTGCGGGTCAAGCACACCATCGAAGCGGTGATCGACCGCTTCAAGCCGCGCGAGGACATCAAGCAGCGCCTCACCGAAAGCTTCGAAACCGCGCTGAAGCTGGGCGATGGCATGGCCGCGGTCATGTCGCTGGACCATGCCGACGCCGCGCCGCATCTGTTTTCGTCCAAGTATTCCTGCCCGGTCTGCGACTACTCGCTGCCCGAACTGGAACCGCGCCTGTTCTCGTTCAACTCGCCGGTCGGCGCCTGCCCAAAGTGCGATGGCCTGGGCGTGGCCCAGTTCTTCGACCCGACCCGCGTGGTCGTGCACCCGGAGCTGGCACTCTCGGCCGGCGCGGTCCGCGGCTGGGACCGGCGCAATGCGTACTACTTCCAGCTGATCGCCTCGCTGGCCAAGCACTACGGCTTCGATGTCGATGCGCCGTGGATGATCCTGCCGGAGAAGGTGCAACAGGCCGTGCTGTACGGCAGCGGCGAGGAGCTGATCAATTTCACCTACCTCACCGAGTCCGGCGGCCGCACCCAGCGCAAACACAAGTTCGAAGGCATCCTGCCGAACCTGGAGCGCCGCTACCGCGAGACAGAATCGGCCGCCGTGCGCGAGGAACTAGCCAAGTACATCAGCGAACAGGCCTGTCCCGAGTGCCATGGCGCGCGCCTGAACCGTGCCGCGCGCAATGTATTCGTCGCCGACCGCCCGCTGCCGGAGATCGCGGTGCTGCCGGTGGACCAGGCGCTGACGTTCTTCAAGGACATGAAGCTGGTCGGCTGGCGCGGCGAGATCGCCACCAAGATCGTCAAGGAGATCGGCGAACGCCTGGGCTTCCTGATCGACGTCGGCCTGGATTACCTGACCCTGGAGCGCAAGGCCGACACCTTGTCCGGCGGTGAAGCCCAACGCATCCGCCTGGCCAGCCAGATCGGCGCCGGCCTGGTCGGGGTGATGTACGTACTGGACGAGCCGTCCATCGGCCTGCACCAGCGCGACAACGAACGCCTGCTCGGCACCCTCACCCGTTTGCGCGACCTGGGCAACACGGTGATCGTGGTCGAGCATGACGAGGACGCGATCCGCGCAGCCGACTACGTACTGGACATCGGTCCGGGCGCGGGCGTGCATGGCGGCGAAATCGTCGGCCAGGGCACGGTCGAAGACCTGCTGAAATCCCCCCGCTCGCTGACCGGCCAGTACCTGTCGGGCAAGCGCAAAATCGAAGTGCCCAAGACGCGCCACAAGCCCAACCCGAAGATGACCCTCAAGCTGACCGGGGCCAAGGGCAACAACCTCAAGGGCGTGGACTTGGAGATCGGCGCGGGCCTGCTGACCTGCATCACCGGCGTGTCCGGCTCGGGCAAGTCGACCCTGATCAACGACACGCTGTATTCACTCAGCGCCAACGCCATCAACGGTGCCTCGCATCCGGTGGCGCCGTTCGGCGAAGTGCACGGGCTAGACCTGTTCGACAAGGTCGTGGACATCGACCAGTCGCCAATCGGCCGCACGCCGCGCTCCAACCCGGCCACCTACACCGGCCTGTTCACCCCGCTGCGCGAGCTGTATGCGCAGGTGCCGGAATCACGTGCGCGCGGCTATTCACCCGGCCGCTTCAGCTTCAACGTGCGTGGCGGCCGCTGCGAAGCCTGCCAGGGCGATGGCCTGATCAAGGTGGAAATGCACTTCCTGCCGGACGTGTACGTGCCCTGCGACGTGTGCCATGGCAAGCGCTACAACCGCGAAACGCTGGAGATCCTCTACAAGGGCTTCAACATCAACGACGTGCTGGAAATGACGGTCGAGGATGCGTTGAAGCTGTTCGAGCCGGTGCCCTCCATCGCGCGCAAGCTGGAAACCCTGATCGACGTCGGCCTGAGCTACGTCAAACTGGGCCAGAGCGCGACCACGCTGTCCGGCGGTGAAGCACAGCGCGTCAAGCTGTCCAAGGAACTCTCACGCCGCGACACCGGGCGCACGCTCTACATCCTGGACGAACCGACCACCGGCCTGCACTTCCACGACATCGAGCACCTGCTGGCCGTGCTGCACAAGCTGCGCGACGACGGCAACACCATCGTGGTGATCGAACACAACCTGGACGTGATCAAGACCGCCGACCAGGTGGTGGACCTGGGTCCGGATGGCGGCCATCGCGGCGGCACCATCATCGCCACCGGCACGCCGGAAGAGATCGCAGCCAACCCCGCATCGCACACCGGCCGCTTCCTGGCCAAGCTGCTGCCCGAAACCGCCGCCAAGGCCACCAAGCCCGCCGCGATGGCCAAGGCCGACGTACTGCCGCCACGCATGGCCGCCAAGGTGGCCGCCAAGCAGGCCGCAGCGAAGAAGAAAATCAAGAAGAAGGTGTCGTCATGAGTGATGCAAACGAAACTGCCGGCGTGCCGCGCCCGGTGCTGGCCCGCGTGCCGATCAACGTGCGCTGGCGCGACATGGACGCCTACGGCCACGTCAACAACGCCAAGTACATTTCCTACCTGGAAGAAGCACGCGTGCGCTGGCTGCACGGCGTCATGGGCGGCGCGAAGATGGGCACCGGCATCTCGCCGGTGGTAGCCAACACCCACGTCAACTATCGCCTGCCGATCGTGTGGCCCAACGACATCGTGGTGGAGCTGTTCGTCGAACGCATCGGCAACAGCAGCGTGACCATCGGCCACCGCATCGTGGCCGACAACGACGACACCGTGCTGTATTCCGACGGCCATGTAGTCGTGGTCTGGATCGACACGGCCACCGGCAAGAGCGCGCCGCTGCCCGATGCCGTGCGTGCGGCAAGCACGCTGGCCTGAGCCGTCGCGCCACGGCCCTGGCTCCGCTGGGGCCTCCCCGCAATCCGACCGAAGATCTTCTATGTAGAGCGGAGCTTGTGGCAATCCCATCTTGGGGGCTCCACTGGGGATTGCCCGCGATCCAGCCGAAGCGCAGCGGAGCCCCCAAGATGGGATTGCCACAAGCTCCGCTCTACAGGTGCAGGTGCACCGACCGACGCGCGGGCGCCATGCTCGCCAAGGCATCCATACCTCACCGCACGGCGGGCTATCATCCCGAACCGATCGCTTCTGGGAGGAAGCCCGCGATGTCAGAGCTGGTCCAGGTCATACAACACGGCGGCGTGCGCGAACTGCGCATGGACCGCGCACCCGTCAACGCACTGGACGACGCGCTCTGCGCGGCCCTGTTGCACGCGCTGCAGTCAGCCGTCGATGCCGATGTCGCCGGCATCGTGCTGTCGGGTAATGCCAAGGTGTTCTCCGGCGGACTGGATGTTCCGCACCTGCTCTCGCACGGCGATGACCGCAATGCACTCCACGCGACCTGGAAAGCCTTCTTCGATGTCGCCGCGGCAATCGCGGGCGCACCGATGCCGGTGGCCGCCGCGCTCACCGGACACGCCCCTGCGGGCGGCTGCGTCCTGGCGCTGTGTTGCGACTACCGGGTGATGACGCGCAGCACCGATCCAGCGCGTCCACTGCAGATCGGCTTGAACGAAACCCAGGTCGGCCTGGCCGTCCCCGACGGCATCCAGCGCCTGATGCGGCGCGTGATCGGTGCGCATCGCGCCGAACGCCTGCTGGTCGCGGGTGCGATGATCCCGGCGGAGCACGCGGCGGGAATCGGTTTGATCGATGCACTGGCCGACGATGCCGAAGCCACGATCCAGCACGCCATCACCTGGCTGCAGGCGATGGCACGCCTGCCCCAAACCCCATTGCGCAAGACACGCCACATCGCCCGTGCCGACGTGCGCGAAGCACTGGACAGCGTCGTCCTGGATGATTTCATCAACGATTGGTTCCAGCCCGACACGCAGGCCGCACTGCAGGCGATGGTGGCGCGGCTGAAGAAGCCATAGCCATGGCCTGCAGTTCGTCAGCCAGGAAAGGCCGAAGGCCGCCGCCGGCACGTGCTGCAGCTTGATCGAGGCCCGGATGCGCTTCGCTTGTCCGGGCTGCCGGGCTCAGGCAGTAACGGCCACCGGACGCGCCGGATCGGAAATCCAACCACTCCACGACCCGGTATAGATCCGCGGCCCTTCCAGGCCGGCATGCTCGAACGCCAGCAACAGATGGCAGGCCGTCACGCCGGAACCACACATCAGCACCACGTCGGCCGGCGCGTGCGTCCCCAGCAATGGCTGCAATTCGGCCCGCAACGCATCCGCATCGCGCAGGCGACCATCGGCCACGTTATCGAGATACGGACGATTCACCGCGCCAGGCACGTGCCCGGCAACGCGATCCACCTGTTCCTCCCGCCCGCTGTAGCGCGCTTCCGCACGCGCATCCACCAGCCAGCCGGGTGCATCGCCCAGGCGTGCTGCGACGTCAGCATCACCCACCGTGCGCGAAGTGTCGTACCCACCCGGATACGCAGGTCGCGGCTGCGGCACGGGAATTTCGTCGGTTTCCGGCAGCCCCGCGGCATGCCATGCAGCCAGCCCGCCATCGATGACTGCAACGTTGGGATGGCCGAGCAGGCGCAGCATCCACCACAGGCGTGCGGCCGCCATGCTGCCGTCACCGCTGTCATAGACCACGACCTGGTGCCGTGGCGCGATGCCCCATTGCCCGAGCCTGGCGGTGAACGCATCCGCATCCGGCAGCGGATGCCGGCCCTGCCCCTGCGCCACCCTGGACAGATCGGCAAGGTCTTCATTGAGATCGGCATACACCGCATGCGGCAGGTGTGATTCCAGGTAGCCTGCACGGCCCGCGTTCGCATCGGTCAACACGAACCGTGCATCGACGATGCGCAGGTCCGGGTCATGCAGATGCAAGGCGAGCAAGGTTGGATCGACAAGCGTGGTCCAGTTCATGCGACGGCCTCCAGACGGCGACGAAGGTTGTACAGGATGGCAGCCGTCGCGCCCCAGATGCGCTGCTCGGCCCAGTCGTATTCCAGCACGGTGCGCTGGCGACCCTTGAATTCCAGTTCGACGCTGCGCAGGTTCTCCGGCGCCATCAGGTAATCCAGCGGCACCTCGAAGACCTCCGCCACTTCACCCGGATTGGGCACGGCGATGAACGTCGGATCGACCACGGCCACCACCGGCGTCACCAGGAAACCGCTGACCGTGGCGAGCGTGTCGAGCAGGCCGATCGGCTGCACCTGGGCACGCTTGAGTGCGATTTCCTCGTCGCTTTCGCGTAACGCCGCGGCGACCGCATCGACATCGCCGGCGTCGACCCGGCCACCGGGAAAACTCACCTGCCCGCCGTGGTTGCGCAGGCCATCGTGGCGACGCGTCAGCAGCACGGTGGTGCCCTGCGGTCGCGGCACCAGCCCGGCCAAGACAGCTGCTGGCGAGGAAGGCCGTGCACTGAGCAGGCCTTCCAGCTCGGCGGTGTTCCAGCCCTGCGTGGCGAGGGCGGCATCCAGCGGATGCAGCGCGCGCTCCAGCGCGGCATGTTCCGGCAGCAGGGTATGAAGATCGTGGGACATGCACGCGCGGTCGGGCAGACGTTCCATCAGAGCCTTGCGGGCATCATCGCCCATCTGCGACCACGCTGCGATTTCATCCAGCGTCCGCAGGCAGCCGCCGCACACGCCGTCACCGCGCATCCTGCAGAGACCGATGCAGGGAGACAGGACTGCGGGCGTTGCCACGGACATGCAGGAACCATCCAGGAGAAAGGGGAAGTGGAGTCGTAAACGACGATGCGCCGGACAAGCCGGCGCATCGTCAGGTCACGCATGAAGCCAGCGACTTACTTGACGCTGATCAGCTTGACGTCGAACACGACGGCCTGGTTCGGGCCGATCGGGGACTGCGGGGTGTTGCCGTAGGCCTTGTCGGCCGGCAGGGTCACTTCCCAGCGCGAACCGGCCGGCATCATGACCAGTGCATCACGCAGGCCCTGCAGCGGGATCTCGCTGACCTTCAGGCTGGCCGGCGGCGGTGCGGCGGTCTGACCTTCCTGCGGGCTGAAGGTGTCGACGAAGGTACGACCGTCGGACAGCGAACCCTTGTACTGCAGGGTCACGGTGCTGGCCTGGGTCGGCTTGGCGCCGCTACCAGCTTCGACCACGCGGTACTGGACGCCGCTGGGCAGGGTCTGCACGCCGGCCTTGGCCTTGTTCTGTGCCAGGAAGGCGTCGGACTTGGTCTTGTTGGCGGCAGCAGCCTGTTCGAAAGCAGCCTTGGCCTTGGCCATCTGGCGCGCTTCCATCTGCTGCACGGCGGTGCGGAGCTGGTCGACCGGCACGGTCGGTTCCTTCTTCGCATAACCTTCCTGGAGTGCCTTCTGCACGGTGGCCAGGTCGATCGATTCGCCGCTTTCGATCAGGTTGCGACCCAGGTCATAACCCAGGGCGTAGCTGAGCGAGTTGCGATCAGGGGCAGGAGTGGACGCCGATGCAGCGGCGGGCGAGGTCTGTGCGGCAGCGGTGCCTGCAGCCAAGGTCATGGCCAGCACGCTGGCAGAAAGCAAACGCAACTTCATGTCTTACAAACCTCCGGGGTTTTGGGAATGGGTCCACAACGGGCGACCCAGGTTGACGCGCTAGGATAGCCCCGGCTGCACTTAACGGCCAGTGAGGCATAGCGGGCATTGACCGGGGCCCGTGACGGAAAGTTCCGGGTTTACATTTTATTTACGAAATAAGGGCTTTTTATGGCGCAAACCCCTGTCCTGGTCATTGATTCCGGCCCCGTCCGCCGCATCACCATCGACCGTCCCGACAAGCTCAACGCGCTCAACGCGGCCACCATCGCTGCCCTGACCGAGGCCTTCCAGGTCGCCGAAGCCGACCGGTCGGTCCGCGTGATCGTGCTGACCGGCGCCGGCCAGAAAGCCTTCGTCGCCGGTGCGGACATCAGCGAAATGGCCGAAATGGATGCGATGGCCGGTCGCGATTTCGGCCTGCGCGGCCAGGCCCTGATGCGCACCATCGAAACCTGCACCAAGCCGGTGATCGCGCGCGTCAATGGTTTCGCCCTGGGTGGCGGACTGGAACTGGCGATGGCCTGCCACCTGCGGATTGCTTCGGACAACGCCAAGGTCGGCCAACCGGAAATCAACCTCGGCCTGATCCCGGGCTTCGGTGGCACCCAGCGCCTGCTGCGGCTGGCCGGTCGTGCAGCCACGCTGGAACTGTGCCTGCTGGGCACGCCGATCACTGCGGCCAAGGCGCTGCAGTTGGGCATCGTCAATGAAGTCGTGGCCGTCGAAGACCTCGACACGCGCGTGGACGCCCTTGCCGGACAGCTGGCCGCATCGGCGCCACTCGCCCTGCGCGGCATCCTGGAAGCGGTCATCCACGGCGGCGAGTGTTCGCTTGGCGAAGGCCTGCAGTTCGAAGGCGCACAGTTCGGCCTGATGTTCGCGACCGACGACATGCGCGAGGGCACCACGGCTTTCGTCGGCAAGCGCAAACCACAGTTCACGGGACGCTGATGCAACAGCCGCAACACCACACCCACGACTGCGCGCGCATCCACGCGTTGGCCGCGCTGATCGATGGCGATGCCATCGATGCAGCGCTTGAAGCCGGTCTGATGGAGGTGCGGGTCGACGCGTCGTGCAGCGATTGCGCAACAGCTGCGCAGCGGGTGGCCGCAGCGCAAGCACGCCTGCGCTTCAACTGGGCAGCACGCGAACGCTATCGCGCGCGCACCGCACGCCTGCAGCGCCGTGCTGCCGAACGCCAGGCACGCCGTGCCCCAGCCCCGATTCTTACCGAAACCGAAACCAAGACCGTGACCGCTCCTTCCCTGCCCCCTGCCGTCGCTGCCGCGCTGGCCCGCGCCAAGGCACGCGCCGCAGCGCGACCCGGTTCGTGAGTACCCCCCTGGCACGCCGCTCGCGCACGTTGACGCGAGCGGAGATCGAAGAGCTGTTCTCGCGCCTGGCCGAGCTCAATCCCAACCCGACCACCGAGCTGGAATACACCTCGCCGTTCGAACTGCTGATCGCGGTGATCCTGTCCGCGCAGGCCACCGACGTGGGCGTCAACAAGGCCACGCGCAAGCTGTATCCGGTGGCCAACACGCCGCAGGCGATCCTGGACCTGGGCGAGGAAGGCCTGAAGCGCTACATCTCCACCATCGGCCTGTTCAACGCCAAGGCCAAAAACGTCATTGCCACGTGCCGGATCCTGGTCGAGCAGCATGGCGGCGAAGTTCCGCGCCAGCGTGAAGCACTCGAAGCCCTGCCCGGCGTCGGTCGCAAGACGGCCAACGTGGTGCTCAATACCGCGTTCGGCGAATCGACCATGGCCGTGGACACGCATATCTTCCGCGTCGCCAACCGCACCGGGCTTGCGCCCGGCAAGGACGTGCGCGTGGTCGAGGACAAGCTGGTCAAGGTGATCCCGGCACACTACCTGTACAACGCGCACCACTGGCTGATCCTGCACGGGCGCTATGTGTGCAAGGCGCGCAAGCCGGACTGCCCGCAGTGCGTGATCCGCGACCTGTGCCGCTTCAAGGACAAGACGCCCGACAGCGCGCAGCCGCGCTGAGCGGTGGTGGTGGTGACGAACAAGAAGAGCCGAATGCCCTTGTAGAGCGGAGCTTGCTCCGCTGGGGACTTTGTGGCGATCTGTCCGGAAAGCAGCGGAGCAAGCTCTGCTCTGCAAGGCATTTGCGGCGCCCTGTTCGAAAAGCAGCGGAGCAAGCTCCGCTCTACAGGGGGAGCAAAGCGACCCGCACTGGTGACGCCAGGAAAGCCAACGGCGGCGGAGCTTTCGCCCCGCCGCCGTTGGCGACATTCCGACAATGACGCTCGGATCAGAAGGAGACGTCACCCCACACACCGAACTCCTTGGTGTGCAGATCGATGCTAGTGTCGTTCTCGTTCTTGGTGTCCTTGTACACGGCCGCCAGCTTGAAGCCCTTGGTGACCGGGAATTCGACGCCCAGGTTGAAGTACTTGTTCTGCAGGCTCGGGTCGACGTCCTTGCTGGTGTCGGCCTTGTCGTAACGGGCGAAGGCGTTGATGCCGGTGGCGGTCAGCGGCACGCTGCCCCACACCGACCAGCCATCGGCCTTGTCGTCGACCACGTTGGTGACGGCCCAGTTCTTGGCCTGGAACCATTCGGCGCCCAGGCGGAAGCCCGACGGTGCGGCATAGGCGGCCATGGCGTTGATGCGCTTGGCGGTCTGCGGCGGATTGACGCTCTCGGTTTCCTGGCCACGTTCGCCCGAGTAACCACCCACGGCGATGATGGTGTTCGGCGTTGGCGCAAAGCCGGCGCGTGCTTCGATGTCCACGCCCTTGCTGCGGCTGAAGTTGCGATAGCCGCGGCCATTGACCACCGACACCTGGTAGTTGGCCATGCCGCCGGCGATATCGCCGCTGGCGTGCACACCCCAGTCGGCCGAGGTGCCATAGGACAGGCGGTCGGTCAGCGTGTTCTCGACGTAGCGCATGCCGTAGAACTTCTCGGCGAACGGAATCCACGGCATGTCCGCCGAACCGATGCGGACCACAAAGGCGTCGTCGAACTTGCCCTGCAGGTAGGCCTTCTTGACGAACACCTCGGTGTTGCTGATGGCCGACAGGTACTGGAAGTCGGTGGTCAGGTTGGCCGACCAGACGTCGTTGAACTTGTGGTCGACGGTCAGGTAGAAGCGCTTGACATCGAAGCCGGTGCCGCTGGAATCGGTCTTGCTGCCGTTGTTTTCCTGGTTGATGTTGGACGCATCGAAGAACATGCGGCCGCCGATCTTGGTGTCGTTGACCAGCTTGGTCAGCTTGTCCACGCTGTCCTGCGTCTTCTGCGTCGTCTCGATGGCCTGGGCCTGGGCGACGTTGACATCGGACTGGGCATCGGCCTGCGCCTGCTGGGCATCGCTCTGTGCTTTCAGGGCATCGAGCTGGGCCTGGAGCTGGGCCACCTGGGCCTGCAGCTGGGCCATCTGTTCGGCGGTCACTGCCTGGGTCTTGGTCGCTGCGGACGCATTGCCTGCAAAGGCAAGGCTGGACAGCCCGAGACCCGCGACAATCGCGGTAGCGAGCAGATTGGAACGCATGAGAACTCTCCACGAGGTTGGGTTGGATGAGGCAGTGCCGGCCCCCTCATGCGAAGGGTCCGGCGCTGAACGATGTGAAGATTCCGTCAAGTTCGTGACAGCCGCGCGTCATCGAAATGTCAGGAAAAAGACACGCCGGAGCCGGGCTCGCACCGAAGGGCTGTCATGTTTCTGAAACCCCAGTGCCTCGAAACCATCATCGAACGGTCGTGCAATGGCGCCGCTGCCACTGCCGTGGCGACGACTCCATCCATCCGAGGACTCAACCGTGACTTCCCTTCCCAAGGCCCGCCTTGCACTGGCCTTTGCTCTGGCCTCCTGCGTGTTCGCCGCCAACGCGACCGACGTGACCGGCGCCGGCTCCAGCTTCGTGTATCCCGTGCTGTCCAAGTGGTCGGCTGCCTATGCCGAGAAGAGCGGCAACCACGTCAATTACCAGTCCATCGGCTCCGGTGGCGGCATCGCACAGATCAAGGCCGCTACGGTTGATTTCGGCGCCTCGGACAAGCCGCTGGACGCCGCTGACCTGGCCAAGTCCGGCCTGGGCCAGTTCCCGGTGGTGATCGGCGGCATCGTGCCCGTGTTCAACGTGGCGGGCGTCGCCCCGGGCGCGCTGAAGCTGGACGGCACCACGTTGGCCGACATCTTCCTGGGCAAGATCACCAAGTGGAACGACCCGGCCCTGGCCGCGTTGAACCCGGGCCTGGCCCTGCCCGACCTGCGCATCACCGTCGTGCACCGCTCCGATGGTTCGGGCACCAGCTTCAACTTCACCAACTACCTGTCCAAGGTCAGCCCGGACTGGAAGTCCAAGGTCGGCGAAGGCACGGCCGTCACCTGGCCGACCGGCATCGGCGGCAAGGGCAACGAAGGCGTGTCGGCCTACGTGCGCCAGATCAAGGGTGGCGTCGGCTACGTCGAATACGCCTACGCGCTGCAGAACAAGCTCTCCTACGCCGCCATGCGCAACGCCGCCGGCAAGACCCTGCAGCCGAATGCCGAAGCCTTCGCCGCCGCCGCTGCCACCGCGGACTGGAAGTCGGCCAAGGACTTCAACCTGATCATGACCAATGCGCCTGGCGCCGACGCGTGGCCGATCACCGCCACTACCTGGGCGATCATGTACAAGAAGCCCAAGAGCGCCACCCAGACCAAGGCCGCGCTGGACTTCTTCAAGTGGTCCTTCGAACAGGGCCAATCGCAGGCGCAGGCACTGGACTACGTCCCGCTGCCGCCGTCGCTGGTGCAGCAGATCGAAGCCTACTGGGCCAGCAGCATCAAGTAAGCCGCCTCGCGGCAAGCCCTTCCGGCGGCATCTCTCTCCCCGCCGACAGGACATGCCATCGAGACAAGAAAGGCCCGGGATCTCCCGGGCCTTTTCTTTTGCGCCATGAACGCCCTGCCCGCCTTATCGGGCGATGCGATAGACCGGATAGAGGTTCAGTGCCGGCTCGGCCGAGGCATGGCGCCTGGCAAAAAAAGCCAGCCGCTGGGCCGGGCTTGCAGCGAAAGCCGCATCACTGGCCAGGCGCGCCTGGAAGGCTTTTGCCATCTCCGGATCGCGCAGCTGCTCGCGCGCGACGGCTTCGGCGACATAAGCCTCCATGTATTCCTGCTGCTGGAAACTGCTGTTGAACATGCCCCAGGCCAGCAGCGAATCCGGCCCCAATGGTTCGAACAGCGTCACCACCAGCCGCGCCTTGGGCTGGGCGATCGGCACGTACAACGAACCAACAGCCACGTCGCGCGATTCGCCGGCCCATTGCCCGGTGACGGTGGCGCGCTGGCGGCTTTCGAAGGTCTTGGCCGCCAGCTCGACGGTAGCCGCGTGAAACACTTCCACCGGCGCACCCGGGCGCGCCGCCTCCAGCCGTTCGTAACGCACGCCATGTGCATCCAGCAGGTCCGCGACCTTGGCCGCATACGCCGCCGGCACGATGTAGCCAGCGCCCGGCGCGTCGGCTGACACCGTCGGCACCACCTTGTCGTACAGCGGCACCTTCCATACCTGCGGCTTGCTGTCGTCGTACTGGGTCCACAGCCCGCCGGACACATCCGACGAGGTCCGGGTGTAGGCGTAGCCAAGGAAATCGATCGTGCGGAATGTTTCCGTCGCCTTGAAATCCAGCGGCACGGTCAGCGGCGCGCCACTGCTGGCCAGCTGGTCGGCGGCCTGTGCCTGCTGCAGCCAGCGCGCGCCGTCGCGCGCGGCCATCGAAGCCAGGTCGATGATGGTGTTGCGGGCAATCTCCACGCGCTGGGCGTAGGTCTTCCAGGAATGGGTTTCCAGCAGGATGCTGTAGCGGTTGCGCAGCTGGAAATAGCCGGTGGAAAACCGCGGCAGGTACACATTGTCCGCAAAGCCCGAGGTCGGATCGTCGTTCTTGAGCAGCGAGGGATAGAACGGCAGCGGCGTGGAGCCCTGCTTGCGCAGCTGGCCCAGCAGACCATCACTGATCTTCTGGCCGAGCTGCATCAGCCCGGCATCGCCTTCGTGCAGCGGCTCCATCTGGATCGAAGCGTCATGCTGGAACTTGGCACCGTCGGTGGCGTGGATGTCCAGGGTGACGATCGGGTCCCAGCGGTTGACCAGGTCCAGCATCGCCCGCGTCTCGGGGGCATCGACCTTGATGTAGTCGCGATTGAGGTTGAGGTTCTGCGCGGTGGCACGCTGGCCCATCTGCGCCGGGCCATTCTGGTTGGGGCGGTTCCAGGCGCGGAAACGCTCGTGGCCATCGACGTTGTAGACCGGCACGAACACGATCACCACCTGGTCCAGCACCTTCGGCGCGACCTTGCCTTCCAGCATCTCGCGCAGGGCAATGAAGCCGGCGTCCTTGCCTTCGATCTCGCCGGAATGGATGCCGCCCTGCACCAGCAGCACCGGCACATCCTTGCGACGCGCCTGGTCGGCGCTGAGCACGCCGGTGCGGCTCACGACCATGGCCAGCAGCGGACGCCCTTCGGGCGAGACGCCGAAAGTTTCCAGCCGTACCGCTTGCGGATAGGCCTGGGCGAAGCGTTCGATCAGCGGCTGGAGTTCGTCATAGCGGCCGGTGCGGATGAATCCACTGCGCTCGCCTTCGGTGGTCAATCCCGCGCTGGCCGATGCAGCAGCCGCCAGCGCCGGCAGGGACATCAAGGCCAGCAGCAGGACAAGACCAGGCCGGAACGCATTGGGCAAACGTCGTTGTGACACAAGGGATCTCCGAGGCATGACGGTGGACGCACGCGCATGACCCGGGCACTCGGCCGGCGACGTGGCGGAAGCAGGAGCATTGTTCATGCACGGCATCGTGTCCACACGGCAGCGCGCGCCCCGGCGGTTGCGCGATATCGACTACTCCGCGCTGTCGTTCGCCGATGCTACGCGCCGTGCCAGGCCGGCAACGGCATGGAGGGCCATGCCCTGCCGCCCCGTACTCGGCCAGGCCGGCGTGCCACGACACCGTCACCGGGATGTCATGCACACGCAGGTTCCCGTCGGACAGGTACGCGATGGACCAACCCGCGGGCCGGCTGTCCAACACGTCACTTCGCTGGGCAATCGGCCATCTGCCCGGCCATCGAAGGGTTTCGCCGGCAGGACGATGCCCGCGGGAACGGCCATCCGTCACGCCGTCATGACCCTGTAACAAAACCATCATCCAATAGCGTCACCTGCTGGCTGCACCGGCAAACGTCCATATTGGAGTTCCAGATGAAGCTCAAGTCGGCCCGCGTGGCCCTGCTGTCCCTGTCCGTCGCCCTGGCCGTTGCCGCGTGCAACAAGCCCGCCGACCAGGCCAACACGGCCGCTGCGCCCGCGACCGGCGCCACTGCTGCCGCGCCGGCCGCGCAGAACCCCAACGCCGCGCAGGTCTCCGGCGCTGGCGCGTCCTTCATCTATCCGCTGGTGTCCAAGTGGTCGGCCGACTACGCCACCGGTACCGGCAACCAGGTCAATTACCAGTCGATCGGCTCCGGCGGCGGCATCGCCCAGATCAAGGCCAGCACGGTCGATTTCGGTTCGTCCGACAAGCCGCTGTCCTCCGAGGAACTGGCGCAGGCCGGCCTGGGCCAGTTCCCGTCGGCCATCGGCGGCGTGGTCCCGGTGGTCAACCTGGAAGGCATCGAAGCCGGCAAGCTGCGCCTGACCGGCGAACTGCTGGCCAACATCTTCCTGGGCAAGGTCGAGAAGTGGAATGACCCGGCCATCGCCGCGGCCAACCCGGGCGTGCAGCTGCCCGACGCCAAGATCAGCCTGGTCCACCGCTCCGACGGTTCGGGCACCAGCTTCAACTTCACCAACTACCTGTCCAAGGTCAGCCCGGAGTGGAAGACCAAAGTCGGCGAAGGCACCTCGGTCCAGTGGCCCGGTGGCGTGGGCGGCAAGGGCAATGAAGGCGTGGCTTCGTACGTGAAGCAGATCAAGAACTCGATCGGCTACGTCGAACTGGCCTACGCACTGCAGAGCGCGATGCCGTACACCTCGATGCAGAACGCCGCCGGCCAGTGGGTCGAGCCGAATTCGGAATCCTTCGCCGCCGCGGCCGAAAGCGCCGACTGGGCCAGCGCCAAGGATTTCAACCTGGTCATCACCAACGCGCCGGGCGAGAAGGCGTGGCCGATCACCGCCACCAACTTCATGCTGATGCACAAGCAGCCGGCCGATGCCAAGCGCAGCGCCGAGACGCTGGCATTCTTCAAGTGGGCCTTCGAGAACGGCCAGAAGCAGGCCGAAGAGCTGCATTACGTGCCGCTGCCGGCGCCGCTGGTGACCCAGATCGAAGCGTACTGGGCCGCTGAATTCAAGTGACGCTCCGGCCCGTGCGCATCGCGCACGGCTTTGCCGGATCGTCATCCCCGCGAAAGCGGGGATCCAGGGACGTTGCAGTTGCCTCTGTTTTTGCCTTCCCGCTTCAAACAAAAGCACAAGCAAAGTCCCTGGATCCCCGCCTACGCGGGGATGACGACCTCGAAAATCTCCGTCTTTGCGGTAACGACGCACTGAAACATCCCTGCCGCACGCTTCCCCGATCCCTCACGCGAGCTCACCGCACCGCATGAACGCAGCTACGCTCCCCGCCACCGCCAGCAGCACCCGCGATACGCGTGATGCGCGCGCCGATCGCATCTTCCGCTGGATCCTGGTCGGCACCGTCGCCTTCGTCCTGGTCGCGCTGGCCAGTGCCGCCCTGTCCATGCTCTGGGGCGGCCGACACGCGCTGCTCACCCAGGGCTTCAGTTTCATCACCTCCACCGAATGGAATCCGGTCGAGAACAAGTACGGCGCGCTGGCGCCGATCTACGGCACGCTGGTCACCGCCCTGATCGCCATGCTGATCGCCGTGCCGGTGAGCTTCGGCATCGCCTTCTTCCTGACCGAAGTGGCGCCGCGCTGGCTGCGCGGTCCGATCGGCACGGCCATCGAACTTCTGGCCGGTATCCCGTCGATCATCTACGGCATGTGGGGCCTGTTCGTGCTGGTCCCGATGATGACCGAGTACGTGACGCCCTGGCTCAACGACACCCTGGGCGAACTGCCGGTGATCGGGCCGGTGTTCCAGGGCCCGCCGCTGGGTATCGGCATCCTGACCGCGGGCTTCGTGCTCGCGATCATGGTGATCCCCTTCATTTCATCGGTGATGCGCGAAGTGTTCCTGACCGTGCCCACGCGCCTGAAGGAATCGGCCTACGCGCTGGGCTCGACCAAGTGGGAAGTGAGCTGGGACATCGTCCTGCCCTACACCCGCTCGGCCGTGATCGGCGGCATCTTCCTCGGCCTGGGCCGCGCGCTGGGCGAAACGATGGCGGTGGCCTTCGTGGTCGGCAACAGCGTGTCGCTGTCGGTGTCGCTGCTGATGCCGGGCACCACCATCGCCGCGCTGATCGCCAATGACTTCGGCGAGGCCACCGAAACCTACCGCTCCGCGCTGCTGCTGCTGGGCTTCGTGCTGTTCGCGGTGACCTTCGTGGTGCTGGCAGTGGCCCGCTACATGCTGCTGCAGCTCTCGCGCAAGGAGGGCAACTGATGTCCGCCTCCGCGCTGTACCTGCGCCGCCGCGTCGTCAATGTCGTCGCGCTGCTGCTGTCGTGCGCCACGGCGATCTTCGGCCTGGTGTTCCTTGCCTGGATCCTGTGGACCCTGCTGGCCAAGGGTGTCGCCGGCATCAACCTCAACCTGTTCACCATGAACACGCCGCCGCCGATGCAGGACGGCGGCCTGCTCAACGCCTTCTTCGGCAGCGCGGTGATGTGCGTGCTGGCCATCGTGATCGGCGCGCCGCTGGGCGTACTGGCCGGCACCTGGCTGTCCGAATACGGCAACGCGCGCAAGGCCGGCACCGTGGTGCGTTTCGTCAACGACATCCTGCTGTCGGCGCCGTCGATCGTGCTGGGCCTGTTCGTCTACGCGATGGTGGTGTCGGTGATCGGCTTCTCGGCGCTGGCCGGTGCGATCTCGCTGGCCTTCATCGTGCTGCCCGTGGTCGTACGCACCACCGACGAAATGCTGCGCCTGGTGCCGGCGCAGATGCGCGAGGCGGCCCTGTCGTTGGGCGTGCCGCAGTGGAAGGTCACCGTGCAGGTGCTTTACCGCAGCGCCTCGGCCGGCATCGTCACCGGCATCCTGCTGGCCCTGGCCCGTATCTCCGGCGAAACCGCGCCACTGCTGTTCACCGCCTTCGGCAACCAGTTCTGGAGCACGAACGTGTTCCGCCCCATGGCCTCGGTGCCGGTGGTGATGAACCAGTTCGCCGGCAGCCCCTATGAATCCTGGCAGACGCTGGCCTGGGCCGGCGCGCTGGTCCTGACCGTGTTCGTGCTGCTGGTCAGCCTGGGCGCGCGTTTCTTCCTGCTGCGCAACAGGATCTCCAATGACTGACTTATCGATGGATCCCACCATGAACGATATCCAGCACGCCGCTCCCACGCCGCGCCTGACGCCCGTCACCACCGACCGTGGCGTGCTGCCGCCGGCTGAAGTGAAGCTGGAAGCCCGCGGCCTGGACTTCCACTACGGCAGCTTCCACGCACTGAAGGGCATAAACCTGCAGATCCCGGAAAAGCGCGTCACCGCGCTGATCGGCCCGTCCGGCTGCGGCAAGTCGACGCTGCTGCGCATCTTCAACCGCATCTACGCGCTGTATCCCAAGCTCAAGGCCAGCGGTGAAGTACTGCTGGACGGCGAGAACATCCTCTCGCCCAAGTACCCGATGAACCGCCTGCGCAGCAAGGTCGGCATGGTGTTCCAGAAGCCGGTGCCGTTCCCGATGACCATCTTCGAGAACGTCGCCTACGGCATCCGCCACCATGAAACGCTCAACAAGGCCGACATGAAGGACCGCGTCGAGCAGGCCCTGCGCCAGGGCGCGTTGTGGGATGAAGTGAAGGACAAGCTGGGCCAGAGCGCGCTGGGCCTGTCCGGCGGCCAGCAGCAGCGCCTGTGCATCGCCCGCGCCGTGGCGTTGAAGCCGGATGTGCTGCTGCTGGACGAGCCGACTTCGGCGCTGGACCCGATCTCCACCAGCCGCATCGAGCAGCTGGTCGAGGAACTCAAGCGCGACTACACCATCGCCATCGTCACCCACAACATGCAGCAGGCCGCGCGCGTGAGCGACTACACCGCCTTCATGTACCTGGGCGACCTGATCGAACACGACGTCACCTCGACCATCTTCTCGCGTCCGTCCAAGCAGCAGACCGAGGATTACATCACCGGTCGGTTTGGGTGAGCGATCGCGCTTGGCCGATGCTTACCGGCATCGGCTGCGATCGCGAACGCCCGGCCATGGATGACCGGGCCGGTGTTGAACCAAGACAGGATGTCCCGCCACGGATGGCAGCAGCACAGCAGCACACACGCCGACTCGGCATTGCCGCGTGGCCAGTTGCACACGACAGCTCAAGACCCGGCGCACTCCACGCTTTCCAGGACTCTCCAAACCCATGAACAACCTCCCGCACGAACATATCGTCAAGAGCTATGACGAAGAGCAGCGCCGGCTGGCCGGCGAGATCCTGCACATGGGCGAGATCGCCGTGGCCCAGCTGGAAGCGGCGCTGGACGTGGTCGAGCGCCGCGACGACCGCGCCGCCCAGCGCATCATCGCCAATGATGAAGCCATCGACGCGCTTGAGTCGCAGGTCAGCCACGACGTGATGCAGCTGGCCCTGCGTGGCCCGATGGCGCGCGACCTGCGCGAAATCCTGGCCGCCCTGCGCATTCCCACCGACATCGAGCGGATCGGCGACTACGCCGCCAACGTGGCCAAGCGTTCGATGGCGCTCAACGCCCTGCCGCCGGTGCCACATGCGACCGGCCTGCGCGCCCTGGGCCAGCTGGCCGCGCAGCTGGTGCGCGATGCCCTGGCCGCCTACCGCGACAACGATGCCGAGCTGGCCGTGCAGGTGCGCGAACGCGATGCCGAGCTGGACGCGCTGTACACCGCGCTGTTCCGCGAACTGCTGACCTACATGATGGAAGACGCGCGCAACATCACTCCGTGCACGCACCTGCTGTTCATGGCCAAGAACCTGGAACGCATCGGCGACCACGCCACCAACATCGCCGAAAACGTCTGGTTCCTGGTGCAGGGTGACAAGCCGCTGCCGCCGCGCGACAAGCGCGACCAGACCGCGTTCACCGGCGCGCTCTGAGCCGCCACACGGGCGGGTTTCGCAAGATTGAACGCGATGGCCACCAGGCCAGCGTGGAGCTCACTGCAACAACGGGCGCGTCCTTCGGGGGCGCGCCTTTTTCATGGCGCACATCCCTGTGCGCCACCCTTGGGGCGGCTTCGCCGTGAAAAACGGCTGTCCTGCTGTTTTTTCATGGCGCGTATCCCTGTTCGTCACCCTTAAGGCGGCTTCGCCGTGAAAAACGGCTGTCCTGCCGTTTTTTCATGGGCGACCGCCTGCAGGCAGGAAACCGAAGGCCTGACCCGGTCTGCTAGGCTTTCATCCATGCAAGACACCCCTGTGCCTCCCTCGCCCGCCGCACCGACTTCCGTTTCGCCCATGGCCCGCCGCTTCCGTGGCTTCCTGCCCGTGGTGGTGGACGTGGAAACCGGTGGCTTCGACTGGAACCGCCACGCACTGCTGGAAATCGCCGCGGTGCCGATCGACCTGGATGACCAGGGACGCTTCATCCTGGGTGACACCTCGTGCGCGCACCTGGAACCGGCGCCCGGCCTGGAGATCGATCCCAAGTCGCTGGAGGTGACAGGGATCGTGCTTGACCACCCGTTCCGCCTGGCCAAGCCTGAAAAGGAAGCGCTGGACCATGTGTTCGCGCCGGTCCGCGCGGCCGTGAAAAAGCACGGCTGCCAGCGCGCGATCCTGGTCGGCCACAACGCGCATTTCGACCTGAACTTCCTCAATGCCGCGGTCGCGCGCACCGAACACAAGCGCAATCCCTTCCATCCCTTCAGCGTGTTCGACACGGTGACCATGGGCGGCATGGCCTATGGCCAGACCGTGCTGGCGCGTGCGGTACAGGCCGCCGGCATGGAATGGAATTCGGAAGAAGCGCACTCGGCCGTCTACGACGTCGAGCAGACCGCGCGCCTGTTCTGCAACATCGCCAACCAGTGGCCGCGCCCGCGCGCCGCGGGCGGCTGATACCCGGCGTCAGTCGGGCACAGGCGCCGTCACCGGCGCCCTGGCCCCCAGCGTGGCGCCGGCAGAAGCGGCGATCACTGCCACGATCGCCAGCCACTGCAGCGGACGCAGCTGCTCGTGCAGCAGCAACATCCCGCACAGCGCACCCAGCGCCGGCTCCAGGCTCATGAGCATGCCGAAGGTGCGCGCCGGCAGCCGGGTCAGCGCCATCATTTCCAGCGAATACGGCAATGCCATCGACAGCACCGCCACGCCCAGCGCGGCCGGCAGCAAGGCCGGCGTGAACAGCGCCATGCCGGCATGGGCCACGCCCCACGGCACCGCCACCACGCAGGCAATCGTCGAGCCGAGCGCGACCGTCTGCGCGCCGTGTTCGGCACCGGCCTTCTGCCCGAACAGGATGTACAGCGCCCAGCACACGCCCGCGCCCAATGCGCAGGCCATGCCGACCGGATCGAGCGCCGCCTGCGAACCCGGCCACGGCACCAGCAGCAACAGCCCGGCAATCGCCAACCCCGCCCACACCAGGTCACGCGGACGGCGCGAACCCAGCACCGCCACCGCCAGCGGCCCGGTGAATTCCAGCGCCACCGCCAGGCCCAGCGGCACGGTCTGCAGCGCGATGTAGAACAAGGTGTTCATCGTCCCCAGCGAGAGCCCGTAGCCCAGCAGCATCGGCCAGGGCAGCGCGCGCCAGTCCATCTTCCACGGCCGGAACACGACCCACAGCAGCACCGTGCCGAATCCGAGCCGCAGCGCGGTCGCACCGGTCGCGCCGATCGCCGGGAACAGGCTCTTGGCCAGACTGGCGCCGGCCTGGATCGAGAGCATCGACACCAGCAGCAGCGCCACCGGATACAGGATGGAAGATGTACGGAACGATGAAGGCGCGGACACGGCGGAACCTGATGACTGGATGGAGACGTGATTGCGCATTATATTGCGCAACACCCCGCCAAAGCGAAGTGCAAAATCATGCGCAACCGGCATCAAACTGCATGAGCGTGCTGGAACACGTCGCCGGCAACCTGCGCCGCCTGCGCCAGCTGGCCGGACTGAGCCAGCAGGCCCTGGCCGAAACCTCGCAGGTCAGCCGCCGGATGCTGGTCGCGATCGAATCGGGCGACGCCAACGTCAGCCTCAATACGCTGGACCGGCTGGCCGAAGCGCTGGGCGTGCAGTTTGCCGACCTGCTCAAGGCCGAAGACATCGCCGGCCAGCCGCGCGTGGATGCGCTGGCCTGGCGCGGAAGCGACCCACGCTCGCGCGGCATGCTGTTGTCCAGCGTGCCGGCGGTGCACCAGGTGGAGCTGTGGCAATGGACGCTGATGCCGGGCGAGCGCTACCGCTCCGGTGCCGACCCTGCGGGCTGGTGCGAGCTGCTGTACGTGATCGAGGGCCGGCTCACCCTGGAGCAGAACGGAAACGAACAGCACCTCGACGCCGGCGAGCACCTGGTCTTCCCCAGCGACACAGGCGACTACAGCTACCACAACGCCGGCGACATCCCGCTGCGCCTGGTCCGCAACGTGGTGTACTGACCGCAGTCGATCGTCGATACCGCGCGTTGCTGCGCCGATGCGGGTCAGTCGTGTTCGATCCGGTCGCGACCGTTGCGCTTGGCGCGATACAGCAGGCGGTCGGCGCGCTGGTAGAGCGAGGCCGGTGACACATCGGCATCTTCCAGCTGCACCAGGCCCGCGCTGAAGGTGATCTGCAGCACGGCGATGTTGCCCCAGCCAGACTGCGCATGGAACAGCTCGCGCAAGCGCATGCAGGCCTGCATCGCCTGTTCCAGCGCGGTGTCGGTAAACACCAGGCAGAACTCCTCGCCACCGCTGCGTGCCGCCATGTCGGCATCGCGCGCGTGGCCCACCAGCAGCGCACCGACCTGCTTCAACACCGCATCGCCGATGCCGTGCGAGTGCTGGTCGTTGACCTTCTTGAAATGGTCCACGTCCAGCATTGCGATGCACAGCGGCAAGCCGCTGCGCCGGGCCCGGGCGATCTCCTGCGCCAGGCGTTCGTCCAGCGCGCGGCGGTTCGGCAGGCCGGTCAGCACGTCTTCACGCGCCTGGCGCTCGAAGGCTTCGGACTGCAGCCGCAACTGGTGCAGCAGGCCGGTCTTTTCCCTGTCTGCATCGCGCAGCTGTTGCGCCTGCACCTGCAGGTCGCGGGTGCGTTCGTCCACCAGCCGCGTCAGGCGTCCGGTGCTGGCCCGGTAACGATGGATGCGATAGCGGTACAGCCCGAACAGCAACAGCCCAATCACCAGCAGCGCCGCCACCTGCACGCTGCGGCGCTGCCACGGGAACGGTTCGATGGTGAAGCGCAGCACGGCCTCGCGATCGCTCCACGCGCCATCGGGATGCGCAGCAGATACGTGCAGGGTGTAGTCGCCCGGCGGCAGGCCGACGAACTCCACGCTGCGCTGGCGACCGCGCTTGACCCAATCGGCCGCCAGCCCTTCCAGGCGGGTGCGGTATTCGGTGCGCTCCGGCAGCAGGTAGCTCAGGCCGACGTAGCTCACGCTTAGGCGATGACCGCCCTCAAGCGACAGCGATGCGCGGTTGCGCCATGGCAGCGGCACGCCGTCCTGTTCGACCTCGTCGATCACCACCGGTGGCGCGGGACGCTCGCGAAACCACTGCAGCCGCCTGGGATCGACCGTGGACACGCCACCGGCGGTGGCCACCCATAGCGTGCCGTCGTCGCGCACGACCGCCGTGGGACCCGAGCTGCCGTTGGCCTGCGAGTTGGCCATGCCGTCCATCTCGTTGTAGTTGGTCATCACCACGCGTGGCTGCACGCCATTGGCCACGCGCTCCAGGCTCTGCCAGTCAGTGCGCAGCACGCCGCGGTTGCTGGTGATCCACAGATGGCCTGCATGGTCCGGGAGCAGCTGGAACACCGCATCCACCGGCACGCCCTGCTCCAGGCCCACGCGCGCCAGCTTGCCGGCGCGGTAGCGGTACAGGCCGCGATCACTGCTGATCCACATTGCATCGCCGATGCGGGTGAACCCGAACACACTGCGGCCACCGCCCAGCTGCTCCAGTGGAATCGATTCGACCTTGTCCCCGCGCAACACCAGCGCGCCTTCCAGCGTGCCCACCCAGACCGCGCCGGGTTCGCTGTACACCGCTGTCGTCAGCGCCACCGGCAGCGCAGGCACGGGCGGCGCCACCACCCGGTCGCCCTGCACCGATGCCAGGCCACGCTGGGTCGCAAGCCAGACCACGTCATCCGCACCGATGCTGATGCCACGCACCGTGCCGGCCGCCAGCCCCTGCTGCGGACCGTAGCGCTGGACCCGGCCATCGGTCGCCACGCGATACAGGCCATCGTTGGCCGTGCCCACCCACAGCGTGCCATCGCGTTGCTGGGCCAGGCTCAAGGCCGAAGGCGGCTTGCCGGTGTCGGTGGGCAGATCGAGATGGGTAATGCTGCGACCGGCCGCGATGCGGTCCACGCCGGTGGAGTTGCCGACCCACAGGTCGCCATGGACATCCTGCAGGACCGCGCGCACGTAGTCCGAACTCAATCCGTCGCGCGCCGTGGTGTTGGTGAACAGCGTTTCGCGCAGGCGGAACAGGCCACCATTGGCGCCGACCCAGATGCTGCCCTCGGCATCTTCCTTGAAGCTGGTGATGCGGCCACGCGGCAATGGCAGGGCCGATGACAGGGTCTCGATGCCATGCCGGCCGATGTGCAGCACGCCGACGCTCTCGGTGCCGATCCACAGTTCGCCATGCCGGTCCTGCAGCAGCGCGGTCAGGCGCCCGGCATCGGGCAGCCGGTGCTGCATGACCAGCTTGCCGTCCTGCAGGCGATAGAGGCAATCCCGCGCCACCACCCACAGCGCGCCGTCCGGGGCCTGATAGGGCCAGGCCAGCCCCGGCGGCAATCCGTAGGCTCCGGACACCACATGCGTCCTGCCATCCACCTCGCGCACGACCAGGCCCTGTTCGCTGCCCACCCAGACGCGGCCCTGTGCATCGACCAGCATGTGCGCGTAGGCCGTGCGCAGCGGCGAATCGGCCGTTGGCGCTTCATAGACGTAGCGTCCGTCCGGGGTCAGGTACGCCAGCCCGCGCCCTTCGAACAGCATCCACAGGCGCCCCTGGTGATCCATGGTCATCGCCGACAGCAGCACCTCGGGCGCATCGGCCGGGCGCTGCCAGATCCTGAACTTGCCGTCGGGTCCATAACGGCTGACGTTGCCGCGCGAATCGCTCAACCACAGCGCGCCCTTCGGATCGACATACAGCGCACCGATGCCGTTGTCGGCCAATGCCGGCCGGGTGCTGCGATCAAAGGTGGTGAACTCCAGTCCGTTGTAGCGGACCAGCCCTTCCCAGGTGGCAAACCACAGGTAGCCATCGGCGGTCTGGGCGATGTCGCGGATCGAGTTGTGCGGCAGGCCGTCGCGCGAGGTCCACAGGTCGATGGCGTCATCGCGCAGCGGCGGCGATGGCGCCAGGGTGGATGCGTGCAGCACGCCAGGCAGCCAGAACGCGCATATCAACAACAGGCAGGCGCAGGCCCGCAGCGGCGTCATCCGCTGCAGCTCGCGCTGTGGTTCGTGCGTGCGTCCCCCGACCCGCATCCTGCTTTCCCCTGGCGCGGACTACAGCCCGCGCTGGCGGACCGCCTCGAACAGGGTCACGCCGGTGGCGACCGAGACGTTGAGGCTTTCGATATCGCCCGGCATCGGGATCTTGACCAGGCCGTCGCAGTGCTCGCGGGTCAAGCGGCGCATGCCGTCGCCTTCGCCACCCAGGACCAGCGCGACGTTGCCCTTCAGGTCGATCGAATACAGCGAGGCTTCGGCTTCGCCGGCCAGGCCGTAGATCCACACGCCAAGCTTCTGGATCTCGCGCAGCGCGCGGGCCAGGTTGGTGACCGCGACCACCGGCAGGCGATCAGCCGCACCGGCGGACGTCTTGCGCACGGTGGCATTCAGGCCGACCGACTTGTCCTTGGGGATCACCACCGCGGTCACGCCGGCGGCGGCGGCACTACGCAGGCAGGCACCCAGGTTGTGCGGGTCCTGCACGCCATCCAGCACCAGCACCAGCGCGCGACCTTGCGCGGCCTCGATCAGGCCGGGCAACTCGGCTTCGTCCCAGGTTTTCGCGGCGGCATAGCGCGCGGCCACGCCCTGGTGGCGCACCTGCCCACCCACGCCGTCCAGCGCCTGGGTGTTGACCTTGCGCACCTCGATGCCCTTGCGGCGTGCGTTCTCCTCGATCTCGGTCAGGCGCGCGTTCTTGCTGCTGCCGTCGATCAGGACTTCACGCACGTTGTCGGCGTCGTTCTCGATGGACGAGGCCACCGCGTTGACACCGACGATCCAGGAATTCTGCTTGCTGCTCATTGCGTCTTCAAAAAGTAAGGGGCTTTGCGGAAAGGACGACGGCGACCTCGGTCGCCGCCATCCTGCATCGGGTGGATCTCAGTATTTCTTCTTCGGGCGCTTGGCCGGGAACGCGCGCGGCGCATCCTCGCCAGCTTCGGCACCGTCCTCGCCACGCTTCTCGACCAGGCGGAAGTCGATCTTGCGTTCTTCCATGCTGGCCTTCATCACCTGCACGGTAGCCGCATCGCCCAGCCGGAATTCGGTGCCACGGCGTTCGCCTGACAGCGTCTTGCGGATCGGGTCGAAGTGGTAATAGTCGTGCGGCAGCTGGGTGACGTGGACCAGGCCATTGACCTTGGACTGGTTCAATTCCACGAACAGACCGAAGCTGGTCACGCCGCTGATCACGCCCTCGAAGATGCCACCGACGTGCTGCTCCATCCACGCAGCGCGGTAACGCTCGTCAACCTCGCGCTCGGCCTCGTCGGCACGGCGCGCACGTTCGGAACACTGCAGCGACAGCGCGGCCATCTGGCGCGGCGAGTACTGGAACTTCTCGGCCTTGCCGCCGGTGAGCGCGTACTTGATCGCGCGGTGCACCAGCAGGTCGGGATAGCGGCGGATCGGCGAGGTGAAGTGCGCGTACGCATCCAACGCCAGGCCGAAGTGACCCGCGTTGTCCGGCGTGTACACCGCCAGGCTCTGGCTGCGCAGCAGCACCGATTCCAGCAGCGCCACATCGGGACGCTGGCGGATCCTCTTCAGCAGCGCAGTGAAATCGCGCGGCTCGACCTTGCTCCAGGCCGGCATCGACAGCTTGAATTCCTTCAGGAATTCCAGCAGGTCGGCGTACTTGGACTCCGGTGGCCGCTCATGCACGCGGTACGGCGCCGGGATGCCCTTCTCCAGCAGGTAGCGCGCAGCCTGCACGTTGGCCGCGATCATGCATTCCTCGATCAGCTTGTGCGCATCGTTGCGCACCTGCATGCCGGCCTGGGTGACTTCGCCACGGTTGTCCAGGACGAAGCGCACTTCGCTGGTCTCGAACTCGATCGCGCCGCGCTTCTCTCTTGCCTTGGACAGCAGGCCGTACAGCTCGTGCAGGCGCTTGACGTGCGGCAGCACGTCCGGGCCGATCTCGGCCTGCGCCTGCGCGTCGTCCTCGCCCACGGCCTTCCAGACCTGGTCGTAGGTCAGGCGCGCGTGCGAACGCATCACTGCCTCGTAGAACTTGGCCGTGCCGATCTCACCGTTCTTGTCCACCTGCATGTCGCAGACGAAGCACATGCGGTCGACCTTCGGATTCAGCGAACAGATGCCGTTGGAGATCGTCTCCGGCAGCATCGGCACCACGAACCCGGGGAAGTACACCGAGGTCGCACGCTTCTGCGCTTCGTCATCCAGCGGCGTGCCGGGACGCACGTAGTGGGACACGTCGGCGATGGCCACCACCAGGCGATAGCCCGAGCGGTTGCTGATGCGCAGGCCCTTGCGGTTGGACTCGCAGTAGACCGCGTCGTCGAAATCCTTGGAGTCGGCGCCGTCGATGGTGACCAGCGGCAGGTCGCGCAGGTCCACGCGGCCGCCGATCATCGACGGCTCGACCGTCAGTGGCACGGCAGTGGCTTCGGCCAGCACCTCCGGCGGGAATTCGTACGGCAGCTCGTGGCCGTGGATGGCGGTTTCCACCACCAGCGACGGGGTCAGCTTGTCGCCCAGCACGGCAATGATCTTGCCGATTGGATCGCGGCGACCGTCCGGTGCATGGGTCAGTTCCAGCACCACCAGCTGGCCGTCGCGCGCATCGCCGCGCGCATCGGGCGGCACCATGATGTTGCGCTGCATGCGCTTGTCGTCGGGCACCACGAAGCTGACGCCGGACTCCATCGCAAAACGACCGATCAGGCGGTTCACGCGGCGCTCCAGCACCTCGACGATGGCGCCTTCGCTGCGGCCACGCCGGTCGACACCAGTGATGCTGGCCAGCACGCGGTCGCCGTGCATGACCTTGCGCATTTCGAACGGCGGCAGGAACAGGTCGTCGCCACCGGCCTCGGCACGCAGGAAGCCGAATCCTTCCGGATTGGCGATCACCACGCCAGCCACAAGATCCATCTGCTCGGCCGGTGCGTAACCGCCACGGCGGTTGAGCAGCAACTGGCCATCGCGGACCATCGCGTTGAGGCGCTTGCCCAGCGCTTCGAAACGATCGGGTGCGGTGAGATCCAGCTTGCCAGCCACTTCCTCGGCGGTCAGCGGACCATCGCTGGCCGACAGCGCGCCCAGGATCACCTCGCGGCTGGCGATGGGCTGCGCATAGCGCTCGGCCTCGCGCGCGGCGTGCGGATCGGTGAAGCCGGCCTGGCCGACGCCCTGTGCTGGCACCACCACGCGCGGCGCGCCGCGACCGCGACGTTCGAACGGACGCGGGCCACCGCTGTTGTCATTGCCGGGGCGTGGTCCTCTGCGACGTGCACCACCATCGGCGGCAGGTTTAGCGCCCTTGCCCGGGCCCTTCGACGGCGCCGCCATCGACTCGGGCATCCATGGTGGCAACTTGGACTTGCCGGCACCCTTCTTGCCACCTGCGCCCTGCGAAGCCTTTTTCGAGGCCGGGGCCTTGTCCGATGGGGGTTTGGGCCCGCCAGTTCCAGTCTTTTTTGTCATGCCTCATGTTACACCCGGACCGGGTTTCCACCTTCGCGCAAACTTCGCGTTGACTTTCCCTGGATCGCACTGCAACATACGCGCCGCCTTGCCCAGATGGCGGAATTGGTAGACGCACTAGCTTCAGGTGCTAGCGGGGGCAACTTCGTGGAGGTTCGAGTCCTCTTCTGGGCACCAAGTCGAAAAAAAACCCGCGCAAGCGGGTCTTTTTTTGCCTGCGATCCGACCATCCCGCATGACCACCGCACCTTCCACACGACTTGAATGGGTGGCAGATCCACGCAGGCAGCGACGACATCGCCGTACCAGCGCACCTCGATCTGCAGTGCGATGCGCATCGCGCGAAAAAGTTTCAAAAAACATTTGACACCCTGCCGTCACATCCGCAGAATGCGCCCCCTGAGTCGCCCGGGTTGGCGGAATTGGTAGACGCACTAGCTTCAGGTGCTAGCGGGGGCAACTCCGTGGAGGTTCGAGTCCTCTCCCGGGCACCATGACTCAGATAAAAAACCCCGCCACAAGCGGGGTTTTTTGTTTTTGCCATCCTCGGCGGGAACTCCCGCGGGCCATCGCTGCGCGACGTCAGAAACTTGCTCCAGGCAGTTTTTGTTGCCGGATGCTCGCCTCCCCACCATCACCGACGCGGTGTTCGCGTGGCCCTGTGCGATAAGGGCCGCCGCTGTCCTTCTCAGGTGTCCGCACTTGGAACCCCAACAGATCCTGTTCCTGGCCATCCTGGCCGTCACCCTGGTCCTGTTCGTCAGCGAGAAGCTGCGCGTGGACCTGGTGGCGATACTGGCGATGCTGGCCCTGGCGCTCACCGGCATCCTCAATCCACGCGAAGTGCTGTCCGGCTTTTCCAGCGAACCGGCGATCATCGTGGCGGCAGTGTTCGTACTGTCTTCGGGACTGACGGCCACCGGCATCACCGACCGGATCGGCCATGCCATCGGCAAGGCAGCCGGCGGCAGCGAATGGCGCACGATCGCGGTGGTGATGCCGGCAACCGCGACGCTGGCGGCGTTCTCGCACCACCTGATGGTGACGGCGATGATGCTGCCGATCCTGATGCGGCTGGCGCGCGAGCAGAAACTGGCCGCCTCGCGCCTGCTCATGCCGATGTCGCTGGCCGCCTCGCTGGGCACCACGCTGACCCTGATCAGCGCACCGGCATTCCTGCTGGCCAACGACCTGCTCAAGCGTTCGGGCCAGGAAGGCCTGGGCCTCTTCGCCATCACGCCCATCGGCGCGGCGCTGGTGCTGATCGGCACGGCCTACATGCTGCTGGGCCGTTGGCTGGTGCCCAAGCGTTCGGGCGAAGCCAGCAGCGAAAGCTTCATGCGCCTGGAGCGCTACTACACCGAACTGGTGGTGGACGAGGACTCGCCGTGGATCGGCAGGACCCACGGCGCGTTCCGCACGCATTTCGACCAACGCCTGCAGGTGGTGGACTGGCTGCGCTACGGCATGCGCCGCCGCAACCAGCACGTGGACAGTCCACTGCAGCGCGGCGACGTGCTACTGGTGCGCGCCTCGCCTGACGAGATCGCCTCGATCAAGGACGAGCCAGGCCTGTCACTGCACGCGGTGGTCAAGTACGGCGAGCAGCCCAGGGACGCGGAAGACCGCAAGACCGACCTGCTGGGCGAGGAACAGCTGGTCCAGGCGGTGGTCGCGCCCAACTCCGAATTCGTCGGCCGCAGCGTGGCCAGCATCGATTTCCTGCATACGCTGGGCGTGGTGGTGGTCGGCCTGTGGCGCAAGCAGGGCTGGCTGCACGGCGAGCTGTCCGAGCTGGTGCTGGAGGAAGGCGACCTGCTGGTGCTGTGGGGCCGGCAACAGACCTTCGGCAAGCTGGCACAACACCATGGCTTCCTGATGCTGATGCCGTTCGAGGCACAGAAGCGCACCCGCCAGCGTGCGCCGCTGGCCCTGGCGATCATGGTTGGCGCGGTGGTCGCTGCCGCGACCGGCTGGCTGAGCCCGCAGATCGCGTTCCTGACCGGCGCGGTGGCGATGGTGGTCACCCGCTGCGTCGGCGTGGAACGTGCCTACGAGGAAATCGACGTACGTATTTTCGTGATGATCGCCGGCGTGATCCCCTTGGGACTGGCGATGGAGAAGACCGGCACCGCGGCATGGTTCGCCGGCATCCTCAGCACACACGCCCAGCACTGGAGTGCGTTGACCCTGCTGCTGGTGATGTTCACCAGCGCCGCACTGCTCACCCAGATCCTGTCCGACGCGGCCACCACGGTGCTGCTGACGCCGATCGCCTTGGCCATGGCCACGGCGCTGGGCGAACCGCCGACGCCGTTCGTCATGTGCATCGCGATGGGCGCGGTGGCCTCGTTCCTGACGCCCATCGGCCACCACGGCAACCTGCTGATCCTCAATCCAGGCCAGTACACGTTTGGCGATTTCCTGCGCGTGGGCGTGCCGCTGACCATGCTGATCGCCCTGACCACGGCCTGGATGGCGCGCTGGCTGTGGATGGGCGGCCCGCTGCTGCCGTTCGGAGCGGGCAATTGATGCGATCGCGGCAAGTGCCGGTGCCACACTAGCGTCCCCACGATTGCCCTGCGTGCCGGCGGCGCGCATCGTCCATGAATCACGACTACCACGTCGGCGACCTGCGGCTGTTCTGCTCGGTCGCCCGGCATTCCAGCTTCATCGGCGCTTCGACCGAGCTGGGGTTTTCCTCGGCCTACATCAGCAAGCGCATCGCCGCGCTGGAGCGCCAGCTCAACGCCAAACTCTTCGACCGCACCACGCGCCAGGTGCGCCTGAGCGAGGCCGGCGAAGCGATCCTGGACTGGGCCCAGCGCATCGTGGCCGCCTCGCGCCACATGGACGACGCGGTGCTGGACGCGCAGACCGCGCCGGCCGGGCGGATCAGCATCGTCACCAGCCCGCGCCTGGCGCGCCGGCGCATCGGCCCGATCGTGCAGGCTTACCGCAAGGCGCATCCGGCGGTGGACGTGTGGCTGGAAGTCACCGACCAGCCCGCGCGCGAACTGGACGAGCGCTACACCATCGACATCCGCATCGGCCCACCGACCGAGAACCACCTGGTCGCCCAGCACCTGTGGCGCGGCCGCCGGATCCTGTGCGCGGCGCCGGATTACCTGCAACGCCGCGGCACGCCCAAGGCCTTGCAGGAACTGGCCCAGCACGACTGCCTGCGCTATCGCGACCGCGAACAGGTGTTCGGCCAGTGGCGCCTGAGCGGCCCGCATGGCGACGAAGTGGTGAAGCTGGACGGCGGCATGGGCTGCAACGCCACCGACGTGGTGGTCGACTGGGCGCTGGCCGGGCTGGGCATCATGCTGATGTCCGACTGGGATATCTGGGGCGAACTGCAGCGCGGGCAGCTGCAGCAGGTGCTGCCGGACTACGCGCAGGACGCCAACATCTGGGCCGTGTGCAGCAGCACCGCCGCCCACACTCCGCGCATCCGCAGCTGTATCGCCTTCATCAAGGCGCAGCTGGTCGAAGGACCGCTGTCGCTGTCGCCCGAATCCGGCTGAAAACAGGCAATTGGCAGGTTCGCGTCAGGAATCGGGCGATTGCTGCCGCGCTGTTGATTCTGTCTTTCCGAACCCGTCGCGAACCTGCGATTCAGCTGTTTTTCCGCATGCCACAATTCACATCGCCGCTGGAACACCGTCAGTTCGACGCTGCGCGGCGCCCTCGCACACAGGAACAAGCCAGGCGTTCCGCGCAAGCGGACACCACGCCCCAGTCGATTGATGCCAAGCGTCCGCTCGCCCCGACCACCGCGTAGCTGCCCGCGCCCTGCCGGCGTGACGCGGATCGAACGACGCAGCACTCGGCATCCGCTCGCCGCCGGGCCGCCCGCACCGGGCTGAGCGCCTCCTTCCGATCCCGATCCTCATCCAGCTCCGCGTTCGCGCGGGGTGACGGCCAGTCTTTGCCTGCACGCACAGCAGGCGCGTCGTCGCGGCACTACTTCAACAAGGAACTCTCGATGGTAAGCAGACGCAATTTCCTGCTGGCCGGCGGCGCCGGACTGGGCGCCGGCGCCACCCTGCTGGCACTCGGCGGCAGCGGCGCGGCGACCGCGGCAACACAACCGGCCACCGCCGCCGCGCTCGATACGTTGGCGCCGGCACCGAGCGCCTTCGTCGCGTTGGCCGACACCCTGTCCGGCCGCATCGGCGTGGACCGGGTGCTGGTCAACCGCACATTCCACAGTCTGTCCAGCGTGCTGCCGGACCTGGACGCCGCCGCCGCGCAGCTGGCCCAGGCGCTGCCGCAGGTGGCCGACATCACCGACCCCGCCGCGCGCCTGGCTGCGCTGGAAACGCGTGGCGCCGCACTCAAGGACCTGTTCCTGCGCATGAACACCGCGCTGTACCTGGGCACGGTCGAAGACAGTCACGGCGATCGCCAGTGCATCAGCTTCGAGACCAGCGCCAGCAACCAGGTCATGGCCGACATCGTGCAGCCGCCCAGCTACTGCACCGGCAGCCCGAACTTCTGGGTCGACGCACCCGCCACCGTTTCGCAGGACGTCCCCGCCCATGTCTGATGCCTCCAAATCCCTGTCGGCCGATGTGGTCATCGTCGGTGCCGGCACTGCGGGCGGCGCAGCTGCGGTCAAGCTGCTGGCCCAGGGCCTGAGCGTGCTGATGCTCGAAGCCGGCGGCCCGCTGGACCAGGCCGAACTGGTCTCCAACTATCGCGCCGGTGCCTACAAGAACAACCACATGGCGCCCTACCCGATGCAGCCGTGGGCGCCGCATCCGAACTTCATCCCGCATGACAACGGCTACCTGATCCAGAAGGGCCCGGCGCCCTACACCGCGCAGTACATCCGCGGCGTCGGCGGCACCACCTGGCATTGGGCCGGCCAGGCCTGGCGTCTGATCCCCAACGACATGCGCCTGCAGTCGCTGTACGGCATCGCCACCGACTGGCCGATCAGCTACGAAGAGCTCGAACCGTTCTACATGGAAGCCGAACGCGAGATGGGCGTGTCCGGCGGCGGCCCGCTGGCCGGTGGCGACTATGGCTCGCCGCGCAGCGCGCCATATCCGATGGACGTGCTGCCGCTTTCGTACGGCTTCGAACGCCTGCGCCAGCGCTACGACAGCCTGGACCTGAAGGTGGTGCCCGGCCCGCAGGCGCGCAACAGCACGGTATACGACAACCGCCCGGCCTGCTGCGGCAACAACAACTGCATGCCGGTCTGCCCGATCGGCGCGCAATACAACGGCAGCATGTCGGTGCGCCGCGCGCAGAAAATGGGCCTGCACCTGGTGCCCAATGCGGTGGTGTTCAAGATCGAGACCGGCGCGGACAACCAGGTCCAGGCGGTCCACTACATCGACCAGCACAAGCAGGTCCACCGCGTCACCGGCAAGCACTTCCTGCTGACCGCCAACGCGATGGAAACGGTCAAGATCCTGCTGATGTCCAAGGACGGGCGTAACCCCAACGGCGTGGCCAACGCCACCGACCAGGTCGGCCGCAATCTGATGGACCACCCGGCCAGCGCCGCTGAATATCTGGCCGACGAGCCGCTGTACCTGGGCCGTGGCCCGATGTGCCCGGGCAGCATCAACAACACCCGCGACGGCGATTTCCGTGGCGAGCGTTCGGCAATCCGCATCGACGTGCACAACGACAACCCGACCCGTTACCTGACCGAGAAGTACGTCACCCAGGGCTATTACGGCAACGAGCTCAACGACAAGATCAAGCACGATGCCGAGCGCTTCGTGCTGCTCAAGTCGATGTTCGAAATGCTGCCCGACCCGGAGAACCGCATCGTCCTGAGCGACCAGAAGGACGCCTGGGGCATCCCGAAGATGGAAGTGCATTACCGCTTCCCGGAATACGTGCACAAGGGCTACGACGTATGCCGCGACCTGTTCGAACAGGCCGTGCGCGCCACCGGCGGCACCCAGGCCAAGTATTCGGACCGCGGCACCTACACCAACAGCCAGCACATCACCGGCACCCTGCGCATGGGCAGCGATCCCAACACCTCGGTGTGCAACAAGCTGGCCCAGGCCCATGACCACAAGAATCTGTTCTTCGGCGGCACCGGCGTGATGCCCACCGCCTCGACAGTGAACTCCACCCTCACCGGCGTGTCGCTGTCGCTGCTGGCAGCCGACAGCATCATCAAGGCGGCCGCATGAGCGCGCCCTCCATGAAACAAGTCCGCTCTCTGCGTTCGGTTCCCATGCGTGCACGGGGACGTGCGCGCACCCGTACCCTGCTGGGGCTGGGCGTGCTGGCCGTGGCGGTGATCGTCGGTACGACGTTTGCCATCACCATCGCCCGACAGTCACAGCTGCACATGCCGACCCAGCAGGTCGGCGTGGACCAGGCGACGCTGGTGCAGCGCGGCGCGTACGTCGCACGCGTGGCCGACTGCGTGGCTTGCCACACCACCGACAAGGACAAGCCCTACGCCGGCGGCGTGGCCTTCGATACGCCGTTCGGCAAGCTGTATTCGACCAACATCACCCAGGACAGGACCGACGGCATCGGCAGCTTCACCGATGAGGAGATCGTCGGCGCAATCCGCAACGGCATTTCCAAGGACGGCCGTCGCCTGTATCCGGCGATGCCGTACACCTCCTACACCGGCATGTCCGATGCGGACGTGACCGCGCTGGTGGCCTACCTGCGCACGATCACGCCGATCCAGCAGGCGCCGCCAGCCAACACGATGGGCTTCCCGTTCAACCAGCGCTGGGCGATGGCGTTCTGGAACGTGCTGAATTTCCATGCCGGCCGGCAGGAAAAGGACCCGGCCAGGAGCGAAGCCTGGAACCGCGGCGCCTACCTGGTGCAGACCATGGAGCACTGCCAGGAGTGCCACACTCCGCGCAACTTCATCCAGGGCCTGTCCGGGCCGACGCTGTCCGGCGGCGACCTGGGCCCGTGGAATGCCTACAACATCACCTCCAGCGTCAACAGCGGCATCGGCGGCTGGAGCGATGCGGACATCGCGGGCTACCTGAAGACCGGCGAAGTCCACGGCAAGGTCAACGCCAATGCCGGCGGCCCGATGGCCGAAGTGGTCGAGAACAGCACCAGCAAGCTCGATGACGCCGACATCGATGCCATGGTCACCTACCTGCGCACCGTGCCGGCCGCCGAGAACAAGGACAACGCGCAACCGCGCTTCGCCAGCGGCAGCGCCTACACCGGCATCGACCACGTGCGTGCGCTGGGCCGCAGCTACGACGCCAGCAGCGACGCGATGGACGGGCAACTACTGTTCAACGCCAACTGCGCCACCTGCCATACCGTCACCGGCAAGGGCGTGGGCGAATATCCGCGCCTGATCGGCAACACGGTGCTGGGCGACAACGACACCCGCAACGTGACCGCGGTGATCCTGCATGGCCTGCATCGCAAGGTCGGCGACCACGAGGTGTTCATGCCGGGCTTCACCGACCTGAGCGATGCACAGGTCGCCACCTTGGGCAACTTCCTGTTCAAGCAGTTCGGCAATGCGCGGACCACGCTGACCGCAGACGACGTCCGCAAGGCGCGCTGATCCGCGCCTTGCTTCCCCACTTTTTCAACCCCCGGAGACATTGATGATCGGACGTATTCTTCTGGCAGGCGCCTTCTCGCTGGCCAGCATCACCGCCGCATCGGCCGCCGAGTCGAAACTCACCCTGCCGGCCAAGCCGCAGCTGACCCTGGCCGCCGCCCAGACCATCGCCGACACCGCCACCAAGTACGCCAGCGCCCAGGGCTGGACCGGCTCGGTCGCCGTGGTCGACGCGGCCGGCTACCCGATCCTGGTCAACAAGATGGACGGCGCGACCGCCGTCAGCGCCGAACTGGCCATACGCAAGGGCAAGACCTCGGCGCTGTTCGGCGTGGCCAGCACCAACATGGAAAAGCGCATCAACGAAGGCGGCCCGGCGCTGCTGGCGCTGGGCGTGACCACCCTGGCCGGCGGCCAGCCAATCATCGTGGACAAGCAGGTGATCGGCGCTGTGGGCGTCAGCACCGCCGTCGGCGCGCACGACGATCCCATCGCCGTGGAAGCCAGCCACGCGCTGGACGGCAAGCTCTAGAACCCGCGCAGGCCGCCACGACGGGCGCCGGACGCGCGTCGTGGCGCCAGGAATTATCCGAAGGCAGGCGCCGCAAACGCCTGCCTTCGGCGTTTCCGGGGCTGGCGGATCGCCCGCTGAAGCAGCCAATTCATGCCAGTCGCGGGCGCTGCGACGGCCGGGCGGCTAAAATCAGCGGGTTCACACGACCGCAGTGCCCGCATGACCGACGAGACGATCCGCCCCACCTTCCACGGCTTCGAGCAGATCCCGCTGCGCGAGTACGCCGAGCGCGCCTACCTGGACTACTCGATGTATGTGGTCCTGGACCGTGCCCTGCCCTTCATCGGCGACGGGCTCAAGCCGGTGCAGCGCCGGATCATCTATTCGATGAGCGAGCTTGGACTCAGCGCCGCGTCCAAACCGAAGAAGTCCGCACGCACCGTCGGTGACGTGATCGGCAAGTTCCACCCGCACGGCGACAGTGCCTGCTACGAAGCGCTGGTGCTGATGGCCCAGCCGTTTTCGTACCGCTATCCGCTGATCGAAGGCCAGGGCAATTTCGGCTCGCCGGACGACCCCAAGTCGTTCGCGGCCATGCGCTACACCGAATCCAAGCTCACCCCGATCGCCGAAGTGCTGCTGGGCGAGCTGACCCAGGGCACCACCGACTGGTCGCCCAACTTCGACGGTACCCTGGAAGAGCCGACCTGGCTGCCGGCGCGCCTGCCGCACCTGCTGCTCAACGGCACCACCGGGATTGCCGTGGGCATGGCCACCGACGTGCCGCCGCACAACCTCAACGAAATCGTCAGTGCGCTGATCCGCCTGATCGACGACCCGGAAGCCACCGTCGCCGACCTGTGCGAACACGTGCGCGGCCCGGACTATCCGACCAGCGCCGAGATCATCACCTCTCAGGCCGACCTGCGCACGATGTACGAAACCGGCCACGGCAGCGTGCGCGCACGGGCGACCTTCCAGAAGGAAAACACCAACATCGTGGTGACCGCGCTGCCCTACCAGGTCTCGCCGTCCAAGGTGATCGAGCAGATCGCCGCACAGATGCGCGCCAAGAAACTGCCCTGGCTGGAAGATATCCGCGACGAATCGGACCACCAGAACCCGGTGCGCGTGGTGCTGATCCCGCGCTCCAACCGGGTCGATGCCGACCAGCTGATGGGCCACCTGTTCGCCACCACCGACCTGGAAAAGAGCTACCGGGTCAACATGAACATCATCGGCCTGGACGGCCGCCCGCAGGTCAAGAACCTGCGCAGCTTCCTGAGCGAATGGCTGGGCTTCCGCTACAGCACGGTGACCCGTCGACTGACCCATCGCCTGGAGAAGGTCGAGCGTCGCCTGCACCTGTTGGACGGCCTGCTGACCGCGTTCCTCAACCTGGATGAAGTGATCCGCATCATCCGCACCGAGGACGAGCCCAAGCCCGCGCTGATCGCACGTTTCGCACTGAGCGAGGAACAGACCGACTACATCCTGGAAACCCGCCTGCGCCAGCTGGCCCGCCTGGAAGAAATGAAGATCCGCGGCGAGCAGGACGCGCTGGCCAAGGAACGCGAAAGCCTGATCGCCATCCTGGGTTCGGCCACCAAGCTGCGCAAGCTGGTCAAGGACGAACTGCTGGCCGACGCCAAGAAGTTCGGCGACGAGCGTCGCTCGCCGCTGGTCGCCCGCCACGCCGCGCAGGCGCTGGACGAAACCGAACTGGTCGCCAGCGAGCCGATGACCGTGGTGGTCTCGGAAAAAGGCTGGGTACGCGCGGCCAAGGGCAACGATATCGACACCGCCAAGCTGGGCTACCGCGACGGCGACAGCCTGCTGGCCGCGGTGCGCGCGCGCAGCAACCACCAGGTCGCGTTCTTCGATTCAACCGGGCGCAGCTATTCCACCGCGGTGCATACGCTGCCCTCGGCGCGTGGCAACGGCGAGCCGTTGACCGGGCGGTTCTCGCCAGCCGGCGGCGCGGCGTTCCAGGCACTGGCCTCGGGCGAGAACGACACCCGCTTCGTGCTGGCCTCCAGCCACGGCTACGGCTTCGTGACCCGCTTCGAAAACCTGACCAGCCGCAACAAGGCCGGCAAGGCAATGCTCAACCTCACGCCCAATGCCAGGGTGCTGCAGCCCGCACTGGTGGCCAATACCAGCAGCGACCGCATCGTGGCAGTGACCAGCTCCGGCAACCTGCTGGCCATCGCCGCCAGCGACCTGCCGGAACTGGACAAGGGCAAGGGGAACAAGATCATCGACATCCCCAAGGCCAAGCTGGCGACCGAGCACGTGGTGGCCATCGTCGCCATTGCCCCCGGCGGCACGCTGCAGATCCACAGCGGCGCACGCACCATGACCCTGTCGTTCAAGGACCTGGATGTCTACACCGGCACGCGCGCCACGCGTGGGATGCTGTTGCCGCGCGGGTGGCAGAAGGTCGACGGGCTCGATGTCATTTAAGGCGCGGGCACGACGCTGATGGACGCCGATTTCTGGCTGCAGCGCTGGAACCAGGGCCAGACCGGCTTCCACCAGGCGCGGGTGATGCCACTGCTGGAGAAGCATTGGCCGGCGCTGGCGCTGCCAGTGGGCAGCCAGGTGTTCGTACCGCTGGCCGGCAAGTCGCTGGACATGCCGTGGCTGGCCGCACAAGGCCATCGCGTACTCGGCATCGAATTGTCACCGCTGGCGGTGCAGCAGTTCTTCACCGAACACGGCCTGCAGCCGCAGGTGCATGAAAGCCGCTACGGCGTGCATCACGTGGCCGGCAACATCGAACTGATCTGCGGCGATGTGTTCGCACTCGATGCCAACGCCTTGGCCGGTTGCGCAGCCGTGTATGACCGCGCGGCGTTGATCGCCCTGCCCGAGCCGATGCGCGAACGCTATGTCAGCCAGGTGTACGGGGCGATGCCCGCTGGCGCCCAGGGCCTGCTGATCACCCTGGAATATCCGCAGGCGCAGAAGGCCGGGCCGCCGTTCTCAGTGGTGCCGATCGAGGTCGATGCGTTGTTCGCCGACCGCTGGCAGGTCGATGCGCTGGAGCGTCGCGACATCCTCTCCTACGAGCCCCGCTTTGCCGCCGCAGGCGTGACGTCGCTGGAGACGGCGGTGTATCGCCTGCAGCGAGACCTGTAGAGCGGAGCTTGTGGCAATCCCCTCTTGGGGACTCCGCTGGGGCTTCCCCATGACCTGACCGGAAAGCAGCGGAGCAAGCTCCGCTCTACAGGGAGCATCTCCGCCGCCCTGCTGCCAGATCACGGGAAAGCCCCAGCGGAGTCCCCAAGAGGGGATTGCCACAAGCTCGGCTCTACAAAGCATCCAGGGCAATGCCATTGCGCACACAAAAACGCCGGGCTTGCCCGGCGTTCTCGTTCACCACACCTGTGCGTGGTTATTCCTTGGCCAGGCCCGCGCCGTCCATCTTCGATGTCTGGTACAGCGCCAGGCCGATGCGCTTGATCAGGCCCAGCTGCTGCTCCAGCCACCAGGCGTGGTCTTCCTCGGTGTCGCGCAGCTGCGCCAGCAGCATGTCGCGGCTGACATAGTCCTTCTTCTCTTCGCAGAGCTTCATCGCGGCAGCCAGGTCGGCGCGCACCTTGTACTCGGTCTGCAGGTCGGCTTCGAGCATTTCCACCACGGTCTTGCCGGGGCTGAAGGCATGCGGCCGCATGTCCGGGTCGCCTTCCAGGAACAGGATCCGGCGCAGGATCGCGTCGGCGTGCTCGGTCTCCTCCTCCATCTCATGGCCGATGCGCTCGTACAGCGCCATCAGGCCCTGGTCTTCGTAACGACGCGAATGCAGGAAGTACTGATCGCGGGCGGCAAGCTCGCCACGCAGCAGTTCGATCAGGCAGGCGACGACTTCGGGATGACCTTTCATGGTGGGCTCGACTCTGGAAACTGCGTGCATGGTGCCGGATCGCGACGGCCAGTGTTCTAATCGGAATCACTTTCACTTGCAGCCCGATTGCCCCCTCCGGTTTCGCGGCAGCACTCCATCATTCCCCCCACAGGCCGGCGCGCCCCGGCCGCACGAGTAGCGCATGACCCGCTGGATCAAATGGAGTCTCCTGACACTGCTGGGCCTGTCGGTGCTGGCGGGATTGCTGGCCTGGGCCTTGCTCCGCGGCAGCCTGCCCATGCTGGAAGGCCAGCAGAGGCTGCCCGGCCTGTCCGCCCCGGTGACCATCGCCCGCGATGCGCTGGGCACGGTGACCATCGACGCGGCCAGTCCTGCCGACGCCGCGCGCGCATTGGGCTACGTGCATGCACAGGAGCGCTATTTCGAAATGGACCTGATGCGCCGGACTTCGGCCGGTGAACTCGCCGCGCTGTTCGGCCCGCGTGCGTTGCCAGTGGACCGACAGCATCGACTGCACCGCATGCGCGCCCGCGGCGAAGGCGACCTGGCCGCCTTCGCCAGCTCGCACCGCGGCGAACTGCAGGCCTATACAGCCGGCGTCAACGCCGGCCTGGCCGACCTGGCAGTGCGCCCCTGGCCGTACCTGCTGTTGCGCCAGGCGCCGCAGCCCTGGACCGATGCCGATACGGTCCTGACCGGCGATGCCATGTATTTCGACCTGCAGGACGCCGACGATGCACGCGGCCTGGCGCTCTGGCAGCTCAAACAGCAGCTACCGGCCGCCCTGTTCAGCCTGCTCACGACTGAAGGCAGCGACTGGGACGCGCCGCTGCAGGGCGGCCCACGCGCCACTCCCACGCTGCCGGATGCCGGCAGCGTGGACCTGCGTGAACTGCCTTCGCCCGACCACACCGCCGCAGCGCCGTCGGAAGCGCTGGCGCCAGGCAGCAACAATTTCGCCATCGCCGGCAATCTGACCGCCGATGGTCGCGCGATCGTGGCCGACGACATGCACCTGGCCCTGCGCGCGCCCAATCTGTGGTTCCGGGTGCGCCTGCGCTACGCCGACCCGCAGGCGGCCGGCGGCAAGGTCGACGTCACCGGCTTCAGCCTGCCCGGCCTGCCCGCCGTCATCGTTGGCAGCAACACGCATGTGGCCTGGGGCTTCACCAACGGCTATGCCGCGACCGCCGACCTGTTCCGGGTCACGCCATGCACCACGCTACGTACACAAGGCTGCGCCGCTTTGACCGTGCACCACGAGCGCATCGCGGTGGCCGGTGCTGCCGACGAAGCCCTGGACGTGCGCGAGACCGAACAAGGCCCGCTGGTCCAGGACCTGCCCGACGGCCAGGCGCTGGCCCTGCGCTGGGTGGGGCACCTGCCCGGGGCGCTCAACCTGGGCCTGTCCGAACTGGCCCGCGCCGGCGATCTGGACGCGGCATTGCGGGCGACCGACGGCATCGCCGTACCCGCGCAGAACCTGCTGCTGGCCGATGCCTCCGGCCGGATCGCCTGGCGCCTGCTCGGCCCGCTGCCGCAGCGCACGCCTGGCTGCGGTTCCGAACGGCTCGTCCTGCCCACCGCTTCGGCCGCCGTGGATGACACCGGCAAGGCCGCCACGCCGTGTCCGCCCTGGCCGATCTCGACCACCCAGGCCACTGCGCTCACGGATCCGGCCGATGGCCGGCTGTGGACCGCCAACAACCGCGTTGCCGATGGTCCGTTGCTGGCAACCCTGGGCGATGGTGGTTATCAGCTTGGCGCGCGGGCGCAGCAGATCCGCGACGACCTGCAGCGCCTGGAGCAGCCAGATGAACGCGCCCTGCTGGCGATCCAGCTGGATCGGCGCGCGATCTTCCTGCAGCGCTGGTGGGCGTTGCTGCAGACCGAGGCCAAGGCCGCGCCAGCCGGTTCGGCACTGCGTGAACTGGGCAGCGCCGCCGCGCACTGGGACGGCAGTGCCAATGTCGATTCGGTGAGCTTTCGCCTGGTCCGTGCGTGGCGGCTGGCCGTACAGGCGCGGGTCGAAGACGGCCTGACCGCCCCCGCCCGCGCCAGGCTGGGGCCGGACTTCACGATGCCCGACCTCCCGCAGTTCGAAGGCGTGCTGTGGTCGCTGCTGCAGCAACGGCCCGTCAACCTGCTGCCCCGCCGCGACAGCTGCGCAGCGATGGCATCGGCACCGAAGGACTGCAACGACACCCAGGGCTGGAGCCGCCTGCTGGAAGCCGCCGCTGCCCGGGTCCGCGATGACCTGTCCAAGGACGCACCGCTGGACACCCGCACCTGGGGCGAACACAACACCGCCAGGATCTGCCATCCCCTGGCGGCCGCCCTGCCCTGGCGGGCCAAGCGACTGCTGTGCATGCCGGCCGACCCGTTGCCCGGCGCGGGCGACATGCCACGCGTGCAGGCACCGGGTTTCGGCGCATCCGAACGCATGGTGGTGTCGCCCGGCCACGAGGCCGACGGCATCATCCACATGCCGGGTGGGCAAAGCGGCCATCCGCTCTCGCCCTATTGGGGCGCCGGCCACGAGGATTGGGTCAGCGGCAGGGAAACGCCTTTCCTGCCGGGCGCAACCCAACACACGCTGACCCTGCAGCCACAATGAGGCCTGGCTGACCTGCTTCAGGGCAGGCGGGCCTCTTCGGTCAACGCCGACATCAGGCCGCCGAACTGGTACGGCTTGGGCAGAAAACGCACGCCACGTGGCAGCGGCGGCAGCTGCGACTGCGCATAGCCCGACGTCAGCACCACGGCGATCTGCGGATGCTCGCGCGAGATCATTTCCACCAGCTGCACCCCCGACAGCCCCCTGGGCATCAGCACATCGCTCACCAGCACATCGAAGCCCTGGTCATGGATCAGGATGTCGATGGCTTGTGACGCATCCAGCGCGGTCACCACCTCGACGTCATACCTGGCCAGTCCTTCCTGCAGAACGCGCAGTAATTCCGGGTTGTCATCGACCATCAGGATGCGCAGGTGTCTTGCCATGGCACTCATCGAACTTCGGCGGGGCGTCTGACGGGCATGGGCGCACTATGGCCAGGCCGGCGACAAGAAAACGTGTTCTTTCAAGCACCGATGAACGCCGGCTGGCCCGGCCGGCCGCAATCCCGCCCTGTAAAGCCTGGATGCACGCTGCGCTGATGATCGTGCAGTGACAATGCTGCTGCACCGCCGCACGAAGACCGTGGCGTGCGCTGACTCCCCCACGCGACAGGTCTCGCTCGAATGACACAACGCTCCTGGCTTTCCACGTTCCCGCTGCCCTGTGCCGCGTTGCTGGCAGCGGCTTTCGCCGCACCGCCGGCCGATGCGGCAGCGTCCGACGACCGCGCAGCCTGCACCGCCAAGGTCGGTCCCGAAGACAACCTGCAGGGCGCGATCAACGCCCTTCCCGGCGACGGGCAGCCTGCCGTGCTGTGCCTGTCCGCGGGCGACTACCAGCTGCAGGGCCTGATCTCGCTCCTGCGCGACAACACCACCCTGCGCGGCGTAGGCCCGAAGACCGTGTTGCACATGCGCGATGGCGTGCAGCAACCATTACTGGTGGTAGGCGATTCGGCCGAGCAGGTGCCGGCGCAGCCCATCCAGAACATCACCATCTCCGACATGGCCCTGATCGGCGGCAAGGCGGAAAAGGAATTCATGCCCGAGCGCCCGTACCTGAGCAATAGCGCTGTGGTCGTGCGCCGTGGCATCAACGTGCGCCTGACCCGGCTCAAGGCCAGCAACTGCCGCAGCGCCTGCCTGCTGACCGAGCAGCACAGCAGCGACATCACCATCGACCACAACGAGGTGTTCGGTGCGATCTGGGATGGCGTGTCGTTCAACAGCACTTCCAGGGTGGACATGCATGACAACAACGTGCACGACAACGTCGCCGCCGGCATCACCGCCGAAGAGATCAACGACAGCCAGATCCGCAACAACGTGCTGGCCAACAACGGCAGCCAGGGCGCCTACCTGTCCAACTCACGCAACAACCTGTTCGTCAACAACACCTTCAGCGGCAACCACGGTGCCGGCGTGTTCCTGACCTGCGCGATCCGCTTCCGCAACGCCGACGGCAGCACCCAGTGCTGGGACAACAGCGTCAGCCAGAACAACACCTTCGATGCCAATCACTTCGACAAGGACCCGTTCACCTACACCATCGGTGTGGATAAGGCCGCCAATTGCACCAGCGAGGCCTTCAAGCCCAATGTCTGGAAGGCCAGCAACCAGGCCACGGCCTCAGGCGTGGACATCGACCCGCAGCGCTACGGCTACTGCGTGCGCCACGAGCCCTGAGCAACCAGTGCCCTGCTCAGGGTGCACGCAGCAGAAGGCGGGTTCCCAATCCCGCCATCAGCGCCGCACTGCAACGGTCCAGCGGACGCCGCGCCCGCAACCACCATCGCTGTGGCAGTGGCGCGGACAGTGCGCAGGCCACCAGCGCGAACCACAGCGCATCGATCGTGAACGCCAGCGCCGGCAGCACGAGGTAATCCGTTGCCGCACGGACCGGCGGCAGCAGCGCCGCGAACATGCTGGCGAACACCAACGCCGTCTGCGGGTTGCCCAGCTGGGTCAGCAGGCCCAGTACGAAGGCACCGCGCGTGCCACCCTCCAGCGCTGACGCGGCAACACCTTCATCGGCCGGGTCGCGCTGCCACATCCGCCAGGCCAGCCACAGCAGGTAGGCGCCACCGGCGACCGACAGCACCCGGTGCAAGGCCGGCACGCGCTCCAGCAGCGCCTGCAGACCGCACAAGGCAAGCAGGGCGAACACGGCACACCCAAGGCCCATGCCCACCGCAGCCGCCAGGCCGGCGGCGCGCGAACGCGTCGCCGCCAGCCGCGCGACCAGGATGAAGCTGGCACCGGGACTCATCGCCCCCAGTGCCAGGACGCCGGCGACGGCCAACAAGGCGCCGCCGGACTCGCTCACGAGGCCAGCGCCTGCGCGTGTACGCCGGCAATCGCGCGACCCGACGGATCGGCCGCGTTGGCGAAGCTGGCATCCCAGGCAATCGCCGCCGGCGAGGAGCAGGCAATCGACTTGCCACCCGGCACGGTCTCGGCCGCGGCCGGCGACGGGAACGCCTGCTCGAACAACGTACGGTAGAAGTACGCCTCCTTGGTCAGCGGCGGATTCACCGGGAAGCGCTTATCGGCCGCAGCCAGTTCGCGATCGGTCACCTGCGCCTCGGCGTGCGCCTTCAGGCCATCGATCCAGCCATAGCCAACGCCATCACTGAACTGCTCCTTCTGGCGCCACAGGATGGAATCGGGCAGATAGCCTTCGAACGCTTCGCGCAGCACCGCCTTCTCGATGCGCTTCTTGCCATCGGCACCGACGGTGATCATCTTGTGCGAGGCATCCATGCGCATGGCCACGTCCATGAACTCGCGGTCCAGGAACGGCACGCGCGGCTCCACGCCCCAGGCCATCATCGACTTGTTCGCGCGCAGGCAGTCGTAGTTGTACAGCGCGTCCAGCTTGCGGATCAGCTCCTCATGGAATTCGCGTGCGTTCGGCGCCTTGTGGAAGTACAGATAGCCACCGAAGATCTCGTCGCTGCCCTCACCACTGAGCACCATCTTCACACCCATCGCCTTGATCCGGCGCGCCAGCAGGAACATCGGCGTGGACGCGCGGATGGTGGTCACGTCATAGGTTTCGATGTGCTTGATGACTTCCGGCAGCGCGTCCAGGCCTTCTTCGAAGGTGTATTCGAAGCCGTGGTGCACGGTACCCAGCGCATCGCCGGCGATCTGCGCAGCGGCCAGGTCCGGCGAGCCCTTCAGGCCGATCGCGAACGAGTGCAGGCGCGGCCACCAGGCTTCGGTCTTGTCGCCATCCTCGATGCGGTGGCGTGCATAGCGCGCAGCCACGGCCGCGACCAACGACGAATCCAGGCCACCGGACAGCAGCACGCCGTAGGGCACATCGGTCATCAGCTGGCGATGCACGGCGGCTTCGAAGGCTTCGCGCAGTTCCTGCTTGGAGACTTCGACATCCTTGACCGCATCGTAGTCGCGCCACGGGCGCTTGTAATACTGCTTTAGCTCGCCGGTGGCGGTGTCGTACCAGTGGCCCGGCGGGAACTGCGCCACATCGGCGCAGGCTTCGCTGAGCGACTTCATTTCCGACGCAACGCGCAAGCGCCCTTCCTTGTCATGCCCCCAGTACAGTGGGCACACGCCCATGGTGTCGCGGGCGATGATCGCGTGGCCGGTGGCCTTGTCCCACAGCGCGAAGGCGAAGATGCCGTTGAGGCGGTTGAGGAAAGACTCGACCGAATCTTCGCGGTACAGCGCGTTGATCACCTCGCAGTCCGAACCGGTCTGGAAGGCGTAGGGCTGCTTCAGCTCGGCCTTGAGTTCGGCGTGGTTGTAGATCTCGCCATTGACCGCCAGCGCCAGCGCGCCGTCCTCACTCAGCAGCGGCTGCGAACCGCCGGCCGGATCGACGATGGCCAGGCGCTCGTGGACCAGGATCGCACCGTCATCCACGTACACACCGCTCCAGTCGGGTCCGCGGTGACGCTGGCGCTGCGAGCACTCCAGGGCCTGACGGCGCAGCGCGCCAAGATCATCGCCAGACTGCAGGCCGAAGATGCCGAAGATCGAACACATGGGGAAACTCCTGGGATATGCCTTACAAAGAAGGTGATGTGAGGGTAAGGATGGGCTGGCAGTTCAGACATAAAAAAAACCCGCATCCTGCGATGCGGGTTTTCTGATTCCTTGGCTGTTCCGTTCTTTGCCTAGTCGCAGACCCGCATCGGCCGCGCACGATTGTTCGCGCGCAGATTATTGCGGTTGTTGTTGTTCACGACGTTGGCGCGGCTGGACAGCATGTGAGCGAACTTAACCCGGGTGTTTGTTGCAGCGCAACTGTTACGCCAGCAACCGTTCGATCAGGACCCGGTACAGGTCCGGCAGCCGTTCCAGGTCGGCCACGCGGACGTGTTCATCGATCTGGTGGATGGTGGCATTGACCGGGCCGACCTCGATGCACTGTGCGCCCAGCGGCGCGATGAAACGCGCATCGGACGTACCGCCGCCGGTGCTCTCTTCCGGCGCGCTGCCCGCGAATTCGCCCAGCACCTCGCGCGCGACGCTGCGCAGGCGGCCTTCCGGCGTGTAGAACGGCTCGCCACTGCGGTGCCACTTCAGCGCGTATTCCAGCCCGTGCCGCTGCAGCAGCGCGGCAATCTCGGCCTCCAGTTTCGGTGCATCCCAGTGCGGGTTGTAGCGCAGGTTGAACAGCACCTGCAGCTCGCCCGGGATCACGTTGCTGGCGCCGGTGCCGGCATGGATGTTGGACACCTGCAGGCTGGTCGGCGGGAAGCTCTCGTAGCCATCGTCCCAATGGCGCGCGGTCAGCTCGGCCAGCGCGGCGGCGGCCTGGTGGATCGGATTGCGTGCCTTGTGCGGATAAGCGACGTGGCCTTGTACGCCCTTCACGGTCAGCGTGCCGGTCAGGCTGCCGCGACGGCCGACGCGCAATAGGTCACCCAGCGTGTCGGTGGACGATGGCTCACCGGTGATGCACCAGTCGATGCCCTGCCCGCGCTCGGCGAACACCGTGGCGACATGGCGCACGCCATCAATGGCATCGCCTTCCTCATCGCTGGTCACCAGCACGGCGAGCGTGCCTGTGTGCTGCGGATGGGCAGCGACGTACTGCTCGGCGGCGACCACGAATGCCGCGACGCTGCCCTTCATGTCGGCGGTACCGCGACCATAGAGATTGCCATCGCGCACTTCGGGCTTGAAGGGATCGCTGGCCCACGCTTCGACCGGACCGGTCGGCACCACGTCGGTATGGCCCAACAGCACCAGCACCGGCGCACCGCTGCCATGGGTGGCCCACAGGTTGTCGACCGCGCCGAAACGCAGGTGTTCGCAGTTGAAGCCAGCTGCCTGCAGGCGCCCGGCGATCAACGCCTGGCAACCCGCGTCGTCGGGCGTGATCGAAGCGCGCGAGACCAGATCGACCGTCAGATCGAACACATCGCTGTTGGCCGGCGCGCTCACGGCGCGATCCCGAAGCGGGCCTTGAAGCCGTTATCGGAAAAGCCCTGGCTCAGCGCCCCGTCATCGGTGATCACCACCGGGCGACGAATCAGCTGCGGATGTTCGCGCAGCAGCAGCTTCCATTCGGCATCGCTGCCGGGCGCCTTGCGGTTATCCGGCAGCTGCCGCCAGGTGGTCGAGGACTTGTTGACCAGCGTATCGAAGCCGCCGGCCTTGCCTGCCCATTCGACCAGCGTCTCCGGCGAAGGCTTGTTGTCACGGTAATCGACGAAGGCATACGCGACACCGAAACGGTCCAGCCACTTGGTGGCCTTCTTGCAGGTATCGCAGTTCTTCAGTCCGTAGATGGTGGCGGTCATGCGGCGGCTCTCGGATTGCGTGGACTCGCGGGCGAAAGGTCAGCGCAGCGGATGCGCCGGGACGCCCTCGTGGGTGGCCTTCATCGGCAGGAATGACCCTACGCGTCGAAGGACATGCGTTGGTTGGGCGTGACGCGATGGTGGCCATCGGCATCGCCCAGCGGGTGACGATGGTAGACGATGCGGCAACCGTCGTCCGGTGGGTGCAGGCGCGGGCGCGATCTCCCTGCACACCGTCCGACGGCACCCAAAAGCCAAGGGCCGCAATCGCGGCCCTTGGCATCAAACAGCAGGATGTCGAACGATCAGTCCGCCAGGCCGCGCAGCAGGTCGTTGACGCTGGTCTTGCTGCGGGTTTTCTCGTCGACCTGCTTGACGATGACCGCCGCGTACAGCGAATGCGACCCATCCTTGGCCGGCAGCGAACCGGACACCACCACGCTGCCCGGCGGCACGTAGCCGTAGGAAACCTCGCCAGTGGCGCGGTTGTAGATGCGGGTGGACTGGCTCAGGAACACGCCCATGCCGATCACGCTGTGGTGGCCGACGACCACGCCTTCAACCACCTCCGAACGTGCACCGATGAAGCAATGGTCCTCGATGATCGTCGGTGCAGCCTGCAGCGGCTCCAGCACGCCGCCGATGCCGGCGCCGCCAGACAGGTGGCAGTGCTTGCCGATCTGCGCGCACGAACCCACCGTCGCCCAGGTATCGACCATCGTGCCTTCGCCCACGTGGGCGCCGATGTTGGTGAAGCTGGGCATCAGCACCACGTCCTTGCCGAAGTACGTGCCGCGACGGGCGACTGCACCCGGCACCACGCGCACGCCGCCGGCCTTGAACTTGGCCGCGTCATAGCCGGCAAAGCGCGCTTCGACCTTGTCCCAGAACGGCGCCGGCTCGGCCTCCACCACGGCCATGTCGTTGACCCGGAAGTACAGCAGCACGGCTTTCTTCAGCCACTCGTTGACCTGCCAGCCGCCCTCGGCCTTGGGTTCGGCCACGCGCAGCGCACCGGACTCCAGTCCGTCGATGGCCGCGTACACGGCCGGGCGCACCTGGCCGCTGATCTCGTCGGCGGTCAGGTCGGCGCGGCGCTCGAAGGCGTCTTCCAGGGTGGACTTGAGGGTTTGGATATCGACTGCGGACATGGAGCGGGGGTTTCCTGGAGATGGGAGGAGAAGTGAATCAGGCCGCGGCTTCGAGCCGCGCACGCAGGGCCTCGCGCAGGGCCTCGCGCTTGTCGTCGGTCAGTGGCTGATCGGCCTCGTCACTGAGGTGGAACACGTCCTCGGCGCGTTCGCCGAAGGTGGCGATACGCGCATCGTGCACGCGCAGGCGCTGCAGGCGCAGCACCTGTGCCAGCTGTGCCAGCAGGCCCGGGCGGTCTGGCGCGACCAGGTCCAGCACGGTATAGCGGCCATCGAGCGTGTTGCCGAACTCAAAACGCGGCGGAAAGCGGAAATGCCGCAGCTGGCGCGGCACGGTGCGCTGGGACACGCGCACCTGGTCCAGCGCGCCATCCAGCGCACGGCGCAGCGACGCGACCACCGTCGCCGGATCGGAATTGGCGTAGGTGTCGGCGGGGAGGATTTCGAAGGTATCGAACACCGTGCCGTGCGGCCCGACCAGCACACGCGCCTGGTGGATGCCGAAACCCAGCCGATCCAGCGTGGCTACGATCGCGGCGAACAGGCCATCGCGGTCGGGCGAATGGACGAACACCTCCATCGCCACCGCGTCCTCGTCGATGTGCCGCACCTGGACCAGGGTCTGGCCCATCTGTACGTCCACCAGCGCCCCAGCCTGCCAGGCCAGCTGCTCGGGCCGGAAGCGCATGAAGCTTTCCTCCGGCATTTCGGCGAACTGGCGCGCGATGGTCTCCGCGTCGAAGCCCTGCTGCTGCATCAGGGTGCGGGTGGCCTCGCGCCCTTCGACCACCCGCTGCTCCACGGCTACCGGTTGCTCCAGGCCTTCGCGCAGGACGCGCCGGGTGGCGAAATACAGGTCGGCCAGCAACCGGTCCTTCCAGGCATTCCACAGCTTGGGACTGGTGCCGGCGATATCGGCGCAGGTCAGCAGGTACAGGTAGTCCAGGTGCTCGCGGTCGCCGATCACGGTGGCGAAGCGATGGATGACTTCCGGGTCGGCGATGTCCTGCTTCTGCGCGGTGACCGACATGCGCAGGTGCTGTTCCACCAGCCAGGTCACCAGCCCGGTATCGGACGCGTTGAGCCCGTGCGCTTCGCAGAAGGCGCGCGCGTCGACCGAACCCAGCTCGGAATGATCGCCACCACGGCCCTTGGCGATGTCATGGAACAACCCGGCCAGCAACAGCAGTTCCGGCTTGCGCAGGCGCGGCCAGACTTCATGGGCGATCGAAAAGCGCTCGTCGGCGCGGCCGCTGGAAAACGCGGCCAGGTTCCGCAACACCATCAAGGTGTGCTGGTCGACCGTATACACATGGAACAGGTCGAACTGCATGCGCCCTGACACCTGCGCGAATGCCGGCAGCCACTGGCTCAGCACCCCCAGGCGCGCCATCCGCGCCAGCGTGTCCACCGCGCGCGGCCCACGCATCAGGGCGAGGAACTGCGCGCGTTGTTCGGCGGTCGCGCCGGTGTAGGGCTTCAGCGTCGGCAGCGCCTCGGCCAGCGCCCGCGCGGTCCGCGAGTGCAGGCCACTGATCCGTGGCTGTGCCGCCCAGATGGCGAACAGACTGAACACGTCACCGACATCGCGCGGCCACTGGGCGCCGCTGGCGGCCAGGTAATTGCGGTGCAGCTCGAAGGCCTCGTCCAGCGCTTGCGGCACGGCCTCGCCTTCGAACTGCTCTTCGAAGCGCTGCAGCAAGCGGTCGCTGATCCGCCGCACGATGGCCGCGCTGCGGTAGAAGCCCTGCATCATCTGTTCGACCGCCAGGCTGCCCGGCGCGTCGGCATAGCCCAGGTGCGCGGCCAGGGTCTTCTGGTAATCGAAGCGCAGGCGCTCCTCCGGCCGGCCGGCCATCAGGTGCAAGCCATAGCGCAGCCGGCCCAGCACGCGTCGCTCGCGCGCCAGTGCCGCAGCTTCGTCCGGGCCCAGCTGGTCCATGCCGACCAGGGCTTCCAGGTCGCGCACGCCAAAGGTGCGCAGCGCCATCCAGCCCAGGGTGTGCAGGTCACGCAGGCCGCCCGGACCATCCTTGATGTCCGGCTCCAGGTTGTCGGAGGTATCGCCGAAGCGCGCATGGCGCAGGCGCATTTCCTCGCGCTTGACCGCGAAGAACTCACGCGGCGCCCAGACTTGGTCTGGCGCGACGGCCTGCGCCAGTGCCTTGCGCGCACCCTCGCCGGCAATCAGCGGCCGCGCCTCGATCAACGCGGTCAGCACGGTCTGGTCTTCGGCGGCCTCGGTGCATTCCTGCGGCGAACGCACCGCATGGCTGAGCTTCAGGCCGACATCCCAGACCAGCGCCAGGCAGCGGGCCAGCGCTTCATGTCCGCGCTGCTGGGCATCGGAATCACCCAGCACCAGCACGTCCACGTCCGAATGCGGAAACAACTCACCACGGCCATAGCCGCCAACAGCGAACAGCGACAGACCAACGTCGGTCGGGAAACAGCGGCGCCACGCCTCGCCGAGCAGGTGGTCGACCGCGCGCGCGCGCAAGGCAAGCACGCGATCGATGCGATCGACATCGTCGAAACGACGCGCAAGCTTTTCATCCGTTGCCGCCAGCGCGGCACGCGCCTGCTGCGACCACTCGCTATCGCAGGAGGGCTCGGCGCTCAGGGGCGGCCGCTGCACGGCATCGTTCGCGGCCGCCGACTGACTCACAGGTCGTTGTCGTCGCCCGGCACCCGGGTCAGGATTTCCACGCCATCTTCGGTCACCGCCACGGTGTGCTCCCACTGCGCCGAGAGCTTGCGGTCCTTGGTGACCACGGTCCAGCCATCGGGCAGGGTCTTGGTGTAGCGGGTGCCTTCATTGATCATCGGCTCGATGGTGAAGGTCATGCCCGGCTTGAGCACCACGCCATCGCCAGGACGCCCGTAATGCAGCACCTGCGGTTCGTCGTGGTACACGGTGCCGATGCCGTGGCCGCAGTACTCGCGCACGACGCTGAAGCGTTCGCCCTCGGCGTACTGCTGGATCGCATGACCGACATCGCCCAGGGTCGCACCCGGCTTGACCGCACGGATGCCACGGAACATGGCTTCGCGCGTGACATCGACCAGGCGCTTGGCCATCACCGACGGCGTGCCGACGATATACATGCGGCTGGTATCGCCGTGCCAGCCGTCCTTGATGACGGTGACATCAATGTTGACGATGTCGCCGTCCTTGAGGACCTTGCCTTCGTTCGGGATGCCGTGGCAGATCACGTTATTGACCGACGTGCAGACCGTGGCCGGGAAGCCACGGTAGCCGACATTGGCCGGGATGGCGTCCTGCACCTTGACGATATGGTCGTGGCAGATGCGGTCCAGCTCGGCGGTGGTCACGCCTGGCTTCACGTGTGGCGCCACGACCTGCAGCACTTCGGCGGCCAGGCGGCCTGCGACGCGCATTTTTTCCAGATCGGCGGCGGATTTCAGTTGGATGCTCATGGCACCCATTATCGCCGATTCCGCCCCTGCCTGAACGGAACGATGTTGTATCGATACAGGAACGCGACAAGCGCGTCGGCCGCTAGCCCGGCCATGGCCCGATGCCGCCCACACCCGACCCGGTCGCACGATTTCCCCGAGCCCCCCCCATGCCCACGACACGGCCAAAAGTGACGCACGCGGTACGCCGCATGGGCGCGGGAGTGCCAACGGCGTCTCATTACCGGCAGGCCTCAGGCCTGTTCAGGCGTTGGCACGCAGCCTGCTTACCCAAGGGCAGGCCGCGCATGTCGCGCTGGCCACATCCCCCGGAACTGCACACCGCCATGCGCCTGACCTCTTCCCGCCGCCTGCTGCTGCTCGTCATCCTGATGGCCGCCGCCCCGCTCTTTTCCTGAACACCCCTGGCACTGGCGTGATTTGCGCCACTGCCCGCCGCGCGGCTATAATCCGCCGGCTCTGCAAGGCCACCAGGCCTGCATAGACCGCCCACGCCGGGCGTCACCGGCGAATACACACCTGCTGCCAACACCCGTGCCGGGGTGCCTTCGCAAGAAGGTTCGGCCACGGAAGCAGCAGGGAGGCCCAACCCCGGAACCATCAAAACCGCATCCAAATACGCGGTTGGTTCCACTGCCTTGGAGTTTTGCAATGTCCCAGATCACCATGCGCCAGATGCTGGAAGCCGGCGTCCATTTCGGCCACCAGACCCGCTACTGGAACCCCAAGATGGCGCCGTACATCTTCGGCGCCCGCGGCAAGATCCACATCATCAACCTGGAAAAGACCCTGCCGCTGTTCGTTGACGCGATGAACTTCATCAGCGCCATCGCCCAGAAGCGCGGCACCGTCCTGTTCATCGGCACCAAGCGCAGCGCCCGCGATTCCATCAAGGAAGAAGCCGAGCGTTGCGGCATGCCGTTCATGACCCAGCGTTGGCTGGGCGGCACCCTGACCAACTTCGCCACGGTGAAGAAGTCGGTTGCCCGCCTGAAGGAACTGGAAGCCGCTGAAACCGACGGCACCTTCGAGAAGCTGGTCAAGCACGAAGTGCTGGGCCTGCGCCGCGAGCGCGAGAAGCTGCTGGCCTCGCTGGGCGGCATCAAGGAAATGAACCGCCTGCCCGACGCCCTGTTCGTCATCGACATCGGCCACGAAGACATCGCCATCAAGGAAGCCAAGAAGCTCGGCATCCCGGTGGTCGCCGTGGTTGACTCGAACTACGACCCGGCCCTGGTCGACTACGCCATCCCGGGCAACGACGACGCCATCCGCGCCGTGCAGCTGTACGCCCGCGCCGCCGCCGACGCCGTGCTGGAAGGCAAGGCTGCCTCGCCGAACAACGCCACCGTGCGCGAAGAAGAGTTCAGCGAAGGCAACGCCGAAGCCAAGCCGGCCCGTCGTGGCCGCAAGAACGACGAAGCCGCCGCCTAAGGCGTCATCGTCGTGCAACGCCGGCGCGGCATGTTCGCGCGTCGGCCCCAGCGGCGGGCTTCAAGTCCCGCCGTTGTCGCTTGGAGTGGCGCGAAGCGCCTTCCAACCCAATACCCAAGCAAACACTGAGGTCATCACCGTGGAAATCACTGCTTCCCTGGTCAAGGAACTGCGCGAGCGCACCGGCGCCGGCATGATGGAGTGCAAGAAGGCACTCACCGAAGCCGGCGGCGACATCAACGCCGCTGCCGAAGCCCTGCGCAAGTCCGGCGCTGCCAAGGCAGACAAGAAGGCTGACCGTGTGGCCGCCGAAGGCCGCCTGGGCCTGGCCCAGGACGGCGGCAAGGCCGTGCTGGTCGAAGTCAACTCGGAAACCGACTTCGTCGCCAACGACATCAACTTCAAGACCTTCGTCGACACCGTTGCCGCTGCTGCACTGGCGTCCGGCGCTGCCGACGTGGAAGCACTGAAGTCGGCCAAGCTGGCTTCGGGCCAGACCGTCGAAGAAGCCCGCGCCACCGCGATCCAGACGCTGGGTGAAAACATCCAGATCCGTCGCCTGGCCAAGGTCGACACCACCGGCAACATCGGTGCCTACGTGCACACCAACGGCAAGGTCGGCGTGCTGGTCGAGCTGATCGGTGGCGACGCCGAACTGGCCCGTGGCCTGGCCATGCACGTGGCTGCCCTGAAGCCGCCGCACAACAAGGCTGCCGACGTGCCTGCCGACTTCGTCGAAAAGGAAAAGGAAATCGAACTGGCCAAGATGTCCGAGAAGGACAAGTCCAAGCCGGCCGACATCCTGGAAAAGATCATCAGCGGCAAGATCAACAAGATCGTCAGCGAAGTGACCCTGTACGGCCAGAACTACGTGCTGGACGGCGACAAGACCGTCGAGCAGGTGCTCAAGGCTGCAGGCGGCGACGTCGCCGGCTTCCAGCTGCTGGTGGTGGGCGAAGGCATCGAGAAGGTGGTGGAAGACTACGCCGCCGAAGTGGCCAAGGCGATGCAGGTCTGACCCAGCCTCGTTCCTGGTTGCATGCATGAAAGAAAGGCCGCGGGAAACCGCGGCCTTTTTTGTTGCGCCATTGGGCGCGGTCGGCGCGCTGAAAGCCCCCGGAGGGCCCTCACCTGGCCAGTTCGATCTCCGGCATCCGCGAGGTCTTGAGCGCATTGATCTCGTCGACACGCTTCTGCTTGAGCCCCTGCAGCATCGCCGTGACCGCCTGGTCGCCGTAGGCACGACGCGTGATGCCGAACATCCGCGTCCCCTGCCCACTGGTGTCGGTCACATAGCGGTGCGCGCTCCACTCGACGAAAACCTGGCCATCGTCGCCGGTGGCGGACATCAACATATCAACGGTTGCCTCCGTACCATCCGCGCTGATGACCACCTCTGAATTGGCGACCGGATCGCTTTTGCGGCGCTCCTGCACCTGGGCATCAATGGCCAGTGCCATCTGCGATGCATTCGCCCCTCCGATCCGGACGTCAATCATCAACATATCCCGATATCGCTCAACATCCTGCCCCGCAGGGACGTATTCCTGCTTGTAAAGATCGGGCGTGGGGTGCGAACTCCAGGACAGTTCGAACGACTGGCCGGCAAAGCTCAGTGGCCCTGGAACCCCGAGGCGCTCGACGGCCGGTTCGGCCGCATACAGTGGCGCGGCCACCTGCCAACTTCCCAACAGCAAGCACAGCGCGGACAGGGACAACAGGCGTGAACGCTTTTTCATGATCGACTCCTTGATCGCTGGAAGGCACCGCACCCTGCGATGCCCGTACTTGCCAGCATAGTGCAGGAAGCAAAAAGGCCACCTCACGGCGGCCTTTTCCTGTGTCAGGCAGTGGATGGAGTCCTTACTTGACGGCCTGGCCGAAGCGGTTCGGACCGGGCGTGCCTTCCATCATCATCATGACCATCACGATGAAGCCGCCGACATAGGGGACGAAATTGATCAGGACGAACCAGCCGGACTTGTCCATGTCGTGGAAGCGGCGCACCTGCACGGCCAGGCTGGGGAGCAGCAGCGCCAGGATCAACAGCATCATCAACGCGAAGCCCACGTAGCTCAGTGCGCCGGGACGTTCGGCAGGCGACACCAGGGCCGCGCCCAGGACCATCACCATCACGGTCGCCAGCAGCGCCACCATGTAGAACAGGAGGAACATCCAGTACTCCTTGCGACGCGAGCGCCCGGAAAAATCCGCATAGCGCTTCAGCGGCATCAACATCCACTCCATCCCATCACTCCTTGCAGTTCAAACGACATGCATGGGTGGCGGGCACCGCGCTGCGATGCCTCGCATCCATGCGGGGCGCGCATATTAAGCCGTGCAGCGGAAGAACGACCAGCCGGGCGATCACACTTCATGCATGGCCGTACTCGCCAGGCGCGACTTCAACCATGTGTCGACTCAGCCGAACGCCGCTTCCAGCGCATCTGACAGGCGTTCGACGGCGACCACTTCCATGCCCTTGATGCTCGTCGCCTTGGGCGCGTTGGCCTTGGGCACGATGGCGCGCTTGAAGCCGTGGGTGGCCGCTTCCTTCAGGCGGTCCTCACCGTTGGGCACGGGCCGGATCTCGCCGGACAGGCCGACTTCGCCAAAGGCAATCGTCTTGTCGGCCAGCGGCGCATCGCGCAGCGAGGACAACACCGCCAGCAGCGCCGGCAGGTCTGCGGCGGTTTCCTGCACGCGGATGCCGCCGACCACGTTGATGAAGACGTCCTGGTCGCCCACCATGATCCCGCCGTGGCGATGCAGCACCGCCAGCAGCATCGCCAACCGGTTCTGCTCCAGGCCCACGGCGACGCGACGCGGGTTGGACAACGGCGAAGCGTCGACCAGTGCCTGCACTTCCACCAGCAGCGGACGCGTGCCTTCGCGCGTCACCATCACGCAGCTGCCGGGTTGGCGGGTGCTGCCGCCGGACAGGAAGATCGCCGAAGGATTGGAGACTTCCTTCAGGCCCTTCTCGCCCATCGCGAACACGCCCAGTTCGTTGACCGCGCCGAAACGGTTCTTGAAGGCACGCAGCAGGCGGAAACGGCTACCCGACTCGCCCTCGAAATACAGCACCGCATCGACCATGTGCTCCAGCACGCGCGGGCCGGCGATGCCGCCTTCCTTGGTGACGTGGCCGACCAGGAACACGGCCGTGCCGGTCTCCTTGGCATAGCGCACCAGGCGCGCGGCGCTCTCGCGCACCTGGCTGACCGAACCGGGCGCGGCGGTCAGGGTTTCGGTCCACAGGGTTTGCACCGAATCGGCGACGATCAGCTTGGGCCGGGCGGCCGAGGCGTGCTGCAGGATGTGTTCGATCCCGGTTTCGGCCAGCGCATTCAACCCGTCTAGCGGCAAGTCCAGGCGGATCGCCCGACCGGCAACCTGGGCCAGCGACTCTTCACCGGTGACGTACAGCACCGGCAGCGTGGCGGCCATGCTGGCCAGCGCCTGCAGCAGCAGCGTGGATTTGCCGATGCCCGGATCGCCGCCGACCAGCACCACCGCGCCTTCCACCAGGCCGCCGCCGAGCACGCGGTCGAAGCTCACCGATGCCGGTGGACACGCGCACTTCCTCACCGTTGCGCACGTCCTTGAGCGCGGTGATCTTCGGCGCTTCGGTCTTGCCCGCCCACCCGGAGCGCCGCGCGGCCGGAGGCGCGCCACCGGCCGGTTCCAGCACAATCTGCGACAGCGAATTCCACGCATTGCACTCGCTGCACTGGCCCTGCCACTTGTTGTACTCAGCGCCGCATTCGCCGCAGACGTAGGCGGTGCGCGCCCTGGAGGTGGCCTTGGCCATGAAGCGATCCCTTGGAAATCCGGCGGCCACTGTAGCGGTGGCGCGTCTCCTGGGGCGAGACCCGCACGACCGCAGCGCGAAGGTTTTAACGTAGTGATCAACGTTCATCCCCCCAAAACCAGGCTCTTGGCCGCCCTCATCCAGCCCTCGACCCGCCCGCGCTGGCACCCGCGCATGCTGCTGAACGTGCTGCTGGCGCTGCCGGCAGTGGCGGTGTGCGTGTACGTGCTGCTGCCGATGCCAGCCATCCCCCGCGCCGACCCCGAGCGCGATCCGGCGGCCTACTTCAGCGGTGATGGACTATTGATGGCCCGCGCGGTGGACCGGCGCGACTGGAACGCCATCGACAAGATGGTGCACGAACGCGGGATCGACCCGGACACGCTCTTCGACCGCCTGGGCCGGCCAATCCTGGCCTGGCCGGTCATCACCCACAACCCCGAAGGCCTGCACCTGCTGCTCAATGCCGGCGCCACGCCCGATGCGCGCATGCAGTCGATGGGCGTGGCTGCGGAAAGCGCCCTGGTGCCGGCCGCGTCGATGTCCGATTCCAGCTACCTCACCGAACTACTGATGCGCGGCGGTGACCCCAACGGCCGCAACGCCGCTGGCCAGCCGCTGCTGTATGTCGCCTTCGCCAGCGGCCACTGGGACAACGTGCAGGCCCTGGTTCTGTCCGGCGCCGACCTGGACACCACGCTCTATACCGGCAACGGCTACGACACCGTACTGAGCTGGTATTCGCGGATCGGCCGCTTCGACCGCCTGTACTGGCTGCTGGAACACGGCGGCGACCCGACCCGCCGGATGCACGACCTGCCAGGTTCGCGCCTGGCCGGGACTGCCGATTCCAACGAAGGCCGCATGCCGATCGTAGAAGACGTCTTCTACGCCACCGCGCTCCCCCGGATGCGCGACTGGCAGCAGGCCTGCCAAGCCTGGCTGCTGAACCACAACATCGGTCGCCCTCCGATGCCACCGGCGCTGCGCATGCGTGAGCGCGAACACGAGCGACAACAGGCGCAGGAAAGCGGCAACAACGAGATCGCACTCTAGGGCGACGCGGACTGACGTGGCACCATCGCAGGATGTCCGTGCTGCTCGATCCCCTTTCGCATGTGCCCGTCGGCGCGCCCACCGCGCGTTTGCATGTGGCGCTGAGTGGCGGACTGGATTCGAGCGCACTGCTGCATGCCATCGCAACGCAGTGGCGCGGCCGGCGCGAAGTCCATGCCATCCATGTGCACCATGGCCTTCAGGCGGACGCCGATGCTTGGGCCACGCACTGTGCGGCGCTGTGCGCCTCGCTGCAGGTGCCGCTACAGGTGGTGCGCGTCACTGTTGATCGCAGCGCTGGCGAGGGCCTGGAAGCGGCCGCACGTCGCGCGCGGCACGCTGCCTTCGCGCAGGTGATGGCGCCTGGCGACGTGCTGGTCGCCGCGCACCATCAGGACGACCAGGCCGAGACCTTCCTGCTGCGCGCCCTGCGTGCTTCCGGGCCGGATGGCCTGGCGGCCATGCGGCCGTGGCGCGTGTTCGCCGACGGCTGGCTGTGGCGGCCGTGGCTGTCTGTTTCGCACGGCGAGATCGCAGGCTATGCCCAGGCGCAGGGCCTGCACTGGATCGAAGACGGCAGCAATGCCGACACCGCGCTGGATCGCAATTTCCTGCGCCATCAGGTGTTGCCACTGCTGCGCCAGCGCTGGCCGCACGCCGATGCCGCACTGGCGCGCAGTGCCGCGCTGAATGCGCAGGCCAGCGAGCTGCTCACCGAACAGGACCAGGCCGCATTGCACGCCGCACGCACCGCGGACCCGATGATGCTGTCGGTCACTACCCTGCAGGCCATGGACGCCGCCCGACGCGCACGCGTATTGCGCCTGTGGATCGCGCAGTGCGCGCTGCCGCCGTTTCCCGCACGCGGCGTTGCCCAGGTCGAGTCCAGCCTGCTGATCGCACGTACCGATGCGCAGGCATGCTTTGAATGGGACGGCGCCTGCCTGCATCGCTGGGGCGATCAGCTGCATGCAGGCCTGGCCATTGCGCCACTCGCCCTTGATTGGCAGGCCGAATGGGATGGCCGCCAGGTACTGCAACTTCCCGCTGGCGGCCGGTTGCAACTGCGCGGCATCGGCGCGTTCGACGCACCGGTCCACGTCACGGCCCGCCGTGGCGGGGAGCGCATCACCCTGCCCGGCCGCCGTCACTCGCACGCGCTCAAACACGTCCTGCAGGATGCCGGCATGCCGCCGTGGCGACGGCTCCAGCTGCCACTGCTACGCGATGCGCATGGCGAGGTCCTGGCGGCGGGCGATGCCATCTATTCGAGCGGATTCGCCCGCTGGCTGCAGGAAAATGCAGCCTCCCTGCACTGGTCGCCGCCCGGCCGCGATTGACCCACCGGCACCTCGCCCCCACACTTTGCGCATGGCAAAGAAACCCGCAGCCGACGCCTCGCCCGTGGCGCATTTCGAAACCTCGCTGGACGAGCTGGAACAGCTGGTCGGGCGCATGGAACAGGGCGAATTGAGCCTGGAAGAATCACTGGCCGCCTACGAGCGTGGCGTGGGCCTGTACCGCAGCTGCCGCACCGCGCTGGAGCAGGCCGAACTGCGCGTGCGCCTGCTCAGCGACCCCGACCGCCCCGAGTCCGCCGAACCTTTCGCCCCGTTGCCCGATGGCGAGTGAGGCCGTGTTCGCACGCTGGGCGCAGCGTGTCGAAGCCTCGCTCGAATCGGCGCTCCCCGATCCCGACCTCGCCCCGCAGCGATTGCACGGGGCCATGCGCCATGCCGTGCTCGGCGGCGGCAAGCGCATGCGTCCGTTGCTGGTCTATGCGGCGGGCACGCTGACCGGTGCCGATGAAGCCGTGCTCGATGCGCCGGCCACTGCGGTCGAGCTGATCCATGCCTATTCGCTGGTCCACGACGACTTGCCGGCAATGGACGACGACGCCCTGCGTCGCGGCCAGCCCACGGTGCATATCGCCTTCGACGAAGCCACCGCGATCCTGGCTGGCGACGCGCTGCAGACCCGCGCGTTCGAAGTCCTGGCCGGCAGCGATGCCGGCGCGGTGCTGCGCGTGGCCTGGCTGCAGACCCTGGCCCAGGCCAGCGGCGTGGCCGGCATGTGCGGCGGCCAGGCGCTGGATATCGACGCGACCGGCGGCGTGCAGCCACTGCAGGCCCTGCAGCGCATGCACGCACTCAAGACCGGCGCCCTGATCCGCGCCAGCGTGCGCCTGGGCGCCCTGGCCGGCGGTGCCGATGACGACACCCTGCGACGCCTGGACACCTTCGCCGACGCCCTCGGCCTGGCCTTCCAGGTCCGCGATGACATCCTCGATGTCGAATCCAGTTCCGAAGCGCTCGGCAAGACCGCCGGCAAGGACGCGGCACAAGCCAAGTCGACCTATCCCGCCCTCCTGGGCATGGACGGTGCAAAGGCGAAGCTGGATGCGTTGGCGGTGCAGATGAAGGAGTCGCTGGCGCCGTTCGGCGCGCGAGCGAATGCGTTGGCAGCGCTGGGCGAGTTTGCGGTCAAACGCGGGCACTGATTCCGCAGCAAGCTTGAATCAAGTCGACCTGCGAAGCGGGTTCGGCTTGGATGAGTTGTTAGGCGGCGTCCGCGACAATCCTGATTGCAAAGCAAGATTCATCCGGAACGCACCTAAGTAGTTTGATGTGTGACATCGCGCTGTTGCTGGAAATTGCCTGCCGGGCTTGATCTGCGAGTGTGGTTGACGCCCTCACCCCAAGAATAACTGCCTTGATTGAGTAAGGTGGCAGCTGGAACAGATGAATGTCCTCGCCGTTAGCATTAACTAGGTTGTGCGCATCTTTGAGCGGGCGAAGAACCCTCCACTCTCGTTCATACGACCACTCCTTGCTTTTGACCAAGAACATCTCCGTACCGTCCAAGTCGATGAGAGACGCACTAGGACGGACATCTCGATAGCGAACCTGGCGCAGGTGGCCAAACTCATCTTGATCTGTGCGGCGGGCGTTGAAGTACGGATGTCTCGAATCCAACTCCAACACAAACCCTGTATGGCTCATTCCGTAGTGAGCCCACATGAGAAGGCTATCCGGAATCTCACATAGCGAAAGGACACCCAAGACCTCATCCATCTTGGCGGGAATCGCTGGGATGAGTCTGTTTGATACAGCGCCGAGCATTGCGAGAAACTGTCCTTGCTGCTGTTGCATCAAGGGGGTTGCAAACCGCACCCACTGCTGAAGTGAAAATCGTGTCCTCAGTGCCGCGGGGAGGCTGCTATATGCGGCTTCAAGTTCACTGGGAATTGCCGCAGCAAAAGAGGCAACCGCCGCTTCATTCGAGGCAAGTTGCGTAATCTCGGGCCTTCCTTCGAACGGATCGTTGAATGCTCCTAATGGCGTGTAGCGAACCAGTTGATCGGACAGAATTCCGATACGGGCTGGGGAAAGGTACTTGAATACCCTCTCCGGTGCGCCGTGATCTTCCATAGCCGCCTAACGCCTGAATTAAGCCGAGCCGCGAAGCGGTTTCGGCTTGAATGAATTGTTAGGCCGCAGCCTAGCAGCTTGACTACTCGCCGTTGCAATTGGTGACGGAAAGCTCAAGGGCGGCGTCATTGATGTCGACAAAAAGCCGACTCCCATCGGTGAACTGGATAACGATCTCTCTTGGGCGATGACGCCAGATAGTCTCAACTACCCGTCCGGCCAGCAGCTTGGTAGCACCTTCTGCTTCTTCTTCAAGCGTCATGGAGTTTCCTTTGCGGCCTAACTACTAATAGACCCCGAAATGGGGCGTATGCGGCGATTCTGCTAGCCGCTTGAAGACGGGTCAATCAGGAGATTCGAACTCGCCGGGTGTTAGCGAATCATCCTCACGCACGAGATCAGATACGTCATGTTCTTGGTGTGGCGGCGGGACAGCCATATCGGAGAATGCGGTATCGCTGCCGCCATATCCGGGACGCTGCTTCGGGTAAAAGCATCGGTGTGCAACTTTCCGACTGCTCCCCGCAGTTCGCTTTTCCAGATCAGCCACAGGACACCCACGTCGTCCGCGATAGAACCTTGTTGCCTGAAAATCGCTGATCAACAGGGTGGCGCACAGGGAGGTGCGCCATGAAAAAGCCCGGCACAAGGCCGGGCTTTCTTTCAATGCAATGACGCACTGGTTACTTGATCAGGCGCAGCGCGAACGGGTAGCGATAGGCCTGGCCTTCGTTGGCCTTGATCCCGGCCAGGATGCACAGCACCAGGTTGGCGATCCAGACCAGCGGCATCAACAGGAAGCCAATGCCGATCACGCCCAGCACGCTGCAGACGATGTAGGCGAGGAACACGGTGATCTGGAAATTCAGTGCTTCCTTGGACTGGTCGTTGAGCCAGGCTTTGGCCGGGTTGTCCTTGTTCACCAGCCACAGGATCAGCGGGACCACGAAGCTCACCACGATGCCGGTGAGGTGGACGATCAGGCCAACGACCCGATCTTCCTGCGGGGCCACGCCAGCCGGCGGTGGCGGTGGAGCGGTGACGTTCTCGAACTCGTTCATGAGCTTTGTCATTCCTGGATTGGGTGGCCGAACGTTCCGGCCGTGAGCTGGACGCGGCCAACTGTCGTGGGCCGCGCAGTGCGCGTCAATCCCCCGGACGACACATATCCCAAACTACGTCATTGCCCGCCAGCAACGGTCATGCGCCCGACCAGCACCGAACCCATGGCGATATGCGAGCGCGGGTCCAGGTCGGTGCCCACCGCTTCGATGTTGGCGAAGATGTCCTTGAGGTTGCCGGCGACGGTGACGTTGTCGACGGGGAAGGCGATTTCGCCGTTCTCGATCCAGAAGCCGCCGGCGCCACGCGAATAGTCGCCGGTCACCGAATTCACGCCCTGCCCCATCAGTTCGGTCACCAGCAGGCCGGTGCCCATGCCCTTCAGCATCGACGCCAGGTCACCGGCGTTGGCCGCAATCTTCAGGTTGTGGATGCCGCCGGCATTGCCGGTGCTGCGCAGGCCCAGCTTGCGCGCCGAATAGCTGCCCAGCACGTATCGCTGCAGCACGCCGCCGGTGACCAGCGCCGAATCGGCCGTGGCCACGCCTTCGGCATCGAACGACCCCGAACGCAGGCCCTCGCGCAGCAGCGGCAGTTCGTCGATGGAAAACCAGTCCGGGAAGATCTGCTTGCCGACGTGGTCCAGCAGGAAGCTGGCCTTGCGGTACAGCGCCCCGCCACTGACCGCACCCAACAGGTGGCCGATCAGCGAGCGCGCGACTTCGGCGCTGTAGAGCACCGGGTACTGACCGGTGGCCAGGTCGCGTGGCGCCAGGCGGGCGACGGTGCGTTCGGCCGCGCGACGGCCGATGGCGTCGGGCGCTTCCAGCAGCTCGCGCGCCAACGCCGTGGAGTACCAGCCGTCGCGCTGCATGCCTTCGCCGGTGCCGGCAATCAGCGCGCAGCCGATCGAATGATGGGTGCCGCGGTCGCGGCCGATGAAGCCGTGCGAGTTGGCATAGACCGACAGGCCATGCCCGCTGCTGACCGAGGCGCCATCGGAATTGGTGATGCGTGCGTCGGCATCGCGGCCGGCGGCCTCGCAGGCCAGGGCCAGGTCGACTGCCGCGTCGGCATCGAGCTGCCACGGATGCCAGCCACCCAGGTCCGGGAAGTCGCGCGCCATGCGGTCGGCGTCGGCCAGGCCGGCGGCCTCGTCGTCTTCGGTGTAGCGGGCAATCGCACAAGCCTGCTCGACCGTAGCGGCCAGGCTCTCTTCGCGCAGGTCGCCGGTGCTGGCGCTGCCCTTGCGCTGGCCGAAGTAGACCGTCACCCCGATGGCGCGGTCCTGGGTGGATTCGACCGTCTCCACTTCGCCCATGCGCACATTGATGCTCAGGCCGCGGTCTTCACTGCAGCTGACCTCGGCCTGGGTGGCGCCGCGGCTGCGGGCCATGTCCAGCAGGCGCTCGGACAGGCCGGCCAAGTGCTCCATCCGCTGGCTGCTGTCGTCCTGGATGTGGGAAGTGAGTGCGTTCAATGGCTTATCCTATGTCTCTATTCGATTGACCCGGCGCGCGCCTTACGCAGCGCGCCTTTGAAGAAGGTGTGATGTATGCGTGGACGCGATCCGGAAAGCGGCGAATTCCGCGGCCCCAGCCGTACCCAGCAGCGCCAGGGCGCGCTGGAAGTGCGCTCGCTTGCCGAACAATTGGTGGCCTTGACCCCGACGCAGCTGGCCAAGCTGCCGCTGAGCGAAGAACTGGCCGACCACGTCGCCGACACCAAGAAGGTGACCTCGCACATCGCGCACAAGCGCCAGCTGCAGTTCCTGGCCAAGCAGATGCGCAAGGAAGACGACGAAACGCTGGAAGCCATCCGCGACGCGCTGGATGTCAGCGGCGACGCTGCGCGCATCGAGACCGGCCTGATGCATCAGGCCGAAGGCTGGCGCGAGCGCCTGCTGGACGATCCGGAGGCGCTGACCCAGCTGCTGGACGAATACCCGGAGGCCGACCGCCAGCGCCTGCGCCAGTTGATCCGCAACGTGGCCGAGGAGCGCAAGCGCAACAAGCCGCCGGCGTCCTACCGCGAGCTGTACCGCGAAGTCCGCGGGCTGCTGTCGGCCGCTGAAGACACTGGCGACGACGCGCCGGACGACGACGAAGAAGAATGACCCTGGCAGGCGCGTTGCGGGCGTCATCGCCGCGCGCCTCAGGCCTTGGTGCCGCCCACGGTCAGCCCGTCGATCAGCAGTGACGGCTGGCCCACACCGACCGGCACGCTCTGCCCGTCCTTGCCGCACACGCCGACGCCTGCATCCAGGGCAAGATCATTGCCGATCATGCGGACCTTCTGCATGGTTTCCGGGCCGTTGCCGATCAGCGTGGCACCCTTGACCGGCGCGGTGACCTTGCCGTCCTCGATCAGGTAGGCCTCGGTCGCGGAAAACACATACTTGCCGCTGGTGATGTCGACCTGGCCGCCGCCGAAGTTGACCGCGTACAGGCCCTTCTTGACCGAACGGATCATCTCCTGCGGATCGTGCTGACCGGCCAGCATGTAGGTATTGGTCATGCGCGGCATGGTCAGGTGCGCGAAGGATTCGCGGCGGCCATTGCCGGTGGGCTGCATGCCCATCAGGCGCGCGTTGAGGCTGTCCTGCATGTAGCCGACCAGCACGCCGTCTTCGATCAGCGTGGTGCACTGGGTGGGCTCGCCTTCGTCATCGACGTTGAGCGAACCGCGTCGGCCTTCCAGCGTGCCGTCGTCGACGATCGTCACGCCCTTGGATGCCACGCGCTCGCCAATGCGACCGGCGTAGACGCTGGTGCCCTTGCGGTTGAAGTCGCCTTCCAGGCCGTGGCCGACCGCTTCGTGCAGCAGCACACCCGGCCAGCCCGCAGCCAGCACCACTGGCATCACGCCGGCTGGCGCATCGACCGCTTCCAGGTTCACCAGCGCCTGGCGCAGCGCCTCGCGGGCGAACTCTTCCGGCTTGCCGCCGCCCAGCAGCTCGGCATACGAATAACGCCCGCCGTAGCCGGCGTAGCCCGATTCGCGGCGGCCGTTCTGTTCGACGATCACCTGGATGTTCAGGCGCACCAGCGGGCGCACATCGGAGGCCAACACGCCATCGCTGCGCGCGATCAGCACGGTGTCCACGCCGCCGGACAGACTGACACTGACCTGCTGCACGCGCGGATCGGCCGCGCGCAGGAACTTGTCCACCGCCCGCAGCGCGGCAACCTTGTCGTCGTTGCCCATCGCATCGACCGGATCTTCCGGCGCGTACAGCGCGCGGCCCTGGCCACGCACCAAGGTGCGCGGCGCGTGGCTGGCGCCATCGCGGGCGATCGCACGCGCCGAGCCAGCAGCAGCCAGCAGCGCGGCCGAATTGATGTCGTCCGAATAGGCAAAGCCGGTCTTCTCGCCGGAAATCGCGCGTACGCCCACGCCCTGTTCGATCGAGTGCGCGCCGTCCTTGACGATGCCGTCTTCCACCGTCCAGCTCTCACGGCGTGCGTGCTGGAAATACAGGTCGCCGAAGTCGATACCTGGTCCCAGCAGGGTGCCGAAGGCGCGGTCCAGGCCGGTCTGGTCCAGGCCGGCGGGCAGCAGCAGGCGGGATTCGGCAAGTGCGAGTGCGGATGTGCTCATGGGGCAATGATCGGGTCGTGAAGGGGGAATGCAAGCCGCGCGCGTTCAGCGCGGCTGTGCAGGTGTTGCGGTGACAGGCGCCTGCGTCGACGGCGCGGCCTCCGGTGCAGGCGCGGCAGCCGGTTCGTCATGCTCGCTGACCTCGACCTTCGGGTCCTTCCAGGGGCCGGTGACGTGGTAGGTCTTGGCGCCGATTTCGCCCAGCGGCTTGCGCAGCACCGCGTTGGCGGCCGCGCCCACCGCCGCGCCGACCGGGCCGCCAGCCACCGCACCGACCACCGTCAACAGGTTGCCCGAACGCGGCAGCACGTGGATGGTCTGGTCGAAGGTCTGGCCCTTCAGGTCGGTGCTGCCGCCAATGCGGATCTCCGCCGCGGGGCCATCGATCACGGTGTTGCTGGTCTGCGCCTGACCATTGGCGAAAGCAACATCGCCACTGATCTGGTTGAAGGCGAAACCCTTGGAGAAGAAGTCGCGGAAATCCAGCATCAAGCGGCGCGGCAGCTGGGTCAGGCTGAACAGGCCAAGCACGCGGCCGGCGCCGGGCTCGACTTCCAGCAGCGCGCCATTGTGGGCATCCATCTTGGCGCTGCCTTCCAGTCCAGCCAGCGAGAACCCGGCGGGACTGGACAGCCAGGCCAGATCCAGGTCGACCTTGCCGGTGCCGCCACGCACGCGGCCGGTGAAACCCAGGCCGTCCATCAGGTCACCCAGGTTCTGGCTGTCCACCTTGGCGACCAGATGGGTGCGGGCGCTGCGGCCGCGACCGGTCCAGTCGCCGGTGACGTCGATCTTCTGCTGCGCCGAACGCATCTGCAGGGTGTCGATGCGCAGTCCGCCCGGCACCTTGCTCGTGCGCAGCGTGGTCTTGCCCAGCTTGGCATCGCCAAAATGCAGGTCGCCCACATCCAGGGCCAACGGCGACAGGACGGAGGGGTCCAGATCGTCTTCCAGCGGCGTCGAGGCCTTGTCGGATGCGGTTGCAGCGGTCGACGGCGTCGTGGTTCCAGGCGAAGCCAGCGGCGTGGCCGAGACCCAGAACAGCCGGTCCAGCTGGCCCTGCACCGGCGCATTCTCGTCGTCCGGCACGTGGACGCTGCCGAACAACGCGTCGCCATCGAGCTTCACATCCAGCGATGCGTGCGCCGGCGTGACCTGCACGCGCGTGGCCGGGAAAGCGCCGCCGATCAGCAGCAGCTTCTGCGCGGTGATGTCGATCCCGCGCAGCTTGAGCGGCTGGCTGCCGGCCGGTGGCGTGACTGGTGACTGCGCTGGCAGGGCCGGATTGGCCACGACCTGCGGGCTGCTGAGCGCCGCGGCCGCCGCACCGGCCTTGACCAGCGCCGCGTCGGCCGGCGCACTACCGGACGCACGCGCCAGTGCGATCCAGCCCGCGACATCCAGCGAGCTGGCCGTACCACCGGCGCTGAGCCCACTGGCCGGGACCGGCTGGAGAATGCTGCTGTGACCCAGCTCGATCCGCACCCCGGTGTCACCCGCGCGTTCCTGCGCACGCAACGCCATCAGCTTGCCGAAATTCACATCCACCCGGCCGGTGTCCAGCGGCAGCTGCACATTGACGCTGGCCGGCAGCGACTTGTTCGCTGGCTTCTCCAGCGGCGCAGGCAGCTGCAGCGTGGTGCCGACCAGATCGGACTGCGCATTGATGCGCACCGTCGGATCGCCCCCGTTGGCCGGCGGCGCGCCGACGCCTACGTTGATCGTCCACGGCGAGCGCCCGTGCAGATAGGACTGCAGCCAGGTGATTTCGGGCACGCGCTGCAGCAGCTCGTCGCTGGTCAGCGGCGCCTGCAGCTGGGCCTCGAACACGTTGGCCTTGTCCTGCGCCGCATCGCCAGCACGCAATGCGAGCTGCCCGGGCTGGCCGGCACGGTTGATCGCCAGCGACGGCGCATCGAAACCGCCATCGGTGAAGCCCGCCGCACCGCGCACGTCGGCGAAATCCAGGTCCCAGGTCGTATCCAGCAGATGCGCACCTTCCAGCACCACATGGCCACCGATCTTGCGTTCCACCGTCGATTCGCTGCGCAGCGGCAGCTGCATCGTGTAATCGACCTTGGCCGGACCGGTCGCGGTCAGCCCCTTGATCGAACTGCCATAGGCTTTCTGCAGCGGACTGTGCCGGACCAGTGACAGCAGCCTGGCCGCATCGTCACCACCGGCCGCGTCGATCTTGAGCACGGTTTCGTGCCAGTCGGCGATGCCACCGGCGATGCGCCGGATCGGCACCTCGCCCAGCTTGCCCTTGCCCGACAGGTCAAAGCCGTTGTTGACGAAGCGCACGTGCGCATCCAGGTCGGTCATGTCCGGCCAGTCGGCCTGGAACCGGATGCGACCGTTGTCGATATCGGCCTGCGCATCGAACAAGCCCTGGTTGTGCAGGAACGGCCAGTCATCCAGGTCACCGGTCACCAGCCCGGTGCCATGGCGCACCATGCCGCCCTGCATGGCCATGTCCAGCCAGTCCAGCGAGGCCTTGGACATCAGATGGTGCACCCAGAAGCCACGCGCGGCCGGCACCGGGGTGTCATGCACGTCGGCGGCGATGTTCAACCACGGCCGGGTGAAGTCGCTCTGGAACCACACGTCCCCGCGCACATCCAGGCCGAAGTCCGGCCCGGTCACCACCAGCGATGGCGTACCGGCCTTCCAGCCCGCCCCTTCGCGCCAGGCCGCCAGCGTGCCCTGCAGGGTGGCGGTGTGGACCACGCCGAAACCGGCCGGCCAGTCGAACCGCAGCGGCACGGCCTGATCCAGCACCAGCGCCACGCCTTGTTCGTCACCGGTCAACGTACCCGCCAGGCCAGTCAGGCCCGGTGCGTGTCCCACCGGCGAAAAGCCCAGGCCTTCGACCTGCGCCGACAGCCACAACGGCCCCTGCACGGTGCCGGCTACCTGCACTTTGGACAACGCGGCGTGCGGCTTGGCCTGCTGCAGCCAGTTGCGCAGCCCGGGGCTGAGCTTGTCGCTCATCGCCAGTGCCTGCAGCAGTGACGCAGCCTCCAGATGGTCAGCGACCAATGCCGAATGCGCGCCGCCGGCCAGGGTCAGGCCATCGACACCCTGGGTGCCGCCCTTGGCGCCCAGTCGCAGCTGCGGCACATCCAGCCGCCAGCCATCGGCCTGCAGCTGGAAGCGTGCCCGGCCGCGGATTTCCTCGAGGCTGGTCGAATCCGCGCCGTCCAGGGTCGCCAGCTGCACCTGCTGCAGGCCCAGATCGGCCTGCACCTGCGACAGGCGGTGGGCCTTCAGCTGCGCCCAGGCATGCAGGTCGCCCTGGCCGCCACGGATCTGCATGCCGGCCAACCCGGACAGCGCCGACCAGTCGGCCAGCCGAAGGCCCTCGCCCCGCAGATAGGCGCGACCGTCGCCGGTCTGACGGTCGAACAGCGCCGAGGCCTCGATCGGCTCGCCGCCTGCACGGCTGCCCTGCAGGCGCAGACCCGCGTGGACCTGCCCGCCCTGCACCCGCAGGCGCAGGTCGATGTGCGGCAGCTGCAGGTCCCAGCCCAGCGACGGCGCCAGCACGTGCAGGCGACCGTCGACCACCTGGAGTTCGCCCAGGCCATCGAGTGTCTTCAGCGGGTCGCCCCCGGGCTTCTGCCCGGGGAACCCACGGACCGCCCAGCTGCCGTCATCGGCGCGCTCGACTTCAAGGGCGATGTTGCGCAGGCGCAGTTCGGTGAAGGCCCGGCCCGGCAACAGCCCGGAATACAGCGACACCAGCACTTCGGCCTGGCCGATCTGCAGGCCTTCGCCCTGGCCATTGCCGGCGCCGATTTGCAGGCCATCAAGTTGCAGCAGTGGACCGCGCCGGGTCCACGCAGTCTTCAAGGCCTTGAAGGTGATCGGCCGCCCCGCCTGCTGGCTCATCCAGGCCGCGACGCGGTCCGGATGGCGCTCGGCCAGCGGCAACAGCTGGCTGGCCACGCCCAGCACCACCGCCACGCAGACCAGCACCACGGCCAGCGCGTACCAGGCCATGCGGCGCAGGACGCGCAGGCGGTGATGAAAAGCAATCGGCATCAGGAGGAGCGGGCCAGCGACGGACGCGGGAAAGATTCAACCAACAGCATGACGATCAACCCCGTGCCAAGGCCTGAATCCCCGGATGACGGCGCAGCTCGCACGCCGTCACAACAGCACGACATCGAACTGCTCCTGCAGGTACTGCGCATCGGCCTGGAAGCGGATCGACTTGCCCAGGAATTCCTCCAACTCGGCCACCGCCTGCGATTCCTCGTCGGTGATGCGGGCCACGACCTTGGGCGAGGCGATCACCAGCAGCCGCGCCGCTTCGAACTGGCGCGTGGCCCGGGTGATCTCGCGGAAGATCTCGTAGGTCACCGTTTCGGTGGTCTTGATGGTGCCGCGCCCGCCGCATTCACTGCAGGGCTCGGACAACTGGCGCTCCAGACTTTCGACCGTGCGCTTGCGGGTCATTTCCACCAGGCCCAGTGGCGAGAAGTCGTACACCGTGGTCTTGGCGTGGTCGCGCGACAGGCCTTTTTCCAGCGTCCGCAGCACCTGGCGCTTGTGCTCGGCATCGGACATGTCGATGAAGTCGATGATGATGATGCCGCCCAGGTTGCGCAGCCGCAGCTGCCGGGCCACGGCCTGGGCCGCTTCCAGGTTGGTGCGGTAGACGGTTTCTTCCAGGTTGCGCTGGCCCAGGAACGACCCGGTGTTGACGTCGATCGTGGTCATCGCCTCAGTCTGGTCGATCACCAGGTAGCCACCGGATTTCAGCGGCACCTGCTTGTCCAGCGCGCGGCCGATTTCGTCTTCGACGCCATACAGGTCGAAGATCGGCCGGTCGCCGGCATACAGCTCGATCTTCTCGGCCAGCGGCGGCATGTACTTGGCGACGAACGCCTGCAGCCGCTCGTAGGTCTCGCGCGAATCCACCTTCACCTTTTCCACATCCTTGCGGATCAGGTCGCGCACCGCACGCAGCGGCAGGCTGAGGTCTTCATACAGCAGTGCGCGCGGGGCCATCTCGCCGACACGGCGGTTGATGACGTTCCACACGCGTGACAGGTAAGCCACGTCCTCGGCCAGCGCTTCGGCCGGCTGGCCTTCGGCGTTGGTGCGGATGATGTAGCCCATGCTGCCGTGCTGGGAGGACAGGTCGGTAACCAGGGTCTTGAGGCGGGCACGTTCGGCCTCGTCCTCGATCCGCGCCGATACGCCGATCACCTTGGATTGCGGCAGCAGCACCAGGTAGCGCGAGGGAATGCTGATCTGGGTGGTCAGGCGCGCGCCCTTGGTGCCGATCGGGTCCTTGACCACCTGCACCACCACGTCCTGGCCATCACGCACCAGTTCCAGGATCGAGGCGGTCGTCGACGGCCCGGGCGGCAGCGCGACATCTTCACCCGCCACCACATTGGACGGCGGCGCGGCGCGGACGATATCGCTGGCATGCAGGAAAGCCGCGCGGTCATGGCCGATCTCCACGAACGCGGCCTGCATTCCAGGCATCACCCGCTGCACCTGGCCCTTGTAGATGTTGCCGACGATGCCCCGACGCCAGCCGCGTTCGATGTGCAGCTCCTGCAGCATGCCGTTTTCCACCACCGCCACCCGGGTTTCCCGCGGGGTGACGTTGACCAGGATCTCCTCCGACATCAAAGCACTCCGAATTGCGCTAGCAGGCCTGCTGCGTCGTGCAGCGGAAGGCCCATTACACCGGAATAGCTTCCGGAAAGGTGGCTGATGAATGCCTCGCCGCTGCCCTGGATCGCATAGGCGCCGGCCTTGCCCATCGATTCGCCTGTCGCCACGTAGCGCGCGATGGCCGCCGGGGTCAGGTCGCCGAAGGTCACTTCCGACACATTGAGGACCTGGGCATGGCGTCCGGCCGCCACCAGCGAGACCGCACTGGCCACCCGATGGATGCGCCCCGACAGGCGCTGGAGCATGGCCGCGGCGTCAGCCGCATCGACGGGCTTGCCGAACACCGCGTCATCCAGGATGACCTCGGTATCCGATCCCAGCACGATGGCACCCGGCCGGTCGGCGACCAGCCCGAACCCCGCCTGCGCCTTCTCACGGGCGACCCGGCACACGTAATCCAGCGCTGCTTCTCCAGGCTGGCGTTGCTCGGGAATGTCCAGGGTCAGCACGTCGAAGCTCACCCCAAGACGGGCCAGCAACTCGGCGCGCCTGGGGGATTGGGAGGCGAGAAACAGCATGCGCTCAGGATAACCCGCAGCGCCTTCCTGAATGGGGGCCTCGGTCGCGGCCTCCCCACCAACCCCAACCGGGCAGACGGCCCGTTCATTCCCCCGGCAATACCCTCCCGCTACCGCATCAACAAGGACACCACCATGCGTACCACCCGCCTTCGCCCGCTGCTGATCGCCCTCGCATTCGCCCTTGGAGGCACCGCCATGACCGCATCCGCCCAGGCCGCTTCCAGCTACACCCTGCCGGCCGACGGCACGCTGCTGTCGGTGTCCTCCCAGGCCGAAGCCAGCCGAGCACCGGACATCGCCACCATTTCAGCCGGCGTGGTCACGCAGGCACCCGACGGCAACACCGCCATGCGCCAGAACGCCACCCAGATGACCCAGGTCATGGCCGCCATCAGGAAGGCCGGCATCGCCGACAAGGACATCCAGACCAGTGGCGTCATGCTCAACCCGCAATACGACTATCGCGACAACCAGGCGCCGAAGATCACCGGCTACCAGGCCACCAACACCGTCAACCTCAAGGTGCGCGACATTGCCAAACTGGGCCAGGTGCTGGACGCTCTGGCCGCACAGGGCGCCAACCAGATCAACGGCCCGACCTTCGAGATCGACCAGCCCGACCCGGTCTACGACGAGGCCCGCCTGGCCGCGCTCAAGAAAGCCGAGACCCGCGCCGAGACCTACGCCAAGGGCCTGGGTCTGAAGGTCCGCCGCATCGTCAGCATCGCCGAAGGCAGCGCCGGCGGCAGCCCGCGCCCGGTCATGATGATGGCCCGCGCCAAAGCCGCCGACAGCACCCCCGTCTCCCCTGGCGAAACCACGCTTTCAGTCAGCATCGACGTGGTGTTTGAACTGGGGCGTTGATCACAACACCCAGCCTCAACCCAGGAAAAGGCGCCCTTGTGGCGCCTTTTTATCGCAACCAGCACGTCATTTCATGTGACTGAACGAGTCGAAATTGAAAAATTTCGGCCAATTTTTTTGATTCATTAATTCTTCGTGACTTGAACGGCAAAGAACGCTAAATTCCGGTTAACCGTATGTCACTCATTGACACATATGACACACGGGACCCTTTAGTTCATACCGTAGTCAGGAGAGAGACTGTGGCAGTCAATCGCACCAAACAAGCGATGCAGCGCACCGCACTCAGCGTTGCCCTTGGCATGTGTTTCAGCACCGTAGCGTTCGCGCAGTCGAATACAGCGGGCGCGATCTTTGGGCAGGCCGAAGCTGGATCCTCAGTGCAGGTCACCAACCCGTCCACGGGGTTCTCACGGTCGATCACCGTTGGGAACGATGGCAATTATCGTTTTTCTGCACTCCCCACAGGTACCTACACGGTGACCTATCAGGGCCCAGGCGGGACCGCCACCACCCGGGAAGGCATCGCGGTCAGCGTAGGTACCGGTACGCCCGTCAATTTTTCGAGCGCCAGTTCGAGTGACGCCAAAACCCTTGACGCGGTGACAGTGCGTGGCTCGAAGATGGTCAACCCCATCGACGTTTCGTCTGTCGAGTCAGCCACGATCCTAACCGCACAGCAGTTGGCCAAGATTCCTGTCGCCCGCGACACCACCTCAGTAGCCCTGTTGGCGCCTGGCACGGTCAAGGGTGACGGCGCCTTTGGCAATCTGGCTTCGTTCGGCGGCTCTTCGGTTGCGGAAAACCAGTACTACGTCAACGGCTTCAACATCACCAACTCCTTTCAGAGCCTGAACTTCGCCAAGATCCCCTTCGAGGCGATCGCCGAACAGCAAATCAAGACCGGCGGCTATGGTGCGGAATTTGGACGCTCCACCGGTGGCGTGGTGAACATGATCACCAAGAGCGGCAGCAACGAGTTCCATGCTGGCGCGAATGTGTTCTGGTCGCCCAAGGGCCTGCAGGCAGAAAAGGAAAGCTATTACTACAACAATCCGCTCGTCCCGAGTGACAACGGAAAGTTGGTTTACGACAACTCCGATGTCAGCACCAACGACACCGTAGGAACCGTGTGGGCTAGCGGTCCGTTGATTAAGGACAAGCTCTTCGGTTACGCCCTGGTGGCCTATGACAAGACCGACAACGTCCGAAGCTTGAGCAGCCTCGACAGCCAGAATGGCGAAAATGAAACTATCAAAAACCCGACTTGGCTGGTCAAGCTGGACTGGAACATCAACGACAACAACAAGCTCGAATTCACCGGTTTCAACGATAAACAGAAATACACCACGGACTACACGTCGTATCAGACTGGGGAATACGTCGGCAAGGGATTCAAGGAAAACGGCGGCACCAATCTGATTGGTAAATACACCGGCTATCTGACGGATACGTTTACCGTCTCGGCACTGTACGGACATGGGGAATTCGCCCGCAGCGAGCACCTGCAGACACTTGACGGGCAGCGCGTGGCCTACAGTGGAAATCTGCAGGAACCTGCCACTGGCTGCCCGATCATCACTGACGGACGTCCCGGCTATCGCCAGGATATTACGGGTGCATATGGTTCGACCTGCAACATTACTGGCGCTTCGCTTGAACGCGAAGACGCCAAGGACACTCGTGACCAGTGGCGCATTGACGCTGAATGGGCCTTGGGCGATCACCTGATCCGCTTCGGTTACGACGCTGACAACTATGAGTCCGTTGCAGGCACCTCATACGAAGGCGGCCATTCCTACCGTTATTCCACCAACAATGGTCCGGATGGTTTGCCGGACACCGGGGACGAGTTCGATATCGTTCGTGAGCGCATCGTCAATCAAGGCTCCACCGTCAAGGTCAAACAGCACGCTTTTTATGTCGAAGACAGCTGGCATATCACGGAAAACTTCATTGCATACCTGGGCGCTCGCTGGGACACGTTCGAAAATCTGAACGGCCAAGGCCAGAGCTACGTCAAGATCAACAATCAATTCGGCCCGAGGCTTGGCTTCACGTGGGACGTCAATGGCGACTCGAGTCTCAAGATCTACGGCAACGCCGGTCGGTACGCACTGCCATTGACGCCTTCGGTCGCCGTGCGTGGTGCAAGTGCTTCGCTGTTCACCCAGCAGAACTACTTGTTCACCGGCGTTGACCCACAGACCGGCGCCCCGTTGAACACCACCCCCCGAGGTGGCCTGCAGTACATCAACGGCGAGTTTGGCGAACCCAAGAATCCGCAGACCATCGCGGCCACCAATCTCGACCCGATGTATCAGGACGAGTTCATTCTTGGCTTCCAGAAGCAGATCACCGACAACCAGAACATCGGCGCGCGAGGCATTTACCGCAAACTGAAGGCTGCTATCGATGACAACTGCGACTACACCGCAATCCTGACGACCGAAGGCTTCACTCAAGGAGATGATGGGTCTTGGAGCAAGGATGGCCGCACGGCCGATTTGCCGAATTCAGGCTTCCCCTATTGCCGCCTGTTCAATCCCGGCAAGGATGCTGTATTCCTGACGGATCTTTATGGCGATGGGACGCTGAAAGAAACCACGGTTGCATCCGACCTTCTTTCTCCTCAGGCAAAACGCACATACAAGGCGCTCGAGCTGTTCTGGGACGGCAACTGGGAGAAGTTCTGGTTCCAGGCTTCCTGGACCATGGCTTGGAACAAGGGCAATACCGAAGGCGGCGTGAAGTCGGATATCGGCCAGAGTGACACGAGCACTACGCAGGATTTCGACTACAAGGAATTGATGGTCGATGCTTATGGCTACCTGCCGAACGATCGCCGTCATGCATTGAAAGTCTTTGGCAACTATCAGATCTCAGACGAATGGTCGGTTGGCGCCAATCTGATCGTTCAGTCCGGTCGCCCGAAGAACTGCCTGGGAACCTACTATCCGTATAACGGTGGAATCCACCCCTATGGATCGTCATTCTTCCGTTGCGCCACTACCGAAGCCGGTGGCGGCCCCGTGTCTGACGACGATGCCACGCCAAATCCTTACGCGGTTATTCCGCGCGGCAAAGCAGGTCGACTGCCATGGACCAACAGCATCGACATCAACATTGCGTATGCACCCAACTGGGCCAGTGGACTCCAGTTCAAGGTGGATGTGTTCAACGTGTTCAACAACCAGAAGGTCACGTCACTCAACGAAGTTCATGAGTTGAACGATGGGCAGAACTCTGCCAGCTATGGCCTGTACCACACCACTCAGGCGCCTCGCAGTGCACGTTTCATGGTGCAGTACGACTTCTGATTGCGATACGCTTTAGATCAGGTTCGACAAGGGACGGCTGCCGCAAGGCGGCCGTCCTCTTTTATGGGCCCTGGATCGCTATGATCTCGCACTCAAATACCAACATCTGAACCCCATGCAGCAGACACTGGATTCCCTCTGGAACGAAGGTCAGGCGCTCGAATCGGAGCGTAACCTTACGGGTGCCCGAGCGAAATATGAGGCTATCGTCGCCATCGACGCACGCCATATTGCAGCCCAATTGCGCATATCGCGGTTTGCACAGTTTTCTGACGACTATCGGCTGGCCCACCGACATGTATTGGATGCAGCCGATGCGATCCGCGCTGGCGCAAGCACGAAGCTTCTAGGATTCGTGACACAGCGGTTGCTGGATTTCTCCGAAGACAACGAAGTCGCGGCGCTGATCCTGTCGACAGACTGGAACGATCCAGAGGTACTCCGCCAATCACCCGCACTTTCGCAACATCTGTGGTTATGCGGCCGTTATCAGGATGCGCTTCGCTTCCTTGATGCGATCGAGCCAAAATTGGCTCCCAACGCGCTACTGGTTTTCACACGCGCCAGTGTGCTTCGATACTTGGGCCGGATGGAGGAAGCACTCACACAGTATGAGCGCGCGATTGCACTCGACCCGGCACTCGTCGATGCACATTGGGCATTGTCCACACATTCATACGATCCGCATCCGCCCCGCAGGCTTGAACGAATCCAGCAAGTAGCAGCCCATCGCCGACCCGCAGACCCCGATATTGCGCACTTGCACTACGCGCGCTTCCGTGAGCTGGAGCATTCGGGGCGACATGAGCAGGCGTGGGATGCATTGCAGGCCGGTGCTCGCATCATGCAGCGAACTACCAGGCACTCGGCCGCCGAAGATCGGTCGGCCCTCGAACGCCTGCGAATGCTCGGATGTGAGCCGACCCCGCATCCAGTATGTCAAGTCGAACAGCCTATTCCCATCTTCATCGTCGGCCTTCCCAGGACCGGCACGACCCTGCTAGATCGGATCCTTGGAAACCATGGTTGGGTCAGCAGTGCAGGCGAGCGCAATGATTTTTCCGCCGCCGTCAGCGAAGTTTCCAATCACTTCTTCAGCACGCTACTGCCAGAAGCCGATCCGGCAGCCTTTCTCGAAATCGACCTATCGATGGTTGGGCGACTGTACCTGCAGCGGCTTAAACGGCACGTTTCTGCCACCGCATTCGCAATCGACAAAAACCCCCAGAACTTGTTCAACATACCCCTGATCGTCCGTGCATTACCCCAGGCCCGCATCCTGATACTGGAACGCGATCCAATGGACACGGCGTTTTCAAACTATAAGGAGTTGTTCCAAGGTGGCGCCTATCCATATAGCTACGATGCTGCGTCACTCGCAGTGCGGGTGCGTGGCGCCACACGGCTGATGCATTGGTGGCAATCACAGAATCCTGAGGCTATCCGCGTGGTTTCCTACGAACAGCTGGTTCAATCACCGGACACCGCAATCGGGGATGTACTTTCCTTCATCGGCTTACCCCCAGCGCATGGCCTGACTGCCCTAGAGTCGAACAAGAGCGCAGTGGCCACGGCCAGCAGCTCGCAAGTGCGCGAGCCGATCAACACACGTAGCATCGGTGCTTGGAAACGTTATGCCACTCAGCTTGAGCCGCTACGCAAGCTACTGGATGGCGGAAACTGATGAACGGCATCCCACCTGCCAGCGTTTTTTCCGTCTTGCTCGAACGCGCCGAGGACTCTGCAACACGCGGCGATATTGCCCATGCCACGCAGCTCTACAGCCAAGCCCTCGATGCCAGGCCCGAGGATCCTTATACGCTGGTGCAACTGTCCTACATGCATTCGCTTTCCGGCCACTATCGGCAGGCCCAGGACTTCGCACTTCGCGCCCACGCGACAGCCACATGCGCTCCAAAAGTATTGCTTGAGTTGATCGCCCGGCTCCGCACCTTCAACGCCGTGCCTGAGTTGCTGGAATGCGTCGAGCGCATGCTTCCTGCCTCAAGGATGCCCATCCCACTGCTGATCAATACCGCCGCACACCTGAGCTATGTCAATCTTCCAGGGCAGGCTATCAAGCTGCTCGACGAAGCCAGGCGTGCCGATCCTGACTATCCGACCACACTGCTCGCGCGTACACAGGTCCTCACCTATCTGGGGCGCTTCCACGAGGCAGAACAGGATGCAGCGCGGGCGTTGAAACGCGCCCCAGAAATCGCACAGGGCTGGTGGCTACAGGCTGCGTTGAGGAAGCAACAACCAACCTCACACCACGTCAATGCCATCCGGGCCCAGCTCAATCGCCCGAACCGGGACCCAAGCGATATCGCTCTTCTCGCCTTCGCACTGCATAAAGAGTTGGATGATCTCGGCGACGTGACGGGCGCCTGGGAAGCTTTAATGCTGGCATGCAGGGCCAAGCGCTCAACGCTGCGCTACGACATCTCTGAGTCGCGCCAGCTCATGCAGGCATTGGCCGCATTCGAGCCTAGCGAAATTCCAACCACACCGAAGAAGGCAACCAGCGCGCCCACGCCGATTTTCATCGTGGGCATGCATCGCTCCGGCACCACCTTGCTTGAGCAACTGCTGGATGGCTCACCCAACGTGCACGGTATCGGCGAGCTGTACGACTTCACCAGCGCCATGCGCCACGTGACCGACCACCACTGTCGCGGCGTGGTGGACACCACTATCGCGGAGCGCGCCACCGGGGTCAATCTGACCGAAGCCGGACAGCGTTACCTGCACGGAATTGCATGGCGCCTGAGGGGAGAAGCATTCTTCACCGACAAGCTGCCTTCGAATTTCCTCAATATCGGCTTCATCGCATCAGCGTTGCCGAACGCGAAGATCCTGCACATGGTGCGCGATCCAGTGGAAACCTGTTTTTCCAACCTTCGGGAGCTTTTCTCGGACGCCAACCCCTATAGCTACGACCTGCAGGAACTTGCCGCTTACCATCGTCAATACAGGGCGCTGATGGCACATTGGCATCGGCGTTTCCCCGGGCGGATCCTGGACGTGGATTATGCGCACCTGGTACGTAAGCCAGAGGAAGTGCTGCGCAAGATCTGCGGCTTCTGTGGGCTAGACTTTGACCCGGCCATGCTCGAGCTTGCAGGGCGCCGACGCGGCGTCGTGACCGCAAGCGCGGTGCAGGTCAGAAACCACATTGAAGCACGCGAGGTGCCCAAATGGGCACCTTATGCGGAGTTTCTCGCGCCGCTCATCCAAGCCTTGGGCCCCTAGACCTGAGCGATGAGCCGCCAGCTTGCACGGCAGCTGGCGACGGTGCATCGTCGAACCTGCGTGGAAGGCGATTGGTGGCATAACCCCATTCGAATGCCCTCGCACGTTCGTCCTTGAAGCATGTCCCTACAACGGAGGTGGTCCATGGTTCGCACTCTGCCCTACGGCCCGGAAACTGGCCTCAATCCCGCCCGCATCGCTGGTATCTCGGTGGCCATCCTGGTCCACGTGGCGGCATTCCTGTTGCTCCTCATCCCGGCTACGTTGCCACCGCTGGTCCAGCACCTTGATGTGCCCAAGCCCCAGTTCGAGATCATCGAGAAACCCAAGCCAAAGCCGATCGAGGTGCCGATCGACACGTCGAAGCTGATCCAGCCACCTCCGCTCGTGCGTCGTCAGGAAAAACCGCAGGCACCGGTCGCTCCTCCGACACCCATCACCATCGACACACCCAGCAGCATGCCCGCGATTGCCGAAGCAGTGGTGCCAAGCGAGCTTGGACCGGTCACGGACAATGCTTCGATCACGGCGCCCACCGGGCCGATCTCGGCCTCGCATCTGGCTTACGTGCGGGCACCGGCTCCGGCGTATCCACGCTCGGCGATCATGGCGCACGCAGAAGGAACGGTCATCCTGCGGGTACTGGTGGATGTCGATGGCACCCCGCTTGAAGTCGTCATCGAAACCAGCAGCGGCAACCGCGAGCTGGACCGCGTGGCGCGTACGCAGGTACTGAAGAGCTGGAAGTTCCAGCCCGCCATGCAGGATGGTCGCGCCGTGCAGGCATATGGACGTGTACCGGTGGATTTCAGCCTGCGCTGACGCTCCGCCGCATTGCTGCGTCACCCCGAAGCGCCAGCCTGTGCTGGCGTTTTTTTTCGTCTTCCGTTTGAAATTCAGCGCACTGGCGCATGCGTAACGGATCACATTGGTCCTTCCCGGGCTGCAGAAAAATAACAAATACATACACACGCCTGAATGCACCTGATGGAACTCACACTCCATCACATGAATGGCGAATCTTTACCTCCCGGTCACGCGCGAAGAACTTTCATGCAGCATCCGGCATACGTGTCGGTATCTGCAATCTTTAGCGGTTCTTGAAGTTCTTACGTAGGAGAGAGCAAGTGAACACCAGCCTTCATCCGCGCCCGCGGCTCCGTCGGCGTGCGCTCAGCATCGCCATTCCCTTCGCCCTCTGCGCCGCACTCCCCCTTGCCGCGCAAGCACAGGAAGACACCTCGCAGGACGCCACCAATCTCAGCAAGATCACGGTGACCGGCTCCAATATCCCCCGCACCAGCACCGAAACCGCATCGCCCGTGCAGGTGATCAGCCGCCAGGAAATCGACCGTACCGGCAAGACCTCGATCGGCGAATACCTGCAGAGCCTCACCGTGGATGGCGCCGGCTCGGTGCCCAAGACGTTTGGCAACGGCTTCGCCATGGGCAGCACCGGCATTTCGCTGCGCGGCCTGGGCGCAGGCTCCACGCTGGTCCTGATCAACGGCCGTCGCATCGCTTCGTACGGCCTTGCCGATGACGGCCAGAAAGTCTTCACCGACCTATCCAGCATCCCGATGGATGCGGTCGAGCGTGTGGAAGTCCTCAAGGACGGCGCTTCTTCGATCTATGGTTCCGACGCCATCGCCGGCGTGGTCAACGTGATCCTGCGCAGCGATTTCGAAGGCGCCATTTTCACCGGCTCCTATGGCACCTCGGGCGATACCGACGGCAACACCCGCAAGGGCACACTGACCGCCGGTACCGGCAACCTGGACAAGGATGGCTGGAACGCGTTCTTCAGCCTGGATGTCAGCAAGACCGATGGCATCAGGGTCAGCGACCGCAGGAATCGCAAGTGGATCGGTACTGGTGACATCCGTCCGTGGGGCTATTCGTCGGCCAATGGCGCAAGCCAGTACCTGGGCGGCGGCCTCAATGGCGGCCTTCCGACCAATGCCCCGGATGGCGCGTATGAGAATGCCGACGGTAGCTGGACACGCCTGGGCGGCTGCGAGCAGTTCAGCAGCGTGCCGCAGGAAGGCAACAACACCTGCCTGTGGGACCTGGGCCAGTTCCGCGATCTGACCCCGGACGAGAAGGCGATCAACTTCTTCAGCCGCGGCACGTTCCGCATCAACGACAGCGCCGATCTGTACACCGAATTCGGCTACTCGAAGAAGACGGTCGACTTCCAGAACACCCCATCCGGCACCTCGGGTGCCTGGGGCTATCCCGGCGGCCCGGTCAATGCGTCCAGCGGCGATGGCGCGATCGTGCTGGGTCCGGATCATCCACAGAACCCGACCGGCCAGGATGCGCGCCTGCGTTACTCGGCCTTCGATGTCGGCCCGCGCCAGACCCACAACGAGAACGAGTTCATGCGCTTCCTGGTCGGCGTCAAAGGCAGTGCCGGCGATTGGGACTACGACGTGGGCTACCTGCATTCGCAGAGCGAGTTGACCAATACGCGCAAGGGCTTCCTGAGCTACAGCGCGGTGCGATGCGCGCTGGAAGATCCGAACTGCGCCGGTGGCACCTGGTTGCTGGGAACACGGGCAGGCGAAAATCCACAGTCGCTATATGACTTCATCTCACCCACGATCAGCGCACGCGCCAAGAGCCGCCTGGACATCATCGATGCCAGGGCCAATCGCTCGCTGATGGATCTGGGCGGCGGTTCGCTCGGCCTGGCGGTCGGCGCCGAATTCCGCCGCAACGAAGTCTCGCTCACACCGCAGACCGGCACCGAAACCGGCGACATCATCGGCCTGGGCTACTCGGCCTATGACGGCGTGGAGAAGACCAGCGCGGTCTATGCAGAATTGGTGGCACCGTTCACCGATACCTTCGAAGCCACGGTGGCCGGCCGTGTCGATCACTACCAGGGTGGCGATACTGCCTTCACACCAAAAGTCGGCCTGAAATGGACGCCGGCCGAATGGATCGCGCTGCGTGCCACGTATGCAGAAGGCTTCCGCGCACCAAACCCGGCTGAATCGGGCAAAGGCGGTTCGGCGGGTTTCTCCAACATCGTCGATCCGGTGCGCTGCGCAGCCGATGCCACGCTGTGCGGCGCGCAGAGCGTAGCCATCATCACCACGCCCAATCCGGATCTGGATCCGGAGAAATCCAAGAGCTACACCTTCGGCATCGTGCTGCAACCGACGTCCAGCACGACGCTGACGCTGGATGCTTGGCAGATCAAACGCACCGACGAGATCGGCGGTGGCGACCCTCAGCAGGCCATCGCGGCTGGTGACGTGATCCGTGGCGACAATCTGGTCAACGGCATCCCGGGCACCGGCCAACTGCTGGCCATCAACACTGCCTACGTCAATGCGGACTCGACCAAGGTCAACGGCCTGGACCTGGATGTCCGCCAGCGCTTCGATCTGGGTGAAGCCGGTCAGCTGCGCCTGGACCTGCAATGGAGCCACATCAACAAGTTCGAGAAGACGGTCGGCGACACCACCTACGAGTACGCCGGCACGCATGGCAACTGCGATGTGACCAACTGCATCGGCACGCCGAAGGACCGCATCAACTTCGGTGCCACCTGGGACATCAACGACTTCAGCATCAGTGCCGTGGCCAACTACCGCAGTTCGATCGACAACAAGACCGCCAAGGGCGAAGACTGCGCGAGCAACTACGCCGATGGCAGCCCCGCGCCGGGCGGCTGCAAGCTGGCCTCGTTCACCACCGTGGACCTGTCGGGCAACTGGCAGGCGACCGATGCGTTCTCGGTGTTTGCTTCAGTACAGAACGTGGCTGACCGCATCGCGCCGCTGGACCCCCTCAGCTACGGCGGCTTCAACTACAACCCGCTGGACTACAGCGGCGCCATTGGCCGCTTCTTCACCCTGGGTGCGCGTTACACGTTCTAAGCGGAACGCAACACAGGCCCGCATCTACAAAGACGCGGACTGCAACAGCAGGAAAGCCCCGGTGCGATGCATCGGGGCTTTCTTCGACGTGTTGCTGGTACGTCCGGCAAAGCCGGTAGCGTCAGGCGCGGTGGTACGGATGATTGGCCAACATCGCCGCGGCGCGGTAGAGCTGCTCGGCCACGATCAGGCGCGCCATCATGTGCGGCAGGGTCAGTGGACCAATGGACCAGGTTTCATGCGCGGCGGCGAGCACCTCGGGCGCGTGGCCTTCCGGGCCGCCGATCAGAAACGCAAGGTCGCGCCCCTGCCCACGCCAGTGCTCCAGGCGCTGGGCCAGCTGTTCGGAGGAATGCTGCCTGCCGGTGACTTCCAGCGCGACGATGTGCGCGTTCTTGGGCAACGCGGCCAGCACGCGCTGGCCTTCGTCCTCGATCGCACGCTGGGCGTCGCGGTTCTTGCCGCGCAGGCCAGGCGTGACTTCCACCAGTTCGAACGGCAGCCAGTGCGAGAGCCGCTTCTGGTATTCGGCAAACCCCTGCGCGACCCAGCTGGGCGCGCGTTCACCGGTCGCGATCAGGCGGGCTTTCATCGCCCCGCGCCGATCAGCGCGACGCGTCGTCGGATTCGTCTTCCGGTGGCTGGTCGCCGACGGTCCACAGGCGCTCCAGCGCGTAGAACTCGCGCACACGCGGCAGCATGACGTGGACGATGACATCACCCAGGTCGACCAGCACCCACTCCGCTTCGCGCTCGCCTTCCACGCCCAGCGGCATCACGTCGAGCTTCTTGGCGAACTTCACCACTTCGTCGGCAATCGACTTCACGTGGCGGGTCGAGGTGCCCGAAGCGATCACCAGGAAATCGGCGACGCTGGACTTGCCGCGCACGTCGATCTCGACGACATCCTTGGCCTTGAGTTCACCCACAGCCGCATGCACGGTGGCAAGCAGGTCCGGAACGGACGGCGGCGGGCTGGGCAGACGGGTCTTGATGACTTGGGCTTGGCTGGACAAAAGAGCAACTTGATAAGCGGACAGGCCGCGATTATAGCCCCGTCGCCCCATACAGGCCGTGGCCGGTGATGAATGCGGCGACGGGCGGCGGCACCAGGCTCTGCCAGGACGCGCCCGAGGCGATCCGCTGGCGCACGTCGCTGGCCGACTCCGACTGCAGCGGCTGATGCAGGCAGAGCACCCGCCCAGCCGGCGAATGCTTCAGGGCATCGGCTTCATCGGCCCAGCACGCGGCCACGCGCTCACCCAGTGCCGGCGGCAGTTGACCCAGCAAGCTGCCGAAGCGATCGGCCACCACGAAGTGGGCCAATCCGAATAGATCCTCCCAGGCATGCCAGGTGGGCAGGCCCAGGAAACTGTCGGCGCCCAGCACCAACGCCAGCGGCGCCTCGGGACCGAGTTCGGCGCGCAGGCTGCGCAGGGTGTCGACCGTGAAGGAGCGCCCGGGGCGGTCCAGTTCGCGCCGATCCACGCGCAGGCCGGGCTCCCTGGCAACGGCGGCTTCCAGCATGGCCAGGCGCTGCTGCGCATTGGCGCCCGGCGGCGGGCGATGCGGCGGATCGGCGGCGGGGATCAGGGTGACCGGCACCGCCAGCGCGGCGCCCGCCAGACGCGCGATGGCCAGATGCCCGTTGTGGAACGGATCGAAGGTGCCGCCGTAGATCAGGGTCAGCGCGCGCGGAGATGACATGTTGGACACAGAGCGCGTCGGCCGCGGGATCAGGCGTGGCTCACGCCACCAGCTTCACCGCGGACGCATCAGCGATGGCCAGCAACAGGCGCTCCAGCGCCACCCAGGCATCGCCATCGGCGCGCCCCTTGGCCATGCGGTCGATGCGCGAGGCCTCGGCCACGAACCGGTCCCAACGCGCGGAACTGGCATGGCGCTGCAGCGCGCGCTTGAACGGCGCCTGCCGGCTCTCCCAGATGCCCTGCCCCTTCATTTCCGCGGCTACATTGCCGCCACGTTCGGCGACCCGCGCCAGCTGCGCGGTGCTCAGGACATTCCTGACCACCATCGGCATCAGGGCCGCGACCACTTCGCCCTCGGCACGCAGGCCGACCAGCATGCGCGAGGCCTGGGTGGCGTTGCCGGACAAGGTGGTCTCGATCAAGCGGAACACGTCGAAGCGCGCCGCATCGGCGACCAGCGACTGCATCGTGGCCAGGTCCAGGGCCTGGCCATCGGCCAGCAGGGCGAGCTTGTCGATTTCCTGCGCGGCCGCCAGCAGGTTGCCTTCCACGCGCTCGACCAGCAGCGCGATGGCGTCGCGATCGGCGCGCAGGCCGCGCGAACGCAACCGCGCCTGAACCCAACCGGAGAGTTCGTGCGGCTTGATCGCCCAGGCCACCGACAGCACGCCGATGCGCTCGATGGCGTCGGCCCACTTGCCGCGATGGGCCTTGCTCCACTCGCCAGCGGTGATCAGCAGCACCACATCGTCCGGCGGGCGCGCGCAGAAGGCGCTGATGACCTCGGCACCCTCCTTGCCTGGCTTGCCGGTGGGCAGGCGCACTTCGACGATGCGACGGGCGCTGAACAGGCTGGGGGCATCGAAACTGGCCTGCAATCCGGCCCAGTCGATATCGCGCCCTTCCAGGTCGAAGACTTCACGCTCGGCGATGCCGAGTTCACGCCCGCGGGTCCGGACGGCATCGGCCGCCTCCAGCACCAGCAGGGTTTCCGGCCCGGCGATCAGGTAGGCCGGCGCCAGCGCAGCATCGGCAATCTGCGCAGCCAGCCGGTCAGGAGCCAGTTCCATTACGGGGTGGTGACAGGCGTGGTCGTCGCGGGCGTGAGGGCGTCATCCGTCGCGGGCGCCGGATCAACCGGCGCCGTGGACGTGGCCGGATCCCTGGCGCCGCCAGGGCGGCCAACGCCACGCACGACGCCATCGATACGGCGCAGGATCGACGCAGCCATCTCACGACGCAGCTCGTCGGCCAGGATCTCGCGTTCGGAAGTCGTACCGGTCAGGTTGGTCGACTGGGAGACGTAGTCGCGGGACAGCTCAACGACCTGCTGCGGCACCAACTCGGAACCATCGGCGCGGCGAAACTCGAACACGGTGGCGTAGCGCAGGCTGTATTCCAGCGCGCGGCCGTTCTGATCCAGCGCAATCGCCCGATCGCCCCAGCGCTCGGACTTGATGTCCAGGGTCGCCACGTCCGTCGTGGCGTCTTCCGCTGCCGGGGTGGCCCCTGCCGCCTTCAAGCCGACGGCCAGGTCTTCCGCCAGGGGGCTGTAACGCGTCTTGGACACGACCCGGACCGGGCCCAGATCCGCCGGCAGCGCGATCTTGCTGCGCAGGTGGAATCCGCAGGCGGAAAGCGAGACGGCCAACAGGGTGACGGCCAGCAGCCGCAGCATCGGGGTTGGATTCATGGCGGGGAGTCTGGACGAGGCCGGCGGGTGCGGCAACTGGACGGCTGCCGAGCCTGCATGATCGCGCGTGAACGCCGCTTGAGACTTCACGCGGCGACCAGGTTGACGATCTTGCCCGGCACGACGATGACCTTGCGGATCTCCATGCCTTCCAGGAACTTGGCGGTGTTCGGCTCGGCCTTGGCCAGCGCTTCGATCAGGTCCTTGGGCGCATCGGCCGCCACTTCGATCGTGCCGCGCAGCTTGCCGTTGACCTGGACCGCCAGCACCACCGAATCACGCACCATCGCCGCAGCGTCGGCCTGCGGGAAGCTCAGGTCTTCCAGCAGCGTCTCGCCGTGGCCCAGCAGCTGCCACAGCGCGTGGCTGGAATGCGGGGTGATCGGGTTGAGCAGGAGTGCCGCGGCCTCCAGGGCTTCCTGGCGCACGGCGCGGGCCTGCTCGCTGGCGTCATCGAACTTGCCCAGCGCGTTGGACAGCTCCATCACCGCAGCGATGGCGGTGTTGAAGCCATGCCGCTTGCCGTAGTCGTCGCCGACCTTGGCGATGGTTTCGTGGGTCTTGCGGCGCAGCGCCTTCTGCTCGGCGCTCAGTGCGGCCACGTCCAGCGCCGGTGCGGCACCGGCGTCGGCATGCTTCTGCACCTGGGTCCACAGGCGGCGCAGGAAACGCGACATGCCTTCCACGCCGGCTTCGTTCCACTCCAGCGACTGTTCCGGCGGTGCGGCGAACATGGAGAACAGGCGCACAGTGTCGGCGCCGAACTTGTCCACCATCGACTGCGGGTCCACGCCGTTGTTCTTGGACTTGGACATCTTTTCGACGCCGCCGATCTGCACCGGCTGGCCATCGCTGGCCAGCACCGCACCGGTGATGCGCCCGCGCTCGTCACGCTGCACGTCCACCAGGGCCGGGTTGATCCAGTCCTTGGAGCCGTTGGCGTTCTCGCGGTAGTAGGTTTCGGCGATCACCATGCCCTGGGTCAGCAGGTTGGTGGCCGGCTCATCGCTGTCCACCATCCGCGCGTCGCGCATGAGCTTGTGATAGAAGCGGAAATACATCAGGTGCAGGATCGCGTGCTCGATGCCGCCGACGTACATGTCCGCCGGCATCCAGTAGTTGGCGCGCTTGTCGACCATCGTCGCCGCGCCCGGGCTCGTGTAACGCGCCACGTACCAGCTGGACTCCATGAAGGTGTCGAAGGTGTCGGTCTCGCGCTCGGCCGCGCCGCCGCAGTCCGGGCAGCGGGTCTTGCGCCATTCCGGATTGGCCTTCAACGGCGACTTCACCCCGTCCAGGGCCACGTTTTCCGGCAGCAGCACCGGCAACTGGTCGTCCGGCACCGGCACCGCGCCGCAGTTATCGCAATGGATCACCGGGATCGGGCAGCCCCAATAGCGCTGGCGGCTCACGCCCCAGTCGCGCAGGCGGTAATTCACCCGACGCTGGCCCTGGCCCTTGCGCTCGAAACGCTCGGCCAATGCTTCGAAAGCACCGCGGAAATCCAGCCCGTCGAACTCCGCAGAGTTGATCAGCTGGAACTCGCGCGCCTTGTCCGAATACCAGTCCTGCCACACGCTCGCGTCGTAGCTCGACTCGGCGTCGTTGCGCGGCTCCTTGAGCTGGATCACCTGCACGATCGGCAGCGCGTATTTGTTGGCGAATTCGAAATCGCGCTGGTCATGGCCGGGCACAGCCATCACCGCGCCGGTGCCATAGCCCATCAGCACGAAGTTGGCGACCCACACCGGCACGGTTTCGCCGGTCACCGGATGCACCGCCTTCAGGCCGGTGTCCATGCCGCGCTTTTCCTGGGTTTCCAGTTCCGCTTCGGACACGCCGCCCAGCTTGAGCTGCTCCAGGAAGGCCGCCAGCTCGGGGTTCGATGCCGCAGCCTTCAGCGCCAGCGGGTGCTCACCGGCAATCGACACGAAGGTCACGCCCATCAGCGTGTCCGGGCGCGTGGTGAAGACCATCAGTGGCTCGTGGCCACCTTCGACGTTGAACTGGATTTCCAGGCCTTCGGAACGGCCGATCCAGTTGCGCTGCATGGTCTTGACCGAATCGGGCCAGCCTTCCAGCGTGTCCAGGCCGTCCAGCAGCTCCTGCGCATAGTCGGTGATGCGCAGGAACCACTGCGGGATCTCGCGCTTTTCCACCAGCGCGCCCGAGCGCCAGCCACGGCCGTCGATGACTTGCTCGTTGGCCAGCGTGGTCTGGTCCACCGGGTCCCAGTTCACCACCGAGGCCTTGCGGTAGGCGATGCCCTTGCGCAGCAGGCGGGTGAACATGCGCTGCTCGTGCACGTAGTACTCGGGCGAACAGGTGGCGAATTCGCGGGTCCAGTCGATCGCGTAGCCAAGCGACTTCAGCTGGGTGCGCATGTGTTCGATATTGGCGTAGGTCCACTTGGCCGGCGCGGTCTTGTTCTTGATCGCGGCGTTCTCGGCCGGCAGGCCGAAAGCATCCCAGCCCATCGGCTGCAGCACGTTGTGCCCGGTCATGCGCTTGTAGCGGCTGATGACGTCGCTGATGGTGTAGTTGCGCACGTGGCCCATGTGCAGGGCACCGGACGGGTACGGCAGCATCGACAGGCAGTAATACTTGGGCTTGTCGGAGGTTTCGCTGACCTCGAAAGCCTTGCTGGCGTTCCAGAACTGCTGCGCGGAGGTTTCGACCGCTTTGGGGTCGTAGGCGTGGGTTTCGGGAACGGCGGACATGGCAAAGGGCTGCGAAGGCGGCTACAAAGCCGCGAAGCGTACCGCAGCGCACCACTGGCTGCACCCCGCGCGGCCTCCGCACCGGGTCCGGCGATCAGCCGTGCAGGGTGGCCGCCAGTGGCCGCGGCGGGCCGCTGATCCCCGCCAACGCGCACCAGCCGAACCAGGCCAGCACCGAGATCCGCTGCGACAGCCCATCGGGCAGGAACGCCGGCAGCACCAGCGCGAAGGCCACCACCAGCGCCGCCAGCACCGGACCAGCCAGGGCCAGCCCGCGCCATTCAGGCTGACCACGCAGGCCAACGGCCAGCAGCAGCGCAGACGCCAGGCTGGTCGCCCACCACAGGCCCCAGGCCGTGGCGTGCAGCTGGGTTTGGGTGCCGCGCAGCTGCTGTGGTTCCAGCTGGAACAGGCCCATCGCCGCCAGCCCCAACGCCGACAGGAACATCAGCTGCGCGCCGATCCGTTGCGGCCAACCAGCCTTCAATGGCAGCCGCAGGCGCAGCCCCAGCGCGACCATCGCGCACAGCGCCCCCGGCAGCACGAAACCCAGCAGGTTGAACAGCTGCGCGTTCGGAATGCCCTGCGCACCCAGCAGCGCGATCGGATGGATCAGCTGCGAATAGCCCTGGTCTTTCAGCGCCGCGCCAAAGCCCAGCACCGCGCCCAGCCAGAGCAGGACGGCCACCGGCGCACACCAGCGCCACCAACGCTTCAAGATTCTTTCCAACGGAAGACTGCCTCCAAGCCAACACCAAAGACACGTGCAATACGGAACGCCAACTCCAACGAGGGTGCATAACGCTCCGCCTCGAGCGCAATGATGGTCTGGCGGGTCGCACCACAGGCGTCAGCCAGCGCTTGCTGGGTCATCTCACCATGCTCGAAGCGAAGTCGACGGATCTCGTTGACGACGGGAGTACCGGTCACCTGCGATCCCGCCAGTAAGCATGCACGCGGACCGCACTCATCACCACGAGTGACGCCCCCAGACACAGCAGCAGGCAGTTGGCGAGCCAGATCGGCGGCACCAAACGAAAAAAGTCTTGATAGGTCTTCAGCCCCGCCACCGTCGAGGCCAGTACCACCAGAATGCCCAGCAGCGCGAACCCCGCCTCAAGGCCTTTGTGCGTGATCGCACGGTCGCGCTCATCGACGTAGACCCCACGGAATCGATGCTTGAGCCAGATTGCCGCAGCCGTAAAAAACAGGAAGAAGCGTGCCGCGACCTTGTTGACATGCGCGGCATGCGACGACTCGAAACGGTGTTCTGAAAAGAACACCTGCCAGAATAGATATCCAGTCACCCAAAAAAATATCGCCAAACCCAGGTAGGCCAGCCGCTCCTGCGCTTCCATCCTTCTGACGACTGCCGGCAATTCCATGTTCATGTCAAAAACCCCTTCCTTTATGTAAAAAATGTCATACATCCGCATCTTCAATTAGATGTCAACTATTTTTTACATCACTCTTGCGCCGTCCAAGTTTGCCACCATGTCTGGCCGAGCCTCCCAAGAAACCAATTTCGATGTCCGAGCTGCCCCACGTCTTCACCGCCACCACCGACACCTTCGAAACCGAAGTCCTGCAGAAATCCATGACCACCCCGGTGCTGGTGGACTTCTGGGCGACCTGGTGCGAGCCGTGCAAGACCCTGGGCCCGATCCTGGAAAAGCTGGCCGGCGAGTTCAATGGCGCGTTCGAACTGGCCAAGGTCGACGTGGATGCCGAACAGCAGATCGCCGCGGCGTTCCAGATCCGCTCGGTGCCGACCGTGTTCCTGGTGCGCGACGGGCAGATCGTCGATGGCTTCCCCGGCGCGATGCCCGAAGGCCAGCTGCGCGCCTTCCTGCAGCAGCACGGGGTGGAGCCGGCCGAAGCCGCCGCCAACGAAGAACCCGAAACCCTGGCCCCGCTCAGCCCGGCCGAGCAGGTCGCCGCCCTGCGCGAAGCCATCGCCGCCGAACCGGACAAGGACGAGCTAAAGCTCGACCTGGCCCTGGCCCTGCTGGGCACCGGCGAGGCCACCGAGGCCGAAGCCCTGCTCGATGCCCTGCCCGCCAACCTGTCCACCGACGACCGCGCGGTGAAGGCCCGCGCCCGCCTGGGCTTTGCCGCGCTGCTCAAGGGCGCACCGGCGCCGCACGCGCTGGAGGCCAACCTGGCCCAGGACGAAACCGACCTGCGTGCCCGCCACCTACTGGGCGTGCACAAGCTGGTCGCCGGCGATGCCGAAGGCGGCCTGGAGCAGTTCATCGAACTGCTGCGCCGCGACCGCACCTGGGAAGACAACCTGGCCAGGAAATCCCTGATCGATGCCTTCCGCGTGGTCGAGGACGAAGACCTGGTCGGCAAGTACCGCCGCAAGATGTCCGCGCTGCTGTTTTGACCGGCCACACCGATTTTTTGTAGAGCGGAGCTTGTGGCAATCCCCTTTTGGGGACTCCGCTGGGGCTTTCGATGCGATCTGGCCGAAGAGCAGCGGAGCAAGCTCCGCTCTACAGAGAAGCGCCGCACTGATTATGGGATTGCCGACCGGCCAATCCATCCATACCCATCCGTATGTTAGCCTCGCATCCCGCCTGCCCACGCGATGCGCCTGCCCATGAAACCTTTCACCCTGCGCCACGGCCTGAACCTGTGGCCGCCGTTCCTGTTCACCGGCATCCATGTGGCGGCGATCGACAGCGACTGGCGCTACGCGCGGGTGGAACTGCGCATGCGGCCCTGGAACCGCAACTACGTCGGCACCCATTTCGGCGGCAGCCTGTTCGCCATGACCGATCCGTTCTGGATGCTGCTGGTGATGCAGGTGTTGGGGCGTGATTATTTCGTCTGGGACAAGGCCGGCGAGATCGAGTTCGTCAAACCCGGGCGTGGCACCGTGACTGCCGACTTTCGCCTGGACCAGGCCACGCTGGACGCGGTGCGTGCCGCCACTGCCGACGGCGCCAAGCACCTGCAATGGTTCGACCTGGATGTGATCGACGCCCAGGGCGACACCGTCGCCCGCGTGCGCAAACAGCTCTACGTGCGGCTCAAGCCCGAGGCCCGCGCCAAGGCCGGAACAACAACCACCTGACCCAAGCTGCACACGCAGTAACGGCCCCGGTCAGCGCGCGGTGCGAAGCCGCGGGGCCGGCAGCGGGATTTCCCAGCGGTCCTGCCCGTCCTGCGGCGAAAACAGCGCCATCGACAGCGTGCCGCGTTCGCTATCCAGCGTCAGCGGACGCCCGCGCTGCAGCTCCGGTGGCAGGTCATCCAGCCCGGCCTTCGGGTGGGTGCGCAGCCACAGCGCTACCGAGACCAGACGCAGACGCGCCATGCCATCCTGCCCGCGGCGGCTGTAGTCATCGAAATTGGAAGGCCCCATATCGGCCAGGGTGCAACCCACCGCATTGGCGAGACAGCGGAACTCCCACCTACCGCCCTGCACGGCCGGCGTGGTGACCGGCTGGTCCGCGGCAACCTGGGCCTTGCCCCCTTCCTCGCACGGCCAGGCCGTGCCCACGGCCATGCGCGCGACGGTCTTGTCCCGGTTGAACAGCCAATGCCCCCGGGTCGCACCGGTGCCCTGCACCGATTGCCAGGCGCTGTCGCCCACCCCGGACTGCACGAACGCGAACTCGCGCTGCATCACCTTGCAGACGTTCGCCGCGTCCGTCGGCAGCGGTGCGAACGCAGCAACGCATTCATCGGGAAGCTTCGCGTCGTCGGGCAGTGCGGCCAGCATCTCGGTGAACAGGTTAGCCGTGCCCCGCAGCATCGCCAGCGAGATCATGCCGCCGATCAGGTAATCCGGGTCCTTCCCCAGCATGCGTGCGGTGCGGGCATCGCGGCAGACGCCGGCCAGCGCCTCCTGGCGATGTCCCCGCACGAACGTCAGCGCATGTCCGGTCTGCGGCGCGGACAACAACTGATAGGCAGGGAACGGCAGCATCGGGTCCAACGGAAATGGATTTCGCACGTAGCCCGCGTCGTGAAGCGCCTCCACGCGCGCCGCCAGCGGCGCATTGCTCGCCACCGCTGCGGCATATCCGGCCTGGTTGCCGCGGACCCGTGCCAGGCAGTCCTGGTCCTTCCAACCGCACAGCTGCAGGCCCGGCGGGTCGACCAGGCCCTCGCGCGGCCAGCGATCCTCGGCGGTCGACTTGAATGCACCGGGTGCCTTGGCGAAGCGGGCCAGATCGGCCTTCAGCACCGCCGCCTGCGCATCGGCCGGCACCGCATAGGGCAACAGCCACAGCTGCGTGAATCCATTCGTGCCGGTCGGCGGCTTGCCCGGCTGCAGGGCCTGCAGGGCTTGCTGCTCGGCCTTGGTTGGCCCCATCGCCCGCGACAGCCCATAGACCGCCACCAGCGCGAACCCGATCGCCAGCACACCCGCCGCGAACCACTTGAACACACGCACCATCGAACCGCTCCTTTCTCCAAGCGACCCTCCGTCCCGGATGGTCGCGCCCTACAATAACGCCATGTCCAGTCCCTCCCCCCGCCCCTCCCTGCAGAGCCTGTTCCTGACCGGCCTGCTGACCCTGCTGCCGATCTGGCTGACCTGGGTGGTCATCAAGTTCGTCTTCGTGCTGCTGTCCGATGCCAGCAAACCGCTGGTCGAACCCATTTCACGCAGCTTCGCCCAGGACTTCCCGGTAGTCGCCTCGTGGCTGACCGGGCAGTCGGTGCAGGCCGTCATCGCGCTGGTCGCCACGCTACTGGTGATCCTGCTGGTCGGCTTCCTGGCACGGCGGGTGGTCGGGCAGACGCTGCTGCGCTGGTTCGAAGCCCTGATCCGCCGCGTACCGCTGGCCAGCACCATCTACACCAGCGCGCGCCAGCTGCTGGACATGCTGCAGACCAAGCCGGGCAGCACCCAGCGCGTGGTCCTGATCGACTTCCCGCACCGGGAAATGAAGGCCGTCGGCCTGGTCACCCGGGTGATGCGCGAGGAAGGCACCGGTCGCGAACTGGCGGCCGTCTACGTGCCGACCACGCCCAATCCCACCGGCGGCTACCTGGAAATCGTGCCCGTGGACCTGCTGACGCCCACCGACTGGACGGTGGACCAGGCGATGGCGTTCATCATTTCTGGTGGTGCCTCCGCCCCCGACTCCATGCCCTTCACCCGCACCGGCGACCGCATCGCGTGAGCGTGGTGACACGCACGCTGGACGACCGCGCGGTACGGCTGTTCATCGCGCTGGCGGCGTTCCTGTGCGTCAACGCGGTGCTGGCCGAGTTCATCGGGGTCAAGATCTTCGCCCTGGAAGACACGCTTGGCATCGCACCGCTGCAGTGGAACCTGTTCGGTGAAAGCGGCTCGCTGAGCTTCACCGTCGGCACGCTGCTGTGGCCGTTCGTGTTCGTACTGACCGACACCATCAACGAGTTCTTCGGCCGCAAGGGCGTGCGCTTCATCTCGTGGGTCGCCGTGGCGTTGATCGTCTACGGCTTCCTGTTCGCGTTCCTGGCCATCAGGACCGCGCCAGCGGGCTGGTGGGTCGGTGCGGCGGCGAACCAGGGCGTGCCCGACTACCAGGCTGCGTTCGCCGCGATCTTCGGCCAGGGCATGTGGTCGATCGGCGGCTCGATCGTGGCGTTCCTGCTGGGCCAGCTGATTGATGTCTGGGCCTTCCACCGTATCCGTAACGTCACCGGTGAAAAACACGTGTGGCTGCGTGCCACCGGCTCGACCGCGGTTTCGCAGATCGTGGACAGTTTCGTAGTGATCTACATCGCCTTCGTGCTCGGGCCGCAGCACTGGTCGATGCAGCGCTTCCTGGCCATCAGTACGGTCAACTACGGCTACAAGATGCTGGCTGCGGTGGCGATGATCCCGCTGCTGTACCTGATGCGCCATGCGATCCGCCTCTATCTGGGCCACGAACGCGAAGAGCAGCTGCGCATGGAAGCGGCTGCGGATTGATCCGTTTTGTGTAGAACGGAGCTTGTGGCAATCCCCTTTTGGGACTCCGCTGAGATCTGACCGAAAAGCAGCCGAGCAAGCTCGGCTCTACAGGTCGAGGCTCGGATTCCAGTGAATGCACGTAACTCACTGATCCGTCGAGAGACAGGCGCACCGCCACCGCTCAGCAACGTGACGATGGCGTTGACCTAGAATGGCCGCATGAAGCCTCTTCAGCTCTTCGCGCTGGCCGTGCTGGCCGCCGCGGCACCGGTAGCCGCGCGCTCGCCGGAAGCCGGCGCCGCCAACTACAAGAGCGCCAGCCCGCTCGCACCGGCGCCGGCATTGAATGCCGCCGCGCCCGACGGCCTGCCCGACCTGTCGCAACTGGCACCGGACGCCGATCCCGACGTGCTGGCCCTGGGCCTGTCGGCGATGCAATGCGCGCAAGCGCACGGCACCGGCAGCGATGCGCACCGGCTGGCGGTAATCGACTACAGCCGCTCCTCGCTGACCCCGCGCCTGTGGGTGTTCGACCTGGCCCAGCACAAGCTGCTCTACAAGGAACTGGTCGCGCACGGCCAGGGCTCTGGCGGTGACCTGCCCAATCGGTTTTCCAACGAGGACGGCACCCACGCTTCGAGCCTGGGCCTGTTCTTCACCCGCGACACCTACCAGGGCAAGAACGGTTATTCGCTGCGCATGGATGGCCTGGAGACCGGCTTCAACGATGCCGCCATGAGCCGGGCCATCGTCATGCACGGCGCGCCGTACGTGAGCGCCGAGGCCGGCAAGAAGATCGGCCGCCTGGGTCGCAGTTGGGGTTGCCCGGCAGTGCGCACGGCGATGGCCAGGCCGATCATCGATGTGATGAAGGATGGCCAGTTCGTGTTCTCGTATTACCCGGAGCAGGCCTGGCTGACCCGCTCGTCGCTGGCCCAGTGCGCGATGGCGCGCCTGCATGGCATGCCCCACGCCAGTCCCGACAAGGCCGTCGTCACGCGTTAGGCTTGCCCTTCTGACATGGCCATGGAGGCCTGCGATGCGGCGATCTGCGCGTGTGTGGTTGGGCCTTCTGCTATGCGTTGCGCTACCGGCCGTGGCCGCAGTGCCGTTCTGGGGGGCCAAGCAATCCAGCCCCATCGACACCTCGCCCGCCACGCTCAAGCCCGGCGAATGGGTCTGGGGTGGCGACGACAAGAACGCCGGCCCGATGGCGGTGATCGTCAGCCTGACCGAACAGCGCGCCTACGTGTATCGCAACGGCATCCTGATGGCCTGGACCACGGTCAGTACCGGCAAGGCCGGGCATGAAACCCCGACCGGCGTGTTCACCATCCTGCAAAAGGACAGGGACCATCGCTCCAGCCTCTACAACAGCGCGCCGATGCCCTACCAGCAGCGCCTGACCTGGGACGGCATCGCCCTGCATGCCGGCGGCCTGCCCGGCTATCCCGAGTCGCACGGCTGCGTGCACCTGCCCAGCGCGTTCGCCGAGAAGCTGTTCGGTGCCTCCAACATGGGCATGACCGTGGTGGTGGCCGAGGAAGGCTCGGCGCCGGTGTCGCTGGTCCATCCCGGCGCGCTCAGCCCGATCGATCCGACCACCGGCAAGGACGTCGACATTCCGCTCCTCGAAGACGGCCGCGCTTGGCGCTGGGAACCGGGCCGTGCACCGGACGGCCCGCTGTCGATCGTGCTCAGCCGCAGCGACCGGATCCTGTTCGTCTACCGCAACGGCACTGAAGTCGGCCGCACCCGCATCACCCTCAACAGCCCCACGCCGCGCACCGGGACGCATGCCTACATCGTCGCGGCCGGTTACGTGCCGCCCGCCATCGGAACCGTAACCGCGCAGTCGCCGATGCCTGCCTGGATCACCATCGGCGTGCCGGGCCGCGAAGACGAAGCCGGCGCCGCACTGCCCACCGAGGAAATCAACCAGGTCGTGATCCCCGATGGCTTCAAGGCGCAGGTCTTGCCCTTCGTGCAACCCGGCACCGTGCTGGTCGCCACCGACGCCAGCGTCGTGCCGCAGACCACCGGCGCCCATGTGCAGGTGATCGACTCGGATCCGCCGGAGAAATAAGCGGCGCGGCGCCGGGTGCCCTGCCTGCACCTACGCAATTGACGTAGGGCGGGTCTTGACCGGCCGTCGCGGTGCCGGTTGAACCTTGCGGCGGGTCAAGACCCACCCGCCCGTGCGAGGACGGGTGACTTCCGGGGGATATACGACGCCCGGGCGATGTCCCACGATCCGGTGCATCTCCAATGCGCTGAAGGGAATCACGATGCTGCAGATCCGCGGACTGTCCAAGACCTACGCCAACGGCGTGCATGCGCTGAAGGACATCGACCTGGACATCCCGCGTGGCATGTTCGGCCTGCTCGGGCCCAATGGCGCAGGCAAGTCCTCGCTGATGCGCACGATTGCGACCCTGCAGGAACCCGACGCCGGCAGCATCACCCTGGATGGCCTGGACGTGCTGGCCGACAAGACCGGCGCGCGCCGCCGGCTTGGCTACCTGCCGCAGGAGTTCGGCGTGTATCCCAAGGTCAGCGCCGAGGCGATGCTCGACCATTTCGCCGTGCTCAAGGGCGTGACCGCGCGCGGCGAACGCAAGACGCTGGTCGAGGCACTGCTGCAGCAGGTCAATCTGTGGCAGGTGCGCAAGCGCAAGCTGGGTGGGTTCTCCGGCGGCATGCGCCAGCGCTTCGGCATTGCCCAGGCACTGATCGGCCAGCCATCGCTGATCATCGTCGATGAACCCACCGCCGGCCTGGACCCGGCCGAGCGCAATCGCTTCCTCAACCTGCTGGCCGAGATCGGCGAGAACACGGTGGTGATCCTGTCCACCCACATCGTCGAGGACGTGACCGACCTGTGCCCGCGCATGGCGATCATCGCCGGCGGCCAGGTGCGGCTGGCGGACGAGCCGCGCAAGGCCATCGCCTCGCTCGATGGACGGGTCTGGAAGAAGACCCTGGACAAGGGCGAGCTGCCCGCCCACGAGGCCGCGTTCAACGTGCTGTCCACCCGCCTGGTCGCCGGTGCGCCGGTGATCCACGTACTCAGCGACGCTGCCCCCGGCGAGGGCTTCGTCGCCGCGCCAGCCGATCTGGAAGACGTGTACTTCGGCGAATTGCGCCGTGCTGCCGCCCCCGCCCACGCGGAGGCCTGAGCCATGCTGCTTCAGCTGCTGAAGATGGAGCGCAGGCTCCTGCTGCGCAATGGCGTGTTCTGGGTAGTGCTGGCGGTGTTCGCCGGCATCGGCTTTGCGATGCTGGCCTCGGACAACGTGTCCTATGGCGGTGGCGTGGGCAACGTGATGCGCAACGCGCCGGCGGTGACCACCGTGGTGCTCGGCGCCTTCAGCGTGATGAGCGTGCTGCTGACCACGATCTTCGTCGGCGGCATCGCATTGCGTGATTTCGAACAGCGCACGGCGGAACTGTTCTTCGCCACGCCGATGCGCAAGGGCGTGTACCTGGCCGGGCGCTTCGGCGGCGGCTTCCTGGCCAGCCTGGCCATCATGCTGGGCGTCGTCTTCGGCATGTGGCTGGGAAGCAAGATGCCGTGGCTGGACCAGGCGCGACTGGGACCAACGCCGTGGAGCGCCTACGCATGGGGCTTCGGTGTGCTGGTGGTGCCGAACCTGCTGTTCCTGTCGGCGCTGCTGTTCGCGCTGGCCACCGCGACACGCTCGATGCTCTACACCTACATCGGCGTGATCGCGTTCTTCGTGCTGTGGATGCTGTCCGATTCGCTGGGTTCGGACATCTCCACGCGCTGGATCGCCGCGCTGGTCGATCCGTCCGGCGGTGCCGGCATCGCCGACCAGATCCGCTACTGGTCCAGTGACCAGCTCAACCACCAGCTGCCACCACTGAGTGGCCTGCTGCTGGGCAACCGGGCGCTGTTCCTGGGCCTGGCCGCGCTGCTGCTGTGGGCGACCTACGCGTTGTTCCGGATCGACCGCGAAGGGCTGGTCCTGCGCAAGCGCAAGGCGGTCGCGCCGCTGGCCGAACAAAGCCATGCGGTCGTCCTGCCCGTCGTGCAGCTGCGCACCGGATTTTCGGCGCGACTCACCCAGTTCCTGCACCAGGCGCGCTTCGACCTGCGCCAGACCCTGCTGGGCGCGCCGCTGCTGGTGATCGTACTGGTGTGGCTGCTGGTGGTCGGGGTGATCTTCTATTCCGGCGGGCGCATGTACGGCACCGCGGTGTACCCGGTGACCGGGCAGATGCAGCAGCTGATGAACGGCAGCATGAGCCTGTTGCTGATCATCGTGCTGACCTTCTATGCCGGCGAACTGGTCTGGCGCGAACGCAGCCAGGGCGTGGCCGAAGCCACCGATGCCTACGCCACACCGGACTGGATTCCGCTGGCATCCAAGCTGGCCGCGCTGGCCTGCGTGGTGGTGCTGTTCCATGTCATCGGCGCGTTGCTGGGCATGGGCTACCAGCTGGTCCACGGTTACACGCGCCTTGAACCGCTGCTGTACCTGCAGGCCATGCTGCTGGACTGCGTTGCGTACCTGCTGATGGCGGCGCTGGCGGTGTTCCTGCAGGCCGTGAGCGGCAACAAGTTCATCGGCTACCTGCTGATGATCATGGTGCTGGTCGGGCGCATGGCGCTGGGCATGCTGGACTTCGACCACCTGCTCTACAACTTCGGTCACGCCAGCCCGACGCCGTATTCGGACATGAACGGCTGGGGCCATTTCATCGGTCCGAACCTGTGGTTCCGGGCGTACTGGGGCGCGCTGTGCATCGCCCTGCTGGCCCTGGCCTACATGCTGTGGCCGCGCGGCACCACGCTGCACTGGCGCGAGCGCCTGATGCAGCTGCGTCGACGCCTGCGTGGCCCGGCCGCAGCCGTGCTGGCGGTGTCGCTGCTGGCCTTTGTCGGGCTGGGCGGCTGGATCTTCTACAACACCAACGTGCTCAACCGTTATGTGCCCGGCGACCTGGCCAAGCAGCGCAGCGCCGACTACGAAAAAGCCTACCGCCAGTACAAGGACCTGCCGCAGCCGCGCGTCATCGCCATCCGCACCGAGGTCGACATCACCCCTGCCACGCGGACCGTGCACCTGCGCGGCCATTACCGGATGCGCAACAACACCGCCGCGCCGATCACCCAGCTGCACGTCAGCCTGGATCCTGAAGTGCGGGTCAACAAGCTCGACTTCCCCGCCCACCACGTCAAGCAGCGCGACGACATCCAGGGCTACACGATCTACACCCTGGACCAGCCGCTGGCGCCGGGCGCGGAGATGGATTTCGACTTCGACCTGACCGACGTCCCCGATGGCTTCCGCATGGATGGCCAGGACACCCAGGTGGTCTACAACGGCACGTTTTTCAACAACTTCGCCGCGCTGCCGCAGTTCGGCTACGACCCGAACCAGCAGCTGTCCGACCGCAACGACCGGCGCAAGTACAAGCTGCCCGAGCTGCCGCGGATGAATCCGATCGGCGACACCAAGGCCTATGCGGATAACTACCTGGGCCCGAACGCAGGCTGGGTGGATTTCGAGACCACCGTGTCCACCACCGATGGCCAGATCGCGCTGGCGCCGGGCACGCTGCAGAAGGACTGGCACAAGGATGGCCGCCATTACTTCCAGTACAAGGGCGAGACCAAGCTGCTGGCGTTCTTCTCCTGGCTGTCGGCCGACTGGCAGGTCAGGCATGACCATTGGAACGACGTGGCGATCGACGTCTATTTCGATGCCAAGCATCCGTACAACGTCGACCGCATGATCCAGTCCACCAAGAAGTCGCTGGATTACTACACGCGCAACTTCTCGCCCTACCAGTTCAAGCAGCTGCGCATCCTGGAATTCCCGGGTTACCAGCGCTTCGCGCAGTCGTTCGCCGGCACGATTCCATACTCGGAGGCGATCGGCTTCATCGCCCGCGTCGAGGACGCCGACGACATCGACTACCCGTTCTACGTGACTGCGCATGAAGTCGCGCACCAGTGGTGGGCACACCAGGTGGTGGGCGCCAACGTGCAGGGCGCGACCATGCTCAGCGAATCCCTGGCCCAGTACTCGGCGCTGATGGTGATGGAGCACGAATACGGCCCGCAGAAGATGCGCAAGTTCCTCAAGTACGAACTGGACAGCTACCTGCGCCAGCGCCCGGCCGAACGCGTGGCCGAGCAGCCGCTGGCACTCAACGAGAACCAGCAATACATCCACTACAACAAGGGCTCGATCGCCTTCTACGCGCTCAAGGACATGATCGGCGAGGACACCTTGAACCACGTGCTGGCCGGATTCCTGCGCGAGCACGCCTTCAAGGCCGCACCCTATCCAACCACGCGCGACTTCATGGCCGACCTGTACGCGGGCACCGATGCGAAGTTCCACCCCTTCATCCGCGATCTGTTCGAGCGCATCGTGTTCTGGGAGAACCGCACCACCGATGCCACGGCCCGCAAGCTTCCCAATGGCAAGTACGAAGTCACCCTGAAGCTGCACGCAGCCAAGCAGGTCGCCGACGGCAAGGGCAAGGTCACCGCCGAAGCAGTGGACGAATGGGTCGACATCGGCGTGTTCGCGCGCAAGCCCGGCGCCAAGGAAGCCGACGAACAGGTGTTGTACCTGGCCAAGCACCACGTCACCCAAGCCGAGACCACGCTCAAACTGGTCGTGGAGCAGCTGCCATACGACGCCGGCATCGATCCGTACAACAAGCTGATCGATACCGATTCGGAAGACAACCGGCGCAAGGTGACCCTGCAGTAGTCGGGGTAACGCGCCGGCGCGGCTATCCCGCGCCGGCGTATTGAAGGTCAGAAGTTCAGGCCGCCGTAGCGCGCCATGCCGGCGGCCAGCACGAAGATCAGCGCGACCAGGCCGAGCTGCATGCGAATCGCACCACGCAAACGCGCGACCTCATGCGGCGATGGCAAATAGCTGGCGTCATTGCGCAATGCCTTGCGCCAATGCAGGAAGCGCAGGGTCGGCCAGGCCGACACCAGTGCAGCCAGGATGAAGCAGGTCAGCTTGGCGTGGAACCAGGGGTTGTGCAGGTAGAAATCCGCACCCTTGGCACCGCCAAACACGCGCCACAGGCCCGCGCCCAGCAGCAGGCCGGCATTGATGCCGTAGCCGCTATCGAGCTTGAACAGACGCTGCATACCTGCAGCATCCAGCGGCCGGGAGAGCAGCACCGACTCGGCGGCGAGCATGGCGACCAGGCCGAACACCAGCAGGTGATGCAGCGAAGCAAGCGCGAAATCCATCCACATGGCGACGACTCCGAGGGGCGGGTGCGCGCGATGCTAGCGCGCCGGTGCAGGCCTGCGCATCGGCTCAGACCAGGTCCCCGATCACCACCCGCGCCGCGTTATGCCCCGGCGCGCCGGTCACGCCGCCACCGGGGTGGGTGCCTGATCCACACAGGTACAACCCGGGAATCGCGCCGCGATACCCGGCCTGCCCCAGCGCTGGCCGCGCCGAGAACAGCTGGTTGAGCGACAGCGCGCCGTGGAAGATGTCGCCGCCGATCAGGCCGAAATCGCGTTCCAGGTCCAGCGGACTCTTGATCTGGCGGCCCAGCACCGATGCGCCGAACCCCGGCGCGTAACGCTCGACCGTGGCGATCATCAGGTCGGCAACTTCTTCGCGATGATCATCCCAGCTGCGGCCATCGGAAAGTTCCGGCGCGACGTGCTGGCAGAACAGGCTGGCGACGTGCTGGCCGGGCGGCGCCAGCGAATCATCCAGCGTGGAGGGAATCAGCATCTCGACGATGGGTTCGCGCGACCAGCCTTGCGCCCTGGCATCCAGATACGCGCGATCCATGTAGTCCAACGACGGCGCCAGGATGATGCCGGCGGTGAGGTGGTCGCCCTCGCCCGGCAGCGCGGTGAAGGACGGCAGCCGCGACAGCGCCACGTTCATGCGGAAGGTGCCCGAGCCACAGCGCCAGTTGGCCATGCGCTCGCGCGTCGGTGCCGGAACATGCTCGGTGCGCAGCAGGCGTTCGTAGAGCAGCTTGGGATTGACGTTGGCCACCACGCAGCGCGCGCGCAATGTCTCGCCGGTGTGCAGGCGCACGCCGGTCGCGCGACCGCCTTCAACCAGCACCTCGTCCACGCCGGCATCGGTGCGGATGGTCACGCCGGCCGCCCGCGCCGACGCTGCCATCGCCTGGGTGATCGCGCCCATGCCGCCGATGGCGTGACCCCAGGCGCCCTTGACGCCGTTGACCTCGCCGAACACGTGGTGCAGCAACACATACGCACTGCCCGGCGTGTATGGGCTGGCGTAGTTGCCGACCACGCCGTCGAAGCCGAACAGCGCCTTGATCGGTGCGCTTTCGAACCAGCGGTCCAGGTATTCGGCCGCCGAGATGGTGAACAGGTCCAGCAGCTCCTGGCGCAGCGTCGGCTCAAGTGCATGCAGGCGCTTGCCGAGTTTCGCGCCGCGCAGCAGTTCGGGCAGCGCCTTCCACCAGCCTTGGTCGGTGATGTTGGGCGGCGGCTGCAGGGCCAGCGCGCGCAGCACGTCGGCGATGGCCTCCAGCCGGGCCTCGTAGGCCGGCAACGCTTCGGCATCGCGCCTGGAGAACTTGGCAACCTGCGCCTGTGTTTCGCCGCCACCGGTCAGCAGGTACTGGCCATCGGGCAGTGGCAGGAAATTGTTGCGACGACGCTGGACGATGCGCAGACCGTGGCCATGCAGGTCCAGGTCGGCGATGACCCTGGGCTGCAGCAGCGACACAGTGTAGGACGCCACCGAGTTGCGGAAGCCTGGGTGGAATTCCTCGGTCACCGCAGCGCCACCGACCACGCCACGGCGCTCCAGCACGGTGACCTTCAACCCGGCCCTGGCCAGGTAGGCCGCACAGACCAGGCCGTTGTGGCCCGCGCCGACCAGCAATACATCGCAGGCTGGGCGGCCCGTCATCGGCGTGGATTCCGTGACCGCTTGTACAGTGTGCCGCTGGCTTGCATACACTCGCGCCGATCAGGGGAAAGACTGCCATGGGACACCATTCCAACCCGGCCCGCATGGGACGCGCAGGTTAGCGTGAACGCACGCTACGCCCCAACCGCCGGACCAGCACGATGCAGCGACTGAACAGGTCGATGCGCCGCTCGCCTGCGCATGTCGGCGCGCGGGCGCTGACCGCACTGGGCGCAATGGCACTGGTGCTGCTGCTGGCCTTGTCGAACGTCACCGCGCCCCTGGACGATGCGCTGTTCGATCTGATGGCCGGCTCCGGCAAGCGAACCGGAAGTTCCCAGCTCGTCGTGGTGACCATCGACCCGGAAAGCCTGGCCCAGCACGGCCCGTGGCCCTGGCCACGACGCGACCTGGCGCGCCTGGTGGATCAACTGTCGGCAGCCGGTACCCGGGCGGTCGGCCTGCAGTTGCTGCTGGCCCAGGACAGCCTGTACGACCCGCAGGGCGACGCGCTGCTGGCCCAGGCCATGACCCGCAACGGCGCCGTGGTCCTGCCCGTCATCGCCGACCTGTCCGACGGCACCCAGGCCGCCACCGCGCTCCTGCCCGCGCAGGTGCTGATCGACGCCGCGGCGGCACTCGGGCATACCGACGCGGTGGCCGACGACCGTGGCATCGCCCGCCGGATCGCACTGCATGCCGGGCTGGGCTCGCCGCAATGGCCGGCCTTTGCGCTGGCACTGCGGGACGTGACCAGCTCCAGGGCCAGCCGCGACTCGCTGCGCGCCGCACGCGCCCGTGGCCGCGCCGCGCCACGGCTTGATATCGCGGCCAGCGACGATCACTGGGTCCGCGCCGACACCGTACTGGTGGCCTCGCCCCGGATCACCAGCGACATCGTCCATGTCACCGCCGCGAGCGTGTTGAGCGGCCAGGTCGGCGCGTCGCTGCTGGGGGGACGAATCGCGATCATCGGCCGCACCGACCTGCCGGCCGAACAGCGCCTGTCCCTGCCCGGTGCACCCAACAGCCTGCCGCTCGTGGATTTCCAGGCCAACGCGCTGGCGCGACTGCTGGAAGACCGTGCGATCTGGCCGATGCCGATCGGCCCGCAAGTCCTGCTCTCGGTGATCCTGGTCACCCTGCCCCTGCTGCTGCTTGGCCTGCCCGGCCTGCGCCGGCTCTGGGCACCGATGGGCGTGGCCATGACCCTGGTGTTGCTGGTGTCGTGGACGCTGCTGCTGGCCGGTGCGTGGTTTCCGCCCTTTCCGGCGCTGGTGGTGCTGGCCGTCGGCCTGGCGATCGGCACGGCCTCGGCCTGGCGCCGGATCCGCCAACGCAGCTTCACCGACCTGGCCACCGGCGTGGCCAACCGGCTGTGTTTCGATGCCCGCCTGGAAAGCGACACCCGCCGCGCCCGACGCAACGGCCAGCCGCTGTCGCTGCTGCTGGTGGAAGCCCGCGGCGCCGCATCGCAGGCACCCGGCAGCGAGAGCCTGGCCACGACCCTGGCCGCCGGCCTGCGGTTGCGCGCCCAACGACCGCGGGACCTGGTCGCACGACTGGATGCCGTCCGCTTCGCGGCGCTGCTGCCCGGCACCGCGCCGCATGTCGCCGCGGCCCTGGCCACCGCCTTGATGGTCGACCTGGAGGCGCGCCTCGGCCAGCCCAGGCCCGGCATCACGGTCCAGGCCGTGCGCATGGGGCTGGCCAGCCTGAAGGCCGAAGACAGCCGCGGCACCGACCTGCTGCTGCGTGCCACCCGCGACCTGGTCACCATGCGCGACCCGACGGCCCGATAGGTCGTGCCCCGGCCGCCTGCCGGCCATGACCTTCGACACCGGTCCCGATACGGAGCCCGCGTTAAAGTCAGCCGGTTGTCCCGCGGACCTCTCCGCCGGACGCGGTATGTCGGCACATCCAACGGAGTCCACGTGAGCACGCCCAAGACCAAGATCCTGCTGCTGTCCCTGTCCATCGCCACCGCGCTGGCGGCCTGCAAGAAGCCCGAAGACACGGCTGCCGCGCCCGCTGCCGACACCGCCGCGCCCAAGGCGCTGACCGTGGACCAGTCCAAGCTGCCGCCCTTCAGTGCCTTCCAGCCCAGTGACCTGGACAAGACCGCCAACGTCTGTACCGATCTCAACGCCTATGCCAACGACAGCTGGCTCAAGGCCAATCCGGTGCCGGGCGACCGCACCAGCTGGGGCACCTTCGAGGTCCTCAGCGAACGCTCCGAAGCCATCCAGCACCAGCTGGCAGAACAGTCCGCGGCCGACACCGCCGCCACCGGCGTGGAAAAGATCGTCGGCGACTTCTGGGCCACCGGCATGGATGAAGCCAAGATCGACCAGCAGGGCATCGCCCCGATCAAGGACGAGCTGGCCGCCATCGATGGCCTGACCGACCAGGCCAAGATCACCGACTATCTGCGCACCAGCGCGGCCAAGGGCCAGAACGAACTGTTCGGCTTCGGCGCCAGCCCGGACTTCAAGAATTCCGAGATCAACATCGCCTACGCGATGCAGGGTGGCCTGGGCCTGCCCGATCCGGAGTACTACACCAGCGCCGACAACAAGGCCAAGCTGGACGCCTATCAGGCGCACATCGCCAAGACCCTGGAACTGGCCGGCATCAGCGCCGATGCCGCCGCCACCCAGGCCAAGCAGGTCATCGATTTCGAAACCCGCCTGGCCAAGGTCTCCAAGACCAGCACCGAGCTGTCGCGCCACGTCGAGCTGTCCTACAACCCGGTCAGCCTGGCCGATGCCGACAAGCTGACGCCCAACTGGTCCTGGACCGAGTTCTTCAAGTCGCAGGGCGTGGCCGCGCCGCAGATGTTCTCGCTGGCCATCCCGGCTTTCCACGAAGAAATCTCCAAGATGCTGGCCGACACCGCGCCGGATGCATGGCAGGCCTACCTGCGCTTCCACGCCATCGACAGTGCCAGCCCGTTCCTGAGCCAGCCGTTCGTGGATGAGAACTTCGCGTTCTGGAACAAGACCCTGCGCGGCCAGAAGGAGATCCGTCCGCGCTGGAAGCGCGTGCTGGGCACCCTCAACCGCCAGGCCGGCGAGACCCTGGGCCAGCTGTACGTCAAGACCGCGTTCCCGCCCGAGTCCAAGGCACAGATGGAAACCCTGGTGGGCAACCTGCGCACCGCGCTCAAGGCCCGCATCGAAAAGCTGGACTGGATGAGCGCCGAGACCAAGCAGAAGGCGATCGCCAAGTGGGAGACCTTCACTCCCAAGATCGGCTATCCGGACAAGTGGCGTGACTGGGCGGGCCTGTCCACCAGCCGCGACAGCTACCTGGGCAACGTGCTGGCCGCGCAGGAATTCAACTACAAGTTCGACCTGTCCAAGATCGGCAAGCCGGTGGACAAGACCGAATGGGGCATGACCCCGCAGACCATCAACGCCTACTACAACCCGCAGCAGAACGAGATCGTGTTCCCGGCCGCGATCCTGCAGCCGCCGTTCTTCGATCCCAAGGCGGATGCGGCGCTGAACTACGGCGGCATCGGCGCGGTGATCGGCCATGAGATGACCCACGGCTACGACGACCAGGGCGCGCAGTTCGGCCCGAAGGGCAACTTCGAGAACTGGTGGACCGACGCCGACAAGCACGGCTTCGAATCGCGCACCGGCAAGCTGGTCGCGCAGTTCGACGGTTACACCACTGCCGATGGCGGCAAGGTCAAGGGCGACCTGACCCTGGGCGAGAACATCGCCGACCTGGGCGGCCTGAACACCGCACTGGACGCGCTGCACGTGGCCAACGGCGACACGCCGGACCCGAAGACCGACGGCCTGACCCAGGACCAGCGCTTCTTCCTCAACTGGGCCACCGTGTGGCGTCGCAACTTCACCCCGGAAGAAATGGCCGTGCGCCTGAAGACCGATCCGCACGCTCCGGCCAACTTCCGCGCCATCGGCGCCCCGTCCAACATGCCCGCCTTCGCCCAGGCGTTCCAGTGCAAGCCTGGAGACGCAATGGTGCGTGAAGGCGAGAAACAGGTCGTGATCTGGTAACAGCCCCCAAGGCTATCCTCCGCAGCGGCATGGCCTGACAGGCACGCCGCTGTTTTTTATTGCAGCCCTTCGTGCCCAACCGTGGCACTTCCTACAGCGGCCAAGCTGGCCGGAGTCCAAAATCCGTGAACGCACCGAAACTCATCACCCTGTCCCTGGCTGTCAGCCTGGCGCTGTCGGCCTGCAGCAAGCCTGCCGAAGACGCCAAGCCAGCAGACGCGACCGCAGCGGCACAGACCGCTACCGCGCCGTCCTTCGACGTGTCCGAGCTGGACAAGGACATCAACGCCTGCGGCGACTTCAACAGCTTCGTCAACGCCAAGTGGGTCAAGGCCAACCCGATCCCCGATGACCGCACCAGCTGGGGCGCCTTCAACAAGCTGGCCGAGGACAGCCTCAACACCCAGCACGACATCGCCGAAGCCGCAGCCAAGAACACCAAGGCAGCCACCGATTCGGTCGAACGCAAGATCGGCCTGCTGTACGCCGCGGGCATGGATGAGGCGGCCATCGACAAGGCCGGCTACACCCCGATCCAGCCGACCCTGGACGCCATTCGGCGCGCTCAAGACCAACCAGGACGTGTCCAAATATATCGTCCAGCGCTACGCCGAAGGCGACAGCCAGGTGTTCGAGTTCGGCGCTGGCGCCGACTTCCAGCACGCCGAAACCCAGATCGCCTACGCCAACGAAGGCGGCCTGGGCCTGCCGACCAAGGACTACTACACCGATCCCAAGTACGCCGACATCCGCGATGGCTACCTGGCCTACATCGCCAAGTCGTTCGAGCTGACCGGCACCCCGGAAGCCGAGGCCAAGGCGCAGGCCCAGCAGGTGTTCGACCTGGAAAAATCACTGGCCGCCGCTTCGCTGTCGCCGGTGGAAGGACGCGACCCGAAGAACCAGTATCACTTCGTCACCGTAACTGAAGCCAGCAAGGTCACCCCGCATTTTTCGTGGGAGACCTTCTTCAATGCCCAGGGCGTGAGCATCGACCACGGCTTCTCGCTGTCGCAGCCGAAGTTCTTCGCGGCCTTCGACAAGCTGCTGGCCGATGCACCGACCGCGCAGTGGCAGGCCTACCTGCGCTTCCACGCCATCGACGGCGCGGCCAATGCCCTGAGCAAGCCGTTCGTGGACAACAGCTTCGAGTTCTGGGGCAAGACCCTGTCCGGCCAGCCGCAGCAGAAGCCGCGCTGGAAGCGCGTGCTTGGCGCGGTGAACTCCTCGATGGGCGAAGGCCTTGGCCAGCTGTACGTGGCCAAGGTGTTCACGCCCGAGGCCAAGGCCCGCGCCACCGAACTGGTGGACAACGTGCGCAACGCACTGAAGGCCCGCATCGAGAACCTGGACTGGATGAGCCCGGAAACCAAGACCAAGGCCATCGCCAAGTGGGACACCTTCCTGCCCAAGATCGGCTACCCGGACACCTGGCGTGACTGGTCGGGGCTGGAGATGAAGCAGGGCGATTACTACGCCAACCTGCAGGCCGCGGCCAAGTTCAACTACCAGTACGACATCGCCAAGATCGGCAAGCCGACCGACCGCAAGGAATGGGGCATGACCCCGCAGACGGTCAACGCCTACTACAACCCGACCGACAACACGATCAACTTCCCGGCCGCGATCCTGCAGCCACCGTTCTTCGATGCCAAGGCCGACGACGCGCTCAACTACGGCGGCATCGGCGCGGTGATCGGCCACGAGGCCAGCCATGGCTTCGACGACGAAGGCAGCCAGTTCGATGGGGCCGGCAACAACAAGGACTGGTGGAGCACGGACGACAAGGCCAAGTTCAAGGCCCGTACCCAGAAACTGGTGGACCAGTTCAACGCCTACACCCCGATCAAGGACAAGCCGGACCTGCACGTCAACGGCGAGCTGACCCTGGGCGAGAACATCGCCGACCTGGGCGGCGTCAACGTGGCCTACGACGCGCTGCAGGCTGCGCTGAAGCAGCATCCGGACGAAGCCGACAAGCAGATCGACGGCTACACGCCGGACCAGCGCTTCTTCCTCAACTGGGCGCGGGTGTGGCGCGGCGACATCCGCGAGAAACAGGCCATCGTCTACCTCAACGCCGATCCGCACGCCCCGATGTCGCTGCGCGCCGTGGCCGCGCCGTCCAACATGCCGCAGTTCGCGACCGCGTTCTCGTGCAAGGCCGGTGATGCGATGGTCCGCCCGGACGACAAGCGCGTGGTCATCTGGTAACTGCCGGCAACGCGGTTTCAATGCTGTCTCGAAGGCCCGGCTTGTCCGGGCCTTCGCTTTTTCATCACCATGACGGTCATGTATTGGCTAGGCTGGCCGGACATCTCAGCGAAGGACCGCACCATGGCTGTTGAAGACCTCGCCGAGGGCGTATTCCGTTTTTTCGGCAGGATGCTCGTCGAGGTGGTGGTCGAAATCGCGATCAAGGGCACCGGCTATGTCGTGCTGGGCAGTTTGCGCCCGCGCGCGGAACCTTCCGAGACGGCGGCCACGGTCACCGGCCTGTGCCTCTGGGTGCTGCTGATCGGCATCGGCATCGGGCTCTGGCACGCATCGACCCGGTGACCGCCTGATCGGCCGCTGCACGCGTGTGAAGATGAACACCGGTGCACACCGCCACATTGCTAGAATCCGCGCCTTCGACCGCCGGAACTCACCTCAGATGACGCAGCTGCGCCACGCCCGTACACCTACCCTGCTTGCCCTGGCGCTGCTTGTCGCGCTGGGCAGCGGCGATGCCCTTGCCGCCACCAAGAAGAAGAAAGCGCCGGCCAAGAAGGCCCCGGCGGTCAGCGCCGAATGCACCAACTTCTACAACGCCGCCAACGCCGACTGGCTCAAGGCCAACCCGCTGCCGGCCGGCGTGGGCGCGATCTCCGCCCTGGGCGCGATGCGCGACTACAACCTGCAGCAGCAGAAGGTGCTGCTGGACGGCGCCATGCAGTCGCCGCAGGGCAACGTGCAGAAGCTGCTGGGCGACTTCTGGGCCAGCGGCCTGGATGAAGCCGCGGTGGAAGCCGACGGCGCCAGGCCGATCGCGCCGCTGCTGGGCCGCATCGACGGCATCAAGAAGGCCAAAGACATTCCCGCAGCCATCGCTGCCCTGCACCAGGTCGGCATCCCGGTGGCGTTCAACTTCAGCCCGGACGTGGACCTGCAGGCCCTGGACCGCCACATCGGCTACTTCATGCAGGGCGGCCTGGGCCTGCCCGACCCGGCCTATTACACCCGCACCGATGCCGAGACCCGCGAACTGCTGGGCCGCTATCGCGCCTATGTGAAGCAGATCCTGGCCCTGACCGGTACGCCGGCCAATCAGCTCGACGCGCAGTCGGCGCTGGTGATCGACCTGGAAACCCGCCTGGCGTCCGCCTCGCGTCCGTTGGAGCAGCTGGCCAACCCGTTCAGCAACTACAAGCCGCTGGCAATCAAGGACCTGAAAAAGCAGTACCGCAACCTGCAGCTGGATGAGTTCCTCACCGCGCAGGGCGTGAAGGACGACACCGTCTCGCTGGCCGACCCGGCGCTGTTCGCGCAGGTCGACAGCCTGGTCAAGAGCCTCTCGCCGGACGAGTGGAAGGCCTACCTGCGCTGGCGCGTGGGCGATGCCATGGCGCCTTACCTGGCCAAGTCCTGGCGCGAGGCCTCATACAACTTCCGTGGCCGCGTGCTGGAAGGCAAGCAGGACCCGGACCCGCGCTGGGTCGAGGTGCTTGCCGCCATCAATACCGCCGCCGGCCCGATGCTCGGCCGCGAGTACACCGCCCGCTACCTGTCCAAGGACACCCGCGACCAGGCCGAAACCATCGCCACCGGCGTGCGCGATGCGCTGGGCCGTGCGCTGGAGCGCAACGCCTGGATGAGCAACGACGCCAAGGCCGAAGCCAAGGCCAAGCTGGCCAAGCTGGACATCGAGATCGGCGCGCCCAAGCGCGACCTGGACTACACGGTGCAGCCGATGGGCCGCGGCAGCTTCGGCGGCAACATGCTGATCGCCAGCACCTGGCGCCATCGCGAGGAAATGAAGCGCATCGGCAAGGGCAATGCCGAGCGTCGCTGGAACGTGCTGCCGCAGCAGCCGGCACTGGCCTACGACCTGGCCCAGAACCGCCTGATCGTCACCGCCGCGGTGCTGCAGCCGCCGGTGTTCGACGCCAAGCGCGACCTGTCGGCGCTGTACGGCTCGTTCGGCGCGCTGGTCGGCCACGAGCTGACCCGCGGCTTCGACGCCAAGGGCCGCATGATCGATGCCGCCGGCCAGCTGCACGACTGGTGGACCCCCGCCGATGCCAGCGCCTGGAACGCGCTGGGCGCGCGCGTGACCAGCCAATACAACGGCTACACCTATCCCGGCCTGACCGCGACCAACGTCAACGGCGCCTTGACCCGCGATGAAAATCTGGCTGACCTGTCTGGCGTCGAGCTGGCGTGGGATGCCTATATCAATGCCCAGGTCGCCCCGAACACCGGCGCCAAGCAGACCTTCTTCCGCAGCTGGTCGCAACTGTGGGCCCAGCAGGTCGCCCCGCAGGAAGCCACCGTGCGCCAGGCCACCGATTCGCATGCCCCGGGCCCGATCCGCAGCAACGCACCGTTGCAGGAGCAGCCGGCGTTCGGCAGCAGCTTCGAGTGCAAGGCCGGCAGCCCGATGGTCCGTCCGGAAGCCGACCAGATCGGCATCTGGCGCTGAGTCGACCCCAGCGCTGAGGTGGAAACGAAGAACGCGGCCTTGAGGGCCGCGTTCTTCGTTTGGGAGTCTGCAGGTGTTTCCGTGGTCTTTCGCGTTACTTCACCACACGGAAGGTCGCCGTACTGCGCTTGGAACCATTGCCGCCGCGTCCACCACGCCCGTTGTTGCCGCGCTTGAACGGCGGCTGCCCACGCCAGTAGCGGATCAGCAGCCAGCCGAACAGCATGCCGCCCAGGTGGACGAAGTGCGCCACGCCCGGCTGCCGGCCGGTGTAGGCGAAGAACAGCTCGGCCACGCCGTAGATGATCACCAGCGTGCGCGCCTTGATCTCCATCGGGATGGGAAACACGATCATGCGCTGGTTCGGGAACAGCATCCCGTAGCCCAGCAGCAGCGCGAACACCGCGCCCGACGCGCCCAGCACCGGATTCGGGAACTGCCCCTGCGACAGCAGGAAGGTGCCGACGATCACCTGCAGCACGTTCGCACCGACCAGGCTCACCAGGTAATAGGTCGCGAAGCGGCGCGAACCCCAGACCGCTTCCAGCGGCGAGCCAAACATCCACAGCGCCAGCATGTTGAAGAAGATGTGGCCAAAGTTCGCATGCATGAAGCCGGCAGTGAGCAGCTGCCAGGGCAGGAAGCCCGCGCCCGGCATTACCTCGCCGGCACCGATCGGCCACAGCAGCATGCGCGCGGTGACCGCGTCGGGCAGCACCATCTGCAGCAGGAATACCACCACGTTGGCAATCAGCAAGGCCTGGGTGGCCGGCTGCAATCGGGGAAACATCAGGGAAACCTCATGCGTGGGGAAGCGCGCTGCATGATACGTGCGGGCGACTGAGTGGCTGTACAAGAGCGGGCTTACGCTCCTGATAGGAGCGGGCCCGCGGCCGCGAGTGCCTGGCCGGCAAGACCCCATCGCGGCCATGGGCCGCTCCTAAGACGACGCCAGAAGTGGCGATGAGATCAACCGCACGGCGGGCGCCGCAGCACCAGCTCAGCCCGGTCCCCAGATCTGCTCGTCGACCGATGCCGCCGCCTTCTGCCCGATCACCTTGCCCTTCACCACCTTCACCCCTTCGGCGCGCAGTCGCTGGCTCTGTTCGCGATAGCCCTTTGAGCCTTCCGGAAAGGCGATCTGGCCGCTGGACAGCAGGATGCGATACCACGGCAGATCGGGTGACCCGTACTTGCGCAGCACCTGCGCCACCAGCCGCGCCCTGCCCGGCAGGCCCGCGCGGCGTGCGATCTCGCCGTAACCGGCGACCTGCCCGGCCGGGACCGCGCGGATGGCCTTGAGGATGGCTTGGGCGCGGGATTCGGGGGTGGAGAGGTCGGTGGCCATGGGGTGGATTCTAGGCTGCGTTTGTTTTGCTGTTGCCACGGGGTCTTCGGTCGTTTGTGTATCGCCAGAGCTAAAGCACAGGCAAAGGCTTTCGTGCGGCTTCGCCACCCGAGCTACTTTTGTCTCGGCAAAAGGTAGCCAAAACCGCCAGCGCCTCTTTGGCCGATTCCGTCTGCGGTGCTCGGCTCGCTTTACGGCTCGGGAGAATCAAGCGCGAACGGCCAGAGCGAAGTCCAGATCCAAAGCGACAGCGACAGCGACAGCGACAGCGACAGCGACAGCGACAGCGACAGCGACAGCGACAGCGACAGCGACAGCGACAGCGACAGCGACAGCGACGAGCATCGCGCGGAAACCTTTCAGATCGTCGTTCCCGCGAAAGCGGGAACCCAGGGACGTTGCTTGCTCATAGGAAGAGCCGACCTTTACCGCCACGGCTTGTACCAGATGAATCAAAGTCCCTGGATTCCCGCTTTCGCGGGAATGACGACTTAAGGATGACTGCAAGAGGTTTGGCTACAGGCGTACCAGGCTACGCAGCGCAGCGCGGCTCTTTTCTTCGGATCAGATGTGCGCTTATCCGATGAGTGTTGCTGTTGCGCTTTTTTTATCGCGCTTGTCGTTTTCGCTCTTTTTCTGCTTTTTTATTTGCTGTTGCTGTTGCTGTTGCTGTTGCTCAGATTTTGATCTTCAGCGCCTTCAAAGCGAGCCGAGCACCGCAGGCGGAAATGGCCGAAGAGGCGCGGATGTCTGAGCGCAGCGAGTTCCGCGCCGTGCCGTTTCCGGCGAGGAGCACAGGGCACCGATGCACAGCATCGGCGAGCGTCCGGCGCCAGCGGTTTTGGCTACTTTTTCCAAGACAAAAGTAGCTCGTGTGGCGAAGCCGCGCGAAAGCCTTTGCTTGTGACTTGTGACTTGTGACTTGCGTCCATCATCAAAACAGGCACATACACCCCCCAAAAACAAAAACGGGAAGCACCCAGTGCTTCCCGCTTCAGCTACACAATGAAAACAGGCCTTAGGCCCATCCCACCATCTGCAATCCCTTCAACATCCCCCACGCAATCGCACCCGCGGCAGGAATGGTCAGAATCCACGCCCACACGATGCGTTCGATCACGCTGAATTTCAGCGCCTTGGGGTTCTTCGCATAGCCCACGCCCATGATCGCAGTGGAGATGCTGTGGGTGGTCGAGACCGGCATGCCGAAGTGCGCGGCCGTGGTCAGGATCGTGGCCGAACTGACTTCCGCAGCGAAGCCGTGGATCGGGTGCAGCTTGACCATCTTGTGGCCCAGGGTCTTGATGATCTTCATCCCGCCCGATGCCGTACCGGCCGCCATCACCACCGCACAGGTCAGCACGATCCACAGGGCCACGTCGGCCTCGGTCGCCGCCGGGTTCGGGTGCAGGAAGGCCAGCCACGGCGGCAGGTCGTTCAGCGCGCCGGCGTGCTGGGCGCCCATCAGGGTCAGGGCGATGATGCCCATGGTCTTCTGCGCATCGTTGTGCCCGTGCGCGTAGCCCATGTAGGCGGCCGAGGCGATCTGCGCCTTGCCGAAGAACGCGTTGACCCAGCGCGGGCGCGCCAGCCGGTGCAGGATGCCGCCGGCGCGGGACATGCCGGCAATGATGGCCCACAACAGCAGCATCACCGCCACGCCCAGCACGAAACCGGCGATTGGCGAGGTGATCATCGGCACGACGACCTTCCACAGCAGGCCCTTGTTCTTGGCCCAGTTGCCCACGCTTTCCGACCAGATCAGCGCAGCCCAGTCGTTGTGGGCCGCCGCCAGTGCCGCGCCGCACAGGCCACCGATCAAGGCATGGCTGGACGAGGACGGCAGGCCCTTCCACCAGGTGATCAGGTTCCAGACGATCCCGCCCAGCAGCGCGCACAGGATCACCTGCGAGCTGGCGGCAACCACGTCGGTGTTGATGATGCCGGTGGCGATGGTCGCCGCCACGGCGGTGCCGGTGAGCGCGCCGATCAGGTTGGTCACCGCCGCCAGCGCCACGGCCCAGCCCGGCGCCAGCACCTTGGTGGCCACCACCGTGGCGATGGAATTGGCGGTGTCGTGGAAGCCGTTGATGAACTCGAACACGAGCGCGGCCAGGATCACCACAATCACTAGTGTCAGCATTGCACGCGCCCCCTTGAGTCAAGGGGGCTGTTTCGACGCGTAGCGTCGAAACGGGGGATATGGGAAGCGAGCCTGAGAGCAGCGGCAACACCGCTGCTCTTGGTCCCGAAGCCGGACAACATGCAGGTCAGCAGCATGGGAATCAGGAGTTCTTCAGGACGATCTGGTAGACCACCGCGCCGGCTTCCTGGCAACGGTCGATCGCTTTCTCCAGGATCTCGAAGAACTCCTTCAGCAGGAACATCTGCAGGCTGTCCAGGCGGCCGGAGTAGATGTCGCGGTACAGCTCCAGCATCAGCCGGTCGGCTTCGTTCTCCAGCGCGCGCAGCTTTTCGTACAGCGCGGTGACGTTGTCCAGGTTCATCTTGGGCAGCGCGGTGACCATTTCCTGGACCACGCCGGCGGCCTGTTCCAGCATCGCCGCACGCGGGGCGAAATCGATGTGTTCCAGGTGGGCCACGGCCAGCGAGTAGCGGTCGGCGAACTTCTCCACCTGCTTGGGGATCTTGTGCAGGGCCGAGCCCAGCGCCTCGATGTCCTCGCGCTCGATCGGGGTCATGAAGCTGTCCACCAGCGCCTGACCGATCTTGTCCGAAGCCTGACGCTCGCGCTGGCGGGCCAGCTTGAAGGCATCCAGCGCCGGCTGCCGGTTGGACTCCTTCATCATGGCGTGCAGCGCCTTGGTGCTTTCGTGGGCGGCGTCGGCGGCTTCGTCGAGCAAGGTATAGAACTGCTGGCCGGAGCCGAAGATGGTCTGCAGGGAAAACATGCGTGGGCGCATCCACCGTCGCGGGAGGGACGGCAATCAGGGGCGAATTATGACGGTTTCATGTCCTTTCGACGCAACCCGGGTGTCCCGGACCGTCGCCAATCGCTTGATTCGGCACGGTTCACCCGCATTGCAGGGATTCGCCACACCTTTGCTAGACTGCCCTCCGCGCCCTGCGAAGGGCGCACCCTATGGAAGACGACCCCACGCCCCCTGCCGCGACCGCGGCCATTCGCCGGACACGCTCCGCCTCTTCACCTGATCGGAAGGGCGCACCGTGCTCGAGCTGCTGATCGTCTGTTTCCTCATTGTCCTCAACGCCTTCTTCGCCCTGTCGGAGATGTCGCTGATGACCTCGCGCAAGCTGCGACTCAAGCAGATGGCGCAGGAAAGCCGCGGCGCACGCGTGGCCCTGGCCCTGGCCGAGCATCCCGACAACCTGTTGTCCACCGTGCAGATCGGCATCAACCTGATCGGCATCCTGGGCGGCGTATTCGGTGGCGACGCGATCGGCGCGATCATCGCCGGCTGGCTGAACGGCTGGTTCCCCGGCATCGAGCAGTACGCCACCAAGATCGGCGTGGCCACCGCGGTGACCCTGATCACCGCCGGCTACGTGATCTTCGGCGAACTCATCCCCAAGCGCCTGGCCCTGACCAACCCGGAAAAGATCGCCGCGGTGGTGGCCATCCCGGTGGACTGGCTGCTGCGCTTCGCTCGCCCCGTCGTCTTCGTGCTGGGTGCGATCAACCGCGCCGTGCTGCGCCTGCTGGGGATCAAGGATGACGCGCGCAATGCGGTGACAGAAGAGGAAATCCGCATGCTGGTGAGCGAAAGCCACGAGCAGGGCGTGATCGACGACGACGAACGCAACATGGTCAACCGGGTGCTGCGCCTGGGCGACCGCACCGCCGACAGCCTGATGACCCCGCGCAAGCGCATCGTCTGGCTGGACGTGGCCGCACCCTACGCGGAAAACCTGGAAACCATGCGCGAGTCACAGTATTCGCGCTTCCCGGTGTACCGCGAGAACGACCAGGATGTGGTCGGCATCCTCGAGGTCAAATCGCTGCTGGACCGCATCGCCGACCATTCGCCGGAGCTGTTCACCGAGCTGCGCGAACCGCTGTTCGTGTCCGAATCCACCCACGCGATGAAGCTGCTGGAAATCCTGCGCGAAGAACAGCAGTCGCTGGCCCTGGTGGTGGACGAATACGGCGAGATCCAGGGCATGGTCACCCTGAGCGACCTGATGAACGCCGTGGTCGGCCGCCATCACCAGCTCACCGAGAACATCGACCCCAAGGCACTGGTGGTGACCCGCGACGATGGTTCACTGCTGGTCGATGGCTCGCTGTCCAACGACGACCTGCGCGAGGTCCTGGGTGGCGTGCCCCTGCCAGACCAGGAGGAACACGACTACAACACCGCCGCGGGCATGGTGATCGAACACTTCGGCCGCATCCCGCACGTAGGCGAACACTTCGACTGGGCCGGCTGGCGCATCGAGGTGGTGGACCTGGACGGTGCGCGCGTGGACAAGCTGCTGCTGCAGAAACTGGCTGGCGATGACGATGACGACATCGTCGGCTGATCCGCAGGATCCCCGCGACGGCGCGGAATCCACACGCAGCCTGCTGGATGACATGGCCCGCGGCGATCCGGCCGAGCGCCTGCGCCTGGTCGACCTGCTGGCCGACCTGCAACAGAGCGCCTTCGGCATGCTGTTGTTCATCGGCGTGCTGCCCTCCTTCATCCCGATCCCTGGCGTGGCCGGCGGCATCAGCGGGCCGCTGGTGATGCTGGTCGGCGCGCAGCTGCTGCTGGGCCTGCGCAAGCCATGGCTGCCGCGCTTCATCGCCATCCGCGGACCGGCCCGGCATTCGGTGGTGCGCTTCCGCGACGTGCTGGCCAAGCCGCTGCGCTGGCTGGAAAAAGTCGTGCGCCCGCGCTGGCCGGCGATGCTGGACAGCCGCCTGGCCAGCGCGTTCACCGGCCTGCTGCTGTTGCTGCTGGGCGTGCTGCTGGCGCTGCCGATCCCGTTCACCAACTACCTGTTCGGCCTGTTGCTGCTGGTCTACGTGTTCGCGTTGCTGGAGCGCGACGGCATGCTGCTGCTGGGCGCCTGGATCCTGGGGATCGTCGCGATCGTGGTGTTCGGCGTGTCGCTGAAGGAACTGGCCCAGGTGGCCCTGCATTCGGTCGACAAGCTGTTCTGAGCGAAGCGGTGCCTTCCTGTAGGGCGGGTCTCGACCCGCCCTACGTCAGCAGCTGGACGAACTCGCTTTCGTTGAGCGGATAGCCCAGCCAGAAGCCCTGCGCCAAGTCGCAGCCGCGCTCGCGCAGCAGGTCGAACTGGCCCTGCTTCTCCACGCCCTCGGCCACCACCGAGATGCCCAGCGAATGGGCCATGGCGATGATCGCGGTGGTCAACGCCAGGTCGTCCGGATTGCGTTGCAGGTCGGCGATGAAGCTGCGGTCGATCTTGACCCCGTCCACCGGCACGCGGCGCAGGTGGCTCAGGCCGGAGAACCCGGTGCCGAAATCGTCCAGCCATACCTTGACCCCCGCCCGGTGCAGCTTGGCCAGCATGGCGCTGGCATGGGCCTCGTCGCCGATCACCGCCGTTTCGGTCAGTTCAATGTGCAACCGGCCCGCCGCCATGCCGGTATCGCGCAGCGCGTCGGCCACCAGTTCGGGCAGGTCGCCGCTGCGCAACTGGCGCGGGGACACGTTGACCGACAGGAATGGCGCAACCAGTTCACCCTCCACCACGTTCCAACGGGAAGCCGCGGCACACGCCGCACGCAACACGCGCGGGCCGATCTGTTCGATCAGGCCACTCTGTTCGGCGACCTCGATGAACACCGTGGGTGAAATCGCGCCCATCTCCGGATGCTGCCAGCGCAGCAGCGCCTCGGCGCCGACGACGCGATTGTCGGAAAGCCGATAGATGGGCTGGTAGAGCAGGCTCATCTCGTCGCGGTCCCAGGCGCCACGCAGCTCCGCCTCCAGGCGTACCCGGCGCACGACCGCCTGGTCCATCGCGCGGCTGTAGAAGCGATAGCAGTTCTTGCCGGCGACCTTGGCCTGGTACATGGCCATGTCACCGGTTCTTCATCAGCCCCGTGGCGCCGCTGGCGTCTTCCGGGAACAGGGTGATACCGATCGAGGTCCCCAGGAACACCTGGCGCCCCTGCACCGTCAGCGGCTGTCCCAGCAGGCGCACCATCTCCTCGGCCAGGGCCTCGGCCGCGGCGCGGACATCGCCGTCCTGGATCAGGATCACGAACTCGTCGCCGCCGAAACGCGACACCAGCGCGTCATCACCGCCCAGGCGCTGGACCGCATCGCGGATGCGTGCAGCGAAATGCAGCAACACCTCGTCGCCGGCTTCATGGCCCAGCGAATCGTTGACGCGTTTGAAATCGTCGATGTCGGCGAACAGCAACGCCAGTTCACGGCCGGCGCCGCGCACCTGCTTCATCCGGTGGTCCAGGCTCTCGCGGAACGCAAACCGGTTGGTCAGGCCGGTCAGCGCGTCGGTGTAGGCCATGCGCCGCACATCGCGGTCATGCCGCGAGATGCTGTCGCTCATCTCGGAAAACGCCCGCACCAGTTCGCCGACCTCATCCTGGCGATTGCTGGCCTGGCGCGGCACGTCGTAATCGCCCACGCCGATGGCCCGTGCCGACTGGGCCAGCGCGCGGATCGGCCGCACCAGCCAGCGCTGCGCGTACCAGACCATGCCCGCCCCCACCAGCAGCAGCGTCCCCAGCAACGCGGCGATCCAGCCGATATGGTGGCGACCCAGCACCTCCAGGCGCTCGCGCAGCAGCGCTGCGGCCTGGGCCTCGCTGGTCCGCGCATTGGCCAGGGAATAGCCCACTCGCACCCCGCCCAGGCGGGCATTGCCCAGCTCCACCACCTGCGCCACTTCCACGGTGCTGTCGGTCCACTGGGTCAGCCTGTCCTGGCTGGCCAGCACGCGCGCGGCCAGCGGGTCGCGCATCGGCTGCCCGTAGGAAGCCATGTCCCAGGAGCCGTCGTTGACCATCTTCCCTTCGTTGTCATAGACCAGCACGTAGGCCACGTCGGGCTGGCGGCTGGCTTCACGGACCATGGCGCCAATGGCGTCCAGGTCCGAGTAATACATGGGATTGGCCAGCGAATCGGCCAACTGCTGGGCCATCGCCGCGCCACGCCGGGTCAGGCCTTCGGCCGCCATGGCGTGCACGGCCTGTCGGCCGAGCCGGTCCACTTCGACCTGCATCGCGCGCTGGCGCTGCAGCAGCACGCCCATCAGCGCCAGCACCATGACCAGGGTCAAGCCCATCACCAGCGCCAGCTGCGCCTGTAGTCCGAAACGCCGGCTGGACTTCATTCGATCTGCTCGCGCACGCGCGCCCCGGCTTCGCGCACCCGGTCGAGCCCCTGCAGCGACGCTGCGTCCAGCTGCAGGAACCGGGTGGTGCCGAAGAAGCGTTTCATCGCCGCTGCGGCCTGAGGGTCCTGGGCCGCGTCCAGCAGCACCTGGCGCAGGCGTTCGCGCACCTCCGGGGCCAGGCCCGGCCGCACCATTTCCAGCGCGCGCGGGTAGTCAGGCGTCTGCGCCAGCACGCGCATGTGGCTGCGGAACGACCCGGGCATGCGCCGTGGATCCTGCCAGTCCAGGTTGCTCAGGGCACCGGCATCGACCATGCCCTTGTCGACCCACGCCGCGATGTTCAGCTCGGACCGGGCGAACACGTAACCGACAGAATCCTTGTCCGGCCGGTCCTGCGGCGAGAGCAGGATCTCCATCGGCAGTCCCGCCGCCAGCATCGTCGCGGCGGGCATCACGTAGGCACTGGTCGAACCCACGCCCTGCAGCGCCACCGCTTTGCCGCGCAGGTCCGCGACCGAGATGATGCCCGAATCGGCACGGGTGAACAGGATCGTGTGGTAGATGCTGGCGCCGCCGCGCTCGGTCAACAGCAGCGGCTGGGCACCGGAGCGACGCTGCAGTTCCACGCCGGTGCCGGACGTCTCGGTTACCCAGTCCACGCGGCCACGGCGCAGGTAGCTGCTCATCTGCCGGGCATCGCGCGCCATCAGGATGCGGCCGCTGGTGATGCCGACATCGGCCATATGTGCCACCACGTAATCCAGCAGCGGCTTGAGCTGGACGTAATGCGCCTTGGGATCGTCGCTGATGCGGCCCAGCACCAGCACGTGCGGATCATCATCGCCCGGGACCGGTGCGGCATGGAGCGGCGCAACCGACAGGACGAACACCAGCAGGACGCCGACGAGCCAGTTGCGCAACACGGGAAATCCGCTGGAAAGACGCGCCAGCCTAGCCGAAATATTTACGGTCCGACAATCTTGTCCGCACCGCCATCATGGGCCAGGCGCGCCATGCGCTGGGTATCGGCCAGGATGCCGCGCAGCAGGCGCACTTCCTTCTCATCCATCTCGGTCCGCAGGAATAACCGGCGCAGCTTGCGCATGGCTGACTCCGGCGCGCGGCCCTTGTGGAAGTCGATCTGGTCCAGCGTCTCGGCCAGCTGCAGGAACATGCCTTCCAGCTGGGCGTGGGTGGCCGGCGCCACGCGCGGCTCGCCTGCGTCGTCGTGACCAGTGGGTTGCGCTGTCTTCAGCGCCAGGCGCGTTTCGTAGGCCAGCACCTGCACCGCAGCCGCCAGGTTGAGCGAGCTGTAATCGGGATTCGCGTCGATATGGACGGCGGCATGACACAGCTGCAGTTCTTCGTTGGTCAGGCCGGTGCGCTCGCGACCGAACAACAGTGCCACCGGGCCTTCGCCAGCCACCTGGGCCAACCGGGCCGCGGCCTGGCGCGGGCTGTGCTCTTCCAGCTGGACGCGGCGGCTGCGGGCGGTACAGCCCAGCACCAGCTGGCAATCGGCCACGGCGGCGGCGACGTCATCGGTGACGATGGCATCGGCCAGCAGGTCGTCGGCACCGGCAGCGCGGCGGAAAGCCTCGTCGTGCGGGTATTTCTCGGGCTGCACCAGCACCAGCTGGGCCAGGCCCATGGTCTTGAGCGCGCGCGCGGCGGCGCCGATGTTGCCCGGGTGCTGGGTGCCCACCAGGACGAAGCGGATGCGGGCGGCGGCAGAGGTATTGAAGGAATCCATGGCGCGGATTCTAGGCGGTTGCGTGTGCCAAGGCACCGCACGGCTTGGACGAAGTCCGGTTCCGGCACCGGCATGTGCCCCATCCGTACACCTCCGGACAGCCGCCATTTCAGGCCAGGTGGCCGTCGATGGTAGAATCTCCGGTCCGGCCGCCGCGCCGGGATGCTCTTTCCATCTGCCGCGTTCCACACGTATCGCCTGACCGAGGTCGTTTTGCATGCTTAATCCCGTCGTCACCGTCATGACCAAGGCCGCGCGCATCGGGGGCAATGTCCTGCTTCGCAGCATCAACAAGCTCGACGCCCTGAACGTGATCCAGAAGGACCGCATGGATTACGCCAGCGAAGTGGACGCCGACGCCGAGAAGGCGATCATCAAGGAACTGCGCCGCGCCTACCCTGAGTACGGCGTCGTCGGCGAGGAAGGCGGCATCATTCCCGGCAAGAACGGCCGCTACCACTGGGTCATCGACCCGCTGGATGGCACCAGCAACTACCTGCACGGCTTTGGCCACTACTGCGTGTCGATCGCGCTGGTGGACAACGGCGAGCCGACCGACGCGGTGATCTTCGACCCGTTGCGCAACGAGCTGTTCACCGCCAGTCGCGGCGCCGGCGCCCAGCTCAACGAGCGCAAGATCCGCGTGTCCGACCGCAAGGAACTGACCGGCGCGATGATCCACACCGGCTTCCCGCCGCGTGAACGTGCCCGCGTCGGCGCGCAGCTGGAGTGCGTGCGCGAGCTGCTCAACCACGCCGAGGACATCCGCCGCACCGGTTCGGCCGCGCTCGACCTGGCCTACGTGGCCTGCGGCCGCGCCGACGCCTACTTCGAGGCCGGCGTGAAGGATTGGGATATCGCCGCCGGCGTGCTGCTGGTCCGCGAAGCCGGCGGCAAGGTCTGCGACTTCAAGGGCGCCACCACCGGCCGCATGGATGGCGTCGGCCCGGAAACCCGCCAGTTGATCGCCGGCAACCTGCGGGTGGCCGATGCGCTGCAGAAGACGGTGTCGGCATCGGGGTATGCAGCGGCGTTCGACGCGTTCCGCGGCTGATCGGAGCGATTCACCGACATCGTTGAATGCCATTGCACAAAGCCCCGACCATCGGGGCTTTGTAGTTCATGCCGGGCATCGACTGCAGGGCTCTACGACTGACCTGCTTGCAAAACAGCGCGCAGGACCACGTGGGCGACATCCGTTCACGGCCGTGCGCCCGGCCCTGCGCTCAGGTCGACGGATCTGCCACGACCACCTTGCCGAACCGCCCACCAGCCTCGACCAGTTGATGCGCCTGCCGCAAGGACGCTGCGTTGAAGGGCGTCAGTGTCGTTGCAAGCGTGGTCCGCAGCACGCCCAGGTCGATCAACTGGCTGACCTCCTCAAGAATCCGATGCTGGACCACCAGGTCGGCGGTCTGCAGCATCGGTCGGGTGAACACCATTTCCCAATGCAGCGACAGGCTCTTGGCCTTGAGCGAGATCGCATCGAACACGTCGTGGTCATCGATGACGCCCAGCTTTCCGTGAGGCTGCATCAGCTCAACCACGTTTTGCAGATGCTGCGCGGTATGGGTCAGCGACGCGACGTGCGTGACCGAAGCCCCAAGCGCGCGGACCTGCGCCGCCAGCGGCTGGCGGTGATCGAGCACCTCATGCGCCCCCAATGACCGGCACCACGCAGCGCCCTCCGGGCGTGAGGCCGTGGCGATGACGGTCAGCGACGTCAGCCGGCGTGCAAGCTGGATCAGCATGGAGCCAACGCCGCCAGCGCCACCGACGATGAGCAGGCAGCTCGTTGCATGCGCGCTGGCCTCCTGGCGCGGTACGGCAAGCCGTTCGAACAGCAGTTGCCATGCCGTCAGCGCCGCCAGCGGCACGGCCGCTGCCTGGGCGAAATCCAGGCTGCGCGGCTTGGTCCCGACGATGCGCGCGTCCACAAGCTGCAATTCGGCATTACTGCCCGCCAGGTGGAAGGAGCCGGCATAAAACACCTCGTCACCATGCCTGAACTGCGTGACCTCGGATCCCACCGACTCAACGACGCCACTGGCATCCCAGCCCAGCACATCGACCGCCTGTGGCACCGCCACCAGGCCCCTGCGCACCTTGGTATCCAGCGGATTGACCGACACCGCCCGCACACGCACCAGCAGCTCATGCGGCCCCGGCGTGGGGACGTCGCGCTCCACCTCGTACAACGCCAGGGGGTCACTGGCTGCGCTGCCTTTCCGATATGCAATGGCTTTCATTGAACGACTCTGTTCCAGGGAGTCGAAAAGGTTAGCCACCGTCCGCATTGGCAAAAAGGCGGGTAATTTCCTCTTTATCATGACCTGCATGTCATGAATCGCGGTGCGTATGAACTCCCTCAATGGTGTGCTGCTGTTCGTCCACGTCGCAGAAGCGGGCAGCTTCGTCGGCGCCTCCCGGCTGTCGGGCATCTCCGCCTCGGCGGTCAGCAAGAGCATGGCGCGCCTGGAACAGCGCCTCTCGGCCAGACTCTTCCATCGCAGCACGCGCAGCGTCTCGTTGACCCCGGAGGGACAGCTGTATCTCCAGACCTGCCGGCAGGTCCTGCGCGACCTGCAGTCAGTCGAAAGCAAGCTGGCGCTGTCCATCGAGCATCCACAAGGGCGCTTGAAGATCAGCCTGCCCATGGTCGGCGGCTTCCTGTTACCGGCGCTGTCCGACTTCAGTGCCCGTTACCCCGAGGTGGCGCTGGATCTGGACTTCAGCGACCGCCTGGTGGATGTGATCGCCGAAGGTTTCGATGTCGTCGTACGCACCGGCCCGCTCCGCGACTCAAGGCTGAGCGCCCGCCCGCTGCTCGAGTTCGGCACATGCATTGTCGGGTCACCGGCCTATTTCCAGCGCAAGGGCATCCCCGGACACCCGCTCGCGCTGGTGCAGCACGATTGCCTGCACTACCGCTTCCCGCACTCGGGCAAGACCGAACGCTGGCGCCTGGGCCCCGAAGGCCAGTTCGACGCACTCGGCCTGCCCGACACCATGATCTGCAACAGCCTGGAGGCGCGCATCCATTACGCCCGACAGGGGCGCGGCATCGCCTGGGTGCCGGATTTCTCCGTCGCCGCCGCGCTGGACGATGGCAGCCTGGTGAGTGTGCTGGAGGATTTCGTCCACCATCGCGACACGTTCTCGATGGTCTGGCCGTCCGGTGCGCAGGTTGCGCCCAGGCTCCGCGCGTTCATCGACTTCATGGGCGCGGCCATGGCAGGCAACGCCAGCGGCCAGCGTCAGCCCACGCCCAATCCAGGAATCGCCACGATCGCCTCGGGGTCGAATCCGGCGATCCGCGCGAAATCCTTGCCACGCTCCACGTAATCGCGATACATGCCAAAACTCGGTGCCCCCGGCGACATCAACACCACGCCCTGCCCGCCCAGCATTTGCTGCGCGATGTGCATCGCGCCGGCCAGATCCGGTGCGGCAGCAAGCTGGAATTGCCCGGCGCCCATCACACCTTCCAGCAAGGCGTGAATCCGCGGCCCATTGCCCCCCATCGTGACGATGCCCAGCGGCGCGTGTTCGCCCATGGCATCGGCGAAGTCGTGCCAGTCCAGGCCACGATCATGCCCACCGACCAGCAGCGCAATGCGCTGGCCGGCGAAACATTCCAGCGCCGCCAGCGTGGCATGCGGGGTGGTGCTGATCGAGTCGTTGACGTAGGTCAGCCCGTCGCGCATGCCGATGGTCTGCAGGCGATTGGGCAGCGGCTGGAAGCTCACCGCAGCCGGAGCCAGTGCCGCGGCGTCGTAACCCAGCGCTTCGATCGCCGCCAGCACCGCGCACAGGTTGCCGCGATTGTGCCGCCCCGGCAGCGGCACGGTACGGGTGTCGAACACCTCGGTATCGCCGCGAAACAGCACATCGCCACGCAGATGCCAGCCATCGGCATGGTTGAACCAGACAATGCGGCTGTGCGGCAGCTGCAGCTTCGACAACACCGGGTCGGCCGCATTGAGGACGGCGATGCGCGGATGTGCCTCGGTCACCAGTGCCAGCTTGTCTTCGATGTAGCGCTGCTGGCTGCCGTGCCAGTCCAGGTGCTCGGGGAAGATGTTCAACACCACCGCCACCTCCGGCGGCACGCCACCGTCGGCCACCGCACGGGTCTGGTAGCTGGACAGCTCGATCGCCCATAGCTCCGGCGAAGGCTGCGGGTCCATCACTTCCAGCAGCGGCAGGCCGATGTTGCCGGCCAGCGCGGTGCGATGCCCGCCCGCCCGCAGCAGGTGTGCAAGCAAGGCGGTGGTGGTGCTTTTTCCCTTGGTGCCGGTCACGCACACGGTGCGCGCGTCCGGATGCTCGCCGAACCACAGCGCGGTGCCGCCCAGCAGTCGCGCACCCGCGGCCTGCGCTTCCAGCGCCTCGGGCGAATACGGACTGATACCGGGCGACTTGATGATTACATCGAAGCTACCCAGCCCCGCGCCGGTGATCTGTGTATCGGTGTGCAGCAGCGGATCGCCGAGCGCGGCGGCCTGCCCCGCTTCTGCCTCACTGCAGAACAAGGTCAGCGGCAGCGACGGCAGCCGGCTGCGCAGTAGCGCGTGCGCGGCGCGACCTTCACGGCCCCAGCCCCACAGCGCGACCCGCCGGCCTTCAAGCTGCGAAATTCGCACGCAGCGGTTCCCACAACGCAGCCGGGATGCGGTGCTCGCCTTCGGGCTGCAGCAGCGCGGGAATCTGCAGTTCGGCCGCATCCAGCTGCGGCGCGATCTCGCGGTTGAAGCGCGCGACCAGCGCGTCCTCGCGCCATTCCGGACGCTGGCCCAGCGTGGCCATGGCCGCACGCGATTCGCGGCCTTCGCCGACGCATTCGAACGGCTTGTGGTCCTGGTATTCCAGCAACGCGTCGAAGCCGCCGGTCTGCGCGGTATCGTCCAGCAGGTTGCGGCCGAAGATGTTCAGCAGCCGTGGCTTGGGCATGAACGGCGCCAGCGCCAGGAACACGAAATGGCACTTCGGGCACACGCCGCACCAGCGATTCACCGGGCGCTCGCCCAGGATGTGGAAGTTGCGGTTGCAGCTGGAGAAATGCGCGTCGTAATGGTCGTTCTTGGCGAACTGACGGGCCACGGCCAACTCGGAGAACGGCCGCAGCAGCGAGTAGTACTGCAGGTCGGCCGCGACATGGCGCTGGACGTGCGCACCAAACAGCGACTCGAACGCCCAGCCCTTGGACCACTGGTGGTTCACCTCGCCGGTGCCGGCGATCATGCTGCCGACGCTGGCCGAACGCTCGTTGGAGAACACCACCTGGTCCACGCCACGCAGCAGCGCGGCCAGTACCAGGATCGCCGAGTTGATCGCGGTCACCGGGATATGCCCGTTCCACGCGCCCTGGCGATTGAACTCGAACAGCTCCGGCGCAATCGCACGGCCGATGTTGAGCGTCGGCAGGCCGGTGCGTGATGCGCACGCGGCGATCAGCTGCGAACCACCGATCCAGCTCACGGTCTGGGCGATGCCGGCACCGCGCAGGGCTTCGATGGAGACCAACGAATCCTTGCCACCGCCGATGGCGACCAGCGCATGCGAGGCCAGCCCCAGCGCGGGCGCGGTGGCTTCGTCGGCCGCGCCGCTGGCGGGGAAACGGATACGCCCGTGCAGGTCCAGCCCATTGCGATAGGCGAACTCGCCCAGGCCATGGGTGTAGATGTCTTCCATCAGCGCGGCGGTGTCGGCATCGATGGGGTCGCCTTCGATCACCACCTCCGGCGGCACCGCGGCCTTGTAATAGCTCACGCCAGCAATCAGGTGCAGCAGGCGCAGCGCACGCTGCACCGCCTGCCCAGGCGCGCCCTCCAGATTGAACGGCGCACCGGGGAAGCTGACCGTCTCGATCAACTGCGGGCCGTCATCGAAGGCGTACACCAGGCGCGCCACACCGGTGGCCGCATCCAGCGAACAATCAACGAAGCGGAACGCCTTGACGGCATCACGCTGGAACTTCACTTCAGACATCCAGGACCTCTTCCTTCGGCAGTCCGCGCAGGTTGTAGTGGCTGGCCATCACGTAGCCATAGGCGCCCGCGTCGGCGACCAGCATGACATCGCCCGGCGCGGTCGACGCCGGCAGCGGACGCCGGTGGCCCAGCACGTCGCTGGATTCGCAGATGGGGCCGACAATGTCGAACGGCGCATCGGCGGCCAGTTCCAGCTTCGACAGGTTCACCACGTCATGCCAGGCGTCGTACAACGCCGGGCGGGCCAGGGTGTGCATACCGGCATCCAGGCCCACGCGGGTGATGCCCTGCTTGGCCACCACCTGGGTGGCGAAGGTCAGCAGCACGCCGGCTTCGGCCACCATGTAGCGGCCCGGCTCGATGGCCAGGCGGAAGCCCGGATACGCCGCCTTGATCTCGGCCAGCCCCGCACCCCAAGCGACCAGGTCGAACGGCTCGTCATCGGCCGTGTAGGGAATCGGCAGGCCGCCACCGATGTCGATCACCTCCACCGTGCCGATCTGCTCGGCGATGCCGCCCAGTTCGTCGCAGACCTGCTTCCAGTGCTGGGCGGTGTCCACGCCGCTACCCAGGTGGGCATGCAGGCCGACGATGCGCACGTTGGTCGCCGCGGCCAGCGCGATGAACTCAGCGACGCGTTCGAACGGGAAACCGAACTTGGAGTCCTTGCCACCGGTGCGCACCTTGGCGTGGTGGCCATCGCCACGCCCCAGGTCCACGCGCAACCAGAGGCTGCGGCCATCGAACACCTGAGGCCACTGCTGCAGCAGTTCGACATTGTCCACGGTCACGGTCACGCCCAGGCCGAACGCCTCGGCGTATTCGGTGTGCGGGGCGAAGCTGGGCGTGAACAGCACCCGCGCCGGCGACAGATCCGGCAGCACCTCGAAGATGCGGCGCAGTTCGCCCAGCGACACGCATTCCAGGCCGAAGCCTTCTTCCACCACCGCCTTCAGGATGGCTGGATGGGTATTGGCCTTGACCGCGTAATAGCGCTGGTCGATGGCGGTGATCGCGTTGAGCGCCCTGGCCCGCGCGCGCACCGTCGGCAGGTGATAGACGTAGGCCGGCGTGGAGGCCTCGGCGATGGCGAGCAGGCGCTCGCGCTGGCTGCGCCACCACGGGGTTTCGCGTGGACGGATGGTGCCGGCGATCTCGCGCCAGCGTGGGCCGAACACGCTGGTTTCTTCCACTGGCATGGCGCCACTGTCGATCAGCTCGCCGTGCAGGATCGGCAGCAGGCCGTCGGCATCGGATTCGTCGATGACGAAGGTCAGGTTCAAGTCGTTGGACGACTGGCTGATCAGGTGCACGCGCTCCTTGCCGAAGGTCGCCCACACATCCGACAGCTTGTGCAGCAGCGAGCGCATGCCGCGACCGACCAGGGTGATGGCCGCGCACGGCGCGATCACCTTGACCCGGCAGATCTCGGCCAGGTCGGACGACAGCGCGGCCAGCACGTCGGTGCTGACCAGGTTCTCGGACGGGTCCAGCGACACGGTGACGTTGGTCTCCGACGAACCGATCAGGTCCACCGACAGGCCGTGCTTCCTGAAACGGTCGAACACATCGGCCAGGAAGCCGACCTGCTGCCACATGCCGATGCCTTCCATCGACACCAGCACGATGCCGTTGCGGCGGCTGATCGCCTTGACGCCCGGCACGGTCAGCGCATTGCCGTCGATGCTGGTGCCCGGCAGCTCGGGGCGCTCGGTATCCAGGATCGCCATCGGCACGCCGGCATCGCGGCACGGCTTGATCGAACGCGGATGCAGCACCTTGGCGCCGGTAGTGGCGATTTCCTGCGCTTCGAAATAATCCAGGCGCGTGAGCAGGCGCGCGTCGGGTACTTCCTTCGGATTGGCGCTGAACATGCCAGGTACGTCGGTCCAGATTTCCACGCGCTGCGCTTTCAGCAGCGCGCCGAAGTACGCGGCGGAAGTATCCGAACCGCCGCGCCCCAGGACCGCGGTGCCGCCGTCGCCGTGGCGGGCGATGAAGCCCTGGCTGATCAGCAGGCGCGTGGGCTGGGCACGGAAACGCGCGCGCCAGTCGTCGCTGCCGCGCGGATCGCACGACACCGACAGGCGCTGCGCCCAGGCGCTCTGGTTGGGGATGGCCATCGCGTCGAGCCAGGCGCGCGCGTCGCACCAGCCGATGTCCAGGCCGTTGGCGGCCAGGTAACCGGCGCCGATGGTCGAAGACAGCAGTTCGCCCTGGCCCAGCACTTCGGCCTGCCAGTCCAGCGTGCGGCTGGCCGCGCGCGGATCGCTGGCCAGCGCGCGCAACGCGGCCAGGCGTTCGCCCAGCACCGCGTCGGCATCCAGTTCCAGCTCAGCCAGGAATTCGCGATGGCGCAGCTCCAGCGCGGCCACCCGCGCGGCGGTGTCCGCCGCGCCATCGGCGATGGCGGTCAATTCATTGGTGACCCCCGACAACGCAGAGACGACCACCAGCACACGCGCGTCGTTTTCTTCCGCCCGTTTCTTCGCCAGCCTGCCGATGGTGTCCCAGCGATGACGACGCGACACCGAGGTGCCGCCGAACTTGAGCACGATCCAACGATCGTTCGGGGGGGAAGCTGACATGGGGTCTGGGGGGTCTACGATTGGGGAGGAAAAACCCGATCACACGGGCGGAACCGCCGATTCTAAAGGAACCGCCTCCCAAGGACCCGCTCCCCGCATGACACAGCGCCGCTATCTGCAACTGGACGTCTTCGCCCACTCGCCCGGCGCCGGCAATCCGCTGGGCGTGATCGCCGACAGCCAGGGACTGGACACCGGGGACATGCAGGCACTGGCTGCATGGCTGAACCTGCCCGAGACGATTTTCTTCCTGCCACCGCAGGCGGGTGCCGACTATCACGTGCGGATCTTCACCCCGGGCTGCGAACTGCCCTTCGCCGGGCATCCCAGCGTCGGTGCGGCCTGGGCAGCCTTGTCGCTGGGGCTGGCCTCCGCGCAGGACGACAGGCTGGTGCAGCAGTGCGCAGCCGGCCTACTACCGGTGCGGATCGCGCGCGATGGCGATGGCCGCATCAGTCCGCACGTTCGCGCCCCACGTGCAAAGCCGCTGGCCACCACGCCGTCGCAGCATGCGCTGCTGGGACAAGCGATCAGCCGCTGGCCGCAGGCGATCCGCGCCCCGGCACTCTGGAACAACGGCCCCAGCTGGTGGCTGGTGGAACTGGCCGATACCGCCAGTGTGCGTACCCTGCAGCCGGATTTTGCCGCCATCGCAACACTGTCGCGGGCCAGCCAGGCGACCGGGCTGGCCGTCTTCGCACGCCATGAAGGCAGCGAACACGACCTGGCAGTACGCGCCTTCTGTCCAGCCGATGCCCCCTCGACACCGGAAGACCCGGTCACCGGCAGCGCCAACGCCTGCATCGCCGCGCTGCTGCACGCTGTCGATGCCCTGCCCGGCAGCAACGGCCGCTATCTCGCCAGCCAGGGGCGCGAGCTGGGCCGCGATGGCGTGGTGCAGGTACGGGTAGACGACCAGGGCGAAGTCTGGATCGGCGGCCTGGTGCAACCGGTGATCCAGGGCCAGGTCAGCTGGTGAGCGCACGGTGGCGCCCATCCGCGCTGCTACCCTGCACACCCTTCCGCCTTCCCGCTTGTCCGCCATGACCACCCGCCGCTTCCTACAGGTCGATGTGTTTTCACCGCGCCCCGGCTGCGGCAACCCGCTGGCGGTGGTGCTGGACGCACAGGGCCTGGACGATGCGGCGATGCAGGCCATCGCCCGCTGGACCAAGCTGCCGGAAACCACGTTCGTCTTCCCGTCCGGCGACGACAACGCCAGTTACGGCATCCGCATGTTCGCCCCGCAGAAGGAAGTGCCGTTCGCCGGCCATCCCAGCGTCGGCACCGCCCATGCCGTGCTGGCGGCTGGCGTGGCGCAGGCGCGCGACGGGGTGCTGGTCCAGGACGGCATCGCCGGCCAACTGCCGCTGCAGGTGGAGCTGATCGATGGACATCCAGCGCATTGCGATCCGCGTGCCGCGCGCGCAGGTGGCCGAAGTGGTGCAGGCCACGGATCCCCGCCTGGCCCCGGCCATCGCTGGCTGGGCACTGGGCACGCTGCCACCGGCGCTGATGGATGGCGGGCGCAAATGGTGGGTGGTCGAACTTGCCGACGAAACCAACCTGCGCGCCCTGCAGCCCGACTGGAACGCCATCACCACGTTGGCCGAAGCCACCGGCGCGATGGGCGTGTTCGCTTACGCACGTGTCAGTGGCAACGCCGCCTACCAGCTGGCCGTGCGCGCCTTCGTCGGCAACGGCCGCCAGTTCGAGGATGCGGCCTCCGGCGCGGCCAACGCCGTGCTCGCCGCCTGGCTGGACAGTCGCGATGCGTTGCCCGGCCAGGACGGTCGCTATGTGGCCAGCCAGGGCCGCGAAGTGGGCTTCGATGCCCTGCTGGAGCTGCGCATCGACGCCCAGGGCGAGGTCTGGTCCGGCGGCCAGGTCCAGACCGTGGTCAGCGGCACCCTGGACTGGTGAAAGCGCACGCGGAAGGCTTTCGTGCCGCCCCCAGCTGTACCGACACCCGGCCTGCATCGCCACGCTGACGCGATTTGGCCGACAATACGTGGCGCGCGGCGTCTCCATGATGGGCCGTCCAACGCGCGCTTCACTGCCCCACATTGGCCCAGCGGCCAGGATGACCGGCAACATGAGTGAAAACACGCGCAAGGCCACTGGCACGATCGAGCGGGCGCTCGATGTCCTGGAGGCCATTGGCACCTCGCCCAAGGGCGTGACGTTCGCGGAAATCGCCCAGCAGGTCCAACTGCCGCGCACCACCGCCTACCGCATGCTGAGCGGGCTGATCGAACGCAACCTGGTGCGTCGCGAATCGACCCGCCGCGCCTATCGCCTGGGCTTCGGCGCACTGCAGCTGAGCCGCGAGTCGCACCCGGCGCCGGCGCTGGTGGTCGCAGCCAACATCGAACTCAACTACCTGCGCGCCATCACCGGCGAGACCACCTGCCTGTGGGTGCGCGATGGCCTGGAAGTCATCGCGCTCGAACGCACCCAGGGCGCGCACCGCTCGCAGGGCGACACGCACGTCGGCCAGGGCCGGCTGTTGCACGTCACTGCCGCCGGCAAGGTGCTGCTCGCCGCGATGCGCACCGGCGAGCGCAACCCACTGCTCGCACGCCTGCCGATGACCCCGTTCACGCCCAACAGCGCCACCAGCCGCGAGCAGGTCGGCGCGATGATCGCCGCGGTCAAGGTGCAGGGTTACGCGATCGACGACGAGGAAAGCCGCCTGGGCGCGCGTTGCGTGGCCGCGGTGATCCGTGACATGCAGGGCGTGGTGCGCGGCGCGCTGAGCCTGTCCGGTGCAACCGAACGCTTTACACCCGAACGCATGGCGCAGTTCGGCACCGAACTGACCGAGGCCGCCCAGCGCATCGGCGAACGCCTGGCCGGCACGGTCGAAGTCACCCATGACGACCAGGTCCAGCGCATCGCCGGGCCTGCCGCCACAGGCGGCGACTTCGCCAGCTGGTCCACCGCGCGCGGCTGCTGGTACTGGATCGACACCGCCACGGCCACCCTGCATTGCGCGCAGGACACCGAAGACCGCGTCTTGATCGCGCTGGACGTGATCGCCCGCAGCCTGCATGCCACGCCCAACGGGCTGGAAGTGGTGCACGACGACGGCATCCTGCGCCTGGATTTCGACGGCAAGGCCGTGCAGCGGCCGTTGGAGCGTCGTGGCGGCACCGCGCCCCTCGCCGCCTGCGTGCAGCCCGATGGTCGCGAATGGCAGGTCACCCATGACCCGGCCGGCGGTTACCGCATTGCCACCTGGCTGCACACCGGCATCGCGGTGCCGGGCTGGCGCATCGACGACCGCATCGACGCGCTGTGCTGGAATCCGGATGGCACGCGCCTGTTCGCCGCCAGCGCCACCACCGGCACGCTCTATGAAATGCGCCAGGGCGATGCGCGCATCCGGCGCCTGGCCGTGGTGCCCAAGGCGTCCGGGCTGATCCGCGGCCTGGCCGCGGATGCGCAAGGCGATGTCTGGGTCGCGCTGTACGGCGGCTGGGCCGTGGCCCGCTTCTCCGCCGAGGGCGGGATGATGCAGGAAGTGGTCGGCCTGCCGGTGGCCTGGCCGACCAGCCTGGCTGTTGGCGGTCGCGATGGCCGCCAGCTGGCGATCACCACCAGCACCGGGCCCGATGCAACCGCCGCCGATGCCACTGGACAGGAACCAGGGGAAGCGACGCTCACGGGGCTGTATGTGTTGACCCGCCCGGCCGCGCCAGCCAAGTAATGCGCAGGGTCGAACATGCGTTGCGGGCCACCCCGCACGCGCGGCAGCGTGAACCCGCGGCCTGATCGTCGTGGGTTCGCAATGAGACGACCTTCCCGTAGCACCGGGTTGGCGCAACCGAGGCTTTCCCGGCGAAGCCTTCCACCCCCGCGCATCACGCCAAAAGAGAAGGGGCCTTGCGGCCCCTTGGTACGGCAGATCCCCCGTACTTCCTCAGTCCTGCGCGGCGGCAACGTCCACGCGAACCCGGATTCGGTCACCCGGATGATACGCAGTGCGGGTGTGGTAATCGCGACCCGCATATTCGTAGGTGACGTCGTAGCCTTCCACGTCGCCATCGCCGCCATCACGACGGTCGGACACCGGCTCGCAGACCCGCACGGTGCCGGTCGTGGTGTGTGAGTTGTCGTAGACCGATTGGCCCACGGCCGTCCCCGCTGCGGTACCCACCGCAGTGCCGAGCAGTCGCCCACCGCCATCGCCGAAACGACTACCGACCACCGCACCCAGCACGCCACCGAGGATCGTCGCACCCACGCGCCCACCGGGCGTGGACTGCTGACGGTCGCCATTGCCATCGTAATAATCGCCGCCCTGCGTGTAGCCATCATCGGCGGCGCGGGTGTAGCACTGCTGCCGCGGCGGTGGGGGCGGCGCGATGATCGGATCGACCCGTACCACGCGCGCATAGTCGTAGGCACCACCATCGCGGCTGTCGCCAGAACGGTCATCACGTGCGCCGTTGGCAGTGCCATAGGTCTGACTGTAATAGTCGGCATAACGCGACTGCGCACTGGCTGTAGCAACGCAAGCCAGGCCAAGCAGCAGGACGCCAAGGGTGGAGCGGATCATGGAAGGTCTCCTGCGCCGTTGCGGCGCAGGTGCATCGTCGATGCCATGGGGTGAAACAGTCCTGAACCGGGCCGCCGCCCGCAACCACGTTCAACCACGCGACAGACAACCCTCGGTGCGATCGACACTGCCAGCCAGGTTGCAGGCCGGCAGCGGCATCGTTCGATCAGCTGGAAAACTCGGCTTCCAGGCTCATCGGTACGGCCTTGAGTGCCTTGGACACCGGGCAGTTGCTCTTGGCGTCTTCGGCGATCTGCTTGAACCTGGCCGCGTCGATGCCCGGCACCACACCTTTCACTTTCAGGCGGATGTGCGACAACGTCGGCCCACCTTCCATCGACAGGTCGACTTCCGCGCGCGTCTCCAGCGAGGTCGGCGGCGAACCTGCTTCGGTCAGCAGGTTCGCCAGCGCCATGGTGAAGCAGCCGGCATGCGCGGCGGCGATGAGCTCTTCGGGGTTGGTGCCTTTCTGGTCGCCGAAGCGGCTGTTGAACCCGTAAGGCGTGTCGGACAACAAGCCACTCTGCGGCGTGGAAATCTTGCCTTTTCCGGATTTCAGATCGCCTTCCCAATAGGCGGTGGCGGGACGCGAAATACCCATGGGCCTGCTCCTGCGGATGTCGGAAAGAACCGCGAGCCTAGCCGGCACCGTGTTACCGCGCCGTACCGGCCGATGCGCCACTGACGCTGTGCTCGCGCATCGGCCTGCCGCATCGCGACAACGCGCGCGATCGCGTCCATCGCAGTGCCATGGCAAGGGGATAAATAGCGCCCGGGCATGACGACCAAACCCCCTAATGGTCGAAAAACACGAAAAAGCCGAGAAAAAAGCTTCATTTCCTCTTGGCGCCAACGCACACTTGCCCTACATTCCGCATGCCGACCGTTTCGGCCCGAACAACCCACCAAACACGGTACAACAGGACACATATGGCAAAGACCACCAAGAAGGTAGCGACCAAGAAGGTCGCCAAGACCGCCGCCAAACCGGCCGCGCCGAAGCCGATCAAGGAAGCCCTGACCAAGTCGGGCCTGGTCGCCCACCTGGCTGAAAGCGCCGCCGTCGCCCCGAAGGACGTGCGCGCCGTGCTGGCCGCACTGCAGTCGGCCATCCAGGGCTCGATCAGCAAGAAGGGCGCAGGCACCTTCACCCTGCCGGGCCTGCTGAAGATCAAGACCGTCAGCGTGCCGGCCAAGCCGAAGCGCAAGGGCATCAACCCCTTCACCAAGGAAGAGCAGTGGTTCGCCGCCAAGCCGGCCGCCACCAAGGTGAAGTTCGCTGCACTGAAATCCCTCAAGGATTCCGCGGCCTGATTCCCGGCGCGGCTCCTCGCAACACCTGCTCGGGACGGCTTTGGCCGTCCCGAGTCGTTTGTGGCGCATGACCATGACGTCATCGGCTTCCGGATTGATTCGTCGCGCACGTCGCAGCCGGGAATCGCGGTTCTTCCTGGCGATATCTCGATTCGCCGCAACCCGGGCTGATCGCGCACCTGGCCTGCATGAAGGACAGAGCATCCCGCCAGGCGCGCTACCCTGCTGCGCGGGCACCAACGGCATCGCATGCGGCGTGCTGTCGCACCTGTATTGCAGCCTCTACCCGGCGCAATGGCGCACGCGACCTGCTGCCTGCGCGACACACCTGGCGGCCGTGGGGCACGCTGGAACACTGAGTCACGCCCCACCCGCTCGCGGCGGGCAGCGCAGCCTCCTACCTTGGACGCCTGTTCCCCAGTCGCCGTGTTCGCCATGGGCTCCCGACCGCACCGCTACCGCATCACCGTCACCCCCGTCGAAGACGACGGCCATCCATGCAACGACCGTTGCAGCATCGAGTTCGAACACCGCGCCACGCAGGACTGGATGCGGCTGCTGGAAAGTGCCCAGCGCCACCGCCAGCTCAGCGCCGACGAACGCGCCGCCACGCTGGTGTCCAGCCGGCTGCTGCAGGACCTGGCCCAGCGCCACCGCGATGGCGTCGAAGATCCGTTCGCCCCGCTGGAACCCGCACTGGACCGCTTCATCGCCGGACTCGACCCGCGTCGCTGACGCCGGCCTGCGCCACATCCGTACACTGCCCCGCATCGCCACCTGCCGGGCTGCACATGCGCGTCCTTCCGATCCTGTTGCTGAGCCTGCTGCTGGGTGGTTGTTCATGCAGCCGCAAACCCGATCCGGAAACGATCATCGGCACCACGGCGACGCTGCCGCAGGCCACAGCCACTGCAGATCCCGCCGAGGCCGCTGTGGGACAGCGCCAACAGGCCCTGCGCGACGAACAGAACCGCAACCTGCGCCAGGCCGCCAGCATGCTGCACGCCTATCTGGGTGCACTGGCCAGCGGCAACCTGGAGACGGCCGATGCGATGTGGGTCGGCGGCAAGCCACCGCCGGCGCCAGACGACGCCGCGCTGCGGGCGCTGGGCCGCTACTCGGTCCGCATCAATACCGATGCACCCAGGCCGCTTGACCCGGACGTGTACCCCTCGCGTTCGCTGGAAATCCCCGTGCGACTGCGCATGAGCGATGCGAACGGCAACGTGCGCAACTGGGATGGCTGGTATCGCCTGCGCCGCAGGATCGGCAACGATGGCTGGGAGATTTCCACCGCTTCGATGCAACCGCGGATCGATTGAGGCACGGTTCACCGGCCATGCTTATGGTGAGTCGGGCGCGCTGGGCGTACCGCTCCTGGAATCCACACATGCTGGCATCGATCTTCCTCACACGCATGCGCGCCGCACTGGTCGCGATCGCGCTGGTCGCCGCATCCGTCACTGCCGCAGCGTGGGCACAGGGCAAGCCGTCCAACACGCTGTCGGTTAGTGCCCAGCAAGTGCAGGGCTATCTGCAGGCCGAATTCCCGCGCGATTTCGATGCGCTGGGCGGCCTGGTGTCGATGACCGCCAGCAATCCGCAGCTGACCATCCCGCGCGACGGCAACCGGGTCCAGATGCAGTTCGATGCCAGCAGCAACGGCAAGGCACTGGGCCGGGTCTGGTTGAGCAGCGGCCTGCGCTACGACCCGCAGAAAACGGCGCTGTTCCTGGACGCCCCCACCGTCGACCGCGTGGTGCCCAGCAATGGCCGTGAACTGCGCGAACGCGACCGCCAGCTGGTCAGCCTGTTCCTGCAGGACTATGCCAGCAGCGAACCGCTCTATCGGCTCGACCCGAAGCTGCTGGCCAACTTCGGTGACGTGCGGGTGGAATCGGCCAGCGTCGAGCACGGCCAGATCGCGGTGCATCTCAACCAGCCCGTGGGCATGCCGGACCTGAGCGATGCGAAGTAACGTCGTCCGCGGACGCCTGATGCTGCTGTCGGCCGGCATCGTTGCATTGGTCACGCTAGTGGCCTGCGGTCCGGAATCCTCCCCTGCAGCAGCACCGGCAACGCCGGCCACTCCCGCGCCAGGCGAAGCAGCGGCACCGGTAGCCGTGGATGCATCGGCGCCTGCGCCGGCCGATGCACTTGAAGTCCCACCGGCCATGTCCACGCCCGACAGCGCGGAGACGCACGTCAACAGCGATGACGCCACGCCCGCAGCCGCCGAAGACACCGTGCGTCGTTACTACGCGGCGATCAACGCCAAGGACTACGCCGCCGCCTATGCACTGTGGAGCAACGGCGGCGCCGCGAGCCGACAGACCTTCGACGCCTTCGCGGGTGGCTATGCGAACACCACGACGGTGCAGGCGACCGTCGGCAAGGCCTTCGATCCCGAGGGCGCCGCAGGATCACGCTACATCCAGGTCCCGATCGAGCTGGCCAGCCGGCGCAGCGACGGCAGCACGCGTCATTACCGCGGCAGTTTCACCCTGCGCGCGGTGATGGCCGATGGCGCTACGCCCGGGCAGCACCAATGGCATCTGGATTCGGTGGACATCGAAGGTTACGAACCGGCCCCGACTGCGTCCGCCCCGACGAAGTAAGCAGCACGCGGCACCTCTGCCGCCGCGCACCACGCTCAGCCCATGTGCCAGCCATGGCTGACCAGGATGCTCTGCCCAGTCAGGGCGGCACTGGCGAACTCGCACAGGAACTTCACCGTCAACGCGACGTCTTCCAGCGTGGTGAAAGTGCCATCGACGGTGCTGCCCAGCATCACCTTCTGGATCACCTCGTCCTCGCTGATGCCAAGCGTCGCGGCCTGTTCGGGAATCTGCTTGTCCACCAGCGGCGTGCGCACGAAGCCCGGGCAGACCACATGGCTGCGCACGCCATGCCTGCCGCCTTCCTTGGCCAGGGTGCGCGCCAGCCCCAGCAGGCCGTGCTTGGCGGTGACGTAGGCGGACTTGAGTGGCGAGGCCTCGTGCGAATGCGCCGAGCCCATGTAGATCACCGTGCCGCCACGCTGGCCTGCATACATGCCCGGCAATACCGCCTTGGTGGTCAGGAAGGCGCCGTCCAGGTGGATGGCCAGCAGCTTCTTCCAGTCGGCGAAGGCGAAGTCCTGGATCGGCGCGACGATCTGGATACCGGCGTTGGCGACCAGGATGTCGACCGGTCCCAACGCTGCAACGACCTGGGCGATACCCGCGTTGACCGCCGCCTCGTCGGTGACATCCATGGCGACGCCGATGGCCTTGCCGCCGTCCGCCTGGATCTGCACAGCCGCTTGCTGCGCACCTTCAAGGTTGAGATCGGCGATGGCCACATGTGCGCCTGCACGAGCCAGGGTGAAGGCGATTTCCCTGCCGATGCCGCTGGCGGCACCGGTGATGACGGCCACCTGGCCGTGGAGCGAACGGGACATGTTGGCACCTGCATTCAAGGACAGGCCACCAGTGTCTCGCAGCGCCACATGCAATGTCTGCCGTCAAAGTTCGAAGCGATAACTAAACTTCACCAGCAGCTGTTCGTCATCGCGTAACCGCAGGCTGTCCGACAGCAGGCTTCCGATGCCGTCCGCGCGCTCGGTTTCCTCGTAGCCACCGCGGGCATAGACCACGTACAGGTCCGACATCGGCGCCACTTCGTAGCGATAACGCACCTGGAAGCCCAGGTTCCTGACGCTGAAGTCGGGCACGTCCTCACCCGTCATCGCTGGCTGGGTACTGCCCAACACACGGTACGCACCGGTGGCATCGGCACTGATGGCCAGTGCCTGCAGCTTGATGCGCAGTTCCTGGCGGTTGCCCAGGTTCCAGGTCAGTCCAGCGTTGAAATGTCCTTCGCGCCCCCGGTACACGCCGACCAGATTGTCGGCCTGCCACACCGACCAGGCCGGGGAATGCTGCGCGTAGATGCCGGCGTAGACGCTGAAATCGTCGTTGACGAAATAGGTCGCCGTGTAGTCCACGCTGAATCCGGTCGCGCCCGGATCGGTGATCTGGCCGCGCGTGGCCACCGCCTCGACCTCGTGCGCCCAGCGACCCTTGCGCGGGCGGGTGTAGTCGTACACCAATTGCGTGTTGAATGGCTGCTCCACCGAGCCGTGGCCGCGGGTCAGCAGGTCATCCACGCCTGAATCGTTGAAGTTGACCTGCATGTACTCCTCGCTGCCGTTGCGCAGGTTGCCTTCGCGGCTGATGCGCAGCTGCTTGTTGAGCACCTCGCCGTGGTCGTTGTTGACCTGGCTGATGCGCCAGCGCCAGTCCTTGGACGAGTAGCGCGAATCGGCGGCCTGTTCGGGGAAGCGCTTGCGCACCTCCCAGTGGCCGTAGTTCATGCTGTTCTGCGACAGGTAGCCGGCGTCGTTGAGCTGCAGGTCACTGCCGAAATGCATGGCGATCCACTGCTGGCGCCAGCCATGGTCCATCTCGTAATCGGCCCAGACCGTAGCGCCCAGGCCGCGGGTGGTGTCGCCGTACTGTTCGATCTGACTGCCCATCAGCCGGGTACGCACGTTCCAGCGCGCGTTCGGCCGCCAGTTGTGGTCGATGCCCAGCACCGTGGCCTCGCGGTCCAGCCATGGCCGCTCGACCTGGGTGACCATCAGGCCCAGGTTCTGGGTGCTGAAGTCACGCACCAGCCGCAGCGCGCGGAACGAGCGCCCCGCCTCGCCGCTTTCATCTGCCAGGAACACCCCGTACTTGGTCGCACCCAGGCTGCCGTTGACCTTGACCGCCGCGGTGATGTCACCGGCACCCCGGCCGTCATCGGAAGGTCCACCGATGCGGCGCGTATACAGTAGCTGGCTGAAGTCCGAGGGCGTGGTGTATTCGAAAAGCCCCTGGTTCTCGGTGAAGAACGGGCGCTTGTCGCTGACATAGGTTTCGGTGGCATCGAAGTTCACCACCAGGTCGTCGCTTTCCACCTGGCCGAAATCCGGATTGACCGTAGCGGTCAGCTGGAACTGGCCGTTGGGCTTCCAGAACACATCCACGCCGCCGTCCAGCTCGGTACCACCATGCACGTTGTCGTACAGGCCGGACACGTACGGCGTCACCGCCAGCAGCGACTGTTGGTAGTCGGCCACTTCAACGGCATTGAAATCGGACAGGAAGCGCGGACGCTCGAAGCTGGCGGCCGGCCAGGCCATGCGCTCGCCGGTCGAGCCGATCACCCGGTCCAGGTAGATCTTCATCCGCCGGGTGTCGCCAGCGGCCTTGTGCATGGGCGCGATGTACCAGGGGATCAGGATCTCCACCGACCAGCTGTCGGCGTCCTCGCTGACCGCGTGCTTCCAGTTGCCGTCCCAGTCTTCGTTGAAGTAATTCTCGTTGGTGACGATGGCATCGTTGATGCCGTCGGTGGAGGACACCACGAAGTTGTAGCCGGTGCGCCCGTCGCCGTCGAAGTCGACCATCAGGTTGACCCGGTCGACCTGGTCCTCGAAGTCGCGCCGCACCTTCTGCCGGGTGCGCGGCACGCTGGCCGGCTGCACGTTGCGGAACGCCACGGCCAGGCCTTCAGGCGTGGCCAGGATCCAGGCTTCGGTGGGCTGGGTGCCCGGCGCGCGGGTCAGCGGCTGGGTCTGGCGGAAGTCGGTGATGTGCTGGGCGCCGGCCCATTCGGCCGGGTCGATGCGGCCATCGACTTCCACCGCCGCCGCTGGCGCGGCCAGGGCCGCCATCACGTTCATTGCCAGGATCGATCCACGCATTGCCAAGCTCCTCTCCCGCGGGCGATGCCCGTCTGGGTGCGAACAGTAGGAAGCTTGCCGGCGCGTGCCGACTGGCATGAGTCATTGCAACCTTTTGCCCCCGGACGGCATCGCAGGGGAACGGCGCGCTGCGGGCGCCGGCTGTAGCGGCCGTTTCAGCGCTTGGGCTGGAGCATGGTCCCGGTGCATTTCCTGGAACCGCAACGGCAGGCCCAGACCTTCTTCAGGCGTGCGGTGTGCGGTTCGGCCAGGGTGATGCCGTAGTTGTAGGTCAGCTCCTCGCCATCCTTGATGTTGCGCAGGGCCTCGATCACCACTTTGTCCTTGCGACGATCGTCGCCATCGTCTTCCTCGATCAGCGCCTCGCAGTTGGGATCGCAGCTGTGGTTGATCCAGCGGGCGCTGTTGCCGGCGCGGGCGCCGTCGATCACGTACTCATCGTTGAGGGTGAACAGGAAGGTATGGCCGCTTTCCACGTCGCCACCCTCGTCGGCATCGACCTGTTCGTGGGTGCGCCGCTCGCCCTTGTATTCGATCAGCCGCTCGCCTTTCTTGATGGCCGCAACGGAAAACATGCCGTTGCCATGGATGGCGGATTTGCGGGTGGCGATCTTGCGCGGCATCGAAGCGTCCGTGAGGGGAAAGTCTCCGCACATTGTGGCGGCGCGGCGCGCTTCCCGCTACTCATCCGCACAGGGAAGGTCGCCACGTTGCGCACCTGAGCCGCCCCGGAATGGGGGTCTGGCCCACGCCGGCGCGAAAGCGTACAATTTCGGTCCACTTTCGCAGTCCCCACCCGTCATGTTGCGCGTCACCAAGCTCACCGACTACGCCACCGTGCTGCTGACCGTCCTGGCCAGCCGCGTCGGCGAAGTCCTCAGCGCCACCGAACTGGCCGAGGCTTCCGGCCTGGAAGCCACCACCGTCAGCAAGGTGCTCAAGCCGCTGGCCCAGGCCGGCCTGGTCGAAGGCCTGCGCGGCGTGCACGGCGGCTATCGCCTGGCCTATGCGGCCAGCGACATCACCCTGGTACAGATCATCGAGGCCATGGAAGGGCCGCTGGCCATCACCGAATGCAGCCAGCAGGACAGCCAGTGCGGCATCGCCCACCAGTGCGGCGCGCGCGCCAACTGGCGTCTGATCAACGACGTGGTCGCCGACGCCCTGCGCGGCATGACCCTGGCGCAGATGCTGCAGCCGCCCTCTTCCTCTTCCACCCATGCCGAACCGCGCCGCCGCACCATCGCCGCGCGGGTCGCCAGCTGAACCGTAGGCAGCCCCCATGGCCACCGAAGCGACCACCCTCCCCGCACCACCGCGCAACGCCGAGATCATCGAACAGCTCGGCCGCCGCTATGACGCTGGCTTCATCACCGAGATCGAATCCGATTCGCTCCCGCCCGGCCTGAGCGAGGACATCGTCCGTGCGCTGTCGGCCAAGAAGGAAGAACCGGAATGGATGACGCAGTGGCGGCTCGAGGCCTACCGCCACTGGTTGACGATGCCGGTGCCGCACTGGGCCAAGCTGAAGATCGCGCCGATCGATTTCCAGGCGCTGAGCTATTACTCGGCACCCAAGGGCCCCAAGTACAAGTCGCTGGATGAAGTGCCCAAGGAACTGCTGGACACCTACGACAAGCTGGGCGTGCCGCTGCACGAACGCGCCAAGCTGGCCGGCGTGGCCGTGGATGCCGTGTTCGACTCGGTCTCGGTGGGCACCACCTTCCGCAAGGAGCTGGCCGAGAAGGGCATCATCTTCTGCTCCATGTCCGAGGCCATCAAGGATCATCCCGAGCTGGTCAAGCAGTACCTGGGCAGCGTCGTGCCGGTCGGCGACAACTACTTCGCCGCGCTCAACTCGGCGGTGTTTTCCGACGGCAGCTTCGTGTTCATCCCCAAGGGCGTGCGCAGCCCGATGGAGTTGAGCACCTACTTCCGCATCAACGCCGGCCACACCGGCCAGTTCGAGCGCACCCTGATCGTGTGCGAGGACAAGGGCTACGTGTCCTACCTGGAAGGCTGCACCGCACCGATGCGCGATGAGAACCAGCTGCACGCGGCCGTCGTCGAGCTGGTCGCGCTGGAAGATGCCGAGATCAAATATTCCACCGTCCAGAACTGGTACCCGGGCGACGAGGAAGGCCGCGGCGGCATCTACAACTTCGTGACCAAGCGCGCCGAATGCCGCGGCGCGCGCAGCAAGGTCAGCTGGACCCAGGTGGAAACCGGCTCGGCCATCACCTGGAAGTATCCGTCCTGCGTGCTGCTGGGCGATGACTCGTCCGGCGAGTTCTATTCGGTGGCCCTCACCCACCACCGCCAGCAGGCCGACACCGGCACCAAGATGATCCACGTGGGCCGCAACACCAAGTCCAAGATCGTCTCCAAGGGCATCAGCGCCGGTCGCGGCCAGAACACCTACCGCGGCCTGGTCAAGGTGGACAAAAGCGCCAGCGGTGCGCGCAACTTCACCCAGTGCGATTCGCTGTTGATCGGCAAGCAGTGCGGCGCCCACACCTTCCCCTACATCGAGGTGAAGAATCCGGGCGCCACAGTCGAACACGAGGCCACCACCTCCAAGATCAGCGACGACCAGATGTTCTATTGCCGCGCGCGTGGCATCAGCCAGGAAGACGCGGTGTCGATGATCGTCGACGGCTTCTGCAAGCAGGTCTTCCGCGAGCTGCCGATGGAGTTCGCGGTCGAGGCCAAGAAGCTGCTGGAAGTGTCGCTGGAAGGCTCGGTCGGCTAAGCCCACCGCGCGACGCCCCGCGCGTCGCTGCTGCCACCTCATTTTTTCTGCGGGCCCGAACGGTCCGCACACCGGATATCGCCATCATGTTGAAGATCGACAACCTCCACGCCTCCGTCGCCGGCAAGGAAATCCTCAAGGGCCTCTCGCTGGACGTGAAGCCCGGCGAAGTACACGCCATCATGGGTCCCAACGGCGCGGGCAAGTCCACGCTGGGCAACATCCTGTCGGGCCGCGAAGGCTACGAGGTCACCGACGGCACGGTGCAATTCGAAGGCGCCGACCTGCTGGAACTGGAGCCCGAAGAACGCGCCGCCGCCGGCATCTTCCTGGCGTTCCAGTACCCGGTCGAAATCCCCGGCGTGAACAACACTTACTTCCTGCGCGCCGCGCTCAATGCCCAGCGCAAGGCACGTGGCGAGGCTGAACTGGATTCGATGCAGTTCCTCAAGCTGGTGCGCGAGAAGCTGGCCGTGCTGCACCTGAAGGACGAACTCCTGCATCGCGGCGTCAATGAAGGCTTCTCCGGCGGCGAGAAAAAGCGCAACGAGATCTTCCAGCTGGCCGTGCTGGAGCCGAAGCTGGCGATCCTTGACGAGACCGATTCAGGCCTGGACATCGACGCGCTCAAGGCCGTGGCCGATGGCGTCAATGCACTGCGCAGCGCCGGCCGCTCGTTCCTGGTGATCACCCATTACCAGCGCCTGCTCGACTACATCAAGCCGGACGTGGTCCACGTACTGGCCGATGGCCGGATCGTGCAGACCGGCGGCCCGGAACTGGCGCTGGAACTGGAGGCCCACGGCTACAACTGGCTGAAGGATCGCGTGGCCCCGGAAGCAGCCGCATGAGCGCGCTGCTGGATTCGCTTGCCGCCGCATTCAGTGGCGACGCGGCACGGCGCACGGCGCTGGACGAGGCGCTGGCCGCTGGCCTGCCGACCCAGCGCGACGAGGCATGGAAGTACACCTCCCTGCGTGCGTTGGAGCGCCGCAGCTTTGCCGCCGTCGAGGCCGCACCGCAGGTCGATGCCGCGCTGGTCGCGCACATCCCGGCGCCTCGGCTGGTGTTCGTCAACGGCCGCCATATCGACGCCTTGTCGAACCTGTCGGGTCTGAACGAAGGCATCAGCGTGCAGCGCCTGTCGCAGGCGCTGGCCGATGGCGGTGATGCCGCGCGCTTCCTGGCCCGGCGCTTCGAGCGCGGCGATGAAGTCTTCGCCCGCCTCAATGCGGCGCTGGCCAGCGAAGGCGTGCTGCTGCGCATCGAGGCCGACGTACAGGCCACCACGCCGCTGCAGTTGGTCTTCATCGGTGCGCCCGATCCCACCGACCGCGCCTGGCACCTGCGCCACCTGATCGAGCTTCGCGCCAACGCGCAGTTGCGCGTGGTCGAACACCACCTCGCCAGCGGCGAGCACGCACATCTGTCCAATGCCCTGACCCACGTGCACCTGGCCCAGGGCGCGCAGCTGGTCCATGCCCGCACACAGCACGAGTCCGAGAAAGCCACCAACCTGCTGCGTACCGATGCAGTGCTGGCGCGCGATGCGGCCTACAAGCGCCTGGACCTTGAGCTTGGCGCGGCGTTGTCACGCCACGAACTCAACGTCCGCCTGGAAGGTGAGAACGCCCGTCTGGACGCCAACGGCGTGCTGCTGGCCAGCGGCCGTCGCCATGTCGATACACGCCTGGGCATCGACCACATCGCCCGCGACACCAGCTGCGGCCTGACCTGGCGCGGCCTGGGTGCTGGTCGTGGTCGTGCCGTGTTCCATGGCGGCATCCTGATCCGCGAAGGCGCCGACGGCACCGACGCACGCCTGTCCAACAAGAACCTGCTGCTGTCGGACAACGCCGAGATCGACACCCAGCCGGTGCTGGAAATCCACGCCGACGAAGTGCAAGCCGCGCACGGCGCCACGGTCGGCCGGCTCGATGCCAACGCATTGTTCTACCTGCGTTCGCGCGGCCTGCCGCAGGAGCAGGCGCAGCGCCTGCTGACCGCTGCGTTCTGCCGCGAGCCGCTGTCGATCATCGACGACGAGGCGTTGCGCGCGCAGCTGGCCGATGCGGTCGATGCCGCCCTGCGCCAGGCGGGTGCGGCATGAGCATCATCCAGGCCGCAGGCGCAACCAGCGAAGTCTCCAGCACCGAGGCGCTGGACTGGAACCGGATCCGCATGGATTTCCCGCTGCTGTCCCGCGCGGTGAACGACAAGCCGCTGATCTATTTCGACAACGCCAACACCTCGCAGAAGCCGGTGCAGGTGATCGCCGCGGTGGACGGCTTCTACCGCAACAAGAACGCCAACGTCAGCCGCGCTGTCCACGCGCTTGGCACCGAGGCGACCGACGCCTACGAAGCCTCACGCAACACGCTGGCCCGTTTCATGGGCGTGCGTGGCGATGAGCTGATCCTGTGCAGCGGCACCACGTTCGCGATCAACCTGGTCGCCTATTCGTGGGCGCTGCCAAACCTGAAGGCCGGCGACGTCATCCTGGTCTCGCGCATGGAGCACCACGCCAACATCGTGCCGTGGCAGCTCATCGCCGAGCGCACCGGCGCGACCATCAAGGTGGCCGAAATCCTGCCCGATGGCAGCCTGGACCTGGACGCGCTGTACAAGGCCATGACCCCGCAGGTGAAGCTGCTGGCCGTGGCCCACGTGTCCAACGTGCTGGGCACGGTCAATCCGGTCCGCGAGATCTGCAAGGCCGCGCGCAAGGCCGGCATCGTCACCGTGATCGACGGCTCGCAGGCCGCGCCGCACATGAAGCTGGACGTGGCCGCAATCGGCTGCGATTTCTACGCGGTTACCGGCCACAAGATCTGCGGCCCGACCGGCACCGGCGCGCTGTGGGCGCGACGCGCACTGCTCGATGCCATGCCGCCTTTCATCGGTGGCGGCGAGATGATCAAGGAAGTCAGCTTCGAGAAGACCACCTTCAACGACGTGCCACACAAGTTCGAGGCCGGCACGCCCAATATTGCCGGTTTCGTCGGCCTGGGCGCGGCGCTGGATTATCTCGATGGCGTGGGCATGGATGCGATCCGTGCACGCGAAGCCGAGCTGCTGGCCCACCTGACCGAAGAACTGAACAAGATCGAGGGCCTGCGCATCTTCGGCACCGCGCCGGACAAGGCGGCGGTGGTGTCCTTCCTGATCGACGGCGCCCACGCCCACGACCTGGCCACGCTGCTGGACCTGGAAGGCGTGGCCGTGCGCTCGGGCCAGCATTGCGCCCATCCGTTGCTGCAGTACTTCGGCGTGGCCGCGACCCTGCGCGCCTCGCTGGCGTTCTACAACACGCATGACGAGATCGAAGGCTTCATCACCGCATTGAACAAGGCGCGCAAGCTGTTGGGCTGATCCTCCCCGCCCCCCGTAGAGCGGGGCTTGCTCCGCTGGGGCTTTTCCATGACCTGATCGGAGAGCAGCGGAGCAAGCTCCGCTCTACAGGTGTGGACTTTCCTGTGACCTGGCCGCAGCGCAGCAAGCTACGCCCTACAGGATCGGTTCCAGCCGGCTGAGCGGTCCATCGTGGCCACGTTTTACAATGCACCCATGCACACCCTGACCTTCCGCGACGCCACCGGCGCCGACATCGACGCCATCATCGAGCTGGTGACCTCCGCCTACCGTGGCGATGCCAGCCGGATCGGCTGGACCACCGAAGCCGACATCCTGGACGGCAACCGCATCGATCGCGGCGTGCTGGAGCACGACCTCACCCGCCCCGACAGCCGCGTGCTGCTGGCCGAATCGAACGGCGAACTGCTGGCCTGCGCGCACGTCGCCAAGGAAGACGGCGCCGGCTACTTCGGCATGTTCTCGGTGCGCCCCACCCTGCAGGGCGGCGGCGTGGGCAAGCAGGTCATGGCCGAAGCCGAACGCATCGCCCGCGAGGACATGGGCCTGGCCAGCATGCGCATGAGCGTGATCGACGTGCGCGAATCGCTGATCGCCTTCTACGAGCGTCGCGGCTACGTGCGCACCGGCAAGTACAAGCCCTTCCCCTATGGCGACGAGCGCTTCGGCACCCCGCTGCGCGATGACCTGCGCTTCGAGCTGCTGGAGAAGCCGCTTGTTTAGGAGCCACCTGTGAGCGAGGACTGGACCTTCGTCTGCGCCACCGGGGAGCTGCTGCCCGGCGAGATGCGCAGCACCTTCGACGAAGTCACCGGCACCCCAATCGTGGTGTTCAACCTGGACGGCGACCTGTACGCGCTGGAAGACCGCTGCAGCCACGCCGAATTCGAGCTGTCCGCGGCGGGGACCTTCGATACCGAAACCGGCAGCGTGGAATGCGTGCTGCACGGTGCCCGCTTCGACATCCGCGAGGGCGCCCCGCTGTGTGCCCCCGCCTACGCACCGGTGCCCAAGTTCCCGGTCAAGATCGAACACGGCGGCATCTGGTCACGCGACGACCGCGACTGATCGCCCCCGCCGCGCTGGCGGCCCATTGCCCCCTGCCGTTCCCGCACCGCCAGACCCGGCGATGCGGGCGCCGCGCCGTGCCCGTAAGTCCAGCGAAACCTCGAACCACGTGAACGCTTGTTAATACAAATCGTTCTCATTACAATTTCGAAACGTTTCCGCGGCAGACATTTTTGGCGCCATCGGTCAAAAACCGCGACGCCCTATTCGATCTGCCCGTTCCCCGTCAGCCCAGCCACGGAATGACAGGGAACCCCGCACTCCCGTCAGCCGTCGCCAATGGGGGATCAGCATTCACTCCCTGGAAGACCGCCTGACATGTCGCACATCCGTTCCCGCAAGCACGCCCCCCACGCGCGCCCTCTCGCCGCTGCCGCCCTGGTCACCAGCCTCGCGCTGGCCCTGCCCGCCCTGGCCGCCGATCCGGTCGCGGCCAGCGCCGGGGCCGATGCGCCGCAGAAGACCGATCGCGACGATGCCACCACGCTGAAGGAAATCCAGGTCACCAGTTCGCGGGTGAAGGACTATTCGGCCAAGGACGTTTCCTCGGACAAATTCACCCAGCCGCTCCTGGACACGCCGCAGACGATCCAAGTGATCACCAATGACCTGTTCACCGAGCAGGGCGCGACCAATCTGACCGAAGCCCTGCGCAACTCACCGGGCGTGGGCACCTTCTATGCGGGCGAGAATGGCAACACCACCACCGGTGACGCCATCTACATGCGCGGCTTCGACACCTCCAGCAGCATCTTCGTCGACGGCATCCGCGACACCGGCTCGATCTCGCGCGACGTGTTCAACATCGAACAGGTCGAAGTGGAAAAGGGTCCGGCCGGCACCGACACCGGCCGCGCCGCGCCGACCGGCTCGATCAACATGGTCAGCAAGCACGCGTTCCTGCGCAATGCCGCCGCCGGCACGGTCGCCGCCGGTATCGATGGCCAGAAGCGCATCACCGGCGACTGGAACCAGGTGCTTGATGCGGCTTCCGGCACCGCCCTGCGGGTCAATGTCATGGGCCAGGACAGCGACGTCCCCGGCCGCGACAAGGTCAACAACAAGCGCTGGGGCATCGCACCGACCCTGGCCGTGGGTCTGGATACCGCGACGCGCTTCTACCTGGACCTGCTGTACGTCAAGCAGGACAACATCCCCGACGGCAACGTGCCCACCATCGGCCTGCCTGGCTGGACGCCCCAGCCTGGCCTGGAACAGCTCGCCGGCCATCCTGTGGATCCGGAAAATTTCTACGGCACCCGCGCCGACCATGACGATGTCACCGCGCAGATGGCGACGTTCCGTTTCGAGCACGACTTTTCCGATGCGCTCAAACTGACCAACACCGCACGCTGGGGCAAGACCGAGCAGGACTACCTGCTGACCGCCTTCATGAGCACCGGCGGTGCCACCGGCAACATCAAGTACACCGACGTCAACGACCTGTCGAGCTACACGATGGCGCGCAGTACCCCGACCTTCAAGGATCAGGAAAACACCATCCTGACCGACCAGCTGAACCTGCGTGCCGACTTCAGCACCGGCGCGGTCGTCCACAACCTGGTGACTGGCCTGGAGTTCACCCGCGAAGAGCAGAAGGCCTACGGCCAGGCCGTGACCGGCGGCACCACCTGGACCCCGGCCAATCTGTACAACCCGGACTGGAACGCCACCGGACTGACCTGGGCGCACAGCGGCGCCGATAGCGAAGGCAAGACCACCACCTCGTCGGCCTACCTGTTCGACACCCTGAAGTTCGGCGAGCAGTTCCTGATCACCGCCGGCGTGCGCGTGGACCACTACAAGACCGAATTCAATAGCCTGGTGGCCTGCGGTGCGCGTGGCGCGCCGGTCTGCGGCACCTCGCCCACCGGCACCATCGTCCCGGGCGTGGACGCCGACGCGTCCGACACGCTGTTCAACTGGAAGCTGGGCGCGGTCTACAAGGTCGGCAACCTGGTCAGCCTGTACACCAACTACGCCATCTCCCAGCAGCCCCCGGGCGGCAACAACTTCACCTTCAGCACCTCGGCCAACAGCCTGGACAATCCCAACCTGGATCCGCAGAAGGCCAAGACAGCCGAGATCGGCACCAAGTGGAACCTGCTGGACGAACGACTGCTGCTGAGCGCGGCACTGTTCCAGACCGAGGTCACCAACGAACTGGTCCAGGACCCGGCCGATACCGCCGTGTATTACCAGACCGGCAAGAAGAAGGTGTCCGGTGTGGAGCTGTCGATGGTCGGCAAGCTCACCGACAACTGGGCGGTCACGGCTGGCTACACCACCATGAATACCAAGGTGGAAGAAGGCGCGGCGGTCACCAGCGACGGGTCCAACAACCTGACCTATACGCCTGATGACGCGTTCACCGGCTGGAGCACCTATCGCCTGCCGTTCGGCCTGACCCTGGGCGGCGGCGTGCGCTATTCCGGCCGCATGCACCGCGGCACCGATGGCGCGGTGGGCACGCCGACCTACACCAAGTCGTACACGGTGTGGGATGCGGTGGCGACCTACACGGTCAACGATCACCTGGACCTGCGCCTCAACGGCTACAACCTGTTCGACAAGGACTACGTCGCATCGATCAACAAGAGCGGCTACCGTTATTCGCCGGGCGCGTCGCGCACGGTGCTGCTCAGCGCGGATTTCCGCTTCTGATCCGGCACTGATCCATCCGGCCGGTTGACCGGCCACTTCGCACGCGGGAAGGTCATGCCTTCCCGCGTCGCGTTGCAAGACAGGAATCCTCCATGCTGCTGCACGTCCCCGACATCCTTGGCCCCGACCAGCTACAGCAGATGCGCGCCGCGCTGGATGCCGCCGACTGGACCGACGGGCGGGAGACCGTTGGCGCGCAAGGCGCACAGGTCAAGCGCAACCAGCAGCTTCCAGACGCTTCACCGCTGCGCGAACAGCTGGGACAGCAGGTGCTGGCGGCGCTGGACCGCAGCCCGCTCTATTTCGCTGCCGCACTGCCCTTGCGCACGCTGCCGCCCCGTTTCAACCGCTACACCGGTGGCGGCGAATACGGCTTCCATGTCGATGGCTCGGTGATGGCCCTGGACCGACCCGGCCAGGCGCGCAGCCATGTGCGCTCGGATCTCTCGTGCACGCTGTTCCTGAGCGAGCCGGACGAATACGACGGTGGCGAACTGATCATCAGTGACACCTACGGCGAGCATGAAGTGAAGCTGCCGGCGGGCGACCTGATCCTGTATCCGTCCAGCAGCTTGCACAAGGTCGTGCCGGTCACGCGCGGTGCGCGCCTGGCGTCGTTCTTCTGGGTGCAGAGCATGATCCGCGACGACACCCGTCGCTCCCTGCTGCTGGAAATGGACACCGCCATCCAGACGCTCACGCGTACCGGTGGCGACCCTGCCGCAGTCCTGCAACTGACCGGCGTCTATCACAACCTGCTGCGCGGCTGGGCTGAGGTCTGATCGCTGCTTTGCAGCGCATGCGTCGTCGCCCCCTTAATTGAGATCGATTCTCATTTCATGGTGTAATAACGTCGTCGTTTGCCCATCGATCCCCGCCGGAATCCTCCGTTCTTGTCCCAGGCCGCCGCCCCGCTTTCCGCACAGCAACGCCGTGGCTTCTGGCTGCGCACGCTGCACCAGTGGCACTGGATCAGTTCGGCGGTCTGCCTGATCGGCATGCTGCTGTTCGCGGCCACCGGCATCACGCTCAACCACGCGGCCAGCATCGAAACCAAGCCCGTCGTCACCCATCGCACCGCGACCGTGCCAGCGACGTTGATGCGCTCACTGGGCACGCGCGAAGACGGCAAGGCACCGCTGCCCGCCGTGGTCTCGGACTGGCTGGAAGGCGAACTCGACATCAGCCTGGCCGGACGCGAGGGCGAGTGGTCGGCCGACGAGGTTTATGTCTCCCTGCCCCGCCCCGGCGGCGATGCCTGGCTGGCCCTGGAGCGCGCCAGTGGCGAGGTCGAGTACGAAGGCACCGACCGCGGCTGGGTCTCCTTCCTCAACGACCTGCACAAGGGCCGCAATGCCGGCACCGCGTGGAGCTGGTTCCTCGATGTGTTCGCGGTGGCCTGCCTGGTGTTCTGCATCACCGGGTTGTTGCTGTTGCAGTTGCACGCCGGCCAGCGCCGCATGACCTGGCCGATGGTCGGCCTGGGCCTGCTGGTGCCGCTGCTGCTGGCCCTGATCTTCATCCACTGATTTCCTTTCCAAGGACGCCACGCCATGACCAAGACCGTTCCGCTCACCCTGACCATCGCGCTCAGCGGGCTGCTGGCCATGCCGGCCTACGCGGCCACGCTGCAGGTGAAGGTGGACATCCCCACCCTCAACGTCGCCGAATACCACCGCCCCTACGTGGCCGTGTACGTGGAAGGCGCCGACGGCAAGACCGCCGCCAACCTGGCTGTGTGGTACCAGAACACCGACACCAAGGAAGGCCATGGCACCAAGTGGCTGCCGGACCTGCGCCAGTGGTGGCGCAAGTCCGGTCGCACGCTGGACCTGCCGGTGGACGGCGTGACCGGCCCGACCCGTCCGGCGGGCACGCAGACCCTGGACTTCGCAGCCAATGCACCGCAGCTGTCCGGGCTGAAGCCCGGCAGCTACACCCTGGTCGTGGAAGCCGCGCGCGAAGTCGGCGGCCGCGAACTGGTCAAGGTGCCTTTCACCTGGCCAGCCACTGCCACACAGACCGCCAAGGGACAGGGCAGCAGCGAACTCGGCGCCGTGTCGCTGACCGCCAAGCCGTAAACCCCTCTTCCCGATTCCATACCAAGGAGCAACCCGCATGAAGCGTTCCCTTTGCCTGGTGCTGGCCCTGGCCGCCGCCACCGCCTCGTTCTCCGCCGCCGCCCACAAGATGTGGCTGCTGCCTTCGGGCACTACCTTCTCCGGCACCGATCCGTGGCTGACCGTGGATGCGGCCGTGTCCAACGACCTGTTCTATTTCGACCATGTACCGCTGCGCCTGGACGACCTGGCCATCACCGCACCCGATGGCAGCACCGTGCAGTCCGAGAACGACGCCACCGGCAAGTACCGCAGCGTGTTCGACGTGGCGCTGAAGCAGGAAGGCACCTACCGCGTGGCGATCGCCAGCAATGGCCTGTTCGCCTCGTGGGAAGACAAGGACGGCGAGCGCAAGCGCTGGCGCGGCACGCCGGCCGAGTTCGCCGCCAAGGTGCCCAAGGACGCCAAGAACCTGCAGGTCTCGCAGAACGCGATGCGCGTGGAAACCTTCGCCACCCGCGGCGCGCCGACCACCACCGCGCTCAAGCCGAGCGGCGTCGGCCTGGAACTGGTGCCGGTCACCCACCCCAACGACCTGTTCGCTGGTGAAGCGGCCAGCTTCAAGTTGGTGATCGACGGCAAGCCGGCGCCGGATCTGGAAGTGAGCGTGATCCGCGGCGACACCCGCTATCGCAACGCCCAGGAAGAGATCAAGGTGAAGACCGACGCGCAGGGCGCTTTCAGCGTGACCTGGCCGCAGGCCGGCATGTACTGGCTCAACGCCAGCGCGCAGGACAGCAAGACCTCGTTGCCGCAGGCCAAGGAGCGTCGCCTGAACTACGTGGCCACGCTGGAAGTGCTGCCGCAGTAAGGTGGCCGGCACCGGTGCGGCGACGTTCGTCGCACCGGTGTTTCGCAGCACGCAGCAAGTTACTCGCATGCACGCATCGCTTTCGCCCACGCGCCCGCCCACGCTTGCCAAGCTTGGCGGCGCGACCATGGGCACGACCTGGTCTGCCAGCCTGGTCATTCCCGATGGCGCGGACTTGCATCCGCTGCACGACCTGATGCAGCGCGCGCTGGACCGTGTGGTCGCGCAGATGAGTACCTGGGAAGCCGACTCGGACCTGTCGCGTTTCAACCGCGCCGCACCCGGCACCTGGCAGGTGTTGCCGCAGGATTTCGCCCGGGTCATGACCTACGCATTGCAGGTCGCGCGCGACAGCGATGGCGCGTTCGACCCGGCGATGGGCGCACTGGTGCAGGCCTGGGGATTCGGCGCGTGCGGTGGTCGGCCCGGTGTTCCCACGGATGCAAAACTCGCTGCTGCGCGTGGGCGTCCCCGCGTCGCACAGCTGGCTTTGCGTGATGACCCATGGGCATTGTTCCAGCCCGGCGGCGTGCAGCTGGATTTATCAGCCATCGCCAAGGGCTATGCAGTCGACCTGCTGATCGAAACATTGCGCAGTCGCGGCATCGACGACGCGCTGGTGGAAGTCGGCGGAGAGCTGCGCGGGCAAGGCCGCAAACCCGATGGCACGCCCTGGCGCGTGCTGGTGGAAACCGGCGCCGATGAACATTCAACGCTGCCACCGCGCGTGCTGGCGCTGGATGGCCTCGCCGTGGCCACCTCCGGCGATCGCTGGCACCGGTTTGAACACGACGGCGTGCGTTACGCGCATACGCTGGACCCGCGTTCGGGCTACCCAGTCACCCAGGCGGCCGCAGCGGTCACGGTGATCGCCGCGACCGCGATGGAGGCCGATGCCTGGGCCACCGCGCTCACGGTCATGGGCACCGAGGAAGGCCTGCGGTTCGCAGCGGCGCGATCACTTGCCGCACGCTTCGTGGTGCAGTCCGCAGCCGGTGCGCAGGAGCAGATGAGCGACGCCTTCGCCGCACTGCTGGCGGCATGAACGCCTCGCCACGGCGCATCCCGGGCACCGCGCTGGGCAATGGCCTGGTGATGCTGGCCCTGGCCGGGGTGGCAGTGGCGCTGTTCGCCTGGCAACCGGGCGACTGGTGGCGCGGGTCGCCGCGTCCGGGACGCTGGATCGGTGCCGGCGCCAGCCTGCTGGCCTACCTGGGCTTCAGCGGCTGGATCCTGTGGCGCGCGCGCGCCGGGCACGCGGCACTACCCGCGACCCAGCTCGACGGCAGCACGGTGCTGGTCGCCCATGCCAGCCAGACCGGCTACGCGATAGCCCTGGCCACCCGCACCGCGCAATCGTTGCGCGAAGGTGGCATCGACGTGCACCAGCTACCGCTGGCCTCGCTGGATGCCGCAGCGCTGGCGCGCTACCGGCGCGCGTTGTTCGTGGCCAGCACCACCGGCGAGGGCGATCCGCCGGACCTGGCGCTGAGCTTCGTCCGCGATGTCATGCAGGGTTCGGCCGCCCTGGATCAGCTGCAGTACGCAGTGCTGGCGCTGGGCGATGCCACCTACACGCAGTACTGCGCGTTCGGCCGGCAGCTCGACGCCTGGCTGCGCACGCATGGCGCCACGCCGCTGTTCGACCGCGTGGACGTGGACAACGCCGATGACGGCGCGCTGCGCCACTGGCAACACCACCTGTCGCTGCTGGCCGGCAACGCTGACCTGAGCGACTGGAGCCCACCGCGTTACGAGGCCTGGACGCTCAGCGCGCGTGCGCTGCTCAATGCCGGCAGCGTCGGCGGGCCGGTCTACCACCTGGCCCTGACACCCCCTGCGGCGATGCCCGACTGGCAGGCCGGCGACCTTGTGGAAATCGGCCCGCGCCATCCAGCGAACGTTGTTTCGGAGTGGCTGCATCGCATCGCGGTGTCAGGTGATTCGATCGTTATGGTGGATGGCGCATCGATGCCGTTGTCACAGGTCCTGACCACGCGACAGCTGCCGGACAACCTCCCACGCGATGCAACTGCGCAGACACTGGCCGACACCTTGCCACTGCTGCCGCACCGCGAATACTCCATCGCCTCGCTGCCCGCCGAGGGCGCGCTGCACCTGCTGCTGCGTCGCATGCAGCGCCCGGATGGAAGCCCGGGCCTGGCCAGCGGCTGGCTGTGCGATCACGCGCCGCTGGGCGCGCCCATCGACCTGCGGCTGCGCGCCAATCCCAACTTCCATCCGCCTTCAACCGACAGGCCGCTGATCCTGATCGGCAACGGCACCGGCATTGCCGGGCTGCGCGCGCTGCTCAAGTCCCGCATCGCGGCAGGCGCACGACGCAACTGGCTGTTGTTCGGCGAGCGCCAGCGCGCGCATGACTTCCACCATGGTGAGGATTTCACCACCTGGCAGTCGCAGGGCTGGCTGGAGCGCATGGACCTGGCGTTCTCGCGCGACGGCACTTCACGCAGCTATGTGCAGGACGCCCTGCGCGCCGCATCGACGACGCTACAGGCCTGGATCGCAGACGGTGCAGCCGTGTATGTCTGCGGCAGCCTGGATGGCATGGCACCTGGCGTGGATGTGGTGTTGCAGGAAACCCTGGGCGAAACGCTGGTCGAACAGCTGCGACTGCAGGGCCGTTATCGCCGCGACGTGTATTGATCGAAGCGGTTATTCCGATGCCGGCGCGCTGAACTTCACCGCGATCAGCTCGCCACCGCCGTCCAACGCGTAGCGCACGCGCCCCGGTGCGCCATACAACAGCGCCGTGTCGCCGGCCCATAGCGGCGGCAGTCCAGAGGCCGCATCGAAACGCGCCTGCCCGCCGATCAGATGGATCGCCCAATGCGTGTGTTCGTCGGCGAAGAAGAACATCGGTCCCACCAGCGGGCGCAGCAGCAGTTCGGCATCCAGCGACTGCGAGCGCCACATCAGGTTGAAGTCGTGGGTGAGGCCATCGACCAACTCACCACGCAGGCCGCGTTCACCACTGAAGCGGTGGCGCGCATGCGGCGGCGACAAGGTCACCGTTTCGCCATCGTCGAAACACAGCCGCACGCCATTGCCATGCAGCAGGACCAGCTCGCGTTCGACACCGGGGAATGCCGAGAACGCCGCGTCCTGTTCGATCTCGGCGATGGACAGGCGCCAGTCCCAGTCATCACCCTCGCTGGAAGCGGCGATCTGGCGGGTCCAGCCCAGGCCGTTGCGCCAGCGTTCGCGGCGGTATTCGTTGGCGGGAATCACGCGCGAAGCGTGCGGCGCGGGCAAGGACTGAGTCATGCCCATCAGTCTAGCCCGAGCCCAAAATAGAACCGCCCGGGTGCGTGCGGCGCACCCGGGCGGAAGTACTTCCCTGTCGGCATCGTGCCTTGATCCATCGGCGTCCTGCCCCCCTCGTCTCACACCCAGCCAGGTGATGAGGTACATCCCTGTCGGCATCCCTGCCGGTCACGTGGCGTCCTGCCCTCTAGGTCGCGACGGTGCGTCCTGCTCCGCCGCGTCCCGTGACGTCTTGCAGCCGTTAGCGGCGCGCCACCGGCGTGGCCGGCGCAGCAGCGGCAGACGGCTTCTTCGGTGCCGCCGCCGAGCGGCCCACCTCGATGCGGTCGCGATTCTTTTCGACGGTCTTCAGGCCGATGCCCTTGACCATGGCCAGTTCCTCGGCGCTCTTGAACGGTCCGTTGGTCTTGCGGTAATCCACGATGGCCTGCGCCTTGCTGGCCCCGACATTCAGCAGCACCGCATCCAGCGCGGCGGCGTCAGCGGTATTGATGTTCACCTTGGTGTCGGTGGCATGCGCGGCGGTGGCCAGCGCCAACGACAGGAACAGCGACTTGATCAGGATGGAAACGGATTTCATGGCAACACTCCTTGTGGCGATGAGGTGATTGGGTTCCGGGAGGCGACGGTGCCTGTCGTCCGGTGTGCACAGTCTCCCCCTCGGCACGGAGCCAAGATATCGGCCCGCGCCTGCGCACGCTGCCGGGGAACACCCCGTCTGCGTGTAGGAAAAGTCCTACGCGTGGCGGATGCCGACCCGGCATCCAGACCCACGAGCGTAGAATCGGCCGCAAATTTTGCAGAGTAGAGCCCACATGGATACCGCACGCCTCGACCGTTTCGTCGCCGGCAAATGGGACGAAGAAATCGTCCCGCAGCTGGTCGAGTACATCCGCATCCCCAATAAATCCCCGATGTTCGACGCCGACTGGGTCGCCAACGGCTACATGGCCCAGGCAGTAAAGCTGATGGAGACCTGGGCACGCGCCCAGCCCATCGCCGGCATGCAGGTGGAAGTGGTCGAACTGGAAGGCCGCACGCCACTGATCTTCCTGGACATCCCGGCCAGCGGCGAAGGCACCGGAGAGGATTGCGTCCTGCTGTACGGACACCTGGACAAACAGCCGGAAATGACCGGCTGGGACGAAGACCTTGGCCCGTGGAAGCCGGTGATCAAGGGCGACAAGCTCTACGGTCGTGGCGGTGCCGATGATGGCTACGCAATCTACGGCTCGCTGTCGGCGATCCTGGCATTGCAGGAACAAGGCCTGCCGCATGCGCGCTGCGTGATCCTGATCGAAGCCTGCGAGGAATCGGGCAGCTATGACCTGCCTGCCTACGTCGACCACCTGGCCGAACGCATCGGCAAGCCGTCGCTGGTGGTGTGCCTGGATTCGGGCTGCGGCAACTACGAGCAGCTGTGGTGCACCACCTCGCTGCGCGGCATGGCCGGCGGCAACTTCACCGTGAAGGTGCTCAGCGAAGGCGTGCACTCGGGCGATGCCTCGGGCATCGTGCCGTCCAGTTTCCGCCTGCTGCGCCAGCTGCTGTCGCGGCTGGAAGACGAGAACACCGGCAAGGTCGTGGTGGACGGGCTGTTCGTCGAGATCCCAGCCGAGCGCCTGGAGCAGGCCGCCAAGGTCGCCGGCGTGCTGGACAGGGAAGTGTTCGAGAAATTCCCGTTCCTGCCCGGCATGACGCCAATGGACGACGACCTGACCGAGCTGGTGCTCAACCGCACCTGGCGCCCGGCGCTGTCCATCACCGGCGCCGATGGCCTGCCGGCGCTGGCTTCGGCTGGCAACGTGCTGCGCCCGCAGACCTCGGTGAAGATCTCGCTGCGCCTGCCACCCACGCTGGACGGCAAGCGCGCCGGCGAGATCCTGAAAGACGTCCTGCTGCGCGACCCGCCCAATGGCGCCAAGGTCGAGCTGGTGCTGGAGAAATCCTCCACCGGCTGGAATGCCCCGGCCCAGTCGCCGTGGCTGACCAACGCGATCGAAGGCGCCTCGCAGGCCGCGTTCGGCAAGCCGGCGATGTACATGGGCGAAGGCGGCACGATTCCCTTCATGGGCATGCTGGGCGAGAAGTTCCCCGGTGCGCAGTTCATGATCACCGGCGTGCTGGGTCCGCATTCCAACGCTCATGGCCCCAATGAATTCCTGCACATCCCGATGGGCAAGCGCGTCACCGCTTGCGTGTCGCACGTGATCGCCGCCCACCACACGGCCAGCGTGGCCGGCCAGACCGTCGGCGTGGCGGCGGTGGCCGGTGGCGAGGTACACGGCGACCACGGCTGCTGCTGACACCGCACAGTGGCATAAGGACATGACGGCCGCGCGATGCGGCCGTCATGTTTTCCAGCCATCACCGGGTACGCCGCCCTTATGATCGGCGCATCACTCATCCAACGAGACCTTAGATATGCACAACCTGTTTGGCAGTGACAGCTGGCTCTACATCGCCCTGGTCGGTTTCGTCGTTGGCCTGCTGGCGCGGGTCATCACCCCGAACAACAAGCGCATGGGCTGCCTGTTCACCATCTTGCTGGGCATCGCCGGTGCGGTGCTGGCCGGCTGGTTTGGCCGCAGGATGGGCTGGTATGGCGCCGGCGAGCCGGCCGGTTTCGTCGGTGCGTTGATCGGCGCAGTGGTGATCCTGGGCCTCAGCACCCTGTTCACCCGCCCGGCACGCGGACGCAGCAGCAGATAAGGCCATCGCACACGCTCCGGTACGAAAAAGGCCACCCGCAAGGATGGCCTTTTGTTTTCCTGGTAAACCTGGGCCTTCCATCCAGCCACGCCTGCTGGCGTGACTGGATCGCTTCGCTCGCTCAGCGCTTACCAGCGTGGCGCGTGTGCATGGCCGATTCGTGATCCAGCCAGTTGTCGCCCTTGTTCTTGAGGAAGAACACGTAGACCAGCAGCGAGACGAACATCACCGCCGTGGCGTAGATGATGAAGGTGTCCATCTGCTTGGTGCCCTTGGCCCACTGGTACAGCATCGGCGCGGTCCCGCCGAAGACCGAATTCGCCAACGCATAGCCCAGACCGACGCCCAGCGCGCGGATGTAGGTCGGGAACAGTTCGGCTTTGACCACCGCATTGATCGAGGTGTAACCGGTCAGGATCACGAAGCCGATCACCAGGATCGCAAACGCCGAACCCGCCGTGGTCTGCTGCGGCAACGCAGTGATCAGATACCAGGTGTAAGCCACGCTGCCGACACCGAAGAACACCAGCAGTGACTTGCGACCGATGACGTCCGACAGCCAACCGCCGACCGGCTGCAGCAGCATCAGCACAGTCAGCGCGATCAGGTTGAGGACGGTGCCCTTCATCACGTCGTCGCCGGCGAAGGCGGTCTGGATCATCTTCGGCCCGGTGACCGAGTAGGTGTAGAACGCCAGCGTGCCACCGGCGGTGATCAGGAAGCACAGCAACAACGGACGCCACTGGTTGACGAACAGCTCCTTGAGCGAGCTGGACTTGCCACCGGACTTGGCATCGGCGATCTGCGAGCTCGACAGCGATTCGTCCATCGTGCGACGCAGCCAGAACACCACGATCGCCGAGACGCCACCGATCGCAAAGCCCACGCGCCAGCCCCATTCGGTCACGTGCTCCTTGCTGAAGAAGGTCAGCAGCAGGAACAGCGTCAGCTGCGCCAGCACGTGGCCACCGACCAGGGTGACGTAGTGGAAAGAGGACAGCAGGCCGCGATGACCCGGCACCGCGGCCTCGGACATGTAGGTCGCACTGGCACCATACTCGCCGCCGGTGGCGAAGCCCTGCAGCAGGCGCGCGATGACCAGCACGATCGCCGCGCCAACGCCGATGGTGGCCGCGGTGGGCACGATGGCGATGCCGAACGAGCAGATCGCCATCAGCGTCACCGACAGCGTCAGCGATGCGCGGCGGCCATGGCGGTCGGCATACCGGCCGAAGAACCACGCGCCGATCGGACGCATCAGGAAGGTCACCGCGAAGATCGCCCACACATACAGCGTGGCGTTCTTGTCACCCGCAGAGAAGAACTTGGATTCGAAATAACTGGCGAACACCGAATAGACGTAGACGTCGTACCACTCCACCAGGTTGCCCGCCGAGCCCTTGAGCGTGTTGGAAATCGAGCGCTTGAGGCTCTTGTGGCTGGCCGCCATTGGATCGGCGGCGGGAATGGGTGCGCTCATGCGGGCCTCGCTGTCATGACTGGAAGATGGAGATGGTCCTGTCCCATCGTGATGCCACGACAGGCGGCGCCTGGAAGACATCGCCGCCATGGTGGGCAGCGCGTCGTGATCGGCACGCGATGGAAGCCGCACTTTATAAACGCCGAAGGCCCGCAGGATCGCGGGCCTTCGACTTATTAGCTAGGTCGAGGCCGCTATACGCACCTCACCCGATACGGCCCTCAGCTGCGGCCGTACTGGTCCTCGAAACGCACGATGTCGTCCTCGCCCAGATAGCTGCCCGACTGCACTTCAATCAGCTCCAGCGGCAGGCGACCCGGATTCTTCAACCGGTGGGTGACGCCGAGCGGGATGTAGGTGCTCTGGTTTTCGGTCAGCAGGATCACCTCATCGCCACGGGTCACTTCGGCCGTGCCGCTGACCACGATCCAGTGCTCTGCACGATGGTGGTGCATCTGCAGGCTCAGTGTCGCGCCAGGATTGACCGTGATGCGCTTGACCTGGAAACGCGCGCCACATGTCGATGGAATCGTAGGCGCCCCAGGGGCGATAGACCTTGCGGTGCAGGACTGCCTGGCTGCGCTCGTCGTGCTTGAGCTGGGCCACGACCTTCTTGACCTCCTGCACGCGATCCTTTTTCGCGACCAGGATCGAATCGTCGGTTTCCACCACGACCACATCGTCCAGGCCCACCAGCGCGACCAGGCTCTCGGCATAGACGTAGCTGTTGTGCGTGTCGACGGTGATGACGTCGCCCGAGCACGCATTGCCGTTGGCATCCTTCTCGGTGACTTCCCACAGCGCTGACCAGGAACCGACATCGTTCCAGCCCACGTCCAGCGGCAGCACCTTGGCATCGGCGGTCTTTTCCATCACCGCGTAGTCGATGGAGTCGGATGGGCAGGCGGCGAACGCCGTCTTGTCCAGGCGGATGAAGTCACCGTCACGCTTGGCGTTTTCCAGCGACGCACGCACGGCCGCCACCATCTCCGGTTTGAACTTCTGCAGCTCTTCGATATAGCGGCTGGCCTTGAACAGGAACATGCCGCTGTTCCAGAAATAGCTGCCTTCGGCCACGTACTTCTCGGCGGTCTGCGCGTCGGGCTTTTCGACGAAGCGCAGCACCGGCTGCACGCCCTGGCCACCACCGGCCTGGATATAGCCGAAGCCGGTTTCCGGACTGCTCGGCACCACGCCGAAGGTCACCAGCGCACCAGATTCTGCGGCCGCGACAGCCTGCTCGACCGCGTTGCGGAAGCCTTCCGGGTTGGTGATCACATGGTCGGATGGCAACACCAGCAGTAGCGGATCTTCACCGCCCTCCATCGCGCACAGCGCGGCGGCAGCGATGGCCGGGGCGGTATTACGGGCGACCGGCTCCAGCAGGATGCTCGGCTGCGGCGCCTTGATCTCACGCAGCTGTTCGGCCACCAGGAAACGATGGTCCTCGTTGGCCACCACCAGCGGCGGCAGCGAGGTCAGCGGCTCAACGCGGCGCCAGGTGGCCTGCACCATGGTGTCCTCGCCGCCGAGCGGCAGGAACTGCTTGGGATAGGCTTCGCGCGACAACGGCCACAGGCGTGTACCGGAGCCGCCCGACAGCAGAACAGGCTGAAGCTTGGTCATTTTGATAAGTCTCTCGCGTGGGGATGCGGAAAGCGCAGTGTACCCTGCGCACCCGAACCTTAATGCGGCATGGCGCATGAACGACACGTCATCTTCACAGGCCATTACAGTGCGCGGCACGCAGCGATTGCAGTGGGCACGCGCGGCCCTGGAAGACCCGCAGGCATCACTGGAGCGGGCCAGTATCGACGCCGGCCAACGCAGTTATTGGCGGACTTCCAGTACGGGGACGCCACGGATCGTGATGGACTCCCCACCAGAACTGGAAGACGTGCGGCCATGGCTGCACTGGCACGCGGTGCTGGCCGACGGCGGCGTGCGGCTTCCGCAGATCCTGGCCCGCGATGTCGAGGCCGGCCTCCTGTTGCTGGAAGACCTCGGCCAGCCCACGCTGGCCCAGACGCTGGCCCGCGACCCATCCGATGCCGATGCCTGGATCGATGCCGCCATCGACCAGTTGCTGAAGCTGCAGGCGATCACCCCGCCGGAAGGCACCAGCGTGTTCGGCGAGGCCCTGCTGCAGCGCGATGCCGGCCTGTTTGAGGAATGGTTCCTGCGCCGCCACTTGGGCATCACCCTGGACTGCGATCTGAGCGATGGCCTGGAACTGGTCCAGCGCCGCTTGATGGACAACGCCCTGTCGCAGCGCAAGGTGCTGACCCACCGCGACTTCATGCCGCGCAACCTGATGCCCGTGCAGCCAGGGCCAGCGGTGCTGGATTTCCAGGACTGCGTGATCGGTCCGGTGGCCTATGACGCCGTGAGCATGCTGAAAGATGCCTTCCTGAGCTGGCCGCTGGCGCGCGTGGATGGCTGGCTGCTGCGTTACCACACACGTGCGCTGGCGGCGGGCATGCCTGTGCCGGCATCGCCGCAGACCTTCCTGCGCGATGCCGACTGGATGGGCATCCAGCGCCATCTGAAGATTCTGGGCATCTTCTGCCGCCTGCACTATCGCGACGGCAAATCGCAGTACCTGCCGGACCTGCCGCGCTTCATCACCTACCTGGACGAAGTCCTGCCGCGCCATCCGCAGCTGCAGCCGTTGCAGCAGTTGCTCGACAACCACATCCGCCCCGCCCTGCAGGCGCGCGCCGCATGAAGGCACTGGTCTTTTCCGCAGGACTTGGCGAGCGCATGCGCCCACTCACCGACAGCACGCCCAAGCCATTGCTGGAAGTCGGCGGGCAACCGTTGATCGCCTGGCATCTGCGCAAGCTGGCCGCGATGGGCATCACCGAGGTGGTGATCAACCTGAGCTGGCTGGCCGAGCGCTTCCCGCAAGTGCTGGGCGATGGCAGTGCGTTCGGCGTGCGCATCATCTGGTCGCCCGAGGGCGCGGTGCCACTGGAAACCGGCGGCGGCATGCTGCACGCGCTGCCGCTGCTGGGCAATGCGCCGTTCCTGGCGGTCAATGGCGACGTCTGGACTGATTTTGATTTCGCCACGCTACCGCGCGAGCCGGCCGGCGACGCGCACCTGGTGATGATCGACAACCCGCCGCACCACCCGCGTGGCGACTTCCATTTCGATGCCGCCGGCCTGCTGCAGCCGCGCAGCGATTCGGCGGCGAACTTCACCTATTCAGGCATCGGCGTCTATCGCCCCAGCGTGTTGCGCGACTGGCACAAGGTGTTCGAATCCAGCACCAGTCCGGGCCTGGACGGACAGCCGCCGCGCTTTCCATTGGCGCCCCTGTTGCGGGCGGCGATGCGCCGCAACGCCGTCAGCGGACAGCGTCATCCCGGGCGGTGGACCGACGTGGGCACGCCGCAGCGACTGGCGGAGCTGGACGCGCAGCTGGCAGCGGAATCCGGTCACACCCCGCGTTAGACACAGGCCACGTGGCGTGGCGGCATGGGTGCCTGGCGGTTAGGATCGGCACATCCCTCAGGATGAGCAGCGCACAGGAGTCGTGCCATGGCCGCAGCAAATGGAATGCAGGTTTCAGCCCTCACCACCGCCCAGGCGCTGGCCCGGCGCGCAGCGCAGGCCGCAGGCGACGCTGCCGGGGCCGAACAGGCGGATCGCCTGATCCTGGAACACCGCGGCATCGGTGGCATCGATGCCATGGCGCTGGTCCGCGACATGGTCGCCGTGCCGGGCTACCCAGGTCACCGCAAGGTCAAGCCACTGATCGAGGCCATCGAACAGCAGCTGGACAAGCGCGAGGCGCACCGCTTCGAACGTGCCCTGGACGATGCCGGCGTCACCGACAGCGCCTTCGAGGATGCGACCGAGAAAGCAGGCCGCGGTATCTCCGGGTTCTTCCGCGGGCTTTTCCATGCGGTGGAAAAGATCGACGACACCATCCGCAAGACCTTCGACAAGGTCGGCCAGTGGGCGCATGCCACGGCCAGCGACCCGAACGCCGGCCTCCTGGCGCGTGTACTCGCCCGCACCGTGGAAGCCCCGGTCGCCCTGGCCAGCACCGCCTACAAGACCGTCAGCGCGCCGGTGATGAGCGCCGTCCACACGGTCGAGGATGTGGCCGCGGCAGGCAAGGTGATCTACCGCTTCGTCTCCGACGAGCCTTACCGCGACACCATCACCACCTTCGCCCGCCTGCGCATGACCGAAGAGCTGACCCTGCCCGGCAAGCTGTTCGACCAGGTCACCGAACAAGCGCTGGACAAGCTGGGCAACTGGGAAACCGGCCTGCTGCAGGCCAAGCTGGCGGGGACCGAAGGCGACTACCTGGCCCAGTTCGCCGGCGAACGTGGCATTTCGCTGTTCACCGGCATGTGGCCAGTGGCGCAGGCCGAAGCCCTGGACCGCCTGGCCAGCGTCCTCAAGAGCGTCTCGCTGGACGAGGTGGAAGGCCTGAAGAACGTCATGGGCCATGCCAGCGCCGCAATCGGCCGCGACGACGACACCAGCGCGCTGGGCCTGAAGACCCTCGGCCATCTGGTCGATGAATACCGCCACGAAGGCACCCTCGACACCCTGGTCGACACCGCCCGCGTCACCGGCAGCCTGGACACCCTGATGCGCTCGGGCCAGCTCTCGCCGGGCGAACTCACCGACCTGGCCCGGCATGACCCCACCCTGTTCCTGCCCGACGCCCAGACCTTGGCCGGGCTGTCTGCCGAGGAGCGCGCCCGCTACGGCAGCGTCGATCTGGACACCGCGCTGCAGGCCAGCCTGGGTCAACTGGATCTCTCCAAGCTCACCGCCCACCAGGCCGCCGATGCCACCGAAGCCCTGGTCGGACGCAACCTGGCCCAGGCCGGCTACAGCGACATCGCCGCCCTCACCGGCAAGGACGGCGAACAGCTGCAGATGGCCGCGCGCAATGCGCAGGGCCAGATCGAGTTCTTCGACTTCGATGCCAAGGCGATTGCCGCCGCAGCGCGCCAGGCCGACGGCACCGGCTCGACGCTGGCCGGCATCATCGGCCAGGTGCAGCTAGATTCAGGGCAGTTCCGCGAAGCCCTCGATACCCGCGCCGCCGAAGCAGGTACCGCCCGGACCAGCCCAGACGCCGTGCCCACGACGGCCACCGCCGAGCCTTCACCGAAACAGGTGGCCACCGACGCCAGCCAGGGCGCGCTGGCCCTGCCGATGTCCGACGAACGCCACGCCGACTACCCCATGTACCGCGCGGCCGTGACCGGGCTGGAAGACGAAGTCAGGTCGCGCCACATCCAGTTCGCCGATCATGCCGAACTGGAGCGCGCCGCCGGCCAGCTGGTGGTCGAAGCGAAAGCTTCCGGCCTGCCCACGATTGCCCGCGTCGCCGCCATCGACGGCGGCAAGGCCATCTTCGCCATGGATCGCGATCCATCCGATGCCAACGCCGCAGCCGCCCGCCGGATCTACGTGGACCGCGAACAGGCCATCAGCCACAGCGTCGCCGACAGCTCCCAGCGCGCCGGCCAGCTTGAAACCGACCTTGCACAGGCACTCGGGACACCCGAGCGCGACACCGCCATCGCGGCACGCTGACGCTCAGGCCTCGCCGGCAAGCACCTGCCGCAGGAACGGCACGGTGACCCGGCGCTGGGCGGCCAGCGAGGCACGGTCCAGGCGTTCGACCAGTTCGACCATTTGCGCGGGCTCGCGCGCGGTGCGGGTCAGCATCCAGTCCACGGCAGCATCTTCCAACGCCAGTCCACGCCGGCTGGCACGGTCGCGCAGCAAGGCCGCGCGACCGACGTCGTCCAGCGCCCGCAGCACGATGCGGTTGCACTGCCCCAGGCGCGAACGCAGGTCCGGCAGGAGCAAACCGATTTCGTCAGGCAGATCGGCCGCGGTGTAGAGCAGGCCGATGCCGGCAGCGCGGGCGCGATTGTGGAAATCGAACAGGGCGATCTCGTCGGCGCGGTCGCCGGCAATGGCCTCAAGACCGTCCAGCACCACCAGCGCATTGCGCTCCAGGCCATCCAGCGCCTGCTGCACGTAACCGCGCGCCGCGTGCAGCGGCAGGTATGCCGCGACACGCCCGACCTCGGCAGCCGAAGCACAGGCGGCCAATGCCAGATGGGTCTTGCCGGCGCCATGCGCGGCCGACAGGTACAGCCAGTCCGACTCGGGCGCCTGCGCCAGGGCCTGCAACTGCTCCAGCGCGCCGGCCGGCGCGCCGATGAAACTATCGAAACGCTGGTCCGGCGGGGTCCGCAGCGCCAGCGGCAACTGCGGCACGCTCATGGCTGGGAAGGACCCTGCGACTGCGGGGATTCGATGGAGGCGTGCTGGGGATCCAGCAGGATCGTCGGCGGCCCGCCGGCGTAGAGCTGGCTGTGGGTGTAGCGCTCGTGCGCGTAGCGCAGCAGCACGTTGATCACCGCCGCGATCGGCAGGGCCAGCAGCATGCCCAGGAAGCCGAACAGCTGGCCACAGGCCAGCACGGCGAAGATCACCGCTACCGGGTGCAGGCCGATGCGGTCGCCCACCAGCTTGGGGGTCAGCACGTAACTTTCGATCACCTGGCCGATGCCGAACACGATCGACACCAGCACCAGGTGCTTCACGTCGCCGTACTGCATCAGCGCGGCGATCAGCCCCATGGCCACGCCACTGGTCGGCCCCAGGTACGGGACGAAGGTCAGCAGGCCGGCGATCAGGCCGATCAGGATGCCCAGGTCCAGGCCCACCGCCCACAATCCGGCGCCATACAGCACGCCAAGGATGATCATCACCAGCAGCTGGCCCTTGAGGAAACCACCCAGCACGTCGCTGGATTCGGCCGCCAGCCGGCTGACCGTGCCGATGTGATCGCGCGGCACCATCGACGCCACCCGGCCCACGATCAGGTCCCAATCGCGCAGGAAGAAGAAGGCGATCACCGGGATCAGGATCAGGTTGGCCATCCAGCCGAACAGCGCGAAACCCGAACGCGACACATAACCCCACAAGGTCCGGGCCACGCCGCCGGCGCGCTCCCAGTTGCTGCGCAGCAGCTCCCAGACATGGGTGAAATCCAGGTAATCGGCGATGCGCACGTTGAACCTAGCCTCCAGCCACGGCACGGCCACCGTGTAGATCCAGTGCTGGTAGCGCGGCAGCGACTGGATCAGCGTGGTGACCTGGTCCTGGATCAGCGGTACCAGCAGCAGCAGCACGATCACCAGCACCAGCAGCATCACGAAGAACACCACCGCCACCGAAGTGTTGCGCGACCAGCCGCGCAGCTCCAGCCGGTCCACCAGCGGGTCGCCCATCCAGCCCAGGATCGCCGCGACCGCGAACGGCGTCAGCACCGGTGACAGGATCCACACCAGCCAGATCACCGCGGCAGCCACGGCGGCCCATTGCAGCCGGCGCAGGAACTGCGCGATGACCTGCTGCGGATCTTCAATGATCATGCGTTTACCGTCCTGGTGGAGCTGTGGGGAATCACTTGAGGTGGAACACGGCCGGGTTGCCGTCGCCGCCGACGACCGGGCCATCTTCGCCCAGCATCCGCTTCAGGCCATCGACGCCGCTCAGCAGATCCAGATCCAGTTCGAGCGTGTCGCCGTCCGCGCGCACCGGCGCGATCCGGCGCACCACCGCGGCCTGCTGCAGGGCGGCCGACAGGCGCAGGTAGTCCTCGCTGCTGCGGATGCCGCTGACGATCACCCGGTAGGTGCCCGGCGCACCGCCGACGGCCTGCTTGGCATAGCGCTTGACCAGCGCATCGGCCGCACCGTCGGCGCCGCTGGCCATGGCCTGGCGCGCATCGGCGTTGTCGGTCGACCAGGTGGCCAGGACCTTGCCGTTATCGACGAAATTCCAGTCCGCCACCCAGCCGGACTTGCCGCGGTACAGCTTGCCCACCAGCTGCATCGGCGGCGCGTAGCGGGCCGAGGCCCGACTCACCGCGGCGATGTCACCGCGCCAGATCGAACCGGCCAACGCGGTTTCGGCCGCCGAGCCCTGCGGCAGGCCCAACCGGTAACCGCGATCCACCGCCCGGTCCAGCAGCGGACGCGCCGCCGCCGACTGCTGCAGGCTGACCAGGCGCGGGCCGCTGCCGTCATCGATCGCCAGCCACACCACCGGCTTGGGCCGCGGCTGCGGCCACACCGGCAGACCCAGCACGCTGGCCAGCACATCGACCTTCTGCTGGTCGAAACGGGCGATCAAGGTGGTCCGGAAGGTCGGCGCACCGCCAGCCGAAGTGCCCTGGTCCTGGCGGTAGTCATAGCCATCAACGTAATTCTTGGCGTTGCGCAGCTCGGTGGCCACGCCCGGACGCGCAGTTGCCCCCTTGTCGCCACTGACCTTGGCCAGCACCTGGCCCAGCGCGCGGGCGAACCCGCCGTTGCGGTCGTTTTCCGCCTGGCTGGCCACGGTGACCTCGGCCTCGTACAGGCCCTGGGCCTTGGCCACATCCCCCTCGGTGCGCATGTCGTCCTGGGCCAGCGCGGGCAAAGCGCTCAGGAAAAGAAGGGCGGCAGCGGCGAAAGCGGGAAAACGGCGCATCGAGCGTCCTGTGAACAGCGAATCCGGGGGGATTGTTGCCCGAATGGGCAGTCGCCGCCAGCACGGACCGTTCACATGGGGCGCGAAGCAGGCCACGCATCCCTTAAAATGGGCGTCCACTCTTCCCACCGGCCCGCCTCGTGACCCAGTCCAACCCGCCCGCCTCCACGCCCATGACCTACCGCGACGCCGGGGTGGACATCGACGCCGGCAACGCACTGGTCGAACGCATCAAGCCGCTGGTCAAGCGCAGCTTCCGTCCGGAAGTGATGGGCGGCCTGGGTGGCTTCGGCGCCCTGTTCGACCTGTCCGGCAAGTACAAGGAGCCCGTGCTGGTGTCCGGCACCGACGGCGTGGGCACCAAGCTGAAGCTGGCCCAGCAGCTGGGCCGCCACGACACCATCGGCATCGATCTGGTCGGCATGTGCGTCAACGACGTGCTGGTGCAGGGCGCCGAGCCGCTGTTCTTCCTGGACTACTTCGCCACCGGCAAGCTGGACATCGAGACCACCGTGGCCGTGGTCGGCGGCATCGCCAAGGGCTGCGAGCTGTCCGGCTGCGCGCTGATCGGCGGCGAAACCGCCGAGATGCCCGACATGTATGCCCCGGGCGAATACGACCTGGCCGGCTTCACCGTCGGCGCGGTCGAAAAATCGCAGATGCTGGACGGCAGCGCCGTACGCGACGGCGACGTGCTGATCGGCCTGGCTTCGTCCGGCGCCCATTCCAATGGCTACTCGCTGATCCGCCGCATCTATGACCGTGCCGGCCGTCCGGGCTCGCTCGACCTGGGCGGCGGCGTGACCCTGGAAGACGCGCTGATGGCGCCAACCACGCTGTACGTGAAGCCGATCCTGGAGCTGCTGCGCACCCATGGCGCCGGCGCCGGCAAGCCGATCCACGCCATGGCCCACATCACCGGCGGCGGCCTGACCGAAAACATCATCCGCGTGGTGCCCGACGGCCTGGGCCTGGACATCGACGCGTCCTCGTGGACCTTCCCGCCGCTGTTCCAGTGGCTGCAGACCGAAGGCGCCGTGGCCGACAGCGAGATGTGGCGCACCTTCAACTGCGGCATCGGCTTCGTGCTGATCGCCTCCCAGGACAGCGTCGCCGCGCTGGAAGCCAGCCTGGACACCGCCGGCATCGGCCATTGGCAGATCGGCAAGGTGGTGCCCGCCGGCACCGGCGAACGGGTGAAGATCGGCTGAGTTCGCCACATTGAAGCCGGCTCTGCCGCAGCGTCCCCCGCACTGCCCGACCGCGACCATCGCATGAGCCAGGCGCGCATCGCCGTGCTGGCGTCTGGCCGCGGCAGCAATCTGCGCGCGCTGATCGGCGCGATCGAGGCCGGTCGCCTGCCGGCGCAGGTGGTCGGGGTGTTCTCCGACAAGCCCGACGCCGCGGTGCTGCAACAGGTCCCACCGGCGCTGCGCTGGAGCGCCAAACCCGCCAACTTCGACAGCCGCGAGGCCTACGAACAGGCCCTGGGCGATGCCATCGAGGCCGCCCGGCCGGACTGGATCGTCTGCGCCGGCTACATGCGCATCCTGGGCGATGCACTGGTGCAGCGCTTCGCGGGACGCATGCTCAACATCCATCCGTCACTGCTGCCGCGCCACCGCGGCCTGCGCACCCACGCCGCGGCGCTGGCCGCCGGCGATGCCGAGCATGGCTGCAGCGTCCATTTCGTCATTCCCGAGCTGGACGCCGGCACCGTCATTGCCCAGGCCCGCCTGGCTGTCGCCCCCGACGACACCCCGGAAAGCCTGGCCGCGCGCGTGCTGGCGATGGAACATCGGCTGCTGCCGGCAGTACTGCAACTGGCCGTGTCAGGGCGGCTGGCTGAACGTGACGGCACGGCATGTGTCGATGGTCAGCCGATGTTTACGCCCTTGACACTAGATTCCCACGATCGGCTTATGCCGTAACCCTCTCGCGACCTTCTCAGATGACCAAGCTGATCGGCGGCCTTCTGTTCCTGGCCTGTGCTGTTCCCGCCTTCGCCCAGGACGCACCCGTCGTCCCGGCACCGGCATCTGCGGACGCCGGACAGGCACCGGCGGAGGACATCCCGTGGAAGCTGGCCCCGTTCACCGCCACCTACGAGGCCTGGTACAAGGGCAAGCGCGCCGGTGATGCCACGCTGCAGGTGCTGCACAAGGACGGCAACCAGTGGCGGATGGATCTTGAGATCCGCGGCGAACGCGGCGTGGCCAGCCTGCTGCGACTCAACATCCAGCAGAGCACGGTGTTCGACGTCAATGGCGCCAACAACGACCAGTTCCGCCCGCTGAGCCAGAGCACGGTGCGCAAGGCGATCTTCGGCGACAAGCAGCAGACCGGCACCTACGATTGGCACGCCAACACCGCCCAGTGGGACGGCAAGGTCGACAAGGACCGGCGCGCACCGGTGCCGTTGCAGCCGGGCGACATGAGTTCGCTGCTGCTGGACCTGGCGATCATGCGCGACGCCAAGCTCGGCGCGAACATGGATTACCGCGTGGTCGACAACGGCCGCGCGCGGCAGTACCAGTACGTGGTGGGCGCGCAGACCGAGATCGTCCCGGTCGGCGAACTCAGCTACGACGCCATGCGCATCCAGCGCAGCAATGGCGGCGACCGCGAACAGATCTTCTGGGTGGCCTACGGCGTCCCCACGCCGGTGCGCATGCTCCAACGCGATGATGGCGAAGACGCCATCGATCTGCGCCTCATCGATTACCAGGGAGTGCAATGACATGAAAACCAACCTCACCCGCCCGCTGCAGCTGCTGGCCGCGGCCACCGTGCTTGCCCTGGCCACCGCGCCGGCCTTCGCCCTGGACGCATTCACCGCCACCTACCAGGCCAGCGCCATGGGCATGCAGGGCAATGGCCAGATGACGCTGACCCCGCAGGGCGCGGGCAAGTGGAAGTACGACATGTCCGTGCGCAACCAGCTGGTCAACCTGACCCAGTCCACCACGTTCGAAGACAAGCGACGGCGCCTTCCGCCCCCTGTCCTCCAGCGACAGCTCGCTGGTCCTGGTCAAGAGCAAGTCGGTGAAGACCAACTACGACTGGTCCAGCAAGCAGGCCACCTGGAGCGGTGACATCAAGGACAACCGCAAGGGCCCCATCGCGCTGCAGCCGGGCGACATGGACGCGCTGCTGGTGAACCTGGCGATCGTGCGCGACGTCCACGCCGGCAAGCCGCTCAACTACCGCATGCTGGAAAACGGCAAGGCCGCATCGATGACCTACCAGGTCAGCGGCCAGGAAACGATCACCGTGGCCGGCAAGCAGGTCAGCGCCACCAAGGTCAGCCAGACCGAAGGCAAGAAGCAGATGATCGTGTGGGTGGTGCCGGGCATGCCGGTGCCGGCGCGCATCCTGCAGCGCGAGAATGGCCAGGATTCCTACGACCTGGTCATGACCTCGTTCAAGTAAGCGACGACCTCAGGGCACCACGAAAAACCCCGGGCTTGCCCGGGGTTTTTGTTTACTTCTTTTCGGTGGCCGCCGCATCCGGATGCAGCTCGGTGCGGCATTCGACGCGGATTTCCTTGCCGCCGCGCCACCACTTGTACGTGGTGCAGGTGCGGTTGCCTTCGGTCGTCTTGTCGACCACCACGGCGTAATAGGACTGGGCGATCTCGGTGCCGCTGACCTGGCCGTCACCGTTCCAGTCCATGTCCTTGCTGGAAATGCCGCTCAGCCCCGCCGCGTGGATGTAGCCCATCCAGGCCACCGCCAGCAACAGGATCGCCACCAGCGTCAGCGTCGCCCGCCGACGCGGGGAGAAGCTGGCCTTGGAGAAGCGTCGCTTCCAGTTGCTCATGACACGCGCCGGATGGTGGCGCCGAGGGCGCCGAGCTTTTCTTCGATGTTCTCGTAGCCGCGATCCAGGTGGTAGATGCGGTCGATCAGGGTCTCGCCGTCTGCCACCAGACCCGCCAGGATCAGCGACGCCGATGCCCGCAAGTCGGTCGCCATCACCGGTGCGCCGCCCAGGCGTTCAACGCCGCGGACGATGGCCGTATGCCCCTCGACGCGAATGTCCGCGCCCAGGCGCAGCAGCTCGTTGACGTGCATGAAGCGATTTTCGAAGATCGTCTCGTTGATCACGCCCACGCCATCGGCCACGCAGTTGAGCGCCATGAACTGCGCTTGCATGTCAGTGGGAAACGCCGGGTATGGCGCGGTGGTCAGGTCGACCGATTTCGGCCGGCGGCCCTGCATGTCCAGGGTGATGCTGTCGTCGGTGGTCTCGATGTGGGCGCCAGCCTCCTTCAGCTTGTCCAGCACTGCTTCCAGCGTGTCCGGACGCGCGCGACGCGCCGTGACCTTACCGCCAGTCATCGCCGCGGCGACCAGGAAGGTACCGGTCTCGATGCGGTCGGGCACCACCGAATGGCGGCCGCCTTCCAGTCGCTCGACGCCGTGGATGACGATCCGCGAGGTACCGGCGCCTTCGATCTTCGCGCCCAGCGTATTGAGGAACACCGCCAGGTCGGTGACCTCCGGTTCCATCGCCGCGTTTTCCAGGATGGTGGTGCCTTCGGCCAGGACCGCGGCAGCCATCACGTTCTCGGTGCCGGTGACGGTGACCATGTCGAACACGAAGCGCCGGCCCTTCAGGCGCGCGGCGCGCGCCTTGATGTAGCCGTTCTCCACGGTGATGTCCGCGCCCAGCGCCTGCAGGCCCTTGATGTGCTGGTCGACCGGACGCGAACCGATCGCGCAGCCGCCGGGCAGCGACACCACGGCCGCGCCGTGCTTGGCCAGCAGCGGGCCTAGCACCAGGATCGAGGCGCGCATGACCTTGACCAGCTCGTAGGGCGCGACGAAGCGGCTGACGGTGGTGGCATCGACGGTAATGCTGCGGCCCTTGGCGATGGTGCCTTCATCGATGCTGATGCCGGCCCCCAGCTCGGCCAGCAGCTTGGTGGTGGTGACCACGTCGTGCAGGTTGGGCACGTTGCTGATCTCCACCGGCCCATCGGCCAGCAGGGTCGCGCACAGGATCGGCAGGACGGCGTTCTTGGCGCCGGAGATGGTGACGTCGCCATTGAGCGGGGCGCCACCGTTGACGAGGATCTTCTGCATGGAGCTTGGGGTTTCCGCGAAGGGACGAAGCAGCGCTCAGGCGGCTTCGTCGGGGGTGACGGTCTTGAGTTGCAGGGCGTGGATGGCACCGCCCATCAGCTCGCCCAACGTGGCGTAGACCAGGCGGTGGCGGGCCAGCGGCAGCTTGCCCTTGAAGGCGTCGGACACCACGGTGGCCTCGAAATGCACGCCGTCATCCCCCTGCACCTGCGCCTTGGCGCCGGGAAGGCCTGTTTCGATGAGTTCACGGATGGTTTCGGCGTCCAACGACCTTTCCTCCTAAAATGGCCCGCCATTCTACGCCGACGACACCTGACCCGATGCCTTCCAACGCGCAGCACAGCGTTCCTGCAGACGATGCCGCCCTGGCCGAAAGTGGCCGGCGCGCCGTGCAGATCGAAGCCGATGCGCTGACCGCGCTGGCCCAGCGCATCGATGGCCCGTTCTCGGCCGCCTGCCGGCAGATCCTGGCCGGTTCGGGCCGCGTGGTGGCCATGGGCATGGGCAAGTCCGGGCATATCGCACGCAAGATCGCCGCGACCCTGGCCTCGACCGGCACCCCGGCGTTCTTCGTCCATCCGGGCGAAGCCGGCCATGGCGACTTCGGCATGATCACCGACACCGACATCGTGCTGGCGATCTCTTATTCCGGCGAATCGGACGAAATCCTGATGCTGCTGCCGCTGCTCAAGCGCCAGGGCAACGCGGTGATCGCCATGACCGGCAAGCCGGCGTCCACGCTGGCCCGCGCCGCCGACGTGCACCTGGATGTCAGCGTCCCGGCCGAAGCCTGCCCGCTGCACCTGGCCCCGACCAGCAGCACCACCGCCACCCTGGCCATGGGCGATGCGCTGGCGGTAGCCCTGCTGGAAGCCCGCGGTTTCACCTCGGAGGATTTCGCCCGCTCGCATCCGGCCGGCAGCCTGGGCCGCCAGCTGTTGCTGCACATCAGCGATGTGATGCACACCGGCGACGAAGTCCCCGCCGTGGCCGCCGATGCCACCCTGGCCCAGGCGCTGGTGGAAATGAGCCGCAAGCGCCTGGGCATGACCGCCGTGATCGATGTCGACAGGACGCTGCTGGGCATCTTCACCGACGGCGACCTGCGTCGCGCCCTGGATACGGCCGGCCTGGACATCCACACCACGGCCATCGCCTCGGTGATGACTCGCAACCCGGTCACCATCGGCGCCCAGGCGCTGGCCACCGAGGCCGCACGCCTGCTGGAAACCCGCAATATCGGCAGCGGCCTGATCGTGGTGGACGCGGACGGCCGGGTCACCGGCGCGCTCAATGTTCACGACCTGTTGCGCGCACGCGTGGTGTAAGAGCCACTGCCTTAACGTTTCAACCGCCCTTCCCAACCAAGTTGTCCCGATGCCCCACTCCCATCTCCACGACGTCACCGATGAGCTGCTGCAGCGCGCCGCACGCGTGCGCCTGGCCTGTTTCGATGTCGATGGCACGCTGACCGACGGCGGCCTGTTCCTGGATGCCGCCGGGCAGGAAGGCAAGACCTTTCACGTGCAGGACGGCCTGGGGCTGGTGCTGCTGCGCCGCAACGGCATCGAAGTGGCACTGGTCACCGCCCGCAGCGGCCAGGTGGTCGAACACCGTGCCCGCGAGCTGGGCATCGGCGTGCACCAGGGCGTCAAGGACAAGCTGTCCCACGTCACCGCCATGTGCGCCGAACGCAAGCTCGACCTGGACCAGGTGCTGTTCATGGGCGACGACCTGGCCGACCTGACCACGTTGCGCCAGGTCGGGCTGGCGATCGTCCCGGACAACGTGCATGCCTGGGTCGCACCCGCCGCGCATTGGCGTACGCAGGCCAGTGGCGGCAAGGGCGCGGCGCGCGAGGCCTGCGACCTGGTCCTGGCCGCGCAAGGCCACGTGGGCGAACTGCTGCAGGATGGCGCCGCGTGAACTGGCGCACGGGACTGGGCATCGCGCTGCTGGTCGCACTGCTGCTGTTCGGCTGGTCGGCCTGGGACAACCGCCAGAAACCGCAAACGACCGGCCAGGCCGCGCAGTCCGACTACATCATGCATGACTTCGAAATGGTCGCCCTGGACAAGGACGGCAAGGAGTCGGTCACCCTGCGCGCGCCGGAAATGCACCGCACCGCGGCCGACCAAACCTATGCCATCACCACGCCGCTGTTCCTGATTCCCGACAAGAGCGGCGCCCATATGGAAATGCGCAGCAAGACCGCCTGGGTTGCCGCCAAGGGCGAGAAAGCCATCCTGCGCGATGACGTCGTGGGCAACAGCCCGCCCGGCGTCGGCGCACCCACGGACTTCAAGACCAGCCGGTTGGACATCTTTCCCGACCAGCACCTGGCCAGCACCGACCAGCCCGTGGTGTTGACCCAGCCCGGCGTGACCGTGGCCGGCACGGGTTTTGAAATCAACTCGCAGACCCAACAATACAAATTCAAGTCCAAGGTGAAATCGCGCTATGTCCCCAAATCCGCGCAATAAGGTCAGCCTAGGCCTGCTGGTGGCCGCATCGCTGCTGATGGCGGGCGCTGCGCAGGCCAAGCAGTCCGATCGCAACCAGCCCATGGATATCCAGTCCGATAGCCAGGACGGCACCGCTGCCGCCGATGGCGTGACCAACCTGGTCGGCGACGTGGTGATCATCCAGGGCACGCTGGAAGTGCATGCCAGCAAGGGCCAGATCTTCCGCAAGGGAGGTGACACCGTGCGCGGCGTATTCACCGGCAAGCAGGCCCGGCTGAAACAGATCAACGACGACGGCACGCCGGTCGAAGCCACGGCCGACACCATCGACTACGACATGGTCAACAACATCGTCACCCTGACCGGCAACTACAAGGTGACCTCGCCCAAGGGCACCAACGCCGGGCAGAAGATGGTCTACAACACCGTGACCGGCAGCATGCAGAGTGGCGGCGACGGCACGCGCGTGCACACGGTGATCCAGCCCAAGGCCAAGGCGCCGGCCACGCCGGCGGCGACGCCCGCCAAGCCGGGGGCCAAGTAATGCTCTCGGCCCAGGGACTGAAGAAGAGCTACAAGCAGCGCAAGGTCGTCACCGATTTCGGACTGACCCTGGAACCGGGTGAAGTGGTCGGCCTGCTCGGCCCCAATGGCGCCGGCAAGACCACCTGCTTCTACATGATCGTCGGGCTGGTCTCCACCGATGCCGGCACCATCCTGCTGGACGGCCAGGACATCACCAGCGAGCCGATGTACCACCGCGCCAAGCTCGGCGTGGGCTACCTGCCACAGGAACCCTCGGTGTTCCGCAAGCTCACCGTGGCCGACAACATCCGCCTGGTGCTGGAACTGCGCGACGATCTGGATGGCGATGGCGCGGAAAAGGAACTGGCATCGCTACTGGACGAACTGCAGATCACCCACGTCTCCGAGCAGTTGGGCGCCAGCCTGTCCGGTGGCGAGCGCCGTCGCGTGGAAATCGCCCGCGCCCTGGCTGCCAAACCGCGCCTGATGCTGCTGGACGAACCCTTCGCGGGCGTGGATCCGATCTCGGTCGGCGAGATCCAGCGGATCATCACCCACCTCAAGGACCGCGGCATCGGCGTGCTCATCACCGACCACAATGTCCGCGAAACCTTGGGAATCTGCGACCGGGCGTATATCCTCGCTGAAGGCAGCGTGCTGGCGCAGGGGGCACCGGACGAACTGCTGGCCAACGCCGACGTACGCCGCGTATACCTGGGAGACACCTTCCGGTTGTGATGCCAGGTGGTGTGGCCGGTGTTGCCGCATCCACCGCTTCACGGATCTTCCGGATGAAACCACGTCTCCAGACATCGATGGGCCAGCAACTGGTGATGACACCCCAGTTGCGCCAGGCCATCCGCCTGTTGCAGATGTCCACGACCGAGCTGGAAGCCGAGATCGCCGAGGCGGTCGAAACCAACCCCCTGCTCGACTGGGCCGAGAACACCATCCCCGACGCGCCGCAAGCCAATGGCGGCGATGAACCAGCCGAGCGCCTCCAGGCCGAAGCCCCCGAACGCCAGCCCGAAAGCGACGACTGGCAGCCCGATGAAAGCCCCTGGCCCACCGAGATGGGCGGCTCGTCCTCCGGCGGCTCGTTCGACGACGACGACAACATGGGCAGCGCGGCCGAACGCGTGGCCGAATCGGACACCCTGCAGGACCACCTGCTGTGGCAGCTGCATCTGTCGCACCTGTCCCAGCGCGATCGCCGGATCGGTGCGGCGGTGATCGACGCCATCGAAGACGATGGCTATCTGCGCACGCCTTTCCTCGACATCGCCCAGACCCTGCTGCCGGAAGTCAGCGCCAGCGAAGACGAGATCCACACCGTGCTGTGCCAGCTGCAGCGCTTCGATCCGGTCGGGGTCGGCGCACGCTCGCTGGGCGAGTGCCTGCGCCTGCAGCTGGGGGTGCTGTCACCCGAGACCGCCGGCCGCGCCCTGGCGCTGCTGATCGCCGAAGGCCCCTTGCTGGAAAAGCTGCCGCGCAGCGGCGTGGCCGGCCTGGCCAGCGAGCTCAAGCGCCCCCAGGGCGAAGTCGAGGAAGCCATCGCCCTGCTGCGTTCGCTCGACCCCAAGCCCGGCGTGCAGATCGGCGAGCTGACCCAGGACACCTACGTGGTGCCCGACTGCGTGGTCTGGCGCCAGCGCGGCGTGTGGCGCGCCGCCCTGGCCAGCCAGCACCTGCCCAAGGTCACCATCCACCGCGGCTACGAGTCGATGATCCGCCAGTGCAATGAATCCGACGCAGGCTACCTGCGCGGACACCTGCAGGAGGCACGCTGGCTGCTCAAGAGCCTGGAAGCGCGTGGCGACACGCTGCTCAAGGTCACCCGCTGCCTGATCCACCAGCAGGCCGGCTTCCTGGAGTTCGGTGAACAGGCCCTGCGTCCGCTAACCCTGCGTGAGGTCGCGGGCGAAGTCGGCCTGCATGAATCCACCGTTTCACGCGCCATCGCCCGCAAGTACGTGCGCACCCCGCGCGGAACCTTGCCGCTGCGGGCGTTCTTCGCCTCCGGCGTCAGCACCGAAGGCGGCGGCGAAGCCTCCAGCACCGCCATCCAGTCGATGATCCGCAAGCTGATCGACGCCGAAAACCCACGTAAACCGCTGTCCGATGCCAAGCTCGCCGACCTGTTGAAATCGTCAGGCGTGCCAGTGGCGCGGCGCACGGTGGCGAAGTATCGTGAAGCCATGGACATCCTGTCGTCGCACGAACGCGTACGCATGGCATGAGGTCCACAGTGGCAGCCGGTTCAGTCGCCGCCTGCCAGTTTTGAAACCGGACGACCGGTCGCACAACTGAACATCCACCCAGCCCAGAAGGAGCCAGCAAGGAACCCCAGACCACTCCGGTTTGTCCCAAACAACCGACGCAACAACCACTGCAGGAGACAAATGCGATGCGAATCGAGACCTACGGCCAGTCGATGGAAGTGACACCCGCACTTCGTGACTATGTCGAGACGAAACTCAAGCGCCTTGAACGACATTTCGACCAGCCGCTCGAATGCCGCACCCAACTGGGGTTCTCCAAGCCCGATTACGTGGCCGAAGCCACGATCAACTTCTCCGGCCGCACCCTGCACGCCGATGCCGGTGCCGAGACCATGTACGCCGCCATCGACATGTTGGCCGACAAGCTCGACCGCCTGGTCCTCAAGCACAAGCGCAAGCAGATCGACCGCCAGCGCGGCCCGCGCGGCGAGAATGCCGACTGAGTCTCTCGATCCCGCGACAGGTGTGAACAACGGCGACCGCAAGGTCGCCGTTTTCGTTCCAGCCCAGGCACGCAGCGCACGCGCGGTTCGGCGATCCATCGGCGCGTCGTATCATCGGGGCTGCTTCCGCCTTGTCGTGACCCCATGAACTCCAGCATCTCCGCGAGCGAGCTGTTTGACCAGATGAAGGAGAAGCTGGCCCTGCGCTGGCTGGCCGGTCGCGCAGGCGGCACGCGCCAGATCGACACCACCGGCAAGGTCAAGCGGCGTCCGTCGCTGGCCGGCTATCTCAACGCGATCTATCCCAACAAGGTCCAGATCCTGGGCACCGAGGAGATGGCCTGGCTCGATGGCCTGGACTCGCGCCAGCGCTGGGAAACCATCGAACGCATGGTCGCCGACCGGCCCATGGCACTGGTGATCAGCAAGAACCAGGCCTGCCCGGAAGACCTGCGCGCGGCAGCCGAGGAATCGGAGACACCGCTGTGGTCCTCGCCGCGCCGCGGCCACGAACTGCTGAACTTCCTGTCCTATCACCTGGCCCGCACGCTGGCGCCGCGGGTGACGCTGCACGGCGTCTTCATGGAGATCTATTCGATCGGCGTGCTGATTACCGGCGAGGCGGGTTCGGGCAAGAGCGAACTGGCCCTGGAACTGCTGACCCGCGGCCACCGGCTGGTCGCCGACGACGCCCCCGAGTTCACCCAGATCGCACCGGACGTGCTGGACGGCACCTGTCCCGAACTGCTGCAGGACCTGCTGGAAGTCCGTGGCCTGGGCGTGCTCAACGTGCGCGACATGTTTGGCGACACCGCGGTGAAGAAGAACAAGTACCTGCGCCTGATCGTGCACCTGACCCGGCCGATGACCGAGCCCAATCCCCACGGCTACGAACGCCTGACCGGCGACTCCGGCAGCCGCCACGTACTGGACCTGGACGTACCGCTGATCACCCTGCCGGTGATGCCTGGCCGCAACCTCGCGGTGCTGACCGAAGCGGCCACGCGCCTGCACATCCTGCGCACCAAGGGCATCGACCCGGCGGCGATGTTCATCGCCCGCCACAGCAACCTGCTGGAGCGCAGCACGCCATGAACACGACCGGACCGGAAAATCCTTCGGTCGAAGCCAGGCCCGCGCAGGCGCCGTTGCTGCTGATTGTCAGCGGCCTGTCCGGCTCGGGAAAATCGGTGGCGCTCAAGACACTGGAAGACCTGGACTACTACTGCGTCGACAACCTGCCCATCGAACTGCTGCCGGACTTCATCCGCAGCCTGATGCGCGAGGACGTCCTGCCGCAGAAGGTCGCCGTGGGCATCGACGTGCGCGCGCGCCACAGCGACCTGTCCAAGCTGGCGCAGTGGCGCGCGGCGGTGGCGCGGCTGGGCATTGAAGCCAGGCTGGTGTTCTTCGATTCCGAAGACGATGTGCTGCTGCGCCGTTATTCCGACACCCGACGCCGCCACCCGCTGAGCCATGGCGGGCTGTCGCTGCCCGAGGCGATCGCCCGCGAACGCGAGATCACCATGCCGCTGCGGCTGGAAGCCGACGTCATCATCGACACCGGCCAACTCAACGTGCACCAGCTGCGCCGGCGCGTGGTCGGCGAGTTCGCCTTTGACAGTGGCGACGCGCCGTCCCTGTTGTTCGAATCCTTCGCCTATCGGCGCGGCGTGCCTGGCGATGCGGACTTCGTGTTCGACGCGCGCGTACTGCCCAACCCCCACTGGCAACCGGAGCTGCGCCCGCTCACCGGCCGTGACGGCCCGGTCCGCGATTACCTGGATGCCCAGTCCGATGTGGCGCGCTACGTCGGACAGGTCAGCGATTTCCTGGACACCTGGCTGCCGCGCCTGCGCGACGAGACCCGCAGCTACGTCACCGTGGCCTTCGGCTGCACCGGTGGCAAGCACCGCTCGGTCTACCTGACCGAGCGCATGGCCGAACACGCCCGCAACCAGGGCTGGGAACAGGTCGCCACCTTCCACCGCGAACTGGACTAGCAGGCGCAGGCACCTGCACCTGCACCTGCACGCAAACGTTTTCCTCGCTACGCAAAAAAGAAAGATGCGGCGCGGGATGAAGAAACCCGCCCGGACAGGTCGATGCAAGCCGCATCGACCTGTTAACGTTGCACCATGACCTGCGGCGTCCTGCTCATCACCCATCCCGGCATCGGCTCATCGCTCCTGGCGGTGGCCAATGGCCTGCTGCACAACCTGCCCCTGAAAACCGAAGCGTTCGAAGTCCCCTTCGATGCTGACCTGGAGACACTCCTGCCGCAGGCCTCTGCTGCGTTGCGGCGTGTGGACGGCGGCAACGGCGTGCTTGTGTTGACCGATCTGTATGGCGCCTCGCCCAGCAACCTGGCCGGCAAGGTCGCGCGCCTGGGGACGCCGGTACGCCGGGTCTCGGCGCTGAGCCTGCCGATGCTGCTGCGGGTGATGAACTACCCGGAACAGGGACTGGACGAACTCCCGGCCACCGCGGCGGCCGGCACACGAAATGGAGCCATCCTCGACGATGCTTGAACGCGACCTCACCGTGACCAACAAACTGGGCCTGCACGCCCGGGCCACCGCCAAGCTGGTGCAGGTGGTGGCGCCCTTCCGCAGCCACGTGACGCTGGCGGCCAAGGGCCGCCAGGTCAACGCCAAAAGCATCATGGGCGTGATGCTGCTGGCCGCCGGCCAGGGCACGGCGGTGACCGTGCGCACCGATGGCGAGGACGAAGCGGCCTGCATGGACGCCATCGCGGCCCTGTTCGAACGGCGCTTCGACGAGGAAGGCTAAGGCGTGTCGCCACTCCCTCGCGTGGATGGTAGGGAGTGCTGCCGCAGAAGCGGCCTGTGCTCGTTCGACACGACCATCCCAACGGCCCGCCCCCTTCGCGTGGGTCGCCCCTGATGCGTCGGCTGCTGCCGGGCCATGGGGCTTCGCGCGGCAGCGCCCTGGGACGTGCGCGGGTGCGCCTGCCGCATGCACTGGACGTAGCCGAGCAGCGCATCCGCGCCAGCGAGGTCGAAGGCGAAGTGTCCCGCCTGCATGCGGCCGTCGCGGCGGCCCGCGAAGAAATGCACGACCTGCGCCGACGTCTGCATGGCGCCCTGGCCCGCGAAGTCGGCGAATTCCTCGACCTGCACGCGCTGCTGCTGGACGACCCGGAACTGCTGCATGGCCTGGACGACCTGATCCGCAAGGGGCGCTACGGCGCCGACTACGCGCTGCGCCTGCAGCGTGACCGGTTGGCCGCCGTATTCCAGGACATGGACGACGCCTACCTGAAAAGCCGCATGGACGACCTGGACCATGTGATCGGACGCATCCACGCGCACCTGCACAGTCGCGCCGCCGATGCCGAAGGCCTGGCCGGCGAAATCCTGGTCACCGATACCGTGGCGCCCTCCGAATTGGCCCAACTGCAGGCGCAAGGCGTGGTGGCGGTGGTCACCTCCACCGGCAGCACGCTCTCGCACAGCGCGATCCTGGCGCGCAGCCTGCACATGCCGCTGGTGGTCGGCGCCGCGCACGTCCTGCAGAAGATCAACGACGGCGATGCCCTGATCGTCGATGGCGACACCGGCGAAGTGGTGGTCGACCCATCCGCGAACGACCTGCGCGATTTCCGCCAGCGCCAGAAGGACGCGGCGAAGGAACAGCGCGAACTCGGCCGCCTGCGCAGCAAACCCACCCGCACCCGTGACGGCGTGGATATCGCTCTGCACGCCAACGCCGAATCGCGCGAGGACGTGGCCCGCGCGCATGCCCTGGGCGCAGCCGGCATTGGCCTGTACCGCACCGAATTCCTGTTCCTGCAGCGCAAGGAACTGCCAGACGAAGAAGAACAGTTCCGCACCTATCGCGACGTGGTGCTGGGCATGAGCGGGCGCCCGGTGACCATCCGCACGCTGGACCTGGGCGCGGACAAGGCCGACCGCACCGGCCTGGCCCTGCGTGGCGAAGAGAACCCGGCCCTGGGCCTGCGCGGCGTGCGCCTGTCGCTGGCCCACGGCGATGTGTTCGATACCCAGCTGCGCGCGATCCTGCGCGCGTCCGGCTACGGCCCGGTGCGCGTGCTGGTACCGATGGTCAGCGTGCGCGAGGAACTGCTGCAGGTGCGCAAGCGGCTCAAGCGCCTGACCACGCAGCTGAGGAAGGAAGGCCATGAAGTCGCCGCCGAGGTCCCGCTGGGCGCGATGATCGAGGTGCCCTCGGCGGCGATCTGCGTCGAGCACTTCATCGACCTGGTGGATTTCCTGTCGGTCGGCACCAACGACCTGGTCCAGTACCTGCTGGCCGCCGACCGCAACAACGATGCGCTGGGCGAACTCTATTCACCGCTGCGCCCGGCCCTGCTGCGGCTGCTGGACATGGTGCTGCGGGCCGGCCGCGAACACGGCAAGCAGGTCGCCATCTGCGGCGAGATCGCCGGCGATGCAGCGATGGCGCCGATCCTGCTGGCGCTGGGGCTGGAACACTTCAGCCTGCATCCGTCGAACATGCTGGAGCTGCGCCGTACCATCCGCGACCACGACCAGGGCGCACTGCTCGGGGCCGCCGACAAGCTGCTCAAGGCCCGCGACCGCGCCGGCATCGAACGCTGGCTGGAAAAAGTCGGCGGCTGAACCACGCCAGCCACCTGCGTGGCGTTGTTTCCCGATCCGGGCGTGCAGGCGTTTTTTCCGTCGTGCTACATCGGCGCCGCCACATCCGTCGATACCGCCGCACATGCCTGCCCACCTGCATGGCATCCATCGCGCGGAACCGGCGCTACCAACGCAAACCAGGCTGCCACACGCAGGCCCAAGGGTGTCCTTTCCCGGCAGCGGAGGGGATAATGCCGCGATGAACACCTGATCTGCAGCGCATCGTCTCCCGGCGGCGCGGTGCTTCCACCGACCGCACAGGGGCCACGCGCATGGCAGAAGCCGTCCGCCACGACAAGACCGCGCGACAGCTGCGCCTGCTGTCCGATGCGCTGGACAGCGGCCGTCTTGGCCCGGTGCGGCGGCTGGTCAACACCTTGTCGCCTGCCGAGATCGGCAACCTGCTCGAATCACTGCCGCCGGGCAAGCGCGAAGTGGTGTGGGGCCTGGTCGACCCGGAAGACGATGGCGAAGTGCTGGTCCACGTCGGCGAGGAAGTGCGCGAAAGCCTGCTGGCCGAGATGGACCCGGACGAGATCATCGCCGCGGTCGAAGACCTGGACATCGACGACCTGGCCGACCTGGTTGAAGACCTGCCCGATACGGTCATCGACGAAGTCCTCAAGTCGATGGACCGCGAGAACCGCGAGCGCCTGGAACAGGTGCTGTCCTATCCGGAGGATTCGGCCGGGCGCCTGATGAACCCGGACGTGGTCACCGTGCGCACCGACGTCAACGTCGAAGTGGTGCTGCGTTACCTGCGCCTGCGCGGCGAGCTGCCCGACCACACCGACTACCTGTTCGTGGTCAGCAAGAAGCACCAGTACCTCGGCCGCGTGCCGCTGGCGGCGCTGGTCACCCACGAACCATCCACCCCGATCAACCGCCTGGTCGACGACGAACAACCGGCCATCGACGTGCAGGAAGGCTCGTCGGAAGTGGCCCGCCAGTTCTCCGACCATGACTGGGTGTCGGCCCCGGTGGTGGACGACAACAACATCCTGCTCGGCCGCATCACCATCGACGACGTGGTGGACATCATCCGTGACCAGGCCGAGCACCAGGCCATGAGCGCCGCCGGCCTGGACGAAGACGAGGACCTGTTCTCGCCGATCCGCCGCGCGTTCCGCCGCCGCATGCTGTGGCTGGGCATCAACCTGGGCACCGCGTTCATCGCATCCTCGGTGGTCAGCCAGTTCGAAGGCACGATCTCCAAGCTGGTCGCACTGGCCGCGCTGATGCCCATCGTCGCCGGCATGGGTGGCAACGCCGGCACCCAGGTGCTGGCGCTGATGATCCGCGGCCTGGCGCTGGGCCAGATCGGCGCGTCCAACGTCGGAGTCCTGTTGCGCAAGGAGCTGGGCGTGGCGCTGATCAACGGCCTGGGCCTGGGCACGCTGCTGGGACTGATCGTGCTGGTCTGGTTCCGCCAGCCGGGCCTGTCGCTGGTGATCGGCAGTGCGCTGACCCTGAACCTGCTGACCGCCGCCGCCGGTGGCGTGGCCGTACCGCTGCTGCTCAAGCGGCTGGGCTTCGATCCGGCGCTGGCCGGCAGCGTCATCCTGACCACGCTGACCGACGTGATGGGCTTCATGAGTTTCCTCGGACTGGCCACCCTGGTCCTGCTGTAAGCCATCGCGGAAGACGGCATGAACGGGCTGGGCAAGGTCAGCGAATGGAATGACGAACGCGGCTTCGGCTTCGTGCAACCGCAGGCCGGCGGGCCGCGCCTGTTCTTCCACATCCGCGATTACCGGCAGCAGGGCCGCAGGCCCGAAGTCGGCGAATGGGTCCGCTATGCCGCAGGCACCGGCCGCGATGGCAAGCCGGCAGCCAGCCAGGTGCGTCGCGTCGTGCCGCCAAGTGCCTCGGCCCAGGCAAGCAGGGCGCAACAGGCGCCACGCGGCTGGAACGGCGGCTGGCCTGGCTGGGCCATGTTGCTGGCCTACGCCATCGCGCTGGGCTGCACCGTGCAGTCCGGGCGCCTGCCGGACTGGGCCGCGCTTGGCGTGCTGGTGATGAGCGCGGTGACCTGGATCGCCTATGCGCTGGACAAGCGCGCCGCAGGACGCCAGGCACAGCGCACCCCGGAAGCAAGCCTGCACCTGATGGAACTGCTGGGTGGCTGGCCCGGCGCACTGATCGCCCAGCGCAGCCTGCGCCACAAGAACCGCAAGCGCAGCTACCAGCTCGCCTTCTGGTGGATCGTCGCCCTGCACTGCGCCGCACTGGCCTGCTGGATCTGGAAAACAGCCTCGCCATGAGCGCGTGCTGCAGCGCCCCGTGCCCGCCTGCGTCAGGACCACTAGGCTCGGGTCTTTCCGCTGCCCACCTGCCTGTTGATGGAACGTGCACTCCTGCTGTTGCTGGCCTGCCTGCTCAGCGCCTGCGCGAAGCCGCGTGAGGTGATGCCCGGCCACTTCGTCGAACGCCAGGTCCAGGTCGATGGCGCAAGCCACCGTTACCAGGTCTTCGTGCCCTCGCCCGCCGCATACGCAGGCAAGCCGGCGCTGGTGCTGTTCCTGCATGGCTCGGGTGAGCGCGGCAACGACAACCGCGCGCAGCTCGATGCCGGGCTCGGTCCGTACCTGAGGCAGCACACCCGCGACTTCCCCGCCTTGGTGGTGCTGCCACAGGTGCCCGGCGACGATGAGTGGACACAGACCAGCGCGCGCGTGGCGCTGGCCGCGCAGCAGGCGACGCGGGTCGAATTTGATGCCGACCCGCAACGCGTCTACGCCACCGGCATGTCGATGGGCGGCTACGGCACCTGGGAAGTGGCGATGCTGGCCCCGGAGCGTTTCGCCGCGCTGGTCCCGGTCTGCGGCGCGGTGCATCCGCCCCGCCCCGAGCGTCCAAGCCTGCGCGTGACCCAGGTCGATGGCGCGGCCGATCCATACGCGGCCATCGCCCAGCGCCTGCACGGCATGCCGGTGTGGCTGTTCCATGGCGCGCTGGACGACGTGGTTTCCACCCACGATGACCATCAATTGGTGGCCGCCTTCAAGGCCGTCGGCGCACCTGTGCGCTATACCGAATATCCGCAGGGCAACCACAACGCCTGGGACGCGACCTACGCCGATCCCGCCATGTGGGCCTGGCTGTTTGCGCAGCGCCGCCGCTGAGGCAAGCTGCGCCTGCGGCGTCACGCCGCCCAACCTGGAGTTCGAACATGAAAGGAATCATGCGCGGTGCCTGCCTGCTCCTGCTCGGAGGCGTGATGCACGTGGCGAGCGCCGAGGTCGGCGTCGTGGAAACCTACCAGTACTACGCAGCCGAACCAGCCACTGGTTACGCGTATCGCGCCGATGTCGGCAAGGCCACCCGGGCCCTGCAGCAAGGCGACATCGCCACCGCCAGGCCGCTGCTGGAAAAGGCCCTCGCTTACTGCGATGCCCAGCGCCAGCAGCCCGGTCGTCGGGCGCTGAGTTTTTCCAGCCGACGCCAGTACGAGCAGTACATGGACGGACCCGGCAAGGGCCAGCCCACCGAATGGCTGGACGTGGCCTGCTCCAGCGCCTATCAACAGACCGGTTACATGCTGGCTGGTGCCAAGCGCATGGAAGAAGCGCTGCACTTCCTGGACATCGCCATCGAAGTGGGGCCATACGACCCAATGGCGCGGGTTGAACGCGGCTTCGTCCTCAACGCACTCAAACGCTTCGACGAGGGCCTGGCCTCCTATCGCACGGCACTGGACCTGGCCCAGCAGAATGCCGAATCGGCCTTCATCAAGCCCATGGCCCTGCGTGGCGTCGGCTACACCCTGGTCGAGCTGGGCGACCTGGCCGGCGCGCGCGAGGCTTACCAGCAATCGCTGCAGCTGGAACCGGGCAACCAGACGGCATTGAACGAGCTGGACTACATCCAGCAGCAACTCGCAGTGCTGCCCTCGCCTTCGAGCGAAGCCACCCAGGCCATCGTCCCGGCGGCCACGCCGCACTAACTCGCAGCGACGCGTGCAAAGCGCTTAGCCGCGCGTGCCTCGCAGGCTGCGCGCAGTTTTGATGAGCGCGGCGATCACGCCGGTCAGCACCACCATCGAGACGAATTGCATCCGTGTGGAAGGCGTGACCACCAGCAGCACGAAGATCAGGCCAAGCACTGCCAGCCCGACCAGGGTCAGGACCGGATAACCCCCCATGCGGAACGGCAGCGGCGTCCCCGCGCGGTCGGCGCGTACGCGCAGGATCAGCTGGGACAGCAGCGAGATCGCCCACACCAGCAGGCAGATCGCGCCGACGATATTGAGCAGCACGGCCAGGACCTTGCCCGGGTACAGCAGCTCCAGCACCGCCGCGGTAAAACCGAACAGCACGCTGGCCAGCACCGCCAGCCACGGCACGCCACCGTTACTGAGCACCGCCAGCGGGCGCGGTGCCTCGCGACGCTGCGCCAGCGAATGGATCATCCGCGAGGCGCCGTAGAGGTTGACGTTCAAGGCCGACAACAGCGCGACCACCGCGATCAGGGTGATGACGGTGACCGCGCCGGGGATATGCGCCACCTGCAGCACCGCGGCAAACGGCGAGGACAGGGCCGGATCGGTCCACGGCACCACCGCGATGATCACCGCCAGCGAGCCCATGTAGAACACCAGCACGCGCCAGGCCACGGTCCGCACCGCGCGGGCGATGCTGCGCCCCGGATCGGCGGTTTCGGCCGCGGCCACGGCCACGATCTCGGTGCCGCCAAAGGCGAACACCACCACCAGCAGCGCCGCACCGATACCGGTCAGTCCCTTGGGCGCGAAGCCGCCATTGTTGGTGAAGTTCGAAAGACCCGGCGAAGGCACGTTGGGCAGCCAGCCGGCCAGCAGCGCGATGCCGATGGCGATAAAGGCCAGGATCGCAGCCACCTTGAGGATGGCGAACCAGAACTCGAATTCGCCGAAGTTGCGCACCCCCAGCAGGTTGACCGCAGTGAACCCGGCCATGAACAGCAGCGCCGCCGCCGGCACCGACAGCCCCGGCCAGACCGTGGCCAGCAGGCCGGCCGCACCGACCGCCTCGGCCGCGATCACGATCACCATCTGCAACCACCACAGCCAGCCCAGGGTCGCACCCGCGGTTGGCCCCATCGCCTCGGCCGCATACACCGAGAACGCGCCGCTGGACGGCATCGCCGCAGCCATCTCGCCCAGCGCGTGCATGACGATGATCACCAGCGCGCCGGCGATCAGATAGGACACCAGCACCGCCGGGCCGGCCGCCTGCACGCCGACGCCCGAGCCCAGGAACAAGCCAGCCCCGATCGCACTGCCCAGGCCCATCATGATCAGCTGGCGCGGCTTGAGCCCGCGTTCCGGCGCTAGCGTGGAGGAGAGTGCGGCGTCGCCGCGCGGGTCACTGGACATGGAAAGGCACGGTCGGGGCGAAAGCGCGCCACCATACCGGTTCGCCCGCCACCTTGCCTTCCCCATGCCCGATCACGACGCCAGTTGTCCAATGATTTCGGTCATGCCGCGACACGCCGATGGCGGGCGCGGCACGCGGGCAAGTGGCGTATAAGAAGCGCCATCCCGTCAGGAGTCATCGCATGAAATCCCTGTTCAAGATCGCCGCCCTCGGCCTGGCCGGCACGTTGGCCCTAGCCTCCACCGCCTCGGCCGCATTGAAGGAAGGTGCCGCGGCACCGGAGTTCAGCGCGCCAGCCTATCTGGCGGGCCAGCCCTTCACCTTCGATCTCGCTGGCGCGCTGAAAAAGGGCCCGGTGGTGGTGTATTTCTTCCCGGCCGCCAACACCGCCGGCTGCAACCTGGAGGCACACCTGTTCTCCGAAGCCGTGGATGACTTCAAGGCGCATGGCGCCACGGTGATCGGCGTGACCGCCGGCAACACCGACCAGCTGGCGACCTTCTCCAAGGACACCGAGACCTGCGGCGGCAAGTTCGCCGTGGCGGCCGATGAGGGCGCCAAGATCGCCAAGCAGTACGACGCGGTCCTGCCGATGAAGCCCGGCTGGTCCAACCGCACCTCGTATGTGATCACCTCCAGCGGCGTCGTCGCCCACGCCTATTCGGACCTGAATCCGAAGCAGCACGTGCAGGAAACCCTGGATGCAGTGAAGGCCCTGGAACACAAGGGCAGCTGATCGCCGCGACCAGTAGCGCCGGCCCCAGGGTCGGCGCTCCTTCATGGCCGCAACTCGGCCACCTTCACGGCAAGCGTTTCGCGAATCCGGAATCGCGGCCGGCAATCTCCGACCTAGTTGCAGCGCCCATGCGCGGATGCACCTTGCGTGCGGCCCGCTGCCCGGCGAATCGATGCCCGATGCAGGCCGCGCCGATGAGCGCTGGTGGCGCAGGCCGCTAAGCTGTGCGCATGTCCACGCTGAAATACATCGCCGGCTATCCCGAACACGTCCAGGCCCAGGTCCGCGCGCTGCTGGATGCCGGCAAGCTGGGCGAGGTGCTGGCTCGCCGCTATGGCGAATCGCACGTGGTCCGCACCGACCGCCAGCTCTACGACTACACCCAGGGCATGAAGGAGCGCTACCTGCGCTCGGCCCAGCCGCTGCACAAGGTGATCTACGACAGCAAACTGCAGGTGCTCAAGCACGCGCTGGGCACGCACACCACGGTCTCGCGCGTGCAGGGCGCCAAGCTCAAGGCCAGCCGCGAGATCCGCATCGCCACGGTGTTCCGCGAGGCCCCGGCGGAGTTCCTCAAGATGATCGTGGTCCACGAACTGGCCCACCTGAAGGAAGGCGACCACAACAAGGCCTTCTACCAGCTGTGCACGCACATGGCGGCCGACTACCACCAGCTGGAATTCGACCTGCGCCTGTACCTGACCGCGCTGGAGCAGCGCTGAGCCGTTGCGCCAAGGGGGGCACGGCGGACATCCGCGGCCCCGGAAATCGAAGGAAACCCAGCCAACCGGGCGCTCCGCCGGCCTGGCGAACAGCCCCGCAGATGAAATCGTTATTGCATACTCATTCCCATAGGGAAGTGGGGATATGTCTCGAATCGGGGTGCTGCTCTGGATGCTGCTGTGCATTGCCATGCCCGCTGCCGCACAGGCACCGGCAAGCAGGGCTGCGCCTGTCACGCCCCTGGACCTGATGGAGCTGGGCGCGCCGGCCTTCACCGACTTCACCACCCGTGATGGCCTGCCCGATGCGGGCATGATGTCCACGGTCGTCGACCGCGAAGGCTTCGTCTGGGGCGCATCACCTGCGGGCGTCTACCGCTACGACGGCCGCCACTGGGTGGCCAGCGACGACCCTGCCATGGCGCATTCGGCCGTCAACGTCTATATCGACCATCGCGGCACGCTGTGGGCGGCGTTCCGCAACACAGGACTGGCGCACTACGACGGCACCCGCTGGCATGCGGAAAGCACTGCCACCGGCCTGCCTTCCGACCAGATCCGGCGCTTCGCCGAAACCGTCGATGCCCATGGACTGACCACGCTGTGGGCGCTGACCTGGGACAACGGCCTGATGCGCCTGGTGGGTGATCGCTGGCAGCTGGACCCGGGCAACGACTCCCTGCCTGCCGATCCGCTGCGCTCCATGGCCCAGACCCACCAGCTGGGCGCGCCGGGGCGACAGTGGCTGGGCACCAATGCCCGCGGCCTGTGGTACCGCGATGAAGGCCAGGCCCATTGGCGTCGCTGGGAAGGCCATGCGCTGGATGCGACCCAGGTCGAACACATGCTGCCCGTCATGCGCGACGGGCACGAAGAGCTGTGGATCTCGACCTACGTCAACGGCCTGTGGCGCCTGCGCGCCGACGGCATGGACCATTGGAGCCAGCAGCAGGGCAACCTGCCCAGCAACGTGCTCTACAGCATCGCCGCCACGCCCCTGCCCGACGGCAACAGCGTGATCTGGGTGGCCACCCGTTCCGGACTGCTCCGGGTGCGCGGCGATACGTTGCAGATCTTCGACCGCCGCCACGGCATGCACTCGGACGTCATCCGCGACATCAGCGCCTGGCGCAGTCCCGATGGGCTGGATGTCCTGTGGATGGCCACCGACTCCGGCGTCTCGCGCACCGCCCTGGGCGCCAGTCCCTGGTCGATCGCTTCGCTGATGGGCACCGGTTCGCTGGGCGTGTTCGGCTTCCTGGTGGAACCGGACGGCCGTGGCGGCGAGCGGCTCTGGGCCAGTTCGGCCGGCGAAGGGCTGGCGCTGTACGAGGACCACCACTGGCACCGACTCACCGAAAGCGAGGGCATCGCGTCCAATGCCAACATCGGCTCGGTCATTGCCACCGCCAATCCCGACGGCGGCAAGACCTACTGGATCACCCTGCGCGGCGGTGCGCTACTGCGCAGGCGACCGGGCGAATCGCGTTTCGAGTCGATGGCCACGCCCTGGCGGCAGCGCACGGGGGAAATGGTCTACGACACCCTGGTCCGCACGGTCGATGGGAAGCAGGAACAGTGGTTCGCCACCCGCGAGACCGGGCTGTACCGCTGGCGCGACGGCGTCTGGACCAGTTTCCCGCCCCCCGACGCCAAGGTCCCCTGGCGCGCCATGCGCGTGCGCGAAGTGATCGATGGCGGTGGCCGTTCGTGGTTGTGGGCGGCCACCAACCAGGGGCTGTCACGGTTCAACGGGCAGCGCTGGGACACGATGAGCCACGACATCGGCCTGCCTGAAACCAACGGGATCGGCCTGACCATGATCCCCGATGCCGCGGGCCGCCAGATCCTGTGGCTGGGCACCAGCAGTGCCGGCGTGACCCGTGTGGATGTCACCGACGCGCTCGATCCACGCGTGCTGCCCAACACCCTGCCCACGCCGCCCGATCCCAGCGTCTACAACGCCCAACCCGACAGCAAGGGCCGCGTCTACCTGTGCACCAACAACGGCGTGCAGCTGCTGACCCCGACCGCGAACGGCTACGACAGCCGTGTCTTCAACCGGCGCGATGGCATCGTCCACCAGGAGTGCAACTACGTGCAGGCGGTCGATGCCCACGACCGTTTCTGGACCGGCACCCTCGGTGGCCTGGCGGTCTACGATCCGCAGCACGAGCTCTACGACAACCAGCCAAAACCGCTGAAGATCACCGGCCTGGAGATCGACGGCCAGCGCGCGACCGGGCCGCTGCTGGATGTTCCGGCCGGCGCCAGGGAAATCCGCATCGACTACGCGCTGCTATCCTGGTACCGCGAGGCCGACTCGCGCTTCCGCACCCAGCTGGTCGGCTACGAGACCACGCCCAGCGCATGGAGCGAACAGGCCTCACGCACCTTCAACGCGCTGCCGCCTGGCCGCTACCTGCTGCGCGTGGAAGCCCGCGACCACGCCGGAAACGCCAGCACGCCGATGGAAGTGGCCATCGTCCTGCACGCGCGGTGGTGGCAGACGCCCGGGTTCCGCATCCTCGTTGGCATGGCGGTGCTGCTGCTGGTCTACGTGGTCGTGCTGCTGCGCACGCGCCACCTGCGCACGCAGCGCAGCGCGCTGGAAGCCCACGTCGCCATGCGCACCGCCGAGCTCAACATCGCCAACGCGCGCCTGCTGGACCTGTCCTACCGCGATGCCTTGACCGACCTGCCCAACCGCCGGCGCCTGCTGGAAGCGCTGGAGGACCCGGCCCAGGCCGGCGTGGCCACGCTGATCCTGATCGACGTGGACCACTTCAAGTCCTACAACGACCGCTTCGGCCACCTGGCTGGCGACCAGGCGCTACGCCATGTCGCCGAGGTGCTGCGCGGTTGCGTCCGCAGTGATGAACTGATCGCCCGTTACGGCGGAGAGGAATTCGCCTGCCTGATCCGGGGCGACGACATCGCCCACGCGCAGACGGTGGCCGAATGCATCCGCGCGGCAGTCGCCGGCCGCGATGTCCCCATCCAGGGCGAAACCCAGTCCATGCACATCACCGTGAGCGCCGGCATCGCCCGTGGCCCGCTCGGCGGCAGCGAACAGGCCGACCAGCTGCTACGCCGTGCCGACCGCGCGCTCTACCAGGCCAAGCACGATGGCCGTGACCGCGTGCACAGCGAGGACAGCGACACTCCTTAGCGTCCTCCCGAAGCCTGATGGCCAGGGCCACGATCAGGCTCCCGGTCAGACGCATTGCCCTGCTCAGTCGCCGCGTCGGCGAAAGGCCAGGTACGCCAGCAGCGCGGTCAGGATCACCAGCCCGCCCACCACGAGCGAAAACCCATGCGCGCTATGGGTTAGCGGCACGCCGCCGACGTTCATGCCGAACAGGCCGGCGATCAGGTTGACCGGCAGCGCCAGCACGGTGACCACGGTCAGTACGAACAGCGTGCGACTGGTGTTCTCGTTGATCAGCGCGGCCAGTTCTTCCTGGATCAGCTTGACCCGTTCCACCAGCGCCGATGAATCCCCGATGGCGGCGGAAAATTCCTCCGCTGCCTGCTGCAGGTCCAGCACGTCGTCGCGGCTGATCCACGCCGGCGGCCGATTGAGCAGGCGGAACAGCGCGGTCGGCTCCGGCGCCAGCAACCGCTGCAGGCGCACCAGCGAGCGCCGCAGCGTGCCCAGTTCCTTGCGGTCGGCCGGGACCCGGCTGGCCAGCAGCCGGTCTTCGATCTGGTCCACGCGCAGCGTGGACTTGCGCAGGATGTCGCCCAGCACGTTGGCCTGGTCGCGCAGCAGGTGCGCCAGCAGTTCGACCGGGGAGCGGAAGGCCTGGCCGCCGCGCACCGCCGCACGCAGGCGATCCACCGAACGCAGCGGCCGCAGGCGCGCACTCACCACCATGCGCGGCGCGATGCACAGGCTGGTGGTACCGACATCGGATGCATCGAAGCTCGCATCGAACAACACGTCATGGATCACCGCCACCAACGCGCCGTCGTCCAGCTCCAGCCGGGTGGAGCCGACCGCGCTGTCCAGCGAATCGTGGAAGGCATCGGGCAGGTCCAGCACCTCGCGCAGATAGCGCTTGGAGCCCTGGTTGGCCAGCGAAAAATGCAGCCAGACGAACGCCTGTTCGTCGCCTGCCTCCTCGCCCCCCAGGAACGCACGCACCGTCTCGGTGGTGATGGCTTCGGCCGGCCGGCCCGGTGAAAAGCGATAGCCCCAGATCAGGCCGTCTTCGTTCGAGCCGTAGGTGTTGTCGAGCTGCATGGACACGGGTTCGCCAGATATTGGGACGAGGGTAGCCCAACCCGGTTGCAGCATCGCGCCCGCGCCGGCAATCACCACCAAGGAAAAGCGCCAACCCGCATGCGCACAACGGCGCATGTCGTAAAACATCGCATTGGCGACGTCATCGGTCTCGCCACGGGAATGCCCACTGGAACAGAATGCGCAGGTCATTCTTCCAGGCCCTTTGGCCAGGGCCTTATCCCGTGGATCGCAATCCTCTCTGGCCGGGCATCAGCGCAGGCATCGCGGCCGGTGCGCTGTGGGGCCTGGTGTTCCTGGCACCGGAACTGGCCGGCGCCTTCAGCCCACTGCAGCTGGCGGCCGGGCGCTATCTCGCCTTCGGCGTGATCGCAGCGGTGCTGCTGGTGCCGCGCTGGTCGCGCGTGCGGGCATCGATGGGCCCACGCGAATGGCGGGCACTGGTCGGGCTGAGCCTGACCGGCAACATCGTCTACTACGTGCTGCTGGCCAGCGCGGTGCAACTGGGCGGGATCGCCATGACCTCGCTGGTGATCGGCTTCCTGCCGGTGGCGGTGACCGTGCTCGGCAGCCGTGGCGCGGGCGCCATGCCGCTGCGCCGGCTGGCCTGGCCGCTGGTGCTGGGCATCGCCGGCATCGTCTGCGTGGGTTGGGAAACCCTGGCTGGTGCCGCGCCGGCCAAGCCAGCTTCCGCCCTGGGCTTTCTCTGCGCGCTGGGCGCGCTGGCCAGCTGGACCAGCTACGCCATCGTCAACAACCGCTGGCTGTCGCGCCTGCCGCACGTCTCCGAGCACGACTGGAACCTGCTGATCGGCGTGGTCACCGGGGCGCTCTCGTTGCTGCTGGTCGTCCCCGCCTTCCTCGGCCGGCAGGCATCGCATGCGGCGCCGGCATGGGGCCTGTTCGTCGCCGTGTGCTGCGGGATCGCACTGCTGTCGTCGGTGCTGGGCAACGCCTTCTGGAACCGCGCCAGCCGGCGGCTTCCGCTGACTCTGGTCGGTTCGATGATCCTGTTCGAAACCCTGTTCGCGCTGCTCTATGCCTTCGCCTGGGAGCGGCGCGGCCCGACCGGCTACGAATCGGTGGCCATGCTCCTGATCAGTGGTGCGGTGCTGGCCTCGGTGTGGGTGCATCGCCATCCAGCGCAGCACGCCACCCAGGCGCTGCATCCGCAGGCCGATGGTCACGGCCCGGCCGCCGGCCCATGATGGGAGGATGAAGAAACCACCGTCGCCATCCGATGCGCCAGTGAAGCTTCGGGTCGGCATCGTCCTGATGCCGAACTTCACCCTGACCGCATTCGCCGGCTTCATCGATGCGTTGCGCCTGGCCGCCGATGAAGGCGACCACAGCCGCCCCATCCATTGCCACTGGGACGTCATGGCCGCGAGCGGTGGCGATACCACCACTTCCAGCTGCGGTGTCCGGGTCGGCACCAGCACGCTCTTCAAGCCCGTCGACAGCTATGACTACATCGTGGTCGTGGGCGGCGTGCTACATGGCGGGCAACGCGTGTCGGCGCCGGTGGGCCGGTTCCTGAAACAGGCTGCGGCCAGCGGCGTCAAGCTGGTCGGGCTGTGCACCGGCTCGTTCGTGCTGGCGCGTGCGGGACTGCTGCGCGGCCACCTGGCCTGCGTCAGCTGGTTCCACCGCGACGACTTCGAAGCCGCATTCCCCGACCAGCACGTGGTCTCCAGCCAGATGTTCGTGGTCGACCGCGACCGCCTGACCTGCGCCGGCGGCACCAGCGTCGTGCACCTGGCCGCGCACATCATCGAACTGGCACTGGGACGGGCCAGCGCGGTCAAGGCGTTGCGCATCCTGATCGAAGAGCAGCCGCTGCCGTCCAAGGCCCTGCAGCCCGAGGCCGTCGTCTCGGAGCGCGCGACCGATCCCATCGTGCACAAGGCGATGCTGCTGCTCGAACAGCAGCTACAGGTGCCCGCGCCGATCAACCGCGTGTGCGCGCCACTGGGCCTGGGCCAGCGCCAGCTGGAGCGCCGCTTCCAGCACGACATCGGCCTGACGCCCGCGCAATACCGGCAGCAGCTGCGGCTGGAACGCGCACGCTGGCTGCTGCAGCATTCGGCACTGGGCCTGCAGGACATCGCGCTGGAATGCGGCTTCACCAGCGGCGCACACCTGGCCCGCCTGGTCCAGCGCGAACTGGGCCAGAGCCCGCGCGCGATCCGCACCGGTAAACCGCAGGCACGCGCAACCGCGTCCTCCCGGCGCTGACCGCCCGGGCGTCAGTCGAGCATCGACCTCCCGCGGGATTCGCCCGACCCGGATTCGCTCGACGCGGTGCCACGCGGCAGCATGCGATGCTCCCCGTCCCCCGCACCTCCATTCGCCATGCCCTCGCCCATCCCCTCGGTCCTGTTCGTCTGCACCGGCAACATCTGTCGTTCGCCCACCGCGCAGGCATTACTGCTGCACAAGGCGACAGCACTTGGCATGCCGGCCCACGCCGACAGCGCTGCGGTGACCGGAGAGGAAATCGGCAACCCACCCGACCGCCGCGCCCTGCAGGAACTGCGCCGCCGTGGCGTGCCGATGCCGGCGCACCGGGCACGCCTGGTACAGGCGCGCGACTTCCAGCAGTTCGACCTGGTGCTGGGCATGACCGCCGCGCACGTGCGCGCCCTGCAGCAACGGGCGCCGGCCGACGGCAGCGCCACCATCGACCTGCTGATGCGCTATGCCGAAGGCGGAAATCCCATCGATGTGCCCGACCCCTGGTACGGCGGTCCGCAGGATTTCATCGAAGCCTTCGACATGATCGAAGCCGGCATCGACGGATTGCTGCAGCGCTGGGCAACGCAACGCAGCGACTGAACACCGCCCCCATCCTGGCAATCGACGGCGACGCCGGCCGTCATCCACCGGAGGACTTCCGTCATGTCCCACGCCCGTTCCGCCATCGCCGGCCTGCTGCTGTCCTGCCTGCCGCTCGCACCGCGGGCCATCGCCCAGGATGCGCCTACGATCGCCGTGCATTTTCCGCAGCGCGCCAACAGCACCACGGTCAGCGGCACCCTCGCCGGCGATGCCAGCGTCACCTACACGGTCGACGTCGCCACCGCGCAGGTCATCCAGCTGAAGCTCAGCGGCAGCAGCACCGTCTCTTTCCATCTGTACGCGCCGGGCGAAGACACCGCGCTCGATACCGGTGGCGACGGCCAGCGTTTCAGTGGCCTGCTGGCCACACCCGGCACCTACCGCATCCAGCTCTACCAGCCACAGCCAACGGCCCGCGCTGCTGAAGTGGCGCGCTTCACCCTGAGCGTCTCGCTGCGCTGATAGACTCCGCGCTCCCTTCCGCCACACCGGTGCCCGGGCCAATGCGCCAGTAATGCCTTCGCCGTCGACCTGACGGCCTGACCGCCTCCCTCCCTTCGCGGGATGGATCGTGCATGGCATTGCCCTGGAGTCCGCATGACCCCTGTGTCCCTGGCGCTGGAAGGCGTCGCGTTTTTCCTGCCCGATGGCAGGCCCCTCTTCAGCGATCTGGACGTGCGTTTCGACGCGCGGCCCACCGGCCTGGTTGGTCGCAACGGCGCCGGCAAGAGCGTGCTGGCGCGCATTCTGTCCGGTCAGCTCGCGCCCAGCGCCGGGCGCTGCCTGCGCGCGGGCACGGTGTTCCACCTGCCGCAGCAGATCGCGCCTGTCCCGGGAACGACCGTCGCGCACGTGGCCGGCGTGCAGCCGGTGTTTGACGCCCTGGCGCGGATCGAAGCCGGCAGCGTCGACCCAGCCGATTTCGATATCGTCGGCGAACGCTGGGACATCCACCAGACCTTCGCCGCCGCACTGGAAGCGCACGGCCTGGGCCACCTCACGCCTGGCCAGCCGGCCACGCAACTGAGTGGTGGCGAACACACCCGCCTGGCATTGCTGGGCGGCTGGCTGGCGGAGCCCGATTTCCTGCTGCTGGACGAACCGACCAACCACCTGGATCGCACCCAGCGCCGCGCCCTGATCGAACGCCTGCAGCACTGGCCCAAAGGCCTGCTGGTCATCAGCCACGACCGCGAACTGTTGGACACGATGCAGCGCACCGTCGCACTGACTGCCTTCGGCCTGCAGGATTACGATGGCGGCTATCGCCTGTACGCAGCGCAGCGCGCGCAGGAACAACAACACGCCGTCGATGCACTGGAACGCGCCAAGACCGAACGCCGCCGCGCCGAGGCTGAAGCCCGCGTCCTGCGCGAACGCCTGGATCATCGCCAGGCCCAGGCCACCCACAAGGGCCGCGATGCCAACCAGGCACCGATCCTGCTCGGCGGCCTGCGGCAGCGCAGCCAGGTCAGTGCCGGCAAACGCGTGCACCAGCAAAGCGGTGCACTGGAAACCCTGCAGCAGGGCGTGCGCGATGCCGCCAGCCGCATCGAGCACCGCAACCCCATCGCCCTGTTCGCACCGCTGCCTGCCGCGGCCGCACAGCGCAGAGCTGTCGTTGCCGAACAGCTGGTGCTGCCGTTCGGCATCGCCGGTGGGCAAGCGCTGGATCTGGTCGTCACCGGGCGACAACGCATCGGCCTGGTCGGCGACAACGGCGGCGGAAAATCCACCTTGCTGCAGGTGCTGGCGGGCAAGGTCGCGCCGGTGTCCGGTGCATGCGCGATCCCGGTGCCTTTCGCTTACCTGGACCAGGGCCTGGACGCGATTCCCACACACGATTCGCCGCTGCAGCATCTGCTCGCCGCCAACCCGCAGGCGCGCGAAGCGCAGGTCCGCATGCAGCTGGCGCAACTGGGCCTGAGTGGTGACACCGTGACCACGCCCTGCGATCAGCTCAGCGGTGGCGAACGCCTGAAGACCGCGCTGGCCCACGCGCTGTATCGGGACACGCCGGCCGAACTCCTGTTGCTGGACGAGCCCACCAACCACCTGGACCTGGACGCGCTGCAGGCGCTGGAGCAGACCCTGCGCAATTACCCTGGCGCGCTACTGGTGGTCTCGCACGATGCCGCATTCCTGCAGGCGCTCGATCTGCAGCTGCGTCTTGAAGTGCATCCGCAGGGTTGGCGCCTCATGCCGTGGTAACGCCGAATTGGCTGCACCGCAGCGCTTGCGCCCTCTGTAGAGCGGAGCTTGCTCCGCTGGGGCTTTATGCAGCATCGCGAAAAGCAGCGGAGTCCCCAAGAGGGGATTGCCACAAGCTCCGCTCTACAAAAGGCGGACGCACGGCGCGGAACAACTTACGCTGCCAGTGCCCGCGCCACCTTCGCCGCCATCAGCGCCCGATGCGCAGCCAGTCCCGCCATCGCACCGGATGACACCGACAACACTGCGCTGGACATCGGGCTGGCCATGTCGCCACCGGCGAACACGCCCGGCACGCTGGTCGCACCCACGCCGTCCACCACCACGTACGGACCCAGCGGACCATCGGCCAACTTGCAGCCCAGCTGCTCTGCCAGCGGACTGGTGAAAGCCAGCTTTGGCGCCGTGAACATCGCCTGCACCGGTACGCGGCGGCCATCGGCCAACACCACCGCCGACAGCGACGTGCCTTCGCCTTCCAGTTCCACCACCGGCTCGCGTTCGATCACAACACCCAGCGCCAGCAATCGCTGCATTTCCTCGTCTGTGGGCTCGAAACGGCCCTGGGTGAAATAGGTCGTCGCCCCCCACTCCGGGATCATCTCGGCCTGATGCACGCTCATCGACGAGTTCGCCAGCACCGCCAACTGTCCGCCCGCCACCTCATAGCCATGGCAGTACGGGCAATGCAGCACGCTCTGGCCCCAGCGCGGCGCCAGGCCGGGGATATCCGGCAGCACGTCGCGCATGCCGGTGGCCAGTACCAGCGTGCTGCCTTCCACCGGCGTGCCTTCGTCCAGGGTCAGGCGGAAGCCGCCCTCCACCTGTGACGCCTGCTGCACATAGCCGATCCTCAGCTCCACCGTCGGGTATGCCATCAGCTGGCCGATCGCCTCGCCCAGCAGCTGTTCCGGTGGCTTGCCGTCATGGCCAAGCAGGCTATGCGCGTGATCGGAAAATCGGTTGCGCGGCTGGCCGCCATCGACGAGCAGCACGCGCTTGCGGGCACGCGCCAGCATCAGCGCAGCGGACAGGCCGGCAAAACTGCCGCCTACGATCAGCGCGTCATGGCGCGCGGGGTTCAACGTCGTCATCGGGCATTCCTTCCAGCGGGCGGTTCCGACGTGGGCGCAGACGCAGCGCGCAAGGTCGCGGAAACCAGTGCGTCGCATCTTACGACACTTTTATTGTTACTTGAATGAACCGGCAGCGAAACGCAGCATCGCGAGTGCCGTTCCGGCTCGCGCAATCGTCTGTCATCGGTGTGTGGAGCGCCGCCGCAACGCGTGCGGCGCAGCGGTCAGTGTCGGTGCGCGCGGGCCGTCTTGCGCTGCCAGCCACCGGCTTCGCACAGCGCGTCGAACTCGGCGGCCAGGTCGGCCAGCGACACCTCGGCCAGGCGCGCCAGCAGCAACGCCTCGGCTTGCTTCAATGCATCGTCGATGGCCGCGTTGACCACCCGCTCAACCCCGCAGTCAGGGTTGGCGTTTTCGTGGCCCAGCGCGAACAGCCTGACTCCGCCCACGGCGCGGTGCACGTCCAGCAGGGTCACCTTGCCCAGGTCGCAGGCGATCACCCAGCCACCGCCGTGGCCGCGCGCGGACCGCACGTAACCGGCGTCGCGCAGGCCGGCCATCGTGCGCCGCACGACCACCGCATTGGTGCCCAGCATCTGCGCGATCTGATCGGAGGTGAACGGCGCATCGTGCCGGGCCATGTGCAACAGCACGTGGAGCATGCGGGAAAGGCGGCTGTCCGTTCTCATCGCCAAAGTGTAAAGCCCAGCCAGCGCCACGCTGGCTGGCCTGGATTACTTGGTCGTGTAGCCGCCGTTGACCAGGATGGTCTGGCCAGTCATCCACCAGCCATCGGACACCAGGAAGCGGATCCACGGCACGATGTCGGCGATGTCGGTCAGGCCGGTCTTGGAGAACGGCGAAAGCGCCGCGGCGGTCTTGTGGTAGGCCACGGCTTCGGCCCCTTCGGCCGGATAGAAGAACGGCGTGTCCATCGGGCCCGGGCCGATGGCGGTGACCGAAATACCGCGCTCGCCGAATTCCCTGGACGCCGCGCGCGTGTAGTGTTCCACCGGCGCCTTGGTGCCGGCGTAACTGGCATAGAACGGGGTATAGGCGCCCAGCAGCGAAGTCACCAGCGTGCACACCTTGCCGTTGTCGGCCAGCTGGCGGCCGGCCTCCTTCAGGAAGAAGAACGCGGACTTGGAATTGACCGCGCTCATGTCGTCGAACTCGGCCTCGCTGATGTCCACCATCGGCTTCTTCAGGACCTTGCCCACCGTGTTGACCGCGATGTCGATCCGGCCCAGCGCGGCCTTGGCATCGGCGAAGAGTTTTTCCACCGCATCGGCTGCGGTCAGGTTGGCCTGGAAGGCATGGGCCTGCGCACCGACCGCCTGGATGGCCGCCACCGTCGCCTCTGCGGCGGCCCGCGAGGCATCGCTGTTGTAGTGGATGGCGATGGCAGCGGCGCCCTGTGCGGCCAGGTCCCGGGCCAGCAGGCCACCCAGGTTCTTGGCGCCACCGGCGATGAGGACGGTCTTGCCGCGGATGCTGTGATCGGTCATGGCAGGTCTTCCCGTATGGATGGAGGCGCGGCCACACGACGCGGCTGCGCGGGTAACCGCTACCGTACCCGCTGGAAATCCCGGATAAAGACGGGGATGCTGACTTCACCTGTCGGGAAGATCGAACAATGGCGCTGGACCGCATTGAACTGTTCCGCATCTTCGTGCGCGTGGTGGACTGCGCCGGCTTCAGCCGTGCCGCCGATCAGCTGGACCTGCCCCGCTCCACCGTGTCCGAGGCCGTGCGCAGCCTGGAACAGCGCCTGGGCGCGCGCCTGCTCCATCGCACCACCCGGCGGGTGACGCCTACCCAAGACGGATTGGCCCTGTACGAACGCTGCCAGCTGCAGATCGCCGACATGGACGAGACCGAGCAGCTGTTCCGGCAGGCGCCGCAGGCGCTGGCCGGGCGCCTGAAGGTGGACCTGCCCAGCCGCATCGGCCGGTTGATCGTGGCGCCCGCACTGCCGGATTTCCTGCGCCAATACCCGCAGATCGACGTGGAACTGGGCATGGGCGACCGTGCGGTGAACCTGGTCGAGGACGCCGTGGACTGCGTGCTGCGAGTCGGCCCGCTGGAAGACTCGCAACTGGTGGCGCGTCCGGTCGGCCCGCTGCCGCTGCTCAATGTCGCCAGCGCCGACTACCTGCGCCGCCACGGCACGCCCTCCAACACCACCGACCTGGACGCACACTGGGCCGTGCTCTACGCCTCGCCCACCAGCGGCCGGGTCGAACCCTGGGAATGGCGCGAAAACGGCGAACTGCTGGCCCGGCGCATGCGCGGGCGGATCACCGTCAACAGCGCTGAGGCTTCCATCGCCTGCTGCCTGGCCGGCCTTGGCCTGATCCAGATTCCCGCCTACGACGTACGCGACGAACTGGCCGCAGGCCGGCTGGTGGAGGTGCTGCCCGACCATCGCGCCGACCCGTTGCCGATGACCCTGCTTTACCCGCATCGCCGGCATCTGTCGCAGCGGCTGCAGGTATTCCTCGACTGGCTGCATGCGGTACTGCAGCGCGAAGTGCTGGCACCCGGCCCGCCGTCGCCAGCCAACACCTAGAACACGCGCAAAGGCGCCCCCGTGGTGCCTTCCGGTGCAGGCCGGGCCAGCGCCTTCGGTCCACTGAAAACTGCGGTGCAGGATCACCCGCCCGCTGCCGTCGAGCTCTCCGGCATGCCCATGCCAGGCGCATTACTGCGACAGGCCACTGTCAGGTAGAACGCGCCTGGCGGCGCTGTGCCATGGCAGACCAGGCAACGGCCTGGTCCATCCATCCAGCGAAACCGAAGCCCCTATGACGCGGCCTCCGCGGCCTGCTTTGCCTCGCCCAGGATCCACTGTGCAAACGCCCGTATGGGCTCCCCGCTCAATCCGATCGGTTCTGGCAGGACCAGACAGAAGGTCTTGGAGATGGTTTTCCCCTCCGGCCAAGGCGCGACCAACCGGCCTTGGGCGAGCTCTTCTTCAACGTACAGGCGTGGCACCAGGGCAACACCGAGGCCGGCCAATGCGGCTTCGATCAACATGGCGTGGAGATCGTAGCGGGCACCGGTTGCGGGATTGCCCAGGGGGATCCCGGTTTCCGTGGAATAGCGCAGCCAGGCGTCCGGGTTCTGACGACGATGCAGGCGCGGCAGCGTGTCCAGCAGCACCTCCTTATCGCCCTCCAGCAGCGCTGGATGGCACACCGGAACCAGCACTTCATGCAACAGCCGATGCGTCCGCATCCCGGCCCAGGCCGGATGCTCGAAATGGACCGCAGCGTCGAAGCCGCTTCCAGCCAGGACAAACGGATCGGTGCGCTCGGCAAGGTGCACGGTGATGTTCGGGTATGCCTGGCGGAACCGCGACAGGCGCGGAATGAGCCATCGCATCGCGAATGTCGGGACGGTTGCAATGTCCAGGCTTGCACCGTCGCTCGGCTGCCCCATCAGGTACTGGCTGTCGCGGTCCAGCCGGTCGAGCAATTCGCGGACCTGAAGCGCGTAGCGCTCCCCATTGGGAAGGAGCCTGACGCGGTTGCCGACCCGCTCGAACAGCGTGGCCCCAAGGAAGGCTTCCAGCCGGCCGATCTGGCGACTGATCGCGCCCTCGGTCAGCGCCAGCTCGGCCGCAGCGCGGGCGAAACTGCCGTGGCGGGCCGCAGCCTCGAAGGCCGTCAATGCGGCGCTACTGGGGATCTTGCGGCGCATGGGGACTCCTGACGCTTGGCGGGGCACTCCATCTTGCCTTGATATTTGCTCAATGAAGCATGCCAAAGAATCGATTTGTTGGCGAAGATCATGGAAATACCATGATCGAACATCAACAAAGACCTGGGGGCGCATGCGCGCCTCCAGCCAGGAGCGACCTGATGATCTACACCGTCGAATGCAGCTTCACCGACCCTGCCAGCGAAGCGGAATGGAACGATTTCTACAGCCTGGACAAGCTGCCAGCGCTCATTTCAGTGAGCGGATTCCACACCTCGCAGCGCTTCAGGGCAGTGAGTCCCGGCTGTCCCGTCTACCTTGCCATCCACTCCATCGACGGCCTCGATGTTCTGCAGGGCGATGAGTACCGCCAGAAAGGCGGTGGCAATTTCGCCCGGTGGCAACAGCACATCACCGACTGGCACCGGAATCTCTACGACGGACTTGAACGCGCGCCAGCCATCGGCGCCCATGAACACCTGCTGGTGAGCGCAACCGGGCCCGAGCCACTGATCGGGCTGGGCCTCGCCCCCTGCCAGATGCACGCCGTTGCCCTGGAGAAGTCACCCGAACATCGCTGGCTGGCCAGGCTGGATCGTCCCGCACACGCGATCCCCCAACACCTGCCGGAAGGCGTCCATCTCTACGCCGCGATGACCGAGCAGCTGACCAGCCGCCGCGATCCAGGCCAGCGCACAGATGCCTAATGTCACCTTCTTCATCCAGGTGGAGAACATGCCGCCGTCAAACGTCCTGGCGGAACTCACCGCGCACTGCACCCGGCTGTGTACGGGAATCCTCAACGCTGCGCTGGAAAACGTGCACATCATCCATGTCGCCGCTCACCAGGGGCGCGGGCATCCGATCTTCGCGGAAATCAAGTACCGCCTCGATCCGCTCCGGACCCGGCAGGTCATGGAGGACTTCATGGAAAAGCTGGATGAAGCCATCCACCGCGAGACAGGCCTGACCGCGCGCATCCGCTGTTTTGGCTATGCGCCGCCAAGCATTCACGCACGCAACTGATGACCAGGAACCCTGCGATGGACGGTCCAACATTCCCGAGCCAGCAGATCGGGGAATTCTCGATCATGGCCCTCAGTGACGGCTATCTTTCCGCCAACCTGGCGCTACTTTCCAATATCGATCCAGATGATGCCGCCGGGCTGCAGAAGGCCGCAGGCCTGCGCGACCCTTCTTCGATCCACATCAATTGCTACCTGGTCCGTGGCCGCGGCCGGACGATCCTGATCGATGCCGGCGCCGGGGGATTCAAGCAATGGGGTGGCGAATTGAAGGCGAATCTCGCACTGGCTGGCGTACAGCCCTCCGAGATCGACACGATCCTGCTGACCCATGCGCATCCCGATCATGTCGGGGGACTGCTCAGCGCGTCTGGAGACATCGCCTTTCCCGAAGCCGAGCTGGTCGTGCACCAGCGCGAGCTTGCCTTCTGGGAGGACGACGGCAATCTCAGCCGGGCAAGTGAGCGCGCCCGCGGAAATTTCCTGTTTGCCCGGAAGGTGTTCGATGGGTATCGGGAGAGGATGCGCACGTTCACCGATGGCGCGTTGCTCCCCGGCATCAGCGCCATTCCGCTTCCAGGGCATACGGCGGGGCATGCTGGCTATCGCCTCGAATCCGGCGATCGCAGCCTGCTTGTCTGGGGCGATATCGTGCATTTCCCCCAAATCCAGATTGCGCGCCCCGACGTCTCCATCGCATTCGACCAGGACCCGCTTCTCTCCGCCGCCACGCGCGCAAGGCTCCTGGATATCGTCAGCTCGGACGACCTTCTGATCGCGGGGATGCATCTTGGCGAACTCGGGTTCGCACACATCAAGCGGACAGGCCGGAGCTACGAGATTTCCTACGAGCACTGACGACCAATCCGGCCGACCGGTTCAGGCCCACTTCCACGCTGAGTCGCAGGCAAGGCCGTGGGGGCAAGCTCCGCGCCACAAGGGCCGCGTGGAGCTGGCCGAGGGCGCGTAAAGTACGCAGGCGCGCCACACCGGTGGTGTTGCCAGGCCGATCAAACCGACAAATACGAGGGCGTCATGAGCAAGGGTATGGACCAGAAGAAGAACACCAAGAAAGAGCCGACCAAGACGTTGAAGGAAAAGCGCGCGGCCAAGGCGGAAAAGAAGAACAAGTGACCTGAGCCGGTCGGCAAGCACGACCGGCCTGTCGGAAGGCCAAGGCGGCGCCTGGTGATGAAACCCAGGCGCCGCTTCTTTTTGCCAGCCTTCGGCGCCGCTGCTTTTGGCGAGAAGCTTCGAGAGGCCACACAGCTTGCGGGGGAGCGGCCCGTGGCCGCGAGAGGCTTTCCCGACAAGGCCTCTCGCGGCCATGGGCCGCCCCTACGAGAGGTCATGCGCTCCCGCGCGATCCAGCACACCCTCACTCAACGCCAACAGAGCCAACAAAAAAGCCCGAACATGGCGGCGCCAGTTCGGGCTTCGGTAAAACGTTACTGCATCTGGGCGGCCACTGGCTGCAGGGTTCAGCGCTTGCGCGCGATCACCACCAGCGCATGCCTTCGTACGGATTCCAGCTGGTGCTGCGCTTGACGCGATCCAGGTAGAACGCGTAATTGGCCGCCATGGCCGTCAGCACCGAGAACGCGGTGCCCAGTCCGCGGACCAGCACGTCGGGCAGCAGGAAAGCGCAGACGATCAGCAGCACCCACAGGCCGACCAGCGCCAGCGCCTTGCGCCACAGCCCAAGGATGAAGAAATAGATCCAGCCGAAGAAGAACGCGTAGAAGTTCATGTTGACCTTGAGCTTCTCGCCGAACTTCAGCGCCTTGAGTGCCGTCTTGAAGCGCGGGTCCTGCGGACCGCCGTGCTCGTCGAAGAAGTTGAAGCGGAACTGCCACTTGGGGCTGTAGGAGGTTCGGGTATCGGGGGTTTCCATATCCGGAATCATTACTCACTTGTTGAAAACGGTTACATGATAATTGGTGACGATGCTGATTGGCACGCGCTTTCGCCCCGGGGCCAAGTGTTGCCGATGCAGTACATCGGCCTGCCCCGGCGACGCGGGAACATCCGGGGCATGCCGGCAGCGACGTCTGGCGTGCCCGCGCACAACAGCGAAGGCACCTGCTTTTTCGGGCGCGGACGCGCGTGGCACATGCGCCGTGCCACGCACGCCATGCATTGCGGTGTCAGCAGCGCTGGCTGTTCAGTTGCGCAACCAGATCGTTGTAATTCCGGCGGAAGTGGCTGGCGTCGTTGACGACCGGGCTCATCATCTTGCTGATCGGGTCGTTGAGGTCGTAGCGCTTGTAAGCGCCATCGGCCGCATGCTTGAGCGCATCACGGGCATTGCCCAGCATCAGGTTGGCCTGCCTGGTCACCGATCGGCAACCGGCCGGGATGGTTTCGCGCACCTTCTTGTCCCAGGCTTCGGACATCTCGCCGACCTTGTCCAGCGAGGTCTTGAACGTGTCGGCGGTCTCGGCCGAGCCCAAGGACTCGAAGAACGCATCGCCGGCGTCCATCGACTGATGTGAATACAGGATCATGCCGGCACGGTAGTAGGCCTGGCTGCCTTGTTCGGCCTGCTCGAAGGCATCGCGGATGTTCTTCTCGTCCCGGGCGGCAATGCCGGCCATGAACGCGCCCTCGGCCCTGGCCACCGCGGTCAGTGCAGCCACGTACGCGGGATCCTGCGCGCGCGCCTTGGCGCCGTCATCGGCCAGGTAACCCTTGGAATCGGCGTAGCTTTCCAACTCGCGGTTGAGCGGCACCAGCGCATCCAGTGCATCGGCGAACTGCTTGGCGGCGGGGTCCAGGTCGTCCATCGCCGGCGCCATGGCCAGGCCCTGCTTCAGCTCCTTGTCCAAGCGTTCGATCAGCATGGTCATGGGGACCGAATACATGTCCAGCTTGCCGCCGCCCTTGAGCCTGTCGCCGTACAGACGCAGGTGTTCACGCAGCTCTTGCGAAAAGGACGTATCGATCTGGTTGGCTGCGTCGACATAGGTGTTGTACTTGGCGATCTGTTGCTGTTCGGCCGAGGTCTGCGACGAGGTGCCGGAAGCCGACGTCGCAGCACCGGGCTTGCCGCCGCAGGCGACCAGCCCGGTGCACAGCGATGCGGTGATGGACAGGGCCAGGATCGACCGGAACGACATCCGGGATGACTTGGTGTTCAAGCGTGGAAACTCCTTGGGGGGAAGGCAGGCATGCCCGCAAGGCGGCGCAGTGAATGCGGCCGCGCGTGGCGAAGGGGGGATCTTTCGCAGCTGCGCCTGGGCGCTGCGATGGCCGGGACAGCGGCCCCGACCGCTTCATTTTAGTGCGGACCGGAGCCCCACGGCCAACCGACCCGAGCTTGCGCCCGGCCGGAAGTACCGCCTGTTCACACCCGTGCCGCGCCAACGTTGTATAGATGCAGTGCACCCGCAAGAGACGCTTATGACGACACTGCGCAGCACCAAGGCCATGCCACCCGACACCCTGTTCAAGCGGCCCCGCGAAGACAAGCGCGCCGCCCACGAAGTGCTTCAGGACAAGCTGGATGCGTTCGAACGCGCCGGCGGACAGATCGAGAAACTCGGCACCACGCTTCCACCCAAGAGCGGCTGAGTCCCCCTTACGCAATGACGCCGGGCCAGCCTGCAAGGGCTGGCCTTGCTGCAAGCGCGCCGTTCCGGCTGCCGGTCACTGCGATGTCGGCCACAGGTACGCCTGGATGACGGCCCGCCTGCCGGCGATGACGCGGGCCAACCCCGGCGCGATGGCGTCATCTCCAACGCCCGGCGTGATGCGCAGCCGAGCAGTCACCAATACTGGCCACCAAAGGCTGACGACGACACAAAGCGGCCCTGCCGCTGCCATACGGGTTGAACATTGATCCTGTACCGCCGGCCAACGCACCGCGCGCGTCACCCGCGGGGACGGACTAGAATCCGCGCCCCACCTTGCGGGCGTTTTCGATTCGCCTGCGCCCGTCCTTTCGGAATTTCATGAAGCATCTTGCCCAGTGCGTGGTCCGCTACGCGCAATGCCTCTGGGAGGCACAGCCACTGCTGCTGCCGCAGCTGGCCACGCCCGCTTCCGCACACCACCACGCCGCCGCGCTGGCCAATCGCTACCTTGCCAGCCTGCTGGCCTCGCTTTCCGCCCTGCCTGCAGAACAACGCGCCACGCTGACCCTAGCCGGGCGCATGGGCCTGCGCCCGGTGCTGGCCAGCCAGCGCAGGCCAGACCCGGTGCGCGATGCGCTGGTGTCCGGCGAAGCGCTGGTGCCGCCACACCCGTTGAATGCCGAAGCCGAACCCTGGCGCGATGCGTCCCTGGCTGCCGTCGTCCTGCGCAGCCTGCAGTACGCACTGGACCTGGCCGATGCCCTGCCCGACCCGCACGCGGCCGCGCCCATGACCGGCCTGAGTAGTGAGCAGCACGCTGCACTGTGGACCGCCGCACATGTGGTTGATGAGCAGCAGGCCGCGCTGTGGGATGCGGTGGAAGCGATCAGTGCCGCCGAAGCCGAACTGCTGGCCGAGGCGGCGCGCATCGCCGTCCAGCAGCTCGCCCCGGGCAGCCAGCACGCCGAGCTGCTGGCCTACTTCGCCAGCGGCATGTTCGCCGAGCGGGTGTCGGCCAAGGGCTGAGGCCCCGACACGCTACAACGCGATGCGCGTCCCCAGCAGCACCAGGAATTGCGCGATCCAGGCCGGATGCGCAGGCCACGCCGGCGCAGTGACAAAGGGCGCATCGGTGATGGCCTGATCCACCGGGATATCGGCGTATTCGCCGCCGGCCATGCGGACTTCCGGCGCGCAGGCTGGATAGGCCGAGATCTTCTTGCCCTTGATGACATCGGCCGCCGCCAGCAGTTGCGCCGCATGGCAGATCGCCGCCACCGGCTTGCCGGCCTTGACGAACGCCTGCACCAGCGCGATCACGTCCGCATCGAGGCGCAGGTATTCCGGCGCACGGCCACCGGCAATGGCCAACGCGTCGTAATCGGCTTCCCTGGCCTTGTCGAAGCCCGCGTTGAGCGTGAACAGGTGCCCCGGCTTTTCGCTATAGGTCTGGTCGCCTTCGAAGTCGTGGATCGCCGTCTTGATCGTGTCGCCGGCGCCCTTGCCCGGGCACACCGCATGCACGATGTGGCCAACCGCCTGCAGCGCCTGGAACGGCACCATGGTTTCGTAGTCTTCAGCGAAATCGCCGGTGAGGAACAGGATCTTCTTGGCTGCCATGGGGATCTCCAAAGGTTGGGGAGTTGCTCGTGGGAAACCGCACTCTAGGTGCGCCTGGGTTAAAACCGCTTTAAGCCCTCACGCCCCGGCTTGCGCGGGCGCGGAAAGCACGAACGTGCTGGTTCAAGCCATTCCTGACACGCGTGCGCGATTCCGGCTTCGGACTCACTCAAGGCGCTTCAGCTCACCCGGCTTCCACTGCAGATTCCAGACATAACGGCCGGGTGGCGGGCATTCGCTCTGCGACCATTCCGGGTGGCGTTTTCGCAGCCCCCGAAGACAGGCATGTGATTCAAGCGTCGCCATGAAGGTCACTCGGATGGTGCGGCCCACGATGACCAAATGTTCGATCTCGCCAGGCACATGTAGCGCGGCGTCGTACTCGTATCCCAGGTCAATCAAGGACTGTTTCGGATCATCGAACATCGAAATGAAGGGATCTTTTGAGCTGAGAATCTCTGCGTCTCGGTTGATCGGCGTCTTCAGCACCGTCACCGAGTTGGTGCAATCAAAACTTCCGCCACCATCACATGGGATCCGATGCAGGTAAATCACCTCATCCTTCCCATCCCGGTCGAGGTCAGCGATCTGGACATACCGTGCCGGCTCGTAGGTTTCATGCGCATCGCCCGGATACTGGATGCGCGTCCAGAGGTTGGCTGCCCGCACCGCTGCTTGACTATCAACCGCCCAGACATCGGCTGCGATCAGTGGCATTAAGGCCATCAGCGCCGCCAGCGCCAAAACACCCGTCCTTGATCGTTTCACCGAACGCTCCCTATTCGTGGAATGTCGCGACCTTGCGACAAGAAGATGTGGTCCGCAATCGACCCGCATAAAAAAGGCGGATGTCCTGTGACATCCGCCTTCCGATTCATCAACCGCCAATGCTGGCCGTGTTGTTGCCGCGGTCCGCATCAGGCAGCTTGTGGTCCGGGTCCAGCGTCACCCTGGCCACCGGTTTGGTGGTCGGGAATGCGACTTCCGGGGCGCTGCGCTGGATCCAGGCCTCCACCGGGATGCGGCGGTCGTCGTGGCTGCCGTCGGTGTAGTCGATGCGCAGGGTCGCCGGCATCACCATCTTCTGCCGGCTTTCCAGCGCGACCACGATGCCGGTGTGGCTATCGTCGGCATAGCGGGCCGAGCTGATGCCCATGTCCAGCTGCCAGTTGTTGAAGTACCAGGCGCGCCACCACCACGACAGGTCCTCGCCGGATTCGCTTTCCATGAAGCGGAAGAAGTCCGACGGGTCAGGGTGCTTGTAGGCCCAGGTGGCGATGTACTTGCGGAACGCCGGGTCGAAGCGCGCCGGCCCCAGGATCTGCTCGCGCAGCAGCACCAGGCCCAGCGCGCCCTTGAAGTAGGTCACCGGGTGGCGGTACTTCTCGCTGGTGCCATCGGCGATATGCATCAGCGTCGGCGCGTCGGTATCGGCCAGCACCGGCAGGATTTCATCGACCGGGTTTCCGCCCTTCGGCGCATACTCGCCATCACGCTTGGGACCGTATTCGCCGTTGTTGAACGCATCGGAGGCATACACGTCGATGAAGGTGTTGAAGCCTTCATCCATGAACGCATGGCGGCGCTCGTTGGAGCCGACGATCATCGGGAACCAGCTGTGGCCGATCTCGTGCGCGGTGATCCAGAACAGCTTGTCCTTGTCGTCCTCGAAACCGTCGAACACGATGCCCGGGTATTCCATGCCGGCGCCGTGGCCGCCCAGGTTGACCGCCACCGGCCATGGGTACGGATACCACTTGGACGAGAAGTGCTCGATGGCCCCCTTCAGGTATTCGGTGGAGCGGTCCCACTTGTCCGGGCCGACGCCTTCGGCCGCGTACACCGACATGGCCAGCGACTGCTTGCCTTCCGGCAGGTTGATGCGCGCGGCGTCCCACACGAACGCCGGCGAGGCGGCGAACGCCACGTCACGCGAGTGCTCCATGTGGAAATGCCAGGTCTGCGTGCCAGCCTGCCTGGGTCGCGTGGCGGCCTGGCCGACTTCCTCCGGACGGACGATGTAGACGGTCTTGTCGCTGCCACGCGCCTGCTGCAGGCGCTGCTGCTGCTGGGCGGTGAGCACCTCCTTCGGGTTGGTCAGCTCACCCGAGCCGGCCACGACGTAGTTCCACGGCACGGTCACGGCATAGTCGAAGCTGCCGTATTCCAGGTAGAACTCCGAGCCCAGGTAAGGCTGCGTATCCCAGCCACGCAGGTCGTCGTACACCGCCATGCGTGGATACCACTGGGCGATTTCGTAGATGTCGCCGTTCCTGGTCGGCGTGACAGCGGTGCGCCCGCCCCAGGTACCAGGCACGGTGTAGCGATAGGTCACATGCAGCTTGATGCTGCCATCAACGGCCTTGACCGCAGTGGGCAGGTCCACGCGCATGCGCGTGTCGTCCACCAGGAAATCAGCCTTGCTGCGCTTGCCGCCCTGCTCCACCTCCACGCTGGCGATGGTGATGCCATCGTTGTACTGCGGCGTGCGGCCCGGGCGCGGCGAACGCGCCGAGGCGGCGCGCGAATCGGCGCGATAGATGTTCTGGTCCAGCTGCAGCCACAGCACGTCCAGGGCATCGGGACTGTGGTTGGTGTAGCTGATGGTCGCTTCGCCGGTCAGCGTGTGGGTGGCCGGGTCGATGGTGGCATGCAGGTCGTAATCGGCGCGGTTCTGCCAGAACAGCGGACCGGGCTTGCCGGCGCCATCGCGGATGGCCGTGGCTGGCACAGGCAGCTGCAGCGGCGCGAAGAACGCGATGGGATTGAAGGCTGCATCCTGCGCCGCCACGGGCGGCGTGGCCGGCGCTGCAATGGCCGTGCAGGCCAGCGATGAGAACAGCAGGGCCGAGCCGCGCAGGCTCCGGCGATGGAACGGCTTCATGGGCGCAGGGACTCCAATGCGACGAGGGGACCTGAATCCTACCTTGCAGGATGGTCAGCGCATGGGCCGTTTGGGCTAGTTTTCGCTTCCTTATGCGCTTTCAAGCGGACGCAAGGCTTTCGTGCGGCATCGCTGTGGGACGAGGGATTTTCTACGAGGCATCCCTGTCCCGTAGAAAACGACGTACATCCATGTGCGGCGCCCTTCAGGCCTGACTTTCACCCTTCCGCTGTGCCTCAAGGGGATTTGAAAGCAGGAGCCGAAAGCAGCGGAGCAAGCTCCGCTCTACAAGAGCGACATCACGACCATCTGACAGGACACATGAACCGTAGAGCCGAGCTTGCTCGGCTGCTGTTGCTCAGGCTTTGCTCAGCCCAGCAACATCTCCAGCACCGCCATGCGAACGGCGACGCCGTTGCCCACCTGGCGCAGGATCAGCGATTGCGGGCCATCGGCCACTTCGTCGGTGATTTCCACACCGCGATTGATCGGCCCCGGGTGCAGCACGACCGCATCGGGCGCGGCCTGCTTCAGGCGCTCGGCGGTCAGGCCGTAGTCGCGGTGGTAGTCCTCCAGCGAGGTCACCAGGCCTTCCTCCATGCGCTCGCGCTGCAGGCGCAGCATCATCAGCACGTCGGCGCCCTTGAGCGCGGCGTCGAAATCACCGGTGGTCTTGCAGCCAGCGCTGATCTCCGCTTCCGGCAGCAGGCTGTCCGGAGCGCACAGGGTCACGTCGGTGGCCCCCAGCGTGCGCAGCGCCTGCAGGTCCGAGCGGGCCACGCGCGAATGCTTGATGTCGCCGACCATCACGATCTTCAACCGGGAAAAGTCCGCGCCCTTGGCCTGGCGGATGGACAGCATGTCGAGCAGCCCCTGGGTGGGGTGCGAGGCACGGCCGTCACCGGCATTGATGACGGTGGTGCCTTCATGCGCATGCCGCGCCAGCATCTGCGCGGCGCCATCATCGGGGTGGCGCACGACGAAACCACGCACGCCCATCGCCTCCAGGTTGCGCAGCGTGTCCAGCGCGGTCTCGCCCTTGCGCGCGGACGAGGTGGACGCATCGAAATTGACCACGTCCCCACCCAGCCGCTGGGCAGCGATCTGGAACGAACTGCGGGTGCGCGTGGAGGGCTCGAAGAACAGCGTGCACACGGTGCGACCGACCAGGGTATTGCGCTTCTGGGTGCGCCCCAGCGCAGTGTCGCGGATGGCGCCGGCGCGATCCAGGATGCGGCACAGCGTCTCTTTCGGCAGGCCATCCAGGGTCAGCAGGTGCAACAGGCGGCCGTCGGAATCCAGTTGGGTCATGGTGTGCTCGTGGGGTGGCGGTGGGCGGCAGCCCGGTCTGGGGCAGGCGCGGAGTTGGAATTTTGAATGCGCGTGTTGAAAGAGGGCTGGAGGTCCAGGGCCATGGGGTTCGACGAACCCTCGTCCCGAACCTGCAGTTGCAGGTTCACTTCGCGCCACCTCGCTGCGCGCCCCTGCGTCGGCAAGCACGCCGACGCGCTCGGCATCGCGCGAACCCGTGGCTCGCAAACGCGCTCCCTCCCCCAAAACGGAGAAGGGAACGGGTCACTCGACATGCGTGGCGTCATGCGGCGCGGCCAGCCAGCGTTCGACGATGACCGCGGCGGCCACCGCATCCAGCGCGGCGGCATCACGCTTGCGCTTGCGGCCCTGCGCGCGGTCCACGGCAAAACGCTGTGCGGCTTCGACCGAACTGGAGCGCTCGTCCACCAGCACCACCGGCAGCTTGTAGCGCAGGCGCAGTTCGCGGGCGAAGGCGTGGGCGCGCTTGCGGATCGGCTGGTCGCCGCCGTCCAGGGTCAGCGGGTCGCCGACCACCAGGCCGTCGGGACGCCATTCGGCGCGCAGCTTGTCCAGCGCGGCCCAGTCCGGGCCGCTGGGGTGCACATCGACCACGGCCAGCGCGCGGGCGCCGGTGCCGAAGGCACTGCCCACTGCCACGCCGATCCGGCGCGATCCCACGTCGAAACCCAGCACGGTGCCATCGAGCTTCATCGGCAGGCTCCGGGCAACGGGACATGGGGGCAATGCGCCATCTGCGGACGGCGCCAGGCGCGGACGAGGAGGCGGATCCCGGCACGGTCCATCATGCGTGCCCGCTGTAGTCGGTCAGGCGGGTCATGTCCACGCCGATCAGGCCGCCGGCAGCCTGCCAGCGCTGCTCCAGCGGCGTGTCGAACAGCAACTCGCCATCGGCCGGCGCGGTCAGCCAGCTGTTCTCGCCCAGTTCGAATTCCAGCTGGCCCGCACCCCAGCCAGCGCAGCCCAGCGCGACCACCGCATTGGCCGGCCCGCCGCCCCCGGCCATGGCTTCGAGGATGTCGCGCGAGGTGGTCAGGTACAGCCCGGCACCGATCTGCAGGGTCGAATCCCAGGCATCGCCCCCGTCATGCAGGACGAAGCCGCGCTCGGGGTGGACCGGCCCGCCGTACAGCACCACGCGTCGGCGCAGCGCCTCGTCGGCGGTCTTCAGGTTCATCTGCTGCAGCACCTCGCCCAGCGTGTACTCGGACGCGCGATTGACCACCACGCCCATGGCGCCATCGCCATCGTGCTGGCAGATCAGCGCGACGGAGCGCGAAAAATGCGGATCGTCCAACGCAGGCAGCGCGATGAGCAGCTGGTTGGCCAGGTTGTCGGGCAGCGCGGACATGGGTGCATTCTAGCCCGAGGGCCGCCGTCGGCTCCCGATCGGCGGCCGCAGCTGCTCCTGCTTGCCATCGCTTGCCGCCAGCGCCACCGTCTCCAACATTTTGGGGCTTGCCCTGCACCAAAGCGGCCCATACCCTTTGTCGCCCGGAAGCCGAGCGTTGCGCTCCGCCCCGGATCTCATCGCCCCCAGCCAAGCCCTTCGGGCCCAGCCCTGCGCGTCAATCTTCATCCACAGGGCCTATCGCCATGTCTTTGTCCTTGCACACCGTTCCGTGCGGCGTTCTGCCGCGTTTTTCCGCACTTGCCGTCGCCTGCCTGCTGGGCTGCACCGCGTTGTCCGCCGGTGCCCAGGAAAGCACCAGCACCACGACCGACGCCACCACGATGGATGCCGTCCGCGTCAATGCGTACCGCACCAGCACCAGTACCAGCAGCGCGACCAAGACCAATACCGTCGTGGCCGAAACGCCGCAATCGGTCTCGGTGATCGCGCGCGATGAAATGGATGCGCGCAACACCCAGACCCTCAACGACGTGATGCGCTACGTGGCCGGCGTCAGCCTGGAAAGCACCGGCATCGACAACCGCGTCGACGACTTCCGCATCCGTGGCTTCGACGCAGGCAGCTGGAGCGACAACGTCACCCTGGACGGCATGCGCGCGCCGCAGGGCAGCCAGTGGAACCGCAGCTCGTTCGACACCTGGAACCTGGAGCGCGTCGAAGTCCTCAAGGGTCCTTCGGCAGTGATGTACGGCCAGGTGGCACCGGGCGGCATGGTCAATCAGGTCAGCAAGCTGCCACAGCCGCACCAGAAGCAGCAGCTGCGCGTCGGCGTGGACGCCAACGGCCAGGCCAGCACCGCCTTCGACCTGGGCACTGGCAGCACCGACGACACGCACCTGTTCCGGCTGGTTGGCCTGTACCGCGATGGCCAGACCCAGATCGACCAGGTCGACCAGAAACGCTGGTTCCTGGCGCCCAGCTACACCTGGCAGGTCAGCGATGACACGCGCCTGACCTTGCTGGGCATGTACCAGAAGGACACCGGTGGCTCGACCTACCAGTTCCTGCCCATGAGCGGCACGCTCAATGCCACCCAGTACGGCCGGATGAAGAACACCACCTTCATCGGCGACCCGGACTGGAACACCTACGACCGCACCCAGTGGAACGCAGGCTGGTTGTTCGAACACGCCTTCAACGAACACTGGACGCTGTCCCAGAGCGCACGCCACACGCACGTGGATTCGCTGTTCCGCTCGGTCATCATCAGTGGCGCCCTGAACAGCGACGGCCGCACCCAGGCCCGGCGAGCAACCTGGGGCACCGGCGACTCGGACGGCAACACGGTCGATACGCATCTGAAGGGCCAGTTCGATACCGGCGCGATCGCCCACACCGTGCTGGTCGGGGTGGACTACCAGAAGGCCGACTGGGATGGCCAGCGCGGCACGATGGCGAACCCGGCCTCGATCGACATCTTCAACCCGGTCTACACCAGCTACACCCCGGTGACCACCGCCATCGCCCTGTCCGAGGGCACGGACACCCAGACTGGCGTCTATGCCCAGGACCAGCTGGCGCTGGACAAGTGGCGCCTCAGCTTCGGTGGCCGCTACGACTGGACCAAGGACACCAGTTCCACGGCCACCTACACCGTGGCCAGCGACACCACCACGGCCTGGACCCGCACCAGCGTCAAGGACGAAGCCTTCACCGGCCGTGCCGGCCTGCTGTACGTGGCCGACAACGGATTCACTCCGTACGTCAGCTACTCCGAGTCGTTCCAGCCTTCGATCACCGACATCAACCTGAGCTACACCCAGACGCAGTTCAAGCCGATCACGGGCAAGCAGTGGGAAGCCGGGGTCAAGTACCAGCCAACCAGCTTCGATGGCCTGATCACCCTGTCGGCCTATGACCTGCGCCAGCAGAACATCCTCAGCGACGACCCGGATGCGACCCACAACACCTGCGGATCGACGGGCGTGAAGCAATGCCAGGTGCAGAACGGCGAAGGCCGCGTGCGCGGCGTGGAGCTGGAAGGCCGGATCACCCCGATCACCGGCTTCAGCCTGATCGGTGCGGTGTCGCGCATGGATTCGGAAATGCTCGCCAGCGACGACGGCTACGCGGGAAATCAGCTGGCCCAGGTGCCGGACTGGACCGCATCGGCCTGGGCGGATTACACCTTCCAGACCGGCAGCCTGTCCGGCCTGAGCCTGGCCGCCGGCGTGCGCTACACCGGGGTCAGCTACGGCGACAGCGCCAACCTGTACAAGATCCCGTCCTACACACTGTTCGACGCAGCCATCCGTTACGACGTTGGCCGCATTGGTGGCATCGACACCCAGCTCTCGCTCAATGCCAGCAACCTGACCGACAAGGTCTATGTGTCCACCTGCACCGCCGTGGCCGCCTGCCATTACGGCTCGGGCCGCGCCGTCATGGCCAACGCACGCTTCAGCTGGTAAGCCGGCAACGCGTCATCGCACGCGCTGAAAAAGCAACGGGCCGGCAGTTGATCTGCCGGCCCGTTGTCGTTTTGCAGGGATCGCGCGTGCCCTGCGGGCGCTAGGCATCCAGGCCGATGGCGCAGCTCACGCCGGTACCGCCCAGGCCGCAGTAACCGTTGGGGTTCTTGGCCAGGTACTGCTGGTGGTAGTCCTCGGCGAAGTAGAACGGTGGCGCCGGGTAGACGATCTCGGTGGTGATGTCGCCGTAGCCGGCCTCGCGCAGGCGCTGCTGGTAGGCGTCGCGACTGGCGATGGCGGCGTCGTACTGGGCCTGCGTTTCGCAGTAGATGGCCGAGCGGTATTCGGTGCCACGGTCGTTGCCCTGGCCCATGCCCTGGGTCGGGTCGTGGTTTTCCCAGAAGGTGCGCAGGACCTCTTCGCGCGAAACCTGTGCAGGGTCGAACACCACCCGCACCACTTCGGCATGCCCGGTCATGCCGGTGCAGCTTTCCTCGTAGGTCGGATTCGGTGTGATGCCACCCTGGTAGCCGACCGCGGTGGTGTAGACGCCAGGCAGCTGCCAGAACTTGCGCTCGGCCCCCCAGAAACAGCCCATGCCCACATCAAGGGTCTCCATGCCGGGGAAATTCCCCTGGAGCGGATGGCCGTTGACGAAATGCACGTTGTGCAGCGGCTGCGGCTGCGCGCGGCCCGGCAGGGCTTCGCCCTCGCGCGGCAGGCGCTGCTTGAACGCACCAATGCCCAGGCGGGCGGTCAGTTCTTCGAACATGGGAAAACCTCCGGAAAGCAGGGATGCCAGCCGTCAGGCGGGCAACAGGCCCGAATCGGGCAGCTCCTCGTAGGTGGGGTCTGCCGGGCCATCCAGCAAGCCAGCGGCTTGCAGCGCGTCGCGCGCGGCGGGCAAGGCGCTGTCGGGCACGCAGACCCGCAGCACGCCGAACAGCGGCAGCTCGCCGCCGGCACCCAGCAACGATTCGCCGAAGACGAAGGCCGGGATCTCGACATCCTCCAGCACGTGCTTGGCCAGATGGGCGTCGAACAGGTTGTCGGCGCGATAGGCGACTTGCATGGAGGCTCCCGGGAAGCAGTGGGCAATGCGCCGGAGCATACCCGTGCAGGCGCTCAGTGGCCGTGTAAAGCCTGTATCCCGCTGACTTCCAGGCGGAACACGTCCCCAGGCATTGGACACAAGCGGACCGGGCAGGACCGGCCTCGGCTAAACTTGCGGTTTATTTGCCGTCGCCCGCCCGATCATGTCCGAAACGCCTGCCATTCCCGCCGATTCCGCGCCTGAAAAGCGCGCCTCCGACGCCTTGGCGTCGGAGAAAAGGGATTTCATCCGCCAGATCGTGCGCGAGGACCTGGCCCAGGGCCGCCAGCACGCCGTCCGCACGCGCTTCCCGCCCGAGCCCAACGGCTACCTGCACATCGGCCATGCCAAGGCGATCTGCCTGGATTTCGGCATCGCTGCCGAGTTCAACGGGCGCTGCAACCTGCGCTTCGACGACACCAACCCGGCCAAGGAAGACCCCGAGTTCGTTGCCGCCATCCAGGACGACGTGCGCTGGCTGGGCTTCGAGTGGTCCAACCTGCGCCATGCCTCGGACTACTTCGGCGTGTATTACCTGGCCGCGCAGAAGCTGATCCGCGAAGGCAAGGCCTTCGTCTGCGACCTGTCGGCCGAGGAAGTCCGCCAGTACCGCGGCACCCTGACCGAGCCCGGCCGCAACTCGCCTTACCGCGACCGCAGCGTGGAAGAGAACCTGGACCTGTTCGCGCGCATGCGTGCCGGCGAATTCGCCGATGGCGCACGCACCCTGCGCGCCAAGATGGACATGGCCAGCGGCAACATCAACCTGCGCGACCCGGCCCTGTACCGGATCAAGAAGGTCGAGCACCAGAACACCGGCAACGAATGGCCGATCTACCCGATGTACGACTTCGCCCACGCGCTGGGCGATGCCATCGAGGGCATCACCCACTCGCTGTGCACGCTGGAATTCGAAGACCACCGCCCGCTCTACGACTGGTGCGTGGACAACGTGGACCTGGCCGGCGACGCCGCGCTGCTGCAGCCGGTGCTGGACCAGGGCCTGCCGATGGAAGCGGCCAAGCCACGCCAGATCGAGTTCTCGCGCCTCAACATCAACTACACAGTGATGAGCAAGCGCAAGCTGACCACGCTGGTCACCGAACAGCTGGTGGACGGTTGGGACGACCCGCGCATGTACACCCTGCAGGGCCTGCGCCGCCGTGGCTATACGCCGGCGTCCTTGCGCCTGCTGGTGGACCGCGTCGGCATTTCCAAGCAGAACTCGGTGATCGACTTCTCGGTGCTGGAAGGCTGCCTGCGCGACGACCTGGACGCCAGCCGCGCACCGCCGCATGGCCGTGATCGACCCGGTCAAGCTGGTGCTGACCAACCTGCCCGAAGGCTTCGAGGAAACCCTCACCTTCTCCAACCATCCCAAGGACGAAACCCAGGGCACTCGTGAGATCCCGTTCTCGCGCGAACTGTGGATCGAGCGCGAGGACTTCGCCGAAATCCCGCCCAAGGGCTTCAAGCGCCTGGTCACCGGCGGCGAAGTGCGCCTGCGCGGCGCCGGCATCATCCGCTGCGACGAAGTCATCAAGGACGACGCCGGCACCATCACCGAACTGCGCGGCTGGCTGGACCCGGAATCGCGCCCGGGCACGGAAGGCGCCAACCGCAAGGTCAAGGGCACCATCCACTGGGTCAGCGCGAGCCAGGGCGTGGAGGCGGAAATCCGCCTGTACGACCGCCTGTTCTCGGTCGCCAACCCGGACGACGAAACCGACGGCAAGACCTACCAGGACCATCTGAACCCGGACTCCAAGCGCAGTGTGCGCGGCTACGTGGAACCGGCCGCCGCACTGGCCACGCCGGAGCAGTCGTTCCAGTTCGAGCGCACCGGCTATTTCGTCGCCGACCGCCGCGACCACACGTCCGACAAGCCGGTGTTCAACCGCAGCGTGACCCTGCGCGACACCTGGGCGGCACAGGCCTGATGCGCCCGGGCCCGGCCCTGCCGGTCTGGCTGCTGGCAGTGGTACTGCTGGCCGGCTGCGCGGCACCGGCGACCACGCCGGCCACGCAGACGCCGCCTTCGGACACGGTCGCGCCCGCGCCTGACGCCAATCCCGCGCCAGCGCCCGCCACCGGCGCGCCGGCCGAACAGCCGGTCACCGCCGCGCCGTCGCCGACCCCGGTCACGCCGGCCAAGGTCGACACCAGCTGCAAGCGCGACGCCGACTGCGCGGTGAAGAACGTCGGCAGCTGCTGCGGCGAGCTGCCGGCCTGCGTCAACGCCGACAGCCCCACCGATCCGGCCGCCGTCCAGGCGCAGTGCCAGGCCAGCGGCCGCATGGGCATCTGCGGCTTCCGCCAGATCAGCACCTGCCAGTGCCAGGCCGGCACCTGCATGCCCGCCGACGACGGTGCCAACCCACTTTCCCCTACGACGGCGCCCGCGCCGAGACCGGTACGTTGATGCTTTACACCCAGATCCAACTCAGCCTGCCCGACTGGGTCCACCAGGTCGTGGACCACGCCGCGCTTTTCCGCGGCGATGAAGCCAAGGTCGCCCTGGCCATCGAGCTGGCCCGCCTGAATGTCGAACACGGCAGCGGCGGTCCGTTCGGTGCAGCCGTGTTCGGCCCGGACGACCGCATCGTCGCGGTCGGCGTCAACCGCGTGGTGCCACAGAACACCTCGCTGGCCCACGCCGAGAACATGGCCTACATGCTCGCCCAGCAGCGCCTGCAGACCTTCCGCCTCAACGGCGCGCTGGCCAGCCCGGTGACCCTGGCCACTTCCGCCCAGCCGTGCTGCCAGTGCTACGGCGCCACCGTGTGGGCCGGCGTGGACCGGCTGCTGATCGGCGCGCGCGCCGAGGATGTGGAAGCACTGACCGAATTCGACGAAGGTCCGCTGCCTGCCGACTGGGTGGGCGAACTGACCAAGCGCAACATCGAAGTGGTGCGCGACCTGCACCGCGAAGCGGCCTGCGCCGTCCTGGCCGCCTACGGCCAGCGCGGCGGCAGCAAATACTGAACGCGCCCATGCAAGGCGTGCTGGCCTATTGCCGCCAGGGCTTCGAGCCCGAGCTGGCTGCCGAGCTGACCCAGCGCGCGGCCGAGGCCGGTTTCGCCGGCTACGCACGCACCCAGCGCAACGACGGCTACGTGGTGTTCGCCTGCGACGACGCCGACCTGCCGGCCGCATTGCCGTGGCAGCAGCTCGTGTTCGCGCGGCAGAAGCTGGCCCTGGTGACCGAGCTACGCGGGCTGGACCCGTCCGACCGCATCACCCCGATGCTGGCCGCACTGCAAGGCCTGCCGCGTTTCGGCGACCTGTGGGTGGAGCACCCGGATTCAGACGCGGCCAAGCCGCTGGCCGGGCTGGCCCGCAGTTTCGGCAACGCGCTGCGTCCGGCGCTGCGCAAAGCCGGCCTGATGAGCGCCAAGGAAGACACCCGCCTGCCGCGCCTGCACGTGCTGTTCGTCAACGGCGACCACGCCTTCCTGGGCATTGCTGATCCGCAGGACGCCGCGCCGTGGCCGCTGGGCATCCCGCGCCTGCGGCTGCTGCCGGATGCACCGTCGCGTTCGGCCCTGAAGCTGGAAGAAGCGATCCTGGCGCTGCTGCGCCCGGACGAGCGCGAAGCCCTGCTGCGCGCCGGCATGAGCGCCGCCGACCTGGGCGCCGCGCCCGGTGGCTGGACCTGGGTGCTCACCCGCGAACACCTGCGCGTGACCAGCGTCGACAACGGCCCACTGCGCCAGCACGTGCTGGACACCGGCCTGGTCGAACACCTGCGCGCCGACGGTTTCCGCTGGCAGCCTGCGCAATCGCTGGACTGGATGGTCTGCGACATGGTCGAGCAGCCGCGCCGCGTGGCCGAGCGCATGGCCACCTGGCTGCGCGAAGGCTGGTGCCGCCACACCATCTTCAACCTCAAGCTGCCGATGAAGAAGCGCTGGGACGAAACCACCCTGTGCCTGGACATCCTGCATGAGCAGTCCGGCGGACTGCGCACCGTGCGCGCCAAGCAGCTCTACCACGACCGCGAAGAGATCACAGTGTTCGCCTCCAAGGGCGGCAACCGCTGACGTCTCCCGCCTGGGGGAATTTGCGTGGATGAAGCGTCGCCCGGGTAAGCGCACAGCGCACCCGGGGCGCTCGATCCCAATGCGATGGACCGGGATCGGCCACAGACGGTTCCTGATGCAATCACCAACAGCCCCGCGGATGCGGCCTTTGGCCTTATCCGGGCCACGCGCGCCAACGGCTCGATCTTCGATCTAGCGCACAACGCATCTCAACCCCTGCAATCGGGCCGTGCGATCCTGCAGGCCATCGAACGAAAGGCCTGCGCGCCATGCAACCCATCCAACTCAAGGACCCGGCCGGGTTCGCCGAGGAATTCCTGCGGCTGTCGCTGATGCAGGGCTTCGGCTCGCTCAACAAGCGCGACATGGAACTGCTGACCTTCGTGCTGCTGGAGCGCGACGGCGCGATTTCGCGTTCCAGCTCCAATGCCATGGCCGCGCTGCAGCTACGGATCACGCCCACGCGTGTGAAAAGCCTGCGCCGCGATGGCTATGCACGCTGGCGTGCGCTGGTGCCGGAAGAAAGCGACGCGGCGCTGCAGCGGATCGTGGCCACGGTATTGACCGAAGAGAACCTGCGTTCGGGCGCCAAGCACGTGAGCGAACGGGCCAAGAAGGACGGCTTCCTCGCCATCCGCGTCGAACACCCGGACGATGCCCAGCAATTCGAACAAGCCATTCTTGATGTGGGCGCACTGCCGGTCTACGAACGCAACCGCGAAGTGGTCGCGGTGCGCTTCGACACGCTGCTGAAGATCGCCGAGAAGTGGGGCTACCTGCAGCCAGACCCAGCCGCGATCACCCGCGAACTGAAGAAACTGCAACCCACCGCCAGCGAAGTCGCCGACCTGCTGCAGAAAGACCTCAGCAAGCTGCGCTGGGAAGACGCCCGCAACGCCCTCAACAGCCTGGGCGCGAAGGCCATTGCCTCGACCGCCGAGGGCGGCCTGAAGGGACTGCTGAAGCTGGTGTTCCCTTTCCTGCCCTGAGCATTGCCAGGTATCTCGACGCCGCGACGCACCTGTAGAGCGCAGCTTGCTGCGCTGGAGCTTTCCCTCGATCTGTCCGGAGAGCAGCGGAATCCCCAAGATCGGATTGCCACAAGCTCCGCGCTACAAAAACATCGCCTTCGGCTAAAGCCCCGCCGCCCTGCGCCACAGCAGATCAGTCAACGGCGGCAGTTTTCCCGCCAACCCCAGCAACGGACCGCGTGCCAATGTGGTGTGCAGCTCATCGGTGGAAAACAGCCGGTTGATGCCGTCGAAGGTATAGGCGGCAACGGTATTTTCGCTGCGGCGCGTGCGTGCCCAGCGCTGCAGGCGATGCGGCGTATCCCAGTCGGCGCGCCGCGACTGCGCCGCAGCCACCAGCTGTTGCAGGCCAGCCACATCGCGCAGCCCCAGGTTGACGCCCTGCCCGGCCAGCGGATGGACGACGTGCGCGGCATCGCCGATGGCGACCACGCGCCCTTCGACATACTGCTGGGCCAGCTGAAGTTTCAGCGGGAAGGCCGCGCGCGGCGAATCCATCGTGAGTTCGCCCAGGCGCGCACCGAACGCATTGGTGAGTTCACGCGAGAACGCCGCATCGTCCAGCGCCAGCACGCGTGCGGCCTCGGCTTGCGGCAGCGTCCAGACGATGGAGCTGCGGCCTTCGGTGCACGGCAGCACCGCCAGCGGCCCCGTCGGCAGGAACCGCTGCCACGCGGTGTCCTCGTGCGGACGTTCGCTGCGCAGATAGCCGACCACGCCGCGCTGGACGTAGTCATGGCCCTGCACCGGCAGGCCGGCGAGTTGGCGCAAGGTTGAATCCTTGCCGTCTGCGGCGACCACCAGCCGCGCTTCCAGCCGCGCGCCATCGTCCAGGCGCAGGCGGACACCACTGGCGTCCTGTTCCATCCCCTGCACGCGCGCCGGGCACCGCAGCTGCACGCCCGCGGCTGGCAAGGCCGCCCACAGGCGATCGGCCAGCAGCGCGTGTTCGACGATCCAGCCCAACTGCGCACGGCCCATGCGGTCGGCATCGAAGCTCAGCTCGTCGCCGCCCGCCGCATCCCATACGCGCATGCGGCGATAGGCCTGCGAACGCGTGGTCCGCACCGCTTCCCACACGCCCAGCCGCTGCAGCAGCGCGGCGTTGTCTGGGGCGAACGCGTAGACCCGCAGGTCGGGTTGCTGCGCCGACCACGGCGTGGGCGCCTGGCCTTCGACCAGCGTGACGTCCAGGTCCTGCGCGGCCAATCGCCAATGCACAGGCAGCGCCCACCACGCCGCCGCCGACCACGATCACATCGCTGCGTCCACGCCGGCTCACGGTGCGGCCTCGCGGCACAGCGCCGGCACGTCGCCGGCAAAGCCCATCGCGCCGCCGACCAGCATCGACTGCACGCTCTGCAGTTGGCCGGCAGCCAGCAAGCCGGCGCTGCGCAATGGCCGCAGCAGCGGCGCATCGTTGCTGGTCAGGCGCGCCAACCCATCGGAGAAGCGCAGCGTGCGCTCGCGATCCGGCTGGCGCCGGCGCAGGTAGTCGGCCAGCAGCGCGTCGCTGCCAGGGTCATCGTGTTCGACGATCAGCTCGGCCAGGGTCAGCGCATCGCGCAGGCCCAGGTTGAAACCCTGTGCACCCAATGGATGGATGCTCTGCGCGGCGTTGCCCATCAGCACCGCCCGCGGTGCGATCAGGCGTTCGGCCAGCACCTTGATGATCGGATAGGCACTGCGTGGCCCACTGGCGAGGAAGCGCCCGGCACGCCAACCGAACGCCGCCTGCGCATGCGCCAGCCAGGCGGCCTCATCCAGCGCCGCGACGGCCTCGGCCTGCGCCTCCGGCACGCCATGGATCAGGCCATGGTGGCGATCACCGCGTGGCAGCAGCGCGGTCGGGCCGTCGTTGCCGAAGCGCTCCCAGGCCGTGCCGTCCGGCGCGCGCGAGGTCCGTACCCGCGCCACGAACAGGCGCTGGCCGTAATCGTGGCGCTCGGCGCCGATGCCCAGCGCGCCACGCACCATGCTGTTGCTGCCATCGGCACCGACCAGCAGCGGCGTCGTGAGTTCGACCTCGCCTTCCACCGTTCCGACGCGCAGGACGCGCTCGCCACTGCCTGCGGCCGCCAGGTCCAGGAACTTCGCCGGCCGATACCGGGTGAGATGCCTGCAATCGGCCAGCGCATCTTCCAGCGCCATGCCGAAATCACGCGCCACCACCACCTGGCCGAATTCGCTACGCCCGTAGTCCTGCGCCGACAGCAGCACCCGGCCAAAATCCCCGGCCCGGCTGACGTGGATCCGCTGGATCGCCCCGGTCGGATTGCGCAGGCGCTGCATCACGCCCAGCGCGGTCAACGCATTGACCGTCGCGGCCGCAAAACTCAGGTTGCGTTCGTCGAACACCGCCGGCACGTCGCCCAGCGGGGTCGCTTCAATCAGGGCGACATCGCGCCCCAGCCGGTCCAGCGCGATCGCCAGGCTGGCCCCAACCAGGCCGCCGCCGACGATCACCACATCATGTCGTGCACTCATGGCCGACATGATACGACCCCGCGACGAACGCCGCGGTCAGTGCCGCGACAGGCCTACCAACACTGGGCCGGGCTGCTCGCGGCCGTTCCGCTGGCCGTACGCACGCCCTGCTGGTTGATGGTCAGGGTGCCGCACAGCGTGTCGTTCTGCTTGCTGGTCGGCGTGGCCGTGATGGTGAAGGCGCTGGCCGTGGGCGTGCCGCCGCTGACCGTGTAGAACGTCGCCGACACGCCATCGCAGGTCGTCGGCACCGTCGCATCCTTGTAGGACATGTTGGTCGTGTAATAGCGCTCCATGAACTGCGCCCCCTGCTGCAGGCAGGTCACGGCCGCGGCACGGCGGCTCTTGACCATGGCCCAGTTGTAGCTGGCCATGGCGATGGCCGCCAGGATGGCGATGACCGCCACGGTGATCATCAGTTCGATCAGGGTGAAGCCGGTGACACCGGCGCGCATGCGCTGCGTTCTTTTCATGTTCAATCCTCCTGCAGCACTTCGCGCCACGAGGTGCGCGCCGAACTGATCGCCGTGGTGCCTACGCTGGTCAGCGCGCCACTGGAATCGCTGACCACCAGTTTGCCGTTCAGCAGTGCCGCCAGCGAGGCGATGCCGGTGCTGACCGAGACCCCTCCCAGCACCTTGCCATTGCTCGTCGTGTCACCCACGCCATCACCATCCAGGTCGAAATAAGACGACGAACCAGCCGTTCCGGTGAACATGTCCAACGAGAGCTCCCAACTGGTGCCGCTGGAACTGCACCCCGTGGTTTCGCTGGGGATAATGGTGTTGAACACTAGGTACGTCCCGCTGGCCTGTGGCGTGGAGATGATCCGCTCCCCCTGCGCCGTGCCGCCACTGACGACCAGATTGATGTACCAGCCCTTCGTCAACCCGGCACTGTCGTAATCGTTGAAATAACGCTGGGTCGTGGTCACGCCACCACTGGTGGTGCTGATCGCATACATGCTGCGCGAGGTCAGGTCGCCAGGAGTCAGCGTCGTGCTGGTGCTGGAAGTGGTCGCGTCGATGAAGCCGTACAGGGTCTGCACCGAGGTATCGGTGATATCACTGGTCTCCAGATACTTGCCGGTGCCGACGAAGGCCCATGTGGCGCCGGTACTCGGATTTTCCGCAACCAGCACGCCGCTGGTGATGGGCTGCGCCGTGCTTGTCGTGCCGGAGGTATAGGTGGCGGTGAACAGCGGTTCGGAACTGTTGCTCAGGCCCCAGCTGCTGGACGATGTCGAGGACAGGTCGAACTTCCAGACATGTCCACGCAGATCGGATGCGTAGACATAATCGGTCGTGCCGCTGCTGTCGTCGTCCCAGCCCGTCGGTGCATTCAGTCCGTTGGTGGTGGCAGCGGTGGTGCCGCCGACGCCGGTATCGATCTGCTTGATCAACGCGCCGGTCAACGCGTTGTAGATCAACAGCACGGCATGGCCGTTGGTGCTGTTGATGCCGTTGCCAGTGACCAGCGCGGTGACGCCGTTGTTGAGCTTGGCAATGAATGGCTGGCCCAGGATCTTGCCCATGTTGCCAGTCGTGCCGGTGGTTTCGGTCTGTTCCCACAAGACGCTGCTGGCACCGAAGCTGGCCGGCGTGGTGACATCCAGCCCGTACAGGCCCTTGCCGCCGCGACCCAGCGCGCCGACCAGGATGTTCTTGCTGGCGGTCTGCGCGGTGGTGGATACCGTAATCGGGCCGTCGACGAAATACCTGTGCGCATACGTGGTGCTGGCCAGCGAAGCCAGATCCGAACCCACCACCGAAGCAGGTACGTAGGCAAACAACTCCGCGCCCGTCGCCGCGTTGAAGGCGTGCAGCATGCCGTCATTGGCGCCGACGTAGATCGTATTGGTCGCACTCACGTAGGTCGGCGAAGAATCGACGATATCGCCCAGCACCGTGCTGCGATTGCGCAGGGTTCCGCCGTTCAGCAATTCCTTGGTCTGCAGGCCGCGCAGGTAATTGGTCACATCCACCCCGCCCAGCGTGGTCTGCTGCGCCGTGGTCGGAAACGTGGAGCCGGTGCAGGTCCCGTCACTGCCCAGGATTCCGCAGGTATAAATGCCGCGACCGGCGATCGAGGTTGTGCTGGTACCGCTGTACTGGGACGCCAGGGTGTCGGCCGTGGTCCACAGCGGGCTGACGCAACTGCTGTCTGTGGCTGCACAGGCATACAGCTTTCCCGTCCACACACCGGAGACGTAGTTGGAGAAGAACAGCGAGTTGCTGCTACTCGCACTGGTGCTCTGCGAGATCACGTTGGAGAACGACCCCGTTCGCTCGGTCACCGCGGCCAACGCATTGCGCAGACCTGTCGCAAACGCGTCTGGATCATTCGCGGCAACATAGGTGCCATGCCCGTTGACCGCGGCATGCAGCAGGTCGTCGATGGTCGTCGAGGAATTGTTGACCGGTGTCGGCCAGCCGGTGGCGGTCGTGGTGCCCGAGGTGTAGGTCGCGTAGCCCTGTTTCAGCACGCCATACACGCTGGACTCGTTGACCGTACCGCTCAGGCCCAGGCCGATCGTGAAGGTGACCATGTGCTGCCAGAACGCCGGGTCGGGCGTATTGGTCGAGGACAGCGTGGTACTGGTCGGCACGATGTTGGAGAGATCGGTCCGCAGATCGTTCTTCCAGTAGTAATTGGCCACGTCCGCCAGGGTCGGGTAGCTGGCCGAACCGTTTGAGCTGTTCTTGGCCAATCCGCCGATGTAGGGATTTTCAGCCGTGTAACCCGCACTGACGCCGCTGGAACTGGTGTACGTGGTGCCACTGACGCTGTCCGAGTTACCGATCGTGCTGTTGCTGTAGGAATCTTCATTCCAGTAGCCGTCGGTGGTCAGGATGGTGAAATTCTGGCGGCAGGCATACTGGTCGCTTCCGGTTTCTGGGCCATAGGCGCCATTTCCGGACTGCGTCGTGCTGTTGGCGCCCCCGCTCGTGGTCAGGTCACTGAAGTAATAGCCTGCGGTTTGAAGCGCACCTCGCAGCGGAGTGTTGCCGCTGGGCACGGTGGAGAACAACCGGTTGTACCACTGTGTACGGTTATTGAAGGCCGTGGTGCTGCTGTCGCTGCCTGTGTCGGAAAACACGCCGTTGTTGTAGTTGACCGGAATCGGGACGTCCTGAGTCGGCAGGTTGTAGGCGCTCGAATAGGTGGTCTTGCAGGTGCCGGTGCTGCCGTTGCTGTAGCTGGTGCTGCCACCGCAAGCGCCCCTGCTGTTGATGGTGCGATAGCCGACCCGCACCGAGCCGTCCATCTCGGCAAAAGCCGCGCTGGCGCCGGCCTTGGCCGCCTTCGTACGGGTGCGGTAGTAGGAATACCAGGTGGCGTAATTGGCCAGTTCCTCGGCCGTGGTACGGCTGGTATTTGGCAGGGTCGCGCTGCAGTTGCGCCAGCCGTAGGTGGTGGTTCCGGTGCTGGTGTCGCAGCCCCCCGTGGCAGCGGTGCTGACGGTATAGCTGTAGCTCAGCGTGACGCCACTGATGCTGGTGTTGTTGCTGGTCGCATAGATATTGACGTAGTAGACCGAACCAGAGGTCGGGGAACTGACCGAGCAACTGGTGCTGGAGGTGCTACCACTGGCGCTGCAGGCAGCGCCGCTGTTATTGGTGTTGCTCACCGCCGAGCCGCTCTTTGCATACAGCGTGAAACTGCTGTTGTTGGCGCCACTGGCTGTGAAGGTCACCGTGGTCACGTTGGCCGGTATCGCCAACGTGTAAGCCGTCGAGAACGATTTTCCGCTGGCGGTGACACCCGTTTTCAGCGTACCCGAGCTCGTGGTGCTCGGCGTATTGCTGGATGTGTACGTGGCGTACTCGCTGCGGTAGATCGTGCCGCTGGTCAATATCTGATAGCGGTAGTAGTTGGTTGCCAGGCTCAGGTAGCTGTTGGCGGTCTGGGTGGTGTCCTTGGGGACGTAGAAGGTCCTGACACTGCTGGACAGATCGGTCGTGGTGCTGGTGGTGGTGATGGTGCCGCTGCCGGCGGGACCGGTGCCGCTGTAGGGCACGAACATCGTGTCCGCGTAAGCCGCCGAATAGCTGGTACCACCGCTCATCCGATAGGTGGTGGTGCTGTCCGAGGCGGGCAAGGTCCACGGGTAGTACGTGGTAGCCGGGTTGTAGTAGAGCGTATTGCGCGGATAGGCACTGCAGCCCATGTAGCCGATCGCGGTCGAGTTGACGTAGTTGCCGCAGCTCAACGTGCTGGTGGTGACCGAGGTACTGATCGCAGGCACGTCGTCGGGCATGTACTCATAGGACATCGATCCCGAGTCGTCGAGCACGAACAACAGGTTTGGCGCGATGGTCGAGTCCGTGATCAACGGACTGTCGGGGATGGTCAGCCCGGTCACGGTGGTGGCCGCGCCAACCGGCCAGGCGGCGATGGCCACCACCGCCGCGGCAAGCGACAACGGGCACAGCGCCAGCAGTGGGCGCAAGCGGTGCGGGCGGCGGACGTCTTCTTGAGATGCGGTCATTGGGGCGTCACGAAATTGGTCTGCAGCACGACCTGGGCGCGGCCGTCGCCCTCGCTACGCGCGGTCACCCGGTAGCGCAACATCGAGCAGTTGGGATCGACGGAGGAAGACGTGGACTTGGAGGTGTTGCAGTTCGGGCCATAGGCGCCGTCGCCCATGTATTCGGCGATATAGACGGTGCTGATTGCCGCGTCGCGATTGCCGGTGCCGTTGGAGGTCTGCCAGCCGGAAAAGCTGGAGTCCAGCCAGCGGTCGGCCGCACCTGCGACGGGCGTGGCGCAAATGCCGCTGGTGCATCCGCTGTCCGGGATGGTGACGCCGGCGCTGATCTGCGCTTCGGCCTGGCGCAGCGCCGACTCGGCCGCCTGGAACTGCGCGTTCCGGTCGATCATGTTGGCGCTCATGTGTTCCTGCAGACCGGTCGTCCGCAGGGCGGCCAGGCCCAGCAACGTCATGATCAGCAACAGGATCAGGGCCACCACCAGCGACACACCGCGCTGATGCCCGGCGATTGGAAAACGGGGTCGGTTCATCCGTCGCGGTTCCTGAGCGAAATCACATTGACCATCGAGCGGGTCAGGGCCTTGCCGTCGGTGCCGACCTTGGCCGTGCTGGTGATGGTCATGGCCACACGCACCGAAAGCACGGTGCTCCAGCTGGTCACCGCCGAAGCATCCACGTAGGACGCCGCGCCGCTGACCAGATAGGTCATGGTCAAGGCGGACACGCCTTCGGCCACCTCCTCCTGCGCACTCGTCCCGCCGTCTTCGCGCAGGCGGAACAGCGCCGGATTACCCGCAGCATTGGTGCCGACATACCAACGCACCGCATTGAAGCGCGCGACCGCTGCATTGGCCGCAAACGTCATCGTCGTGGGGTGCGTCACCGCCGCGCCCGACACCGTGGTGGCATTGAAGATCATGGAGCGATTGGTGTCACACACCACCATGACGTCGCTGGAGACGAAATTGGCATCGCTACGATTGAGCGTGAACACACTGCCGCTATCGGCGGTGACGGTCGCCACCTCGTCCCCGCCGGAGAACAGGTCCACGGCGGAGGTCCCGCTCAGGCGCGTGCCGGCGCTGGTGCCGAACGCTGGACCGCCACTGCTGAAGGCCGTCGTCGTGGAATACCCCTTGACCGCACTCCCCCAGTCACTCAACTGTCCCCACCACTCCCCGGTCCCGCTGGTCAGCGCATTGGTGACGGCGCGGGTATTGCAGGCATTGCCACCGGCCACGCGCAGATCGCGCGCCAGCAGGTCGTAAGCGGTGCGCATGTTTTCCTGCATGCGGCTCATGGCTTCGCTGCTGCGGTAGATGTTCTGGCTCGACAGGAAGATCCCGATCGCGGCGCCAGTGACCACCAGGCCGATGACCAGCGCGATCATCAGCTCGATCAGGGTGAAACCACCCTGCTTGCCCGACGCGGGCGGACGAAGGCCAGTCACAGCTGCGCGCTCGCACTGATTGAGTACGTGGCATTCCCGGCTGCCACGCCGGTGCCCGACGCATCGGTCGCGTGGCTGTCATCCCAATCCACCTTGACCGTGCAGGCCAGTGGACTCCCCGAGCAGGTGATCGTGCCGCAAGCTGCACTGCCCAGGGACGTCTGCAACGCGCTGATCCAGCTGGACAGGTCGTTGCCGGCCAGGGTGCCGCCGGACGGCGCGGTGCATGTGCGGGAGATCGCGTAGGCGCCTGCCAGGGCACTGGTCCGGTTGGCACGCATGGAATCGAAAATAGTCTGGATCTGCGTGGCGGCCTGGGAGCGCTGCATGGCGCTGCCGTTGTTGCGCAGCGCGGTGGCCTGCATTGCGGCCACGCCCAGCAAGCCGACGCCAAGGATCAGAATGGCGATCAGCACTTCGATCAGGATCTCGCCGCGCGCACTGGCACGCCGCGCCATGCCGTGTGGCCTATTCATTGGCCGGCGCCTCACAGCCGCTGTCGGCGTCACTGGTCACCGAGACGCGGCTGCCGCTGGCAATGCCCACCAGACGGCGGTTCTGCTCCAATCGCGTGTTCGTCATGCACACCGACACGTTGGCGACCAGCAACGAGCTGGTCGCATCGCGCGCCAGGCCGTCGGCACGGAATGTCACGCCATTGTCGTTGCCGGTGATCCGGTCGCTGGCCAGGACCGTCACGGCGGTGTTCACGTCATTGACGCGCAGCACCTCTGCCGTCTTCACGACCTGCACGATCCACTTGGTCCAACTCGTGGCGGCTGTCGCGCAGGAGGCACCGTCGCTGCTGGGGCACAGGATCACGCGCGCATTGCGACGGATCGCCTCGGAGCGCGCCACCTGGAGTGCGGCCACCAACTCGTTGGCCTGTGCGGTCAGCCGGTTGCTCGCCAGCAGCTGGGAAAAGCTCGGCACCGCGATGGCGAGCATGATCGCCAGCACCGCGATCGCCACCATCATTTCGATCAACGTGAAACCTGCGACACCGTTGCCCGGGTACGCCCCGGACCCGCATGGCCTGCGGCGCCGCGCGTCCATCATCCCAGTCACCATCCGGTCCTCTTGCACCAACATCGCCGTGTCCCCAGCACGCCGCGCGCCGCCATGTCAGGACGATGGCGGCAGGGCGAATGTGGCAGGCACGCTAGAGCGGACCTTCTGCGCAGCAATGTCACCGATAGGCACGAAATGGAACCAAATGACACGCACGAACAACCTTTGTCAGCGGCGCCCAACAAGCCCGACAAGCGGTCGCCTGCCAGGGCTGGACGGTCCCGCACCCCACGCACCGGGCACGCGCGATAGAATCGCCTTTCACACTTCCGAACCCCGCCATGACCCGCCATCTCCCCGCACGCGCCGGCCAGCGCGCCGTCATCCTGGTCCTGCTGGCTGCCCTGCTGGTCGCAACGCGCTCGCACCTGCCGGCATTGCTGACCCACCTGGGGCCGATTCCCGACGCGTCGTGGGCGGTGTTCTTCATGGCCGGTTTCTACCTGCGCGGCTGGTCGCGCTGGGCGTTCCCGCTGTTCATGGCACTGGCGATGGGCGTGGACTACCTGGTGATCACCGGCCAGGGCATCGACTTCTTCTCGCATTACTGTGTCTCGGCCGCCTATTGGTGCCTGGTGCCGGCCTACCTGGTGCTGTGGATGGGCGGCAGCCTGACCGCGCGCCTGTCCCAGCAGCTGTCGGACAATCGCACGCTGGTCGCCGCCGCCGCTGCACTGGTGGCGTCGGTCGCGCTATGCCACCTGGTCAGCCAGGGCAGCTTCTACTGGGTCAGCGACAGCGTCCCCCAGCCGACCCTGGCTGGCTGGTGGGAGAACTACAGCGACTGGTTCCTGCCGTTCCTGCGCAGCACGGCGATCTACGTGGGCCTGGGGGTGATCGTCCATGTCGCCGTCCTGCAGGTCGTGCGCCTGGCCCGCCCGCAGGACCGCCGCGCCGGCTGATGCCGGTCGCGGGACGCGCATGGGCCACCGCCTGTCCCGGATCTATACGCGCACCGGCGATGACGGCAGCACCGGCCTGGGCGATGGCAGCCGCACCGGCAAGGATTCGGCACGGGTCACGGCCTACGGCACGGTGGACGAAGCCAACTCCGCCATCGGCGTGGTGCTGGCGGTTCCCACCGTCGCTGCGGACATCCGCGACCTGCTGACCGTGGTTCAGCACCAGCTGTTCGATCTTGGCGGCGAACTGTGCATCCCCGGCCACGCGGCGATCACCGCGCAGGACGTGACCGCGCTGGAACGCCAGCTGGACCATTACAACGCCAGCTTGCCGCCGCTGAAGGACTTCATCCTGCCCGCCGGCGGCGAAGCCGCGGCGCGCTGCCACCTGGCCCGCACCATCGTCCGCCGGGCCGAGCGCGAGACCGTGGCCCTGGCCCGGCTCGAGACAGTCCGTGCCGAACCGGTCCATTACCTCAACCGGCTTTCGGACCTGCTGTTCGTCCTGGCCCGGGTCCTGGCCCGGGCCGATGGCGCTGGCGAAGTCCTGTGGAACCACCAGCGCCGGCACGCCGCGCCGTGATCATCCTCAGCCACCCGGCCTGCCTGGCTCATGATCCAGGCCCCGAGCACCCCGAGCGCCCGGCCCGGCTGGAAGCCGTCCTGGCATCGCTGCGCCGCGACCACGGCGACCTGGACTGGCGCGAAGCCCCGGCCGCCAAGCTGGGCGACCTGCGTCGCGTGCACAGCCAGGCCCACATCGATGAGGTGCTGGAACACGATTTCACCGGCTATCGCCTGCTGGACCCCGATACGGTGGCAAGCCCCGGCTCCCGGGCCGCGGCATTGCACGCCGCGGGCGCAGTGATCGCCGCCGTGGACGCGGTGATCGACGGCAGCGATCCGGTCGCCTTCTGCGCGGTCCGGCCACCTGGCCACCACGCCACCGGCGAGGCCGCCATGGGGTTCTGCCTGCTCAACAACATCGCCATCGGCGCCGCCCATGCCTGCGAGCGCCATGGACTGGAGCGGGTGGCGGTGGTGGATTTCGACGTCCACCACGGCAACGGCACCCAGGCGATCTTTTCGCAGGACCGGCGCGTGGCCTATTTCAGCAGCCACGAATCGGGCCTGTTCCCCTACACCGGGGCGCCATCCGAGCGCGGCGCCGGCAATGTGATGAACGCCCTGCTGCCGCCGGGCAGCGGCAGCTTCCACTTCCGCAACCTGTGGGAAGACCAGCTACTGCCAGCCATCGAGGCCTTCCGGCCTCAGCTGCTGATGATCTCGGCAGGTTTCGACGCGCATATGCGCGATCCAATGGCCGACCTGATGCTGGAAACCGAGGATTTCGCCTGGATCACCCGCCGCCTGCACCAGATCGCCACCACCCACGCCCGCGGGCGGATCGTCTCGGTGCTGGAGGGCGGTTACGACCTGGAAGCCCTGCGCGAGTGCAGCGCCGCGCACGTGGCCGAACTGCGCGCTCCCGGTGGGCAGTGCGCTTTCCCGGGACCCGGATGAACCCAACCCGGCCGTTGCCGGCGCGTCTTCATTGCCCCCTGCACAGCGATACGGCAAGCTAACGACCGTTTTTCGTCCGGACTCCCCAACGCGTGCGTCGAGCCCTCCGCCTGCTGCCCATTCCGTTCAGCGTCGCCCTGGCCCTCCCGGCCATGGCCGCGAACGAAAAACCCGTCAGCTACGCGCTCTGCCCTGTCGAGGACCCGATTCCCGCGTTCGACGGGGCGCCGGCGGCCGTATCCCCCCTGGACCAGGCCGCCGAGCGCGCCAAGAGCCAGCTGCTACCCACCGACGTCACCGGCGATTCGCTCGTCGGCAACGGCGAGCAGAGCACGCTCGACTACAAGGGCAACGTGCGCCTGATCCGTGGCGACCAGTTCCTCAACGCCGACAACTTCAGCCTGAACCAGGATGAAGGGACCTACGTCGCCAATGGCAACGTGCGCTACCAGGACTCCGGCATCCGGGTGATCGCCAAGCGCGCCAGCGGCAACCAGAACGACGACACGCACAACATCGAGGACGTCCAGTACCAGCTGATGGCCCGTCGCGGCAATGGCATCGCCGACAGCATCCACATGGTCGGCCCCGAGGGCGCGATGCTGGGCTCGACCTACACCACCTGCGACCCGGAAGACCCCGCCTGGCAGCGCTGGTACCTGCGCGCCAAGGAAATCGACGTCAACACCGACGAGGGCTTTGCCACCGCGCACCACGCCACCGTGCGCATCGGCAAGGTACCGGTGCTGTACGCCCCCTGGTTCAAGTTCCCGATCGACGACCGCCGCCAGACCGGCCTGCTGTATCCGCGCATTGGCCTGTCGAGCAAGAACGGCTTCGACTACGAGCAGCCGATCTACCTGAACCTGGCTCCGAACTACGACGCAACGCTCTATCCGCGCTACATGAGCAACCGCGGCATCGTCCTGGGCAGTGAGTTTCGCTACCTGTACCACGGCGGGAATGGCAAGCTGGAAGGCGCCTGGATGCCCAGCGACGACCTGGTCCGGCGCCGCGCGGCCGACTATGCCAGCGGTGAAGATGAGGACCTTTACAACGACCCGCTGCAGGACAAGAACCGCGGCTTCCTCCGTTTCCGGGGCAGCCACGATCTCAACAGCACCTGGCAGGCGCGTGCCAGCTATTCCTGGATCAGTGACAGTCGCTACCTGAGGGACAACGGCGGCATCTCAAACGGAACGGGCTTGGCAACATCGGTGCTGACCAACACCGTCGGCGTCTATGGCCGGTCCCGCTACTGGAGCGCCGGCGCCGAAGCGCAGACCTACCAGCTGGCCGATTACACGATCAGCAAGAGCGCGCTCCCCTACAACGCCCTGCCCCGGTTCTATTTCAAGTACGAGCGCCCGCTGCTGGACTGGCTCGACGTCGGCATGAACGCCGAGCTGGCCCGCTTCGAACACAGTGAAAAGGACGGCGGCAGCCGTTTCGACATCAAGCCGTATGTCTCGATCCCGCTACGCGGGCCGTCGTGGTTCATCGAGCCCGGCCTGGCCTACCGCTACACGGCCTACCAGCTGGACTCTGGCCTGGCGGTTGACGGCGACCGCTCGCCGACCCGCGCCTTGCCCATCACCACCCTGGACGCGGGCCTGTATTTCGACCGCGACACGGTGTGGAACGACACCCCGTACCTGCAGACGCTGGAACCGCGCCTGTACTACCTCAACGTGCCTTACCGCGACCAGAGCAACCTGCCGCTGTTCGATACCGGCTCGATGACCTTCAGCTACGGCCAGCTGTTCCGCGACAATCGATTCTCCGGTGCCGACCGCCAGACCGACGCCAACCAGCTGACCCTGGCCCTGAGCAGCCGCAGCATCCGCCAGACCGATGGCCTGGAAAAATTCAACGTCAGCCTCGGACAGATCCTCTATTTCGAGGATTCCAACGTGGTCCTCAACAGCAGCCAGGATCCGATCAAGAAGGGCAAATCGGCCTGGGTGGTCGATTCCAACTACATGCCGACCGATCGCTGGACCCTGGGCGGGTCGTACCAGTACGACGCCAAGAACAGCCGTGCCGACCTGATCAGCTTCCGTTCGCGCTACATGATCGGCGGCGATGGCGTGATCAACCTGACCTACCGCTATCGCCGCGACGTCCTCAAGCAGGCCGACTTTTCCTTCCTGTATCCGATCACCCCGGTCTGGAGCGTGGTCGGCCGCTATTACTACTCGTTCCAGGACAAGAAAACCCTGGAAGCTATCGCCGGCGTGCAGTGGGACAGCTGCTGCCTGGCCGTTCGTCTGGTCGGCCGCCATTACGTGCGAAATCTCGAAGGTGACCAGGACAACCAGATCCAGGTCGAATTTGTCTTGAAGGGCCTTGCATCGCTAGGCCAGAACACCGACAAAAACCTGCGCCGTAGTATCCTCGGGTATTACCGAGACGACCTTTACCTGGTCCCTCCCAGTGTCGCCACGCCGGATACCGACGACGACAACGACGACACCAGCTCCGATTCGTTCTGAAGACTCCCATGACCATTCGATCCCTTTTTGCCGCCGGCCTGCTGGCCGCTTCCACCATTGCCGCGCCGCTGCATGCGCAGAATGCCCAGCCACTGGACGGCATCGCCGCCGTGGTCAACGAGGATGTGGTCCTGCAGAGCGAGCTGAATCGCGCCGTGGCCAACGTCAACGCCCAG